>NC_019701.1:2490000-3690000 GCF_000317065.1 Pseudanabaena sp. PCC 7367
ATCAGGGTTGTCAGTACGATCGAGTGGATTTAGACTGATCCTGGTTTGATTTTGAACATAGGGTTCAAACTCTCTGCAATTACACCATCGATATAATCAATGTTGCGATCGATAGGAATAATTAGTTCCTATTCAGAAATCCATTCGCACATCAGTTTGCCATCCACTTTTACCCAACGGGCATAAAGTTTAGTGCGGCTGGTGCGAACTTCATTCCAATCGCCAAAATCATTAATCCGATCGATTGGTTGGTTGATTTGGTTTTGTCTTTTTGTTGTCATGGTTTAAACTCTCTGCAATCTGTGAGCAGTCAAAATCGCTCTTTCGACTGAATCTACTTTACCCGGTTGGATGAGCTGATGGGGTGATGCGATCCTTGCTGGGTGGGTGATCTTGCGGATGATGTGCGGTGATGTAGTGAATGATTATATTTGATCCAGATCAGAACGGAGAAGTGATAAATATCACCCAGGCAATTGCTTGAATGATTCATGACTGCTCTGTGTGGTTCGTGATTTAGGGTATTAAGTAGCAGTGGCCGTAACGGAATTAAGATTATATGGGGCGGCTCAAATCCGCTGTCCATTAACTATCGCTAAGGTAATTGCCGCCTAGTAATGGTTTACTACTAACCGAATGTGTTACATCTACGGATTGATAAAGAGATGCTAGAAGTTAAGAGCGATCGCCAAGCTGCTAGCATAGCCATGTTGCTAAATTCTAAATATTGCTGAATCTAAATCCCAAATGCAAAATTCAGTTGAATACACCTGTGCCTATTGCGGAGAACCGATCTTAACTTTTGTCGATCTATCGGCTGGATCGCAGCAAAAATATGTGGAAGATTGTCAGGTTTGCTGTCAACCAAATGTGCTGTATGTGCGGATTGATGAAGAGACTTTAGAAGTTGAGATCGATAGTGAGCCGGAAAGTTAAGCTAGACCTGCCCCTAATCTAATTTGACAAAATTAAACGGTGCGGTGAAATCGTTATAGCGGATGCGGAGGCGATCGCCAAATTGTTGATCTAATGTCTCGACCAGGTCAGCAAATTCTGGTTCTTTGTCCCAATCGATCAAAAATGCTGCGTTATAGAGCATATTATCGGTCATTAGCTCATTCTCGACATATTCATGGCTTAACGGTTGCAATTTATCTTTAAAGGCATCCATAATATCTGCCTGGCGCTGCTCTAAGGCCGCTTCTAGTTCCTGGCCAATTGCAATCGCATCATCCATACTCAAAATCTTTTCCGCCAGAGAATCGCGCTTTGCCTTTAGCTCTAAGTTCTCTTCTAGTGCCATATTTAGTTCTAGGGTTGGGTCCCAGAAAATCTTGATCCCCACTTCTCGCCTACCGGTTAGATTGGCAATTAAACCCAGCAGATCTTTTTCATGTCCTGTGATCAAATCCGTCCTAACCTGCTGCCAATCTTCTACTACCATACCGAACTGTAATGGGAGCGGCACTGCTTCATGCACATCTACTGCTTGCATTACCGCTTCAATTACCCGTTCATGGGTAAGTAAATGCGCCCTGCTGGCTAAAAACCGCTCACGCTCAGTTTCGCTATAGGCGATCGTAAATGGGGCGATTGAATATAACTGCACTGGCTGTTTATCCATCCCCTCGATCGTCAGGGTAGCTAATTTACCCTCTGGTAGCATTGCATATAAATACAAACCCATAGAAATCCAGCCCTAGTTTAATGTGTGATGTTTGCAACCCTGCGGCAAATAGCTATACCAAGATATTTCAACTATTTCAGCCCAGCGATCGCAACATTTTGCCCGATTCTTGCATTCATATGCCTTCTTGTCTAGATCGGTTAACAATGGCATCGGGGCTATTTGCGGTTAGATGGAGGGTATTTCATGACTTTGGTCAAAATGATTTTTATGGACTGGATGTTATGGTTTGGCCAAAAGCAGTGAATAATGAAGCGATTATGGCAATCGAGGATCAATTTGAATGATTATGTGGAGCTAACCGACTTAGCCCGTGAGTTTTTGGAGATCAAGGAAGACTTGGCATAAAAAAAGTGACTTCGCAATCGCTGAGCGAGGATGAGCTTGAAGAACCAGCGATCGAGATGGAAACAGCCATGCCGGATACTTAACTATTTACAATTACCTGAGGTGATCTGGCATCCAGCCAAACAGCGATCGCCGCTATTGATCACAACTACCTTGACAAAGTAGTAGGCTAATTAAGCCACTCTATGATTAAAACCCTTGGATTACTTGGATTATGTTGAATTAGCCAGCGATCGCCTGGAGCAATATTTAGCCCAAACTGCCGGAAAATTGACGGAGCTAGAAATAACCCGGCTGAAGTCGCTCCAAGCAAAGCTGAAAACCCGTACCATTGAGATCGCGGCTTTTGGGCTGGTATCACGGGGCAAGACTGCTTTGCTCAATGCGTTGGCAGGCAAGAAAATTGGCGCAACTGGGGCGACCCACGGCACTACTCAGGCGATCGCCACTGAGAGCTGGGCAGATATTGGCAAGGCCGCGATTGAACCGATAAGTAATGTCCCAGATAGTAATGTCCCAGATAGTAATGTCCCAGATAGTAATGTCCCAGATATTAATAGCTTAGATATTGATAGCTCAGCTAAATTAGCAAACAACTTCGCACCAGCAGCCCCATCTACCAGCCAAGGTGAGAAGCCAACGGAGCCAGCGATAATACAAAGCGATCGCAGCTATATAGTTCAATATTCCCATAAGGCCAGGCTAAAACTAGTCGATACGCCTGGATTAGATGAGATCGATGGTGAAGCCAGGGCAGAAATGGCGATCGCTGCTGCCAAACAAGCCGATCTAATTTTGTTTGTGGTGGCTGGAGATCTCAACCGCACCGAGTATGAAGCCTTGAAATTACTCAAGCAAACTGGCAAACCCCTGCTATTGGTATTTAATAAGGTTGATTTATATGCCACTGCTGATCAGCAAGCTATTTTGGCATCATTGCAGCGGGCGGCCTCGGAACTGGGGATCGCCACGGAGGAAATTATCCTGGCCGCAGCGGAGCCTATGCCAATGAGGGTAAGAATTCAATATGCAGGTGGTACTGATCCTGCTGATTCTGTTGATGCAATTGAAATTGTGGAAAAATATGAACAGCCCATGCCCCAAATCGAACCATTAAAAAAGCATCTGCTGGATTTGTTGAATCAGTCCGGCAGGGCTTTGCTGGCGATCAATGTATTACAGCAACTGCGCGAAATTCAAATTACCCTTAGCGATCGCCACATCCAAGATTTACCCACCCCGCGCACCTTGGCCAGTATTTCATTTGTGATCAAGGTAATTACCCTGGCCATCTTGCCTACTTTTGAGCTAGATGTTTTAGCTAGTGCTGCGATCGATAGCTGCTTAATCCTGGCTTGGGTGTGGGGCTATCCATTGCCGCGAGTTGGTTGGTGGGGCATAGCGATCGTTCTCAATGCAATTATCTCAGCGGGTTGGGCGATCGAGGCAGAACTTACTCAGATTGTCTGGATCGGGGCAACAATGCCAGCAATGTTGACATTATTGCAAAGGGAGTTACAAGCTGGTGCTGCTGGTGGCAAATTAGGTGCAGCATCTTTACTAGCCAAAATTCATCAAGAGACGGCAAATGCTCCTACTTGAGATGGGATTGCGGCTATTCGTTATTTTGTAATCAAATGATCGGAGGCAGCATCAAATCCCGCCGCTTTGAGTGCTTCGACTGTATCAATATCATTCTCAACCCAGAACTGATTGCCCATTCGCACCACAAAATTTGGATAGGAATCTACGGTGGCGATCACTGGGATCTTGGTGCTGCCATTGTGGCTTTGTTGATATCTTCGCTTGCTATAGCCGTTCCCATTGCCACCGCCATTGTTCGGCTGCTCGCCACTTTTACTTTTCAATACCTCACGCAACTGATGCCATTCCTGCATACTGGTCACTTGATCAGGACTCAACGAAACTTTAACCAATCGCACCGATTCGATCGGTTGCATGTCGTTAATAATCAACTGAGTTTGCTCGTCACGCCGATCGACTTTGCCCCAAATCAGTAAGCGATTGTCTTTCTCGATATATTGCTTCACCTTCTCGTAAACCCGTGGGAATACCACCGCTTCCGAGCTACCAGTGAGATCCTCAAGCTGCAAGATCGCCATTGCATCACCTTTCTTGGTCACCACATTTTTGATGTCTAGCACCAGCACGATCGCCGTAACCGTAGATTCTTCGCGCGATTCTTCTAGGTCGGCTAAATTCATTGGTGCCATCAATCGCGCCGCCGAGTTAACGATCTTGAGCGGATGATCGGAGATATAAAAACCCAGTAGTTCTTTTTCCAGGCTGAGCTTTTCCTGGGATTCATATTCAGCAACAGGCTTACCCACTGGTGCATCAGCAAAACTCAATACATCATTACTATCATCGCCGCCACCAAACATATCAAACAGATTGCCCTGCCCAGATGCTTTTTCCTTCGCTTTTTTTGAAGCCCATTCCAAAGTTGGTTCCAGATCGCTGATTAACTGCCGCCGATTCGGATTGATAATATCCAACGCCCCAGTTTGGATCAGCGCTTCCAAGCCTTTTTTATTCACAACTCTGGTATCAACCCGGCTACAGAGATCGGCCAGAGATTCAAATGCACCACCTTCGTCCCTGGCGATCAAAATTGCCTCGATCGCCCCAGATCCAAGGTTCTTAATCGCCGCCAAGCCAAACAGAATCTGTTGACCACTGGGGGTAAAATCTACACCAGAGCGATTGATATTCGGTGGCAAGATCTCAATGCCCATACTCAAACAAGAAGCAATATACTTTTGCACCTTGGCTTGATCGCCACTGGCCGAAGACAGCAACGCTGACATATATTCCACTGGATAGTTCGCCTTCAGATAAGCAGTCTGATAGGTCACATAACCATAGGCCATGCTATGACTGAGGTTAAAGCAATATTCCGCAAACATCACCATCTGGTCAAACAGGCTCACTGCCACCTGGTTGGGAATGCCATGATCTTCCGCACCAGCAATAAAAATACCGCGCTGCTTCTCCATCTCCGATACTTTCTTTTTCCCCATTGCCCGTCGCAACAGATCAGCTTCACCGAGGGAATAACCAGCTAGATCCTGAGCCATACGCATGATTTGTTCCTGGTAGCACAGCACCCCGTAGGTAGACTTGAGGATCGGCTCCAGGGAGGGATGTTCGTAAGTGATCGGCTCGCGGCCATGCTTGCGATTGATGAACTTAGGAATTAGGCCAGCATCAAGGGGGCCAGGGCGATAGAGCGCCAGGATCGAAGAAATATCATCGATCACCGAGGGTTTGAGATCGCGCACGATCTGCTTCATCCCCGACGATTCAAGCTGAAAGATCCCTTGCAAGGTTCCTTTTGCCAAGAGCGCATAGGTTCTTTTATCTTCTTCCGAGCCATCATCGGGAACCGCTTCTTCAATGCTAAAATCTGGCTTCTTATATTCCCGCACCAGATCAACCGTACGCTGGATTGTAGTCAGGTTACGCAAGCCCAAAAAGTCCATTTTAAGAATACCCAGGGATTCAAGATCCTCCATTGGGTATTGGGTGGTAATTGCGCCATCATTATTCCGTTGCAGCGGCACCAACTGATCCAATGGCATCGGCGCGATCACCACGCCCGCAGCATGAACGCCGGAGCTTTTGTTTACTCCTTCGATCCGCATCGCCATATCCAGCCAGCCAAACACATGATCTTCTTTTTCGTAGCGTTCCTTAAACTCTGATGCGGGGGTATCGTCGCTAATCATCACGCCCAGCTTGGTTGGCTTACCGCGCACCACCGGGATCATCTTCGCCATTTTATCAGTTTCGCCATAGGAAATATCCAACACCCGTCCCACATCTTTTAGCACTGCCTTAGAAGTAAGGCGATTGAAGGTAATGATTTGCGCCACCTTATCCGCGCCATATTTCTCGGTTACATATTTAATCATTTGATCGCGGTGCTCAATGCAGAAGTCGGTGTCAATATCTGGCATTGATTTCCGTTCTGGGTTTAAGAATCGCTCAAATAGAAGGCCATGATGAATCGGATCGATATTCGTGATTCCCAATGCATAGGCCACCAGCGAGCCCGCCGCACTACCGCGACCGGGGCCGACCGGAATTTGTTGTTCCTTGGCATATTTAATGTAGTCCCACACAATTAAAAAGTAGGTGGCGAAGCCCTTTTGCTGCATGATTCCCAGTTCATACAACAATCGCTCCCGATCTTCATTGCTAACTTCTTCGGGCGACGTTACGCCACGCCGATCGCATAGACCATCCCAGGTCACCTTCTCTAGATAGGTATCGGCAGTATATCCCGGTGGTACATCAAAATTAGCGGCCTTGGGCTCACTCATCACGTCATAGGCTTCCACCTTGGCGGCCACTTCCAGGGTATTGGCGATCGCTTCGGCAATCACTTCATCATCGAGGTGATCGCGGTATAATTGCGCCATTTCCTCGGCAGATTTAACATATTCAGTGCCGCTGTAGCGGAGGCGATTGACATCCCTGATCAGCTTGCCGGTTTGAATACACAGCAATGCATCATGGGCTTCTACGTCATAACAAGATACAAAGTGTGCATCATTGGTGGCAACTACTTTAATGCCCAATTCACGGGCGATCTTAACGATCTCTACATTCACAATTCGATCTTCGGGATAGCCATGATCCTGAATTTCCAAATAATAATCTTCACCAAACTGCTCTTTATATAAAGCCGCCACATCACGGGCAATATCCGGGTGCTTTTGCAGGATTGCTTGCGGTACTTCCCCCGCCAGACAGCCAGAAGTGACAATTAGCCCCTCTTTATATTTAAATAAATACTCTTTATTAATGCATGGCCGTGCAAAAATCCCCTTGCCCTGATAGCCATCTAAGTGCGAAATCGAGGTGAGCTTAACCAGGTTGCGATAGCCCTGCATATTCTTGGCTAGCACCACCTGGTGATATTTGCGCTTTTTCTCCTGCTTGGTAAAGTCACCATTGAGGATATACATCTCATTACCGATAATTGGCTTGATCCCTTTTTTTTCGCAGGTTTTGATCAGTTCGATCGCCCCATACATCACGCCATGATCGGTGAGGGCAACCGCATCCATGCCCAATTCTTTGACCTTATCGACCAGATTAGAAATCTGGCTAGCGCCATCAAGCAAGCTATATTCGGTGTGGACATGCAAACCAACAAAAGATGACATAGGACTAGGGGATGGTACTAAACCTTGAACTACACAAACCAATTAAACTACTAGAGGCTAAAGGGCGATCGCGCCAACTCTTTCCCAGACAATCAGTCTGTTAAGCGATCACCATGATCAAGACATCAATGCTTATCTAGCGTGTTAGATCGGGGATGATCCATATTAAACCACTGTATTTAGTATTTTTGGGATTACTAGAGGATTTTTAATTTTTATCGCTGCTAACCAACCATGCAAATTGGGCTGGATGTTAGGCTAATTGATTAGCTAGTTTAGGTCAGCAAAAATCGATTTGATTTAATTTGATTTAAATTGATCAATAATTGATCAATAGCTGATTGTTCTGAGCAACCCTGAGCGATCGGGTGGATTTCTGCATTGGTAGGCTTGCATTGTAGTAATGGCAACATTCTTCGATCTCTTCAAAGCGATCGCCCTTGTCTAGCAAAAATGGCAATCGCCGATCGAGATGATGTTAATATTGTACATAAATCACAGTGTCGATTAGCAAAAAAATACCGCGAGTATAAATTTATACCCACGGTTGAGATTTAAATATCTCACGGTTTTGATTTGATTTATAAAAGAGTAGTAAGTCTGAATCTATCTATTGCAGATTATTCTATTGCAGACTATTGATTAAATGGGGCGTAACCTAATTGTAATTCTCGATCGCACCTGGCATAAATTCGCCCCTGCACAATCATCAGTTGCTGAGTAGATTATCAATTTGTTGCAATTACTACCTCTTGGTCATGCCTTGGCTCAGAGCTCTGCGCTTAGCGATCTCACTTTGCCGATTGGCTAGCTCCTGCTTCTTTCTGGCTAACTCCTCTTCCTCACGCTTCAGCGCCTGAACCATTTCGATCATTTTGTCATCAATTAAATTAGCATCCAAGGCTTCCAGTAATTCTTCTTTCATCCGGTATTTGCCATCTACTTCTGGATGAACGCAGGTACCACCATCGCAATTTAGTCCCAGTTCACGCCAGAACATAGTCGGCACCTTTGTGCCACGTTGGCAGGTGTGCTCATGGTTTAGAATGCCTGATTCAATAAAATTCTGGGGCGAATGGTAAACATTCATCTGCCGGGGATGGGGAATAGTAAAGCAACCAAAGGCCTTAGCATATTCATCGGAACCAAGGATGGCGCTAATTACACCATTGGTGCCGGATTGGGCAAAGATAATTGCATAGGATTGCATCTCTTGATGGTCAACCGGAGCCCGACCCAGAAAATGCTTGAAACAGAACTCAATGAATTTGGGGGTTGAGGTATTGAAATAGAAATTGTCAAGGTAAACGCTAGACGCTGCGAGTTCACGGATAAAGTGACGCACTCCCAATTTACCTTTTAAGAAATCTTTCTCAAGTTTTACAAGTAATCTTCTTTCAAACTCGTAGGGCTGCCGCTCTAAAACCTGTCTGTAGACTTGGATGAGTGCAGCTTCGCGCTCTGCTTTGGTGGATTTGCGATCGATTGAGGTTTTAGTAAAAGTCATGGCTTAAGGTCTCCAAGAAAATGCCAATATTTTTGATGTTTCATGTTTCAGTAGCTAGCTGCGTTTAGATCAACTCTGTATATGTCTACATATGTCTACATACTTTTAATTAAAATGAACGATCTCTACCTAGCTACAAATCTGTCTGCGTCTAATTCCTGGTTGTAAATCCAGTTATGATTGGATTCATAAGTAAGTTAAGACTCATAAATAAGTATCAGAATGGTGCTAATCACATCCCCAGAAGTGACGATCGGGTAGATAGATGCGTACCACTAAAAAACTAAGCCAATTGGCTTAAGAGCCGATCGGATTCTTAATAGGCTCCTCTTAAAGTGCCAACCACCATATCTGTATAGGGTTTGGCCAATGCGGCACATTTAGCCGGTAACACCTGACTGATTACTTCGTACAGATGGGAATAGGCGGCAGCGCATTCGGTTGTGACCTGGTAGGAAACGAGAATTGTGTTCAACCAGTCAACCATCTGGTCACGGAAATAATGCTCATCATTACGCAGAATAGATGAAGCCATATAACGCAGGACTTCATGTATATCATACTTACAGCGATCGCCCCGTTTTTGCATCAGAGCAGGATAATCTCTTGCCAATAGCTCCAGTGCACCATTGGCAATCTGGTCAGCATGATCACGGAGCATCTCATAGGTTTTTAGGCGCTCGGCGAACCCAGTAGCATACTGCTCTAAACTAAACAAGTCACTATCCTTTAGATAGGCACATTCCAGTGCAGCAATCTTATCTTCAACCGATCGTGTAATCGCAAACATAATCAAATCCCCCGAAAATTTTTATTAGCAGTAATCAATGAATCTCAGACACAGATACAGGCAACAAAGATAGATCGAGCAAGCCCAAAATAAATCAAACAAAAAGCCTTGAATATATTTCGAAAAGTGGCTATTAAATCGCTAATATTTCATTTTAAGGTCAAAATTTCTTGCTTACCTCCTCACTCAAGTTAGTAAATCTACTCGATTCCTTGGGGCAAGTGTCTAGTTAGAAATATGTAACCTCAATCTCTAAGCCTGATTAATATTGCCTATCTGGTATCTAGATTCAGCAAATGCCTAGCAGTGAAATAAGGATTTTTAGCCAATAAGATCCGGTTCCAATTGGTTCTATTGCAAAGAACCCTTGAACGTAGCGATCGCAATATCAATATAGGGCTTAAACATTACTGCCCGATTGGCAGGCAATCTGCTACTAATTACTTTATACAATTTGGTATAGCCATCCGCACATTCAGCCCGAACATGGCTTGAAGTAATCACCGTTCCCAACCAGTCAATCATTTTGTCGCGGAAGAAATGTTCATCTTCACGCAGCATCGATAGAGCCATATAGCGCAAAACGATCGTCATATCGTATTGACACTTGTCTTGCTTATTAGCTCTAGCTTGCTCTGGATAGTCCGCAGCCAATCGCTTGAGTGCATCCAGCACAATTTCGTCAGCATAATCACGAACTAGCTCATAGGCCTTTAGGCGATCGGTAAAACTATGGGCATATTGCTCTAGCTCACGGAGATCATTATCTTGTAAATAAGACCGCTCCGGCTCCAGGATCATGCCTTCAAATGAGCGTGTAATCGTAAACATTCTCCCCCTAAATCACCAATAAGCCTTGATTGTTGAAAGTCGATCAAAAATTGACTGATGATTTAATCCTAGTAATCTGCGGTGTAAACAGCATAATGTTCAGGAGCTTCTGAAACTATGTTAGTTGAGTTAAAGGCCATTTCAATCAGGCCGATCGCTGGATTTACTAGTATTAATTTAAATAATTTGAGTAGCTAGGTAACTGCTTGAATAGAAAGCAAAGCTACTGTCCCCTAATTACCTGTCAATTTTGTTGCCTGCCTTAAATATCTAGTTCATAGCTCCGATTGGTTCCCAGGGAAGGCTGAATTTAGCCGATTCAACTAGTCTTATGACGTTACCTTATGCATTAAGCCCGTTGCCAAACTGACCTAATCTCAACTTGCTTGAAACCCATATAGATAAATGTCCATCACCGTTAAAGCTATATGATTTGAGCAACCTTGATTAGTGTTGATGCAATAATTTATTGCGCATTTAAGAACATTTTAAATGCTTTAGTTTGTTAAGCATCAGCATAAATGATTAAGACTGAACTTACACAGTTTTTAAAGAAAGTTAACCTTAATCATAGTTTCTTCACGCAGTCTGCAGCTTTCGCTTCAATGATGATCATGCGCTAAATTGCTGGATTATTATTTGAGTCTAGATCCTGGCAATTTGATTGATACTGATTTGACTGATACTGATAAGAGCAACACAATTACTAAAAATCGATTATTAAATTAATCCTATCGGCAAGTATGCCCAGGAGTATGTTTAATCAATTTGTCCCCCTAAGACTTGTCCTGTTTGGTCGCGTGTCCTAAGTATTATTGATGCTAGTCTACCCACATAAATGCCGAGTGACAGCATTTGTCTGTGTAACAATTTGTTAAACAAGAGTAGAATACATAATGTAGGAAAATATAAAGCCAATTCAGGTTTTGAGGGTATGGAGCCAGCAATTTTAGTCCAGGATCTACATAAAAGCTATGGCGATCGTGAGGCGGTAAACGGCCTTTCCTTGCAGATCGAGCCAGGTCAAATCTATGGATTATTGGGGCCAAATGGTGCTGGGAAAACCACCACAATTCGCTGTATTTGCACCCTCACCAAACCCGATCGCGGCGTGGTTAAGGTCTGTGGTCAATCAGATGCCCGGGCGATCCGCACCTGTTTGGGGTATGTGGCACAAGAAGTTGCCCTTGATAAGGTGCTCACTGGCAAAGAATTATTAGAATTACAAGCGGCCTTGTATCATATTCCCCGCAAACAAATCCGCGATCGGGTGCAGTCTGTGCTGGCGCTGGTTCAACTCAGTGAATATGCCAACGAGAAAACCGGTAATTATTCCGGTGGCCTCAAAAAACGCCTCGATCTAGCCGCTGGCCTGTTGCATCAGCCTCAAGTCCTGGTTTTGGATGAACCAACCGTGGGCCTGGATATTCAAACCCGCTTGATTGTGTGGGATTTTTTGCGCCAGCTCAAAGCTGATGGCATTACGATCCTGATTACCAGCCATTATCTGGAAGAAATTGATGCCCTGGCCGATCGGGTGGCAATTATCGATCGTGGCAAGGTGATTGCCGAAGGTACGCCAACCCAGCTCAAATCAGAAGTAGGTGGCGATCGGCTCACAATTAAAATTCAGGAATTCACCGAACGATCGCAAGCGGAACAAACCCTGGAGCTGCTCAAAGATCTACCCTTTGTGCGCAGTAGCTCGATCAATCCCACCCAGGGTAATGCCCTCAATTTAGTAATTACGCCCGACCCCGATGCGATTAGTAAGGTGCAAAGTGTGTGCGATCGCCAGGGTATTAGTTTGTTCAGCCTGACCCAATCGCGTCCCAGTTTGGATGATGTGTTTCTAACTGCCACCGGGCAAACAATCCAGGATATTGAGATCGCCCAGGCTGAGGCGGAAGCGGCGATGGGTAAGAAAAAAAAGAAAAAGTAAGTTTGTGAATTTGTCTGCTTAATTTGGGTGAAGCGAAGCGCCATCATCGATCTAACTAAGCAATATCGCTATTTGCTGCGGCGTGAGTGGGATATAACCAAACCGCAAGTGGTTTTTATTATGCTAAATCCCAGCCCTGCCAATGAGCAGCGTACCTAAGTAAATGGGACATTAATGAACCTAGTCATAGAGAGCGGAGTCTAAAAGTTAGGTCAGTATTAGTCTCGATCGTATGATGATATTTTTTGGATTGAATTTGTCTTTGAGTCTTTAGATGAGGATAGCTTTAGGATCTAATCTTTTTTGCTACATCCTTTGTTATTGCATATCCGGCATACCGACATTAATTCCCGATCGAAATTTTAGGTCATAGCTGTAATGAAATTAGCGATCGCCTTTTGTCTCTTATTCCTGGTGTTTGGCACTCTGGAGCGCCTATTCCCGCTACGCAGGGAGCAAAAATGCTTTCGCAAAAATTGGCTTACCGACGTGGCTCACTTTTTTATTAATCATGTGGCGATCAATGTGGGTACGTTTGCGATCGGCGTGATTTTATATGTCCTATTCCATGCATCGATCGATCCAACATTACAGACCGCAATTCGATCGCAGCCGCCCTTGCTGCAATTCCTGGAAGCCTTTTTTCTGGCTCAACTAATTTTCTATATCATCCATCGTGCTGCCCACACTCTGCCCTGGTTGTGGCGATTCCATGCGATCCACCACAGCAGCACCGAACTCGATTGGTTAGCTTCGGCGCGATTGCATCCCATGGAAATGATTTTGGTGAATTTGGCGACCGGAGTGCCCCTGTTCTGGTTGGGGTTCACGAAGGAAACCTTTGGTGCTTATTTGATCGTAGGCGCGTTTTTGCCAATTTTTAACCATGCCAACATCAAGGTGAGGTTGCCGATCCTGCGCTGGATTATTGCCACCCCTGAGTATCACCATTGGCACCACAGCAATGACCCACAGGCTAGGGACAAGAATTTTGCGGGATTACCAGTTATCGATCTGATGTTTGGCACTTTCTATCTGCCTGAACAAAAAATGCCGAAAACCTATGGGGTGGATGAGGCGATCCCGTCGGGCTATTGGCGACAGATGTTGTATCCGTTTAAAAAAGTTAAGCCTGATTAAACAAGCTATATAATCAGTGCCATTAAAGACTGACTAGCTCAGCTAAATCTACGGTTTAATATATGGCGTATTAGCCTGTATAAATTATCGCCCATGTTTTTACGGTTATGATGAGGCTCAATGAGTCGATCGCTTGTAAGCTATTACCCCCACTCCAAGATCCTTGTAGCTAATAAATATGTGGAACCTCGTCAGCACCGCCATCATCACCGCCTCGATCCAATATTCTGGGCAGATTGCCGCCGCGCCGATCGTGACCCAGTTGCCGCGATCGCTGCTTAGTTCTGCCTCCCGTCCAGTTTTGGCAGTCAACCCACCCCAAACCCAGCATCAAACTCAAGATGCCGAGGCAACCAAAGCAATTCGGGTACATTTAGCCAGTCTCCAGGATGCCGGTTATAGCCCGACCGGGCAGGGGGTTTGGCTCCAGGCCAATGATGGTGTATTGCTAGGTGAGCATCGATCGACCCAAGCCCTACCCGCTGCTTCGATCACCAAGGTGGCAACTACTCTGGCAGCGCTCCACACCTGGGATCCCAATCACAAATTCATGACCAATGTCAGCACCAATGGCACGATCGTGGGCGATACCTTGCAGGGCGATCTGATCATAGAAGGGAATGGCGATCCGCTGTTTGTGTGGGAAGAGGCGGTAACTTTGGGTAATGCCCTCAATCAAATTGGGATCAAGCGGGTGCAGGGCGATCTGATCGTGGCGGGGCGGTTTTATATGAACTTTGAGAGCGATCGCCAGAAAGCGACCCAACTATTAGCGATCGGCCTGGACTCCCAGAACTGGACAAATGAAGCGCTTTATCAATGGCGACAAATGCCACCGGGAACCGCTGCACCCCAGGTTGAGATTTTAGGTAACCTCCGCCCCGTGAATACTCTGACTGCTGCCGATCGGCTTTCTTCGGTGCAACTGGTGCAACATGAGTCCTTGCCCCTATGGCAATTGCTCAAGCGGATGAATATTTATAGTAATAATGCGATGGCCGAGATGCTGGCAGCGGCAGTGGGTGGACCTGGAGCTGTCTCCCAAAAAGCTTCGCAGGCAACGGGTGTGCCCCGATCGGAAATTCGCTTAATTAATGGTTCAGGGCTGGGGCAACAAAACCAAATTTCGGCCAGGGCGGCCGTGGCAATGATGATTGCAGTGCATAATCGGGCGATCGAATCGGGGTTGACGATCGCGGATCTGTTCCCGATGAGTGATTGCAACTGCGGCACAATCAAAGATCGCAATTTGCCCACTGGGGCGATCGTTAAAACTGGCACCTTGTCTGATGTCTCGGCATTGGCGGGCGTAATTCAAACCCGCGATCGTGGCCCAGTTTGGTTTGCCATCCTCAATCGCGGTAATGGTGATGTTCGTTTTTTCCATCAAATTCAAGATCAGGTGCTGCAAACCTTAACTCAGGTGTGGGGGAATCCACCGGCGATCGCCACCCGCAATTTCTCTCCCTTTCAACCAATTCCCTGGCAGGATGGTAACCGCGATCGGATTTTGATTAGTTACTAAATCACTCAATAGATGATTGATTATGTAGCCTGATCCACAGAATCGATAGTGGATCTTAGTTAAATCTAGTCAATAACTTGTTTAGATTACAATCCCTCGCCTTCAACTTAGTTAATTCTTGCTCTATAATCCATTTAACCAGGTATAGCAATAATCCAATAGCTCGGGTGCGTGCGTTGCAAAACTGGTAACTGTTTATTTCCTGTTTGATTAAGCCCTAATTGGCTCACCTACTTAATTCTATCCCTACTAATCTGCCAAGTGCCAAGTTAGGATTGAGCAGTAGCAGGCTGAATAGGTTGCTCGATATACAGGTGGTCTAAGACAGAGCTACTTAGCATAACTATCTTGATGAAACAATAATGTTGGATGCTTGATTTCCTTCTTTACGATCGGGTTCATTCAATCGGTCAATCGAACGATAATGCAAAAGCAGCATAGATATTATGACCAAATCTGGTAATACAACCCCGATCAAAGCTAAACTGATACAAAGCTGTGGCAGTAAATCGATAAAGTTTGGTGATTGAGATAATCCTGGTGCATAAATTGGGGGATAAGCAATTTAATGGATGGTCAGGTGCAAACCGAAAGAATTAGTGAAAATACTGCTGTATTCATACTCCCAGAACGTCTTAGTAATAGATTTGGGATCGATGCGACTAAGCTTTTAAGAGATATCCTGGCGCAAGGATATGTAAATTTGTTGTTTGATTGTTCTCAGGTTGTTTATATTGATAGCTCTGGTTTGAGCGTAATCCTAAATAGCCTCAGGCATACGCGCCAATGCGGCGGTTACATGTGCATTTTTGACCCTTCTGATGCGGTTACCAGTATTTTGAATCTGAGTAACATGAAGAAGATCATCCCGATCTTTGCCGATCAGGATCGGGCGATCGAGTTTGTGACTGGTTCTAATACCACCAAAATTCTGGTGATTGATGACAACAAAATGATCCTGACTCTGGTCTCTTCAATTTTCAAGGGGGAGGGATATGTAGTGTTGATCGCCAATGATGGCATGACCGGCTTGGAGATGGCTCAACAAGAGCAACCGGATTTGATTATTTGTGATGTGATGATGCCCAAGGTTAATGGTTATGACGTGCTGTCAACGATCCGACAGAACCCAGGGACAGAAGTAACCCCATTTATTTTTCTAACCGCTAAGGACACCAAAAGCGATCTACGCCACGGCATGAGCCTGGGAGCAGAGGATTATTTAACGAAACCCTTCACCAAAGCAGAAATTACCAGTGCGGTTAAAACGCAACTACAAAAGCGGGAAGCGGAGATTCGTCATTTCCGTAAAACTTTCCTTGGTGAGTAATATTAAATCCTAAAGTTCGAACATGATCGCAATGCATTACCAATAATGTTGGCAGTCGTTCTTATGGACTGCTTTTAATCGAATTTGCCATAAGCGATCGCCTAACCCTCAGATCTTTCTACGGGTCATTATGAGGTAGTCAAGGAATCTTGAGCCAGCCTCGCACCTATGGTTGGAAGGTAAAGAACTCAAGATCGTTGAATTTTAAATAGCCTATACCGCGATCGATGCCTTGCTAACTTCAATCACCTTGTCATAATAATTTTGCAGTTGGCTGGTTGCCGCTTCCCAACCCCACTTTTCAGCTTCAAGGCGGGCATTATGCTTCAGGTCATCGGCGATCGCCGGACTACAATCCAATAGCTGTTGAGTGGCGGTGAGTAAGCCATCCTCAGCGATCGGATCAAACATATAACCATTCAAGCCATTGGTGACAATATCGGGAATACCACCAGAATTCGCCGCCACCACTGGGCAACCTGCCGCCATTGCTTCTAGCAAAACCAACCCCAATGTTTCGGTGCGGGAAGGGAATAAAAACACATCACTGGAGGCAAATGCTGAAGCTAGATCAGTGCCCTGTAGATAGCCCACAAAATTAGTATTAGTACCAGCAAAGATTTTTTCTAATTCCTGGCGATAGGGGCCATCGCCCACCAGTGCTAAGCGGCTATTGGGGATCGCTTGCAAAACGGGCAAAATTTCATCGATCCCTTTCTCGGCGGATAACCTACCCACATACAGCAATAGGGTCGCTTCGGGATGACCTTCAGTCAGGCGCGATCGCATTTCGGCATGTTTGTACTGTGGGTGAAATAGTTCAGTATCTACACCCCGCTGCCACAGATCGACTTCCTTTACGCCATGCTCGCGGAGTTGCTCCACCATCGCATTAGAAGTACATAGGTTTAGCTCGGCGTTATTATGAGCAGTTTTAATCAACTCCCACATCGCATTTTCTAAAAAGCCCAGACCATAGTGCTGAAGGTACTGGGGCAAATGAGTATGATATGAGGCGATCAGTGGTAGTTTCATCGACTTGGCATAGAACAGACCCGCCAGGCCAAGTACTGCTGGATTGATTAAATGCACAATATCCGGTTGAAACTGTTCTAGCGCATAGCCGATCGAAGGGCGGGGTAGAGCTAGCTTTAATTCAGGATACATGGGTAGCGGGAACCCAGATACACCATAAATTTTGGCACCGCAATATTCTGTCAAACCGCCATCTGGAGCGAATATCATCACCTCGTCCCCCAGCTTAACCAGGTTCTCGACGGTGTGTTTCAGGCGAGTGACAATCCCATCGACTTTGGGTAGGAATGTTTCTGTGAATATGGCAACCTTACGCATCCGAACTTTTTTAACTCTGCTGCGATCGTTAATTACTTACTATTAACATTATTAAGCAATTCTTTCCTAAAAACTTTTAAAGTTTGGTTGTTCACATCCCAAAGCAATAAATATATTGCTATTTATTTTGCCATTAATAATCTACTTAGCACACCTGGGTTGGGGGGCTGGTAGTTATGGATAATCACGCTATATTCACCACCCGCTAACTAAGGTAAGAAATGGGTAAGCCAGAGCCCAATGGGTATGCATAAAAAGACAGCGATCGCGCTGAGCTGAGGGCAATTGCTAGCGGGTATCTCAGGTTAGGAGACATAATTTATCTTCTGGGGTGAGCAATGTATAGATATTTGTAATGAAATGGGTAACTAAGCAATAAAATACCAAATCAATGGTGGGGTGTAATGTTAGAGAGCATTATTTGGATTCTTTTACTAGGCTTCTTTGGCGGCCAGGTTGCCCATCGTCTCAAAGTGCCAGCATTGGTAGGAATGGTGCTTGTTGGTATTTTATTAGGCCCCCAGGTTGGCGATCGCCTCAGTGCTGAAGTGCTTGATGCCGCTGACTCTCTGCGCACGATCGCCGTGATGGTGATTTTAATGAAAGCTGGTCTGGGATTGGATCGAGAAAAACTAGCTCAGCAGGGGACTGTGGCATTGCGATTGGGATTCCTGCCTGCCGCCTGTGAGGTGGTTGCGATCGCCATAACTGCAACCTGGCTACTGGGATTGGATTTTTTAACTGGCTTGCTGCTGGGCTGCATTCTGGGGGCGGAATCACCAGCGGTAATTGTGCCAGCAATGCTGCGGCTCAAAAGTCTGGGTTGGGGCGTTAAGAAGGGAATTCCAGATGCAATTCTAACTGGTAGCGCCCTTTCTGATGTGTTGATGCTACTGGGGTTCAGCCTGTTGTTATCATTCTTAGCACCGGGAGCAGGTGGTAACCAAATGACTTGGCTGGGTGGGCTTAGTTTGAGTCCCTGGCTAATGCTGCCATTTCAAGTGATCGGCCAGATTGGGCTGGGCATCTTGTTGGGCTGGGCGATCGCGCATATTTTAGTGTTGTTATTGGCCAGGCAGAACTGGACTGATAATGCTACCCAGGATGCTTTAGTGGTAGCTGGGTTTGCCTTGTTGCTGGTGGTGTTGGCTGAAGCGATGCCATTTTTCTCTGGCTATTTGGCGGTGATGGCGGTTGGATTTTTTCTGATTGAGTTGGATGCACCATTGGCAAGAAGGCTACGGCATGGGTTTGATAGTTTATGGACGATCGCCCAAATTGTCTTGTTTGTCTTGCTGGGCGCTAGTATTCAAATCAATGTCTTGAGTGATATCTGGTTCACAGGGTTGTTGGTATTGGCGATCGGTACTTTGGTGGGGCGATCGTTGGGTTGGTATTTTTCTACATTGGGTAGTAATTGGAGCAGGTCAGAGCGATTGTTTTTGCTGCCAGGTAATTCAGCTAAGGCCACCGTACAGGCAGCGATCGGCGCATTACCCTTAGCCCACGGTGTTATTGGTGGCGAGATCATTCTGGCGATCGCCGCCCTGTCAATTCTGGTTACTGCGCCGCTGGGAGCCTGGGCGATTCCCACCTTTGCGCCCAAATTGTTGACCCGTGGGGAAGTTGACCCAACCAAAGTAACGGTCGATCGGTCAGTTGTTTTGCTGGCCGCGATTGATACTTCGGCCTTGGCGATCCAGGTTTTGACCAAGGTGGCGGAATTGGCGCGTCGTAGTGATGCTGAAATCCTGGTCTTGCATGTAATCCGGCTCGATGATCCACAGGCAATTAAGTGGCTAGCAGAACAGTCTAAGCGACTCCTAGCCGATATTCGTCATCGATTTATAACCACATCGGGGGCAGTACCAGAAGCAATTATCCAGACCGCCCAAACCTGGGGTGCGACTGAAATTATAATCGGCAAGCGCGGCCACCGATCGATCGAGGAGGTGTTAATTGGCTCCGTTTCGCAATCGGTGCTGGAAATTAGCCCTTTACCTGTGATCGTAGTAGAAGAAAAACATCAATAAAGCTTTTGCGCAACATTGGTTTAATAAAAAAAAGCGCTAATGAACAAAATAAAGCTTGAAGATGATCCCTGCTTTAGTATTCGACCAATTTAAATATGATGGATCTCGATCTAGACAAGGTATTTAATCGATCGGAGTAGTAACCACCATAATTTTTATGGTTGACTCCTAGATCATGGCTGCGATCGGTTGGCTAAGTTCCGTAAAGCCGATCGCCTTGATTTGATCTAAGCGGGGTGAATCCTGGTGCACCAATAGCAAATTATGGCTGTCTTGATACCTGAGTGCCACATAGCCTGGTGGAATATTAGGATTCTCAGTGATAATTACTTCGAGCAGAATCATCGGCCGGAATTTATCAATTACATGCTTAGCACCTGCCAGCACTTCATTTTCCACCCCTTCAGCATCAATTTTAATGAAATCTAATCTCGATAGCCCTTCTGCCTCAAACAGCGTATCAATCCTCTCCACGCGGGAATTAAAGCAATTGTAACCAGGTGTTTCTAGCAAGGTGAAGGAATTAGGCTTATTCGCTTTCATCCAAAAATCCTGATGGCCATCCCTGTCTGCCACACAACAGACCCGTAGGCGAACGTTATTAAAATTATTCCTGAGCGCATTACTCAAATTCATAGCGGCCATGCGTGGAAATGGCTCAACGGCAATAACCATACCGCTTGGCCCTACGATCTTGGCCGATCGCATCGTGTAAGTACCAATGTTGGCACCAACATCAACTACCACATCACCCTTATTTAGGAGCGATGGCAACAGTCGTAACTCATGTTCTTGGGCTTCACCAAAAATAAATACACCACGACCGCCATATCCGGGCTTGTTTTCACCACAAACGATCGTACCATCGCTGAAAGTAGTGCGGAGAATGGTATTCCGAGGCAGCAGAAAAACCGCGATCTTCTTTAATAGAGTTTTCATGGTCAAACAATCTAATTAATTGGCTATTGCTTACTATTCTTAGACCTATTAAGATGCCATGCCTGATCAAAATTGTGGCGTGACTGTTCTTCATCATGTCGATTGATAGTAGGGAAAACTGGCTCCTTGATTAGCTTCTGAAATCATGAAAATCATGGATGGAAAATTTTTTCCGTATTTCATGTGCCAATCTCCAGCTTTTATTCAAGAGTCGCAAATAGGCATTGAATTAGACTTGGGAGTAATTCTCTGGAAAGCTAGCAATACCAGGCTTTCTCAAGATCGCACCAACATATTTATAACAACTTTATAACAACACCCATAAGTAACCTCTATTCCCATGCACATATGGTTGAATATATGGTCAAATTCAAACTAACATATTTAAAGTTGTAGATCTATCAGACATATTACGCAAATAATTCTTGGTTGATAGTTAGAATTAAAACTTAAATCCAATTAGCCTAAGCACGAATTTAATATTTTGAGCGGACTACTACCAGATAGTTCTCAACCATAAATAATTATAATTTAAGATGGCTATAGATCAATGCGAGCTAGATCAGCACAATCTAGCCCCATTTAAATTACCCATTTAAATTACTGGCATGGCTATATTAAGGATTTTTAGTTTTAGTAAAGCACAATTGAGCCAGTCTCGATCCTATGGCCAGATCCATTACCAGATACACTTATATGTACATGCCGACTCTATACCTAGATTATACCTAAAGCCCCCGCCAGCAGAACATTCATCCCCGCGATTAAACCAGGGTGAATCACGATCGCCCACAAGCCCGGCACATTGATTTTTTTACATAAAGGTAGCGCTAACCAACCGATTAGGATATTGGCGACCAAAAATACGATCGCCCAGATCGCAATATGCGGACGTAGTCCGGCAAAAATCAACCAGGTCAAAAAATTGGCACCCATAACTAGCCCCATCCCCTGCAACCAGCCAGATGAGCCAATTACAGGCATCTCGGGAGACATCCACACTAAACCGGCCCAAGTTAGAGCTGAAATTACGCCACAGACGATCGCGTCAATCACCAAAGCCATATTAAATTTAATTATTTAAGCTGAGCAAACCTAATCACTAGTCAAGCTGAGCCGGAATACCC
This sequence comes from Pseudanabaena sp. PCC 7367, assembly GCF_000317065.1. GTDB lineage: Bacteria > Cyanobacteriota > Cyanobacteriia > Pseudanabaenales > Pseudanabaenaceae > Thalassoporum > Thalassoporum mexicanum. The sequence goes on from NC_019701.1 coordinate 2,511,751, forward strand.
TGGCGACGCAGTTCTTCAATACGTTGCTGAGCAGCACTAGCATCATTGTATGCCCCTACCTGTAACTTACCATCACTCGGCCGCACATAGGCATTTTGATCAATCTGTTGGGTTTGATTGGCATAACTTTGATCAACCACCACCTTATGCACAGGATTATTGACTGGCCTGGAAGTGCTAGGGGCAGGAGGAGCGATCGCCCTAGTTGGCGCTGGCGCAGGTGCGGGATTATTCGCCCTGGCTGATTCCGCCGATAGTAATGGCGCATATTGCACTGGAATATTATTCGCTGGTTCAGACACCGTGCGCGACTGGGCGGGATTAGAAACCCGATTCGGACTATTTTTGAGTTGCTGACTATATCGCCCTTCATTACTCTTTTCGATCGTGGCCGAGACAACACTGCCGCGATGTTCTAGCTGGGCAGGCTTGTTAGATTGATTAGCCGGGGCATTATTCGGCTTCTGGGTTGGTAAGGGCTGAATTGCGATCGGTTTGTTGCTGCGACTTGGCGAAGAATTTGGTGGAATAAAATTAGGTGAACTAGTAGCGGTCTCAATATTTTGAATCGGTGGAGTAGAAAGCTTAGGCGGCGCTTGGGGCGCTCTTTTGGCCACTGGTGCTGGTCGGGAATAATTTTGCTGGGGTCGAATTTTTACCGCTGGTTCCACATAGGAATCATAGCGCGGTGGAATTGCCGCCGGTGGATTATAGCTATTGTAATCGGGCAGATCGGTTACTGGAGGCAAACTAGAAAGACTATCCAGGCTTGGTTCTAGTTCCGGTGGCAACGCTGAAACCGATGGCAGATCATTCAGGCTTTCGGTGATATCCGGTGAGATCGCCGTAAACTTATCCAGGCTTTGGCCAGGAATACCATTATCCCCAGGCAAAGTGGCATAGGGCAGATCGGGGAAGATTTCCTCGTCGGCCAGCAAACTATCGATGTCATGCTCAGCCCGCAGCGTAATATCAGCCTCGCGCTGCAAATCTCGCTGCGATTGCTGTTGATTTAGCATGTTGGCAAAATCCGATGGCCTGACCAATAAATAGCCCACCACCGCACTGGCCATCAATAGCAAGAACATCGCCGCGATCCCCAGGGGGCTGGTGATAGTGAACTGTGCTTCCTCTTCTTCTGGGGCTACCGGTGGCACAGGTGCATCCTCTGGAGCGTAGGGCGCAGTATTGTTATTGTCGTAGCCCTGATTAATTTCCTGTAGCAACTGCTCATCAATCAAGCTATTATTTGGCAAATTACTATTCGGCAGGCTGCCATTAGCATTTGCGTTGCTAGGATTGAGATTAACCTCAACTGTTTCCTGGTCATCATCACCATAGAACCTCGAACCGATCTGAGTGGCCTCTGGATCAACCGTGTTAGGCATGATCGGCATGGTGGGTGGTTGATTGCTTTGAATACTAGGATTGCCATTACTATTCTGCGCGATCCTGTGGCTGGCTCCAGCAGATGCGGCCATCTCCATTGGTAGGGGCAAATGATGACCATCTACCATTAGTTTTGGTGGTAGCTTGGGCTCGACAGGTGCAGCGGCCTTAGGATTGTCAACACCAGGTGTAATTGGCCGATCGCTGGCGATCGCATTGCGGACTTCTTCACTCATCGAAAGCTTGAGCGGTTGATAGGCATTGAGGTAGGAAAAACTCTGTCCGTTGTCCTGCCAGTGATGATAGCGGCTTAGCTCATCTTCGAGCGTGGTATCCAGGCCAGTCAGCGCCGATTGCAACATTTCTGATTGCGATAGCTCAGCTTTGGCGATCGCTTTGGATTCTGGCTGATTCGACTTGGCAGGACTCGCAGGACTCGCAGGACTAAGTGTATGCATAGGAATGAACCTCAAGCGGTGATTAAATTCTGAGCTAGATAAATGTCTTGAATGTCGGCGGGCAGAGCCGATCCGAGCGCCTGATATGCCTGGGATAGTAAATCTTGGACATCAGCGGCGGAAACGCTATCGCCCTCGGCTTGGAGGTAGGCGGCGATCCGGGTGGGGCTCCATTTAAACGTCTGGGAGAGCAGCAGCACCAGGCGCAAATCCCCCGACAACTGAGCCAGGGCTTGATTGAGATAGCACCAGAACACGGGTGGTGTATCGCTGAGGGAATATTGGATTTCTTCGACCGGGGGCAATTGACCGTGATTGATCATCATCGCGGTGACGTTGATCAACCAACTTTGCAGGGAAATTTTACTGGTGGCCGATCGCAAGGTGAGCGATCGCATTTCGTTAAAAATGTATTCCCAGGTTTTGACGAATAGATAGTCGGATTGGACGGGCGATCGGGTAGCTGTGGATACCAGCGTGTAGATCACCTGACCATAGCGACAAAAGATCGCCGCAAAATATTGGCCGCGTTCGGGATGGCGCTGAAACAAGGTCAGCAGTTCCTGATCACTTTTCTGGGAAAGTGCCTGAACGTTGGGGTCGTTGATTTCGGGAAGAGGTGGAAGTTGCACTGTCGCTTGCCAAACCTAATATGATTCGATCGCTATGCTTTGTTTATATGCCGCTGCCGATCGAGCCGGGACAAGATCGGATAGGTGTTTCTATGCGGGTGTGGGGAGGGAGGTGTAGTAGAAATGGCGTAGATCGCCTTTCTTTACGTTGGATTTTTATGTTCACAGGGTAGCAGAAAAGTCAAATAACGCAACCCAACGATTACTTTTGGTGAATTTAGCAACTATTTCTTAATATTTCGATCGCTTTTTGTACCTGTTTGTACCTGTCTGGCCTGATACCCAGTTTGCCAGCGGCCACCCCGTTGATGCTTCGATCGCCCTTGACGTTGATCGTTTATGCTTTGTTTCCTTCATTATATTAAATACGGTTTGCGAATATTCTTTTGTTTACTTACCTTAATTCCAAATAGCAATCAGTAAAGTTAAACCATCACCAATCGATTGTGTAGTCTAAAGTAATCAAGTAAAAACTGTATTTATTGCAGTATGATTTCACATCAAGGCTCAATAAGGCTCAATATAGATATAGATCATTGGAATACCTGAAATGGCCGAAACCTACTACGAACTTACTACAGAAGAATTAATACGTTCTTGTCATGAGCTTACAGGCGCTGAGCAGGGGGTATACTTTTATCTTCAGGCTTCTTCAATTGAGGAATTAACCTTGAAGAGTATATCCGAAGATCTGAATTTCCATAAATCTACTGTGTCTAGGGCAATTAAGCAACTTAGGAATAAGGGATGGCTTAACGTATCTGTTGTTAGGGCTGGGACTTTGAGAATTGATCCATATCCTGAAAACAAGAATTAGGATTATTATTGTTAACAAAGTTCTAAAGATTAAGCCTACTGGCGGTTATACCACCGCATCAACACCCCCGCCAGCTTATCCGAGTCGTGCTTAACCGTGCCATCGCGGTTCTCCTTCATGATGTTGGCCAGTACCAGCGGACAGCCCAGCGCCCCCAGTTCTTCCCGATCGACCTCGATGAAATTGCTCCCACTGGCGGCATACTTCTCGATCGCCTTGGCCGAAGGTGGATTCTTCTGCGCCAGCACCACATCAAACAGCCTGGTTTGCGCCACCCGATCGATCGCCCGCACATGATCCGACACCGTATAACCATCAGTTTCGCCCGGTTGCGCCATGATATTACACACATACACGCAGGGGGCACGGCGGTTTGCGATCGCCTCCAAAATCCCCGGCACTAGCAAATTAGGAATAATACTGGTATAGAGGCTACCAGGGCCAATGATAATAAAGTCGGCCTTTTGAATGTCTGCGATCACCTGGGGCAAAGCGATCGGGTTCTCTGGCACACAACCCACCTTCACGATCGTGCCACCCGCTTCGGGAATATTCGACTCGCCCTCGATCCGGCGACCATCTTCCATCTCCGCCCACAGCATCACATTGTCCAACGTGGCAGGCAAGACTCTGCCTCTGACCGCGAGGACTTTGGAGCTAGCCGCGATCGCCTTGTCCAGATCGCCAGTGATGTCGCTCATCGCGGTTAAAAATAAATTGCCAAAGCTGTGCCCCGACAAGCCCTCGCCCACCTCGAAGCGATATTGAAACAGCTCCGTCATCAACTTTTCTTCATCGGACAACGCCGCCAGGCAATTACGAATATCACCCGGTGGCAAAACGCCATGCTCTCGCCGCAATCGCCCCGACGAGCCACCATCATCGGCCACGGTCACCACGGCGGTAATGTTGGCGCTATATTTTTTTAAGCCCCGCAGCAACGTAGACAAGCCGGTGCCACCACCCACGGTCAATAATCGGGGGCCTTTGTTTAATTTATGGTGGGTAATTAAAACATCGACTAATTCTTCATCGCCATCCGGCATCAACACCCGCGTGATCGACGACAACACGCGCCGTTGTCCCCAGGCCAGCAAAAAAATACCAATTAATAAGGCCAATGGCCCACTCACATAGCGGGGGATCGCATTGGCCAAAGTATCGATCGCCGCATTAATAAACTTAACAATAAAAAAGACTGGGGTCAGCCGCGCGGTGATCGCCAAACCCAGCACCACCAGCAGAATACCTACCAGACTAATAAACAGCCATCGTTTGACGAATAAACCTGGCAGCATCCATTTCAGCCAACCAAGCGAGAACCAGGTCAATCGCCTGGTCAATCGGGGGGATACACGTCTCGATCGCTTGATTAGTTTTCTTTTCTTGCGCCGCGCCACTTGGTCTTAGTCTTAGATAATGCTTGATTAGCAGTTGCGTTGCTAACCTGGAGTTGCCTGAAAATGCAGAAAATGCATAAGTCTTGACTAATATAGCCTAATTGCGTGACCAGAGCGTAAATCAACTAGTAATAATTACTTATGAATGGCGATCGGTAATTAACTCAGGAATAAACTAATTCCCGGCAATATGCACCACCACTTCCCTGGTGCGGCCGCGATCGCGGTGCTCCCACACGTAAATCCCTTGCCAGGTGCCGAGTACCAGCCTACCCTGGGCGATCGGGATATTCTCTGAGGTGCTGGTTAGCACGGTGCGAATGTGGGCTGGCATGTCGTCGGGGCCTTCATCGGCATGAATATAATCGCGGCCATTTTCTGGGACTAGCTTGGCAAAGAATCGCTCTAGATCCTTAAGCACGTCAGGGTCGGCGTTTTCTTGAATGATCAAGCTGGCCGAGGAATGCCGCAGAAATAAAGTACACATGCCGGTTTGAATCCCGGACTTTTGGACTGCGTTTTGCACTGCAGAAGTGATATTTTGCAGTGTTTTGCCGGAAGTGCCCAGCCGGATTGCCTGTTGATAGATGTTTTGGCTATTTGTAATCATCTGCTTGCATTACCCCATTGACTATTGCTAATGCTACCACTGGTGCTGTGGTGGCGGTCAAAATTGAGGTTCCCAATGAAACAGCTTGAAAACCCTGGGTTTTGGCGATCGCCTCTTCTGCTTTTGTCCAGCCACCTTCTGGCCCTGTGGCAATAATTAGCTGAATGCGATCGGTTGTTATTAATTGATCCCGTTGCTCCCGATCGGTGGAGTTTGTCGGCAAATTTCGATCGTTTTGCTCAAGATTAATACTTTGCTTACTTTGCTGATCTGAGATCAGGAATTGACTTAGCGATCGCCATTCTTGTTGCCAGCTTGATAATAAATGGGGTGCGTGATCAGTTATGCAAATGTATTTAAATTGCTGAGCTTGATTAGGTTCAGGCCGATCGCTAATACCCTGGGCAAAATCCTGGAAGTTCTGCGGCAATTCAATTTGGGCAATCCTGGTTTGTAAAGACTGCTCAGTGGCTTCTTGGGCGATCCGCTGCCAGCGTTGTTGCTTTTGCTGACCGATCGGTTTGTTGGCATTAAACACAGTGCGATCGCTGTAGAGGGGCACAATCCGATCGACCCCTAGTTCAACTGCAGGTTTAACGATCGCCTCAAAACTATTGCCCTTGGGCATTGCCACCGCCAGGATGATTTCTATTTGATTAGTGTGATCGGTCAGGATTAATTCAAGTAATCGCGCTGCTGTTTTTTCGCCCTGACTCAATTCAATTTGGGCGAGCCACCACCTGCCACTACCATCGATCGCCACAAATTTATCCCCTGCGCTCAATCGCAACACCCGGATCAGGTAATGCTCCTGCTCGTTGGTTAATTCAACTGGTTGATAACTAGCAAGATCGATTACAACTGGGGGGGATTGATGCGATCGCAGGGTTAACCGTTGTAAGCGCTGCCCCAGTTGTTGTTGAATTTGCTGGAGTTTGTGGGCAGGCGTGGGGCGATCGGACATGATTGTTTTTATTAGGCGCGGCATAAACACAAAATGAATTTGGTAATGAAAAACTGAGTATTACCTTCATGCTGCCCAAATGTCGGCATAAGAAATTAGCACTTTGCAAACCTGAGAAACTCTCTATTTGTTTAAAGTTAGGCTGGATCAGATCGCCGTTGCCTGTTTAAACTTTTGCAGCGCTCAAATTTGCTAGTTCTTTAGCTATTAAACCACTTCCCAAAATAGCTTAAGTAATCATAAAATATTAATCAGGGACTAGTTGCAATCAACTAGAATCTGTTAAGATAAGTAGTCCGCAGCCTGGAGAGGTGGCTGAGTGGTCGAAAGCGGTAGATTGCTAATCTGTTGTACGCTGTAAGGCGTACCGAGGGTTCGAATCCCTCCCTCTCCGTTCGATGCAGTAGCTAAGTTGGGGTAACCACCATGAGCACCAAACAAGCATCAGAAGTAACCGAAGTCGATATCGAAAAGCTAACGCCCGAAGATGTGGCGGAGCTGGCCGAGCGGCTGGAAAAAGATGACTATGACAATCCGTTTGAAGGATTGAAGGATTGGCACTTGCTGCGCAGTCTAGCCTTTACCCGATCGGAATTGATCGAAGGTTATTACCATTTGCTCGACCTCGAAGAATATGATGAATGTTAGGCAAGGTGGTTACTAGGTTAGTTAACTAGCTAGTTTGGGCAGTGTTAATCAGCCTGGTTTTGGCTTTTAACCTAATAACCTAATCATCTAAACAAGAAAAAAATTACACTAATTACACTATGCCACTGGCGCTAATTACTGGGGCATCAAGTGGTATTGGTGCAGCCTTTGCGATCGAACTGGCTCAGTCTGGCTACGATCTGGTGCTGGTGGCGAGGCGAACTGAGAGATTAGCAGCGATCGCCCAGCAAATTAAAAACACTTACCAGATATCAGTAAAAACTCTCACCGCCGATCTCAGTAGCGAGGCGGGCATGAGCTTACTTGAAGGTGAGATCGCCTCAATTCAAAATCTCTCGCTCTTAATCAACAATGCTGGTTTTGGCACTAGTGGCAACTTTGCCGACATTGACCTGCGCAAGCAAATGGACATGATCAACTTGCAGATTATGGCGGTGGTGCGATCGTGTCGTGCTGCTCTGCCAGGTATGATGCAACGTAATCAGGGCAGCATTATTAATGTATCTTCGATCTCGGCCTTTTTGCCCACCGCTGGAAATGCTAACTATGGCGCAACCAAGGCTTATTTGGTTAGTTTCTCTGAGGCGCTGCAAGCGGAATTAATCAACACTGACATCAAAATCCAAGCGCTTTGCCCTGGCTTTACCTACAGCGAATTTCACGACAGTGCTGAATTTTCCCATTTCGATCGCCGCCTTGTCCGCCAATGGCTGTGGCAAGAAGCAAATACAGTGGCGCAATTATCGCTTGCTGCCTTATGGGCAAATCGATCCCAGCGATCGGTAGTTTTTATCCCCGGCTGGATCAATCGCCTGCTGATCGCCATCACTCGCCCTAAGCTAATGCGAGTTTTATTGGGGTTGTCTCCCCAAAGAACAGTTAAAACAGTTAAGTAAACGTGAGCTTGACCGATCTGAATCAATACCAAGCAATATCAAGCAATATCAAGATTGAGCTAATTATTAAGCATCATTTTATTAAGCATCATTATTCGTCGCATCATTTTGTTGATTGACAGCGACAGAATTGCCCACCGGATCAGAGCCAGAGATACTATTCCCGTTGGCCTTACCGCCATTTCTAGCATTTGCTTCATTGAGTGACCAGCGATAGGTTGTAGCGATCCCCCGATGTTCGCAGTTTTCTTCAAACTGTTTCTGCAAGACCAGCGCCTTACGCAGCATGATAATTGTATTTTGAATATTTTCCCTGGCCACCCGATCAGACAGATCGATCGCCGGTAAGGTCTGCCGCTCTAGCAACTGTAAGAGTAGTTCGTAGTGAATGTGAGATGGAATTGGGATTGGCTCCAAAGTTACCTCTTTAGCTCTAGGTTGGGTTAAGAATATGGTAGCAATATGGATAAGGGAGCGGGGTTCCAAAGATTCAAGCCTAATCGGTGGGCTGGTTCTCAGCTCCAACATATATGCCAATATACTCATATCCTTAGCATTACTACCAAGCATATATCTGAACTTTGCCTAGGTTTTTATGGTTAGGCAAACAACATCGATCTAAGCAGGATTAATCCTTCAGCTTCAGACTAAATCACAGGACTAAACCCAAACCTCAGGCCATCTAACACAATTTGGTTTCACATTCTAGAGGAAATATACTCTCTCTAGATTTACTATCTTAAGCCAGAAACCCTATTTTCAAATGAGAGAATTGCGGATTTGATTTAAGGCCGCGATCGCAAATAACTTACATAGCATCAACTAACATCAACCTAAAAACTGGGTAGGGGTGGCAAATCGGCGATCGCATCTAGCTCCGCATCCTCAATTACAAGAATTTCTTGCCATTGATACCCCAATGCTTCAAAGGTTTTTTGATTGGGAATCAACCGCTTGCGTCCCGAATGGATTACATAGACCGCCGGAGCTGAACCCTTAATCAGAGTACCATCTTTGAACCTGGGTTCGACCTTGCTGGCCAAGGGTAATGAGAGGGGGATTTGGGCTAGTTCTCGATCGCTAATTTGGATCACATCTTCCCATTTATATCCCAATGCCTCGAACGTAAAAGCATTAGGGACTAAGCGACGCTGACGGCCACTGATTAAATACACCGCTGCACTATCACCTTTTAATAATGAGCCATCGGCATAATTCACCTCCCCTATTTCACTAATATCTTGAATATCCTCGCTCGGGTTTAATTCGGGAATTGCGGCTAATTGTTGGGGCGGAATTGACACCACATCTTCCTGTTGGAGGCCAAGTGTCCCTAAAGTTGTTGGGTCGGTTAATTCACGGCGTTGCCCCGCCAGAATTGTATAGAGCCGATCGCTATCACTGGCCTTAACAATCGTACCCTCAGCTAGGGGCTGATTTAAGACACTTTTAATCGGTGGGAGTTCGGGAATATTATTGAGGTGATGATCGGGGATTTGAATCACCTCGTCCCAGCTATATTCAAGGTGATTGAAGGTGGCCTCGTCGGGGATCAACCTGCGCCCACCCCGATCGATTACATAAATTGCGGCGCTACTACCCCTCAGCAGAGTGCCCTGAGATAGGTTGAGCTGAGCTTGGAGATAGTAATAATGAGGCTGATGATTGCTAGGCGGGTGGGGACGGTTGAGGGTGCTTGCTTGCAGGCCAAAGGGCTTGGCGATCGCAAAGCAGCCAAACAGCGATGTAGAAATACCGATCGCCAAACTATACTTATGCGACTTATGCGGGAAGCGATTCATTTTGATTTTGAATGTTTTGCAACGAGTTTGGGGCATGATTGAGCGTTAATTACCGCCATACAACATACAGCTTAGGCATAATCTAGTGCTGTTTCAATCGAGATGTTGTGCAAGGAGTAACCCGAATGCTAAGAGCCACAAGATACCAATGCAAAAGAAGTCTTTTGAAGATGCATTAGGCATAAGTGGATGCAGATTTAGACGCTCTAGATCAGACTATGGTTCAAATAATTCAAATAATTCAAATAAAGTTTGAGTATGGCTTAAATTAAGCTGGGGCATGAGTAGATAGTGATCCCTAATTTGTGGCAAGTTAGGAATTACACAAGACCATCAGATTTATTATGTTGATTATGTTGATCAATTGGTTGATCAATGTGACGCGATCGCTAATTAGAAGTTCCAGGTCAATTAGCAATTTTGGGCAAAAAGTTGCTTAGCCACTGATCACGCAAATCTGAACTGGCTCATTTCAGCCCAGAAAATGGTAAGAATAGATCAATGGTTTAGCAAAATTATGGCAACAAAACTGTAGCGATATATAAGCAAGATTTTTAGCAAACGCGCTTGAGCCATTCTGGCTGCTTTGACTGAATGCTGCTTTGACTAAATTATGGCTAAATAATGTCTTTAATATCATTACCTGTGCAGAATTACCGCCAAAAGTTATAGTTGTTAGCGCAATGCGATCGTAAAGCTGCTAAGGTATTAACCTGGTTTTGCTAATGGCTTAGAATCATTCTGAACAAGGGGAAAAATAGGCTAGCTGGATTATTGCTCAAAGGAGCGATCGCACCAGATAATAACGCTTAATATTCAGGGTAAGCTTAAAGTTATAAGCATAAAGTTTAAATCCACCAACGTGCAAAAACAATGACCACCGTTCTCAGCGATCTATCCCATCAGCTTGTTAGCAGCCAAATCGATCAGGCTGTGTTGAATAGTCTTTCCCCCAACCAGCAACTACTGCCAATTACGGCCAAAATCAATCAAGCTGATCATCTGGAAATTGGTGGCTGCGATGTGGTTGAACTGGTTAAGCGCTATGGCTCCCCCCTCTACATTTTGGATGAAGCCAGTTTGCGATCGGCCTGTGGTCAATATCGTCAGGCATTTACTAAATATTATGATGGCCAAGCCCTGGTGCTTTATGCCTCCAAAGCCTGGAGCTGCCTTGCGATCTGTGCGATCGTCTCAGCGGAAGGTTTGGGCCTGGATGTGGTTTCTGGTGGTGAGCTATATACTGCGCTCAAAGCTGGTGCCAATCCTGAGCAGCTTTATTTGCATGGTAATAACAAAGGCATTGATGAATTAGAGTTAGCGATCGAGGCAAACATCACGATCGTAGTTGATAACTGGTATGAGCTAAAAACCTTGGCTCAATTGGCCAAAGCACATCAAAGCCCTACCAAAGTAATGCTACGGATCACGCCAGGGATTGAATGCCATACCCATGAATATATTCGCACTGGGCATTTGGATAGTAAGTTTGGTTTCGATCCCAATCATGTGGAAGCTGTACTGGCATTTCTGGCGCAGCCGGAAGTATCGGCTCATCTCGATTGTATTGGCCTCCATGCCCACATTGGCTCACAAATTTTTGAACTGCAACCCCACCGCGACATTGCCCAGGCGATTTTACCCTGGTTTAAGCTGGCACAGGAAAAATATGGCTTGAACTTGAGCGAACTGAACATTGGTGGTGGCCTGGGGATTCGCTACACCGAAAGCGACGATCCGCCTAGCATTGACGATTGGGTGAAAACAGTCTGTGAAGGGGTGAGCCAGGCCTGTGCTGAAATCGGTCTAGCCTTGCCGAAGTTGCTGTGTGAACCGGGGCGATCGCTGGTTGGCACTACCTGTGTGACCGCCTACACGATCGGCAGCAGCAAAACTGTGCCCGATATCCGTACCTACATCACCGTAGATGGGGGCATGTCTGATAATCCTCGACCGATTACCTATCAATCGCTCTATCGCACTGTGATTGCCAATCGGCTCAGTGCCCCAGCAGATCAATTGGTCACAGTAGCTGGTAAGCATTGTGAATCGGGCGATATTCTGATCAAAGATGTACAATTGCCAACCACAGAACCCGGTGATGTATTGGTAGTTTTGGGCACCGGTGCCTACAATTACAGTATGGCTTCTAATTACAATCGGATTCCCCGCCCTGCCACTGTTTTAGTGCAAGATGGAGAAGCAACTACGATTATTAAACGGGAAACCTACAGCGATCTATTACGGCAAGACATTTTACCGGAGCGATTAACCCCACAGCACTAAACTCTAAAACTATCAGCACCAGCACCTTGAGACCTTGTAAAGCCTTTGTTTTTAACCTGGTTCACCATAGCCATTTTCAGCAGCAGATGAGAGGTTTATGAATGCAATTTTTATCCAACCTAGATTGGCTTGCATTCATACGAGTAATAATTGATTTACTGGCAGTTTTGCTGCTGGTCTATTTGATGCTGGCATTGAGTAGCGATCGCCGTACCCTTTTGATGGTGCGCGGCTTTATTATTTTGCTGATCTTGCTGGCGGTGAGCGATCGCTTTAATTTACGGTTGTTGGAGTTTATTCTCGATAAACTACTAATTGGTGCAGCCGTGGCGATCGCCGTGATGCTGCAACCAGAATTACGGCGGTTCCTGGAACAATTGGGCAGTGGTAAATTTGATGTGTTGCTGTCACCGGTCAAGGCCAAGCTGAATGACACCCTGGCCGACTCACTGGTTGATGAAATGATGGAGGCCGTAGTTGAATTATCTCAAAATCGCACTGGGGCATTGATAATTATAGAAACCGGTGAGCCGATCGATGAGCGGGACTTTTCGGTGCCCGGTGTAGCGATTGATGCCAAGTTGTCAAAGGAGTTATTGCAGACTATCTTTCAAACTAACACCTTGTTGCATGATGGCGCAGTTTGGGTGCGAGAGGATCGGGTCTTGGCGGCGGGGGTAATTCTACCAATTTCTGAACGAGCCGCCTCGCGGGAAATCGGCACCAGACATAGAGCCGCCATGGGGATCACCGATCGGGTCAGCAATTGCTTTTGTGTGGTGGTTTCGGAAGAAACAGGTTCGATCGCCATCGCCGAAAATGGCAAACTCGATCGCCCTCTTGCCAGCAGCAAACTCCGGGAAATCCTAGAGCAAAAGCTAGCACCAGAACGCAACATCACCCTGGCTCAGCGGGTATCTCGATTTAGGCTGATCTGGAAATGGCTCAGATTAGATAAGTTAGTCAACAAGTTATTGAAACGGAATCTATCAGTAAAGAAATGACAGCAAAGCTATTGCAAACCTTGCCCGCTGATCTCGATCGCCATCGCCTACCTAAGCATGTAGCCGTGATTATGGATGGTAATGGCCGCTGGGCTAAGCAGCGAGGCTTGCCAAGAGCCCTGGGACATCGCCAGGGGGTTGAAGCCCTCAAGGATTTGCTGCGCTGCTGCATCGACTGGGGAATCCAATCGCTTACGGCCTATGCCTTCTCGACCGAAAACTGGCAACGGCCTTCGGAGGAAGTTAATTTTTTGATGTTCCTGTTCGAGCATATGTTGCGGTTGGAACTAAAAAATTTGCAAGCAGACCAAATTAGAATTAATTTTATTGGCGATCTAGAACCTTTGCCGGTTTCTTTGAAAGCAGAAATTCAACATGCGATCGATGTGACGGCCAACAATCAGGCGGTCAATTTTAATGTGGCGGTCAATTATGGCGGACGGGGTGAGATTGTGCGGGTTTGCCGACAGTTGGCGGAAATGTCGCAAAATGGCGAACTTCACCCTGACGCGATCGATGAGGCTTTATTTAGCCAGCATCTCTATCAATTTGGCGCTAGTGATCCGGATTTGTTAATTCGTACCAGTGGCGAAATGCGCTTAAGTAATTTTTTGCTGTGGCAAATGGCCTATGCGGAGATTTATTTTTCGGAAATTCTGTGGCCCGACTTCGATCGCCATGAATTTCATTTGGCGCTGAGTGCTTTCCAGAGCCGCGATCGACGCTATGGCAAAGTTAACCAGACTCCATCGTAATCGTCAGCGATCGCCTTGGTGTGATGTGATTATTGATTATTACTTGATTTGCTCAAGTTACCCACCTTTTACACACCTTAAAACTCTTGCAAAAGTGCCGTATTGAAGCGACGGAATTACGATCGCGTCAGTTATGTGAACATTTATTCAAAAAGTCGGTTGAATCTTAATTTCGGCCATGAACATTGATCAGGCTGGATAATTTATCCCCATAGTCATACCCGCATCAAGCCAGAAGTTCATACACTAGATCCTAGGGAAATGAATGGTGCTTTTGCCCCAGCCTAGATCGTAGAATCCAGTTATTATCATGAGCCTTGACATCCCAAGAGCAGAACTCAATTCAATCAAGATTAATTTAACGAGTAACTCAATGAGTCAGATTTGTATTGTTGGTGGTGGTTTTGGTGGTTTATACACAGCCTTACACCTGACCCGTCTGCCCTGGAATCAAAAACCGTCCATCGTGCTAATCGATAAGAGCGATCGCTTCTTATTTACACCTTTGCTCTACGAACTGATCACGGCGGAGCTAGAACCCTGGGAGATCGCACCATCATTTGTGGAGTTGCTCAAAAATACTGGCGTTAGATTCATTCATGCCACGGCTACGGCGATCGATACCGAAAACCGCCGCATTAGCCTATCTGGTGAAGTTGCCCCTGCCGAAATAAGTTACGATCGCTTGTTGCTGGCGCTGGGGGGTGAAACGCCGATTAATATTGTGCCCGGTGCCACTGAATATGCATTGCCATTCCGTACCCTCAAGGATGCGCAGCGTTTAAACGAAAGGCTGACTCAATTGGAAGCTTCGAGCAAAGATAAAATCCGGGTCTGCATTGCTGGTGGGGGCAGCAGCGGTGTAGAACTGGCCTGCAAAATCAGCGATCGATTAGGCGATCGGGGGCGGGTGAGGCTGGTCGATCGAAATTCCACGATTCTGACCGATTCGACCACGGCAAACCGTGCTGCCGCCGAAAAAGCCCTACTGGCTCGCAATGTCTGGATTGATCTGTCTACCAGCGTAGTGCAGATCAATGATGGTGAAGTGGTCTTAGACTATGGCGGCGGCAATGATATTCTGCCCGTTGATATTGTGATGTGGACAGTGGGTAATCGCATGTCTAAGCTAGTCGAGAGCCTGCCTCTGCCCCATAGCCCCCGTGGCGGCCGCGTAATTACCGAGCCAACCTTGCAAGTGCAATATCACCCTGAGCTTTTTGCGATCGGCGATCTGGCGCTATGTCGGGATGCCGATGGTCAACTTTTGCCAGCCAATGCTCAGGTGGCCTACCAGCAATCGCAATATTGCGCTACGAATATTTGGGCAAGTTTAAATCAGCGCCACCTCACGCCATTCAAATATTTAGAACTGGGCGAGTTCCTGAGCCTGGGGATCGAGGATGCGGCGATGTCGGTGTTTAATCAGTTCACGGTTGAGGGCGTTCCGGCGATCATGGCGCGGCGCTTGATTTATTTAATGCGGATGCCAACCCTAGAACATCAAATGAAGGTGGGTTTAAATTGGTTGACTAAGCCAATGGTGAATGCGATCGAGAAGGTAACCGGTGCGATTAATTAAAAATCTTAGATCTTAGTTAGGCATTTTCTGGTTATTGCTGACTTATTGCCACTGAGGTGATTACAGCTTGGCGATCGAACCTGAGGGGCTTGGGTATTGCCAATCGGCGATCGACACAGTTGTTATTACTGCTAATCTTCATGGAATTAACCCTGCCAGCGAGTGAATTGCTGAACCCAGCCATATACAAAAATTTAAGGATTGTCATAATAAATAATATGATTAATAGAGGCTTCACATTTTTTTGAGTAGTTAGCAGCTAGAGCTTGATGGGTGAAATAGATTTCAACGAAAAGGGCGAAGGACGCAGAATTAAGGCAGCGACATTATTAACTCTGATTTACGGCGGTGTGTTTTTATTACATTTGTCGTCCTGGGGCATTAGAGTGATCCAGGCGGGGATCGCCCTGATGGTCGTGCATTTCCTGCGGCTATTCCTGGCGCGATCGCACCCAGGCCATAGTAGTGAGCGCGAATATCAAGACTACCAGCCCAAGGTTTCCCTATTGGTGGCGGCTAAGAACGAAGAGCAAGTGATTGCTAATCTGGTGGCAGGGCTTTGCCAACTGGAATATGACCCAGAGCTATGGGAGTTGTGGGTGATTGATGACAATAGTAGCGATCGCACACCGGAAATCCTGGAGCAACTCAAGCATAAATACCCCCAACTCAAAACTCTAAATCGTGATGCTGACAGTTTTGGTGGTAAATCTGGGGCACTTAATCAGGTTTTACCCCTGACTATGGGTGAGATTATCGGTGTGTTTGATGCGGATGCCCAGGTGAGCAAAGATTCCTTGCAAAAGGTTATTCCCCTCTTTGCTAAACCCAGGTTGGGGGCAGTGCAACTCCGCAAAGAGATCGCCAATGCCAACTTTAACTTTTGGACAAGAGGACAATCGATCGAAATGGCGCTGGATATCTGGTTCCAGGATCGTCGTGCCAAGGTTGGCGGTGTGGGCGAGTTGCGCGGTAATGGCCAGTTTGTGCGGCGATCGGCTCTGTTTAGCTGTGGTGGCTGGAATGAACAAACGATTACCGATGATCTGGACTTAACCCTGCGCTTGCACCTGGACAGGTGGGATGTCCGTTGCCTGTTTCATCCGGCGGTGGCGGAAGAAGGGGTGGTGGGCTGGTGGCAGCTTTGGCATCAACGCAATCGCTGGGCGGAAGGTGGTTATCAACGCTATCTAGACTATTGGTCTTTGATTGTGCGCAATCGGGTTGGCGTGGTCAAGTCGTTTGACTTGCTCATTTTTATGATCATTCAATATATTCTACCGACAGCGGTAGTTCCGGATTTGCTGGCAGCCTATATTCTGCAACAACCACCAATCCTGATGCCGTTGTTTTCTACCTCTTTTGCGATGTTCACGATGGTGATGATCATGGGCAATCGCCAGTCCTATCAGTTGCCCTGGTATCGATTGTTGTGGCATACGATCCTCGGTAGCATCTATATGACCCACTGGTTGTTTGTGGTGGCGAGTGTGACCCATCGGATGTCGATTCGGCCGAAGCGATTGAAGTGGGTAAAAACAATCCATCAGGGGATCAGCGATTCGCTGGCGTTTGAGGATTACGATGAGATCGATGGGCTGGGGAGCCAGAGTAGTAAGTAGTTTTGCTTGACCTGACTAGGTTTTGCTAAGAAGCGATCGTTGTTCTGATTGTGCCTAATATGCAAAGAAAAGAGAGTATCTCTACTATGCGCTAATAGAATCATGCTCAGCTTTAATCAGACTTTACGATTATCAAGATATCAGGTTATTATTTAGATACTTTGTACTTTGGCACAATACTTATTAGGTTTAAATTATAGTGTTTATCCTGCGCTACTTAAGAATTTAGGCATTTATTAACTAATTTCTCTAAATACAGTAGTTGGAATATTATGATTAGCGAGCAAAATTCTTTTCGATCTGCTGCCACAAAAGCATTGAAAAAAACGATCGGTTTCTCCGGTGCTGTTCTTGTTTGCACCTTCAACATTGCCCCTGGTTTTGCAATGGTGCAATCAACTAATCGGTTTAATCAACCTGAATCTAGTTTGCCAAGTAATGTCAAGCTAGCTCAATTCGGTTTGATTCGAGATGCGATCCGAACGGGCGAGCAAATTCAACGGATTGAAGAAAATGAAAGGGAAAATGAAGTGGACGCAGAGCGCGATGAGATCCGCATTGAGCGGGAAAAATTGCGCCTAGAGCGGGAAAGGCTGCGCCTGGAGCAAGAGCAATACCAATTTGAAGCTAAAAAAGCAGAAGATGAAGAAAAACGGCTAGCAGCCGAACGCCGTCGTCAATACTTTAATAGCCTCTCTCCAGAGGAGAAAAAAGCATATATCGAACATCAGCGAGCCCTACAACTAGAGAGGGAACAACAAATCACCGAAGGTATAAGGGCAAGTGGTGAATTTTTTGACATGATATCTGATGACCCAGACACTGTCATTATATTTGACTAAGATTAAGGCTTTACTGCTCCCTTAACTAACCACACAGTAGGGAGCAATAAAAACAAGCTGATTGGTGCTTTTGATTGGAAGCGATTACACCCTCTGAGGGAAAGAATAAACGCGATCGCCCCAGATTATAAATTTTCAATTCTCAACATTTAAAGTTAACCAATGGAATTTAGCCTCAATCAGCTCTAAATCCTCTTGCTTTAGCGGCGAAAATTCTGGCGTAACTGTCTCCAGATAACTATCATCGGATTGATATCCCAACCGTTTGACCGTACCCCGCATCCGATCGGCCAAGCACTGACAAATGCCGCGATAGAAACGAACCGCAAATGCTTGGTCTGTGCGCAGTTTATTCAAGAGCTGAATGCGGGGGATTTCCAAAATGGTGCAATCGCCTAGTGCCTCAACTGTAGCGATCGGCACGCTGGCATCAATAAACGAAATCTCGCCAACCATCTCACCAGCAGATATTTGAGCCAGTTCACGCTCTTGCCCTGCCTCCCCTGGTTTGATGTAGACCCGCAAGGTACCATCCAACACCATATAAAGAGCACTAATACTCTGCCCTTCATAGATCAAAGTGGTGCCTGGCTCGAGGTTTTTTTTATGTCCATTTTTTGTGATCCAGTTTAAATCCTCATTATCTAGCTCACTCAGGATTAAATATGCTTTTTTCATGAATTTTGTGCCAGTATATTCAGCGAATGGAGTTAGCCGATCGCCAGCTAAAAAATATTATTATTTGGTTATTTTTGCTCTGTGTCTGGATATATTCGGTCGCCAAAATATGATTGATAGCAACTTTGATCCAGGTCTTTTGAACAGCTCAATATTAATCAATATTAAATTGAGATAGAGAATTTAATTTGTGCTATCTCGTCTCATACTCATCTTGCCCGATCGAACCCAGATTGAACTTCATGTTCAATTTAACTGCTTCAATTTTGCCACTAACCTTGTTTGGCCAGGTTTAATAATTAGTATTACTTAAACATTCCTTATTTAATGTTTGCATCATACTCTAAGCCCGGTGACCTCTGGCTAAGCTTTATCGCTTGTTTTAGAATTTACTATAATTTATTGTCCCAGCACGCTAGTGGATTGTCAGCTTTCAATTTGTGGGTAAAGTCGCTTAAGGCGAATACGAGCATCTGCAGTTGTGAATTGCCAATCTACCGACTTCTGCAAATGATTACGCTCAATGAACCAAGCTGATGTTTCTTGTTCAAGAGTTTCTCGATCTGGGATCCGTCGATCCAGACATTGTCGGGTTAGTGCAGACAGCTCGATTTCGGCAATATTTAGCCAACTTCCATGTTTGGGCGTATGGTGAATTTCTAGCCGTTCGACCAACCGACGCGCAGTGGACGGAGCAAAGGCCTGATAGAGCGAGGCAAGTTTGTGAATGTTCAAATTGTCACATACCAAAATGACAGTCTCGCAATCGGCGTAGTCTTGTTCAAGTAAGCGTTGAATTTCGATCGCCCAATCAACTGAGGTTCTGCGTTCACTCACAACTGCTTTACGCCAACCGGCCAAAGGTTCTGTAAACAAGAAAATATTAGCGGTGCCATTGCGCTCATATTCATAATCTACCAACTCTGGTTGTCCTGATTTAGCCGGCAATGGAATGCGTGTTTGTTTAACCAATTGCACCGGTTTTTCATCCATGCAAATTACCGGATGCTTAGAATCATAGGGTTGGTGATAAATCTCTAGTACATCTTGTTAAATGTCAATTACCAATTTCGACGGCGTCAATTACTTGGCAAATAGCGGATGTAAATGACGTGTGCAAATGACAACTAAAACTAAGCTGAAAGGAACTGCATATGTTGAACCTCAAGGAGCAGTAAGATTCGGATTGATAGCGATTATTATTTTTGCGAGCGCTCAACAGCGTTGCGTTTACGGAAACTATCAGCATGAATTTCAACAATGAGAGCATGATGAATGAGGCGGTCAACGGCAGCAACAGTCATCATGTCATCGGCAAAGATGTGATCCCATTGCGAGAAAGGCTGATTAGCAGTAATGATGAGGCTTTTGCGTTCATAACGATGAGCAATCAGCTCAAACAGGACGGAAGTTTCAGCCTCAGATTTTTTGACATAGCCAAGATCATCAATAATGAGTAAATCAAAGCGGTCAAGTTTGGCAAGGATAGAGGCAAGCTGAAGTTGTAGTTTGGCTTGCTGTAGATGTTGTAGCAAAGCATAGGCCGAGAAGAACTTAACCCGTTTGCCCATTTCAATCATCGAGCGCCCGAGCGCAGCAGCAAGATGAGTTTTACCGACCCCGGAAGGTCCAAATAGCAAGCAGTTTTCGGCCCTATCCAACCAGGCCGTATCTTGTGCCAGTTGGATCAGTGGCGCTGATTTGAAACTAGGGCAATGTTCAAAATCGAAAGAGGTAAAGCTTTTACCAGTAGGTAATTTAGCCTCAGCGAGAGCTCGTTTGATCCGATTCTGTTGGCGATAATCCAGTTCCAATTCGCACAGAGCGAGCAAGAACCGGTCGTAAGCCCAATGCTGTTGGGTGGCCTTCTGCTCGATAGTCTGCCAATGTTGGAGCATGTGCGAGAGTCGTAGCTGTTTGAGTATCAGGCTCAGAGTATTGTTCGGGTTTGGTTTCGAGGAGTTGGTCATAGGCTGAAAGCGAATGTTGTTGTACGTTTAGTTGAGGTACGCTCAATTGCTGCTGGGGTAGTAGGAACTGTTGCTGTAGAGCCTTCAGGCTGAGAGTGCCCTGCTGCAGTTGGGTTTCAAGATAGTCGGCCACTGTAGTTTCTCTATCGTGCTTGGCAGCAATATAGAGGGCTTCAACCATGATGCGCGCTGCATTATCGATTTCAAAATCAGCCTGTAACCTCTGCCACAGCTGCCGCCATTGTTGATTAGGCAATAGGTCTTGCTGCCAGGTGCAGTAAATAAAGGCACGGGGTTTACGCCTGAGGCTATCAATTACATGGCGGTAGTTAATACAGCGAGCACGGCGGATTTTGGCTGACCCATGTACTCGCAAACGGGGTAGTTCCACCACTTGTTGCTGCCCCAAATAACCGACCAGGCGGTTGTGATAGATATGAATATTCAGCTGCCTGCCAATCAGTCTTGATGGCACCGTGTAAAGAATGCAGCGCACCGAAATGGTGCTGTGGCAGGTCACCCGCACCGTCAATTCTTCGTAATCGGCACAGCGATATCTCGGTAGTGGTTGTAGGGTTACTTTTTCCTCGGCAAACTTGGCGCTGCATTTACAATTGAGCTTGGCAACCACCTGCTCGATAAATTCTTGATATGCACTCACTGACTCAAACTCAAAGCTGCCACGCAAATACAGAGCTTGGCGCAACCGGCGCTTGAAATGTCCATGGGGAGATTCGATGGAGCCATTTTCATGAGCCACGCCTGGGTTATTGCGACTTGGACTCATGCCATAGTGTTCACATAGCTCGGCATAGAATTGGGTTAGTGGTTTATGCCGTTTGCCCGCCATATTCCGATAGGCAGCACTCAAATTATCGGTGCGATGCTGCTTTGGTACACCACCACAGGCATGCAGCGCATTCTGTAATCCTTCAGACAAGCCGATAAAGCTCTCGCCACCCTCGATTACCTGCACATATTGCCAGCCACTGTAGGCCAGACGGTAGTGGTACAGCAGGTGCTCATATTGTTTCCCTTTGATGGTAACTTCCACCTGTTTGAGCTCGGTAAAATCTGATAGACCCATTTCGCCGGGCTGATGGCGGATCTCAAACATTACCTCCTGCGGTTTGCCATGGATACTTTTCCATACCTGCACTCGCCTTTGTAAGGTACGCAATTGTTGCTCATATTGGCCTGGATAATGCTCGGCTAGATATTCATACAATGTCATCGCCTCTAGACGAGGCTCACGTCGAAGCATTGGCTCTAGCTCTTCCTCCCACACTCCTGATAGCGGATCTCGGCGGGTGCGCCAATCTCGCTCACCTTTACTCTTGGGCTGGTGTTTGCCTTGCTCAATACGGCTGCCGCTACGGACTGATATGCCGGCAATCTCGGCTGACTCATTTTGATTGCAGCCGACCTCTCGTGCTTTCTTGTACACTTGCACTTGATATTGTTTTATATATTGACCTGACACTGCTGACGTTCCACTTTCCTGTTTGAACGTCTTTAGTGTCTTTCTTTTTTCCCGTTTTGATCTCTTTTTTTCTAGTTGACGCCTACCTCCACTTGCGATCTCATATCCTTGCTGGCGATCATCTTTTTATGCCAAGTAATCGTCATCCAGACGCCAAGGTAATTGTCGCCTAACAACATCTTCCATATGAGCAACAAAATCGGCATTTTGCTCAGGTGGAATCACATACTGTTGACGTAGATGTGGTTTCAGTTCGTTTTTTTCAGCACTTGTCGCACGGTCTCGTGACAAATAGCTGGTACAATTTCTAACTCCACCGCTTTATCAGCAAGCAATCGCAATGTCCAGCGAGCATGACCAGCAGGTGGTTCGCTACAACGTAAGGCTATTAGCTTTGCCTCCGACTCTCCATCACATACGTGTGGTCGTGGCGCACTTTGGCGAGGTTTGCGTGCCAAGGCCGACTCTAAACCTCCTTCAATCAATCGTTGACGCAGGTTGGCTACTGTATTGCGATGGCAACTAAAGGTGGCGGCGGCTTCCGCATCTGTCCAGTTCTGGCCATTTATATCGATATTTAACAGAATGTTGGCATGTTTGATTTTATAGGCGGCGGCCTTACCAGTAGACACAAGATTTTGCAGCTCTTCGCGCTCTTCCTTGCTCAAACGGACGATATAGCGTTTAGGCATAATATACTGCTCGGATAACATAGGTATAGTTTATCCATCTTTCCCTTAACTCACAAACCCAAGATTGACAGAACACTAGTCAAAACTATGCACTTTCAGTGCAAGATTTGGTAGTCATGCAGTAGTAAGGATAATTGGCAATCGATTTAAAATTCGGAGCTTAGCTTGTTTGGGTTATGGATATTCAACTATTTCCTAGATCCTTACTTGTTAAGCACTACCTAGGATTTAAATTTGGCGGCATTAGGATCAGCGTCAATGCGATCGATCGCAGCTAAGTAATCTTGCCAAGTAGCATTAACCCACAAATTAGTAGGTGTCTGGGCATCTATTTTAGATGTTTTAGGTGTTATGAGCAGAACTCCTTCCCAACTTTTGAAACTATTAATTAGCCTGGTCGGTAAGATATTTGTAGATACACCAATTAACTAAAGCCTGAACTAATCCTAACCCATGATCGATCGGGCGATCGGCGCAATAAGAGCTAAATCTATTCCAGGGTTTCAAAGAAGCCTCTAGCGGACTTGGAACTTGGGGTGATTGTTTTTTGGCCAGGTTGCCAATCGACCGGACAGACTTCATTGGCATTCACTTGGGTATGGTGGATCGCCTTGAGGGTGCGCAGCGTTTCATCCAGGCCACGACCGAAGGCAAAATTATTAATTGAGGCATGCTGAATAATGCCGTCCTTATCAATAATAAATAAACCGCGTAGGGCAATCCCAGCCGCTGGATCGAGCACATTGTAGGCAGTGCTAATCGCCTTGGTGATATCGGAAACCAGGGGATAGTTAAGATCGCCCACCCCTCCTAATTTGCGATCGGTTTGAATCCAGGCCAGGTGGGCAAACTCACTGTCTACCGATACACCTAACACTTCCGCACCCAGTTGCTTAAATTCGGCATAGCGATCGCTAAATGCCATCACCTCCGTCGGGCAAACAAATGTAAAGTCCAGTGGGTAGAAAAATAGCACCACATATTTTTTACCCCGATAATCAGACAGCTTGACGATCTTAAATTCTTGATTAACCACCGCCGTCGCACTGAAATTTGGAGCTGGCTGACCAACCCGCAAACAATTATTTGCCTCGATCATTCCTATCTATCCTTAAGCTTTTGCATAGGTCTGTTGCATCAAACCTGTATATCACTAGCCAATTTCAGTATAAAATTCTACATGCTATGAAAACCAGTATACAGCGCATTTCAGATTAGAGACGCACAGAGATCGGCCTCAAGGAACCAGCCCATAATATCGTCTAGAGAAACCTTGGCAAGAGCGTTAGAAATAGCTTTATGCAAGTCATCATAGTCCCTGGCCGCCCAAGAGCGTAGAAACTGTTTCACCTTTGACCACAGCATCTCAATCGGATTTAGCTCTGGTGAATAAGGCGGTAAGTAAACCAAGTGAGCACCGACGGACTCAATTAACTCTCGCACAGGATCAACCTTATGTACACTGAGGTTATCCATAATCACAATTGCACCAGACCATAGGTTAGGCAGCAATTTATCTTTGAGATAGGACACGAAAGTATCAGTATTATTGCTACCAGTAAAAGTAAAATTAGTCAGCACACCGCGTAATGCCATAGCCCCAATTATAGTAACGTTTTTGCCTCGAGCAAGTGGTTTACTAGCATAGGCTCTCTCACCTAGAGTAGCCCTTGCATACAACCTGGTCATTGCCAGGTTAACGCCTGTCTCATCAATGAATACCAGGTTTTCCATTGCCTGTGGCCAAAGCCAGCGTTGATAATCTGCTCTCAGCTGTTGCACTCGTTCTGTATCCCTTTCATCGGCGTGAAAAGTTTTTTTTTCGAGTTAACTCCTGCCTTTGCAACGTACGGCACATGGTTGGTTCTGATACCCTGATGCCAGTACGTTCATACATTTGCTCACATAACTCCGACAGTGTGGCATCATTTTTAGCGGCTACTAACTTTGCTAACTCAGCCAGAGCAGCTTCATTAAACTTGGCTTTTGCTCCTGCCTTGTATGGAATTGGCTCAACTGAACCAGTAGTGCGATAAAGTTGGAGCAGCTGATGGACACTGTCTTTACTAACGCTGAATCGGGTTGCCAACTCACGGATTGAACCTTCTTTATTTTCGTACGCTGTGACTATGCGCTGACGCAAATCTAGAGAATGGGCTCTCATACTTTTTGATTCTTACTTTACTCCTATCATGTCATATTCTATTGCGGAATCTGCTGTATTGTGCTTATACTATGGCAAAAGAAATTCCGATAAAAGCAGAACCAGAAGAGTTCCGAAATGCTTGTAGTGATGGATACGTATATGGGATATGCACATACTACGGTGATAAAGCAACAAAAAAGCTGCATGTATATGTTGAGCTTGGGAAGGAAGTAAGCCTTAGTGATAGAAATAAAAGTGATTTATTCTCAGATAGGAAAAAATTTATTGGTTGCACAGTTTACGCATCACTGACTAGAGAGGAAGTCGATGAAGGTAAGTTTATTGGCAAGCTGGGGGAAGATATCGACGTTACTGTCATGCTAGTTGATCAAATTTCAAATTAATTTGTACAACTAAACTCTACGTTTACCCTTGGGGCTGACTTGTATATACTCAAGTTCACCACCTTCATCTATAAACTGAACCAACTCTCCGACTTTCATTTTTGTATCGCCAATTCCCTTTACAGAAACACAGGCTTCTATGTTTCCTAGTTCTTGAGATTTGGTATTGTATTCAAGAATATTAAGTATGTTTCTAAGGCTTTTTGTAGATCTGGAAAAAAAGTTTTCTTTAAGCTTGATTGAAGCCCATAAAACAGAAACTAGCAAACCTAAAACCATTAGCCATTCTTTAGGAAAGGAAGGCGAATCGTTCTGTTCAATTTGCTCATAAGGCTTTTCGTGATTTTTTCTAATGGAATCAAGGATACTTTGCCACTCTTGATCCAATATCTTTTCTATCTCTTCCAGTATTTCCACAAAAGCACTAATGGTTTCTGGAGAATAGAAATATTTGATAGAAGAGCTATTACGGTTTTCTTTTTGACTATTTAGGATTTGAGGAAAACCAGCTAAAATAGAGCTTGGTTCTAGCTTATTCTGTGAGCGAAGCTCCAAGAAAAAATCCAGCAAGTGATTTTTGTCTTTCAGAAGTATTGCTGTATCCATTGTTCAAACCCATTAGAGATAGATTAGTTAGTTTTTAAGCCTTTAGGACTATGTATGACTCTAATAATATTCTTCAGCCATGTCTTGAATATAACAGATATTATTACTCTCAATACGTTTGAGATACTAATGGTTAATCCATGTGTAATGTAAGCTAATCGAAGTTTTCAACGTCACTCTTTTCAAACTGCTATGCTATTTACAGTCTTAGTAGTCATAATTAATTAACTCTTAGGTTTAGGGTAATGACACAAGCGCAAGAAGTTTCCACCTCAATCTCTAATCTCAATGGTGCTAGTAGTGATTTAAATAATTCCAATGGCTTAAGCCCAACCCCTAGACCCTGGGGCTCATTTACGGTGCTAGAAGAAGGGCGTGGTTATAAAATCAAGCGGATCGAAGTTAAGCCAGGTCATCGTCTCAGCTTGCAAATGCACCACCATCGCAGTGAGCATTGGATTGTCGTTTCTGGCACCGCCAAGGTCACCTGTGGCGATAGCGAAATCATGATCAGCAGTAATCAATCGACCTATGTACCGATGTGTACGCGCCATCGACTCGAAAATCCTGGTGTAATTCCGTTGGTGATCATTGAAGTGCAAAATGGTGAATATCTGGGCGAAGACGATATCACCCGGTTCCAGGATGATTATGCCCGTGCTAATAATGGCAATAACGGCTCTAATGGTGCTAAATAATCGCAATTTAACTTTAAACTCGTGGTAATCGATAGAATCACGATCGCACCGATTACCCCAAACAGATTAAATCGCCAAAAAATCCCTAAACCTAAGCGATCTAAGATTTAATAGGTTAAGAATATAGTTTTAGGCAGTTTAGGAAATACTAAACAAATTTGGCGTGGTTAAAGTTCCCCCCTTCGATGCAACCGAACAATTTCGACAGATTGGCGATCAAATAAATCAAGCGGTCGCGGCGGTGTTGGCTTCTGGCCAATATGTTGGCGGCTCTAATGTCAAAGAATTTGAGCAGGAGCTGGCTGCTTACGTGGGTTGCACCGATGCTGTGGCCTGTAATTCTGGCACCGATGCGCTGTATCTGGCACTGCGAGCCCTGGGTATTGGTGCTGGTGATGAAGTGATTGTGCCGCCATTTACTTTTTTTGCTAGTGCAGAAGTGGTTAGTTTGGTTGGTGCAAAGCCGGTATTTGTGGATATTGAGGCCGATAGCTTTAATATCGATGTGACCAAAATCGAGGCCGCGATCACCGATCGCACCAAGGCGATTATGCCCGTGCATTTATTTGGTCGCCCCGCAAACATGACCGCAATCATGGCGATCGCCAAGCAACACAACCTCTATGTAGTAGAAGACTGCGCCCAGGCGATCGGTGCCACCTGGAATGGTCAGCAGGTGGGCAGTATTGGTGATGTGGGTTGTTTTAGCTTCTATCCCACCAAAAATTTGGGCTGTTGTGGGGATGGTGGCATGTTAACCACCAGTAACCCAGATCTGGCACAGCAAAGCCGAGTAGTTAAAGAGCATGGTAGCCCCAAACGTTATTATCACAGTACGATCGGGATTAACTCACGCATGGATGCGGTGCAGGCGGCGATCCTGCGGGTGAAATTGCCCTACCTGGACAAGTGGAATCACCTGCGCAAAGAGGCGATCGGCCGCTATGATCAATATCTCAAGCACATTGACGGCATGATCACGCCCAAGCATTGCCCCGGCAGCGTGTGGAATCAATATTCAATTCGCTTTGCCCATGCCGATCGGGACGCGATCCAAGCCCAAATCAGAGCACAGGGCGTAATTACAATCACCTATTACCCGGTGCCGTTGCATCTCCAGGATGCCTATGCTGATCTGGGGCATAAGTCAGGTGATTTCCCCGTTTCAGAACTAGTCAGCCAGCAGGTTTTGTCATTGCCAATGTTCCCAGAGATTAGCGATGAACAGCAGCAATATGTGGTGAATACGCTCAAGGATGCGCTGGCATGACTACGGCTACCCTGTTGGTTTCCTGTCCCGATCAAAAAGGTCTGGTGGCCAAGGTAGCTGACTGGCTCTACTCCCACAATGGCAATATTATCCATGCCGATCAGCATACTGATGCCTCGGCTGGTTTATTTTTGATGCGGGTTGAGTGGCAGTTAGCTGGTTTTAATTTAGAACGCCAGGAGATTGCCGCTAGTTTTCAACCTTTGGCGGCGGCGATCGATGCGAAATGGCAACTCCACTTCTCCGATCGGGTACGGCGGGTAGCAATTTTTGTGACTAAGCAAGACCATTGTCTCTATGACTTGATTTTGCGGCACAAGTCCGGTGAAATTAACAGCCAGATCCCGCTGGTGATTGGCAATCATCCCAACCTGGAAGCGATCGCCCATAACTTTGGGATCAACTTCCACCATGTGCCGATTACGGCCGAAACCAAAGCCACCCAGGAAAAACTCCAGCTTGATTTGTTGCACCAATACCAGATCGATTTAGTGGTTCTGGCTAAATATATGCAGGTGCTCAGTCCTCAGTTTTTAGCGGCCTTTCCCCAGGTAATTAATATTCACCATTCCTTTTTGCCTGCTTTCCCTGGCGCAAAACCCTACCATCGTGCCTATCAGCGCGGCGTAAAAATTATTGGTGCTACGGCTCATTATGTGACTGAAGATCTAGACGAAGGGCCGATCATTGAGCAGGATGTAATCAGGGTTTCCCATCGAGATGCGGTGGCTGACTTGATTCGCAAAGGCAAAGACCTGGAACGGATTGTGTTGGCGCGGGCGGTGCGATTGCATCTAGAAAATCGCGTGTTAATTTATGGTCAAACGGCTAAGTCAAAGCTGGGGCTCAGAACAGTAGTGTTCGATTAGTTGCCAACTAGGTTTTAATTTTTGCTAAAGTGCTGTTAATAAATTGTCTGTGAGCATAATTGCCTGTGGGTTTGCCCTGAAATAACTTATCTGTGCTTGGGGCATTATCATACTTATACTTAGGTACTTAGAGGTACTTAGGGAACCATTTTAAATCGTCTTAATTCAATTGGGCTAACGCTTTGGCTAATCCATCTAATCAATCTGATCAGGTCAAATCAACCACATCGCTGCTGGGTCAAGCGATCGCCGATCGCAAATTCTTGGTTACGGCGGAAGTTGCCCCTCCCAAAGGTAGCGATCCATTTCATATGCTGGAACAAGCCAGACAACTCAAAGGCCGAGTTCATGCGATCAATCTCACCGATTCCAGTCGGGCGGTGATGGCAATGAGTCCGTTGGCAGCCTCTGTGTTGGTGCAACAGCAAACGGGAATCGAAGCGGTGTATCAACTGGCCTGCCGCGATCGCAACCGGATCGCACTGCAAGGGGATTTGTTGGGGGCAAGTGCCCTGGGCTTATGCAATATTCTGGCGTTGACCGGTGACCCAGTCAAATCGGGCGATCATAAGGATGCTAAGTCTGTGTTTGATCTTGAATCGGTGAGGTTGCTCAAACTAATTGCCAAACTCAATCAGGGGATTGACATCAATGAAAAGCAACTTGCCAATGGTGGTACAAACTTGCTGGCGGGGGCAGCGGTCGATCCGCAATTGGGGAGTTGGTCAGGATTGGTGCGCAGATTTGAACGCAAACTAGAGGCTGGGGCGCAGTTTTTCCAAAGCCAGTTGATTACGGATTTCGATCGCCTCGATAAGTTTATGCATGAGGTGGGGAATGCCAGCGGTAAACCAATCCTGGCGGGGATTTTTCTGCTCAAGTCGGCCAAGAACGCCAGATTTATTAATAAATATGTGCCGGGGGTAAACATTCCTGATTCGATTATCGATCGCCTTGCCCAAGCGGAGCAGCCATTACAGGAGGGGATTGCGATCGCGGCGGAACAGGTCAAAATGGCCAAAGATATTTGCCAGGGGGTGCATTTGATGGCGATCAAAACTGAACACCTGATCCCGCAAATTCTTGATCTGGCTGGGGTTGAGCCGATCGCCCAGGACTGATCGGTCTGGCCACCAGAATGCCGATCGCCTGCGGTTGCCGCGCAATATAGGCTTGTAGATCATGGGAAACCACCACCCTGCCCACTGGCGAGGCATGAATCAAACCAAAATTGCCATCACTATGTCGATAGGCCAAGCCCGTATGAGTTACGTCTAGACCTTCGATTTCAGTGGCGATCGCAATGATGTCACCCGGTTGCAGTTGACCATAGGCAGCGCGAATCTTGTCCGTTGGCACATAGGATATTTGCTGAGTATTGATGCCTTTTTCCATCGCTGTGATGCAATCTCGATTAGCTTTGCTACCGATCAGCTTGGGATAGAGCTGCCAATGGTTACTCATAAATCGGAGCGGTTTATTGAGCGGAAGACCACCCAGGCGATCGCCAATTTCCACCACCTGCCCCCGCTTTTGATTGTCATTAATCCAGTCGGAAAAATAATGTAATCGACTGCAATAACCATTAACCTCGCCATCGCTATAGCGCAAGCTCTGCACATTCTTAGCCAGAGTGGTAGGGGTATAGTCTTCAACTGCTACGCCCATTGCCAGAGCCAGGGCTATTTCCACCAGCAATACACAATCGAATTGAGTCAGCGAAACAACCAGCTTTTCCTGGGGCGATCGATCCAGCAAACCTTCCCGATAGCCAGAGCCAATTAATTGCGCCGCCATGCTTTGCACCATCTCGCCATAGGATTGTTGATGTAGCTCCTGGGCGATCGCCACTTGCATAATTTGCTGGAATTTGGGATCACTAGCCGGATCGAGTGCAGCTAATAATTTGCGATCGCTGGTTGGTGCTTGCGTTAAAGTTACTGATTCTGGATCATCAATAATTTTGGTTTGAGGAGCAGTAGCGATCGATTGCTTTGAAGAGTGGGTGAAGCTGGCTGCATATTGATCATATTGAGCCACATATTGCAAATCATCAGCCAAACCAAGACCAGTCTGGGATGGGACTAAATTGGCAATTGGCAGCAGACTAATCAGAGCAAGGGCGATCGCTGAGTTCATGATGACTGGCAAAAATTGATGATTCTAAGATTCAAAGCTCTGGCCATAATGGCTAATTAAATCTATTGATTGCTGATATTGACTGATTTATGACGACAAATGTTCTCTAGTCTAGATTGCAGTGATGTTAAGCGATTTAGCAGCATTCAACTACGCTAATTTGTGGTGATATGGAATCCTGCTCTAGGCTGTTACACAGGCGCCAATAAAACTACCGCATGGGTAGCGATCGCTTGCTTATGACCAATCGCATCTAATTTTTCATTTGTGGTCGCCTTCACGCTCACTTGCGAAACATCGATCGACAGGGCAGCCGCGAGGCGATCGCGCATTAATTTAATATGCGGCTTTAGTTTCGGCGCTTCCGCCACCACCATCGCATCAATATTGCCAATCTGCCAACCCTGAGCCGTAATAATCTGGTTCACTTCCTTGAGCAACTCAATGCTGTCTGCCCCAGCCCATTTGGGATCACTGGGCGGGAAGTAATGGCCAATGTCGCCCAATGCCAATGCCCCCAACATCGCATCCATGATCGCGTGAGTCAACACATCCGCATCGCTATGCCCCAGCAAGCCTAGCGCCGATTCGATCGTTACGCCACCGAGAATCAAGGGGCGATCGCTAACCAACTGATGGATGTCGTAACCATTACCAATCCGTATATTCATGGACATTTATGACGTTTAAACTTCAGTGGTATTGGGTCGCATTTGATAAATATTGCCATCGGGCATGATTGCACCCCGAAAATCCGCCCCAGCTAGGTCAGCATCGGTCAAAATCGCTTCATGGAGATCGCTGCCACGCAGATCGGTTTTATGGAATATTGCCCCAGTAAAATTCGCACCCCGCAAATCCGCCCCCTTAAAATTTGCCTCCGACAGATCAGCATTGATTAATTCTGCCACCCCCAGATCAGCAGCACTGAGATCGGCCTTACATAAACTGGCACGGTTTAAAGAAGCGCCGCGCAAATCAGCCGAGCTAAGATCCGCATTGGCAAGGTTAGCCTCCTTGAGGTTGGCTCCGCGTAAACAAGCCGCACTGAGATCGCAACTACTCAGATTTCCTCTGCTCAGGTCTGTGCCGATTAAATCACTGCCACTGAGATCGACCTTACTCAGGTTTGCCCCGGCTAGTTTTGCACCCCGCAAATTTGCGCCGCACAAATCAAGGTTCTGCAAGCTGCCATTATTTCTGACATTATTCCAGTTGGCAACGCTCTGTTTGAGCAATTCCACCTGCTTGTCGATCGCCATCTATTTCCCATCTCCTGTGCTACCAGCTAGCTTTGACTAGTGTTTTATTGCTTCACCAAATCCGCTAGCCTGTTGATCCCCGTTTCCTGTCACATATCATCCTATATTAACTAACTAAACAAATTCTTAATATATTTTATTCCCTAAACTTTGTCGGTTGGCTACTATTAGCGCCTGGCCATTCACAAATGGCATTAAGACCTCCCACAAAAAGCATGAAAATAAAGCATAAAAATAAGGATGCACACGATCGCAAATGATCAGGCATCCTTACTCCAAGTTATTCAATACTCTAAGTTATTCAAATATTCATCAAATATGCAACTGAGCGCGAAACCAATTGACCTGGTTTAGATTATTAGATTAACTGGTCTCTTCTCTAGTTGATTACTTGATTAATAATCGAAATTAATAATCGAAGTCACCGCCCATACCGCCAGCAGGTGCAGCTTCTTTCTCAGGCTTATCAACCACAATACATTCGGTGGTCAAAATCATGCCGGCGATCGAGGCCGCATTTTGCAGCGCCGAACGGGTTACCTTGGCTGGATCGACAATTCCAGCGGCAAACATATCTTCAAAGCCACCATTCATGGCATTAAAGCCAACATTAAAATCGCCCTTTTCCTTAATCCGCTCGGCAATCACTGCCCCATTAAAACCAGCATTTTGAGCAATCCGCTTCACTGGAGCCAATAGCGCCCGTGCCACCATCATTGCGCCGGTTAGTTCCTCGCCAGCCAGATTGCCACTAGCCCAGGATTCTAAGTCTGGCGCTAGATGGGCGTAGGTAGTACCGCCACCGGGTACAATCCCTTCTTCAACGGCGGCCTTGGTTGCATTAACTGCATCTTCAAGGCGGAATTTCTTATCCTTCATTTCCGTTTCAGTGGCAGCCCCCACCTTGATCACGGCTACACCACCACCCAACTTGGCTAGGCGTTCTTGCAGTTTTTCCTTATCAAAGGAAGAATCACTTTCTTCAATTTGACGACGGATGCGTTCACAACGAGCCTTGACTTCAGCTTCATTGCCTTCGGCTACGATCGTGGTGCTGTCCTTGGTGATGGTGATGCGACGTGCCTTACCCAGGTCTTCCAGCTTCACTGCTTCTAGTTTTAAACCAGCATCCTCGGTAATCAACTTACCACCAGTTAGTACGGCAATATCTTCGAGCATTGCTTTACGGCGATCGCCAAAACCAGGAGCTTTTACGGCACAGACATTGAGGACACCCCGCAGGCGGTTGACCACCAGAGTAGCCAGGGCTTCTTTCTCAATATCTTCAGCGATGATCAGCAACGAACCACCAGCGCGAGCTACCTGCTCCAATACTGGCACAAGATCCTGAATCATGCCGATCTTTTTGTCGGTGAGCAATACCATCGGCTCATCGATCACTGCTTCCATCCGTTCCGCATCGGACACAAAATAAGGGGAAATATAACCCTTCTCGAAGCGCATCCCTTCGGTGACTTCCAGTTCGGTAGTCATGGACTTACCTTCTTCGAGCGAGATTACGCCTTCTTTGCCGACCTTGTCCATTGCTTCGGCGATCATATTACCCACTTGCTCATCGTTGCCAGCGGAGATTGTACCCACCTGGGCGATCGCGTTAGAGTCTTCTACGGGGCGAGAATGGCTGGCGATCTTATCAACCAAATAGGTCGTGGCTTTGTCGATACCGCGCTTAATCGAGATTGAATTAGCACCAGCGGCCACGTTGCGCAGACCTTCCTTGACGATCGCATGGGCTAAAACTGTGGCGGTGGTAGTACCATCCCCAGCCGCATCATTGGTTTTGGAAGCAGCCTGACGGATCAGCGACACACCAGTGTTTTCCACATGGTCTTCTAGTTCGATTTCCTTGGCGATCGTGACCCCGTCATTAATGATCTGGGGTGAGCCAAATTTTTTCTCTAGAACTACGTTTCTGCCCTTGGGGCCCAGGGTCACGGCCACAGACTCGGCCAGAATATCCATCCCTTTTTCGAGGGCGCGGCGCGCATCTTCGTTATAAATAATCTTCTTAGCCATATCTGGTATTTACCTATTTTTACCTATTTCTATAGTTAACTATGATTTCAAGGATTTCAAGATTTTGATAATTAGCGGCGATCGCTATAACTTTTAATCAAACTTGGTGTTAGTCGATCGCTGCTAAACCCAACCCAGCAATGACTGCCGATTGGTAAGAATGCTAGTTTCAGCTCAGAAATTCCAGCTAAGAAACGATCGCCAAAATATCTTTTTCTGCCAACAGGATATAGTCGTCATCAGCAATCTTGACATCGGTGCCAGCATACTTGGAGTAAAGCACCTTGTCGCCAACTTTGACCTCTGGTTCTTGGCGAGAGCCATTTTCACTGCGCTTGCCAGGACCCACTGCGGCAACTTCACCGACCTGAGGCTTCTCTTTAGCGGTGTCGGGTAGAAAGATGCCGCCAGCGGTCTTTGCTTCCTTGGCGCTAACCTTGATAAAAACTCGATCGCCAAGGGGTTTGACGGTAGATACATTTAAAGTTGTTGCCATAGTTTCCAATCCTCAACGCTAATGCTGTTAGTGAATATCAGTGAATAACAATTCTGTGAATACAAGCCAACCGATTTCTATACTTAACTGCTTAAACTGCTTAACTGCTCCACCAAAGATCTGACCAACTTTGCTGTCCGATCGACAGGGATCGACTAGCTCGCTGCCCAGAGGTCAAATGTTAAGCATGAGAAATTCAGTTATCCTTTATCCTTTCTAAACTCGACCCTGCATGTGATCAATCAATATCAAGCAATTAATTGAATTATGGCCACGACCAAGCTGAAGACGCTGAAGGCTGTGACAAAGTAATTAATCGAATTGAAATACCTGTGCGATCGAGTCAAACCCTTACTATATAGAATTAATAATCTAGTCAGGGGGAGTCGAGTGACTTTATGGGCTTAGCACTCTCACTCGCTGAGTGCTAATTTATCGGAAAGCTGGAACCAACTTCGAGTGTGGTTTACCGAACTATGCGATCGAGAGCAGGTTTAGAAATTTTGAATATGCAGGCTGAACGTTAACCAAACAGGGCTATTCAGGCACTTATCAAACCTTGGTGTAATCAAAAATACTCGCTAACGAAATAGCTAAGGTTTATAGACGATCTACTACTCGACCACGTTAATTATGATTGGTCGCACTCTTGCAAAAGAGCTATCACAATCGCAAATTAAGCATCAAATTCTTTGTGGTGGACTACTGTGGACTACTACAGTAACGAAAAGCCAGAGTTTTCAAAGATTTAGTCGCACTGAGCTTAGTTATCCAGCATTTAGAGATGCACCGTGCCATCCGGCATGATCGCACCAGTTAAAGTAGCCTGCTGCAAATTAGCTCCTTCTAGATCGGCCTTGCTCAAATTAGCCCCCGTTAGATCGACCCGGCACAAATTTGCTCCCCGTAAATCAGCGCTGATCAACCTGACACCGATCATATTAGCCATTTGGAGCTGCGCCCTGGTGAGATTAACCCGATTCAGGTATGCCCCGACTAAATTGGTGTCGGTCAAATCGGCCTCATATAAATTAGCGTCATTTAAAATCGCACCGCGCAGATCGGCAGAGTGGAGATCGACTTTAGTTAAATCCGCCCAATTCATAAAGGTAGACAGCAAGCAAGCCTGGCTCAGCCGAGCTTCCCTCAAGCTGGCCATTCTCAGGTTAGTTAATAGCAGTCTGGCTTTGCCTAGTTTGGCCTGGTCGAGATTGGCACGACTGAGATTAGTTTCACTCAGATTTGCGCGATCGAGATCGCTGGCGATCAACTTGGCTTCAATTAGCTCCGATTCCACCAATCTCACCTTACGCAGGTTCGAGCCACTGAGATCGACTTGGTTTAATCTGACCCCATCTAGCCTGGTGCCACGCAGGTCTTCATTACAAAAACTGCGCTCGCCTAATTGATAGCGTCTGGCGAGGCGGTGGCAAACATCCTGGTCATAGGTGGAACGGTTTGCCGGATGCGACTCAGCGCGATCGCGATCAGAACCAAGCACCTGACTAGGGCGATCGATTTGTGACCAATGAGCACTGCCAAGGGCGACATCCTGTTGATCTGGGTGATTGCTCATTAGAAATTAATTACACAAATAATATGGTTACTAGACCAATTCAAATATTACCCCCAGCCCCAGCCCCATAATGGCGGGGAAATACCCTATTGCTTAGTTAAACTTAGAGTTGCATTTTGGAAACGATCGCCAGAAAACCCTATCCCTTCATTATCGATCGTTTCTTCTTGAACTAAATATATTTAATCAGGTTGACGCTCCACGCCTAAATCAAGCACCTGAATCAAGCACCTGAATCAAGCAGCTAAATCAGGCAAAAGCATTGGCGATTGATAAACAGCCTTTATTACTACGTCGATCGGTGGTCATAAGATTTAATTACCGCCGTATCTTAAAGAATATGATTAAATTAAAAATCCTGTTACACTGGCAGCCTAGATTTGGCTATGCTGTCCAGTTGAGCTTTTGGGCATTTGTAGTAGTATTTACCTAATGCAGCCCTAATGTCGCTAAGATTAAGTTTCCAATTGACAGGCTAGCTAAAAATTTAGAATCGATCGGTAGCAAAGGTAGTAGTGGCTTATGGTACAAGATAATCCAAATCCTTCCCCTCAAGAGTCGGGTGCGACAAGTGATCAGCCAGATCAGGCTGTTGGATCGGTTGTGCCGCCCAAAGCAAAATTACAAGCACTAAGCCTCAAGGCCGTGCAAGCCGTGATTCCACCATTGGCGAAGTTAACTCGGCAACTGGAGCAGGCAGCCTCCGCTGAATTAGAAAATAATGCGGAGCCATCTGAATCTTCTGAATCTCCTGAATCCTCTGAAGCTCAAAGTGATTCTGGTGCTGCGCCTGCGAAATACCTGGCCATGGCTCGATCGCAAGCGGCGAAATTATTACAACTGTTGCTCCAAGGTTTGCAAAATCTGCAACAAAAGCTAACCCAGAGTTTAGAAAATCAGCCGATTGCAACACCAGCTACATCGACGACCACGGCAGATCCTACTGGCTCAGCGATCGCTGCTGAAGAACCCATTGCCCCACTCCCTGCGGCACAGGATGGCGATCCCTTTGCCCAAAATAATCCCAAGGGACAATTTAAAGAATTTGGTAAAGTGGTGGTGACCAATACGATCTTTGTGCTGGATTGGCTCGATCCCAGGGTGGCTAAATATTGGCAAAAATTCTCTAGCCTCCCCGTGGTGCAAACCAACTGGCAGAAAGTAGAATCCAGCGATTACTGGAAAAAGTTTGTGACGGCGGCAGGATCGCTATTGCGTCCGCTGGGCGAAAAGGCTGCCAATGCGCCAGATGCAGTCAAAACCATCTTGAGCAAAAAGGCGGCATTGATTTTTATCCTGGTGGTGCTGGTATTTTTGAATATCACTAAACCGCTGGGCATCTTTCATCGCAATCCAGTAGCCAAAGCACCACAACCAGTTGCTGCCCCCAACCAGGTGATTTCTGAACCGATCGATCTAGAACTTGTGCCCCCCGAACGTGGTGATGCGCCAATCTCGCCTGAAAAAATCATGATCGCGGATATTCAAGATCAGGTGATCGAGGTGTCCAGTAAGTATGGCGAAGCCTTGATCAAATCAGTTAAAACCAACTTTCGGCTGGGGCGATTGGTGGTGCAGTTAAATGATTCCTGGTATCAGCTTGATCCATTACAACAGGAACGACTGATGGCTGATTTGTTGGGTCGATCGCAATCGCTTAACTTTAAAAAGCTGTTGGTTTCTGATGCTGATTTGAACCTGGTGGCGCGCAGCCCGGTGGTCGGCAATCAAATGGTGATTTTGCGCCAAGCGATCACAAGTAACGATCAAGCAATTAACTAAAACTTTGACTGGGCTAAGTAACTATGGCTAAACAGGAAGTCAAGGATCAAGAGCATCCCCAATATTACAACGATCGCCAACTGCTGAACGAGCTACTGGCAGGCGAACCAACCGATCGCAATTTAGCTGATCTAGCTCGATTAAAAATTAGATATAACGGCTTTCCTGGTGCAAGGGATATTCAAACCGATCTCGATCGGGCACTCAGCAAATGGCAACTAGATCAAGCACAGTTGTTTGCCAAAACTCGCCAAATCCATGCCAATAAGCCCGTATATGCGAGCCAGAATACTGGTCGGGATGACTGGGCTTAATCATAGTTAAAAAGTTAAGCATAACCATAAAAAACGATCGGTTGCCTGTTTAGAGCTAGGAGCCGATCGTGATGTTTTTGCAAAATACTAACTAATTAACTAATTAACTAATGAGACTAAAGCTAAATAGCCGCAATTAAGCGCTATAGCGTTACCGTAAACGCATCGGTCACGCCATTGATATCAATGATTTCATTCAGCATCGCCGCTGGCAAAGGATCATCGATGTTGAGTACCATCACCGCTTCACCACGTACCATCCGTCGCCCCACTTGCATACTAGCAATGTTGACATTGTAGCCACCCAGCAAAGTACCAATTCTGCCAATAATACCGGGCATATCCTGGTGCAGAGTTAGCAACATATGGTGGGTGGGTGCCACGTTAATCGGGAAACGATTGATATTGGTAATCCGAATCTCGTTATTGCCCAGCAATGCCCCAGTCACCGATTGTTCACCTTCGGAACCTTTGGCAGTCAGGTGCAGTGAGCCAGTGTAATCCTGGATCGAAGGATCGCGGGTTTCTACCACATGAATACCGCGCTCTTTGGCCTCGATCGAAGCGTTGACAAAATTCACCCGTTCGCGCAGGGCAGGCGAGAGCAGACCTTTCAACGATGCCACCACGATCGGCGTGGATTCACTGTTGGCGATCTCACCTTGCAAACGCACATCCAGGCTATCAACCCGACCGCCGGCCAATTGACCCACCAGATTACCCAGCATTTCCGCCAGTTGCAAATAGGGCTTGAGCTTCTGCCATACTTCCGGCCCCACACCAGGAATATTCACGGCGGTTTTGGCCGGCAAACCAAGTAACACATCGCGGATTTGCTCCGCCACATCGATCGCCACATTGGCCTGAGCTTCTTCAGTGGAAGCACCCAGATGAGGGGTCAGGATCAAATTTCTACCTACTGATCGCAACACCGAGCCATCTTCGAGTGGTTCATTTTCAAATACATCGATCGCCGCGCCGCCAATAACACCAGACTCGATCGCATCAACTAAGGCCGCTTCATCAATAATGCCACCACGGGCACAATTGACAATCCGGGCATTGGGCTTCATTTTGGCCAGCGTTTCTGCATTGATTAAATGGTAGGTTTCTGGCGTTTTGGGGATGTGCAAGGTGATATAGTCAGCTTCACGCAGCAAGATTTCCATCTCCACCAGCGACACACCCAGGGTCGCAGCTCGCTCGGCGGTGATATAGGGGTCAAAGGCGAGGATTTTCATCCCCATTGACTTGGCCACATTGGCCACATGGGAACCAATTTTACCCAGGCCAACTACGCCCAGCACTTTTTTGTAGACCTCAACGCCGGTGAATTTTTTGCGATCCCACTTGCCTTCTTTAAGCGAGGTATTAGCTTCAGGGATATGGCGTGATAGGGCTAGCATCATCGCCACGGCATGTTCAGCGGCAGCGATCGTGTTACCTTCTGGTGAATTGACCACCACGATCCCTTTGCGGGTAGCAGTGGGTACGTCCACATTATCCACACCAACGCCAGCCCGACCGATGATTTTGAGGTTATTACCTGCTTCAACAATTTCTGCGGTTAGCTTGGTGCCAGAACGGATCATGATGGCATCATAGTCACCAATCACATTAAGTAGCTCTTCGGGAGACAGCTTGGTACTAATGTCTACGGTGGCAACTTGGGAGAGGATATCGATCCCCTTTTGATCAATCGGATCAGAGACTAAAACTTTCGGCATAGCTATCGATGGTGGAATGATTATGCAATGTTGTTGATTGAGTGAATTTAGAGCATTTGCCAAGGATCAATACCGCGCAGGGATCATGGTTGCGGCAGCAGTTTGAGCCTTTAGGCAAGGGATCTATTCAAAGTTGTGTTAATTGTGCTAGTGCGCAGGTAACTCAAGGCATATTCTAATACCTAAGCGTACCTAAGCGGCAGATTGCTGATCTGTTTTACGGTGCTTTATGGTGCTTTTATGATTGGCGATCGCTTAAAGGATAGGGTTAATATTTAGTTAGTGGCTGTAGCTGGAGCAAAATACAAGATTTAAACATGGTCGATCGCCAAATCATCAATTTACCTGACCCAAGCAGTGCTATATGTTTGGCGGGAGCCGACGGCCAAAACCTGAAGCTGATCAGCGAACATACTGGTGCCCAATTGGTGTTGCGCGGCCAGGAATTAATAATTAATGGCACCACGGTACAAATTAACCTATGCAAAGAATTAGTCTTAGCCCTTGAGAAACTCTGGTCGCAGGATCTGGTGATCGCCCAGGCGGATATTCTGGCAGCCAAGCAAGCGATCGAAAATGATCAAGCCGATCAATGGCGACATCGAGAGGCGATCGCCAAAAGTCGTCGCGGTGAAATAATCCAACCACGCACGATCCGGCAACAGCAATATGTCAAGCAGATCGAAAAGCATGATTTAGTGTTTGGGATTGGCCCGGCTGGGACTGGTAAAACCTATTTGGCGGTGGTTTCAGCGGTTAAGGCGATGCAGGCCAGTGCTTTCGATCGTTTAATCCTGACTCGCCCCGCCGTGGAAGCAGGAGAACGACTGGGCTTTCTACCGGGCGATCTGCAACAAAAAATCAATCCCTATTTACGGCCGCTCTATGATGCTTTGTATGATTTGCTGGAGGCCGAAAAAATTCCGCAGATGATGGAGCGGGGTGTAATTGAAGTAGCGCCTTTGGCCTATATGCGCGGGCGGACTTTGAACAATGCGTTTATTATTGTCGATGAAGCCCAGAATACTACCTCTGCCCAGATGAAAATGATCTTAACCAGGCTGGGGTTTAAATCTCGCATGATAGTCACTGGCGATATCACGCAAATAGACTTACCTCACCACCAAAAGTCGGGGTTGGTGATGGCGCAAAAAATGCTCACAGGGATCGAAGGGATTGCCTTTACCCAGTTTGATAAGTCTGATGTGGTGCGTAACCCTCTGGTGCAGAAGATCGTGGCGGCCTATGAGCGGGCAGAGTCCAAACAAAAGCGTAACCGCTAATGCATCTATGCCTGACCAATTAAAATCACCTGCAAATAAAGCTTACTCTCGATCGCTATGCCCATCTCAGATAATCAGTGTTAATACTGTTAATCAGTAACCAGGCTTACCCAAGTAATTTATTAGTCCATCTCTGAATCCTCTGCTGAATCTTTTTTAATAAAATTAATCAAACCGCTTTAATCAAACCGCAAGCGGCAGTCGTTATGCCAGATTCATTAAATAAAACTCCCCAGATTCGATCTAATCAACCTAGTCAATCGATTCAAGCCAATCAGCAACTCCAATCTTCATCAGCAATTTACCCCGACCAACCAGATCGATCGCCGCAAGGTACACCACAGTCAATCATTCACCCGATTACTGCCCAGAGCTTTGCAATCATCGATCAAGAAATTGGCGAGCATAGCTTTACGGCGGCAGAATATGCGATCGTGCGACGGGTAATTCATACCACCGCTGATTTTGAGTTTAAAAATTTGATCAAATTCACCCCCAATGCGATTGAAAACGGGATCAAGGCGCTCAAATCTGGTCAGCCGATCGTGGTGGATGTGGGCATGGTCAAGCAGGGAATTACTGGCCTGGTTAACAAAACTTTTGGTAATGAAGTTATTAATGCGCTCGATTATGCCGATTTGACCAATCCAAGTAGTGATGTTGATCTAGATTTAGATTTAGACCTGGATCGGGATAAATCATTACATGACCAGGGACAATATGGCGATCGTGTCGATGTTAGCCCTGAGGTAACCAGTACCAAAAATAAACTTATTGCTGAGGCTCCAAGCCTTGATCTAACTGGCGCTGAGCGGCTAAGCAAAAAAAATCACATAAAACCGCAAACCACCCGATCGGGTAGAGGAATGTATATCTGCGCCAAACAGCATCCCGATGCGATTTTTGTGGTGGGTAATGCGCCGACTGCGTTACTAAGCCTGTGTAGACTGGCTCAGCGCGATCCTAGTTTCAAACCCAGCTTAGTGATTGGTGTGCCCGTTGGTTTTGTATCAGTGGTCGAATCAAAAATGCTCTTGACCACATCCCGCCTCAGCCATATTCGCAGCGATCAACGCAAGGGCGGATCACCTGTAGCAGCAGCAATTCTTAATGCATTAATTACTTTAGCCTGGTAGGGGTTGCGATCGCGTATAATTAAGTAGTGCTAATTGTTTGGCGTTATTCAAAGTATTAGTTAAAACATTGATTTGTAGGCATCTAATTCAAATTATTGAACCGCTGATTTAAACACTTCAACTTAGTGCTTTTCTTGGCGCAATAACTTGAAATTTCATCGAATTGTTGGCCTGATCAAAACTAATTACATTAGCTGCAACGCCAAATCAGTAGAACCCATTGCCAAGGTGCAAAATTGCGACGAGAGATGAGATCAGATCACTCCATCTCAGCCGCAGTTTTATATTCTAGGTCTAGATACTAGCTAGCTAGATCCAGGCATCGATCGGCATGGATTCATCATCGAGTAAGCACAATGAGTTAAGCACAATCAGTAATCGATCTCTAAATCGTAGTCTAAGGATTTCTATATGACCAATTCTACTCATACCCCCAACGATCGGATCATTCCTACCGACCTGCGGGGCGAGATGTCGCGGTCTTATTTAGAATACGCCATGAGCGTAATTGTGGGTCGGGCTTTGCCTGATGCCAGAGATGGGCTGAAGCCTGTGCACCGCCGCATTTTGTATGCTATGCATGAGCTAAACCTCAGTGCCGATCGCCCGTTTAGGAAGTGCGCCCGCGTAGTTGGTGATGTGATTGGTAAATATCACCCCCACGGCGATACCGCTGTTTATGATGCCTTGGTACGGATGGCGCAGGACTTTTCCATGCGCGATCGCTTAGTGGATGGGCACGGTAATTTTGGCAGCGTTGATAATGACCCACCCGCTGCAATGCGATACACCGAATGTCGCCTTACCCGCATTGCCCAGGATAGCCTGCTCCAAGACATTAGCTTTGATACGGTTAATTTTGCCGATAACTACGATGGTTCGCAACAAGAGCCGATCGTGATGCCATCGCGGCTGCCGCAACTATTATTAAATGGTTCTTCTGGTATTGCGGTGGGGATGGCAACCAACATTCCACCCCATAACCTCAGCGAACTGGTGGATGGTCTGGTGGCTTTGATCGATGATCCAGAGCTGAGCGATCTTGACCTGATTACCCTCATCCCTGGCCCCGACTTTCCTACGGGGGCGCTGATCCTGGGCAAACAGGCGATCCGCGATACCTATGCCACTGGTCGCGGTTCGATCGCCATGCGGGCAGTGACCGAGATTGAAACCGTTTCTGCACCGGGACGGCAGGAAAAAGAGGCAATTATTGTCACCGAGCTACCCTACCAAACCAATAAGGCG
The DNA here is from genome assembly GCF_000317065.1 of Pseudanabaena sp. PCC 7367. Classification (GTDB taxonomy): domain Bacteria; phylum Cyanobacteriota; class Cyanobacteriia; order Pseudanabaenales; family Pseudanabaenaceae; genus Thalassoporum; species Thalassoporum mexicanum. The sequence goes on from NC_019701.1 coordinate 2,555,295, forward strand.
GCTTTAATTGAAAAGATCGCTGAGCTGGTTAACGATAAACGCCTGGATGGAATTTCAGATATTCGGGATGAAAGCGATCGCACCGGCATGAGAATCGTAATTGAATTACGCCGTGATGCCTATCCGCAGGTAGTGGTGAATAACCTGTTCAAGCTCACGCCAATGCAGTCTAACTTTAGCTGCAACATGCTGGCATTGGTGGATGGCGAGCCGCGTATTCTCTCGCTTCGAGACACCCTGACCGTTTTTATTGACTTCCGGGTCAATGTGGTAACTCGCCGCACCCAGTATGAACTGCGCAAGGCGGAAGAGCGCGATCACCTGTTGCAGGGCTTTTTGATTGCCTTGGCTAATCTAGACGAAGTGATTGCTCTAATCCGGGGAGCCGACGACACGGCTGAAGCGCGTGGCAGTTTGATGACTAACTATGAGTTATCCCAGGCTCAGGCTGACGGCATTTTACAAATGCAATTGCGGCGCTTGACTGCCCTGGAAGTAGGCAAGATTGAGCAAGAACACAACGAATTAGTTGCCAAAATCGCCGATCTCAGGGATATTCTGGCCAACCGCGATCGGATTATGGCGATCATCCGCGAGGAATTGGAAGCCGCCAAGGCCGCATTTGCTACGCCGCGCCGCACCCAAATTTTGGAAGCAGAAGGCGAAATCGATACCGCTGATTTGATTGCCAATCGGGAAGCCATAATTCTAATTACGGAGCGTGGTTACATTAAGCGATTGCCCGTAGATATTTTCGCCGCACAAAACCGAGCCACCCGTGGCAAGGCTGGTACCAGCATGAAGGAAGATGATGCGGTGGAGCATTTCTTTGCCTGTCGCAGCCATGACTCGCTATTGTTCTTTAGCGATCGCGGTAAGGTTTATAGCCTCAGAGCCTATGAGATCCATGAAGGCAGTCGGACTTCCCGTGGCAGTGCCCTGGTACAAATGCTGCCGATCGCTGGCGATGAAAAATTCACCTCGGTGATCCCGGTGAGTGAATTTGCTGAGGATGAATATTTAGTAATGCTGACAGCCGGTGGTTACATCAAAAAAACCAAGCTATCTGCGTTTGCCAATATTCGTACCAATGGCTTGATTGCTATTTCCCTAGAACCAGATGACACCCTCAGTTGGGTGCGCCGTGCCAGTGCTGATAACACGATTATCATTGGTTCCAAGGATGGGATTGGTATTCGCTTCCGCACAGATAATGAGCAACTCCGGCCAATGGGGCGTGATACCCGTGGGGTCAGGGCGATGAAGCTGGGTAAGGGCGATCAACTGGTAAGTATGGATATCTTGCCCGCTGGCCTGGCTGAGGTTGAGGGCGGTGATGATAATGGCGATGACAATTGCGGCAGTGATTTGGAAACCAGTGAAACCGAAAGCAGTGAAGTTAATGAAGGTCCTTGGGTTTTAGTGGTCACCCAGGATGGTGCTGGCAAACGGGTGCCGGTTGATCAGTTCCGGATTCAACGCCGCGCTGGTCGTGGTTGTCGGGTCACCAAGTTTAAACATGGCGACGATCAATTGGCGGCCTTGCGTCTGGTCAATGAAGATGATGAATTAATCTTAATCACTGCCCGTGGTATTGTGATGCGTCAGGCCGTTGATGCGATCGCCTGTCAATCCCGCTCAGCCAAGGGTGTCAGAGTCCAGCGGCTGGATGATGATGATGCGATCGTAGGTGTGGCTCTGGTGCCCAATGCTGATGAGGACGACGAACTAGAAGAAGGCGAAGAACTAGAAGGGGTAGATGGCGAGGCGATCGATGTTGAGGCTATTGCGGTAGACAGCGATCCTAGTTCCAATGCATCCACTGTAAATGGTGCTGCTCCTGCTAATAATGGCGATAATGCAGCAGAAGATACAACCAATAGCACTGAGGAGAATACATAAAGCCAGTGGATCAATCTGTAAATCAATCCTCTAGCCCGGTAATTAATCAATCAAATCATCTTGCTGCTACCGGGGAGATCGTCACGTCAGAAATAATTAAAACCAGGCTGCAATATCAGGGGCATAAATTCACCTATCGAGTCGATCGGTTGCGATTGCCCCATGGCGTGGAGGGCGAATACGATTACATCAAACACCCTGGCGCAGGTTTGGCAGTGCCAGTCATGGCCGATGGTAGATTTGTGCTGGTCAAGCAATACCGTTTCGCGGTGCAGCGCTATTTGCTGGAGTTTCCGGCAGGAACCCTGGAGCCAAATGAATTGCCGGATGTCACAATCAAGCGCGAGCTAGAGGAAGAAACCGGCTATCGGGGACACCGCTGGCACAAACTGGGCGAGTTTTATATCTGTCCTGGCTACTCAGATGAGGTAATTCATGCTTTCTTGGCTCAGGATCTCGAAGCGTTGGCCAATCCACCCGCCCAGGATGAAGATGAGCAGATTGAGATTGTCCTGCTGACTGCTCAAGAAATTGAAGCCCTGATCAATGCTGGCAATGCAGCAACTAACCTGGATGCCAAGTCGATCACAGCTTTTTATCTGGCTCGCCAACATCTGTAATTCTATTTGATCAAAAGTTCTATTTAATCAAAGGTGATCTTATATAGTTGTATTAACTAACTGAGCGCAGTCCAGTTAGACCTATGCTCATGTAATAGCTATGGGTGATTTTACTCTCCACAGCCTCGGTCATGCTAGGATAATCGCAGGTAAAAGACTAGCGCTAATCACACTTACAAGCGTTGCAGAGCCAGCGATCGCCATCATCAAATGGCAAGATTGATCGATTATGAAGTAATCATAGGCACGATCGCTGCGCATATGTTTCGCACCGTCACTCGGACTTGCAACTTTAGAGCGACTGGCAGAATTATTTGCTCGGGTTGATCAAAATTGGAATTAGAAGATTGAGAGCGAATTTATTAGTAAACTCTGACCATAGTTTAAACAGCCTAAAGTTCAATTGTGGCCAGCTCGATCACAGATTTTAGGTTGTTTGAGCTACTTAGAACCTCAATGTTCAACAGATATATAGACTCCGCATTATACGTTATAACTGATCGTCGCATTTAAATGTGGCATCTCAGCCGGTAAATTCATTTAGGGTGATCAGTTAGAAACAGCAAATTTTTAGCAATAGGCAATATTGGCAACCATTTTGCCGTTTGATTTAGCTTAGTAGGTTAAGGCTGCCACAATTCTATGAAATAATAATTTATGGGGCGATCGACTCTCCTCATGATGGAATACTTAATCTTTACAAGAACCTACGATCACTCATCTGCAGTATGCCAATCTCTTGAATTGAAATAATTTCGCCCATTCAATCCGATTAGACATATACATGACAGCAGCTAAACTTTTAACTCAGGGGCGACTATTGCGGAGCCAGAATCATGTCTCTGCAGTTGATAGTTATGAGCAATGTATTGATCTGGCCGAGCAGGAAGTCAATAAGCAAGTATTAGCCTCAGCCTTAACCGAATTAGCGCTTCTGTTTGCGGAAACATGTCAATCCCCCTATCTCGATCGCGCTAAAAGTCTGCTGCTCAGAGCCGAGGCGATCTGGAGTAAACAAAAGGAATCACAACAGGACTTAGCCTATCTACTCTATTGCCGGGGGATTTTATATTTCCATCAATATAACTTTGTCGATAGCCTGGTGTGCTTTCGTGCTGCCTATCGTGCCTATGGTAAAGATGGCGGTGCTGGGTTGGCCTTAGTTGATGGTGGGCTGGGGCGCTACTATACTAGCCTGGGTGATTTCCAAGCAGCCCTGTTTCACTTCGAGCGATCGCTGTCCCGTTTTGATCAACTAACCGATGATCTACAAATGGGCGATTGTTATACAAACCTGGGCAATCTTTACCTGCTCATGTATCAGCAAGAACCAGCCGAAAATTACTTCCATAAGGGATTGGCGATCGCCCAAAAGAAAGAAGCCATCTATCCTCGTTATGCTGCTCTGGTGGGGCTGGGGAAGGTGGAAATGATGCGGCAACATTGGGCTCATGCCCGGTATATGCTCCACGAAGCAATCGGTTTACTCAATCATCCCTTTGATCTAATTGATATTGCTTACATCAATTTAAACCTGGCGGAAGTCTTACTGGGGGAGCAACGATATGACGAGGCCAGAAGTCAGATCCACGATCACACCATTCCCCACTTTAAAGAACTGGGTAGTTCGATCGGTTTGGCCGCTGCCGATCGCTCCCTGGGTCGAATTTTTACTAGCAGTCTCAAGCATAATCCTGCGGAACAGCTAGCCACATCAATCGAAGAAGCAGAAGATCGCTTCCTGGATGCAATGGATGTATTTGAACATCAGGCCATGCCCCAGGAATATGCCAAGACCCTCTATGATATGGCCTGTTTGTATCGCACCTGCATGGAGGCTGATCCCCAGCATCAGTATGAATATAAAGGCAAAGCATCACGGGCTCTAAAGGTAGCCTTGGGAGTGCTCGAACAGGTTAACTACGGTGCGGCCAATTTGATTTTTGAAATTGAAGTTTTGCTCAATTGGGTAGACCAAACCGCCTGGATGGAGCGAGCAGTTAGTCGGCTGCGCGATCGAAAGCTGCTGGCGGAAAGCAGCCGTGCTGGCCAACTAGAAGAAGTGGCGATTCTGGCGGTGGATCTAGCTAATTATGAAGTGCTCTTAGCCACCCTATCGCCCAATGAGATCGTCAATTTGCTCAATATCTACTTGCGTAGCATTTCCGAGGTAGTGCAAAAGTTTCAAGGGATCTCCTGCCATTTTTTTGGTGGTTCCTTTATTTCGATGTTTCGGGATGTGCAAGCCAATGTCGCGGCGGGAAAAGTGGATGCTACGGCCGAGAGTCCGGCTGTGAACTGTGCGCCGGGGGCGATCATCCCCAGCGATCAACTGGCGCTGAATCCTTCCTTGCGAGCAGCTTTGGCCGCCCAGGAAATGCTGAATGCCTTGGATTTATTTAATGATGAACTGGAGCGTTTGCATCTAGAACCCCAGTCACTCAAAGTTGCGGTCAATACCGCGCCGGCCGTGATTAGTAATGTGGGCATTAGCGCCAAAGCAGAAATCACCGCGATCGGTGCAGGCGTAAATTTTGCTACTCACCTAACCCAACTGACCGAGGCTGGGCAGGTGCGTCTGTCGGGTCGTACCTATGCAGTTTTGCAAGAATTGATTGACCCGCGAGCGCTGGCGGTGACCCAGATCGATGAAACCTTCAAAGAACTTGGGATGGTGCCAACCTATCAGCTAGATGAATTAAGTTATTATTCCGAACCAGCAAATCGCCCTAGCTGGCTGGTTAATTCTGAATTCCCCACCATGATTCGGATCGACATGGCGATCGACTCATTGATGGCGGATGTGGGCAACATGGCCGTGGCAGCGATCGCTAGCAAGTTGGGGGCAATGTCGCGGCAGCTATATACAGTGGGTAATGCGGTCACTGAAATCTATGACCAGGCTTTATTGCACTTAAATACCTATCCAGAAATTACCCTTTTGATTCTGGCGGAGGAATCCAGCCTCGAAGTAACTATGAATGTGGAAGCGGAGTTGCCTTCGGCGATCGCTACATCGGAATTAGAAAAGTTTAAAAATGCGCTACAGGCTCTGCGCCAAGATAAAGACAGCACTCTTTATGTCGTTAATTCTTGCAATATCGAGTCTACTAATAATAGCTTTACAATTCGGATAATTCAGCCCTATCGAGGTAGCCAGCGCAAGGCTCAATCCCATTAGTCATTCATTACTTTATTTATTTATTGCTCATCCCAATAAAACCGATAGAACAAATCTTCATTCTTAAAATCATGCTCATCAAGGACATGGTGAAGCCATTTCTCATCGATCAACCTTTGTCCTAACCGCACCGCCTCAGCTTCAGGTATTTCTAGCCTGTCCATAATCCATTGCGTTGCCTCAGAGCCCACAAAACAGCGGGGATAGTTAGTCAGCCGAAAGCGACGATCTTGAATTTTTAGACCACCCACATTGCGCATTCTGGCAACCAATTGCTCCAGGTTAATTTGGGCAATGCGATCGCTCGCCAGCTTATTCTCGTCTACTATTTGTAAATCGTTTTCCTGGCACCAAACCGTAAAGCCAGTTTGTTCTTCAATCACTAAGCATTGGATTAAGCCCTTGCTCTGCAAGAATAACTCTCGACCGCGCTTAACCGCAGCTTGGCCATCTTCTCTGCTAAAAGCCCCCACATTAGCAAATAGTTTGCCTTGATAAGCAACCCCTAAAAAACTCTCGAGGTCGTTATTGACCTGCTTAACTACATTACAGAATTTAACTTGGCTACTTTCTAATATTTGCATTACGATCCTCCTTTCACGATTACTTTATGCAGCTTCAAGGGACTTGTTGACAAGAATAACGATCGCTTGAGGACAATCACTGGTAGCTAATTGTATCGATCTTGCCCAGCGCCTCATTTGAAAAAGAAAAAAGCATTAATCACAAAAGCCGACCTCTAAAATCCAATTGACCGCCTCAGCAATATCACTAGCAATAAAATTGGGCTCTACGGTGTGTTGATAACTACCAGCCAAAACACTCTCACCATAACCACTTTTAACCAGCACTCCCCGGCAACCCGCATTATGAGCCAGGTCAATGTCGGTGGCTTTATCACCAATCATAAAACTGCGCCTGAGATCTAGATCATGTTCCCAGGCCGCCGCTACTAACATGCCGGGATTTGGCTTACGCCAGGTTGAATAATAGGTTAATTCTGGATCGATTCCTCCCTCTGGTTGGCTCAAACTAGGGCAATAGTACATGGCATCAAGATGGGCAGCGGCACGATCGGCCAGCAATTTGCTTAGTCTTTTGTGCAAAGCGTCGATATGGGCGTGGGGGTAATAGCCTCTGGCAGCTCCGGCTTGATTGGAAACCATACAGCAAAAGATTTGGCGATCGTTGAGCGATCGCACTGCCGCCGCCGCATTTGGCATCAGCAATAAATCCTCAAGTCGCTTGATATAACCAGCTTCTTGATTTAAAACCCCATCTCGATCGAAAAATACAGCAGGTTTTAACATGTCTTTAGTAATTATCTTAACGAGCTAACTACAGGGCTAAATTAACCTGTGGTGAGAACTAATCAAACCAACATTCATATTGCCCTCTATTGGCACTCATCTCTAACTCATAGATGAGTTGGAATGCTGTTAGATCTTAGATCAAGTTGATCAGAAATAATCACTCGTGCCACGACCAGATTTTCGGGAGCCACCAATAATTAGCTAAGGGTTGCCTTAGTCGATCGCACATAGGCTGCACCAGTAGAATTCACTCAGTAAAGCCAGTAAAGCCATGAAAAAACATAAACCCGATCGTTAATAGATCGAGCTTGCCTACTATTCTGCTGAGCTAAGAAACCTTTTTTGGCATTTAGGAACTGAAAAAGAGCAACATTTATGGCTCAAAGCTATCTAATTCAGGGACATCGGCAACCAAATGTACACCCTGAATATAGAGCGATCGGCCATACTTGCCAACATTTTCTAATCGCAACTTGCCGCCTTGTTTTTTTGCCTGGACTGCCATATCGATTGCAGCCCCCACCCCACGACTAACAATCTTGGTAACGCCCTCAAAATCTAGAACGATCGCCGATAAGTTGCGCTCCAAGTATGGTTGAACTGTTTGCCTAAAATAAGGAACAGTGGTAACACTTAGAGCACCCTTAAGCTGCAAAACAACTTTGTCACCTTCTAGATGCTCGGAAATGCTTAATTCATCTTGCAAAAACGAAGAGTGAGTCATAGCTAGGGTGTAAGTGAACTTGAATTAGGACTGGACAAAAATGTACTCATGCGAACAGTAGTTCCCTGGTCAGAAGATTCGATTTCAACCTCATCTACAAGAGATTTAATCATATGAATACCGAACCCGCCACTTTTTACGCCAACTTCAGAGATAAGCTCAAAGTCAGGAGCACCGACAAGAGCAGGATCAAAACCTGAGCCACGATCCTGAACCTCTAGTATAAGGCTATTGTGCATAGCGATCACTACTACATCGATATCCTTATCGGAGGAGCTATATAAAATAGCATTTACACAAGCCTCAGTGAGAGCTTGAATAATGTCTTGCACCCGATCGGGAGTAAACCCCATTTTCAGGGCCAATGCTTCAACAGCAGCCACAGGGATATCCTCAATACCCTCTACCGGAGGTATAGAGATATGCATCTTGAGGGACTCACTGCTCATGCCCGTTACACTCAGCGTCGCTTAAAATTTAATATAACATAGCAATGTCCTTCCCTATAACCAAGAAAATGCTTGATTATGACCAAATTGTCTTAACCTTTACGGCATAATTGCAGCAAGGCACGTTTGCTTCGATCGCTATGCTGGCACTGGCTAAATTACGATCACTTTTAGAACTAAAGTTGAACCGATCGACAGCCCCAAACTAAACCAACTAACAGTTTAGAGCTTAGGGTTAGTTTGGAGGGCAAAATAGGCGATTATAAATCCTGAACCGGAAAGCAACCAGATTGAGCATTACGGCGATAAACTAGGTTATGAGTCAATTAAATAAACTTTAGCGATTGTTAGGGAACCTACATCTAATCTAGATCGTTAGATCGTTTCTAGATCGTTCAACTGTTCTTCAAATATTACTAATTTCCAAATTTTTGAGTTTTTGACCATATTTTGACCATATGCTTAGAACCAGCCAAGCCATAAAATAGAACGATCTAGACAGTTTAGCAGCTAAGTTTTACAGTCAATAATATATGTAATTTAGCAAGATGCTTTTCAGGTAAAATTAATTAGCTGGAATTGGGTTCGCTTTGCCCTATCTGTGATTACGTGATGTATCCATGCGTAAGCATATTCATAGACACACTTGCATAATCATCATAATTATGCGATCGCCGCTTGTTATCTAATTATCCAGTTTGGTCAATCATAGATATATAGATCCAAATACCTATGCCATATCTATGCCAGAACATTAGCAATTTGGCTTGGCTCTATGTTGATTGTTGATATTAGGGTTTAATTGTGATTGATGGTTCAACTGTTGTCAGATAACTGCCGCATCATGATTAGTTGGCTGAAGCTATTTACGGTTTACTAAAGCGCCTCCATGGAGCTAGACTACGTTTCCACCTCAGATGATTTGTCCAGTGGCAGAATGCTGCAGCGCAGTCTGTTGCCGCAAAATTTGCCTGGCTACCCTGGCCTGGATATTGCGGCCGAGGTGTGGACGGCGGTTGATTTGGGTGGGGACTATTATCAATTTTTAGAACAGCCAGGAATTCTGTCGGTGGCGGTGGCTGATTCTTCCGGCAAGTCGGTGGCCGGTGCAATCCATGCGGCTCTATTTAAAGGGCAACTTGATGCCTATGCCCAGCAGGGTAAATTACAGAACCCGATCGCGGTACTTGAGTCCCTAAACCAACTGCTCTGTAGTGCTCGCACTGAAGATGCCGTGGCACTTTCCTATGGAGTATTAGATTTGGGTAGCTATGACCTGCGCATCGGTAGTGCCGGGATGCCAGGGCCGATTATTTACCATGCCGCTACGGGTAAATGCGAAGAGTTAGTTAGCCCTGGAATTGCCCTGGGGCGGTTTGCCGATACTCCCTACCGCACCATTTCCCGATCGCTGGCCGAAGGCGATGTGGTGATCTTTTACAGCGATGGTTTAAGTGAGGCGATCAATCCAGAGGGAATTGAATTTGGGGAATTGCAAGCCGATGGCTCATCACCACTGATGCAGGCAATCCAGAATTTAGGCAATCGCTCGGCAGCGGCAATCCGCGATGGGCTGAAAGTAGTTCTAAGTGATTTCTCCGATCGTGAGTTGCCCGAAGACGATGTATCGATCGTGGTGATCAAGCTTGACCAAAAGGTGCCGCTATCCCAATTGATGGATTGCCCCTACCAGGAAGCAATTAGAATCTGGCGGCGATCGGAAGAAAAAGATGAATCGGCCCTGTTACGCGGCGCTCGGTTGGATGAAGCCCTGGCTTGGTCAGATGGCCGCAACCTTTCGCCAATCGATCGGGAATTCTTGGAAGCATCGCGGCGAGTCAACGAAAAAGAACAACTCCAGGCCGAACGGGCAGCAGCAGCCGATCGCCTCGAAAAGCTCAGCCAGGACTTGGCCAAAAGTCTACAATCGGAGCATATGCATCGGCTGAAGGCCGAGATGGGCGAATTAAACGAGCGGATCGTGGCATTGACCATGTCTTCCGAGGCGCTGTTTCTATCCCATAACCACCTGGAAGCTCTGATGGCCAGTGTGATCGCTGGTGTCCAACTCAAGCGGCTTACTACTCAGCTCAGTGGTGAATCATTAAAACTAAAGGCCAATACCCAGATCCGCACAATCACCGCCCTAGAGCAGGTGGTCTATGGCATCCATGAATATAATCGGTTCGAAGGGCATGGCTATTGGGTCAATGGTGTGGCATTTCGGAATGATGGCAAGGTTTTGGCCTCTGGCAGTAGCGATCGCACGATCAAAATTTGGGATGTGAACGGTACGCTGTTGCAAACCCTGTTTGGCCATACCAACTGGGTTACTAGTGTAGCCTTTAGTCCCGATGGTAAAGTTCTGGCCTCCGGCAGCCGCGATAACACGGTGCGATTGTGGTTGGCCGATGAAAATGGCGTATTTGCCGATAAGCCCTATGAGGTGCTCAAAGGACATGACGGGCCAGTATTAGACGTGAATTTTAGCCCCCATGGTGATTTAATTGCTTCCGCCAGCGAAGATACTACGGTCAAGTTGTGGAAAACTAATGGCGCTAATGTTAAAACTTTGCGTGGTGGCCATGAGCGCTGGGTTAACTGCGTTGTGTTCAGCCCCGATGGGCGGACGGTGGCCTCTGGTAGTGCCGATCGCAGCATTATTCTTTGGAATACTAGCGGCGTTGTGCTTAAAACCCTCAAAGGGCACGATAGCTTTATTGAGAGTATTTCCTTTGAACCCAGTGGCCAAGCCCTGGTTTCTGCTAGTCGGGACAAAACTGTCAAGATTTGGGGCAGCGATGGCGTGTTGCTACAGACCCTCAATGGTCATGAAAATCGAGTTTGGGGGGTAAGTTTTAGCCCCGATGGCAAGCATATTGCTTCTTGCGGTTTCGATCGCACAATTCGGATCTGGAACATTGAAGGCGAACTGCTGGCGTTGTTGCATAAAAGAAACGGAGCGGTAGGTTATGGTACGTTTTAACTACCATGAAAAAACCCCCACAATACCGCGTCCGCAACTGGCAAGAGTATAACAAAAGCCTCAAACAGAGAGGAAGTCTAATTTTCTGGATTAGCAAGGAGGCAATAGAGATGTGGCTAGAGCCAGAGCGATCCGGCAACAGAGGCGCATCAAACAGATACAGTGACCAAGCGATTGCGACGATTGCGATGCTCAAGAGCATATATGGATTGGCAGGCAGACAAGTCACCGGTTTGGTCGAATCATTATTTACCCTGATGAACATAGACTTACCGGTGCCAGACCACAGCACAGTTTCAAGACGGATGGGCAAATTAGCGATCGAGTTACCCCATCAAAAGACTCAGGCAGCGAGACATGTGGTGGTTGATAGCACCGGCGTGAAAGTTTACGGAGAGGGAGAGTGGAAAACGCGTCAGCATGGCATAGGTAAGCGTCGCACCTGGCGTAAAATTCATCTGGGCGTAGATGAGTCAAGCGGTGAAATTCTTGCGGCAGCGGTTACCAGCAACCAATATCATGATGGCCAAATTCTACCTGAACTGCTTAATCAGATTGAGGATGAAATTAAGCAAGTATCTGGGGATGGTGCGTATGACCATCGTGACTGTTATGATGCAATCTCTGCTAGACAAGCCCAGTCAGTAATTCCACCACGCAAAAATGCCAAAATTTGGCAACATGGCAATTGTAAAGCACCACCGCATCCGCGTGACCAAAATTTACGGCGCATCCGTAAGGTTGGTCGTGCCAAGTGGAAACGAGAGACTGGCTATCATCGGCGCTCACTGGCAGAGACTACTATGTTTAGATTGAAGACTATTTTTGGCGGTAAGTTACGCTCACGAAATTTTGATAATCAAGCGGTGGAGCTGTTTTTACAGTGCGTGGCTCTTAATCGTATGATGATGCTATGCAAGCCTGATTCTTACCTGGTTGAAGACTAAATTGGAGAATCTTGGCAGGAGTATTGTCCCTTTCTTCGATTCATGCAACAAAGCCCGAACTGCTTAATATTTTCAAAGGCCATGGCGATGTTGTGAATAAGGTTAAATTTAGCCCCAACGGCAAAACCCTGATCTCCGCTAGCCGGGATACCACCCTAAAGCTCTGGAGCCTAAAAGGAGCGCCCCTCAAAACCCTGGGTGAACATACCGACGATATCAACTGTGCCACCTTTAGTTCCAATGGCTATATGATCGCCACCGGCGGTAGGGATAGCATGGTGCATCTGTGGCAATTTAACGGCAAGCTCGCTGCAAAGCTGGAAGGTCATCGAAATGCAGTTAATAGTGTTTGCTTTAGCCCCGATGGTAGCATTCTTATTTCCGGTGGGATCGATAGCAGTTTTATTATGTGGAACTGCGCCAAGGGCAAAATGATCGATGCCTTTGGTGGTCATCGCGCTGAAATCCACGACATTATATTTCGATCGGATGGTCAGGTTTTTGCTACTTGCAGCGCCGACAGTACGATCAGGATTTGGCAGGCCGATGGCACCTGGTTGCAAACCTTAAATGGTCATACGGCCGAAGTTTATAGCATTGCCTTTAGCCCCGATGGCAGCAAGTTGGTGTCGGTCAGCAAAGACAAAATTATTAATATCTGGAACTGGGACGGCACGATGCTGCACAGTTTTGAAGGCCATAGCGCCGAGATTTTTAGTGTTTGCTTTAGTCCCGATGGCAAGCGCATTGCTACAGGCAGTATGGATCAAAGTGTGCGGATTTGGAGCGTAGATGGGGCATTGCTAAAAACCCTCAATGGTCATAGCGCCGAGGTAAACACAGTTTGCTTTAGCCCCGATGGCAAGGCGTTGGCTTCCGGCAGTGAAGATACCACTGTCCAGCTTTGGGGTATGGATGGCACCTTGCTACGCACTTTTACTGGCCATAGTGCGCCGGTCAAAAATGTTAGCTTTATGCCCGGTGGGAAGGCGATGATTTCTGCTGCCGCCGATCGCAAAGCAATTATGTGGAATCTGGATCTAGAGAATCTAGTAATGCGGGGCTGTAGCTGGTTGCAGGAATATTTGAAAAATAATGGCTATGTCTCGGAAGAGGATCGCCGCAATTGTATTGGTGGCTGTAAGTGGATTTATCAATATATGCGATCGACTGCCAGTGAATCGCAAATTAGCCAGATCAGTATGATTGCTAAGACCAAACCCCAGGAGTAGTTAGCGCTCCTGCGCTCCTGTTCCACCGCCGCCATTAACCAGGCTATGATTCCATCTGCTATGTCCTTAGCCAACCTATTTCTGGTTGCTTGATTATTGGGATCGCTTAGATTAAAAACCTGCGATCGCTAATTTAGATCTATTTCTATTTCTTCTATTTCAACCAGGCAAAGAGCTGAGCCGCACTCAAATTTAAATCTAAATCTGCCAAGGCAGGAATCAATCGATCGCCACTCACACATACAGTTGGCTCACCGCGAAAGTAAACAAAGACTAATTGTTCATCTGGATCGATCAACCACCCCACTTCAGCTCCCGCATCAATACAGGCCAAAATGTTCCGGATCACCCGCGATTGCTTTTGATTGGTTGAAAGAATTTCGATCGTCCAATCGGGAGCACCAAACAAAGGCTCATTTTTAGTTGGTTTGCGTGAGGCACCAATTACAGTAATATCTGGCACTATGCTGACTGCACTAAGCACACAGCGCAGCTCTGGGAATGCCAAATATTGCCCCTGAGCCGCCTGGTCGATCGCATTGGGCAAGTGACGCTGAATCACTGAGTGAAAAAAACTGGGCATTGGCTTTTGCTGGGCAGTGCGATCCACATAATTCCAGGCGGGTGATTCTTCAATATATGGCAGTTGCAAAAACTGTTCCAGGCTCAACTGAGTTGCGACTTGAGACATGGCCAACCTCCCTCAAGATTCAAAAATGAATATGCGCAAACTATCTTTGCTAGTCTAACAAGTTAAATCTGAGCTGCTGCTTAATTAATCGAACACCATCAATAGTTAGTTAGTTAAGCTAGTCCTCCGCCACTGCTGACATTAACCAGGCCGCGATCCCATCTGCCGTAGTCTTAGCCAACTCCTGCTGCGCCTGCGGATCGATGATCCATTCAAATTCCTCTGGATTGATCATAAACCCAAACTCCATTAACACTGAGGGCGCAACTGTGGGCCTGGCCAGCGCCAGATTATTCCAGAAAATGCCATAGGTGGGGCGATCGAGTTCCAGCACCAGGTAGTCATGCAAAAAAGTAGCCAGATCATGACTTTGGGGGTGATACCAAAAGGAACCAATCCCCATCGTGTTGATCGCATCACCATTATCGGGCAAGGCGTTGTAATGCAAGCTAACCGCGATCGCTGGTTCTAGCTGCTCAATCATGGCTACGCGATCGGCTGGGAACAAATCTTCATCGCCATTACGGGTTAAATAAACCGTTGCGCCTTGTTTGACTAATTCATCCCGCACCAATTTGCCCAGCACCAGGGTGACATCTTTCTCTGGATAGCCGGTTGGCCCCCTGGCACCAAGATCCTCGTTGCTACCATGTCCTTGATCGAGCAGGATTTTTACCCCTTGTAAAGGCTGAGCCGAATTATTTGTATCCACGGCAGGTGGATGCTTAAGCGAGAGCACCAGACTGGTGCCGCGATATTCCAGTTTATAGCCCCATTGTTGTTTAGGTTTGAGCTGAATTTTGTATTTCACCCGATCGCTATCGCTACTTATTTGCTGCCAATCAAGCCGTTTGATTACTGGGTCTTGCCCCAATAGCGCCGTATCGGTTTGGGCAGTAACGTTGTGCAGGGTAAGTTTAAGTTGGCGATCGCTCTGCAATACCGTCACAGGTACTGGTGCTTGTAAAGGGAAAATCAATTCTGTCCAGCCAGCCACAATTTTGCGTTGAAAGCCGCGAATAATTGAATGGGGTAGTTCCTGGTTAGTAACAGTGGTTTCCGACTTCTTGATCCAGCCGCCATAATCCAGACGCAGCCAATCGCCCTCAAGGCCATTGATCGCCGCCTTGGTGCCCTGGGGTAAAGGGGTAAGACGTGAGTAGTTAGTGCCAGGTCCAGTGCGAGCGACACCAGCCTTGGCGGTTACTTCGGCAACGGCCAGGTGATCTAAATCAAGGATTTCGATCGCTCCGGTGGCTTTTTGCTTGACCGTGTTTTTATCCTTAATCACGGTGAATTCCGGCTGACCCAATTGGCCTATTTGTTTGAAGGCCGTGCAGCCTCTGTAGATTCCTGTGGCGGAGCTAACCTGAGGCTGGTTTAAATTAGTCAGCACCGCACTATTGGCAGGCAACTCCACATTCCTTGTTGCTGGTTTGAGCGGTAAAGTCTGCGATCCCAGAGCTAGTTGAACTTCTGCGTTGGGGGTAGCGATCGCCTCAAAACAAATTCTTTCCCCTGGCAATCGGGCAATATTTTGTTGGGGAGCAAGGGATTTGGGATCAAAGCCCAGTTCAGTTGGTGGGCTGGTTTGCTGGTTTAATCTAGTTACCACCAGATCAATAGTGCGATCGCCATGACTCAGCTTAAAAATATTCTTGCCCACCACCAGCGGGAATGAGGGCGCAAAATGCCCTGCCTCACTGCGATCGATCGGCTTACCATTCACTAATACTTCACCACCAATGGGCGCAGAGCCAATTAAAAAAATTTGATCGCTAGAGGTCTTATGCTCAGCAGGTGGATAGGTTAGATGTAATTCACTTACTGGTAATGGCTGGGGTGGTTGGTAGGTGGGCACGATTTGTTCTTGCGCACTGATGCCATGATTAACTACTAAATTAAAGCCCAGGGCGATCGACATCGACAAAACCATTACCAACAAAAAAGTCCAAATTCGTCTCATAACTCCTTACTGTCTCATTGAAATTGCTAGCCCTAATTTTTGATTAATGCCACTAGCAACAAATTAATCCCCAATTAGCAAGCTCTTGATGTCTGATCCCGTTGATATCTCATTCCTATGGCCAGTTATCTTGCTAATAATTAAACTAATTAAACTATCCCTAGGGTCAGGTAGACCAATGGTAATGATTACTGAAAGTCTACAATCAAGCTGATTTAGTTCATCTGCAATTGTGCCAGAGGATCCAGGTGATTTTTAAGTGCGTCTTCATATATAGATATATAGCCGATCGCCAGGGTTGGCGAAATCTAAACTATGTTCTAAACCAAGATATAACAAAGGAGCAGAGTCACACTAGATCCAACCAGGATTTTTTTGTTTTCTCCGCCAGTTGTGAGCAAGGTCAAAATATGCCATATCCCGATCGCCATGAACCCTACCCTATGCCTGGTTTCCCGCAGGTTTGCTTTATTAAAAATATAATTAACAACCCCAATATCATCATTGGTGACTATACCTATTACGATGATCCAGAGGATGTGAAAAACTTTGAGCGCAATGTGCTTTATCACTATCCGTTTACGGGGGATAAGTTGATTATTGGCAAGTTCTGCGCGATCGCCCGTGGGGTTAAGTTCATTATGAATGGTGCAAATCACCAGATATCTGGGTTTTCTACCTATCCGTTTTTTATTTTTGGCCAGGATTGGCAACGGGTGCAACCCAAACCAGCGGATTTCCCCTACAAGGGCGATACGATCGTCGGGAATGATGTCTGGCTGGGTTATGAAGCGGTGATCATGCCGGGGGTGAATATTGGCGATGGCGCGATCGTGGCGGCTAAATCAGTTGTGACGAAGGATATCCCGCCCTATGGGATCGTGGGTGGTAACCCTGCTCAGGTGTTGCGGTTGCGGTTTGAACCAATGGTGATCGAGAAACTGCTGGCGATCGCCTGGTGGAATTGGGAGATCGCCAAAATCACCCGTAATCTGGAGCTAATTATGGGTGCGGACCTTGAGGCATTGCAAAGTTGTTAAAACTAAGCACCCTCACGCAGCTTATCCAGAATCGATCGATCCTCCAGGGTCGAAGTATCGCTAGTGATCTCCTCGCCTGCGGCCAGGGTACGCAATAATCGCCGCATAATCTTGCCAGAGCGGGTTTTGGGCAGGGCATCCGTAAAGCGGATTTCACTGGGTTTAGCGATTGCGCCAATTTCGCTGGCCACATGCTGCCGCAAGTTGTCCGCCAGAGTATCAGTATGAGCCTGATCACCCTCCAGGATCACAAACGCAGTCACGCTTTCACCTTTAATTTCATCGGGCTTGCCCACCACTGCCGCCTCCGCCACGGCCGGATGGGAAACCAGCGCCGATTCGATCTCCATTGTGCCCAATCTGTGTCCGGCCACATTGATCACATCGTCTACGCGCCCCATCACCCAGAAGTAGCCATCTTGATCGCGCCGCGCCCCATCACCAGCAAAATAGACATACTTACCGTCTTTGGGCGGGATATGCTCCCAATAGCTGCGGCGGAATCGATCGGGATCGCCATAAACCGTACGCATCATACCTGGCCAGGGATGGGTAACAACTAAATAACCGCCCTGATTGTCTTTAACTGAATTGCCCTCTAGATCCACCACATCGGCAATGATGCCAGGAAAAGGCAATGTTGCAGAACCAGGCTTGGTGGGGGTTGCGCCTGGTAGCGGCGTAATCATAATGCCGCCAGTTTCCGTTTGCCACCAGGTATCCACGATCGGACATTTTTGTTTACCAATCACGCGGTGATACCAGATCCAAGCTTCTGGATTAATTGGTTCGCCCACTGTACCCAACAACCGCAGCGAGGAAAGATCGCGGCTATTGGGAAGATGATCGCCCATTTTAATAAAGGCGCGGATCGCCGTGGGCGCAGTGTAGAAAATATTCACACCATATTTTTCCACCACATCCCAAATACAACCTGGATTAGATGGTCTGGGCGCTCCCTCATACATCAGGCTGGTAGCACCATTAGATAGGGGGCCGTAGACAATATAACTATGTCCCGTAATCCAGCCCACATCAGCGGTACACCAGTAAACATCGTTGTCTTGCAGGTCAAAAATCCACTTGGTGGTCATGTGGGTATAGAGGTTATAGCCACCGGTGGTATGCACCACGCCCTTTGGTTTGCCGGTGCTGCCAGAGGTATAGAGAATAAACAGTACATCTTCGCTGTCCATTGGTTCGGCAGGGCAATCGGCCGATACTTCCTTTTGCAGGTCATGCCACCAGTGATCGCGGCCTGGCTCCATCTTCAGATTTTGGGCGGTACGTTTGACCACCAGGACATTTTCAACCGTAGGCGCAGCGTTATCAGCTAAAGCTTTATCAACCTGCTCCTTGAGTGGCACGATCGCATCCTTGCGCCAGCCTCCATCGGCGGTGATTACCAACTTGGCAGATCCATCATTGAGCCGATCGCGCAGGGCTTCGGCACTAAAACCCCCAAACACCACACTATGGGGCGCACCAATTCGAGCACAGGCCAACATGGCGATCGCCGCTTCGGGGATCATCGGCATATAGATGCCAATCACATCACCTTTTTTGACCCCCAATCGTTTGAGTGCATTGGCAAACTGGCAAACTTCGCGGTGCAATTGAGCATAGGTGAGGGTGCGCGAGTCGCCTGGTTCCCCTTCCCAGATCAGGGCTGCTTTGTTGCGTCGCCAGGTTTTCAGGTGGCGATCGATGCAGTTGTAGGTAATATTAATCTTGCCGCCAGCAAACCATTTCACATTGGGCGGTTGCCAATCCATTACGGTGTGCCACTTTTCAAACCAATCCAGCTCGGTTTCCGCCAGCTCTGCCCAAAAAGCTTGGGGATCGGCTTGGGCTTTGGCATAGATTTCTTGATATTTATCCAGGCTATTAATCCGGGCATTTTGGGCGAAATCTGCACTTGGCGTAAATACCCGATTCTCGGTCAAGATCGATTCGATCGTGGGTTCAGACATAGTGGTAAATAGTGGTTTTATTAATTTAGATTATTAATTTAGAAATTCAAGAAACTCAGACTAAGCGAGATTAAAAATGATTGATAGCAATTTGGGGTAGAACTGAAGAGAGTCTAAGGGCAAGCCCAGTTAGAGCTAAATCTAAATTGCCATAACTGAGCCTAAAACCCTAAAAATGCAACATGGTCTTAACACTTGTTGATCAGTTAATTTAATTGCAGAGATAGTTCGCCGGACTTAGTGATAACTTTGTAATAACTTTTCATCATGGTCAACTGCGCCAAAGAATAACTGCGCTCAGGACTAACTATTTGATATTCCGGTAGTCATGCAGAAGTAAGGATAATGGGATAGAAGATACAAAAATTCTCTCTCATGGATACATCTAAGCTAACTTGTCCAAGATGCAATTCACTCAAAATTGTCAAAAATGGCAAAATTCACAACGGTAAACAAAACTTCAAATGTAAACAATGCAATAGACAATTTGTAGCCAATTCTAAGAAGAAATATATCGCTAATGAGACTAAAGCTCAAATCGACAAACTTCTGCTAGAGAGGGTTTCACTCGCAGGTATTGCCAGAGTTGTAGGTGTATCACCAAGATGGCTACAGCAATATGTTAATCACAAATATGCTCAAGTGCCCCAACAAGTGCAGGTACAGGCTAAAAAAAAGGGCACTTAACCATTCAAATGGATGAGCTGTGGTCTTTTGTAGGCAAGAAACGAGTCAAGGTTTGGGTTTGGTTAGCTATAGATGTTAATACTAAGGAGATCGTAGGAGTGCATATCGGGTCTAGAGATGAGGTTGGTGCTCAAGGATTATGGCAGTCTTTACCACCCGTTTATCGACAATGTGCGGTTTGTTACACTGATTTCTGGCGTGCCTATGCTCAGGTAGTTCCGAGTATGCGTCATCAACCAGTGGACAAAGGTTCAGGCTTGACAAACAAAATTGAGCGATTTAATTGCACTCTTAGGCAAAGAGCTTCAAGACTGGTTCGCAAATCTCTTTCTTTCTCGAAAAAGTTAGCTAACCATGTTGGCGCTATCTGGTTATTTGTGCATCATTACAACTCATCCTTACTTGTATAGCACTACCGATATTCCATATCCCCAATCATTAATAGCTACTTAATGATCACCATGATCACCGTTCAGTTGATTAGTTCAACGCATGTAGAGCAATCGATCGCCCCACTGACTGCTTCTAATCGCCAACATATCTAAGTAGCAATGCTTCGGTATCTTTTAGCTCAAACCGCCGCAAATTAGCCAATCGATCGCCATCATTTAGTCCTGGCGAAGCTACCGCAATCTGCCACTTGGTCATATCCAGTTGCAGCCAATCGCCCAGGGTGATCGTGGTTGTTTCTCCGCCCATATGTGACACCATCATCACTTTTTCATTGGGGTTATCAGGATTACTACGAATGCCAAAGTAAATGATCCGATCCTTGCCAGTAATCCGATCGAAGCGATCGTTACCCATGCTCATATTTTTGCGCAGCCAGGTATTACTACGCCGGAATTGGCGCAATTCATAATTAAACTTGGCCTGAGCCGGATTAACCTTGTCTTCATGCAAGGCCACATTACACACTGTGTAACAATCTTCCATAAACAAACGCGCAAATTTCTTCAGACTGCCCACATCTAATCCCTGCAAAAACGGTGTTCTAGCTGTGCTATCGCCCGGCTGATCCAAAGCACATTGACAGGCAATCAGCACCGCATCTAATTCATAATCAACCGCCTCCATGCTGTCTTGCAGGGTTTTGCCAAATTGCTTCAGCTTGGCCAGGGTATCAAATCCCAGCGCTTTCATCTGCGGGAATAACCCTTCCCGTTCATATACTTCTGGCTCGACCTGCCAATCTAGAAAACCTACTTCTTCGGAAACTACCTTCACGCCGTAGAGCGCATCGGTGTTGCGGAAGAACATCCAGGGGGCATGGGCCAGGGCATTGATAAAATCCATTGGTAAACCAGGACTGAATCCATATACCCACAGGCTCACTGCTGGATTGTCATAGCCGCGATGCAGCACTTCTGGCAGGGTTTTGCCTAAGTTCCAGTTGATTTGGACTTTCTCCGTATCAACCTGATTGCCACGCCGCACCGTATCGTGATTGCCGCAGCCCGTAATCCAATAGTCACCGCGATCGAGCACTTGCTTGATCCGCTGCCACTTGGTGTCCCAAAACCCATACATCACCGGTGTGTTGTGGGCAAAAATTAACGGCCCCCATTGGAACGAACCGGGTTTGGTTTCGACCATATCTCGATAGGTGGACGTATATTCCCAGCCCTGTTGCGGCCAGGGGCGACCATCTTCGTAGATCGTCACCATCAAGCGCTTATAGCCACCCACTTCCTGCACCACATCACTCATGGCGATCAAATAGGCATCGTCGTGCTTTACGGTTGAGGTGATCGGATCAAAGAACAATAGATCCTGAGCGCCATCGATTCTAATCCCATCGACACCGGTATTAATCTTGCGCCGCTGGGTTTCCAGCAGGATCGCCCGCACCACTGGCATCTGGTGGTTGAGATCCTGACCATACATATTGGGCCCCTTGAGGAAGTGATTATTCAACACCTCCAGCCCCTGGTTATCGGTGTGGCCATAGACAATGTCATAGATGACTTGAATCGGCCCTGCGGAGAAATTATGCATGGTGGCGATAAAATCTACCATTTCGTGGGGGCGACCACTGCCCAGCACCGTCACGTTGGTTGCTGCTGCGCCCAGGCCAGGGATGTCATAGCCCCAGTTCTGGGTGGTGGGCTTAGTCAGGTTAATTTCTACAATCTGCTGCCCATCCTGAATTGACTCAGAGGCGATCGCAAAGAACTCCCCCAATGGCCGCTCTTTAACGTGATACTCGATCGTGGGCTCGACTGGTAATAGCTGCACCGCATCATAGCCGACAAAGTTTTGTTCATTGGCAGTGAGGGGCAAATTATCAGCCAGCTTAGTAGAAATATGGCCATAGAGCTTGGTCAATCCTTCGATCGTTCCTGCTACTGTTGCTGTGCCCGTATGGATTTGGAGAATATTTACGGGAGGGGGCAATCGCCGCACATGGTTTGAGTCCTCGGCGATCGAAGTCTGGCGAAAATAATCTAGATCCTGGCGCTCCCGTTGAATCGACTCCATGTCGTATAGCTCTGCTGGGGCAAAGATGCCAAAGGGTAGCGAATGAGCCATCACATCCCGAATAATTTTGACGTTGTCCTGGTTGTCAATGTAGCGCACCCAATAGAGTGCTCCTGCCCGGTTGCGATCGCCAGCCTGCATTCCTTCGACTACGCCCCAAAGGTATTCTCCCCGTTGCTTGAGGCGCACCTGTTGAACTTGGAATTTAATCGTCTGCGATTTGGTGCGAAAATCAATCGCTGCGATCGGCGTTAACACCTCCAAGTAAACAGAAGTGGGTAAAATCCTCTGTGCCAATAGCTCAGGGCACCAGAACCCTAGCTGGGTTGTACCAGCGACTTGGTAGTTAGCACCTAGTTTGGTGGCAAGCTGCAGCGATTTCTTGAACACAGAGTCTGACGAATTCTCAATTTCCTGGACTGATTCAATCAGTTGATTGGTGGCAGTTTGATTGAGGCTTATTTTAGTAAAGGTTGAAGAGGTATTAGCGGTCATAGTCCTGACAGGTTAACTTAATAGGCAGCTTAAACTAATTCGGGGTTGGACTTCTTCAACATGAAGCTTTCTTAGAACTTGGCTTGATTTTTACTAAAAACTGTTGCGAATCGTTAACATTTGCTAATAATTCATCCTAGCTCCACCTCGATCGCCAATTGTGATTCCGCATAGTCGCCAGGATCGATAAAATTCCCCTCAATAAGCTGACCATTGATGAGCATGGTTTTGACACCGGAGTTTTTATGCTTTGGATTATGCACGGTTAGATCTAAAACCTTGCCCCGAAACGATCGCCGCGCCCTAAAACCAGGCCAATCAGCGGGAACATGCGGATCAATGTAAATGCCATCTAATCCGGTTCGGAAACCAATGATATGGCCAATCCCCACCCGCAACATCCATACCGCCGTACCCGTCAGCCAGGAATGACTGGCCTGCCCATCGGTGGGATGTTCTGGACTGGTTAAATATTCCGCATAAACATAGGGTTCGACTTCATAGCGATCGATATTTTGAGCCGAATTCAATGGCATCATCCGTTGATAGATCTCCCAACCCAGCTCCACCTGGTCATTCAGCAGTGCCGCCAGCACAAACCAGGACGAAGCATGGTTAAAGATCGCGCCATTTTCTTTTTTCCCAGGTACGCAGCGACTAATCAAGCCAATGCTGTCATCGATCTGACGGTAGGCAGGATAGACAATTTGCATTCCATTGGGCTTAGCTAAATACTTGTGACAGGCTGCCAAAGCGCGATCGGCTCTTTCTTTGGGAGCCAGACCAGAAATCACCGCCCAGGACTGGGCATTTAAGAAAATTTTGCCCTGCTGGTGATCATCGCTGCCAATTACCGCGCCATTATCCCGAAATGCTCGCACATACCAATCGCCATCCCAGCATAGTTCGTTTACCGTCTGGCCAAGTTTTTGATAAATTGTTTGGAAACGGTTGAGGTTTTCCCGATCGCCCTGTGCCTCAATCAGCTCTAGACTAATTTTGAGAATATAGCCCCAGAAAAATGCCCCCCAGATTGTTTCGCCCTTGCCCTGAGTGCCAATGTGATCCAGCGTATCGTTCCAATCGCCATTCATGATTTTGGGCATACCGCGATCGCTCAGTTGGCTAGCCACATAATCCAGCGCCATGATCAAATGCTCATATACTGTGCCAGCACCAGCATCGTGATAGGGCACTGTTTCCGCCAGAATCGAAAAATCTCCCGTTTCCTTGAGATATTCCACAATCCCAAATGGAACCCACAGCGGCGTATCGGAATGGTTGGTTTTTTCGCCCGTGCCAGTTAGCTTGAAGAAATTATGCAAAGTTGAGCCATCGGCAAATTGATATTGCAACGCATTGAGCAAACGCGATCGCACCCGCTGCGGCTCCACCATCACCACGCCCAAAATATCCTGGAATTGATCGCGCATCCCCGTGCCAAACAGCAAACCGCCATGATAATAGCCCGCATTCCTGGCCATATCGAATGTAACCGCTGCCTGGTATTGATTCCACACATTCAGCATCAGATTGAATTTGGGATCTGGTGTATCTATTTGTACCTGACTTAAATATTGATCCCAGCGATCGGTTAGCTGAGTGAATTTTTGATCGATCAACCCTAGATCATTTAAAGGCTCGATCGGTTCAGATTTCGGCGTAACTCCAAGTATTACTGCAAAATCTTTTGTATTTCCTGCTGCAAGCTCCAACTCAGACTGCAAAGCCACGATCGGATCACCGGCCGTAATTTCGGTATTGTGCATTACGCCAGTTTCCACCGATTCAGGATTGGCCTCCGATCGCCACCGCCCAATAAATGTATCGAGGCTGCCATCAAACCCCTTGACTGGCAGGGTTTGCGTAAAATATAGCCGATATTGCCAATCAATATTAGGCTGCGCCACCGACACCTTTTTATTCAGCACCCAATAGCGACGGGTGGCGATCAATGCTTGTTTGGTCTGGTCAAAATGAATATCAGTGAAATGTTTATCATTGGGCTGATTGATTAAGTCATTCAGGGCATTGCCCATCAGCAACTCAGTGAATGAATAGATTTCTAATTGACGCGGCCGATCGCTCAAATTAGTGAGCCTCACCCGCCATACTTCCGCATCATTGTCAGTGGGCACAAAATAAGTAATCTCGCCCCGAATCTGGTTAATCTCAGTGATGATTCTGGTGTAGCCCTGGCCATGATGACACTCATATAAATCATAGGGGCGATCGATCGTTGGTGCCCAACTCAGTGACCAATATTCACCCGAAGCTACATCCTTCACTAATACATATCGACCAGGGCGATCCCACGGCAAGCAGTTATAGCGCATCCGGGTGAGGCGATTGTCACGGGGGCTATCCAGGAAGCTAAACCCACCACCAGTATGGGAAATTAAGCCAGCATAACGCCCATTCCAGATGTAGTTAAACCAGGGGCGCGGCGTGCGTGGGTCGGTGATGATAAATTCACGCCCGTCCTGGCTAAAGTAACCGTACTTATTGCCTAATTCACTGTCTAGTTCTGTGCTGAACATGGCTGGCCTGCTAATCATCTGGGCTAATTGTTGAATTTATTAAAGTATTCCAACTACAGCATATTTCAACCCAAACTAGGGCAAAAGCAATATCACACATCTAACGCTGAGGCTAACACCAGGAATGGATAGCGCATAGATAGCCCCGAATTAAAATTCACTCAAGTCCAAACCCAAGTATTGCCTAAATTTTGACCGAAGCAACGATGATTGCTGTGGAGATAGCATAATGAACTACTCGCTACAATCGCTGTGGGGAGTTACTGGAATTGAGATCTGGGTTCCGGCGGGTCGTTTTTGCTTGATATTGCTATTTTCATCTCAGGTAAAGGTATTCAGGCGCAATGATTAAACTAGGCGTTTAATCGTTGGGTTCATTTATTTTAAGATCTGTGCTGGGAAAAGATTATTGATTTTGAGATCGGCAATTTGAACAGCCACTCAACCTGAGATCTCAAATCAAATGCATTTTGCGCGATCGTTGGGGGTGATATTTCTATGCGAGCACTCCTAAAATGATCAGCAATGAGTGATTGTGTAAAAAATGAAGACCCAGGCCACTATTGCTGAAAGCCCGAAAGCTTCGATCGAATTGCCGATCGATTCTCTGGTATTTAACGGCGTGTTATTTTTGCTACCCATATTCATTGGCATATTTAGCTGGCTGTTACTCAGATATATCAACTCACTTGATCAGCAGGATAAGAAACAGACAGCAAGACTTGATGCATTTGAACAGGATATCCAGAATATCGAGAAAAGTTTACTTGAGACCAGGGCTGATGCTGCCGAGAAATATGTGCATAAGGTTGACTGGGTAAGAGAGATGGAAAAACTGGAGGCCACTTTAGAAAAGGTGCTCGATCGCCAGAATGATCTCAATGATAAGTTTGACCACTATGTGCGCAAATAATTTGACGGATGATGAGTTAGCCCATCAAGTAACTTGATAACTTGATGGTGTACCGATCGCAAGAGCCTTGGATATAGTCTGTCAAAAAGTGCCAGAGCAATTGCGGCAAGGGCATAGAGTTGATTATGACCAGGTGGCTACTCATAAAAAGACTTTGACTGCAAAACCTTGGAAGCCAGCGATCGGGTTTGTGCGTAGAGGATGATAAAGGATGTTTCCATCCCTTTGATTTGGCGTAGGTAAAAAAGCTGCTGATAATTTATTCAGGCATAGCTATTTTCAATAATTAGATAGCCAGCCATTTGCAACAATCGATCGGATTGATTGCAGGTATGTAATGCCAGGATATGTCTGGCTTGCTCAATCGGGAAAGTGCTGCGCCAAGTCAGCAACTCTCTCTGCATTGCTGCTAATTCCAGATGAAACTCAGTGGGGACATTAGAAATACAATGCTCGATCATCACTGCTCCTTCACGCAGCAGTTGTATGGTGAGCTGGTCATATTGTTGATTAGTTGTCTTTGAGGCGATCGTCTTTAAAGTCGATGCCAGATTACCTAATTGCTGCTGCCAGGTAAGGGTTTTATAGCTTTCTAACTTATGAGTGACTGTCATTAGGCGATCTCCAGTAATTTTCGAGTTATGGCTTCGACCTGCTCCCTGATATCAGAATCTTGCAAAACAGTTGAGTTATTTCCCTGGCTGGCTCTGAGATTAATAATTGATTCAAACTCAACTTCTCTAGTTGTAGGATACCAATCTGCTCCCCAGATATTTTTTTGAAGGCAACCATAATTCAATAAAGCTTGCTCACAATCAAAATGTAGCTCACCACCACCAGCAAGGAACTGCCTATCGATATCGACAGCTAATTTGATCCTGAGTCCATAGTAAATCTCTGCCATCTGCTCAATTTGTTCAATTGTGGCTGGCTGCTCAATGATTAGAACTGTCAAATTGATATGACCTGGTGTTTAACAATTAATCCTAATTAAAGGTAGCAAAGTTAATTTAATTAATGGGTAGTGCTATACAAGTAAGGATGAGTTGTAATGATGCACAAATAACCAGATAGCGCCAACATGGTTAGCTAACTTTTTCGAGAAAGAAAGAGTTTTGCGAACCAGTCTTGAAGCTCTTTGCCTAAGAGTGCAATTAAATCGCTCAATTTTGTTTGTCAAGCCTGAACCTTTGTCCACTGGTTGATGACGCATACTCGGAACTACCTGAGCATAGGCACGCCAGAAATCAGTGTAACAAACCGCACATTGTCGATAAACGGGTGGTAAAGACTGCCATAATCCTTGAGCACCAACCTCATCTCTAGACCCGATATGCACTCCTACGATCTCCTTAGTATTAACATCTATAGCTAACCAAACCCAAACCTTGACTCGTTTCTTGCCTACAAAAGACCACAGCTCATCCATTTGAATGGTTAAGTGCCCTTTTTTTTAGCCTGTACCTGCACTTGTTGGGGCACTTGAGCATATTTGTGATTAACATATTGCTGTAGCCATCTTGGTGATACACCTACAACTCTGGCAATACCTGCGAGTGAAACCCTCTCTAGCAGAAGTTTGTCGATTTGAGCTTTAGTCTCATTAGCGATATATTTCTTCTTAGAATTGGCTACAAATTGTCTATTGCATTGTTTACATTTGAAGTTTTGTTTACCGTTGTGAATTTTGCCATTTTTGACAATTTTGAGTGAATTGCATCTTGGACAAGTTAGCTTAGATGTATCCATGAGAGAGAATTTTTGTATCTTCTATCCCATTATCCTTACTTCTGCATGACTACCTACATTAGATATGCGGTTGTATGGGGCGTTACAGGATAGCAGCCATGACTGGCGGATGCTTTTCCCCCGTGCAGTTGGCGCTGGTGCTGCTACAGGTTTTTTTGGTGCAACTGACACTAACCGAATCGACCATGGTGTCAGTTTAAATACTTCTGGTTTTTTTGACCTGGTGAGTTTTCACTCAGTAGGTAGTCTCTTGAAAACTTATAGCAATGGCTCACAAAGTGATGCCAGCACGATCGCGGTCACCAACCCGCCAAACATCGAATTTTATGCCTTTGCTTTTAACAATGCGGGGACACCAACCGGCTATTTAGATTCGATCCTTAGCTTTATGTTTTTTGGCGGAGAGATGATTGATGCCCAGATCGTCAATTTGCACGACCATATTTTGACTTTCCAGCAAGCTATGTCAAGAGCTTCCTAGCCAAAAGTGAGATCTCAAAATGAATGTCGCGCTACATTGAAACACGAAAATTTGCTGCAATCACAAATATTTTAGAGATTCAGTCATTTGAAATGCGATCTCAAACCTATTAATTTTGCGATCTCAAAATGAACGACTCGCTACACGCTACACACACCTAAAACCTCGATTTTGTGACTTTGCACTACCCTTACTCAGCGATCGGCTAAAAAATGCAAATAAATTTCGATCGCTAAAAAGTGCTTGACATAAGCTTTTGAGGATAAGAATCACTAATTCAAAAATTTTTTTTTGTAGGTGATGATATCAACCGTGAGAAATGAGGGTAAGTTGTAAACGCGACTGAAAACATACTCTACTCTAAAAAATACACGGGACGAAATCATGAAATCCGAATTCAAAGCAAAACTACTAAATCATCTCCTCAACAGAAAGAACGCCGAAAAAGGTTTTACCCTAATTGAGCTTCTAGTTGTCATCATCATCATCGGTATTCTCGCTGCGATCGCTTTGCCTTCCTTCCTCAACCAGGCCAACAAAGCACGTCAATCTGAAGCCAAGACCTACGTTGGTTCCATGAACCGCGCTCAGCAAGCCTACTTCCTCGAAAAGCAGCAGTTTGCATGTAATGATGACTTTGGTTCCCTTGGTTTAGGTATCCCCTCTGGTACTGATAATTACGGTTATTTTATCAACCCTGTAGCAAGTGCAGCTTGCATTGGTGCAGTAGTTGTAACTAATCAAGCCCAACCTGCAGTTAATGGTGCCGTCGGTGTTACCACTGCAACTGTAAAGGCATACATTGGTGGTGTAAACATTGCTACTCCACCTGCTAGCAGCGATGCAACAACTCTAGCTACTCTCTGTGAAGCTGATACTGCTCCTGTTAATAACCCTGCTCTAGTTGGTACCCAAACATTTCCTGTTGTTGCTGCTGCTACTCAAGCACCTCAATGTCCTGCTAACTATCAAGCTATCAACTAGTTTGATCCTGGCTTAATACTAATTGCCACTATTAAAGCTGGCCAGAATCTGGTCTTTGTGGCTTATGAAGTGGGTAGATATTGCTCTGCCCACTTTGTTTTTAAAGAGAAATCTTGGAAACAGAGCTATCCTTAATCAACCAGTTTTCCCTGACTGTTATGGCAAAAGATGCATCATAATTCGATCGCTTCACGTACTTAAGACTGGCAAAGTGATTGAAAACTATTAATGTCATCTGGAACTGGGGGAAAGATGAAGTTTGAGTTAAAGTACAAGCTAGTTGAATATCTATTGAACAGGCAAAATAATTCGTGGTCAGAAAGTCATGGCTTTACTCTGATCGAGTTGTTGGTTGTGATTGTAATTATCGGTATCCTGGCAGCCATTTCACTGCCAACATTCTTAAACCAAGCCAGTAAAGCCAGGCATTCTGAAGCAAAGACATACGTCAGTGCAATGAATCGGGCTCAACAGACCTACTTTATCGAGAAGCAACAATTTGCTTGTAATGCTGATATTGGTTTTCTTGGACTGGGCATTCCTGCTAATACCCCTAACTTCAATTACGAGATCGCACCGGGTACTAATTGCATTGGTGTTACGGGGATCACCAATCGCGCCAGACCCCTTCCCACGCGACCGCTTAAAGCGCACCTTGGTGGGGTAAGCATCTCTAATTCTTCGGCGATCCTTGAAGCTACCGCCTTGTCCACACTTTGTGAAGCCGATCAAATTGCCTCTATTGCTGGTGCTCCACAGGGCACCGAAACCATGAACTATAGTACTGGTGCTGCTCCGTCTTGCCCAGCTAATTACTTGGCGATCAATTAAATTGATTCGTTACAAGTGGCTTTGAGATGAGTCTCAACTAGTCACTGCTCAAATTGGTTCAACTTGATGAAAATAGCGATAGTCAACCTTACGGCGACCATCGGGCAATCTGGAAACAATATCGACCAGGCGATGGTTCCAGAAAATTTGCTTGAGCCCATAGGAATGGCGAGCATGGATGGTTTGGCCAAAGGTTTCATCCAGGCCAGTTAGGATTACTAATATTTCGGTTTCTTGGGCTTCCAACGCTTGCAAGTCTTTGCCATAGAAAGGGCTAGATTCGGTAATTGGATGCATGGCTGTCCAGGTAAGCGCAAACATGGGGGATTCGCGCCGTACTAACTGCAAGTCATAGAATCTGCGGATCGTTTCACCTTCCAGGGTAACTTCGGTGCGCAGCAAAACTACCCACAACTTTGCTTCGAGAATCTGATTGTAGCGGTGGTTGGCGGCTCTAAACATTAGCGTCGGTGTGCCATTGTGGGGGGTGATCACGGCTACATGGCTGAAGGTAACTCTGGCACTAGGTCGAGCGAACCTGGCAAACATCAATCCGGTTGACATCGCTACCAGTGATAGGCCAGTAACCGATTCGATCGCCACCAGGACATCGGCATACATGGTTTGGGGTGACATGGCACCATAGCCGATCGTGGAGATGGTTTGCACACTGAAGAAAAAGGCATCAAAGAACGAGCCAGGCTCCGCATTAGAGATTCCATCACCGCCCAGTAAATAGAGCAAGGCAAAGAAAGAGTTGATCGCCAGGAAGCTCACAAATACACCAAGCAGAAATAGTGGCCAGGGCATCACCAGCAGTTGATGATAGACATCACTCCAGGGCGATCGCAACATGCCCACGCGCACAATCCGGTTGGCCAGCTTGTTTTTGGTCTTGGTTTGCTTAGGCAACTTGGGACTTCGATGCTTGCCATCGAAACAGGTCATAGCATAATTCCTGCTTAGATTAATGTCTTATGATCATCTGATCATCAGTAGGTAAATATATAAATACATTAGCTGTTCTGAAGTTGCTTTGGTTCTGTCTCAATTTCCATTTCAAGTGGGGCTGTCTTAACGTTTACAGCACTAGTACCATTAGGGCGATCGCGCTCCAACTCTACTGCAGGCAATGGTGCTACAGATTCAGGTACATCAACACCGGCATGATGCAATGCGGCCTGAATTAAGCCTTTAAACAGGGGATGTGGTTGGCTGGGGCGCGATTGAAACTCCGGATGAAACTGGGTAGCGATGAAATAGGGGTGATGGGCATATTCAATCATTTCGACCAGTCTGCCATCGGGAGAAGTGCCACTGATTACATAGCCGGAATCTAGGAATAGGGTGCGGTAGGCATTATTAAATTCATAGCGATGGCGATGCCGCTCATATATAACCGACTCATTGCCATAAAGATTGCTGGCCAGAGTATTTGGCACCACTCGACAGGCATATAACCCCAATCGCATTGTGCCACCAAGATTCACCACGTCATGTTGCTCCGGCAGCAGGTTAATCACCGGGTTAGGCGTATGCGGATCAAACTCGGCACTGTTGGCAGCTTCTAGGTTCACCACATGCCGCCCCCACTCGATCACAGCGCACTGCATGCCCAAGCATAGCCCCAGGAAAGGGATCTTATGTTCACGGGCATAGCGAACCGCAGCGATCTTGCCGTCTACCCCTCTGATCCCAAATCCACCGGGCACAACCACGCCGTCGAGGTCTTTTAAAAACTTTTCGGCACCAAAGGTTTCAATGTCCTCGGAATTAATCCAGCTAATGTTGACAGAGGCAGAAAGCGAAACTCCAGCATGGCGCAGGGCTTCAATCACGGATAAATAGGCATCGGTCAATCGCACATATTTACCCACGATCGCAATGTTAAGCTCATGCTTGGGGCGATAGAGTCGCTCCACCAGGGTTTGCCAATTGCGTAAATCCAATGGCCGCTGCTCCAGATTGAGCGAATTTAAAACTTGCTCGGCAAGTCCCTCTCGTTCCATGATTAGCGGTACTTCATAGATCGTTTTAGCATCCTGGCCAGTAATCACACATTCAGTGGCAACATTACAAAAGGCGGCTAGTTTTTCCTTGATGCCCAGCGGAATTGGCCGATCGCTGCGACAGACTAATATGTCCGGCTGAATCCCGATCGATTGTAAGGATTTAACCGAGTGCTGAGTGGGCTTAGTTTTCATCTCCCCGGCTGAAGCGATCCAGGGGATCAAGGTCACATGCATATACAAAACATGATTCCGACCAACATCCTTGCGGAACTGGCGGATCGCTTCCATAAACGGTAATGATTCAATATCACCAACGGTGCCACCAATCTCGGTAATCACAACTTCAGGGTTGGTATCCTTGGCAACGCGCATGATCCGTTCTTTGATCTCATTGGTGATATGCGGAATCACCTGCACTGTGCCACCTTCATAATCACCACGCCGCTCTTTGTTGATTACGGACTGATAAATTGCACCAGTCGTTACATTATTCAACTTGGACATGGAGGTGTCGGTGAAGCGCTCATAATGCCCCAGATCGAGATCGGTTTCGGCTCCGTCTTCGGTCACAAATACTTCGCCATGCTGAAACGGGCTCATCGTGCCTGGGTCAACATTGATATAGGGATCAAGCTTGAGGATCGAGACGCTATAGCCCCGTGACTTGAGCAATCGCCCTAGGCTGGCCGCCACAATCCCTTTACCAATACTGGAAACCACGCCTCCAGTTACAAATACAAATTTAGACATATCCCCTGCCCCAGCAACGCAACAAAGATTGATTATAGTCGCTATTCGATGGTGTGCCTAGAAACAGATACTTAAATCTCCTGACATTTATGATTACTTGTCTTATTTTCGATCGCTCAATTCAACCCGGTGAGCCTGCTTTGAAAGGATACCTGTAGATCAGCATAGCCATCCTGATATTTGCTATTTGCATAACACCCCTTTTGGTATAGCGCTAGATCAAAGACGATCGAAAAAATCTCAAATAGTCCCCACAGACAAGGGGCGATCAATGGATTTCTGACCGCTCCAACTACTCCTAAGATTGTGACTCTCTGGTTGTCTGTTATATTTAATCTCTATTAGATCTCTTTTACTTTCTATTATTTTTAGTAGAGACAGGCTGAGCTGCTAGTTTCCGCTGCAAACGTTGGACTTTGCGCATTAACCAGGGATAGACCAAAATAGCGATCAAAAATAGATCCAAAATCAGCTCGGCGATCGCAAATTGCCTACCAAAGTAGCGATGATCCCAGTAACTAATTGCACTTTGAAACCGTAGTTGCCAATCGATCGGAAATAGTAACAGTGGCCCATCATCAACATGGGTAAAAATATCCAAAATGGTGTGGATCATACAACTGCTGAAGAACCAAAAGCACCAGCCCCGGCGCGTGTTGACACGGTGACGATCGCGCCAAAAATAGACCAGGCCAAGGGTCAACAACAAAGGTGAATGCAGCAAATTATGGCTGATAATCCAAAAGGGATGCTGGAAAAATAGCTGATCGAACATGTAATTAAAGGTGACCCCAATTTCCCAACCTTGAATCAGGTGATAGTAGACATAGCCACCGATCGAGAGAATATATAGGGCAATATCGGGAGCGATCGAGCCCCACAAGATGGCATTGAGATTAGCGGTGGGCAGGAATTTTTTGCCGATCGTGGCGTTGATTAAAAAATGGGATGGGGTATTCATTGGTGGCGATCGTTGATGGAGCGATTGTGTGGGCAAATAGATCATTAAATTAGTAATTGACCAATTTAAATACTAGCGGTTGCAATTCTGTTGAAATATCTGCTTGGTCGGATTAACACCCAATATAATTTCTATGGTTGACTACTAAAATCCACAGTAGGGGCAAATTTGATATTTTGATCTATGGTTAGTGCCGATCGAATGAAATTAATACCCCGTCAATGCACCGTTAATAGACATTGATAGAGGTTGATAGACTTTTATAGACGCTGATAGACGTTGATACCTAACCCTTTAAATATCTTTTGCAAAATCAAATCATCAATTTTTAGCGCTAACCGCTAGCCGCCATTCCAATTCACAAATAGTACCCTGAGGTGAATTGGCCGATCGCTTAAAGGTACCGCCCAATTTTTTAGCCAAGCGTCGCGCCTGCTTACTGCCGCCCTGCTCTTTAACTACATTACCAGGATGATTAGACTTGAGCCCTGGCCCATTATCAGTCACCCGAATCAGACAAATTCCCTGGTCTTGCTTACAGGTGACTCGCAGCCGAGTCGCTCCCACCGCATGTTTGCCCACATTACAAAGTGCCTCTTCCAGGAAATCACAAATTTCGTGTTTGTCCTCCGCATCCAAATAAAAGTCATCCATTGGGTGAATGTCGGGAATGCGGAGCTTGAGTTGGTTAAAACCAGCAAAATCTCGCTGCATGGTTTTGTGGTAAATCTGATAAAGCAGCTCATGCAGTGGGGCAGAGGCTTGCTTAGCGATCGTGTCGGGGCGGATTGATTCATAGACCTGGCGCAGTTCCCGATCGAGATTATTGAGTTTTTCGGCAATGTCATCGGGCTCTAGTTCCGAGGCAGTGAGCTTACTCTGAATCATCGCCAGGGTTTGCAAAGGGCCATTGTGCAATGCAGAGAAAGCTTCATCGATCGTGCGTTCCCGCTGCTCCAAAAGCTGTTGACTCTTGGCGATCAACGATTGTAATTCCTGCACATAGCGACTGACAAACCCAGCCACCACCCAGGCCATTACGATCGGCGCAACCGGCAGCCACAACCCCAAAATCAACAAGCCATAGCTGATCGCCACAATTCCCATCGCGGCAATGCCAAGGGTTAGGAAGGTAAGCAATGGAGAACGCCAGACCACCGCGATCGCAATCCCCAAGCCACCGATCGCCACAATCAAAAGATATTCCCACAGTTCTGGCAATACCCGTAACTGCGGACGACCATTGAGTACAGCACTGATTACATAACTAGCCGTATGGGCATGAATCATCACCCCATCGATGAACTCATCGGAGATCGCTGGCACTGTGACCACGTCTTCAACACTGGCGGCGGTCATGCCAATTACTACAATTTTGCCTTCAATTAACTGAGCATCAACGTTACCATTGACCACATCAGCCATTGAAAACACCTTGAAACCTGTACCGCTGCGCCAATTCATCAAGACTTGATTAGCGCCCGCATCAGCCCCCACATAACCGCCATCATGGGTTTGAAAACTACTAAACTCCGTATCCTTAAACATAATCGAACCAGGATCGCGGATACCATTGCTAACTTCGATCCCCTCTTCCCATAAATACCATTCCGCCATTTTCACACCCAGGGCAAAGTGATATTGCTCGGTATCATATCTGGGAAATCCGGCCACCAGCACCCGCCGGACATGGCCATCAAAATCCTGAATTACATCCACAAAGCCAATGCGATCTTGTGGCAGACTGGGGGGTGGGTTGACAATTTCACCGGGTAAGATTGCCCTTTCTACACCAATTAGACTTTCTTGATCTCGAAACAGGGCTGCTAACAAATCACCACCGGGTTCAACCTGCAAATCACGAAAGATATCCAGACCGATCGCCCTGGGTTGATAGGATTCTAATCTAGTGATCAATCGGGTTAATTCGGCATCGGGCACCGGATAGCCCACATTGCGAATATCTGTTTCGTCAATCCCAATTACCACCACCCGATCGTCGATGGGTTCGGCTGGCCGCAACCGCATGAAGCGATCGAACAGAAATAATTCTAGCGGTTGCATCGCACCACTGAGCCGCACCAGAATAATTAACCCAATCACCACTACTCCTGGAAAGGCAACTTGCCCCAGGCTACTTAGCTTCCATTTGACTTTTTCGATCAGGGCAGGTTTCACGGCAATCTAAATCTTAAATGTCTGGCTATTAAGATTAATAATGTTTGGCTATCAATCTAACACAGTCCTAATCTCGCTAGGCAAGCTAATCAAGACATGGTTCTATTCTGCATAACGCTTTTTGGCGCTACACCTAGGTGGAATGATTAGGCGAATTAGCAATGCTCCAAACTGCGATCGATCGGGGGGGTGCGATTGCAGATTTTCCATACCTTTTTCTTTTTGGTCAGGATACCGTGAGACTAAAACAGTCGTGATCAGGCTGATACAATACCCTGATCAATACCCCGATCAAAAAAAGCATTAAGCAATTGCTCAAATTTGGATTAAGCTATTTAACTAACCGATCGCCCCCTTGCTAACCAGAGCCCAGTGGATCTACGCATCTTTTTCTTACCATCTTTGCCGATTCATAAACTCAACCAACTGCCCCGATCGCCAGGAATTTATTACATTACTGCGTTCTGGTTGGTTTTTTATGTGGGCAAAGCCACTAATTTGCGGCGGCGTTGGTCAGGTAAAAATCATCAGCGCTATAACCAGTTCAAGATCCTGGCTCCATTTGCCAGGTTGCACTACAAAACCATGCCCAGGCATCGCATCGATGGCTATGAAAAAGCTGAGATCGATCGGCTCCGACTACCCTGGAATCAAAGCCGAGTACCAGATTTCTATGGCTTGGTGGGCTTTTTTATCTGGGTTTGGTTCTGGATTTTCTTTTATTTTGCCCTGATTGCCTTGGCGGCAAGGATCGCATTTTTGTTGCTCTGGCAGCGTTAACCTAAATTCGTCATTAACTAAACTGCTATATTGCCATTAGCAACTACGATCTACAATGCAGCATCATTCTTTAAAACTCAGATTCCGATCGGCAATGGTGGTAGTTCTGGCGGAAATGACCGCGATCGCCTCCCCTGAATTTGCAACTAAAAATATGCATCACCTGGCCGCCCAAATCCCCGCGATCGCCAATGGCAGTAACTTGGCGCAGGTCAGCAAGAATCTGGCCGCGATCGGAGCTACCCCAGCAGAGCAGGAGTTAATTAATACCTGGGTGGTGATTGCGATCGCCCTATATCACCATGAGAATTTGGCAACCTTACCGATCGACCTAGCTGCGGCAAGTGAGCATGATTTTGCTGATCAAAAACCTCTGCCCATATATCTGCCCATATATAAGAGCATGGCTGAGCTAGAAACCTTGGTGTTGGGTTTGGCGATCGCCCTCTGTTGCCGCGATCGGTTTAGTCCCCGTGATTTTATTAGTAATTGTTGTGATTACCTGGGCAAGTATGTTGATTGCCTGGCCGCACAAGGTGCTAGCTTGCAAACTGATCAGTTAGGAATAACAGCGATCGATCGACTCGATCAACTATTTCGTCAGCTCTGGCAAAAGTTGCAACTAGTGCAAAAATTGGTTAATCAAGGCCAAAGTGCTTTGGTGGCGCGATCGCAATTGGGCGCAAATAGTCTTTGCTTTGGCTTATATTGTTTGCTCAGCACTGCCGATCACCCGCAACTAGTCAGGGTGCGATTGGCACAATTTATGGACTCAGCGGATCATATGGAGCCAGGGGATATCGGGGCGATCGGCTCAGATGATCCAATATCTATGCTTTCACCTGATTTAACCACTATGGCGGGCATTAATGTCAGGATTGGCATTGCTGCTCTGGCAGCAGTTTACAATGGTGTGATTTTGGAAAATGAGAGTAGCGATCAACAAATTATGCGATCGGGAATCGAGATGGGCGATCGGCTCTTAGCCTATTGGTCTGGGGTATATGAGCCAGAGTTCAATCAAATAGATTTTTATCCTGCAATTACTGCTGCAGATCTTCTCAGGCGCAGATGCTAATGGCTATCATGTGAGGTAGCAAAGTTTAATAGGTCAATATTGATTTCAGTATCGAATAATAGAGCTTTAAATTATGAATCCAGAAGACAAATTGGCGGCGATCGCTAATTCAGAGTACATTGGCAGGAAAATTTATGATGGCTTCAACCAACGCAAGCTAGAACTGTGGGATGAGGTGATTGCAACTGATGTGGAGATTCGCAGCACCATAGGCACTGCACCAATGTATGGGATAGAGGCTCTTAAAGGCTGGGCAGCAGAATTCCAGGTTGGTTTTCAACCTCGCCTTGATCTAGTTGATGAGATCTACGGCATAAATCGTGCCACGATCGCGGTGAACTTAAACTGGCAACATGTGAAAAAGTTTTTCCATCTCGATCCCACTGGTCGAGCCGGGACATCAATTGAATACTTTATTCTCAAGATTTCTAAAAATAAAGTAACTCACTTTTGGGTTGCTGATCATACCCTGGATCTTGTAATGTACCTGGTGCGCGAAAGGGGTATGTATTATCCCCAAAACTATACACCTGAACCTATTGTCCGTGGTGAGGAACCCAGTTTATTTAGCTAGAGCTAATAGCGGCAAGTAAATTAGTAACTAATCTGCTACCGCTTCCAAATTAGTCAAAATATCGCTGAGACTACCATACTTGGGCATAATCCCAAACGTGCCGGGATTAACCACCTGATAGGTAAAATGACGCTGATCGAGGCAGTAACGATCCCAGGCTGCCATTTTCACATTAAACAGTTTAATAATCAGATTAATCAATGTAGGATTGAGGTTAAATTGCCAGCCAATTTTTTTATTGTAAAAAGTTGCTACTTCCGCGATCGCCTCATTCACCGTTAGTCTGGGCATTCCCAGCACCAACCGGAGTGGCATTTTATGGTCTAGTTCTGCTTCTGCCAATCTAGTTTTAATCTGGTCGAGATCGGTTTTCACCAGATAGGTAATCGTTTGGGCAATGTCGGCCGCATGGACAAGGTGGAAACTAGCATCAGCCCTGAAAAAGCGAATCCAGCCAATATATTTAGCCACTTCCCGGAACCCCCGCGAAATATGGGAACGTGGTTTGTCCTTGTCGCCACCAATTACCAGGGTCGGGAAAACGCTAATAAGTTTTGATTTGATTGCCGATCGCTCCAGATTCCGCAGGCAAGCATATTTAGAGCGAATGTAGTCAGTGCCAAGGGATTCCGCTGCTGGCAGGGTTTGATTATTTTGATCCAGGATGCTAGCAGTCGAGAAATAGATCGCCTTCTCACAGAGATCCGGATTTAAATAGCCAAATAGCTCCTGGGTTTTATAGACATTGGTTTCAAATACCTCGATCGTCTCGCCCCAGGCTGCCGCAGTCGAGATCGCAAAATTAACACTGCCCAGGATATCCCGATATTTATAGATATCCTGAATTTTACCCTCCAAAATTTTTACATTCGGGCGATCGCTAACGTCAATCTTCAGCTTCTGGGGATCACGGAGGAGCAAAAACAGCTCATAGTCAGTTTGACTCAGCAGTGACTCGACCAGGTAATGCCCAACACAGCCACTAGCCCCAGTAATAAATACGCGTTTTACCATGCACTTTTCAAAGATTAATATGGAGCGATCGCCCTGGTTATGTTTATTAATTTAATTGTAATCGGCGCAGCTTAATCAAGTTTAATCACCACGATCGATGCATTAAAGCATAAATCAATTCATAACCAGCATTTAAGTATAAACGTCAAAGGTAGAGATCTAAAATATCCTGAATCAAGCAGTTGATCTTGATTGAATCTTAAAGCTAACCCTGATCCTTAGCATAGGAATAGGATTTCACCGTTTCAAAATAGAAAGCGGCGTTTTCTTCTGGGGTAGTAGAAAGAATGCCATGTCCCAGGTTCATGATGTGGCCACGGGTACCAGCCTGGCGAATCGTTTGATAGATCCGATCGCGGATATAGTCCTGCTTGCCAAACAACACACAGGGGTCAAGATTTCCCTGTACCTTTATACCTGGCCCCAATCGTTGCCGTGCTTCGGCCATATCCACTGTCCAATCGACGCTGATAATATCTACGCCGGTTTTGGGCATCCGATCGAGAATACCAGCACTACCACTGATATAAAGAATTAACGGTGTATCGGGATGGGTAGCCTTAACCTGGTCAACGATCCGCTTCTCATAGGGCAAAGCAAACTCTTCATAGTCCTGTGGGGCTAGTTGGCCAGCCCAGGAATCGAATAGTTGCACCACCTGCGCGCCCATATCAATCTGATAACGCACATACACAGCGATCGCATCGGCCAGCTTACCCAAAAAAGTATGCAGCATTTCTGGCTCAGAATAAGCCATTGCCTTGATCGTTTTGTAGTCCTTGGAGCTTTTGCCCTCGATCGCATAGGCGGCCAATGTCCAGGGTGAGCCCACAAAACCCAATACAGCAGCCTGGTCGGCGACTTCCTGGCGCAGTGTTTTGAGTACCTTGCCCACAAACGGCAGAGCGGTGGTGGGGTCTAGTTCATGCAACGCATCGATTTGTGCCTTGGTGCGGATGGGCGGATCGATGATCGGGCCTTTGCTTTCGACAATATCAAAGTTAATCCCAATCCCTGGTAAGGGGGTGAGAATATCAGAGAACATAATCACACCATCGGGCTTGAACGCATGGAATGGTTGCAAGGAGATTTCGATCGCCAGATCAGGATTTTCTGATCGATCGCGGAAGTTGGGATGTTTCTGGCGCAATTCCCGATAGATTTTCATGTAGCGCCCAGCCTGCCGCATCATCCACACCGGTGGACGCTCGATTACTTCGCCGCGTGCAGCCCTAATTAAAAGATCGTTTCCTCCCAAAAGTAGCCTCCCTTGCTACGTGATTTATGTCGATGCTGTGATGGGCTCCTCGCTAGTCAGGTCAATGCCAAATCCAGTTCTCAAAAAGCCGTGATGTTGATTATATCCTTTTGCGTACACCTAAAAGCCTGGATCTAAATCTTGCCTATTGGCATTGCTATGTTTAAGTCTTTTGCAAGTTAGCTCCTTTATGTGTTCTTAAGGTTCTTAAGCCTATGGTCAGGATTATTGAAGTAGAATTAATGTAAACAGGTACTTATACTTTGTTTAAGTTCTGTTTTAAAATGTTAATGTTTGTGGGTAGGAATTTTGCCCATATTTACAGGGTTCTATGCATTTGGATACTTGGATGTATGTCTGGGTAATTCAATCTGTATAAATCTAAATAAATCTCAGCGATCGCAAATCAACGCAAGTCAATATAGATATATATGATTTATGGCGATCACTAAATCTAGTCGATATCTAGTCGATCTAACCAGCAACTTAAATAGTGATGATTTGATTTATGCGTAATTAGCTCTTTT
Organism: Pseudanabaena sp. PCC 7367; assembly: GCF_000317065.1. GTDB lineage: Bacteria > Cyanobacteriota > Cyanobacteriia > Pseudanabaenales > Pseudanabaenaceae > Thalassoporum > Thalassoporum mexicanum. The sequence goes on from NC_019701.1 coordinate 2,596,612, forward strand.
GCATATATGTCCAAATAGCGGCTCAGAGCGCGACTCTTGGCTCGTTGAATTAGACCTTTGCAAGAACTCTATTAATAAATACCCTGACATCTGAGCAATGCAAGCTTGGATTAAGCATTAACTGTCCGTAGTTTAGGTTTTAGATAGGTTGCTGTGAGTGATGAAGTATTAAATACAATTCCTGAGGGGCAGGAAGAATCACCCTCGCCGATCGCATGGATGGCGATTGTGGCGGTGATCGTGGCGATCGTGGCGGTGATTGCTTTGCTTGTTTATCCACAAGCCGATGACTATACCAAAGAGGTTTTGCAACTTACCGGAGATCCAGCCAAGGGGCGATCGATTTTTGTGATGAACTGCATTGCCTGCCACGGAGAATGGGCAGATGGTGATGTGGGGCCAAGTTTGCGCAATGTTTCGGAGCGACTTTCCAGCCGACGCTTAATTCATCAAGTGGTGAGTGGGGAAACACCGCCGATGCCGCAATTTCAACCAGATCCGGAAGCGATGGCCGATTTGCTGAGCTATCTCAAGAAGTTGTAGGTATAAATAAAATAAATAGGTATAAATAATAAGTATCAATAAATAGATAGATATAGCCAAATAGATGCGATCGCTTTAATTTAAATCCCTATGGCGGCAAGCTTGAATCAACCCAATGAATTTGATGCTGCCCTAGGCAAGTCAGATGGGCTTAGCCAGGTTGAGTTTGATGCTCCGGTTTTAGGTGGGTTGGCGGGACTACGGCAACAGATTTTTAATCCCCATTTAGCGATCGCCACCAGAGTTGAAGCGCTTTCTAAGGCAATGGCCTATGGTGAGGCTGGTTTGGATTTGGTGGTAGAAATACTCGGCGATCGGCGGGTAGCTTTCTCTAATCAGCAGGACAATCAATATCCTCAATCTATCCACCAAGAGCTTAGCCATGGTGAATCACTGCGCCGCGCTACCTATGACCTGCTCAAACCTAGATCTGAAGCCAAGATCCGCCAGCTAATCCTGGCCTATAATCCCTATCGCTTTTTTAATTGCAGCCAGGTTCTTGCTCCGGCTGAGAGTTTGGAGCAGGGGCAGCGATCGCCGATAATTGCAGTAATTTTTGCTGCCAATCAACCACAACTGATCACCGGTAGTAATAATGGTTGGCTGCGGATTTGGGATCACCACTCATTTCAACCATTGCAATCTCCGTGCTGTATTAGATCCTGGCGATCTGATCATGCTAAATTAACCGCGATCGCCTTTGACCAAAATGAGCAATTTGCTAATCACCTGGTGGCCACAGGAACCGACCAAGGCTCGATTCGGGTTGGGCATTTAGATCGCGGTAACGAGATCGTCTGTCTAATTGGACACCGCGATCGGATTGCGGCGCTTGCTTTTGCGAGAAATTATTTAATTAGCAGCAGTCGAGATGGACTGGCTTTGGTGTGGGATTGGCGATCGCAGCAGGTTGTTTATGAACTAACTGGGCATGGTTATCCAGTGGCAGCGGTGGCAACGGGGATTAAGGGCAACCTGGCAGCAACGGGTAGCCGAGATGCAGTGAAAGTGTGGGATCTAAGAACTGGGCAAATTGTGCGGAGCCTGGGTGGCAATTATCCGATCGCGGCGTTGACCTTTAGCCCGGATGAGAATTTTTTGATTGTGGCGGGCAAGGATAAAACGATCAAGGTGTGGGATATCTGGCGCAAGCAGCTCGTTCGCACCCTGAAGGGGCACAATTCAACGGTGGATTGTTTAGCGATCAGCAAAGATGGTTTGATTCTGGTGAGTGCGGGGCGCGATCGCACGATCAAAATTTGGGATTGGCGATCGGGGCGGTTGCTGCGTAATCTGGGGGATGATTTGCTGGAGCAGAATCGGCATGGGGCTGATATTGAGGCGGTGGCGATTAGTAATGATGGTGGCGCGATCGCTAGTGCGAGCCGGGATGGGACGGTGCGATTGTGGGGAATGCCAGGACTTGTTTAAATGCCAAATAAACATTGGGTATTCTCGATCGCCCAAAACCTATACTCAATAAACCACTATGCATGGATCAGCTCACGAGATCGTTTTTGGATCTCTCCTTTGAGTACCTGGTAGCGGTGTAGCGGTATTTTGTCACCCCAACTATATGCACTGTTAATCTTGTTATTTATAGTATGGCTGTTGGTTTAATTCTCTACCATTTATTTTTTGGTTATAGCTTATCTGATATACAGACTGTTACCAAAAATCTTGCACTGAAAGTACATGGTTTTGATTAGCGTGCTGGGACAATAAATTGTAAACAACAATTAAACTTAAAAATCTTACTTATACCATCGTGGTAGTTTTTTTTTATATGTGAAACATTGCTAAAGAGTTAAAACTATGCAACCACAATGGGCTAATTATATTCGTACCTACTCCGATCGAAACTATCAGCATACGGCACTGGTAAGCCATACAGGAGTGTTAATTGCCTTCGCCATTGGGGACGATCGCCGCATTTATTACAACGTCCTCGACCAGCAGAACAACCCCGAATCGATCGATGTAAACAACTGGCTAGACACCCCCCAGGAATTAATTTTTCCGCGCGAGATTGCCCAGGTCGGGTTTGCGATCGTAGCCAATAAAGGTTTACCAATGGTGCGCAGTGATGGAGAACCTGCCACCAGTCCCGCCGATGCCGATTGGTTCCATTCCTCCACGGCACGCCTAACCGAAATTGCTCCCTTTCAGGTGTTCAGTGACAATCAGTATGTTTATCTGTTTCGCCAGGCGATCGCTGCTGGTGATCCGAATATGATCACGGTGAATGATGTAGATGGTGAGCCCCAGCCGATTGTCGATCGCACCTTACTAGTCGATCGGTTTATTCTGGCGGGTACGATGCTGAAAACCGTGCGTGAAGTGCGTTATCGGCGCAGTCGCCACAAAGTTTTACCCGCTGGCCCCCGCGATAGTGTTGGGGCGGTGGATATGAACAATATGCCTTTTTATGAACCAACCCAAGAGTTGGATTTTGTGCGTAACATTGGCCTGGGAAGATTTAGCGTGATTCAAGTGCCCAGTGGCATTCCCGATGTGAATCGCTGGCAAATTTTTGTACATAATCATCTCACCGAACGGATTGATTCCTATAATATTGAGCGATCGGCGGATGGTTTATTCAATACCCAGGGCAGTGAAAGCCCCGCTGCATTTGAACGAATGGGTCATGCGGAAACAGCGCTGCGACTGGAATCTGGTGCCTATGTGACTGGACAGGCGCAGGTAATCAATCGCCCTAGTTTTAATATTTCCGTTTGGATTAAACCGGAAAGCACCGGCACCATTTATGCAGAAGGCATTCCCGCTGCCAGCACTGATATATTGCAACTCAATATTATTGATACGAACCTAGATATTGACGGCCAATCGCTGGCAGGATATGGGTTGGAAGTAGTTAGTTATCACCAAGCTACCAACAATACTGCCACTGTTCGCTCTGCTGCCAATGTGATCGAGATGGGGGAATGGAATTTTATTAGTCTTTCTTTCCTGCCCATGCTGGGTTCCCAGACTCCACCGGAAAACTCTGGTGTTGTAGTGATGATGGTGGGCAATGTGGTGGTGAATGATGGTGAAGCGGAATCTAGCTATCTATTATTCCCTACCCATGATGGCGCGAATCTGGTTGCCACGCTGGGAATTAATGCTGCAGCAATCCAGGGTGGTACTCAATCGGCTACACCGATCACCGCTACGATCGACGAACTGTCCATTTGGGATCGGGCGCGATCGGAAACCGAGCTACAGCAAAAACAGAGTATTCGCCTGGTGGGGAATGAATTTGGCCTGCTCACCTATTGGCAATTTGACGAGGGCAGCGGTGATACTATTTATGACCAAACCGATACGCTTAACAGTGGTACGCTCAATGCTACCAGCGGTGGCACTTGGCTCCAATCCGACGCTCCAGTAGGTGATAATCCCAATTTGCGCCGTACTAGTTTTGGCTTTGGCGATCGGAATGTGGCTGGGAAAGGCATTGCCGCGATGCTTTATTACCAGCAGGAAATGTTTAGCCCAGGTGACAATCGCCCCGCCGAACCGACCAAGCAAAGCGCGCGAGTAATGTTGGCTGCAACTACTACTGTCACTGGAGAAGACAATGAACCAAAAATCGCCGTGCTGGATTTTGGGGTCGATCGGCGCGGTCGCCTCAGTCAGGTGCCCGATCGGATTAATCTGCCATTGATTGAAACCGGTGATAACGATCCCAATGCTCTGATCGCCGAAGCGATTCAACTGGAACAAACCGATATTCCCACCACCCAGGCTCAGATTGAATTTTTACAACAGGAGATCGCCCGTAATGAATCCCTGCTGGCCACATACGCGGCACAGATTACTGAGAGTCAAGCCCAACTGGTACAACTGCAAAATCAGCAAATTGGCAGTGGCGTAACTCTCTATCAGAACAGGCACTATATCGGTCTATCGGCACGACTGAGCTTAAATTATGCTGATAACCTGCCCAGTATAGTTAATGGCGATAATGATTCGATCCAGGTCGATTCTGGGATCACCGCCCATCTCTATACCGGTGCAAACTTTACTGGTTCAGTGATTACCCATAACGAATCACGTACAGTGCTGGGGGGGACTTATTTCTCTCTCAATGCTCGTAGTGCCAGAATTGTGGTCAATCCGGCGCGGCAACAGCAAATTGATTTTCATACCAATCGCATTACCAGTAATAATGCCCTGATCGATGAAATCAACAATGTAATTCTGCCTGATCTGCAGGCTCAACTAGCGGCAGCGATCGATCTGCTGGCCAGTCAGCAAGCCCGTTTAGCCGACATTCGCAATTTCTTACAAGGCCAATTGTCATTGCCAATGGGGTTGATTCATATCGATCCCAATGGATTTAATGTGGTCGGTGGCCTGCTGGACTTTGCGATCACCGATGATGCGCCGGAGCTGTTTGAAAGTGGCAGCGGCATGTTGCGGATTTACTATCGCGGCCTTGACGATCGCTTCCAAGCGATCACCTACAACACCAATGTATCCCGTGCCAGTGTGATTCTATCTGGTGTGGTGCAAATGCAGGAACGTGCCCCTGGTCTGGGTCGGAGTGAGGCTAAGGTAACCCTGGCGGATGATCCAAATCCGGATGGCACCTTGGTTACAATTACTGACGACAGCAATCCCAGTATCTGCCAAGTAACGCTCACGAATCGGATTTTGAACATTACTGAAACCTGGCAGCGTGTTCCCCGCGATCCGGCTGGGTTTGCCCAGGTAATTAGTGGAGCTGCCCGCGAGATCGTTTATCTGGGGCGATTGGCGGCTGATTTGCAGGGCAATGTCAACAGCCTCACCCTTACTGATCCGGCTCCTACTAGCTATCAAATTGGTGCCAGCATTGTGATTGGTTCCGGTCAGGCTAATTTACGCACCGCGATCGCAGTGGGCGATACCACGATCGAGATTGAACCGATTGATCTGGTGGACACAATTCGCGCTGGCACTACTGTAAGTATTTTGGTCTACACCTACGATCGCTACAGTGCTTTTGCCAATACGGGCAGCATGATGCAAAGCCCCTATGATCTTAAATATGGTTCGATGTTGGTGGAATTGCTCTACACCGAAACTGGCAACATTGAAAACGTTAGCAATATGCCGCTCACAGGTGAATCACGCCCCAATGCCTGGATTACCGACTCACCGGGGAATGCGCTGGAAATCCTTAGTGGCCACCTGGAGGGCGATCCCAGTCGCATGATCATTGAGGGCGATCGCTCGATCGAAACTTGGATCTATCCAGAACGGATCGTCGCTGGGGATATTGCTTATCTGGTAAGTCAACATACACCTGAGCCGATAAATGAAGCTGACCCGCCTGCTTCCAGTTATGGCATGGCGATCGAAGGCAAACCATTCCTTTCGGCGTTACAACTGAATGGCACCAATACCAGAGTTGATTTGGCTGGGATTAATCTGGCCAATCGCTCCTTTACGATCGAGATATATGTCAAACGCAACGCAGTGGGCGGTCAACTTGACTTCATCTTTAGCCAGGGCAGTACACCAACTGCGGCTAATCAGTCTTTGCACATTGGGTTTCTGGCCAATAATATTTTACGATACTCCTTCTGGGGTGTCCCCAGTGACATGGACACTACTCAAGCGCAAACCGATACCAATTGGCATCACTGGACGTTTACCTATGATGTGAATACCAACGATCGCAAAATCTATCGGGATGGCATCGAGCAGGAAGCAATTCGCGCCGTCGCCCCTGCCCCCTATAACCACAGCGGCACCGATTTGCACCTGGGCTATTATTATCAGGGGAATGACTATGGTCGGATCAGTGTTGATGAAGTGCGGATTTGGGATCATGTCAGAGATGAATTTGAAATCAATCGCACCATAGCCCAACGCCTAAAAGGGGATGAAGCTGGACTGATGGCCTACTATCACTTTGACAATAGTGATGCCAGCAATCGCCTCATTGATCTAGCTAATGATCCTACCCTGGATGGCGAAATCATTGGTAGTCCTACCCTGGTTGACTCACCGATCGCTGGTTATGTATTGCTGGCGGCGGTCAGGGAAAAATATCTCACCACGGTTAATCCGATGAATATTAACCGATGGAAGCATCTGGCTGCGATCTATAACGAAGCCTATGCGCTGCGATTTGATGGTAATAATGACTATCTCGATTGTGGTGGTCTGGCGAACCTGGCTAGTGAAGGCGACTTTACGATCGAGTTTATCTATCTCCATCGACCCAATGAGAGATATGTCCCGATCCTGCAAAAAGGCCGGGTTGGTAGAAATACACCGGAACTCACCTGTTGGATCTGTCTACGGCGAACTAATGCCACCTTTGTAATTTATTTCGGCTATGAGGATAGCGATGGTAACCTCCATGTGGCTTCGTCTAATTCGCTTGGTATAGCCGCCTTCTCCAATCAACGCATTACTATTACTGGTAAGCAGGAGGAGGATAATTACACCGTGCGCATGTATCGTCACGGCAGTTCGATCGGCGTTAACAACAATCAAGCGAGTGGTGGTGCACCAGTTACTAATGGTCAAACATTAGAAGTCGGCAGAGTCTATGGTACCCCCAGTGGCTCCAGTATTTCTGGTGATGAATTGCGCTATCTGGAATCAACCCTAAGCAGTCTCCGGTTCTGGAATCGCGCCCGTACCGATGCTGAAATCCGCGATAATAGCAACCTGGGCGAAGAGCTGATCGCCAACTGGGGTTTTGAGGAAGGAACGGGTAATATTACCACTGATACAGTGCGACAACAGGATGCCCGAATTGTGGGAGCCATCTGGGTGCCGGATATTGTGCCAGAGAATACCAGACTGGAGCTTTATGTTAACGGGATGCCGATCGTGACCCAGACAAGGGAGGCGATCGCCCTGCCAGAGAATCAATTCAACCTGGGTCGAGATTTCCGAGGCGAGATTGACGAAGTGCGAATTTGGCAGGAAGTACGCAGCCAGGAACAACTACTGGACAATTTGTTTAGCCATCTCAAGGGTGAGCGTCGTCAACTGCTTGCCTACTATGAATTTGAGAGCGATCCAGTCTCTCAAGGCAATGTCACCACCGTCAACGATGGTAGTTTACGCGGTAATCAACTCACCACCACTACAGATGCCGAAATTCGCCATGTGTTCTCCTCTGCACCCATCTCTGATGATGCAATCCTGGTGCGTAATGCCCTTGGTAGTGTACCCAATGAATTCCAGGAAACAGTCGATCGCCGCCCTGCGATCGCTGAATATGCCGACCTGCAAACCTCGCAAACTGGTGTTGTCTCTGGCATTCATAAACGCTGCTATAGCTTTGTGCAAAACTCCGAATGGCATCTATTCACTGGCTATAAGGTGGGCTCACTCATTACGGAATGGATTAGCCAGGTACAATTCGATCCACAAATTATTGGTTATATTGAAGGCGCACCACCCACCCCATCGGAAAACCTCACCGCTGGCATTATCAACGACGCAGTACGCGACTATGTGAATACTACTTCTCTGGAATTTGTCGAATCCGACAATGTTTCCTACACCATCTCCACTTCCAAAAATAGTGGCTTTAATTCTTCCTTTGAAGCTAGCTTATCTGCCAGCATTGGTTTAAAGAAGCAAGCAGTCACCGCTCCGTTGGGGGTCGGGGTTGCCACCGACGTTGTTTCATCTGGAATTAGCGGTTCAGTGGGTACAAAACTAGATACAAACTTGAACTGGTCTAGCAGTGAGCAGCAGGGTTCGGGTATTAACGTGAGCCGCAATGCCTCGGTTTCGTTGGGTGGTAATTGGGGCACTACCGATATTGATTTACGCCTGAATAAAGAACTGCCGCGTCGTTATCTGACTGCCAATGTGGGCTTTGCGATCGTGGAATCGGAAACCGCTGATCTGTTTGCAATCAGGATGGCACACAATCGCGCTCTGGTGGCATTTCGGATTCTGCCCAATCCTGATATTCCTAAAGACACCAATATTATCTCCTTCCCGATCAATTCCCGCTATACCAAGCAGGGCACCCTGGATGGGGCAGTGGGCTACGATCAAAACGGCAAAGTGCTCGATCCGGATTATCCTGAAGCCGCTAATTATGGTGAATATAGCTACTTTAAACCCCGTGAAGCCTATGCTCTGCGCCGCCAAATTCAGAATGAAGAAGTGCAATTGCGTACTTTCTACCAGGATTTCAGCACTACCCCACCAGGATCAACTGGCATTTTATCGGGTGGGTTGACGGGTGCTGCTTTAGGTTTGGCTGCTTCCGGTGGTGGTGTCGCTGCACCATTTGTGGCAGCAGCGGGGATCGCCGCAGGGGGCTTGATTGATGCCCTGGCTAGCGATAACGATCTACCCGATCGCTATGCCAATCGCAATATTGTTAACACCTACGTTTGGACTGCTGATGGTGGACTCTATTCTGAATCCACCCAAACCGCTGATAGCCAGCAAGAGAGTCATAGTGGCAGTTATAATTTTCAGGGTAATTTGAACTTTGGCTTCTCTACCTCTGGTGGACTGATCGCAGGAGTAGATTTTGATACTAAAGCAACCTTTGGTGGTAGTTTGAATCTGACCAAGGGGCGCACGGAAGATGCGAGCCAATCCTTTAGCATTAATGTGGTGAATAATACCCCTGGCGATCTGCAACGATTTACGCTCCAACCGGATGGGGCGCTTGCCCGCGATCGCAATAACTTACCGATCCGGGAATACGATGTGAATGGGGTGCCGATTAATCATCCTGGTAAAGTCGATGCCTATCGCTTCTTTACCTTCTACCTCACACCCGATACCAACAACTACGATACTTTCTTTAATACCGTAGTTGATCCCATCTGGTTAGAGCAGAATAATTCTGCCAATGCCCAGGCGTTGCGACAGGCTCAACAAACGGAAAGTGGCCCGGCCTGCTGGCGCATCTTCCATCGGGTTACCTTTATTAGTCGGATTCTGCCAGAGTTCCCCGATCCCACTGCCCCACCGCTCGATCGCGCAGTTCAGGGCACTGACATGAGCAGCAGTTATGAATTGATTCGCCTGGTTGAGCCTTTTGTGCAGAATGCCACTGGTTCGACGGCTGAGTTTGATGCGGCGATCAGAAATGCTTTGCGCCGCTATCTACCAGAGTTATCGAGCAGCCTGACCCAGGAAGTAGTAATAGCGCTGGCGGAGTATTTTGGCGTGGAAGGCTTAATTTAAACCTAGCCACCCCACTCAAATATAAAGCTGAAAAACGGGGTCATGGCAGATTAACCAGACCCCGATCGATTTTTTTTTAGACTCTACTCTGAAAACTCTGAAAACTCTGGAAACTCTGAAAACTCTGGAAACTCTGAAAACTCTGGAAACTCTGAAACTTGCTATTGGCCAGCAATGAAATTAGAAGGAATTGGATCAACCTTGCCCCGCACTAACATTGCTTGATAAACCATCGCCGCCACCTCAGCCCGGGTAGCCGATCGCAATGGTTGTAATTGGCGCTTATTGGGATAGGCGATTACCAGCTTATTACCCACCGCCGCCGCGATCGGTTGCACTGCCCATTCTGGAATCTGGCCTGCATCCGTGAACAGGTTGGGCAAATTGCCACCGCCACCGCCTTGTAACTGCCAGCCATTTACTAGCGCCAGCAGGATTTCCATCCGCGACACATTGGCATTTGGCCGAAAAGTGCCATTGCCATAGCCAGATAAAAAGCCCTTTGCACTGGCTTCCGCGATCGCCACTGCGCCCCAATAGCCACTCGGCACATCATTAAAACTAAACTTTGGTCTGATCGCTGGCTTGACGGGGAAGGCTTTATTTAAGATCGCTGCAAACTGAGCCCTGGTGACGGGTTCATCCGGCTTAAACATGCCATTGCCAAACCCGCTAATAATGCCCTGTTCCGCCATTGCGGTGATATAAGACTCTGCCCAATGACCACCAATATCCACCAGAACGCCTGGGGTGACAGGAATATCGATCGCTGGGGGTGGCGTGATCGGTGCTGCCGCTGCCACCAGTTCAACGGGGCCAGAAATACGGTTGCGATCGACTTCGTTCCCAACTGCTACCACCTTGAGATCGGAGGCATTATTAATATCTTTTTTGCGATTGTTTGTAATGATGTTTTGGCCAGGGCTGTTCGTCGTGCCCAGGTCAGGGATCGGCTGGCCGTTGCGGGTCTTTAGGATCACCACGCCATCTTCGGTGTTATTGGAAATCAAATTACCGCGCAACACTGGCGTAACCGCATCGGACATGACAATGCCGGAGCGATTCTGGATGATCCGGTTTTTAGACAACGTGACCTTGGATTTTTGAGCGATCGTCAGGCCAAAGCCAGTATCCTCAAAGGTATTCTCGCGGATTTCGCCAGTGCTGGTGCCCAGGGCAGTCATGCCATTAGCCTTGTTCTTGGTAAATATATTGCCAGCCACCAAGGCCATCGCATCACCGGTTAAAAACACACCATCATGGGAATTGTTAGTAAAGGTATTATTGGCGATCGTCACATTTTTGCCCGATTCCACCCACAACCCATAGCCCCGTGAATTGCTATTAGTAATCGTTACGCCACCGATATGGGCATTATTCGCCGCCAGGATCGCAATATTTTGCCGTGCAAAAGTAGGACTAATGAACATGCCGCCGCCGCTGATCACAATGCCGCTACCTTTGCGATTGCCATTGCCCTGGAGTCTGATCCCACGCTGGAGCTTGAGTGGGAATTGCTCGCCGGTTGCCTCGCTATAGGTGCCTGGGGCAAGCTGAATCACCGTACCAGGAGTCAGGCTGGTAGAAAGAGCAGCGGTAATACTGCGAAGTGGTTGCCCTTGACTACCAGCACCAGGTACATCTTGGCCATTGGGTGCCACATAAATTACTTGCTGGCTTTGCTGAGCAATCTGGAGCGGTTGATTGCTGGGATCTTGATTGCCAAGTTCGATCGCCTCAAGTCCTGAGTTATCGTAGCTGTTGGCGGCGATCGCCATTTGAGCTCCACCCATCCGAGTTAGCAGCGGATATGCCAATGGAGCGCCGAGGCTGGCGAGGGCAAGTAGTGTGATTGTTCCCCGAAGTTGTTTCATAGCTCCTATTTCCCGTAAATAATTCCTGCGATTCTACCTTCAAAACTGACGTAAGCAATTATGATTAGGTTTCTTAAGTTTTGTTCATTAATATGGATTTTCTGATTTTGGCCGATTGAGATCGATTGAGATTGATGAGATCTAATTCATATCTTAATCAATTTGGCTAGATTGGCTTAATCTCCAGGGTAGTCCTGCATATGTTATTGGCATCTAGACAAGGGAGCGAGACAAGCTTAAGAGTCTTTTGCTAAAAATTCTTACTTCTACAGCGCTACGATCTCTAGAGGCATAATTGCTCGATGCTTTAAAGCAACAGTCTCTTATACCATTGATTCCGTATTTTTGCTTAGCCGTAAGGGCAAAGGTCAAAAGATAGAAAATTACATGAGTCAAGATAGCAAAGTCAGAATTTTACTTTTACACCCATTCAGGGGTAATCATAGCGATCGTTGCTGTCTTCGATCTCATCAGCCTAGATCAAGAAATAGAGATGTAATAATAACTATGACAAGGCTAGCCAGATAGTTGCGATCGATTAAGTAACTGAAATCCAGTTTTGAAAATTGCCACCATAGACCTGCTTCCCTTTGAATTGCCCTTGCACCAGCCGCTTCAAACTGCCTTGGGGCAAATTAAAACCCGATCGGGATTTTTAATTAAAGTTGGCGATCACGATGGCAATGTGGGGATCGGTGAGGCTACGCCCCTGGCTGGGTTTGGCATGGAGAGCTTGAGCCAGACTAAGATCGCATTGCAACAAATGCAGCCGAGTCTGCTGGGGCAAGAAATTGCTAAGATCAGGGCGATCGCTTGTTTGCTCACTAATTTTCAATGCTATCCCGCCGCCATGCATGGGATGGAGTTGGCATTGCTAGACTTACTGGCGATCAATCAAGACCTATCCCTGGCGGAACTGCTGGCAGAGGAAGCACCAACTAGATCAAAAATCAAGGTAAATGCTTTGATCGGCATGGGATCGGTGGAGATGGCAGCCGCTCAGGCTAAAAATATATGCGATCGCGGTTATGACTGTATCAAGATCAAGGTAGGCAATTCAACCCAAATCAAGCGACCTAATCAAGCGACCGATCAAACCATTACTAATGCTGCTAATTATTCTGAAGTAGAGCGACCCAATAATTTTTTGACTGATTATGAGCGGATTAAGGCCGTCCGAAAAGTTTGCGGCGATCGGGTACAAATTCGCATCGATCCAAATCAGTCCTGGCAACTAGAGGAAGCGATCGCTAATTTAACTAAGCTAGCACCGCTGGAAATTGAATATGCCGAGCAACCGATCGATCGCCATGACTTAGCTGGAATGGCCAAGCTTAAAAACGCTGTGGATATACCGATCGCGGCCGATGAAGCGGTAAGCAGTTTAAAGGATCTCGATCGCCTGATTGGTGCTCAAGCTGCCGATATTGTGATCCTCAAACCAATGGCGATCGGCGGGCTCTGGTCAGCCAAGCAAGCAGCAGATCTAGCGATTGCAGCAGGTCTAGAGGTGGTGATTACTACCACGATCGATGGCGCGATCGCTCAACAAGGGGCAATACACCTGGCGGCGGCGATTCTTCATTTAACCAGTACCAGTACCAGAGCTTGTGGATTGGCAACGCATGGGCTGCTAGCTCACAATTTAGTGGCGCAGGAGGTAATCGATCGGTTAATGCCAGTGTATGGAAAAGTAGAATTGGGCGATCGCCCTGGATTAGGGATATCACCCACCGAGTTAATGTCTTATGTCTGATGACGCAGCGATAGTCTGGCTTGCCAGAATTAAAACCAGAATTAAAACCACAAATCGCTACAATTAATTAACTCAACACCACACTACTTAGCAATGCTGCCCCAGCTCCACAGATTGCAAAGCCGATAAAGCGTAGGTGTAATAATCCCTGGGCTGCTCTGCTTTTTACCCAGAATTTGCCTAGCTTCCAGGCGGCCAGACTGATGAACAACTGGATTCCGGCAAACCCCAGCAAATAAGCAAACAATGGTGTCATTTCTGCACCTACAATTGCTTCACCGTAGGCATAGCCATGAAAGATCCCAGCGATCGCTGCCAATCCAGCCACAATCAGTAAATTAGAGCGTAGGCCAGCCGCTAAAATCGCACCTAATAAAAGTACAGAAACAGAAATGATCGTTTCTGGGGCTGGTAAATCTAAAGCCATTAAATGTAACCCAGTGCCGAGCAGGGATGCCACTACAAAGGCGATCGGCAATGTTACACCTTTTTTAATTAATACACCCACACAACCAATCGCAATCACAAACAGAAGATGATCAACCCCAACCACAGGGTGGCCGAGGCCGGATAAAAAGCCCTCAAATGCGTTGGCTGGAACACTGCCGCCAAAGGGGTGATGGGCATAGGCAGGCAATGCCATAAAAACTAGCCCAGCGATCGCTAAGCCTGAAATACTCAATGTCTGGAACGATATTTTAGACAGGGGAGTCGCAGTTGATTGCTTCATAGGTATAATTTCCTCAAAACGGATTTGGCTTGATGTGTTCAATTTCTAAGGCAGTTCCGATCTAGATTTACTAGATTTACTAGATTTTAAGGGTGTTTCTGGTTTCAGATTAAGTTAAGTTAAGTATTGTTAGCTGGAGCAGGCATTTCTTTGCAGTGTAGAATTTGGGCGAGTTGCGCTTCCAATTCGTCTGAGCCAATTACGCCTGATTCAAGCGCAAGTTTCTCCAGGGCGGTTAACCAGCACTGATAATAGTCCCACTCTGGGTCATCCAGCGCATGGCTGTTTTCCCATTCAGCGATCGTGGTGATTAGCATCTGGCGAAAATCTTCCCACTCATAGTGCCCCTGTTTAGATAGGGCGATCGCTACGGCAAAGGCGATCTTTTCCCAATCGCGGTCAAACTGCAGATGGCCATCCTGGCGGGGTGGAGCCTCTTCTGGAGAGCCCATCAAACTAGTGGCTGCAAAATGCTCAAATTTCGTAAACATATTTCATCTATTTTCATCTATGTATGTGGATACGCTGCAAAAGTAGCTCACCAACCAAACCTTAGCTAGTGGCTATACCTTCACGGTGGCCACCCCCATCATTGCTTCGGGAGTCAATAATTTAGCTAGCTCAGCTTCACTCATGCCCTCTGTACCGGCGGGACGCATCGGTAATACCCACCAGCGAATCTGGGCACTACTATCCCAAACCTTGATCATGACCGATTCATCCAGCTCCACGCCAAATTCAGATAAGACCACCCTCGGCTCACGTACCACCCGTGCCCGAAAAGTGGGGTCTTTGAACCAATAGGGCGGTAGGCCAAGAGTTGGCCAGGGATAACAGGAACAGAGGGTACAGACAATTACGTTATGCACCTCTGGGGTGTTCTCCACAATTCGCATGTGCTCACCTTCTGCACCAGACATGCCTTGAGGCAGAAAGTCTAAGGACTCACAGGCGGCATTGCAGTCGGTTAATAATAGTTCCTTGAAATCCGGGTCAACCCATGCTTTTGCCACAATCTTAGCGCCATTGAATGGCCCCATTTCGGTCTCGAAATAGCCCAGAATCTTATCAACGGTTTTGCCGGTAATAATTCCTTTTTCAATTAACAGCGACTCCAATGCTTTTACCTTGGCGGCACTGAAAGTCTCACGATCGCCACTATATTTAAATCCTGGATAGTTACTTGGCATAATCCTCTCTCTTTTTAATCTGGCTCAATCCGATTCAATCCGATTCTCTGAAACAGCTTTGCTTTTACGACGTTCAAGCAGCCTCTAAATAAACTTCAAAGATGTCGTTGTAATACACTGACTTGGGATCGATCAGGGATTCATGCCAGAGATCCTCCGGCTTAAACGCCAGGCTATATACTGGCATCGGTGTACCAAGACCATCCGCAGTGGGGAAGAAATAGGTAAATGCGCCTTCATACACAAGCACTACTTTTGCCACTCGACCTCTGAGGTTGCCAGGCAATCGACTATGGTCAGCGGGAGATACATTCTTGACCCTGACTTGATCGCCAACCTTAAATTTAGGTGGATTGGGGTATGGTCTGAGGGGGGAATCGCCTTCCCGCAGATATTTATCTACCTGAGTATCGATCGCGGTATCACCACCAATGGGCAATGGCGCGGCAGCTTTGGCACTATCGGCTAAAAATTCCGCAGTGCGGGTATCTAGCTCTTCCTGGGTGATATAACCCTCTTCTACAAAGAAGCCAGAAATGCCACCTAACCACTTTTCGTAATAGCGCAGCCGAAAATATTCAAAGGGATGCATTCCTTCTGCACCCATGCGCAGATGCCCCCAACTCCAAAAGCTTTTGAAGGTGGTAGGCACTTGATCGATCTGATAATCTGGGATCGCTTCATCGAGGTGATTGCTGAGTGCCATCATGGCGGTATGAATGCCAAAGATCCGCTTTTCCCAGGGCTCAACAAAGACTTTTACTTCGGTGTTAATTGGATCTAATCCTTCCAGACCACCAAGGTTGTGCTGTAATTTCATCGGTTTGACTTGTATACTAAGGGATTAAAATTTTAGATCGGCATAATTCTGAGCAGAAAAGGCGATTCTTCGCGATATCGCTATCTCGATCGGTATGATCAAGAATGAACAAACGTTTTAGCCATGCAACTTTGGAATCCTTCCTTCAGTTCGGCTTCGTTCAGGTTTCTGCCAATAAAAACCAGTTCATTGCGACGAGTCTCGCCCGATCGCCAAGGCTTGCCAGGTCGTCCGTCCAGGGTCATATGTACACCCTGAAACACAAAGCGACGATCGGCATTATCTAGATTCAAAATTCCTTTCATTCTAAAAATATCGGCTCCACGAGCCTGAATTAATTGATAGAGCCAGCGATTAAGCTTGTCACCATCAACTGCACCTGGTTCCGTAATTGCGATCGAATAGACCGATTCATCATGTTCGTGGGCAGATTCATGCAGGAATTCTGGATCGATACTCAGGGCATTCTTTAAATCAAATGCCTGCACACCCAGTAATCGATTCAAGTCCAGATCGCAATTCTGGGTCTGGTAAATTTTGGCGATCGCATTCAGCCCCCGCACTTTTTGCGCCAGTGACTGTCTCACCTCAGCAGCGACCAGATCGGTTTTATTGAGCAGAATTACATCGGCAAAAGCGATCTGCTCCTGGGCTTCGCTGCTATCCCAGTGATCCCAGATGTGCTTGGCATCTACCACCGTTACCACCGCATCCAGCTGAGTTTGTCGTAACAACACCTCATCCGTGAAAAAAGACTGAATTACTGGCGCGGGATCGGCTAGTCCAGTGGTTTCAATTACCAGATGATCAAATTGCTCGCGCCGTTCCATCAAATTACTGATGATCCGAATCAAGTCACCTCGGACGGTGCAGCAAATGCAGCCATTATTCATCTCAAAAATTTCTTCGTCAGCATCAATCACCAACTGATGATCAATGCCTACCTCGCCAAACTCATTCACAATCACCGCAATCCGCTGATCATGCTCTTCGGTGAGAATGCGATTTAGCAAAGTTGTTTTGCCAGCGCCCAAATATCCCGTAAGTACAGTGACCGGAACTTTCTGAATTAATGCCATTAGCTTGCTCTTTCTCCCTTTACTAACTGAGTTAGGCCACCACCACCCTGAAACCGATCGTGCGGTTCAAGGCAGTCTCTAGATAACCAGAACGGCTGGCTGAGCGGATTCGGTTTGGGGTATCTAGCCAGCCACCGCCGCGAACTGTGCGTAGTTGTGAGCGTTGGTTTCTTGTCCATGCCTGCCCGTGGTTAGGGGCTCCTCGATAGTTAGCATGCCAGCTATCAGCACACCACTCCCAGACATTGCCATGCATGTCATACAGGCCAAAAGCATTGGCTGAGAAGCTGCCTACAGGTGTGGTTGATTGGCGATAAGTACCGCTATGCTCGGCTTTATAGGTATAGGTGCCAACATAATCAGCAAACTGACTGGAAATTGTTTCGCCCACGTGGAAGGGAGTTTTGGTGCCAGCGCGACAGGCGTATTCCCATTGCGATTCACTCGGCAGTTGATAATGACGGTTGGTGGAATGGCTAAGGCGATCGCAAAACTCCACTGCATCTAGCCAGGATATATTCTCAACCGGTAGATTATGCCCCTGGAAGTAGGAAGGCGTAGGGTCAAGTTCTCGATTCACTCTCGGCAATGCTGCCACCGCCGACCACTGGGCTTGGGTGATTGGATATTTACTCATCAAAAAAGGTGATAGTTTAACGCGATGGCGAGGGAATTCAACACCTCTAGCATCGGTTTCCGTTGGTACTGCTCCCATCAGGAATTGCCCTGGTTCGATCGCCACCATTTCCAAAGCTGTAGCACCATCAAGAGATTCCGATAAGAACTTCGCAATATGCTTTTGACGTTGCTTGATTCTGCCAGTGCGATCGATCGTAGTAACATCAAACGCGAACGTTTTTAAATTGCCAAGCTGCTGACCTTCTAATTTCCCAGGAGCAATGGCAAATGCGCGATCGTGGGCTGCTACCAGAAATCCCACACTACCTAAACCCGCATATTGGAAAAAACGTCTTCGCTTCATTACCGCATCACCTCTTATTAAATTTAGACATGATAGAACTGAGAAGGGAGATTGACAGCATGGAGCTTAGCGATCCCTTCAAGCTATTTGATATATTCTCTGAATCCGTGGCTTTGCCCTGGATAGGAAGCCTCAAACTGGACTAATTCAGAAAAGAATTAAGATAAACACGAACCCTGACACAATCATTACAAGAACTTGAATAGCTAGTTAACAGTTACTTTTCTTGATTGATATACAAAGAGTAAATCGGAATCTTCCGATAGATTTTGTATCCATGAGCACAAATTAGCTTTTGCTTCATAAAACGCAAATATTGCGCTGATTCGCAACATTTTTATTGAATATTCCCGCGATCGCATGGATATGCAACTAGATTGGATAAAGTCAAAGACATCAAGTAAATATTTTCCCAACTTTGTTAAACTCCCGCTTGATCGCATAGGACAGACCATCTTTATAAATTACATGCTTCCCATGCTTTAAGGCTTGCAGACAACAATACTGCACTACATTCATAATATCAGCTCCAGACAATTCATATAGATCTGCTAATTCCTGAAAATCGATCGCTTTATCCAATCTCACTTGTTGAGGAAACATAAGTTGCCATAGCCGCAGTCTTGCTTTGGCATCAGGCATTGGAAAGTGGATGATAGATTGGAATCTACGCACAAAAGCATCATCAATGTTACTTTTCAAGTTTGAGGCGAGGATAACAAGCCCATCATAGTTTTCAACCCTCTGTAGGAGATAGCTTATTTCTTGATTTGCGTATTTGTCATGGGCATCCCTAACATTTGTTCGCTTACCGAATAGCGCATCTGCCTCATCGAAGAATAATATCCAGTCCTTACTTTCAGCTTTGGTAAAGAGGGCAGCTAAGTTTTTTTCTGTTTCCCCGATAAACTTTGAGACCACCATAGATACATCTACTTTGTAGACTTCTTTATTCGTATATTTCCCCAGAAGACATGCTGTCAGAGTTTTCCCAGTCCCTGGAGAACCATAAAAGAGCGCCCGATAACCCCGGTTTAAATTACGTTTCATGCCCCATTCATTGAGAAGAGTTGGGCTATGAATAATCCAGGTTTCAAGATCGTAAATCTGCTCAAGCGTCTGAGCATTTAATACTAAATCGTCCCACTGCATATTAGTGGTAATGCGCTGCGCTGGGAACTGGGTATTGAAATGGGGTGGAGTCACATAACCGTAAATGAACAAATTGACGTATTCCTGAGATAAGACAAGACGGCCACTCATCAGCGGTTCTCCGTTTGTCGGAGCATAAATGGATAAAACTTGTTTTCTTACAAAAAGATGGTTAGGGCTAAATATTTTTTGAAAGCGGATACGATCGCTCAGTTGTGTTCCGCCTAGAATAAACAGTACCGTATCCCCTGTTGGTAAAAATCCCCTATGTGAGACCCCACGACATCCTCCTATTTGAGGATAGTCACCTGCTTCCGGTAATTGAGCAGTAATCGCACGATCGAAAAAATCAGGTTGTAGATGGGGAGCTAATGCAATGATTAGGGTTAGTTGTGCAAAGATATCTAATTGATAAGCTTCAATAAACTTAGATAGAGCTGTTTCCTGTGCCAACCAATCTAGGGGCGGTTTAGGCAGCATTTCTCCCACGTGAGGATTAGTTGCGAAATAGGATTCAATACGCCACTGGATAACCTGCGATAGATATCGAAGTGCGCTCTGAAGAGTGGGGACTTCAATCATACTTCAGTATCTTGGGTTGGCATTGGGTGAGGCAATGACTGAAACTTAGCTGGAAGTAGTAGTTTAGCCATGTGGGTACTTGGCTGAGAGTAAAATAACATCAGGCTTTTACAAAATCGGCGCAATAGAGCTATAACAGCATCCCCTGCTCAAACAGGAAAAGCTTGGGGAGCAAGACTTTAATTCTTTTCATGAATTTTATTTGCGAACTTGCATGTATATTGCTGATCCTTTACAAACATTAAACTTTTGTTTTGATTTCCAACATCTTATGTTGATTCAAAATTATATCTTGAAAGAATATTAAAAAAGAGATAGTTTAAATTTGTGCCCATATACATAATACATATTGTAACTATAGTGACGGATTAACATCAGTTTGAGCTCAGGGAAAAAAGAGCATTATTCAAGAGATGTTTAGAAAATATAATCGCGGATGAATAGGACTAATAAGCTCTGCTAGTGAATGATCGAGAATAACAATTGCTATATTCCTGAGACAATTTTGGCGAATGATTTATGATGCCTTAAAGCTAATGCAAGTTGCATTGCAGAATTACATCAAAGAGGTTGAGCAAACTCTGGATTCGAGTCAAGACATTGTCATTCTGGATAATATTGCAATGGCTGAGGAATTGGGAGGAAATCGTAGCAATATGAATGAACGTATTGTTATGAGTCTGGTTAACTTGGAAGAAGAGACAACGTTAAAAAACTCCCCTAACTACCATATGGTAAATGGACGCACAATCTATCAAAATCCGCCGATCAGCCTCAATTTATTTGTTCTATTTTCAGTCCTTCACAGCGAACAATATGATACGGCGCTGAAGCGGCTGGCCAGAGTCATAGAGTTCTTTCAATGGCAAAGGGAGTTTTCGTTCACAACCACACCGGGACCAAATGGCCTTTCTAAAGATGTTCGGGTCTTGCCCGATCTTTACACCCTCACTTTTGATCAACTCAATCATTTGTGGGGGGCATTGGGAGGTAAACAGGTGCCATTCGTGATGTACCGAACTCGCATGGTAATGCTAGATGCCCAGAAACTTCAGTCTGAAGGTGAGCCAATTAGAGAAAGGGTACTTAAGTAAACTGTTGCGGATGCATCTCAGTCATGAATGTCTCATTCAAGCCAATTCTTCGCCTGGAAATCTGGCACGATTACTATCTTGGTCAACTTGATGGATTGGACACTCTGCCGGCCAACTACGATATTTCAGAGGCGATCGCCCTGATCCCCACATTTCACTGTCAGCATGTGCTGCGAAATTTGCGTTGGCTTTTTCGCCCCCAGCCCTACGGCGCTACATTACTAGCTCATATTGATGCCACTGAAGATACGCATGCTAACTCTGAAACAACAGAAACAACAGGGCTAATACCTATTGTCCCAATTGATCCAAACACCAAATTAACGTTTTGGTTGGTGGTGCGCGATCGTAATTTTGCCAACTATACCAATCTATCTCTGGATTCTTCCGGTGAGCGGATCTACTACTTTTCAAACCAGTGGGGAAACAGGTCAGGCGATCGCCTCTTTTTGACTCAACCACTCCAGTCTTACCAAGCTGGGGCGGAATATCCGTTGGGGCATTTGGTGATTTACCGTAATGGGCAGGAAAATATAACGCTGGAAGCTTCTCGATACCAAGCATCGGCAAGTCAAACCCCCAAGCTGAGCAATAGCAAGGAACTTGACCACAATTCCAACTTGGATGAGGCTAATCTCTCATCAAGCGATGCGGGGGAATGGAACCAGCTACCCAGTAGCCAGTATGTATCAACCAAAGATCACCTACCCCAGCAGGGCTTGTCCTACAAACAGTTCAGTTCTGGCGATAATATTCAGTTTTCATTAGTCAATCTGAATGGACAGGAAACATTCTCTCTGGCGATTCAGGTTCCTAAAGGTCATCCGGCGGGTGCAGCACTACCCATAAACCTGGACTTTACTGGGCAAGATCCTGGCTTCTATCGACTCCTGCTCAATAGCGATCAGATCGATCAATTTATTCTTTGCAATCCAATGGTCAGCCATGATGCTTTTGCCCTGATCGAGCTTTCCTTCAATCCATCCATATTGACATCTCCCTTTCGGCTCCTGGACCAAGAGACGCTTCACCCCAAAACCTATAGCATTCGTTTCAGAAACCGAGCAACCCATTGGCGTTATCACTACGATCGCCCACACGGTTTTACCATAGATAGTCTGCCCAGCAACCTCCAACTGATTGATGACAAAACCTATGTCACCAAACATCCTATTGGTCTTTGTCAACAGCCCAAACAACTTTTTACCGATGGCAACAGCAAAAAACTGCCAGCACCGCGCATGGCCACGATCAAACCGCTGATCGAATCGATACCCAATGGTAGCCGCAACATTACGGCAATTTTTTCAGATATCTACCTATAACCTAGCGAGTCACCTATTATGCCCAGCACCTATAAAACTCCAGGCGTTTACATTCAGGAAATTTCCAAGTTTCCCCCTTCAGTTGCTGAAGTTGAAACAGCCATACCTGCTTTCATTGGCTATACCCAAAAGGCAGTATTAAAAGGCATTGATCAATATGCCCAGAAAAAAAATCCAACCCCCACTGATGGCGGAGATCCTGTTACAGATACTGAAGATCCTGTTGCAGGTACGAATCCAATAATAGTAAGGATCTCATCTTTACTAGAATATGAGCAATTTTTTGGTAAGGCTGAGAATGAGCAAGGGATTGAGGTGAATGTGAGCGCAAGTGGAGAGGTGAGCGCAACGATCGACAATCCCTCACCCCATAACATGTATTATTCTCTCCAAGCCTATTTCGCCAACGGAGGAGGTCCCTGCTACATTGTCTCCATTGGCAAAACTTCTAGTAGTGCGATCGAGCAATCTGCATTAGCCAAGGGGCTTCAGGAGATTGAGCGAGAAGATGAAGTTACCCTGATTGTCTTACCAGAGAGTCTATCCCTCCAGATTGCAGAATCTGCGAGTCTTTATGATACAGCACTGAAACAATGCGATAAGTTGCAGGATCGCTTTGTAGTCATGGATGCCAAGCTGGATGCCCCTAGCGTTAGCATATTTAATGCCGCAGAGAGCTTTCGCAACGCAGGCATTGGTATTAATAATTTGAAGTATGGTGCAGCCTATGGCCCCCGCCTCGAAACTATTTTTGACTATGCCTATGCCGAAACAGACGTTAAGGTGATTGTGCCGGCGCTAAAAACAGAAAATGGGAAAGATATCCCGAATCCAGATGCAGAGCCGATCGAAAAGAACATGAGTGAGATCAATCCGACGACCACTAAAGATACCAAATATGGGCAATATTATCCCCAAGTGAAACAGGCCATTGGCAGTATTCCCGTGGTGTTGCCTGCAGCTCCCATTGTAGTCGGCGTTTATGCCGCTGTGGACAGCACGCGTGGGGTTTGGAAAGCGCCTGCCAATGTCAGCCTGAGTTCAGTCATTGGTCCCACCAGGAAAATCAGCAGTGAGGAGCAGGAAAACCTCAATCTTGATACTACAGGTAAGTCAATTAATGCGATTCGAGCTTTTACAGGAAAAGGAACCTTGATCTGGGGCGCGCGCACGCTGGCGGGTAATGATAATGAATGGCGTTATATCCCAGTGCGACGTTTTTTCAATATGGCTGAGGAGTCAATTAAGAAAGCCACTGAACAGTTTGTCTTCGAGCCAAACGATGCTAACACCTGGATCAAAGTGAAAGCGATGATCGAGAACTTCTTAACTCTGCAATGGCGAACCGGTGCACTGGCTGGAGCAAAGCCTGACCAGGCGTTCTATGTCAAAATTGGACTCAATGAGACCATGACTGCTTTAGATATTCTCGAAGGCCGTATGATTGTTGAAATTGGGATGGCAGTTGTGCGTCCAGCGGAATTTATCGTCCTTATGTTCTCCCACAAAATGCAAGAAAGTTGATCGCAATATTATTTGCTCTATATTACATCAACCTTACACAGTGTGTATTAGGGTGCGTATCACTTAATAAAATTCATCCTCATCTACTTATTCAATTCACTAACCCATCAAATTGTTATGGCCGAATATCCTTTACCCAAATTTCATTTCCAGGTTGAATGGGGTGGCTCCCGCCTGGGATTTACAGAAGTGTCCGGATTGGACATCGAGACAGAAGTAATCGAATATCGAGAAGGTAACATGCCGGAATACCATTCTCTTAAAATGCCAGGACGGCAAAAGTTCGGCAACATCACGATGAAGCGAGGAACCTTCAAAGGTGATGGTGATTTTGTTAAGTGGTGGAACACTGTTGCATTAAACACCATTGAGCGGCGCGATCTCACAGTCAGTTTGTTAAATGAGGCTCATGAGCCAGTGGTGGCATGGAAGATTAAGGCGGCATGGCCAATTAAAGTCCAATCGACAGATCTCAAGGGTGATGGTAACGAAGCCGCGATCGAGACTATTGAGATTGCCCATGAAGGCTTGAATGTTGAGTATATTTAAACCACTGTGCCAGTCCTGAATTATGCGAACTTATCCTCCCGTTAGTTTCTTTTTTGAAGTGGTATTTCAGGGTGAGAACCTGGATAAGGAGATCGTGGAAACACGTTTTCAGAGTGTCACTGGTCTGACAGCAGAGCTACAAACCGAGACATTAAAAGAGGGCGGTGAAAATCGCTTTGAGCATATTTTACCCACCCGAGCAAAATATAATCCCTTGGTATTGAAACGTGGACTAGTTAAGGATTCAAAAATGGTGCAGTGGTGTGCTGATGCCATTCTCAACCTTGATATTCGACCGATGGACTTACTCGTGAATCTGCTACATATCGACCGATCGAGTAGTTCAAAGTCACCTTCCAGGATTGAACCCTTAATGAGCTGGAAGGTCATCAATGCATGGCCGCGCAAGTGGTCTGTATCAGAATTTGATGCCGAGAAATCATCTGTGGCAATTGAGTCGCTGGAGCTGAATTACCAGTATTTTGAAACATTGAGATAAGAAAATCGGTTTGAAATCAAGTTGAATAACTCGGTAGACTTTCAGGGCTATCTTCTTGGGAAAAACCTACAAAAAATGGACTACTGGAGGAGCAATGCCCCTAGAAATTAGAGAGCTGGTGATTAGAACTACTGTGGCAAGCGATCGTAATCAAGCGCCAGGCAATTCGATTGTTACAAATGACAATCTGAGTGAGGCTGATCAAGCTGCGATCGTTACTGCTTGTGTTGACCAGGTGCTATATATTCTCCAGTCTCGCTCTGAGCGATAGTAATATATTTTAAGATGTGAGATTTGCGATTTGAAATACTGCGTTTTGAGGCAACTATGACAGGTGAATTAATCAAGGTCGAAATCCGTGCTTTCAAGGATAAAAGCTTCAGTCAACCCTTGGGCAAATTCGAGTTGCCAGTTAATCCCGAGCAATTTTCTCAATCGTTTAGGGTAGCTTACGATCAACAACAAGCTGCTGGATCACAGGGCACCGATCCAGAGTATAAAGCTACAAAGCCTGAAGAATTAGTGCTTAACTTTACGTTTGACGGTACGGGAGTCTTGCCTGTAAAAATCAAACCTAAAACCTTTCACAAAGATGTAAACAGTCAAGTGGAAGAACTGCTAAAGGTGGTTTACCTCATGAACAGTGAAACCCACAAACCTAACTTTTTGCGATTGTTATGGGGAAATGCTTCATTTGGCGATCAAAATAGCTTTGACTGCCTCCTGAAGGATCTCACCATTGATTACACAATGTTTGCAACAGATGGTAAGCCCTTACGAGCTAAGCTCAAGGGTACGTTTATCAGCTACGTCGAAACGAAAAGGCGGATTCGGGAGGAGGGGAAAAGATCCCCTGATGTTACCCATGTGCGTACTGTGAAAGCAAGAGATTCATTACCATTGATGACCCAGCGCATTTATGGCGATCAGTCCTACTACTTGCAAGTGGCAAAAGTCAATGGTCTGGTAAACTTCCGACGATTAAAGCCAACCACTGACCTGCAATTCCCACCAATTGATAAAACATTAGTCTAGCCCAGTTTAATCCAGGCTCTTGTCCTATGACCAGTCGCATCATTCCTTGTAACTCAGTCTACGAAACTGCTACCTTCAAAATCCTCTCAGACGGTAAGGACATCACCTACGACTATGCGGTGCTCTCTCTATCTATTAATCGGGAGGTAAATCGGCTTCCCTCTGCTCGTATCATATTCAGTGATGGCTCTGCTGCGGCAGAGACCTTCTCCGCCAGTGAGGGTAATGATTTGATCCCTGGCAAGAAGCTGGAAATTGCCCTGGGCTATGATGGCAACGATAAAACTGTCTTTAAGGGCATTGTAATCAAGCATGGCTTGAAAGTAGGAGCCAATGGTGATTCCCTACTTATAATTGAGTGTAAGGATGTTGCTGTTGGCTTAACCATTAGTCGCCACAGCCGCTATTTCAAAGATGTGAAGGACAGTGATGCGATCGCAACTATTCTCAAAGGCTATGCTCAACTTTCTACAAAATTAGAGGCTACCAGCGTTAAGCACTCTGAGATCGTACAGTATTACACAACTGACTGGGACTTTATCCTGTCGCGCGCGGATATGAATGGGCAAATCGTATTAGTCAAAGATGGCACCTTCAAAGCTAAATCTCCTGCTACCAGCGGCTCACCTCTAATCACCCTCACCTATGGTGCCAACATCCTGGAAATAGAAACAGAAATGGATGCCCGTCATCAATATGAGGCAGTTAATGCTAAATCCTGGAACTATACCAATCAAGCTTTACTTGAAGTAACTGGAAAGGAACCCCCCGTTAACAAACAGGGTAACCTATCAGGCAATAAACTTGCTCAGGTAAGCGAGGTGAAGGAACTAGGATTATGCCACGGGGAATTGGTAAATACTCAGGAGCTACAGGCGTGGGCTAATGCGCAAATGCAGAAGAGTCGGTTGAGTAAAATCCAGGGACGCATTAAGACTAAAGGTTTCCAGGATGCCCAGCCTGATAGTTTAATCCAATTGGAGGGTATGGGTGCACGCTTCAATGGCTTGGCCTATGTGGCGGGTGTACGCCACGAACTAAATGGTGGAATCTGGCGTACCCACTTGAAGATTGGCCTCAGACATCAATGGTTTTATAAGGAAGAAGACCTGATTGAGCGTCCTGCCTCTGGACTCCTGCCTGGGGTAAGTGGATTGCAAATTGGTGTTGCAATTCAGCTACAGGATGACCCTAGCCAAGAAGATCGTGTCTTAGTGAAGATGCCCATTGTTGATCACAAATCAGCTAATGGTGTGTGGGCAAGGGTTGCTACTCTTGATGCTGGCAATAAGCGAGGTTCTTTCTTTCGCCCTGAAATTGGAGATGAAGTTGTGCTGGGATTCATCAATGATGACCCACGTCACCCGGTGATTTTGGGAATGCTCAACAGTAGCCAGAAAACAGCGCCATTGATTGCAAAGGATACTAACCATGAAAAGGGTTTTGTCACGCGTTCTGGGATGAGGGTTTGGTTTGATGATGAGAAAAAGATCATGACGCTGGAAACCCCTGCGGGCAACAAGGTGGTGATTTCTGATCAAGACAAAGGGATTACTCTCTGTGATCAAACTCAAAATACTGTGGTGCTAGGTGACGGTGGCATTAGTTTAAAAAGTCCCAAAGATATTGTGATTGAAGCCACTGGGAAACTTATTCTCAAAGCTACTCAGGATGTCAGTTTGGATGGCTTAAATGTCAATGTTAAGGCAAATGCCCAGTTCAAGGCTCAAGGCAGTGCTGGAGCAGAGGTTTCAACGAGTGCGATCGCCATCCTGAAAGGTTCTCTTGTTCGTATTAATTAGTGTTCATCTACTTACTATTTATCGTAACCAGGAGGAATTTTCCGATGGGAAAACCAGCCGCCCGAATTAACGACATGCACTTATGCCCAATGCAAACGCCGGGGACACCGCCCATTCCCCATGTGGGTGGACCAATTATAGGACCAGGGGTGCCGACTGTTCTCATCGCCGGAATGCCAGCCGCCGTCTTCGGTGATAGCTGTACTTGTACAGGCCCACCAGACAGCATTGTGCTTGGCTCTACTACCGTATTGATTGGTGGAAAACCCGCTGCTCGCATCGGTGATACCACTGCCCACGGTGGATCGATTGTGCTGGGTGCGCCAACCGTTCTCATTGGAGGCTAGAGTACCATGATTGATAGCGATCAAAACTTTTTAGGCAGAGGATGGAGCTTTCCCCCCACCTTTAATAAAATAACTCGCCAGGTGCAGCAGGTAAGTGGCGCACAGGACATCCGTGAAAGTCTGGGTATCTTATTATCCACTAGTATTGGCGAGCGTGTCATGCAACCCACCTATGGCTGCGATCTCTCAGAGCTAATGTTTGAGCCTCTCACACCTACTGCCAGCAGCAGTATTAAGGAATTGATCCGCACAGCGATTCTCTACCATGAACCCCGCATTAAACTTGATGCGATTGATTTGCGGCTTGATCATCACTTAGAAGGAGTTGTAAACATCCGCATTGACTATACAGTACTCAGCACTAATTCTAGGTTCAGTTTTGTCTATCCCTTCTATTTCCAAGAAGGTATCGGTTTAGTATGAGTAGGGTTGAAATGAGTACACCAGAGCCGAAAAATCCATTAATTCGAGATGGGGTTGCCCAGCCGCAGCGACAAGTGCCTGCTCTGGAGCCGACATATATCCAGGTTGACGAAAAAGACTTGGCCGATGCCCTGGTTTTTGCCCATGATTTGAGCGATCGCATCATTTACTATAATCAAAATAATCAAACTGATGGCAACTGGCGCGCATTTTTTGAACGTAGTGCTGCGGTACAAATTGCTCGCATTAGCAAAACCCGCCCAGAGATTATCCGCGAACAGTATAATCGCGCCCTCGAAGACTTGCTCAAACATTGGGTGTTCATACCAGCAATTTCGCCCGCCTTGCCTGCAACCCAATTGGATAAATTGGAAGCGTTATTTGATATCTATGCACAATCACTGGATAACCTTCATACTTGGTATCAAAGTTTAACTAGCGGTTCTATCAAAGCGACCCTCAAAGCTAGTGTTAAAGGAAATTTGCCCACTCCACTGAGAAGCCTATATCTCTTAGAGCAAGGCTTAAGCCAAAATCGCCAAGCATGCTCCTGGCTCAGACAACCGATTTATCAGAAATTAGCAGAGACTTTTGGTCAAAATGTAATTCCATCGATCGACCAGCGTTTGTCTCCCATGACCTCAGGAAATCATGCTCTAGCCCTTGAAATTAGACGTTCACTTGCCGATCTAGAAACAGCCAAGGCAGAGTTAGATGGGATTTTCCAACCAATTTATCAGATCTATTTGCAAATTATCGAACTTGCTCCCCAAGCTTTATCCGAAAGTCTTTATGCTGGACAGAGTCTACCACCCCATCTTGCGCTTTATGTAGCGTTCTGGGAGGTGCTAAAACCAGCACGGGCAGACCTCAATCGCATGACCCAGCGTCATCTAGACTTTTTCTACCGTAACCTATTGCGCTTTTCAGAACAGCCAGCCCAGCCTGATAAAGCCCACCTGATTTTGAGGCTAGAAAAATTTCAGCAAGACCATCGGCTTCATAGTCAGACTCAGTTTACTGCTGGTACTGATGCTACTGGAGCAGATCTGCACTATACCCTCAATGAAGAGATCGTGGTGAATCGGGCTGAAGTTGCCGAGATCAAGGGTCTTTTTCTGCACCATTCAGACGATCGAGAAATGCTGGGGGTGCATGCATCACCGATCGCTAATTCTTTTGACGGCGCAGGCGTGGAATTCCCTAGGGATCAAGTTTTGCAAGCCTGGCTTCCCTTTGGCGATCGCACTCGACCCACTGCCGCCCTAGGACTGGCAATTGCGTCCAATATTTTCTTGCTGAAGGAAGGCGATCGCACTCTCATTTTTGCCCTTACCCTGAGCTGCCCCGTTCCGCCTGGACAATCAGTCGTCACCATTACTGACATTACTGACCGAGTTGTCAACCCTGCCTTACGGATTGAGTTTAGTGGCAAAACAAAATGGATTAGCGGCACAATCCGCAACCTATCTTTTACCCCGGTAAACGAAGCAACCCAGGAATATACGCTTGAAGTAACCGTTGAGCTGCCAATTAATGAAGAACCTATCGTGCCCTATCATAGCAATCTTCCTGGTGGAAAGTTAGCTACTAAAAGACCCGTCGCCCGCCTGCTAATCCAATCGCCTGCGGAAGATACAATTTTTGCCGAGGGTGAGGCTCAAAACAATTGGTATAAACAGTTATATCAAGCACAGCTAAAGGCGATCGCCCTCACGGTTCGAGTTAAAGGTGTCCACTCCCTCCTACTGCAAAACGATATAGCCATTTTAGAAACCACCCAACCCTTCCTCCCCTTTGGCTCTCAGCCTAAAGTTGGCGCAAATTTCTACATCGGTAGCTCCGAAGCCTTTCAGAATTCGCTCACCGAACTTAAACTATGCTTTGAACTAGAGACAGCCCCCCCCACCGATTGGGCAGAAATTTACGCTGCCTACGGCATAGATTACAGCTTTAACCCTGGTAAAATTGCCATCCAAGCCTTAAGAGAACGACAATGGCACCCAATGCCTGCCATCAACGGTCACCTGTTCTCTCAGCCAGGGGAGAACCCACGCACCTATATTATTGATCTGACAGAGCAAACCAACGATTTAAACCTCCATCACTTTGTTGTTGAACAACCTGAAAATGCTACATTCCTACAGCCCTGGACTTATGAAAGTCAATCCGGCTTTTTGCGATTTCAGCTCATCGGTAACGATTTCCACCATGCCGACTATCCATTAGTATTGGCTCGCCAGGTTATGGCAACTGCTACCCAAGGAATTATGGAAGTTACCGCAATAGATATTGATGCCCAAGCTAAAGCAAGAGCAGAGGTGGCATCGGCTCAGGCTAGTTTGACTGCGATCGTTCTAACTCAAACCGAGGCGATCGCCGCAGTAGCCCAGGCAAGGGCTGAATTCAACCAGGTCAAAGTTGAGCAGGCTCAGGCAAGGCTAGCCACTATTTCTGTGCAGGTTGAAGCTGCTCAGGGGAGATTAGCTGTGGCCAGAGCAGCAGAAACAGCAAGTAACCAACCAGTAGTGAAACGTCGAAAGCGCAAAGCGGTTCCTGGTGCCTACTACCGACGGAATGACAAATCTATCATTAAAGCAACCACTGATACAGTGGAGTTGGATGCCATGCCGATGCTGCCGGAAGAACCCTATACGCCGATCATCAAGTCCTTACAGCTCGACTACACAGCGATCGCCACCCAAAAAGACTGTCAACTGTTCCATCTTCATCCTTTCGATGGTGTTGCTATTTTGCCCAATATCCTGTCTCCTCCTGCGGCGATTGCCCAGCCGATTCCCCTGCTGCCACAATATACAAATGAAGGAGAATTGCTGATCGGGCTGCAAAACCTGGAACCGTTAACCACATTATCTTTGCTGTTTCAAGTTGTTGGCGAAACCGCCGATACTGATCTGGAAAGAACCACAGTGACGTGGCATTACCTCAAAAACAATCACTGGCAACGCTTTGATGATCATCTGATTCTCCAAGACAGATCCAATGGCTTAATTCAGTCTGGCATCGTGAAACTTGCCATTCCAGCAGACATCAGCCACGAGCATACCACCATCCTTACTCCCGACCTGGATTGGATTAAAGCCAGCGTTGCAGAACGCAGCCGGGCGATCGGCCATATTCTCAGCATCCAGGCACAAGCTGCCGAAGTTACCTTTACCGACGCAGATAATGATCCTAACCATCTCGCTAGTCCATTACCCGCTGATAGCATTACCAAATTTGTTGACCCACCCCCAGAGATAAAACAAGTTCAACAGCCATATCCCTCATTTGGTGGCCAGATCAAAGAGCAACCCACTCACTTTTACACTCGTGTAAGTGAACACTTGCGCCACAAGGGAAGAGCTATTAACATTTTTGACTATGAGCATTTGGTGCTCGAGCGTTTCCCCGAGATCTATAAGGTGCGCTGTATTAACCATAGTCATCTCAACAATGAGGCTCGTCTCTATGAAGTGTCACCTGGCTACGTCACGCTGGCTGTAATTCCAGCACTTTCGCACAAGCCTAACCTTGATCAACTCAAGCCCAAAGTCAATATCAATCTCCTGGATGAAATTGAGCAATATCTGCGATCGCTCAGTTCGCCCTGGGCACATATTCAGGTTATAAATCCCCAGTATGAAGAGATCAGAGTCAGCTTTAGGGTGAAGTTCAAATCCCCCTTCCATGCCAACTTTTCTTTTTACAGGCATAAACTTGAGCAAGCAATCATTAGTTTTTTGTCTCCTTGGACCATCCACGGACAAGCCGAGATCCATTTTGGTGGCGAAATTTATCGTTCTTCTATTATTAAATTCGTTGAGGAACAGACCTATGTTGACTATGTGCTGAATTTCCAGTTGTATCAAGGAGAAGAAGATCTCGACAGGACTAAGGTGGCAGCTAAAGCAGCCCATTCCATCCTTGTGTCAGTTCCTTTTTCTGGCAAGAATGCAGGCCATAGAATCATGCCAGTCATGCTGTCCCAAACGGATAACGAACAAATGGGAGAACCCCCCAGAAACGAATTAGGCTATGCCCCCTTGTCACAAATGACGTTAGGTGAATGAACCATGCCCTCAGAAAATCGTGAGAAACTGCGCAGTTTCTTTAAAAATAACAGCCAGTTATCTGAAGCTCATTTTGCTGCCCTGATCAATGCCATGCTCGATCGCAAAGATGACCAGTTTCATGGCCTCTGGCGACCTGGGCAAGTCTACCAACCTGGCGATGTGGTAATTTACCAGCGTCAGCTTTGGGAGATGAACAGCACCGAGGAAATTTGTGCTAAACCTGGCGAATCGCCGTCTGAGACTGAATCGGTCTGGAGATCATTTCTCGATGACAATGATTGGGCTGTGGTCACCGAAGAAAAAGTGATGTGGGCCAAGGTCTTTGACAAAGTCGGTATTGGCGTGGGTAGTAATAAAGGCGATCGACCCCAAGCTCAACTCGACATTCGCAAAAACATACTTGAGGCCACAGTAGAGGCGATTACAGAGTCTTTACCAGATAATCCTGGTGCAGGCCGATGGCTCCTTTTCCCGGAACAGGCAACCCAAACCCAGCAGACATTTTTACACTTCAGTACCCCATCACAAACCAGCACGTTAATAACCGGACTCTCACTAGAAGCAGCCACCTGGTCAAGTAATGCTACTCATGGTTTCGCCTTTCGCCATAATGACAACGCGCTCGACGAATCCAGTGCATTGCTAGGGCAGGCAACCGATGGTGATGTGATGCTGGCATTGCATCCCACTCAATCTCAAGCACAAGCCCCCAAATTTGCGTCACTGGGTCTAAACGTAGAAAACCCAACCGCATTGCTAGACATTACCGATCGTCATCGGAGCCAATTTCTAGTCCTTCCTAAAGCCAGATCTGAGCCTACGCTGACCCTGATCAATTTGCTTCCCCAAAATGTTGCACCAACCTATTTTGCGCTGGCAGTAAATCACACTGAAACTAGTTGGGGCACAAATGCGAGGGCGGGATTTAGCTTTCGTTTCTATGCAGATCGGGTAGATGGAGCAGATGGGATAGAAAACGGGGAAGAATCTGTAAGTGCAGAAGTTGATGCAACCTCCTTACAGGGAAATCAGCTCATGCGTATCCGACAGCATCCAGATGGTCAGTATCCTCAAGTTGGGATTGGGATTGATAGTCCAGCAGCTTATTTGGATATTCAAGATCTTAACTATAATCGCATCCAGCTCTTACCTGTTCAAGGCAGTGATTCTAACTCAGCCACCAATCCTGCTATAGCGATGATTAATAATCAGGCAAGCTCTCTTGGGGGCGATCGTAACACCTACTTTACTCTTGGCATTCAACCGACTCAATCTATTTTAATTACTGATGCTACCGAGGGCTTTACCTTTAAAGCCAGAAAGCTCACTGATTCAGGCAATCACCACCTTAACCTAGATCGCGGACAGCTACTCGTTAATATCTCCCCCGATGGCAATGGACGGTTAGGCGTTGGCAAAAAGCCCTCTGATTATGAGTTAGAGGTACAGGGCATGGCTAGCGCTTACACTTTTTACCAGGCAAGTGATCCATCATGGATCAATAATGAGGTTTTGCTCACAGATGTTTTGGGCAAGCTCAACAGTCTACACCCTGTTACTTTTCAGTGGCATGACAGCACT
Organism: Pseudanabaena sp. PCC 7367; assembly: GCF_000317065.1. Lineage (GTDB taxonomy): Bacteria > Cyanobacteriota > Cyanobacteriia > Pseudanabaenales > Pseudanabaenaceae > Thalassoporum > Thalassoporum mexicanum. Next base: position 2,630,755 of record NC_019701.1, read on the forward strand.
GGCTTCCAAGCGCACGGAGAGCAGATTGGGTTGCGTATAGCCGAGGTTAATGAGGTTTTCCCCCAGGTGATCACAACAGCCCAGGATGGCACGCCCGCCATCGCTTACCAAAACCTCGTCCCGGTTCTGATTCAAGCGTTAAATGAGCTTGCCCATCAAAATCAACAAGAACATATCCAACTCGAACAAAAGATCGCTCTGCTTAATGACCGCAATACAGTACTGGCAATTTGGCTAGTAGTAGGATGGGCGATCGCCCTATTGGGATACTGGATTTAACCATGCAAAACTATACCAGCATTTCTAAACAAGCACCGTCATTCCCTGATTATCTAGATTTCCAAACCCTACGAGCGATCGGAATTGAGCACCTCCAAAAGCTATCCGGCAAGATCTGGACAGACTATAACCTGCACGATCCTGGTGTGACAATCTTGGAAGTGCTGTGCTATGCGATTACCGATTTAGGCTATCGCAACAATCTAGATATTCAAGATTTACTCGCCCCAGATCCTTCTATTCCAGCCCACCAAGACAATAACTTTTTTACCCCAGATGAAATCTTGACTTGTAATCCAGTTACGGAACTAGATATTCGTAAGCGCCTGGTAGATATTCAGGGCGTTCGTAATGCCTGGATCAAGAAGGTAGATAGTGCTGATGCTGTCATTGAATTCGATCGAGAGCGAAACCAACGGACTAGTTCAGAAATATCACGTCTTGCCCTAAAAGGACTGTACACCGTTTATCTAGACCTTGCACCGGAGGTAAGAACCAATGCCTGTGGACAAAACTACCAACCCTGGGGAGCCGTCCTCGCAGAGGTTAAAGCAGTCCTGCACAGCCACCGGAATCTCTGCGAAGACATTGAAAACGTGGTGGTATTAGGCGAAGAAGAGATCGGCTTGCATACCGATATTGAACTAGATGCTAATGCAGATGCTGAAGCCGTCTTAGTTAAAATCTACACGCAGATTCAGAACTTTCTGGTGCCGCGATTACAATTTTATACCTTGCAATCTCTGCTTGACAAAGGCAAAACAACAGCCGAGATTTTTGCCGGAAGACCATCTGCCCTTCCCAACCACGACCCGGAAACGGCATATGACAACTACAATCGCAAAAGCCATGGATTTATTGATATTAATGAACTTGCAGCCGCAACCTTACCCACTGCTATCCACACCTCAGATTTGTACCGGATTATTTTGAACGTGCCTGGTGTTGTGGCTATTAACAATTTGCGTATTACAAGCTACATCAATGGACTAAGCCAATCTCAACCTGCTCCCTGGAGCCTTCCTCTCACAGCATCTTATCGACCGATATTGGGCATTGATCAATCACAGGTCAGACTCTTTAAACAGGGGTTAACCATCTCTGTTGATCTAGAAAGCGTAAAGCGCCGCTATTCCCAACAACAGATTACCTATCTCAAAGCTCAGCGAGATGCCTATGAGCTCGACCTACCTATCCCCACCGGCATCCGCTACGATATCGCCGATCACTACTCCATCCATCACGATTTTCCACTCACCTACGGCATCAGTGATGATGGGCTACCTGAAACTGCATCCGATCAGCGCAAAGCACAGGCCAAACAGCTAAAAGGATACCTGGTGTTTTTTGATCAATTATTGGCCAACTATCTCAAGCAGCTATCACAAGTGCGCACCCTCTTTTCGTGGGATGAAACTAACTGGTTCGATCAAAACGAACAACAGCATACTTATATTTCTCAGACGCTGAATTTTCCAGGGGTTAAAGACATTATTCAGGGCATCGCAGACGAAAACGATAGCTATACTGAGTTTTTGCAGGATATGATCGAAGATGCTCCGATGGCACAATCAAGACGGCATCGACTGCTGGATCATTTGTTAGCGAGATTTGCGGAGACTTTTACGGATTATATTCTGGTGAATTATCAACTATCTGTTGATGCAGATAGCCTCCAAAGACTTAATGATAAGGCTCATTTCCTTAAAGCATACCCCATTGTCAGCCGCGATCGCTTTCGTGCAGTCAACTATTATCAAAGCAACATAATCGCTGAAAACCCGAGCATCTCTGGCTTTCAAAAGCGAATTGAAAAGCTATTGGGCATAGATGCAAATCCTCAAGACGAAGATAATGATGAGCGGCTTTTCCTGTTAGAGCACATCCTACTGCGTCCCAGAGCGACCATTTTAACTGAGGCACACATGCCCCAGGCTCTACTGCCGCTTAATCTCGATCCCACCCAGCCACCTGGAGCTAGTATTATGGCTGCCGTTGATCCCTATTCATTCTGGATTAGTGTCCTGTTTCCAGCATGGCCGCAGCGCTTTAGCAATCGCACCTTTCGCCAGTTAATTGAGCGTACAGTTCGCATAGAAGCCCCTGCCCATATTGCGATAAAAATTGGCTGGCTTGATCGTGAGCAAATGCAAAAGTTCAAAATGGCCTATTATGCCTGGTTTGAGCAGCTCACTATATATACAAATGAAGGCTACTCATGTTCTTTGATCTCCAGTCTCAATCACCTGATAGAAGTAATTTCAGGACTAGAGAGTGTTTATCCATCAGCGGTATTAGCTAATGCCCAAGGTGAAATTGCTGATGATCTGCAGCCAATCATTCTCCGCTAATCTAGAGTTGATGCTAATTCAAGGAGAAGCAGCTAAGTTCAAATCCACATGTCGTCTGGGAATACAACACTATCGCAATGCTCATAAGGATACTAGTAATTCATATTCAGGTCGGCATAACCGAACTTGCTCTAACTCAAGCGACTTTACTTTACTTTACTTTAATGTCAATTTTTTCTGCAAAAGTAGCTAATCAGCCGATAGTTAAGCCAAATTAACAACTAGCCTTATGGGAAATACTCATTCAAGTCAAGGACATACCTCACCAGATGGAGATTTAGTCAAAGAGAGTGTACCTATCTTTGTGCCAAATCAGGTCTTATCGAGTGAGGATCTCAATCAGCTTGCTAATCATCTGAGAACCCAAGACCAGCTAACTCGAACTGCTCTGCTTGGGGTTGGTATTTTAAACGGGCTGCAAGTATCAAGTCTGTATTTCCCCGCCACCGCGACGGAGGTAGCACAAGCAGGTGTTACGGTATCATCAGGTGCTTTCGTTACTGTTGATGGCTTCTACATCCCATTGGGTGATCTTGCATTGACCCACTATCAACTATTTAGCGATGCTTCTTTATTTCCCACCCAGCCAGTTTTGGAGCTATTTGATACCCCCAATAGCGATCGATTGGCACTTCATCAAAATCCAGATGGTACGGCTCGTAACCAAACTGATTTTGAAGATGTCCTAGAAGACAAATTGCTTGTCTTACATGTAGAACTAGAATTGCGATCGCGCACTGCCCTGCTTAGTTACGATGTGGTTGGCAAAGACGAGCACATATTACTGCGTTTTTTTCTCATCCCCAGGCCTAGCGAAGTAGATCTAGAAGCAGAAAGTTATGTCGTTCTCAAGCAGCGGCGGATGCTTCACACCTTTCTAACTAGTGATGCTCCACAACTGAAACGCTGTGGCTATGTTGCCGATGATCCACCATCGGTCAACCTAAGTAAGCTTAGAACCTATCTTGATCTCCAGCAAAATTATGATCAAATATGCATCGATGCCATTGTTAACATTGAAGATTCCCTTCGGCAAGTGGGAGCTCTAGCCGCAACATTTCCTCATATATCCCAGGCTATAACTGCTCTCGATCCAAGTTTGGAGCCGAATTCACTCTTTACAGGAGTCTCCGAGAGATTGCGTCAGCAACTTAATGAGATTACATCTCAACCAGTCTCAATGGTTCAACCCATAAGTCTGCAGTATTTTTATGACTATCTCAGGATAATCATCGCTGCCGATCAAGAGTTAGCCGATTGTATTACTGTAATAGCTGATTATCTGCCAGAGGTTAGTCGGCAACGCTTTTTAATGCTTGGTTCTATGCTTGAAGTTAATCGCCCTGAAACTTCTCCATCACTACTGGCAACTTACCGCAGTGACTTTGTGCCAGTGCTCAAAGAACCACTCATAGCAAGTCAATTTGTACAAGTTGGTTACCTTTTCCTGCGACTGGTGCGCCTATGTGAAGTTGGCAGTTTTACCCTGGGATTATCCTCTGAAGGGGGGATAAAACTAACGCCTAGTGCCGATCGTACGGCTCCCCTCAGTCAGCAAGCTATCCCCTACTATGTAAACTACGAAAAACTCCATCGTTATTGGAGCTACAATGCTGATTACCGTGGCAAAAGTCAAGCTCTATTCACTTATCATCGGTCTCACCCACACAGTTTTTTGTATCAGTCTACAACTGGCTGTTTTTATCGCATTGAAGGACATCTTGGTAAAACTAGTCATGAAGTGTTAAGCCAGATTCAAGCCGATCGAGATCGTTACGGTCTCTCGTTTAACATTATTCTACTCAAACTTAAGATTGAAGAATTACCAGAAACTTTGCCTTCTCTTCCCCATATCGAAAACAAGCATCTTTTCCACTACTTTGCCCAAATTTATCCTGGGATGGAGCCATTAGGTGGTGTGTCTAAGGGTGGAAGCTTCATATTGGTATATGTTGAAGCACCTGCCGATGAGCCTGCGCAAGCAGTAGATGCGATCGTCGCTGATTTCACTTTGCCATATATGATCGATGCAGATACCTTGCGTTTGCAGGCACCACGATCTTTTACAATAACTATCCCTGCTGCCCAGCAGACTGAATTCCGCAACAATGATGACGAAGAATACGAAATTATGCTGATTCCGGATGGTGGAGTGGCAGAGGGTAAAGGTATTGTAGAGCGATCGGGCAAATTTTATTTCCAACCAAGCCAGCTCCAAAGTGAATTAGAGCCTCAGATGAAGCTAGACCTTACTGGGCGGTGGGGCAACCACGTTAAAATATTGGCGGTTACTATATTTGCGCCACCCTTGGCAAGATTCTGGCTGGGTAATCAGGTCAGCGGCCCCGATCGGCAAGGCAATGATATATATATCGATCTCGATCCAGCCAGCCAGCCACTTCCTTTGCGTCCCAAAATCCTGACCGGAGAATTCCGAGCCTACCAAACCTCAGATGAAGAAAAGGCAGTATTGACCAAGCTGATCGATCAAAATACACAGACTTTCATCCCTCAGAATGCTAGCGGGATTGGGGAAGTTACGATCGAGTATAGTCTGGATGCCAATCTTTGGGGAGAGCAAACTAACTCAATTATTGTGCGTATCAATGCTCAAGAGACCACTGAACCCTCACTGAATGAGACTGATACTAATAACGATCCAGTTGTGCAGGTTATACCATTCACTCGTTCCAATGGACTCAATCCCCTTGACACACCTTCAGATTTACCTGCGCCAGATCCAGATACGGATATAACGAATATATCTGATCCATTAACCATGGACAGCGCCGCTACTGCCCATGGATCGACTATTCTTTCTCTCACTGATAATAGTTCTACATCAGTTACCCTGGGAACGCCAACAAGTTCATCAATCCAGGGAGCTTCTCTGGTGTCGAATTTTTTATTGAGCGATCGTGCCACGGAAGAGGATAAATCTGCCTCTTTCAAACAGAATGTTGGAACTGGTGAAGATGATACTCTCATCTCAACTGAGGTTGACATCAACCATGAAGTAAAAAATAATGTTACCAATATGGCTGAGTTGCATGTACCTAAAGTAGGTTTTTGGAGAGGACTGCTGCAAATGATGACCAAGCCCCTTTGGTGAGAACAAAATCTAAATAGATTTTAGCGATCGATAACTCAAAACATCTTCGATCGCAATAATCGCACCTGCTGCCAACCTGAATCTATCTGCCCAGCTTATGAGTAATGACCCAACACCATATCATTGGCCAGATTTCACTAGAAGTGGAGACCCCAAATTCTATAGGCGTTTGGGAATTGCAAGAGGCGCTGAGTCAGGTGCTACAAAAAGCTATCCCCGATATGGCGCTGCTGTTTGACCGCTGGGTTGCGGCTGATCAGATCGTACGCCTGGATGAGTTGGTGATCGACCTGCCTTCGATCGACCCGCATAAGTTAGCTGATGAATTTGTTCCTCAGTTACTCGCTGCTTTGGATCAGGTTCTAGCCGATCGCCTCTTCTCCCCCATTCCTCATGCCGCCCCAACCAATATCCTGACCCAGGCAGATAAGGAATCAGACTGGACATTGTTCTTATATTTTTTGGAATATGGTCGCCTACCCTGGTGGCGATCGCCTGAAACCTTTTCATCCTGGTTATCTCTATGGGAGGTCGTGCTCCAGAGTGATTTATCCTGGCGGGTGCCCCTACAACGGTTGCTTTTAAACCAGCTTGCGGCACGACAGCGATTAGTTTCACAATTGCCCGACACCTTTCGCCAACGATTAATCCTGCAAATGCAACCAGCTTGGGTTAGTTGGCCAGCAATGCTAGACAGCGCTAGAACGTTAATGCAATTGCTGCAGATCGACACTCCTACTCTTCACTATCTAGAACAGCATGCATGGCTGGCACTGTTTGCGAAAAGTCAACCCAATACCCCCGTGGGAGCAACCTTCCCAACTAGTCAATGGCTCCACACCTGGCTCCCTGAGTTAATCGCCGTAATCGATACTGATCATTACTCTCTACAAACGCTGATCAATAACAGTTCTATTGCTGGACGGTCTTTTTGGTTGGCAGCGATTGACGATCTCACTGATGCAAGTCAGGATCCTCCCTGCCTCGATCGTTCAAGTCAATCTCAGTCCACTCAGCATTTGGCCAAGGCGAAGAGTGAATTGCTAGCACAAATTCCTACCGACCTTGATTCTGCCGACCTTGAGGTGATCGTCTCTTCCGAGACTCCAATCTCACTCGAACTAACGCGATCATCTGAAACAGAAGCATCCTCCGAACTGACTACTTCACCTGAACCGCTAGAGACTAATCTAGAGAATGATGAACAACCCACCGAATCACTGTCTAAGGTTGATCTCTCACCAGAACAATCCACTCAATCCAATCTATTATTTGATCAGTCCCTCACCATTAGATCAGACGATCTTCCCCACTCCACCCCCCTTGAATCTGCTGCCAATCCTGCTGATGCGCCTGTAGAGCCCATATCCGCTGACCTCCAAAAAACAACTTTATCATCCACTCCGATCGAGCCACTCACTAATTCCCAGACTGGGCCCCAGGCCAATATCTCTTCAATTCATCCGCTGATGTCAAACCAACCCAAGCAGGCGATCGCGCCGATCCTCTCGCAGGATGAAATAGCTAATGGCATTTATCTGAACAATGCTGGATTAGTTCTCCTTCATCCGTTCCTGCGTATTTATTTTGAGGATGTTGGATTGCTGATAGAGAATACATTTCGCCATGAATATGCACAGCAACAGGCAATCGCTCTGCTCCACTATCTGGCCACCGGACAAACAAATGTGCCTGAATATGAGTTGGTATTGCCCAAACTAGTTTGCGGCTGGCCGCTCAATGAGCCGACGATCGGTAGCTTGGAACTGCCAGAAGCTGCCTTAGCTGAAGCAGAAAACCTGTTGCAAACCGTAATAAACTATTGGGAAGTTCTCAAAAACACCAGCATAGAGGGACTGCGGGAAGGATTTTTGCAACGCCGGGGTAAACTTACCCGCACCGAAATGGGCGACTGGAAGCTACGGGTTGAGCAACAATCGATCGATATTTTGCTCTCACGCTTGCCCTGGGGGTTAAGTATGGTAAAGCTGCCTTGGATGGTAGATATTTTAGTGGTGGAATGGATTTAACACCTATAATTGGCATAGTCTTAAACTAAACTACCTACCTGTAATTCATAACTCCCGCCCTGTACATCAAACTCGATTGAGGAAGCTCTATGCTTGCATCAGATCGCTCTCACCATTCTTCACAAACCAATGCCGCTGCTGCTGCCCATCAAGCGGATCCTGCGTCACCTTTCGGACAAAGAACTTCCTTTTTCGATCCTAAGCCCCACCACGCAAACAAAAAAAACGAAAACCGAAAGCGAAGTAACTCAGCATTTTCTAATTCTGGTACAGGTTCCCATGACGAGCCAGATCCTGCTGCCTTTGAGCGAACAAAAAGAGCCGAAAAACGAAAAAATGCAGGCTTCTGTGACGGCGACGATGCTGCCCAAGCACAAAGTAATAAAAGACGAAGGCAACATGCTGCGAAGCGCTCATCATCCACTAGCACCACTTCAGAACATGACACTGACGAATCTAAAGCGCGGAAACAGCAAGCCAAAGCAGAATTTGAACAATTCATCCGGGCTGGGAAGAAAACTGCCAGTGATGGAGATGGAGAGATTTTTCAGGTCAGAAACACAAGCGAAATTTTTGGCAAATTAACAGAGATAGAACGAGAACACGGTTTAAATCGGGTTTATGGGAGTATGGATGGGGAGGCTATGACGATCGCCTACTTTGCCTCGCCGCCAGATTTTAGTCACCTAACATTGGTACATGGCCCCGATCAAACACAAGAAGAGGCTCATCCAGCCGGTGCTTTTAACGCCTCCCTCCAATCCCTGGACAAGGATGCTGATTTAAAAACCCCGCTTGGGGCGATTATGAAGACTCTATCGCTGCCGCCCGCTGATGTTAAACTTTTGCACCCAGGCAATTTGGAACAAGCAGATCGGCCGAAGCGAGTACAGGCAACCGTTGTTGGTGCCAGGAGACAACCAGGAACACGTATAACCGGAGCAGTTGTGCCCAGCACGATCGCCCATCTGGGACACCATGAAAATATGCTGCTGAATAATGACAATAGTACTTGGATTGGCTACTATGATGGAGGCCACTTAGTAGGCGACCAACTGATGCCCAGTAATAGACCAGATACTTTTGTTGAGTGGAACCTGGCACCAATGGAACAAATTCTTAATCAGCAGAGTTACTTGAATTTTGTTGAGAGGGTTGTGGCGCGTGGGGCAGTTGATGACGTTAGTAATAAAGTTAACAAGACAGTTCCCATATCAGTTGTAGTCAGTGTTTACTACCCTGACCAAACTTACAAAGTTCAAGAAACAGCCTTAGCTAAAGCTGGTTTTATTCCTAACGATGGAACCATTCCCCAAACTGGTAACATGCAAAATAAGGGTGGAACGCCAATCTCTGGGCAAAATCGCACAATTACCATTCCGTCTAGAGTGCCACACAGATGGGTATTTCATGCAAAAGTGAACAGTGCGTCTCATTCATTCCAGGCAAAGGCCAAGGCAACAAGTTCGACTAACATAGGTCGCACAGCGTATCCTTACTTCAGTTATTCTGATCTGGCAGCTGGTGCAGTAGGGATTCCGTTTGCCGATCTCCACTGGTGGCAACTTAGAGGTGCAAAAAAAGACAATACTGGGGCTATTACTCCTGCTGCGAAGAAAAAAGAAATATATTTTGAGGCCTATCAATACTACCCACCGCGATAGTATGCGATCAAAATCCCAATAGCCCGAAGGAATTAATGCCAGTGGATATTTTTCAAGCAGTAACGCAGTTCTTAGACAGTAAAAATTGGCAGTATAGCCAGGAAGAGGGCACCTCTAACTTGAACATGGGTTTTGCGGGTGAACATGGCAGGTGGATTTGTTATGCGCGGATTCACCAAGAGCAGGAGCAGTTTATATTTTATTCGATCTGTCCAGTTGATGCCCCCGACTTTGCCAAGTTAAGGACCGCCGAGTTTTTAACCAGGGTAAATCATGGCTTAATCATTGGCAATTTTGAATTGGACTTTAATACTGGCGAAATCCGCTTTAAGACCGGTATAGATGTTGAAGGTAGCGAACTAAATCCTGCCCTGGTTAAAAGCTTGATCTTGAACAATGTCTTCACCATGGATCGCTATCTTAACAAAATTATTGATGTGATTGATGGGGAAGTAACACCGGCAGAGGCTATTGCTGATCACTAATTCCGCGATCGCCTTCCCCTTGCACTACTCAACTAAATTAGGGTAGTGCTGAACAAGTAAGGATCTAGAAGATAGTTGAATATCCATAACCCAAACAAGCTAAGCTCCGAATTTTAAATCGATTGCCAATTATCCTTACTACTGCATGACTAACCTAGAATTTAATTTCAGGAACGAGTTTTGAATTTGCGATCTCAAATCGGCTGCTTCCCTACATGCGATCTCAAATTAAATTAGAAATACGATCGCAAATCGGCCGCTTCCCTACAATCATCTATAATTCTATTGAAAAAAAATCCCAGGCTATACCTGGGTATTGATTATATGAGTCTCACCAACAAGGAAAGCATGTCTCCTTGATGATTTTTATTCTGTCATTTTCTAGAATTGGCTCAAACCAGAAAAGATCGGCTTTTTTGTCCTTATAAGCCTGATTTATGGGATTGCTACAGGCTTTAGCTCAACGCATACGTTAGATAGGCCAAATCCTTCGTATTAACTAATAAGGCGATCGAATCGGAGCAGTTACGCCAAGCATTTAATATATTATATTTGAGATGGATTTAGGTGCAGCCAAATCAACAATAATACCTTGAGCCAATAGCAAACGAAGGTGTGCCTAAGCTACTATGGTCTATATAGAGTTAATTAGATGCTCTAGGTCTTGATTTAATCTACATGGGAATTTTGCAGTCGCAAAGCTTTAAAAGTTAAAAGCCTGAGCAAATATGTGTTTGAATGTGGCAGCTTAAATTACACGCCAATGCAAGATTTACTGAGTTAAGTAACTGCAGGTTAAATCGGGGTTTATGATATTAGACTTAGACTAAGTAGACATAAGCAAGATGGCTGATTTGTCTTGACTGTATTAAGGTAAGGCAGTCTTTGCTCGATTCTGGGTTGAGTACATGGAAAAACAGTCCGAGCCTAGTCAAGCTAGGTTGAGAGTAGAAACAGATATCTATGCCTTATCTAAGGTTCAGGGATGGTTTAATCAATTTAAGCCACGCATGTCTAATAAGGTATGGATGCAGTGTAACTTGGCATTGACTGAAGGTTTCACCAATGTGGTTTGTCATGCCCATGAGCGCTTGCCCGATCATACGCCGATCGATATTGAGGTGGAATTGGGCGCGGATTATTTGGTAATGCAAATTTGGGACTATGGTGCACCATTTGATTTGATGGCAAAGCTGGCTACTCTTGCTAATACAGAAGAGAGTCTTGATGATATTGATAATTTGCCGACCGGGGGACGTGGCTTAATGATCACCGATGCGATCGCTGATGAGCTAAGTTACGATCGCCTTACCGATGGCCGCAACTGTTTGCGGATCAAGAAAAATTTATTCCCACCAGAGTAGCGATCGAGCTTGGGTTTAGTAAGCATGATTATGCCAGGGTTCTAGCAATGCTTTGTGCCAAGGTGGGCAATTAGTTGTTGAGTAGGCATGATGAATCGCTGTCTAGTTAATGTTTCTGGCTTAAACAATAGGTTCGCTGCTTAATCCTAACCTTTACTTGCTAGCTGTTTGGTTTTACATCTTTTGGCAAAGGTATAACCAGCAAACATCGTACCCAGTACAATCAAACCAATCAAAGCTTCAAAGAGAGATTAACCTGCAATATTCTGAAAGATTGTCCTCAACTGAAGCTGGTGTGATCATAGACAATTAATTAAAAAGGCGGTGGCCCATCAAAACCTGGAAATCCACTTAAATCACCATCTGCAGATCTGATCACAAAGTTATCTAAAGTCACCGTATATTCACCATGATTGGCATTGTAGGAAATACCATATTCCAATGGATAGAAGCCCGCCTCCTTGAATCGGGTTGGTTGATCAATATTATAGGTAGTCTCGGTAATTACTTGCCGTGCCGATGACAGGCTTTCCAAGAAATCTCTGGTAATCATTGGCTCCCAGAAGTTGACATCACCAGCGTAGGAACCAAAGATGAAGGTTTGATCGAACACCTCACCATTGAATTCGGGGGTTTCACCTGCCACCCAGTGAATTCCTTGCAGGGCATCGCCAGTAGCCGGAATATCTGTGCCAGGGATTGTAGGTGCAATGTAGTTTGCAGGCAAGAACCCTGGTTCCGGTAAGTTGAACAAGTTAGCATTATCTTCGGGCAAGCCAGTGATTAGATCCCGCTCTTCGATCGTATCGAGGAAGAAATGCACATCAAAATGGGGTAGATCATAGATATCTAGCGGGGCATGGCCTTCAGAGTTGGCATAGAAGCCCATATGATTGAATGGGGTCGATTGCTGCACCTTCTCAGGGAAGAGAATATTATAGACACGAGCCGCTTCAAATATCTCAGGGAAAGCTAAATGGGGCACCGAGCTGGGGAATTCATTATTAGGATCATCTACTACAAAGGCATCCTGTAATGCTTCCTCCGTAAAAGTCACACCGATTGAGGTGGGCACTTCGTTACCAAAGTCATCGGTGCCAAAGGCTCCCCAGGTATAGATCCAGCCATTGCCGATCGCCTGTGGCACAGTGGTTACCACATTACCTTGAATAAACTCATCACCAGTCCGAATCGAAGCGGTGAAGTCAATGTTGCCATCGTAATATTCACCGATTTTCGGCACATAGGAATCCACTACGGCGGCAGCCAGACCGACGGCATTCTGGTTACCCAGATTGGCGATCGAATAGTTCTGGCCAGCAGCAATATAGACCGCATCGTCCACGCCAGCCACAAAAGGATTGCCATTCACCTGAAAGGCTACTTCGCCTTCTTGCACCAAAAAAGTAAGATGATTATCGGCCACCTGCGATGCTGGGAACGCATCGGTAGTACCCACCACCTGACCGCGAATTTCCCCTGAGGAATTGCGATTGCTATGAATATTCACATATAAGCCCACATCCTCTCCCACTGCGGCATTACTTAAGGTGGGCAGGAAATTAGACACCGGCTTGGTGCTCATCGGTGGCGGCAGCGTATCGGTGGTAGTATCCGAGTCATCCCACACGCCAGAGAAGGTGACCGAACCATCGGCATTACCATGCACCGTTAAATCGGCATCATCGCCAGGGCCAAGGATATTAAAAGCATGGGTGCCATTCTCACCGCGAAATGCAGTGTGCAGGTGAATCGCGGTTAAATCATCGCCAGGATCAGGCGTAAAGGGTGTACCATCTCCCAGATAAGCGCCAGCATCCAGGCCATTGATCGTAATTTCATAGGTAATCGTACCATTGGGCTCCGCATGTAATCGCGCGTAGGCAAACGCCCCCGAATCAACCCCAACGCCATCGGTGGTCACAATCTGATCGCTGTTGATCACCGCCTGCAAGAAGTTAGAGCTATGGCGATCGTCACGAGCCAGATTAAATTGTGAGTAGGCAAAATTTCCATCAGATTCTTCAAAATCAATTAAAGAAGTGTTTTGAGTGCCAAACAGACCATCGAATTTACGCCGATCGCTGATCTCAAAGATCTGCAAATTCAGACCTGGCACATTACGCACTGCCTCTAGCTGAGCAGGATCAATTAAATCTAAATCCGGTACTACCAGCAATGGGCTCTGCAAGCCGGCCTGGAAAGCGCTATCAACTCCAGGGATAAACGCCCCACCACCATAGGTATCAATGATCTGACCAACCACGCCAAAATCTAACTGTGCTGCGATCGCGCCGATATCAGCCTGGGGCGGGGGGGTATTATTGCCCTGCTCATCCACCACCGCTACACCGGCAAATTCATAATAGGGAGCGCCAGGAGTTGTAATTACTGAAATCCGTGCCGATTGATCAGTGGCGGTAAATCCCATCTGCCGCCCGATCGGATAATAGATAAAACTACCCGTTGGCACCCTGATTTGAGCTGGCCCTAGATCGAAATTTACTTCCCCTTCTAAAACATACTTAGCCTCAGCTTCATGGGCATGGGTATGCTGGGGAACGGCATCACGCGGCAACACATAAAAATCCAGAAATCCCAGCGCCCCACCAGTCGAAACATCGTTAACCAGGGGGGTATATATATCACCGCCCACAAAGAAGCCAGTATTGTTTGGATAATAAGCATCACCCTGCCGCTGTACAAAGGCAAAATCCACAGCTCCCTGGGAAGCGGCTAAGTTTGGCACCTGACTGGTAGAACCATTGGTGACCGAGGTATTAGCTGGGATCGGTGAAAAAGCATGAGCCTGGGTTGGTGACGGGTGAGCTTCAAGGGGATTGTGAGAACCACTCATGGGGATTATTTCCTGAAATAATAGTTTATCAACTTTGCAATGATTGCTAGAAAGATGGCTCAGCCAATATTTAAAGATATGTTTACCCACCACAGTTAGCTTGATAAGTCACTGGAAACGTAAAATCAAGCTAGGCTAGCGATCGGCCGATCGCTGCTTCAAGGGTTTGGGTTGCTGAAATGTAATGCCAAACTCACTAACAAATCTAGGTTAGTTGATATCCTCAATGGCGCATTCAATTCATTATGCTTTTTTCGTATTTGTCGATTTTGGGCATCATGGAGGTAAATTGCTTGCCTAGCCTATTACACAACAAGTAGTGGGCTTTGCGAGGACAAAAAAAGATTAAAACAACTTAACAAAATAAGCTGGTGCTTAGCAGAAATTCACACAGCGTACCCCTGGGTTAGTGCTTGCAGATAATGCCACAGTGCGTCTGGATGCAGAAAATGAATTGCAACCAGATCGATTGCTGATGCTGCTGATCATAGAGTTTGCTGGACAGGCAACTATTAGCAAGGATCACTATCTATAAGGATCACTATCTGACTATCTATATTGAAGGGGCGAATTAATTGTGGAGAAGCGAGTCAGAGTAAATGGTTAAATATAGCAACTGAAGACTAGGTTGGAACATAGCTGCAAAGACATTGTCAACCCAATTCCATAAGTTATCAAATTGAGTGATAATCTTGCGCAGACGTTTTTTCAATCGTGCCCCAAACTTTTCGATTTTATTCAAATCAGGTTTGATGCCAACTTTACTATCGCCCCTATCGCCACAGGCAGATTTATGCCGATCGCCCCACCAGTCCCCTCCCCATAGGCTAAAGTAGAGAAGAGGGTATTAAGTAATGTTAAGTAATAAATAGGGGTTCAAATGGAATTATTTGCCCAGGCCGCCAATCAACCAACGCAGTCAGATTATAAGTGGCACGCGATCGCCAATCCAATCTGGCAGGGCAGCGCCGCCGACATCAAGCAGGGACTGCCTTTCGACCTGCTCTCCCCCTATTGGCAAATGTTGTTGCTAGGTGATGGTGCGCCGACGCGGCATTTTCAACTATTAACCAAATCACCGATCGTAGTGGATGTGATCGCCATGACCGAAATAGGCGATGATCCCGACCACGCCCCGATCGAAATTGAGGCAATCCCCACCTCGCGCACCCGTCGGCAAATCTGGCTGAAGCGTGAAGATACAGGCGAAGTGCTCTCCCATGCCACGTCCTGGTGGTCAACTGCCAAGATCGCCAAGCATTTACATAATCCCGCCCTACCAATCTGGGCTAGCTTGAACCAGAAAAATACTGAGCTTTACCGCGATCTACAGGGCATCTATCACGGCGATTGCCCTGGTCTGGCGGAGACCTTTGGGCATCCTGGCCCCTACTGGGGTAGACATTATTTACTCTGGCATGGTGGCCAACCACTGACCCTGATTTATGAGATTTACTCACCGGCGATCGCTAAATACCTAGGCTCCAGTCAGGTCTAATCAAGTTGGTCTTGTTCTAGTAATCTATTTGGTGTAGATCACTATGCGAGTAAAGTTTAGTTCGTGCGAGAACCCCTGATTGCCATTTATCCCGGCAGCTTCGATCCGATCACCCTCGGCCATCAAGACATCATTGAACGCAGTTGCCAGCTTTTCGATCTGGTGGTGGTGGCGGTGCTGCGCAATCCCAATAAAACGCCGTTATTTTCCATGAATGATCGGGTGGAGCAAATTATTACTGCCACTCAACATCTGGAAAATGTGAAGGTAGATAGCTTTTCTGGCCTGACCGTGGACTATGCTGAGGCGATGGGCGCAAAGGTCTTGATCCGGGGCTTGCGGGCAGTATCGGATTTTGAGATGGAGCTGCAAATGGCGCATACAAACAAGACTCTGGCCGATCGCCTGGAAACAGTATTCCTGGCTACTTCCAACGAATATAGTTTTCTAAGCAGTAGTGTGGTGAAGGAGATTGCCAAATTTGGCGGCTCGATCGATCATTTAGTTTCAGAGCCCGTGGCGATCGCACTCAAACAACAGTATCCCAGCCAGAGTTAGTTAATTGGCCAAAATCTAGACCTTTTGGCATAGGCAATTGCTACCGCACTGGGTTATTTTGAAATTATTGATTAATTGTAAAAGTTTAGGCTCAAGCAACCTTAAGGTTCGCTGAAAGCTGTTGGTTCAGGTAGAGTTAAAACCAAATGCTTCGATCGCTGAATCAATTGACTAGGTTGTTCTAGACAAGTTTACAGCAGCTTTGACAGCGTTCCGATCGCTACATCATAATAGGTACTCTTCTGAGTTTCGCCACAGACAAATCTGTATTTAAATATACAGTTTGTTCCCATAGATCGAGATTTATTAATTATTCGGGACATTGTGATGTGCATGTGCATAGGGTAAATTGCTTAAGTAGGTATTTATTGATCGAAGCAACGAATTAAAGATTGCAGGTTAATAAATCGATTACTTTACAGTTGCAGTTAATCTAGTTAATTGGGCGGGCAATGATTATAACTGCGATCGTAAGAAGACATGATATTTCGGCATTAGCCAGATTAAGTGAAAAGAAGCCTCAATCAATTTTAAATAAATAGCCCTCAAGCCCAAGTTTGTTATCAGAGTTATTGGAATCGAGCGTAAGTTAAGTTATGAACTCAAGACCCAAGGAAAGAGTAACCGCCATCAATGGCTCCGGCGATCTAGTCAATCGAGCCGAATACTTCATGAACTTGCATCGAGAGTTAGACCGCTTAGAAGAAATGCTGCTCGAAAGCGGCCCCCGGATTATGGGACGAACCATGATCGACGAAGAGCAGGTTTGTCGGCAAATCGATCAGGTACGCCTCGCTATTCCCGAATCGATCGCCAAAGCCGAAGAAATCTTGCAGCTTAAGCAAGAAATCATGGAAGATGCTGATGCCTATGCCGAAGAAGTAATGGTGGCGGCGGAAACCCAGGCACGCAAGCTTGTCGATGATTCAGTGATTTTGCGCCAGGCCGAAGCCGAGGCCAGCCAACTACGCCTGTTGACCCAGCAGGAATCGGAAGAAATGCGGGCTCAAACCTTGAATGAAATTAATCAAATGCGCCGCCAAGCCCAGAAAGAATGGGAATCCTTGCGTCAGCGGGTTACCGGTGAGGTGGACGAGATGCAGCGGGGTGCAGATGATTATAGCGATCGCATCCTGGGCAATTTGGAAACCCAGCTAATTGATATGCTCAAAATTGTTCAGAATGGTCGCAAGGAATTGCACTAGGGCTTATTTAATTATTTAAATTTTATCTGAGCCTTCTAAATTTTCTAAATTATTTAATCTAATTAACCACCGCGCAGGAATTGATCCACACCACGGGCGATCGCTTCGGCAATGCGTTGTTGATAATTTGGATCTCTCAGTCTTGCGGCATCACCAGGATTAGTCACAAACCCAGTTTCCACCAGGATTGCTGGCATTGAGGTGCGTCTGAGCACATAGAACCTGGCCGATCGGACACGGCGATCGACTGCCCCAGTGGCAGCAATTACCTGGCTATGTACCAGCGCTGCTAATCTTCGGCCTCTGGTGGAACCCGGTGCATAGTAGGTCTCTATGCCAGTTACAGTAGCCGATCGACTTGCCACCGAATTAGCATGTAAACTCACAAACACATCACCTCTAACCCTCTCTGCCAGTTGTACCCGTGGCTCCAGGTCAAGTTCTATATCACTGGTGCGAGTGTAAACCACAGAGTAACCCATCTGCTGCAACACCTGGCCTAGGCGCTGACTGAGGGGCAGCATAATAATTTTTTCGTTGATCCCATTACCCACAGCACCGGGATCACGGCCACCATGCCCCGGATCGATCACGATCACACCACGACCGCGGTTGGCCAAATTCGGCACAGCAGGGACATTGGGGTTAGGTCTGGGAAATCCTGGCGTTGGCGGCCTTGGCGTTGGATTTTGAGCCACATTACCAGAATTGAGCAATTGCAAGGCGATCTGCTGTGGATTATTGCGTCCCGCCTCACGGATCGCCCAACCCGTGGCTACCTTCATGCCAATAATCACGGAGTCACCCACTTGCGTCAGCCTAATCCGCTCCAGGGGACTACTCGCCGAGAGAGCAGGGCGTTGCAATTGTGGCGAGATCCGCGCCGCAGAGATTGTGATGTTATAGGTATTGCTGGGAATATCCTGGCTACCGCGATAGGTCAATCCCTGGGAAGCTTGAATTACTAATTGCCCCGTATTGCTAATTTGGATGCCCTGGATCACTGAGGGGCCATTGGTATTACCAGGTCTGGTGGTGGCAGGATTAGGGGGGCTGGGCAGACTAGGATTAGGATTATTCGGCACAGGTACTGGTAAACTTGACCCCGGAGGCCTGGGAGTTGGGTTTACTGCGGTGGGCTGATTTGTGGTTGGTCTGAGCAGGATACCGCCCCGACTGGGCATAAAACTACTTTGCCAGTTCACCCCATTGGCCGCGCTAGGATCGAGATCTAAGACAATTCTGGCGATCGCTGGTTCCTTTTGAAACTGGGCGATCCTGATCTGCCTCACGCCATACCGATTGATCGGAATTGTGGCCTTGTGCAAATTGGGCGGAATCGAAGTGCTGGCCAGATCTACTACCAGCCGATCGGGGCTCACAATCCGCTGTAGATTCACTGGCGCATTGCCATTAACCAGAATCAGCAGCCCATCAGGAACCACACGGATATTAGTCAATCGCAGCCATTGCCGCCAGTTCTGCGCTTGGAGCAACTGCGATGGGTTATTGAGTGCTTCGCCATTACCCAAATAGCTAGAATCGCTGAAATCACTACTATTTAGAGCATTGAGATTTTCAAGCTCCATAAGCTCAGCCGCATTGATAACCTGATCGGCTGCGGCGATCGACAACGGAGGATTATACAGCGATCCACCAAAGGAGTTTATGGGGGGTAGGGTGGGATCAGGGCTAGTTAAATCACTAATAAAATCACCATGATCGAAGCTGTCGTCAAAAACCTCACTAGAGCCTTCGATCGAATCAATATGGTCAACATGGGGATATGCCTCGACTGGTTTATATTCACCAAACCACCCTAGTAAGCAAACACAGAACAGAGGAACCAAATGCCTAGAATTCAATCTTCTTCTCCTGATTTAAAACCAGTTGTTGTCACTGGCATAAGTTCTGGAAAATTCTAGCAGAAAACATTAAGACAGCAATTCTACATGAGAAAGGTTCACCTGTTCCACTGACGGCATTTTATTTAACCAACGACTGGAAATTTTGGCAAATTGCTGTGGATCACCGCTGACATAAAATCTGGTGAAAGTATTGTTTACTGCTAGTTCCAGATTGGTATGACGCAGGCCCAGGATTTCTAGTTCCTTAACCGCGGCCTTAACTACATAGGCGGCGGGGTTAATAAAATTAACTGGATAGGGCAAAACCTGTGACAGCAACCCCTTGAGATGGGGATAATGGGTACAACCAAACACCAATGTGTCAATCTGATCCTGAATCAAAGGTTCGAGGTAGTTACTGGCCACCTGGATTGTATAGGGATCGGCAAGGCGATCGCCCTCGATCAAAGGCACAAACTCTGGACAAGCGATCTGCCAGATCTTGGCGTTGGGCTGGGTTTCCTGCATCGCCTGAGCATAGGCATTACTCTTCACCGTGGCTTCAGTGGCAATTACGCCAATGTGCTTACCGTGCTTCACCGCTGCCCTTGCCCCCGGCAGAATTAACCCCAACACGGGAAAATCAAAATGTGGCCGTAAAATATCTAGCGCCAGAGCAGAGCTAGTATTGCAAGCCATGATCACCATCTTGACCTGTTGCGATCGCATCCAAGTCAAAATTTGATAGACAAATTCTATGATTTCAGTCGGACTTTTGCTGCCATAGGGCAACCTGGCGGTATCTGCAAAGTAAACCACCGACTCATGGGGTAGTTGTTTTCTTAACTCTCTTAAAACGGTTAACCCACCAACGCCACTATCAAAAATGCCAATTGGGTAGGAAGAGCTACATTTATGCAGCAAAGAAGGCTCACTCTGTCCTGGGAATAACATTTACACCCTCACACAACACTGCTCACAGTAAAGCATACATATACCAGAGATCGCTATATGGATTAGCATATCTAACCTGATTTACATTTGGATATAGCAATTTTTGCTACATTGTTAATTATTTCCATCATTTTCAATTTTCTAGCAAGGCTGCAGTCGCAAGGTTCTTTAAGCCAAAATCCTCAAATCGCATCTAGTTGCGTATTATTGTAAATATTTCTTATGTGGGTAATTGCAGGTCTAGGGGGGATTTTTACGCAATTAGAATCATAAGTAAGGAAAATCAGGAATTTCGATCGTTTGCGATCGTCAAAACATTGAAACTATAGATATTTTGCCAGCGATTAAAGCGATTAAGTTGTGACCAATTTTTTAAGCTTGGATCAACATACCCAAAATCTAACCACTGCAATACAGAGATGACAGGGATTATTTAGATTATTTAGATTATTTAGATTATTGTAAGTGGTATGGAAGTAAGGATTTTTGGTGCAGTAAGCTTGATTCTGTCTCGAATCCCATGGCCAGAAATCATTACAGATGGAGGACTACCAGAATTATTTAGGTGAAATCTGCTGTACCCTGCTCCAATCGATCGATCGCCATATTTTTCTATGGCTGAGATGGACTAGGCAAATTATCAACCGGCCGATCGCCATTACTACTAACATTCCCAGACTCATCATAGGGATTTTGTTCGATTGGCTCTTCTAAAGTGATCAGGTAATCAATGCTGGCATCGATCGTGGAAAGGCTGCGACAGGAAGACAGCGAAATTAAATCTTCAATATTCCGCAACATGGTCGAGCAGATCGCATTGAGAGGTAAATCATTGGGATCGCAACCAAAGGGATCTTCGATCTCTACGCCAATTTCTTCGATCCCCATCAGCGTAAAACTAGCCAATGCGGTGGTGGGAATGGTTAACCAGCCGATTTCAGACACCAATTGAAACGGCAGTGACAAACAATAAATCAGCAAGAGCTGGCGCAGATGAATTGCATAGGCGATCGGGATCGGGGTTTTCTGAATCCGCTCACAGGAGCCCAACACATCCACCATCACCGCCAGCAGGTCATGCATGGAAACAAGCTGATGCATCGCCAGACACCCCCGCTCATATTGTTTTTGCATATAATCGCCAATCCAAAAGGCGATCTCCAGGGAAGGATGATGCATCTGTTGCAGTTTTTTAAACTGGGATGGCATAACTAGGGCGGCCAGCTCTGCATTCAAAGAGCGATGACGGAGGTGCAATTTCATCGACACCGCAAACGCCACCAACAATCGCAGGGCGGCAATTTTTTTCTTGCGATCGCTAGGTTCAATTTCCCCCACCGATACCCAAATTTGCCTAGCCAGGTTGCGGGTAGTATTGACCAAAGTGCCCCAGGCTTTGCGTCCCTCCCAAAATCTTTCATAGGCCGTATTAGTGCGAAAGACCAATAGCAAACCCAGCACAATATTGGCGATAAAACTACCCAAAAATGGTGTGTTCAGGGTCAAGCCATACTTAGAGCAGATGTAGACTACCCCTGCAAACATGCCGCACAAAGCTGCCCTGGGTAGAACATTGGGAATAACCGATCCCCGCAGTTGGAAAACCTGGCGAAACCAGTTGTCATGCTTTACATTCATGCTGAGATTTAAAAATCCGATCGGTATTGCTGAGTGTCGTGGTTAACTAATGATGAGATTGTCTTGTAGCAAATTCGGGACTCTAATAACTGCTATTCACGCCGACCCACAATTGATTATGTTTAGTTTACATCAATCTTCTAGCTGGCCTGGATTGGTGATTTGTAAGGGTACGCGGTAATGTGATGGATATGGGGGCTCGACTCTAGAAGTCTTGCTATAACTTAATTTTTATAGGAAATATACATTAGGTTTAGCTCACTACCTACCAGATACCCTAAGCCTCTAATAACTATCTATGCTATACACAACCTCAAGTACCCCTAATAACAAGCACCCCTAATAAACAGCGATCGGCAAGTGATTTGCCCCCACCTCGATCACCAGATCGACTATTTCAGGATTTTGCGCCAGGGGCTTAATAAACAAATCTGGATGCAATGCTCGCCAGAAGTAGTTAACAAATTGTTCTACTTCCCGATCGCCCATACCAGTTTTCCCAGCCGCGATCGCTTTTTGCTCGGCTTCTTTGCGCCATTGCTTACTTAAGTTGAAATCAACTAAATGCAACATAATCAAGCTGTCCAACCGTTGCCACAGGGGCAAATATGCTTGCAGATTACGATTCATATCCAGCGCAAATTGAACATCGGCAGTAGTGGCGATCGGTGATGGTGGATCATGTCGTAGAACTTCAGCCAAATCCGCTTCCGGCCAAGGCCATACCCCCACCATCCAGCCCTCAAATAACACAATGTCGATCGGTGTTTGGTTCAGGTTAATTTTCAAGGGCTCGGTGCGATCGCCTGCGCCAGCAAATGCAGTTTTATCAAATTGGGGAACGGCAATATATTGCTCTTTCTGGGAGAGAGGATTGAGATCATTAACTGCCCGAAGTTGGTCTAAAAGTGCAATGCCCAACTCCAGATCGTGGGTTCCCGGCGGGCCACGCCAGATCAATCGTGGGTCTTGTTGTTGTAGCTGCTGGCGATCGGCGTAGGTTTTATACAAATCATCGATCGAAATACTTAAACAGTTATGACCTAGATGCTTCAAGATCAAAGCCAGGAATTTACACAGAGTGGTTTTGCCTGTGCCCTGGCCGCCCAGAATACCCTGAATCAAAGGTCGATCGTATTTTTGCCTTGTGCTAGCTATTTTCAATGCCAACGGCAACCAGATTTGCCACAGTGGTTCAAGCAGGTTAGACGTGATGCCTAGCGATCGCTGGCAAGCCTGAAATTCTGGGTAGATAGCTGCTAGTAGATTTAATCTTTGTTCAAGGAATTGGCCTATGTTTTGCCGATCAAGCTGATCATCGTAGAGGCGATTAGGGGTGGGGCGATCGCTGAAAACATTAAGCATATCTTGGCACAACCAATTTTGCTGATAGTTAGATAAGACCTGGTTGCTAATCCATTGTTCAAGAATGATCTGGAGCATTATTTAGAATAACAAACAAAAATCAGATACATACCTCTTAGGGCTATGGGGCATATATATCTAAGGCGGTATGAAAGTTTCCAAAATATAAATTAATGTTAAGTCAAGTTAATCATTTCGCTCTCAAGCAATCATCAATAGTAATCGATACCTAAAGGGGAATCACCATGGAAAACCAAAACCAAGACGTAAAATTTGGCTTCAACGAATTTGCCGAAGTATGGAATGGTCGTCTAGCAATGCTAGGTTTCGTAATCGGTTTGGCTACCGAGTACATCACCGGCAGCGGCATCCTTTCTCAAATCGGCTTGCAGTAAGCCTTAATTAAGTAAACCTGATTCAAATCATCACATCCGGATTAGGCTTTTCTTAAAATCATCATAATTGATATGCAGCTCTGATTTAGGTCAAGGGCTGCATTAACTTTTGGGGCAATCTAAGCAACAATTGGATTTTGGCTTGCCGATCGCATCTAGCGGTTGTTAGTTTTGAGCTTTGGCCTAAACGATCGCCACAAACTTGATTTCAATTAATTGCTCTGGGAATGCTAGGCGCGGCGTAGTAAGCAAAGTACAACATACCTGTGGCTTTTCAGTGCCATACATCTCTTTTCTGATCTCGCCAGCGATCGCCAGAACTTGATCAATACTTGTCACATAAACCACTTCTTCAACCACATGATCTAAAGTTGCGCCATAGTGGCTCAGGATCTGCTTGGCATTTAAATAAGTTTGCCTCATTTGCACTGCCATGTTGGAGTGATCAAGAATATTGCCCTCATTGTCAATCGGCGCAGCTCCTACAATATTGCCATTATCATCATGGCTAAATTGACCTGAAATGTGGATCATGTTGCCGACTTTGATCGCTTGCACAAAGCCAAAACTATCTTCCCAGGGCATCCCGTTATTTTTTATGTCTTTTTCAATACTCACTGGCTTCGTCCTTTTATCTAAGATTCTACTGGTTCCCTAAAATTCTTCTGGGCTAGGCTGATCGGAATGTTTACAAAATCAATTACTCTGAAAATCATTAAATTTTGCTAAACGATTTGATCTATCGGAGCTAAATGAATGTCAGCTTGATAAACAACAAACGCTAATGTAGAAATAGGATTTTCAAGCAATTCCAGTAACGATAAGTTAAATAGCACAAAGATTCGGTCGAATCCAGGTTAAAAGAGTTTCAATGAACTGCCACACATCATGCTCGATGCCTAAATGTGTTTAAATATGCCTTAGCCAAGCCAATATACTTCTTGCTTAAATCCTCAGATCGCAGCGAGATAAAATTTCTCGTGTTGCCATAGCGGACTTTTGCGAGAACTTAAGTATATGCCAATGCAATTGTTTTTAGCTTGGCTCAAGTAAGTTGGCAGGTTTGGGCAAAAGCAAATTGCAGCGCGATCGAGAAAATTGATGACACAAACAAAAATTTTAGTTACCGGTGGGGCGGGTTACATTGGCTCCCATGTGGTTTTAGCGCTCCAGGAATTGGGCTATGGGGTCGTGATCCTCGATAATCTGGTCTATGGCCATCAAGACATTGCCACTAAAGTTCTAGGCGCTGAATTAGTAGTTGGCGATATTGGCGATCGCCTCCTGCTCGATCGTATTTTTAGCGAACATCAAATTGACGCGGTGATGCATTTTGCCGCCTATGCCTATGTGGGCGAATCGGTCAAAGACCCGCTAAAGTATTACCGGAACAATGTCGCTCAAACCTTGACCTTGCTAGAAGCAATGCTGGCGGCAAAGATCAACAAATTTGTGTTTTCGTCCACCTGCGCCACCTATGGTGAGCCGAGTCAGCTACCGATCCCAGAGGATCATCCCCAAAATCCAATCAACCCCTATGGTGCTTCTAAGCTAATGGTGGAGCGGATTTTAACTGATTTTGACCATGCCTTTGATTTGCGATCGGTGCGATTCAGGTATTTCAACGCCGCTGGCGCTGACCCTCAGGGCAGACTGGGTGAGGATCATGATCCCGAAACCCATTTGATTCCGCTGGTGTTACTAACCGCCCTGGGCAAACGGGAGGCGATCACAATTTTTGGCCAGGATTACGACACCCCCGATGGCACTTGCATCAGGGACTATATTCACGTTAGCGATCTAGCCAAAGCCCATGTGCTGGGGTTGGAGTATTTGCTCAAGGGTGGCACTTCGCAGGTGTTTAATCTGGGCAATGGCAATGGATTCTCGGTCAAGCAGGTAATCGAAGCAGCGATTGCCGTAACGGGCAGAGAGATTAAGGTAATTCATGGCGATCGGCGGCCAGGTGATCCCCCTATGCTGGTGGGCAGCGCCGCAAAAGCCAGGGAGATATTGAATTGGCAACCGGAATACGCAGACATCAAAACTATTTTGACCCATGCCTGGCAGTGGCATCAAATCCGGCACTAGTTGGTAATAATGAATAGATAATCAAATCAATCATATTACTAGCCAGAGAAGCTTCAGCCAGTCTAGCTCCGATGGCCAATGACATTCCACCTATCAAGGTTAAACACCAGTTAATAATTAAGCATTACCAGCAACTTCCTTAGCTGGTGATGATTTTGTGCTTTTTGTAGTAGTTTTTGTATTCTTGCTAGCTGCTTTGGTGGTTGATTTAGCGGCAGCACCAGTTGATTTGGCCGCGTTACTAGTAGTTGATTTAGTTGCACCAGCTTTGCTCGCTGGGGTGCTTTTGCTAGTGGTTTTCTTGGCCGCCGTTTTAGTAGTCTTGGTAGTTGCCTTAGCGGTCTTAGTTGCTTTAGTAGACTTAGTAGTAGTCTTTTTGGCTGCCGTCTTAGTGGTTTTGCTAGTCTTGGCTTTGGTGGTTTTGGACTTGCTGCTAGCTCTAGATGACTTAGACGACCTAGAAGACTTAGTTGGCTTTTTGGTGGCGATCAATTCGATCGCTTGCTCCAGCGTCAGATCATCGGGCGAAGTACCATCGGGCAAAGAAATATTAGTTTTGTTGTATTTGATATAGGGGCCATATTTACCCTTATATAGATCGATCGCGTTGCCTTCAGTCGGATGCTCACCCAGCGATCGCAGCTTGGTATTACCACGCACAGACTTAGGCATAGCTAATAATTCTAGCGCCCTCTCTAACGTAACCGTGTAGGGATCATCATCCCCCTTTAGCGATCGATAGTCTTTGCCATTTTTGCCCTGATCATGTACCACATAGGGGCCAAACCGCCCCAGATTAGCCTGAATCTTTTTACCAGTTTCCGGATGCACGCCCAGATCACGGGGCAGCATTAATAATTTAACCGCCAGCTCCAGGGTCACATCCTCTGGCTTAGTACCCTTAGGGATCGAAGCCCGCTTCGGTTTAGGATTATCATCAGTTACTTTACCAAGCTGTACATAGGGGCCATATTGACCTACCAGCAGATAAATTGCCTCGCCATTGTCGGGGTGGGTGCCAAGTTGATCGGGGCCTTCAAGTTTTTGCTTCAGCAGCAAATTGATCTTTTCCGGTACCAGATCGGCTGGGGTAAAGTCTTGGGGGATCGAAGCCGAAATTACCTCTTCCCCTTCCTGCACCTGAATATAGGGGCCAAACTTACCAATTTTGACTTTGACCTTTTCTTCTAGCCCAGCCAATGGCACGCTACGGGCGGTTTCTGGATCGATCTGGCTTTCCCTGGCATTAACCTGCTCCGCTAAACCATCTTCACCCAGGTAAAACTTTTGTAGGTAGGGCAGATAGTCCACATTGCCCATGGAAATATCATCCAGCGTCTGTTCCATTTTGGAAGTAAAGCCCGGATCGACCAGGTTGGGGAAATGCTCCTCTAGCAGGGCAGTGACCGCAAAGGCGGTGAAGGTAGGGATCAAGGCATTGCTGATAATTTGCGCATAGCCCCGATCGCGGATTGTGCCAATAATACTGGCGTAGGTACTGGGGCGGCCGATCCCTTCGCTTTCTAGCATCTTTACCAAAGAAGCTTCTGTATATCTGGCGGGGGGTTGGGTTTCATGGCCGATCGGCAGGATCTCACGGCATTCTGGATGATCGCCCTCAACCAAACGTGGTAAAATCACCTCTTTACCTTCCAAGGCAGCCTCTGGATCATCAGATCCTTCCACATAGGCGCGGAAAAAGCCAGGGAAATCGATCCGCTTGCCGGAAGCCCTGAACCTGGCATCTTCCACCAGCATTTGCACGCTGGTAAGGGTTTGTTTGGCATCCGCCATCTGGCAAGCAACCGTCCGCTTCCAGATCAGATCATAGAGGTTTAATTCTCGGCCAGACAAACCAGTGGCCTGGGGGGTGCGGAAGGTTTCACCAGCGGGTCGGATTGCTTCGTGGGCTTCTTGGGCACCTTTGGACTTGGTGGTATATTGGCGGGGCTTGGGTGAGAGATATTCTTTGCCATACATATTCTCAACACATGTACGCGCTGCGGCGATCGCTTGTTGTGATAGATGCACCGAGTCAGTACGCATGTAGGTAATGAAACCGCGCTCGTAGAGTGATTGCGCTACCCGCATGGTTTCCCGCGCTGACATCCGCAGCTTACGATTAGCCTCCTGTTGCATGGTGGAGGTAGTAAATGGGGGCGAAGGCTTGCGGGTGCTGGGGCGTTCTTCTAGCTTGACTACGCTCCAGGGCTTGTTTTGAATTCGTGCTTGCAAACTCAGAGCAGCGGCTTCATCGAGCAACAATACATTACGATTACTGGCAATTTGACCAGTGGTTTCGTCGAAGTCTTTACCAGTGGCCACATTCCGATCGCCCACCGCCACTAATTGAGCGGGGAATTCATGCTCTGGTGCAAATAGGGTTGCCTTAAGATCCCAGTAGCTACCGGATTGAAACGCACGGCGTTGACGCTCTCGATTTACCAACAATCGCACCGCCACTGATTGCACCCGACCCGCCGCGAGTCGATAGTTATTCATTTTGTGCCACAGCAATGGTGAGAGGGTATAACCCACCAGGCGATCGAGAATGCGACGGGTTTCCTGGGCATGGACTAAGTTTTCATCCACCTCACGACAACTTTGTAGGGCTGATTTGATTGCTTCAGAGGTAATCTCATGGAAAACCATCCGCTTAATTGGCACTTTGGGCGCTAGTACCTGTAACAAATGCCAGGAAATACTTTCACCCTCTCGATCTTCATCAGTGGCCAGAATCAATTCTGAGGCATTTTTAAGGGCAGACTTAAGCGATCGCACCACCTTCTTTTTATCGGCGGGCACAATGTAGAGCGGATCAAACCCTTCATTTACATTCACGCCCAATTTAGCCCAGTCTTCGCCCTTATATTCTTTGGGAATATCTTTTTTGGATTCTGGTAAATCCCGCACATGACCCATCGAAGCTTCTACGATGTAGCTAGAGGGTAGAAACTTACTAATGGTGCGGGCTTTGGTGGGAGACTCGACAATAACAAGGGTTGACATAGCTGGTTGTGATGTCTGTAACTGATTGTTCTGATTGGGTGATTGAGATTGTGTTGAAGCCGAAAGCTAGTTTAAAACTCTTCTTAACCTATATACAACGTTTTTAGGGCAACTTGCTAATCAGAATCTGGCGGCGATCGCTAATTTTTTGAGCTCGGCAGGGGCGGTTATCCCCCCAATATAACTGAACCATACTTTTGTTACTCCTACTTAAACCTAGCGATCGCCTGATTGGTCAATCGCTTAAGCCAATCGCCCCACCCCACCTAAATTCACCTAAGCCTAAATAAATTAGAGCATAGGACTAAGCAAATTTTGCCCCAGATCTAAATAACCTGAAATTATTGAAATTCTGGTAAAGAGCGAGCGATCGCTTTGGATTATTACCGATCGCTAAGTCCATTTACTTACTCATTACTTGCTGCTGCTGCCCGTAGCACTGATTTTGATTTAATTTCCCCCATTAGTCCCATTAATAAATCATCCTAGCAAATACAGAAAGGGTTCTTCAAAGCCTACCATAGCTAAGTCTTGCATTTGGCAATTTCCAGGTATGTGTATTTATTGCATGATTGTACTGACATATGCGTGCGCCAGGTTATTGCCGTATGCGTAGAATTAAGCCAAGAAATAACTGACCTTTGTGTCATTTAACTGATCATTCTCACTACTACTCGACCACGTTAATTATGATTGGTCGCATTCTTGCAAAAGAGTTATTACAATCGCAAATTAAGCATCAAATTCATTGTGGTGGACTACTACTTCCCTACAGGGTTAATATCAGCATCTTCAGGTAACACCCACTTAAACATACACACACTCAATGGTGGCAGCGTCAGCGATAGACAATGATCCCATTTATGATGTTCATACCATGCTTGGCTCCACTTGCCACCATAGTTACCGATGTTACTGCCGCCAAACTCCTCTGCATCACTGTTGATCAGTTCCTGATAAAAGCCTGCCTCCGGCACACCAACCCAATAGTCGTAGAGAGGATTGGGGGTAAAGTTGCAAACTGTGACCACAAATTCATTAGAATGCTTATCCTTACGCAGGAACGAAACCACACTATGATCAGCATCATTACAATCGATCCATTCAAACCCATTATAGGAAAAGTCATCGCTATAGAGGGCGGGCTCGCGGCGATAGATTTTGTTCAAAATCGCTACAAAATGCTGCATCTTACGATGGGGTTCATGCTCTAGCAAATGCCAATCGAGATCGTTGTTTACATTCCATTCGCTATATTGACCAAACTCCATTCCCATGAACATAGTTTTCTTACCAGGATGAGCATACATATAACCCAGTAAGCAACGTAGGTTTGCAAATTTTTGCCATTCATCCCCTGGCATCTTACCGATCAAACTGCGTTTACCATGCACTACCTCATCATGGGAAAGCGCCAGCATAAAGTTTTCACTGAACGCATACATAATGCTGAAGGTGACATTATTTTGATGGTAGCGGCGATAGATTGGGTCTTCGCTGAAATAGTCCAGCATGTCATGCATCCAACCCATGTTCCACTTGAAATTGAAGCCCAAACCGCCTAAATAAGTGGGGCGCGAAACCATTGCCCAGGAGGTGGATTCCTCGGCGACTGAGATGATGCCAGGATAGTAACCAAAAATCACATGATTGAGCTGGCGCAAGAACTCAACTGCTTCTAGATTT
The DNA here is from genome assembly GCF_000317065.1 of Pseudanabaena sp. PCC 7367. GTDB lineage: Bacteria > Cyanobacteriota > Cyanobacteriia > Pseudanabaenales > Pseudanabaenaceae > Thalassoporum > Thalassoporum mexicanum. The sequence continues at coordinate 2,661,143 of NC_019701.1, forward strand.
TCATTCCCACCATAATGATTGGGAATCCATTCAGTGCGATCGTAATCAAGGTAGAGCATGGACGCGACCGCATCAACCCGAATGCCATCAATGTGATATTTATCAAACCAGAACAGGGCATTGGCGATCAAAAAGTTGCGTACTTCATTCCGGCTATAGTTAAAAACTAGCGTGCCCCATTCCTTATGTTCGCCGCGACGGGGATCGGCATGTTCATACAAATGCGTACCATCAAAGAAGGCTAACCCGTGGGCATCTTTGGGGAAGTGACCTGGCACCCAATCGACAATCACGCCAATGTTGGCCTGGTGGCAGCGATCGACGAAGTACATAAAGTCCTGCGGTGATCCATAGCGGGAGGTACAGGCATAGTAGCCCACCACTTGATAACCCCAGGAACCATCAAAGGGATGCTCGGCGATCGGCATTAACTCAATGTGGGTGAAGCCAGCTTCCTTTACATAGGGAATCAGTTTATCGGCCAATTCACGGTAGGTAAGGAATCGCGCCCCTGGCTTATCGCCGAGCGTTACGACGGGCTCTGGATTGCCATCGGCATCCTTGGGGATATAATCAGCATTTTCATGGAGCCAGGAACCGAGGTGGAGTTCATAAACGGAAACGGGCTGCTCTTGGGGATTGCTAGAGCGGCGCTGTTCGAGCCAGTCTTGATCGTTCCAAGTGTATTCAAGATCATTTACGATCGAGCAGGAGCCAGGACGCACTTCCTGTTGAAAGCCATAGGGATCGGATTTTTCGTAGATGTGGCCGAAGGTATTTTTGATTTCGTATTTGTAGCGATCGCCAATTTTTAGCTCAGGGATAAACAATTCCCACATGCCACCACCGACCATCCGCATTTGATGTTTGCGGCCATCCCAGCTATTAAAATCGCCCAGGATCGAAACGTTGCGGCCATTGGGAGCCCAAACCGCGAAGTTTACTCCTGCTACGCCATTCACCTGAGCGGGATGCGATCCAAGCTTTTCATAGATGCGGTGGTGGTTGCCCTCGCCGAATAAATGAATATCAAAATCAGTCAGGCTGGGCGATCGAAATGCATAGGGGTCATGGATTACGCGCTCGTGATCGCCTTCTTTGACGCGGAGTTGATAGTTGGCTAGTTCGGGTGTTTCAATCTCACAGACAAAGAAGTGGGGATTGTGATAGGACTGCATCGCATATTCATCCCGATCCTGGGGCAGAACCACAGTCACGGCCTCGGCGTTGGGTAAGTAGGCGCGTACTTGCCATTTGACCTTGCCAACGGTGCGATCGCTTTCCACCTGATGGGCTCCAAGCACCGCGAAGGGGTCTTGATGTTGGTTGCCAACGATTTTATCGATTTGCTCGGTGGATATGGTTGCGATCATATTTGCTCCTATATTTTTCTCCTTAAATCTATATGTGGTGCATATAAATTCACCCCTTAGTGTGGGCGATCAATACCTATACTAGGGTTACATGGGATCTATTGCATACTTCTAAGTATATATACTCGATCGAGATGGTCGATCGGCTGGGGCATTAACCGATCGCTGTTTTATCTGTACGGTGGATGTTTTAATCCTGATTGCCTTCTGGCTCTTGCTTTTCTTCAAATGATTGGATCAAGGCTTTGAAGCGATCGTCGTCGCGGATGTTGTCAAAGTCTTTATCTGTTTTTACCATGTTGAGATGTGTGGAATCTAGTTCGATAGCTTTTTTAAGATCTTGGATTGCTTTGATGACATTACCTTGTAGAGAGTATAGACCTCCCCTATCGTAGTAAAGAACTGCATAGTTAGGCTTAATTTCTATTGCTTTATCATAACTATCGATCGCTTCTTCTAATTTCCCCTCAAAATACAGCGAGACACCTAGCTGAATATGATCATTTGCTGTAAGCAGTAAGCTCGGATTGTTTTTTAATATCAGCTCAATCTTACCTCTATTCTCTTGAATCTGTTGCTTAACTTCAGGCGAGACGTTTTCTTGTTCTTTCTTACTAGCACCAGGAGGTGGCGTAAGTTCAGACAGCTTAGCGATAGCTTGATCTTTTTCCTCTAGACTTTTTCTAAACTCTTCAAACTGAGAAAATGCTTTTGACTTTAGCTCCTCTAAGCTATTTGCAAATCCTCCTATTTGCTTGTCGAGTTCAGCTTTTACTAAGCTAGCAAGTTGTTCTTTTACTTCCTTCTCGATATCTGGCTCTACCTCTTTCTTTATACTTAAAACTAACTGATTCCTAATAATTTTTTGTAAGAAAAAAGTAGCACCTGCAATGATAATTGGTATAGCGACTAAAGTAGCAATCAACCCATTTAGTAGGTTTAGTGTAAAACTAAACTGTCTGTCTATTTCATTTCTCGCTATCTTCTGAATTTCTAAAGTCTGCTCAGTTGATAGGCTTTGTTCAATTTCCATCCTCAACTGATTACCAACTAAATTGCTATTTCCAATCTCGTCCCAAATCAATTTTCGAATTTCTGTCTCTTGCGCATCCGAAAACCCTAGGTCAGCCTGCATAAAAACAACCCCCACAAACACAAACCAGGCAACGATCGCAACCAGCAGCAGCTTTTTCATAAACCCAAAGATTAAATGCAGAATTAATTATACCAACCGCAACATAACATCAAGATTTAGCGACCTGCCAACCTCAACAAAGCGGAAACAAAATCCCCCCAAACCAGTCACATAGAATAATGGGCATATTTGCTTAATTGCAACCTGCGGCCTCTGCCCCACTTCGATCGCAGAAATTAACAACAAAAAATAGCGATCGGCACAATTGAATCACATTAACGATCGCACTAATGTTGTAATGGTTATGGACAGTCTGGCTAGGCCAAAAAAGCAAATGATCGGTACAACTTTAAGAGGTCGCTATCAAATTATTGCCAAACTAGGGCAGGGTGGCTTTGGTGAAACCTACATCGCCGAAGACACTGACCTACCTGGCGATCCCCAATGCGTAGTCAAGCGGCTCAAGCCCCAATCCGGCGATGCGTTTACGATCGGCACGGCCAAGCGCCTGTTCGAGAGCGAAGCAGAAATTTTATATTTACTCGGTCGCCATCCTCAGATTCCCCAATTGATGGCTCACTTCGAGGTCGATCAAGATTTTTTCCTGGTGCAAGAATTTGTCGATGGCACGCCCCTGGGTGATGAGCTAGCCCATAGCCATGTGTGGGGCGATCGGCGGGTGCTGGACTTTTTGCGCGATACCCTGCCAACGCTGGATTTTGTCCACCAAAACCAGGTGATTCACCGCGACATTAAACCCAATAACCTGATCCGGCGCAACCTCGATGGCAGGATTGTGTTAATTGATTTTGGCGCAGTTAAAGACATTCGCGCTCTGGTCACCGATCCCGATGGCAAATCAACCTTTACTGTGGCGATCGGCACGCCGGGATTCATGCCCTACGAACAACAGGGTGGCAAACCCCGCTTTAGTAGTGATATTTTTGCTCTGGGCATCACCGCAATCCAGGCGGCAACAGGAAAACCACCCACCAACCTGGACGAAGATCCCCACACTGGCGAAATTATCTGGCAGCCCCACGCCACCTTGCACAATCAAGCCTTGATCGATCTACTCAATCGGATGACCCGATCTCACTTCCGCGATCGCTATCAGTCCGCCAGTCAGGTACTTGCCGATCTAGAAAAAATTAATATTAGCGCCATTGCCGACTCCACGATCGTTAAGCCTAACCCGGATAGCGATCTACCTGACCCAAGGACAAACAAGCAAGCCGAGCCAGCGTCAACCATAATTTTCAAATCCAACAGCTCGATTCTGCCCACCCTAGGCAAGTTTAGTAAGTTTAATAAATCTGAGCTGGCCAATAATCAGCCTGAGCGCAAATTTCCACCGCTGAAGCTCTTGATCGGTGGCACGATCGCCGCGATTGCGTTAGCCACGTCGCTGATTATGCGTAATGCTGCCGATCGCCCGGTTGCCTCCAATCCTGCTGCCCCGATTACTACTGAGCCGACACCAGCCGAGTCGCCCTCAATCACGATCGAAGTGAATCCTGAAGTAGTCGAGAAAATCCAGAAGGCCAAAAATCTCCGCCAGGAGCAGCCCAGCGCAGCATTGCAGACCTATGAAGAAGTGATTGCGATCGAGCCAAATAATATCGAAGCCTGGTGGGGCAAGTGTTTTGCCTTGAATATTATGGAGCGCTACAACGAAGCCCTGACCGCCTGCGATCGCGCCATAGAGATCAATCCAGAATATGCGGAAGCCTGGTGGAGTAAGTCCTATGCCTACTTGCGCCAGGAAAACTATCAAGCGGGATTTGAACATGCCACCAAAGCCACCGAGCTAAAACCGGATTTTGCCTATGCCTGGAATAATCGCAGCACCGCGCTTAACTATTTGGGGCGCTATGAAGAAGGCTTAGCCTCAGCGCAAAAGGCATTGGATCTAGAACCCAATCTGGCTGATGCCTGGAATAATCTGGGGTTTGCGGCCGAGAAACTGGGGCAGGTGGATACGGCGATCGCGGCCTATGAAAAGGCCAAGGGGCTTAAACCAGGATTTAAGGAAGCAAATCAAAACCGGGAAATGCTGCGGCGTAAATTCGGTCGCTAGCTTGTTGATTCTGCTGTAGCTCTAGCTTTCAGGCTTGCTTGACTTGCGAATATAACCAAACTTGCCCTTATATTGCACTGCGGCAAGATCCTCTCTGAAGTTAAACAAAACATCAAATTGGGGTGCGATTACAAATTCACCTTTTTTGTTAATATAACCACCCTTGCCATCCAACCCCGCCCCCGCCAGACCATCAGTAAATTCATAGGCCCAGTCGAATTTTGGCGGAATCGCAAATTTGCCGGTTTGGTCAATGTAGCCGGATTTGCCATGCTGCCGCACGATCGCCAACCCACCCTTAAACTTATAAGCGACATCAAACTGAATCGGGATCACGACCTTGCCCGACTTGTCAATATAGCCATACTTTTCATCTCGTCGAACCACCGCCAGCCCTTCGGAAAAATCGGCGGCATCTGGTGCAATCAAAACGCTTTCAAAAGGCAGCTTGATTACCTCATGTCCAGCACGATCGATGAATCCCCAATGTCCCCAATTGCTATTTTTGAGTGACTTGGTGAGTTTGACGGCGGCAAGACCTTCGCTAAAATCTCTGGCGGCGTGGAATCGGGGCACGATCGCCAACTTGCCCGATTTGTCGAGGTATCCCCACTGATAATCCCGCTCTACTACTGCCCAACCCTGGACAAATTTTTCGGCCTTGGCTCTGGGGGGCAGTTTAAATAAGATCTGGCCGTTTTTATCGATCGCGGCATAAATGGGGGGTTCTCGATCGAGTGCTACAAAGGCGATCCCTTCGCTGAAATGGTGAGCCTTGCTAAATTGGGGCTCAATTACTATTTCCCCGTTTTTGTCGATGTAGCCATATTTACCGTTCAGCTTCACCCGCGCTAAGCCTTCTCTGAATTGGCTGGTATCCTCGAATTGGAGCGGGATTACAAATTCACCTTGCTGATTGATGTAGCCGGATTCATCGTAGCGGCTGGCTCCGGCGATCCCATCTTTGAAACTACCAAAGCTATCGAACCGGGGCGCGATCGCCCATTCTACTTGCAGGTTCGGATCATTGACTACGATCGGCGGTAATGCGTCGGGGTCTTCGTTGCTGGTTTGACTAAGCTGGATCGCTAGGCTAAGGATACTGGTGAGGAGCAGTGCCAGAACAAACATGATCACGAATTTAAATTTAGCGATCGTTGCTGACATGGCTGCTTGTCGGTGGGATTGTCTTTAAGATCCTACCTCAATCAGTCTGTGGTTCTTGCTGCTGTTTTTCTTCGCAGGTTTGGATTAGTTGCTTGAAGCGATCGTCGTTGCGGATGTTGTCGAAGTCTGGATCGTTTTTTGCCATTTCAAGGTATTTGGGATCTAGTTCGATCGCTTTTTTAAGGTCTGCGATCGCTAGATCAGTATTTCCTTGTAAGGCATAAACACAGGCTTTACAGAGGTAACTACCAGCATAACTTGGGTGAATTGCTATAACTTTGTCAAAAGACACTATTGATTCATCATAAAGATTCAACTTACTTTGGTTAATACCACGTTGAAGCCAAGCTTCAAAACGCTCAGGCTTAATGCTAATAGCATTATCATATTGAGTTATAGCTTTATTAAAATGGTTTGATTCTTCCAATGCTTTGCCATAATTGAAGTATGCTTCATATGATCTAGGTTTAATTTTTATGGCTCTCTCGTAGCTATTAAATGCCTCTTCATAGCAACCTAACTGCCCTTGCGTATTACCATGATTAATCCAAGCTTCATAAAAATCTGGATTACTTTCTATTGCTCTTTCAAAGCTAGTTCGTGCTTCTTTAAAACGTTCTAATTCATAGAGCACAACTCCATACCCAAACCAAGCTTCATCTAATACTGGATTAATCTCTATAGCTTTATTATAACTAGCAAGTGCTTTTTCAAATTTGTCTTCCTCAAAGTAAGCATTGCCTAGTTTTAAATAATCTAAAGCTGAAAGAGACAATTTTTTGGTTACAGATTTTAATACTTCAAAGTTTGTGGTTAATATCTTTACTTCTTCTTTCTCTAGTGATCTAGGTGCAATTCCTTCTTTAATCGTAGGCTGTCGAACAATTTCCCCTAACCTTTTTAAAATTCTCTCGACAACGTAGCGATCGATCTGCTCTTGCGTTTTCAATTGATCAAATACAGCCTCACTATAGCTTTTAGTTTTTTTAGTGCTCGGCTCTTTAGGCGGCGTTCTCAGTCGCTCCCGCAAATAATCATCCAATGCCGAACTAGTAGATTCGCTCCCACCACCCATTTGAATTTGAAACGCGCTCACCGCAGGCAACAGCAATATTCCTGCCACAAACAAGGATGCATTTCTAGCATGTTCAGATTTAGTAACACTGGAGAAATAAAGCAACCCACCAATAAACAAGGTCATATAAACGCCCACAAAAAAAGGAGCGTAGCTAACTTGTTTGGGGCTAGATCTATTGGCCATCGCTATTTTTACCTTTTCCACTTCCAGGCAATTTATCACGCAAAAACTTAAAAAGATCAGGCATACCTTTCCCTAAACCAATAGACACAGCAATAACAATAAATGCTCCTGGGATGTCAACCAATGCCATTACCAAACCTACGGTTAGCCCCAAATACAAAGATAACTTCCTGAAATTTAGCTCTCCATTTATCTGGTTATCAACTAGCTCTAATTCCTGCCTCGATCGCTCAGCTTCAAATTCAATTTTTTGTTTTTCTAGCTTTAGTCGGTCTTGCTCTAACTTATAAGCTGCTATTTCAACAAACGGAGCATCATAGGCCGCCTCTCTAAGCCTCACCTCAATTATATCTTCCGTCTCAGGAGATGTTATTTCAGATTCCTGGTAACCGACGATCTCAGAGGCCGATAACTCCTCCGCCCGATCAGGCTTATTTTCGCTAAGATCGCCCTGCTCCTCAGTCATCGCACCAGCAAATCCTCACCACAGCAATTATCCCGCCAAATATTACCAATAGCATATTAAATTAAATCGATCGGGTTGCAAGGAGCTATTGCAATGACTTCACCGTTAACACATACTCACCCCGACCGGATTGATCGTAAGTATTGGCAACGATCCCATAGGTGCCTGTCTGTGGTAGTTCGAGCGTGATTGCAGCGTTCTGGCGATCGGCTGTTATCCCTGAATTCTGTTCGATCACTTGCTTTTGGGGCGAGAACAGCACCAAATAAGGACGGAAATCCTCACTGGCTAAGGTGATTTCTACCACTTGGCCAGCAATACCTTCAAAGCTAAAGGCTTCAAATAGGCTGCCGTCTCTGGCTAGCACTCTGCTACCGGGGCCTAATATCCCTCGCCGTTGCAGAATCACATTGGGAGCAGGGCTAAAGGCACTGGCGGAATTACGCGGTGTATTACTATTGGGAAAAGATGGGGGAATACTCCGATTTGGATTAATATTCAACGGCTGGGCACTGATCGTGAAGTTACCTATTTCGCCCACATCATAGGTGTTGGCATAAACCACATAATTGCCATCTTTGGGCAACGTGAGTGTAATGCTGGCATCATTGCCACTGCCACCATCATCATCTTCAGCGATCTTATTCCCTTCACCATCCAGCAGGATCATATAGGAATCGATCTCATTGCTGCGCATTTGCAGATTCACCTTTTGGCCACTTGTACCATTAAACGTGAATGCCTTATAAAAGCTGCCATCGGGTAGGGTTTCATCACTTGCGGTCAGGGCAGCGCGGCTGGCACGACCATTGAGCGCCAGGTTAATCGGCGGCTTGAACGATCGATCGATACCGATCTGTCCTGATAGGGCGGCAGCAACAAAATCTTTAACCGGGTCCGCAGCGATCGCAAACCCTAAGCCAATGCTACCTTCATTGCCTCTGGCGGTAAAAATCGCTGAGTTCACACCGATCAGTTGACCACGACTGTTGAGCAGAGGGCCCCCAGAATTACCCGGATTGATTGCCGCATCGGTCTGGATTAGATGGCGATCGCGGTCGAGACGACTGACAATGCCGGTGGTTAATGTACCGGCAAAGCGGCCAAAGGGGTTGCCGATCGCAAAGGCACGTTGACCCACTTTAATATCATTGGCGCTGCTAATTAATTCCACATGGGGCAAGGGTTCAGTTACTCGATCGAGACGAATTAAGGCCAAGTCTGGATCGCGGCTGCTGGCAATTACCTGCCCATCAAACTGACGATCGTCTAGCAGCCTGACGGTGACTTTTTGCGCTGTCCTGACCACATGGGCACTGGTAAGCACCAGCCCCTTAGGATCAATGATCGTACCGCTACCATTACCCCGCCCCGATTGAATTGAAACTACCGCTGGGCTGGCGATCTCATAGACCCGAATATTGGTCTGCTCGTTGATATCCTGGGCGTAAATGGGCGGTAATGGCTGATCGGGAATTGGTGAAGGGCTAATCGGAATATCAGGAATATCGGAAATTGGCGCGGGGGGCAAGTCAAATTGACTGGCGATCGATCGCCCCACCGAAATATTCATCGCCAGCAAACCACAACCCAGGCATAGCCCTGTGCTGGTTGCTAAATCAAATAATTTATATTTCAACCCCTGACTCACTGAGGCTCTCCCACCAAACCTATAAATACCGCTGATCAATGCGTTCAATGCGTTCAATGCGCCACATATTTATTGCAACTGCCACCTAAATACTAGGGCGATCGGCAATCGGATAATGTTCCTTCTTGCTGCTGGATTTTTAATTTCTAACTACTAATTACGCATAAATTTTGATTACTGTTAATTATTTTTAATTACTTACTTAATTCTTAAATTGTGTGAGGCGATCGGTATTCAGAATTCAAAAATATTGAGAATTCAGGTTACTAACCAGCGGATAAAAGCAGATCTAAGCAAATATATAGCCTATTATGCAATATGCAATTAGCTAAAGTATAAAAGCTCTGTCAAACTTAAAGAAAAGAGGGGCAATCATTTTCTCCTCTGGCTTGAAATATTAAATGCTTGGGGTCGAGCATTTTCTGCGGGAATTTGGTTGTGGGCTAGACTTATAGGCATTGCGATCGGGATATAGCATTAATAGGCATGTTCTATCAAAAATTATCACCGATCAATTTAAAAAATTCGCAAAGGTTGGTAAGTCATGCAGCAAGATCGACCGCTTTCGCAAACCACCCTATTCAAAGCCACCTTGCTAGCGGCTAGCACCCTGACGGTGATGTCGGGGGCAACGATCGCGCCTGCCCTACCAAAGATGGAAGCCCATTTTGATCAGGTGCAGGGGGTTGAATATCTGGTGCGATTGGTGCTAACCATGCCTGCTCTGTTAATTGTGTTTGGTGGCCCGATCGCTGGTCTGTTGGCCGATCGGATTGGTCGTAAAGCCCTCCTGGTTGGTGCTACGGTGCTATATGGGGTGGCGGGTAGCTCTGGATATGCACTCAGTTCCTTGGGGGCGATTATTGTCGGCCGGGCTTTTTTGGGGGTGGCGGTAGCTGGGCTGATGACCGCAGTTACAACCTTGATCGCTGATTACTATGCTGGTGCCGCCCGATCGCAATTTATGGGTATTCAAGCGGCCGCAATGGGCTTTGGTGGTGTGATTTTTCTTTCTGTGGGAGGCCAACTAGCGGATCTAGGTTGGCGATTGCCATTTTTAATCTATCTCGCCGCATTTGCGATCCTGCCGTTTATTTTATTTGTGCTCTATGAACCACGGGCAAATTTACCCACCACAGTACAGCAGGAAATCACTACTCCAGTTGCTAACCCGCAGGTTGTTGATGCGCATGGTCAGGATGCCCTAACTGCCGATCGCCCAACTCAGGTTCAGCCAACCGTTATTAATCGAATCAGCAAGATGCCGCGATCGCCATCGATGCTAATCGTGATCTATGTGATTGCGTTTGCCTATATGACCATTTTTTATATGATCCCGGTGCAATTGCCCTACTATCTAGAGGTCTTATCCCAGGCCAGTGCTGGTCAGAGTGGTTTGGCGATGGCGCTATTTACTTTGTTTAGTTCGATCGCCTCCCTATTTTATGGCCGGATCAAAGCTAAGCTGAACTTTGCCGTCATTATTGCCCTGGCAACTGTGCTGTTTGGCGTTGGTTACGTCGCGCTGGGTGCTGCCAATAGCTATGTGCAATCCCTAGCAGGCCTGGCGATTGGTGGTCTGGGGGCAGGTTTAATCATGCCGAACTTGAATGTTTGGACCACGATCGCGGCTCCGGCTGAAATTCGTGGTAGGGCGCTGGGGATTTTGACCGCTGCCTATTTCCTGGGGCAGTTTGTCTCGCCGTTTGTGAGCACGCCTCTGGGCAATCGCTTTGGTATGGATATTACCTTTATAGCGGTGGGGATTGCGCTGCTGCTGGTTGGTGTAACCCTGGGCATCAGCCTCAGCCGCCAAACTACAACTATCACTGACTCAGGCAAAAGGTAAAAAAACTGCGATCGTCCAAGCACCAATCAATAACCAATATCTCTAGATCATAAAATTTGCATAGCTTAGGCATTTATATCCATATAATTAAATAATTAATTATCCCCATATTCCCATTACATTAGTGCGTTGAGGCATAAAAAGCTGTGAATCGAGAGCAAAGAAGAAAAGCTGCTAAAAACGGCAACCAGACTCAGAGAGATCGCAGTTTGCTCAATGCTATGTCTGGTGCGAGCCAATCCCAGGATAATATTGCCAGCGATCTGCTCAGCCAGGGCTTAGCGCTACACAAAAGTGGCAACCTGGCTGCGGCCAAAGAAATCTATGCAAGCTTGCTGGCCAAAACACCTGATCATCCTAGACTGTTAAATTATTTCGGCGTATTAAAGGGGCAAATGGGCGATCCCAAAGGGGCGATCGAGCTGCTTAAACAGGCGATCCACCTTGATCCTAATAACTTTGGCTATCTCAATAACCTGGGTAATTTCTATCGTGCTGTAGGCGCACTGGATCAAGCGATCGATTGCTATGATCGAGCCGCCGCGATCAATCCCCAATCAGCGGATTCACTCTTGAATTTGGGCATTGCCTATACGGAGCAGGGCAAGTCAGATCAGGCGATCGTCACCCTGGAAAAAGCGCTAATCCTCAATCCGCTCCACCCCCGTGCCCAAACTATGTTGGGTGATTTGTTGCAGGCGAAGGGTAATCTCGATCGCGCGATCGCTAGCTATACGAAAGCGCTGGCCTTACAGCCCAATTCCTTTAATGCCCTTGCTTCTTTGGGGATGGCATTCTTTCGCAAAGGCGATCTTGAAAATGCTCAACATGCCTATGAAAACGCCCTTGCGATCGAGCCCTTATCCATCGATGCGCTCACTAATATTGGGGCAACTTTCTATGAGCGCGGCAATATCAAAATGGCGCTGGCTTGCTACCGCGAAGTGATTAACATTGTGCCCAGATCCCCGACTGCCCATATTAACCTGGCCTTTCTGCTCGCCCAGCAAAACCAGGATCAAGGGGCGATCGACAGCTATCAAACTGTCCTGACCCATGCCCCTAATTCATTGTCAGCAATGGCTGGCTTGGCGGAAATTTATGCTAAGCAATCGCAATGGCCAGAGGCGATCGCCCTCTATGAAAAAATGCTGGTGCAGGATAACTCACTTGCTGATACCCATGCCAGCTTGGGGATTGCCTTGAATGCAAATGGGGAAATCGATCGGGCGATCGCGCAATTTGAACAAGCCCGCCAACTCAACCCACAACATATCAAAGCCCATGCTCATCTGGGTTTAGCATTGCAAACTAGTAAATCGCAACAGGCCAATGAGATTTTTGATTTTGAGCGTTTAGTTGTTTCTTACCCCCTCGATCAAGCGATCGGTAGTGATATTCACCGATCAGAGCAAGTTAATCGTGACGCGACTGAAACTAGCTGGCGATCGATCGCTGATTTCAATGCCGCCCTAGCAAAATATGTTTATCAGCATCCAACCCTGTTGCGCGATCGCCCCGGTAAGCCGATTAACTACGGCCAGCAGACCTATGAAATTTTTCAAGATCACAATCCCCTAATTACTAACCTGGCTCAGGCGATCGACCAAAAACTAAGGGATTATTTCCAGCAAGCGCAGGCGATCGCAAGCCATAGCAATAACTCCTTTTTTGCTAATCCACCCTGGCAATGGCAACTAAGCGGTTGGGCAGTGGTGCTGGAATCAGAAGGCTGGCAGACTGCACATATTCATCCAGAGAGCTATTGCAGTGGTGTTTATTATATTCAGCTCCCTACGGAGGTGGGCAACAAGTCTAGCTATGCTGGGAATCTCAGCTTTGGCGATCTCTTTCCTGGCCTCGATCAGCAATCAAAACTAGCCCAATATACAATCACTCCGGCAGCGGGTTTATTGGTCTTATTCCCATCTTATTTCTGGCATGCCACAATTCCTTTTCAAGCGCAGGCTGAACAGCGGGAGCAACGCGATCGGATCTGTATTTCGTTTAATGTGATTCCTCAAGCAGGTTAGCTAAGCCCAATGATTTAGACTAGCCTTTCCCTTGCACATTAGAGGGTTGTTGATTGATTGAATTATTGGCAATTTCGATCGCCCTTATTCCTAGCTATTTAGGCTATTTAGATGCAGTTTTAGATGCAGTTATAGTCCAACGACCCTTTACGATTGTCTTCTAATCGGCAAGCTAAAATAGACACAATATTGCAATGGTCGATCGCCATGACTACTTCTCCTCACGCCAACCCGATCCCAGCATTAGCACCTGGTCGCTTAGTTTCTTTGGCTGAGTTCGATCGGTTATGTCATGATTACCCAGATCTACAATTGGAGCGCACCGCCACCGGAGAATTGATTGCGATGCCGCCCACTGGCAGCGAAACTGGTATTTTAGACCATTCGATTAACGGTCAACTATATGTTTGGAACCAACAATTTAAGTTGGGTAAATGTTTTAGCTCTTCGGCTGGATTCACGTTGCCAAATGGAGCCATAAGATCGCCCGATGCTGCTTGGATTAGCAACAATCGCTGGAATGCTCTGGATCAAAAAGCCAAAAAGAAATTTGCACCGATCTGTCCAGATTTTGTGATTGAACTGGTTTCACCTAGCGATCAGCTTCAAACTACTCAGGCCAAAATGCATGAATATATTGAAAATGGTGCCAGGCTGGGCTGGTTGATCGATCCACAAAATAAGCAAGTTACAATCTACCGAGGCGATCGCCCTGCTGAGGTAATTGAGAATCCGGCTAAGTTATCTGGTGAGAATGTATTGCCGGAGTTTGAGTTGAATTTAGCGGAAATTTGGTAAGCTCCTGTTCTTGTAGGATCAAGTAATATCAAGTCCAATTAAACATAATCGCTATGCATGGAAATTGCAGTAAGCACTACTGCGAATAGATTGTGATTACAGTCGATCTACCGATCTACAGGATTTGAGACCAATTTTGATGTGGTGATCGGCTTTGTTGCATGAATCGAAGAAAGGGACAATACTCCTGCCAAGATTCTCCAATTTAGTCTTCAACCAGGTAAGAATCAGGCTTGCATAGCATCATCATACGATTAAGAGCCACGCACTGTAAAAACAGCTCCACCGCTTGATTATCAAAATTTCGTGAGCGTAACTTACCGCCAAAAATAGTCTTCAATCTAAACATAGTAGTCTCTGCCAGTGAGCGCCGATGATAGCCAGTCTCTCGTTTCCACTTGGCACGACCAACCTTACGGATGCGCCGTAAATTTTGGTCACGCGGATGCGGTGGTGCTTTACAATTGCCATGTTGCCAAATTTTGGCATTTTTGCGTGGTGGAATTACTGACTGGGCTTGTCTAGCAGAGATTGCATCATAACAGTCACGATGGTCATACGCACCATCCCCAGATACTTGCTTAATTTCATCCTCAATCTGATTAAGCAGTTCAGGTAGAATTTGGCCATCATGATATTGGTTGCTGGTAACCGCTGCCGCAAGAATTTCACCGCTTGACTCATCTACGCCCAGATGAATTTTACGCCAGGTGCGACGCTTACCTATGCCATGCTGACGCGTTTTCCACTCTCCCTCTCCGTAAACTTTCACGCCGGTGCTATCAACCACCACATGTCTCGCTGCCTGAGTCTTTTGATGGGGTAACTCGATCGCTAATTTGCCCATCCGTCTTGAAACTGTGCTGTGGTCTGGCACCGGTAAGTCTATGTTCATCAGGGTAAATAATGATTCGACCAAACCGGTGACTTGTCTGCCTGCCAATCCATATATGCTCTTGAGCATCGCAATCGTCGCAATCGCTTGGTCACTGTATCTGTTTGATGCGCCTCTGTTGCCGGATCGCTCTGGCTCTAGCCACATCTCTATTGCCTCCTTGCTAATCCAGAAAATTAGACTTCCTCTCTGTTTGAGGCTTTTGTTATACTCTTGCCAGTTGCGGACGCGGTATTGTGGGGGTTTTTTCATGGTAGTTAAAACGTACCATAACCTACCGCTCCGTTTCTTTTATGCAACAACGCCGTGGTGATCTATAAAAATAGTCGCTCCGTCCACCGCGATCGCCAAACCCAAAATCTGTAGCCTAGAATAATATTGCCACTCCCTAAACCAGCTAACATAGCAACAAATTGCCAACCAGAACCCCAAAACCTAGGAATTAGGAATACCGATCTTGCTAGAACAACAAATCAAACCCTCGATCGCCAAATTGAGCCTACCGCGCACCATTCGCCCCGTCGGTGCATACACCATGTTTAGCCTGATCTGGCACACGATCGACGGCAAGCAATACGCAATCTCCCTCGATGCATATACTGGCAATCTGCTTAAAATCGATCCACTCACCGAATCAGCCACCGTGCTCAACTGCCACACCACCGAGCAATTTCGGGATGCCACCGGCATATCAATCAGTGGCGATACCCTGTGGGTGGCCAAAGACAACGGTATTTTTTATTGCAGCATGACCACCTTCGAGCTGCTGCCGTTCATGGAGTTGCCCAACAAAATCAATGGGATCGCCGTGTCCGAAGGGGCAGTTTATGCCAGCTCCCAGGAAGTAAATTGTATTTTTGTGGTGGGTCGAGCCACCAGGGGTTTAATTCGGGTCATGCCCGCGCCAGGAATTGGGCCAGAGTGGCTCACGATCCACGAAGGGGATCTGTGGGTCAGCGATCGCGGCGAAGAAACCATCTATCAACTTGATCCCAAAACCGCCGATGTCAAAATGCGCGCCCTCACCCCCTTTGCCAACCCAACCGGATTGGACTTTTGCGGCAGCGATCTCTATGTGGTCTATACGGGTGATGAATTTTACATTCGAGATAACCCCAATGATCCCGACCCGCTCTCGGTGCAAGTGCGCGATCGCACCTTTATACATCAGCTAGAGCTAATCCACGTAGTTGATCAAACACCCCGCTACACCCTTTCCAATGGTTATCTGGTGGAGATGACCTACTTAGAAGAAATCTCCCAGGAGGAACCCAAAGATGTGCATAACCTGACCTGGCGGATCGCCCTGCCCACCGATACCGATCGGCAAAAGTTGCGATCGATCGATCCGATGGGTATCCCCTTCACCGAGGAGATCGTAGATGGGCAGCGAGTGGCTGTGTTTAACATTGGTGAACTGCGGGCAGGCGAGGCCAAGCTATTTGGTTGGAAGGCCACCCTGGAGCTACGCGGGATCAAGTATGAAGTACCGTTCGAGGAAGCGGCCACCGACGAAATGCCCTCGGAGCATCTCCAGGTTACCTATCTGGTGGATGATGATGGCCTGGAAATGATGCATCCAACCGTGATGGCGGCGGCCAGGGAAGCGGTGGGCGATGAGACTAATATCCTCAAAAAAATGCTGCTGATCCGTGATTATGTCTACGACAAGCTATCCTACCGAATGCAACCTTATATTCAAAGCCCCGATGAAGTGTTGGTGCGCGGTACGGCCTCCTGCGGTGAATATGTGGGCGTGTTGCTGGCGCTGGCCAGGCTAAATGGGATTGTCTGCCGCACCGTGGGGCGCTATAAATGTCCACCCTTTGCCGATCAGCATAATCTACCGCTCGATCAGTATTACAACCATGTCTGGATTGAGTTTTATATCCCTGGGATCGGCTGGCTACCAATGGAGTCTAATCCCGACGATACGGGCGTGCGGCCATATCCAACCCGCTTTTTTATGGGTTTGCCCTGGTATCACGTCGAAATTGGCAAGGGGATCACCTTCGAGACGATCAAGCCCCAGCCCTTTTCGATCGGTGAATTGGCAGTTAACCACGTCCGGTTCAAGATTTTGAAAGAGCTGGACTAGCCCCTGATAAACTTGCCTAAATCTGGATTAATTTTGATTAGTTAAAAACCATAACCAGGTTACCGCTCTGCGGTAGAATGACTCTGGCAATTAATGCCACTAGTGGGCAGCTAGATATGCGCCTTCTGTCTAGATATTTATGTAATGTTTATGTAGATGGTTATGTAGTAACTAGACAATAAGTGACGCAACCAAACACAGGTAAAATGCTGTGCCTACAGCTACCAATCAGTAAAGATTACGCTAGGTAATATGATCTCTAGTAACGACTTTAGACCCGGTGTGACGATCGAACTAGACGGCGACGCGTGGCGGGTGGTTGAATTCCTCCACGTGAAGCCAGGCAAAGGGTCGGCATTTGTCCGTACCAAGCTCAAAAATGCCCAAACTGGCAGCACAATTGAACGCACCTTTCGCGCTGGGGAAACGGTACCGCAGGCAGTAATCGAAAAAAATGCCATGCAATATACCTATATGGATAGCGATCAATATGTGTTTATGGACATGAGCACCTACGAAGAATCGCGCCTGACTGCTGCTCAGATTGGCGATCGGGTCAAGTACCTCAAAGAAACCATGGAAGTGAACGTGATTACCTGGAACAACAAGGTAATTGATGTGGAGCTGCCAAATACGATCGTGTTGGAAATCACTGAGACCGATCCTGGCGTTAAGGGTGATACGGCCACTGGTGGCACCAAGCCAGCGATCGTAGAAACCGGAGCACAAATTATGGTGCCGTTGTTCATTTCGATCGGTGAGAAGATCAAAATTGATACTCGTAGTGACAGTTATCTGGGGCGCGAAAATTAGTGGAATTTAGCCTGGAGCAGTTAAGAGAACTAATTAAAATATTAGACCAAACCGATATCTCCGAATTGACTCTGGAGTCTGGCGATCTGCGGTTGAATATTCGCAAAAACGATCAAAAAATGGTGCAAGTAGCGCCAATTGCTACCGCTCCAGCGATCGAGATGGCGGCAAATATTCCCGTGGCTGCCCCTCCCGCCGCTACGCCTCCAGCCCCAGAACCGGAGGTAGAAAACAACTGGGAAGAAATTACTTCACCAATGGTGGGTACGTTTTATCGTGCTCCTGCGCCAGGGGAACCAGCATTTGCGGAAGTTGGCGACCCGATCGGCAAGGGGCAAACTGTCTGCATCATTGAGGCGATGAAGCTGATGAATGAGATCGAATCCGAGGTGAGCGGCAAGATTGTGGAAATTTTGGTAGATAATGCCCAACCAGTGGAATATGGGCAAGTATTAATGCGGATCGATCCTGGTTCTAGTAATAAGTAGTTGCGGTCTCAGGTATCAGATAGGCATCAGGTATCAAAGTGATTATTGATGCCATCAGGTTCAATTAGTTGAATTTACTTGAGTCTAACGATCGCGGCTAGATAAGTTTGTAGTAGTTAATTTAGTAATTAATTTAACTGATTAGAGAATCTATCTACTGGGCAAGATTCCAGACCGAGGCTAAAGGGCTATAGTTCTAGACTGATCATCTAATGAATTAGCGCCACATGTATAACGTTGATTATGAACCGCCCCAACTGCTAAAAAACGGCACGGCAATGACCGTCTATACGGCATTTAGGGCAAGCAAAGATTGGCAAAAATATACCGCTGAACCGGAACCAACCTATCAAGAACATGTGTTCAAAGGGGCAGGCGATGTGCCACTGTTTGGGATCATGGCCAGGGCGGGACAAGAGCGATCGCGGGGGACGATTATTGGCACCTATGGCATCACCGGTGATGTGCAGGATCAATGGTTTCTGAGAATCCTGGGTCGTAAAGCCCATGCCCATAATTACAACGTGGTGTTATTTGATTGGCGTGCCCACGGCAAAACAGCGGAGCTATCACCAACGCTTACCTCCGACGGCATTCATGAGGGCAAAGATTTTGTCTGTATTGCGGCTCAGGCAAAGGAACTGGGCTATGAACCCCCATTTTGGTTTGCTGGCTTTTCTTTGGGTGGGCAACTGGCACTGTGGGCAGTTCATGCGGCCAATACGATCGAGGCATGGCGATCGGAATGTAGTTTTAATATCGAACTTAGTAGCAATGAAATTGGCGGCGGTGCAGTAATTTGCCCCAGTGTGGACTCCAATCGATCGCTCCGCTATTTGATGAGTTCAACTGTTGGCAAACGCATCGATCGCGCCATTGCCCGACAATTAAAAAAATTAGTCAAGCGGATTCATGAAGCTCACCCCGGTACGATTGACCCGGAAGCAATCAAACGTGCCAATACGATCTGGGGTTTTGACCATGAATTCGTAATCGATCGGCTCGGCTTCCCCACCGTCGAAGCTTACTATGATGCCAGTAGCGCACTGCCGATTTTGCCTCAACTCGCCAAGCCAACCCTGGTAATTTATGCGGCGGATGACCCGATGTTCGATCCTACGATCGTGCCCGACTTGGATCATGCCTGTAGCCATAATCCCAAGATTGAGCTAATGCTGAGCGAGTATGGCGGTCATGTGGGTTTTATTAGCAATAAGGCTTGTCAGCGGCAATGGCAAGACCCCGATCGCTGGTGGGCTTGGAACAGGACGATGAATTGGTTTAATCAATATTCACCTGCTTAAATCAATGCTCAGCCTATGGATCATATGATAATTGTCAGGACTGAATAAAATTATTGCCTCTACATCCACATACAAATATTTCTAGGCTAATTAACATAACCATATCGGGCTATCAAAAT
Source organism: Pseudanabaena sp. PCC 7367 (assembly GCF_000317065.1). Classification (GTDB taxonomy): domain Bacteria; phylum Cyanobacteriota; class Cyanobacteriia; order Pseudanabaenales; family Pseudanabaenaceae; genus Thalassoporum; species Thalassoporum mexicanum. The sequence goes on from NC_019701.1 coordinate 2,680,673, forward strand.
ACTACCGCAGACAATTAAGCAGGGCGATCGCAATCCATTACCATAGCGATCGGCGTAACTAAATTAGCCCCTCACTTTAGACTTTAAATACATCATAAACACCCTTGCAAAATAACCATGAAAAGATCGATCGCTTTCCTCGCCGCTGCTGCTCTTGGGTTGCTGCTAATCATGATGAATATTGGCACTCAGCCGACCAACTCTGCCCCACCATCTGTTAGTGCTATCGCCCAAGCAGAAATTGATAATCCTAACCTGGCAGTTGCCACCTTTGCTGGTGGTTGTTTTTGGTGTATGGAGCACCCATTTGACGAGATCGATGGCGTGCTAGAAACCACCTCTGGTTATACGGGTGGATCGGTGGAAAATCCTTCATATCGGCAGGTTTCATCGGGGCGTACTGGCCATGCGGAAGCGGTACAAATCACCTATGACCCTAAAAAAGTAAGCTATGAAACGCTCTTAAACACTTTCTGGCGCAATGTCGATCCCCTTGATGCTGGTGGCCAATTCTGCGATCGCGGCAATCAATATCGCACCGGCATCTTTGCCCATAGCCCTGAACAAAAAGCAGCGGCGATCGAGTCCAAACAGGAAATTGCCAAACAATTAAACAAGTCGATCGTTACCGCAATCACCACAGCGGATGAATTCTATCCCGCCGAAGACTATCACCAAAACTATTATCAAACCCATTCGCTGCAATATAAATACTATCGCTATGCCTGCGGACGCGATCGGCGTTTAAATGCACTCTGGGGGCAGGATCAAGAAGCCTTGTCGCAAAAACGTATAAAGCTCTAAACTTGCTTGGGATTTGCTCTAGGTAAACCAACTGTAATTCTTGTACCTTGGCCAAGCTCGCTTTGGCAGGCAATCGTGCCGCCATTCATCTCTACGCAAGCTTTGACAATCGATAATCCCAACCCAGTACCTGCCAATGACTCAACGTTACTACCTCGATGAAAGGGTTGGAAAAGATCGGCTTGATCTGCGGCGGGAATGCCAATGCCATAATCTTGAATAACCAGAATAATTTGTGAGGGTTGGCCATACAAACGCACCTCAACCTTACTGTTAGGTAGAGAATATTTGATGGCATTAGATAGGAGGTTGCTGACAATTTGTTGGAGTGCTTTTGGGTCGATATAAAAAGGGGGCACATTTCCGGTGATTTCAAATGTTATGAGGCGATCGGTTGCCTGTTCACAATATTCATTAATATATTTCGCCAGGAATTTCTCAATATCTAAGTAAATGGGTTGAAATGGAACTGCACCAATTTCCCTCTGATTCATAATCAGCATGTCATTGACTAAATTACTCATATGTCGGGCTCTCTCCGCAATCATATCGAGCAACTTTCCTTGTTTCGCAGTCGAAAGAGCCTTTTGATGCATTTTGAGAGTTGCTGCTGCTGCCAAAACAGAGGCTAAAGGTGATTGATATTCATGGGAAATGGTTGATAAAATATGAGATTTTAGCTTTCTCAGTTCATGTTCGCGTTTCAGGGCAATTTGAGTTTGAGACAGCATCTCAGCTTGTTGAATGGCGAGGGCAAGTTGGGTTGCCAGTGCTTCGATTAGTTCAATTTCTTCCCCTTGCCAGGTGCGTGGCCGATCGCATTGATGGGCGATTAGTACCCCCCACAGTTTCGAGATTCGATCGGGTGATGAACTTGAACTCAATAAAGATTCAGATTCCTGTCGATCGCTCAGCACATTTTGGGTCACTAGGAGCGGTACAACGATGCTAGCCTTCACCTCGAATTGCCTGAGCAGCTCTGAATAGCATGGGCTTAGCTGAACCAGAGCAATGTCGTTGATGACAGATACTTTGCCTTTGGCATAGAGTTGCCCTGCTTGACTTTGGAAACAAGTGTCAACTATCTCTTGCTTCAAGGCGGAAGTCCATCCAGCATTAACGGATTCCGCTACGACAAATCCTTTCATATTGGGCGCAAATTGATAAATTGAGATGCGATCGCAAGCCAATAACTGATGCACTTCAATGGTGGCGCGGCGGAGCACCTGATCTAAATCTAGCGATTGCCGAATCCGTAGTGCGATCGTCGAAATCAATGCTTGACGTTTCTGGCTTTGGTCAAGTCGTTTTTGTAACTCAAACTTCGTTAAAGCATTGCGCACTGCCGATTGCAGCACATTAGCGGTGACCTGTTGTTTGATTAGATAATCATAAACTCCCTGCTTCATCGCATTGACAGCGGTGGCCTCATCCCCCTGTCCTGTGAGCATAATTACGGGAATGGATGATTCGGTAGTTTGATTTAAGGCTGCTAGCACTTCTAAGCCATCCATATCTGGCAAATTAAAATCCAGCAGAATCACATCACAGTGGTTTTGCTGTAAACACAACAACCCTGCTTCGCCATCCTCAGCTTCTAGAATCTGATAAGAGCTATCAGTGTTTTTTAATAGATAGTTTTGGTAGAAGTAGCGATCTTCTGGCGAGTCATCAATAATTAAAATTGTTTTGGCATTGGTGGTTGGCACTGCCATCACCTCTCTATGCAGCTACGCTTGGAACGAACTCGCCTATGATCATAAAGTCTTTAGCAATTCATTTTACCTGAAAATATACAGCTTATGATCTTATTGACTTGTGTATCCACAGTTAGCAAGTTATTGATAAACACTAGGAGATATATTTGCCAATAACCAATAGTCTACAAATGCTTGGATCGTCAGCCGTAGTTTTCCCAATCCGAGCGGCTTAACTAGATAGCCATTGGCCCCATGATGATAACAAAATTCGATATCTTGCGGGCTATTAGAAGTTGTAAAGATCACCACCGGAATCTGCTGTAGTTGGATATCTTGCTTTAATTGCTCTAACACCTGCCTGCCGTCCGTTCCTGGCAAATTTAAATCAAGCAAAATCACCGCAGGGCGAGGAGCCTGTTTAGACTTTTGGTAAGCTCCCTCGTGATACATAAAGTCAAGTACATCGTCACCATCTGTACATCGGTAGATCGGTTCATGCAAGATCGCGTCTTTAATCAAGCGTTGGATGATCTCAAAATCTGTATCATTATCTTCCACCACCAAAAGGGGGCAAGTTAGAGTATTTTCCATAAATTAAGATTTTTGCTGGGAAATTTTTGTTGTTTTTGTAAACTGATAAATTTTGCAAAATAACGAATATTTATACTCCTAGCGTAAAATAAAATGTTGATCCCCTACCGTAAGTACTATTTAGCCAAATTTGTCCCCCATGACGTTCAACAATTTTTTTTGTAATGGTGAGCCCTGCACCTGCTCCACCACCATATTTATCACGACCATGAAGTCGTTTAAATAAGTTGAAAATTGTTGTCCTATGGCGATCGCGAATGCCAATGCCATTATCTTTTATATAAAAAACTGGCGGTTTGGTGGTGGGTAGATCCACGGCTGCAGTTACAGCCTCATAGTCGGGGTGCCCTGGGGTTAGGTAGGAAATTTCGAGCTCCTTCTGGGCTTGATCGTTATATTTCAAGGCATTACTAATCAGATTATTGAATATTTCTTCGATTAACGTCGGATCGGCCTGGATCGTGGGCAATCGCTCAGGGATGTTAACCTCAAAGGTTTCTTCAGGGCGACTCACTCGCAATGTTTTAACCACGCGATCGATGATGGCATTTAGATCCGTGGACTGTAGTTGTAGCTCAGCATGCCCCAAGCGTGAAAAGTGCAAAAGCGTATCGATGAGGGTCTGCATCCGCTGGGTCAAGCCCATTACAGACGTTAGCCTTTCTACCACTTCAGGATCTAAGTTATCCGCAGCATCATGCAAAACCAGCTCAGTATAGTTATAAATACCGCGCAGCGGTTCCTGGAGATCGTGGGATGCAGCATAGGCAAAGGAATCCAGCTCTTGATTACTCCGCTGTAACTCTAGATTAATCTCTGCTAGCTCGTCTGCTTTCTTGAGTGCAATCCCCACCAATGAGCTGCGCAGTTCTAAAGCTGCCTCAATTTCACAGTCTTGCCAGGGTAGGGAGCAATGCTGAACGGTTTCTTGCCAGATGGCAAAGGATTTACGTGGCCCTATTACCAAGTCACGATCGGGCGTATCTGTGATTGCATCTTCGGGATCACCTGCCCATTTAACCGTTTGAATCACCTCAGGGCGAAACCACAGCAGGTAATAGCGATTTACGCGGGAAATTTGTAAGAGGATTAAACCACTAGCCGCCGCTTTGAAGTCCATCGCCGATGGGTAATGCTCCGCTAAGACATCGGTATAAAAAATATTGTCTTCAATCCTGGTGGCAATATCATCGATCAAGTCCTGTACCTGCTGTTGGTTGGGGGTTATCCCAATTAAACTAATATCATCTCCCAGGCACACGGCCGCCCCCTTTGCCCCGGTCAGTTCCAGGAGTTGTGGGTCTGATGCCAATAATGCGATCGGGAAATTATGCGATTGAGACACCGTTTCAATCAATTGGGCTAGCACGGTTTGCAGTTTTTTCTGATAATCTAGCTTGCCATAATTAACCTTGCCAGTTAATTCCAAACACATCACCTGCCCTAGGAATGTACAGGCGGTGCGAATCTGAGAAGAAACTTGTTTAGGCGTTTTGTGGTGGCAGGCAATGAGACCCCACAGTTGCCGATCTTTAATTAATGGCATTGTCATGGTGGCCATTATGCCCATGTTCTTCAGGTATTCAATATGGCAGGGTGAGATTTGCCTCAGGGTGGCATAGCCTAGATCTAGCGGTGGGGCTTCGGCTAAATGAGCAGCGGCGATCAGAGGTACTGGTGCATCATCCACATTCGGAATCATCCGCCAGGGATTATGCTGAAATAGTTCACGGGCTGATGGCGGAATATCAATGCTGGGGAAATTCAACCCCAGGTAGCTTGGCATGTCGCTAATTTTACTCTCGGCTTCAACGATACCTGCCGCATCACGATCGAATCGATAAATCATCACCCGATCGAAACCAGTGAGGGCACGAATGTCTTCTGCCACCATATTCAAAAAGTCCGGTAGATGGCTTGCCTGCTGCATCCGCAACAAAATATCTTGGATCCAATGGTGAAATTCAAGGAAGGTAGTTGCTGAGGTGGAGTCACTTAGTTCTAGCTCTAAGAAAATAGCCACCGGAGCCTGGTGAATAAAAGCATCAAAACAGCGAGATTGATCACCATAGGCAAGGGTTAATTGCAGGGAATTGAGGCGATCGGGATATTTGACCAGGCAATTCCTTAAGATCTCTATTTGCTGGTCAGATAATAGAAAATCGAGGGGTTGGCCCAGTAACTTTTTGGCTTCAAGCCCCAGATACTTGCGGGTATTCTGACTGACGTAGTTAATGGTTAATGTAAACGGATCGATCGCAATTAAAACACCATAGGGTTGAATCGCTCCCGGAGTACGGATCGGAAAAATTTCTTGATAGGCTTCTAAAATTGCTTGCTGCCTAATAGATTTTGCAACTACCATGATGTTTTTGCTTTTTTTTGGTGGTTACGATCGCTATCTGTTACCCATAAGCGTTACCTAGGATGTAGGTTGCAATATCAGTGAGATACAAGAAAACGATGTGCTGGAATATCAATCTATAACCTGTTTAAATGCATGGGTATTCTAACTACCATTGTGCTTAGTTGGATGACCATGCTTAGTTATTAAGTATAGAGCGATCGCGCGGTATGACTTGTCAGATTTACGATGCCATCTCATGACTACAATAATTTTAACTTCTTTCTCATCCATTAACAGATTGCCCTGTCAGCCAATCGACAGGATAATCAGCTAATAAGTCGGTATAGCGATCGCTTTATTACTTCAAACCGCTTAAACTAACTATCCACTTTTTTGGGTAAGGTCAAATCGAGGATTTTAGGTAAAGATCACCCCAGCACTAAAACCAAAGTAGGATGGTTGGAAGATTTACTACGCATTTGCGATCGTAAATCTAAACCTTCGATTTTGCGATCTATCCAGTGTTTTTCAGGATAGCGATTATGTTAGCTCCAATTAAATTGGCGTATTATGGAAGTATGAAGCATCAAAAATTAATATTTCAGATCTCGGGGTAATTTCAGGGGTATCTCAATTCATTGGGATCCCAACGTTTTGAGATTGGGATCCCAGATCAAATGAGATGCTACACCCACTACAACCAGATCAAATGAGATGCTACATACATACACTCACTCACTACAATTGATTAAGTTCTTGTTATATGCCGAGTTTGGGTTCAGGTTTAATGCTTTAATGCAATAATTCTAAACCTTAGGCATTGTGTCAGTAATAGTATTCATCAATCAAAAAGGCGGCTGCGGCAAATCCACCACCTCAGTACATTTTGCTTACTGGTTGGCCAAGCAATCGGGCTCAGTGGCGATCGTTGATGCCGATGCCCAGCAAAGTAGCTCACAGTGGGTTGAGGGGATCAATCAGGATATCCCCTACTTCGTGATTCAATCACCCGATGATCTACTCGAAAAAGTACCGCAGGTGGTGACTGAGTATCAGCATGTGGTGATCGATGGCCCAGCCAGCATTGCCGAAACCACCAGGGCGATCTTATTCAGGGCTGATCTGGCCGTGATTCCCTGCCAGCCAACTGGGGTTGATTTGCGCTCCACCTCCGATGCGGTGCGATTAGTCAAGCAAGCCCAATCTGTACGCGGCGGGCCACCGATGGCAACAGTTTTTTTGTCGCGGGCGGTCAAAGGAACTAAGCTAAAGGATGAGGCATTGCAACTACTTGCTCAAGTTGAGGGTGTAAAATTGCTCAATTCAATTATTCATCAAAAACAGGCGATCGCTGACACCAGTGGTCAATCAGCCACGGTATGGGACTTATCAAGCCGGCCAGCCAAGGAGTCGGCGCTGGAATACGCAGATTTGTTTACGGAAATCATGGAGTTATTGCCATGACCAGGAAACCCCGCAAACCCCTGAATGACGCACTGGCCAGCGAGTTTGTATATGGCGAAGGTGATGAAAATACGCAAGCGTCTATCTCGCCAGAAGCCGGATCAAAAACATCACCAGAAATTGAACCACAACCCAAACAATCGGTGCTGCCGGAACAGCCTCGGGAAAAAGCAATAAAGCAAGAACAGCAAGAACAGTTAGAGCAAAAAGATCAGCCTGAGCCAGAACAGGCAAAAGCTGCTACACCTGCCACAGCGAAGCGATCGCCAAGGGCAAGCAGGTCAATCCAGTCTGGGGCAAGGAAAACTACTGCTCGTGGTACTAAAACCACTACTAGTAGCACCAGTTCGCGGACTAGCCGCAGTAGCAATCAAGCTAAGTCAACTACTAAACCCAGTTCTAAACCTAGCGCTAAAACCAGTTCTGAACCAAGTCAGAATGAGCCAAGCGAACAGGTCAAGCAAGTTAATAGGCAAAGCAAGTCAACCAGGCCAAGTATTGGGCAACGTCCAGTTATGAGTAGATCCCCAAAATTGATCAGGGCAAATCAGCTTAGTCCGGCGAAGTTGCCCCCCAGTCGTTATGCGGCAATGTCGTTAAAACCCAGGCCATCGGGGCGGGAAGCAAATGTGATGTTGAAGCTAGAGATACCTGGTTCGCTGTATAAAAAATTATCGATCGTGGCGACCAGGTCGGGCAAATCTAAGGCAGAAATTATCCGACAACTACTGGACGATCGAATGGATAGCCTCATGGCTGAGCTTGATTTGCTTGACGAGCCGAAGAATCAAACTGATACTTAAAAATAATAATTGGATTGATTTTTTAGGTTCAAGCACAATATGACTCAATGGCATCAAATCAGTGGCGGGGTCACTGCCGCGCAAGGCTATAAAGCGGCTGGAATTACAGCAGGGCTCAAATCCTCTGGTAAACCTGATTTAGCCTTAATTTGCTCAGATGTGGGGGCGATCGCTGCTGGCGTATTTACCAAGTCTTGTGTGCGGGCAGCCTGCGTAGATTTCGATCGCCAGGTATTAGAATCAGGCGCGATCGTGCGAGCAATTTTGTGTAATGCTGGCCAGGCCAATGCCAGCACTGGTGAAGAGGGTTGGCAGAATGCGGTTGAATGTGCCCAATTGGTGCAAAAGGCGATCGGCACAACTGAAGCGGTGATGGTGACTTCAACTGGCGTAATTGGCAAGCAACTCTTGATGGACAAAATGCGATCGGGCATTCCCCAAGTAGTTACGGCTCTGACCGCTGATGGTGGCGAGGCGGCCGCAGGGGCAATCATGACCACTGATACCGTGCCGAAGATCTATGCCCTGGAAGCGGATTTTGATGGGAAGCCAGTGCGGGTAGGAGGCATCTGCAAGGGGGCTGGTATGATTCACCCGAATATGGCTACAATGCTGGGCTTCATTACGTCTGATGCGGCAGTAGCACCAGCCCTGTGGCAGGATATGCTCAGCCAGGCGATCGATAAAAGTTTTAATCAAGTTACAGTAGATGGCGATACCAGCACCAACGATTCGGTGATTGCGCTGGCCAATGGCCGATCGGGCACGCCGGGGATTATGCAGGCTAATTCAGCGGTAGCTCAAAAACTAGAGGGGATGCTAACCGAGGTTTGTATAAACCTGGCTAAGGCGATCGCCAAGGACGGGGAAGGTGCTACTAGCCTAATTGAAGTTAGGGTTGAGGGTGCCCAAAGCGAAAATGATGCTAGAAAAATAGCCAAAACGATCGTTGGCTCGGCTCTGGTCAAATCTGCCATCTTTGGTAATGATCCTAATTGGGGTCGCATTGCCGCTGCTGCTGGCAGAGCTGGAGTCTTGTTTGACCAAAATAAATTACACATTCAACTCGGTGAGTTTGTAATGATGACAGCAGGTACACCGCAGGATTACGATCGCACGGCGGCAAGTGAGTATCTCAAACAGGATGAGGTGAAAATCCGGGTTGCGATCGGTGATGGCAAAGCATCAGGACTTGCCTGGGGCTGCGACCTCAGCTATGACTATGTAAAAATCAATGCCGAGTACACCACCTGATTTCCTGGCTTTATATAATCAAAATATAATCAAACCAAAATCAGGCCTACCAACCTTCACTTTGTTGATCGGGTAAAATTTCAGCATCAAACATTTTCCATAATGCCTGCCAGTAGGGGCGGAAAATGTCCATGTCCTCTGCGGGTAGACGATTGTTCATTTCTTCTACTAATAAGCGCAGCATAGTTCGCACTAACCGCCAGGTTACCTTGAGCGGTGGGTATAGCATTACGCACAAAGGGAAAAGTTCGTCTTTAATAGATTCAACGTTTTCTTCTAGTGGATTGTCAGCTTTCAATTTGTGGGTAAAGTCGCTTAAGGCGAATACGAGCATCTGCAGTTGTGAATTGCCAATCTACCGACTTCTGCAAATGATTACGCTCAATGAACCAAGCTGATGTTTCTTGTTCAAGAGTTTCTCGATCTGGGATCCGTCGATCCAGACATTGTCGGGTTAGTGCAGACAGCTCGATTTCGGCAATATTTAGCCAACTTCCATGTTTGGGCGTATGGTGAATTTCTAGCCGTTCGACCAACCGACGCGCAGTGGACGGAGCAAAGGCCTGATAGAGCGAGGCAAGTTTGTGAATGTTCAAATTGTCACATACCAAAATGACAGTCTCGCAATCGGCGTAGTCTTGTTCAAGTAAGCGTTGAATTTCGATCGCCCAATCAACTGAGGTTCTGCGTTCACTCACAACTGCTTTACGCCAACCGGCCAAAGGTTCTGTAAACAAGAAAATATTAGCGGTGCCATTGCGCTCATATTCATAATCTACCAACTCTGGTTGTCCTGATTTAGCCGGCAATGGAATGCGTGTTTGTTTAACCAATTGCACCGGTTTTTCATCCATGCAAATTACCGGATGCTTAGAATCATAGGGTTGGTGATAAATCTCTAGTACATCTTCCATATGAGCAACAAAATCGGCATTTTGCTCAGGTGGAATCACATACTGTTGACGTAGATGTGGTTTCAGTTCGTTTTTTTCAGCACTTGTCGCACGGTCTCGTGACAAATAGCTGGTACAATTTCTAACTCCACCGCTTTATCAGCAAGCAATCGCAATGTCCAGCGAGCATGACCAGCAGGTGGTTCGCTACAACGTAAGGCTATTAGCTTTGCCTCCGACTCTCCATCACATACGTGTGGTCGTGGCGCACTTTGGCGAGGTTTGCGTGCCAAGGCCGACTCTAAACCTCCTTCAATCAATCGTTGACGCAGGTTGGCTACTGTATTGCGATGGCAACTAAAGGTGGCGGCGGCTTCCGCATCTGTCCAGTTCTGGCCATTTATATCGATATTTAACAGAATGTTGGCATGTTTGATTTTATAGGCGGCGGCCTTACCAGTAGACACAAGATTTTGCAGCTCTTCGCGCTCTTCCTTGCTCAAACGGACGATATAGCGTTTAGGCATAATATACTGCTCGGATAACATAGGTATAGTTTATCCATCTTTCCCTTAACTCACAAACCCAAGATTGACAGAACACTAGTACGCATAAACACAAATAGGTTTGAAACATTTCCACATCTCGAATGCTGGAAATAAGCACCGCAGGATCGGTTAAAGCACCTGTATGACATTGGTAGGTGGGATAACTTTCCCCCACCCGATCGCAAATCTGGAGCGCAATTTCACTACTGATCGGCAATAGCGATCGCACCGCTTTTAATTGAGGTGAATCAAATTCATGCTTGGCCGCAGCCTCATAGGAGCGTTGCAATGGCATATAGAGGTGGTCATCGATCACCTTGAAATACGAACCAACCAGGGCTTTCTCCGCTGGTGAGAGCAAATCTAGCAGTAATTGGCCGCTGTGGTGAAACTGCATACTCACAAAGCCCAAAACCAAAGGATTGGTTGCAGTATATTTATGGCGCATGTTACCAACATCCTTGGCGATCGCTACCGATAGCTGACCTGGGGTAGGCAGTGCAGTAGTAATGGTGGCTGTATCTGGATTAGTAATTGATGACAGCTCCACCGATCGCATGGCGTGCTGCTCCGTATAAACTGCCAAGGATTTTTCAAACAGCAGGCGTGAATCATCGGCAATCTGCCATGGATCAATCAGCTCAGGCTTAATGTCATGGAGCTTGACTTGCTTTGCCAGCAGAGTCTCAGTTTTGGCCCAGGCCTGGGCACTAGCATAGCGCAGTGACTCTAATAGTTGATTTGCCGTTTGCGTACGCCCAACTTTTGAGGCAATCTCTTCTATACTTCTTTGATCTGGCGACTGTTCACCTGATTCAACCTTAAGCTTCCCTACATACTTCTTGGCCCAAATTTGCGCCAATGATTGAATTGAGCCTTCTTGATCCGTCATTGCTTGTTGATTTGTTGATAAGTTTGATAAGTCGCTGATCATGTTTACGTTTAAGTTTGGTGTACTAAAAATATCGGAAATTTTATTTTATTCAGACTTGTTATCCATCGATCATATCGCATCCATTGCTATGCCTGTGCAAATGCAACAGAGTAATCTTGCATACATGCCAACAAATTGAGCAAAACGGCTTAATTATGGTCTGGTTAGCTGCAGATGCCCTTTCAAGCTGCTATGGGCAGTGGTACTGCAAATACTGTAAATACTGAAAATAAGAAGAATTACACATAATGGCGGCGTATAAATTTCAAACGGCAATCAGCATAGCCGATCGGCGTAGTTGATATATTTGAATAGGAATCAAAAATATAAAAAAGCAGCGCCCATCCCCAATGCCAAAATCACTGAATAACTCGCAAAACCTGACGATTGTATGGCATCGACGCGATCTCAGGATCGCTGACAATCCTGCTTTAGATCAGGCGATCGCCCAAAACGGAGCCACCATTGGCATATTTATATTCGATCCGCAAATTTTAGAAAGCAAGGCCGAAGACCAAACCACCGGTGCTGGCCAGGTTGATTTCATGCTGGGTTGTTTGCAAGAATTACAGGCCGCTTATCAAGATTTGGGTAGCGATCTGCTTTTTTTTCATGGTGACCCAGCTAAAACCATTCGAGACATAGCACAAACCCTCAATGCTGCACGGGTGTTTTTCAATCAAGACGTAGAGCCCTTTGCCCGTGAGCGCGATCGGCAAGCCTGTGCTGCCCTGGCCGAAATTGGCGTTGAAGTAAAAAGCTTTCTGGATCTTGCCCTCCATGCCCCCGATGCCATTTCCACCAATTCCGGCACGCCCTACAAGGTCTATACTCCCTTCTGGCGTAGTTGGATCGCCAAAGCAAAGCCGCAACCACTACCTAGCCCTGCAAAACTAGTTGGTTTGGATGGCCGCACCAGCGAGAGTAGGTCAATTGAAGCCAAGGCGATCGCCCTACCCAGGCTGGCAGATCTGGGCTTTAGCTGCGATCAGGATATTCCCACCGCTGGTATTAAGGCCGCTGAGCAGTGTCTACAGGATTTTTGTGATACCAACAAGATTTTTAATTACCAGCAAGAGCGTAACTTTCCTGCTAATCCTGGCACCTCGATGCTCAGTCCACATTTAAGGTTCGGCACGATCGGCATCCGCCAAGTCTGGCAAGCCACGGTCGCCGCTACCGAGCATATCCGCAGCGATGAAGAAAAAGCGGGATTGCAAACCTGGCGACAGGAATTGGCATGGCGCGAGTTCTATCAACATGTGCTGTTCCATTTTCCCGATCTGGCAACGGGGGCATATCGATCGCAAATGCAGGTGTTTGAGTGGGATGATGACGAGGCTAAGTTTGCGGCCTGGTGTAAGGGAGAGACGGGCTATCCGATCGTGGATGCGGCGATGCGGCAATTGAATCAAACGGGCTGGATGCACAATCGCTGCCGGATGATCGTGGCTAGTTTTTTGACTAAGGATTTAATCATTAACTGGCAGTGGGGTGAGCGCTATTTCATGGAAAAGCTGGTGGATGGCGATCAGGCGGCGAATAATGGTGGCTGGCAGTGGAGTGCTTCTAGTGGCATGGACCCGAAACCGTTGCGGATTTTTAATCCGGCTTCGCAGGCGCGGAAATATGACAAGGATGGCGAATATATCCGGCGCTGGATTCCAGAATTAGCAGGCTTGACTACGGCGGAGCTGCTGAGTGGCAATATTACGCCGCAACAATGCAAGGAGCGTGGTTACCCCATGCCGATCGTTGATCATGCGGTGCAGCAACGGGAGTTTAAGCGCAGGTATGGCGAGGCAAAAGAAAGCCTTTAGTAATTAGTAATTAATTATTAATCTTTCATAGACCTTCATAGACAGGACTTATGCAGACGGAGATACAGCAGTTTGCGATATATAGGGGTGACCTTACCCCACAAACGAATTCACACATTTGAGGATTTCCACCGCCGTAAACGGCTTATTAATATAGGCATTTACGCCCAACTTCGCCGCCTCATCCCGGTGTCTCTGCCCCGAACGCGAAGTCAAAAACACTACGGGCAGATTGTGCCAGCGTTGATCGTCTCGTACTGCTTGCAGGAGGCCAAACCCATTCAGTCGCGGCATTTCAATATCTGAAATCAATAGCTTGAGATTATTAGAAGAACCACTCACTATATCCAAGGCTTCCTTACCATCCCGACAGGAGATCACATCATAGCCACTTTGCTTGAGGATACGTTCCAACAATCGCCGCGTGGCCACTGAATCTTCCGCGATCACGATCGAAGGTGGCTGGTTCTTGGCAATGCTACGCAATGAAGGTGGGGTTTTCTTACCAATCGCATAGGCGCGATCGAGCTTAACAATTTCGCTCGGCACAATTACTGGCACCGCTCGACCTGTACCCAAAATTGCACAGCCAGACAGATAAGAAGGCATTGGCAGAGTATTATCAAATGGTTTGATGATTAATTCTCGTTGTTCCAAGATTGTATCTACTTTGACCGCAATTACAGAATCGCCGCCATCGAGAATCAAGCCCACCTTATGCTCTGCGCCAGACTGGTCATAGTATTCGTTGCCATAGGCTAGCAATTTACTCAGCGGAATTAAGGGGATTTCCTGCCGCCGCCATTTCACCAGTTTGGGATGATTCGCATCGGTTGCTGTGTCTGAGTGGGTGGTATTTATGGCCTTAGTAGCCTTAGTGGCAGGTGGTTCAGACGTGGGAGATGGGGGGTGGGTGGCGATCGCTTCCGTAACGCTGCTGCTACTGGATATTTCCGTAATATCCGTAGCCTCTGTTTCCACATATTCCATCTCACTGGCCATAATAATATCCAGCACACTGGTAGCCAGAATCCCCAGCGAATGTGCATTGAGGTTGCAAACCATCATTGGTAAGAGGTTCAGTTCGATCGGTAGGGTGATGGTGAATTCGGTGCCCTGACTGACCTGGGTCGCAATATTAATATTGCCACGCAACTTTTTGACCTGCGATCGCACAATATCCAAACCCATACCCCGACCAGACAGACTACTGACAGTAGCAGCGGTTGAGAAACCCGGTTGGAAGATGAAATTAAGCATCTCTTCGCTGGACAATGGGGCTATGGGTGGGTTGTGATCAGCCATCCCCTTAGCGATCGCCTGTTGATAGATATGGGCTGGCTCGATGCCACTGCCGTCGTCACGCAAGCGAATAATAACTTGCGTACCTTCCACCATTGCTTCTAGGGCAATCGTGGCTGTAGCGGGTTTATCCTGGGCGCGGCGTTGGGATGGCGATTCGATCCCGTGGTCAAACGCATTCACCAGTAAATGATTGAGTGGTGTTTGCAAGCGCTCTAATACGGTCTGGTCTACCAGCACTTCCGCACCGCTAATTTCTAAATTGACATCCTTGCCATGTTTTTGACAGAGGCGAGCCAATTGAGCAGTAAACCGCTGAGCCAGGGTTTTGAATGGCACCAGCCGCGATGCGGTGAATTCCTTATAGAGTGCGTCCAGTTCTTGACGGAGCTGGGTAATTTCTTCGGCTAGTTCCCTGGAACTGATGTCGATGTCCGATCGGGTTTCTTTAATCCTGAGCAATAACTCCTGAAACCCTTGTAGGCTAATGTGGGTACTGGTGTATTGATCCAGTTCCAAGGCATCAAAATCCGATCGTCCAGCCTCGAACGTAGCGATGCCATCCATACCACCGATCGCCGCTAACAGAGACGCGCCACCGCCGTTATTCGCATTTCCCTCCCCATTGGCAGCCAGAGCGGCAGTGTTGGCATTATGATTACTATTCCGGTTCAGCCCCAACGAAGAAGACACCGTGAGCTGGTCATAGAGGGATTGGATATAGTCCTGGACTGGCGCAAGACCCTGTACCAGGTTTTGCAAATTACGACTGGTCTGACTAATTTGCTGTTGCTGGCGCACTAAGCGTTCATGGCGGATGATTAACTCACCAACCATGTTGCTCATTTTCTTCATCCGATCGCTGGGCACCCGCACATAAGAAAGCGATTTAGCGACGATCGACTGAGCTTCGACATTGGTGGCCCCACTCAAATCGAGTGATCCCTGATTGGATGAGAGTGGGATTGTATTTTCTGGGTTCTCCTTCGTTGCGGTGAGTTCCTGGCCTGGGATTTCCGGCTGGCCTAAATCTGCTGTTTCTTCCAACTCATTTTCAGCTTCGACTGGTTCCAGGGCAGCAATCTCAGCGGCGGGAGCTAAATCTAAATCTGAATCTAAGCCTGAATCTAGCTCTGAATCTAAGTCTGATGTTGCCGCCAACTTAGGTTCAGCGCTGGTGGGTGCTGTGGTGGCGGGAACTTCGTTCACATCAGTCACTTCCGTAACATCAGTAAAATCAGCAACTGGCGCTGCCGCTGTGACCGGTTGAGTGGGTTGCAGATATTGCGATCGCTGGTGCCGCAAGGCCGTAATAACCTGTTTGCCGATCGTGCGCAGTTCGGTGAGTGAATGGCGATCGTGGGCTTGTACTGCCTCAATTAAGGGGGGCAGTGGTTCCGTTAGCCATTCTAGCTCGAAGGTTTCGCTTAATAATAAGCATTCCTCTGCCAGAACCGCCAGACTGGTTTTGATCTGGGGGATGCTGACCGGGTCTAGATCAAGTTCTTGAGCAGCATGAGTTAAACAGGCTTCCAGGTCTTTTTCTAACGCTGCCCTGACCATCGCCGGAACTTCAGCGTTGGCCGGTGTGTTGGCTTGAAAGTTGTCTCCCGTTGCTGTTTCTGCCTTAATCATGGCCAGAGTGGAACTTAATAACTCCAGCAAATCAAGGTCTACGGACACATCCTCAAGGGAGTTGTCGGGTAAGGCATTGATCCGATCGACCACTGCCACAATTTCATTGATGCCCTGTTCAAGCAGTTGGCCAATGATCTGACGATCGATCGCTTCGTTGGTGCGCAACAGCTCCAGGATGTCTTCAAATTTATGGGCCAGTTTGCTCAGGCTGGGCAATTGGGCAATGCCAGAGCCCCCCTTGAGCGAGTGAGCCGCGTGCATCAGTGCGGTGTAGTCCGGTTGTCCCTGTTGTAATTTCTCTAGACCCTGTTGCAAGGCTTCCAGGTATTTAGGCAGATCGTCATAGAGAAAACACTGACGCGATTCCAGGTTTATGGCGGCCAGGGTTGCCGCATCAAAACTAATTGCCATAATTTATTCCTTCTCAAGACGGAACTGATCCACGGATACTTGCAGGTTTTCGAGTACGCCCACTAGGTCTTGTAGTGAAGTAGTTACGGATTTGGTTTCTTGTTCAGTGGATTTGGCGATCTCATTAACGTTTTCCAAGACTTTGTTCACCTGCTCCGAAGCTAGCGTTTGCGAAACCGTACTGTCAGAGATCGATTGCAAGTATGCGTCGATATTGCGGCTAATTTCCGCCAGCCCCTTGAGCGTTTCTTTGGTTTCGTTTACCAGTTTGGTACCTGCGACCACCTCGGTTGTACTTGCTTCCATTGTTTGTAACACTTCGGTGGTTTCCTGTTGGATGTTCCCCACCAGTTGGTGAATTTCTCTGGTTGCCTCAGTAACTCGATCAGCCAGGCGGCGTACCTCATCGGCTACAACCCGGAAGCCTTGACCATGTTCACCAGCGCGAGCCGCCTCGATCGAAGCGTTAAACGCCAGCAGGTTCGTTTTTTCGGAAATCCCGGAAATGATCGACACAATCTGGGAAATTTCTTGCGAAGATTCGGCCAACCGTTTGACTTTTTTTGACGTTGCCGCCACTGAAGAGCGTACCCCTTCGATCGTCTGCACCGTTTGGTCAATCTTGGTATCACCCTCTTGTGCGGCTAACACACCCTGATTGGCAATTTTGGCCGCATTCTGGGCTGATTTTGCCACCCGTTGAATTGCTTTGTTACTCTCATCGGCATCAAACAGGGCATTGGCGATTACCTTCGATTGGGTTTGGGCGGAATCAGAGAAGGTATCCACGGTATTTCCGGTGCTTTGAACCAGTTCATTTACCTGAATCGCGGCGTTCTTGACCTGAACCACCAGGGTTTTAAGTTTGCGAATCGTAGCATTAAATGCGTCAGCGATCGAACCTACCTCACCCTCAGTAATCTTGGCTTGCACGGTCAGGTCACCTTTTTGGGCTCCTTCAATTTCCAGCAGCAGGCTGATTACTTCCCGTTGCAGTCTTTCCTTTTGTTCTTTCTGGGCTTTGGCTTCTTGTTCGTTCAACTTCGCCTGTCTTTCCAGGGCTTTTTCTGACTGGACAATACTATCGGCCATATTGTTGAATGCTACGGCCAATTCACCTACTTCATCATCAGCCACGATCTCGGCTCTGGCTTTCCGATTGCCCCCCGCAAATGCTTGGGTAACCGGGGTTAGTTCTTGAATTGGTTTGGCCACCGATTCCCGTAGAATCAGCGCTAGCATAATATCAAGAATCAACACGATGATTGTGGATATACCCAGTGACAACCAGGTATTGCGGGTTAGGTTGGTCACCTTGAATTCAGAAGTACCCCGCACCAGGATCGCCGTAGGTTGATCGTTATACTGCCTCACCGCACCATCTGGAGTTACCAGAATCTGACTGGGCTCAGCTTGAGCTGCCAGAGTGAAATACTGATCCCCGATTTTCAGGCGAGCATTGATCACCTCACCTTCGGCGGCAGCCGCTTCGTTTAGGAACTGTTCGGTTTGAGGAGTAGGATTTAAGCCTATGTTTGGCTGGAGCGCACCTTGATCTGTTTGTAGCAAAGAGGTTGCCAAGACAAACTCGCCGCTGGGCTGACGCATATAGACGGCGGCATAACCACTGTGCTCACTGTCTGCCTGTGCCGCTTCTGCTTCTTGTCCCAGGGCGGAGAGGGTGAGCTGGGCGATCGGCTGTTTGTTGTTGACAATATCACCGGAAATCAGCACCCCCACTACCTTACTGCTACTGCCAGGGGCAAATACAGGGGTGGCGGTATAACGAATCAGCGCATCCTGGATTGCAAATCCCGGCGGCAGGGGTGGCGCTTCGGCCTGTAAATCGGCGGCGGGCACAATCGCACTGGCTTTGATCTGAGCCGGGTTTTCTAAAACCGCACTCACTAGTCCGGCGGGGTCGAAAGATTGTCCGGTGCGATCGGCATTGGCATTGACAATAATGCGGCGATCGGTGCCCACCAATGTGGCATACTCGATTGTCCGGGCAGTGATTTCATTTTCCAGAATCCCCTTCACCTGAGCTTCCTGGGCAGCGCTAATGGAATTACTACTGGCATAGCTATTGGCCGCAGCCACGATCGCCAAGTTATCAGATTGCCCCCGGAAACCAAACCCCATCTGGTTGATTTTAATGTTGTAGTTAATGTCCATAACTGCAACCTCTGAGCTGGCTTGCTCAAACAATTGTTGTTTTAGCGATTGTCCAATCAGAACCGCACCAAAGGCAATGATCCCCAGAGACAAGACCTCAGAAGCGATCAAGGTGGATAATTGTTTGCGCCCCACGGGCAGGTTCAAGAACCAAGACGGGATCAGTGATTTTTGCTTGAGTTTAGGAATGCTGCGGATTTCCGCTTTTTTGGTGGGGCTACTAACGGGTTTGCCGGTGGTGTCTAATTCTGGCTCGGCTAATTCTGGTGGGGCCGAAGGAGCCAGTGCTTCCACCATTGGTTGCAGGTTCTCCAGCGCTTTTTTAGCGATCGCGCCGTAGGTACCATCTGGATCTTGTTCAATTACCTGTTGATAGATGGCGATCGCCGCTTCGAGACCGCCTCGACTTTCTAATTCATAGGCTTCGAGAATACTGGGCATCAAATCTACTGCCGCACCATTATTGGTCGGCATGGCGGGCACGGCTACGCCTGATTCATGACCATTTTTTTGATGGCCGTTCTGGTTTGCGTCGGTTTCTAACCTCGAAAGGGGTCGATCGGGATTGCTTTTCTGATTCATGGTTCTTAATGGAAACGTAGTGAACGATAGAACTAGATTGAAACTATAGTTGGCTCAGCTCAAGGTCATGGGCAAGCGTGGCTAATTGTTGCGTTGGAAGATGGGAGCTGGGGAAGGATGGGCACTGAGATCGACAATTTAAAATATAAAGTATGAGCGATCGGACTTAGAACCTGTGGCACTAACTCTCGAACCGCTTAATCTTTTTGGGTAATCTAAACTTTTTTAATCCCTAGGGCGCTAACCTCGCTATCCACAAATTTTCTTCAAAGCAATGCTGATCGCTGTCAGATATGGATTTATGGATTGTATGCGGTTATTCCCAGTAGACATGGCATCAGAATTTACCCGTCTGTCTGGAAGTTGCAGAGCCTATGGCATGAAGGCGGTTGAGAATATAGCGCTCAATTGTTTCATTGGTTAAATACTGATTGCGATCAATTACGATCAATCGTGAGCAACGCTGCCCCACCCAGAGCATCAGGCGCTATGGGCCAGGGTGGCAGTGAAGTCGGGATTTAACACCGCAAATAATTTTAGAGGATCTAATACTACGTGGGTGTTGCCTTGATGTCGGGTATATCCTGCTAATACTGACTTAGAGCGTTTTGGCAATTTGGTGGGTAAGCTGCGTTGTCGACGGCGATCGAACGAAATTACATCTTCAATGCCCTTGACAATGCAAATAATCTGGCGATTATCCAGATCTGATTGCGTTGATCTGACCACCACCGCCGTTAGGGGATTAATCAAAGAAGTAAATTTCAATCCTAAAAATGCCTCCAGGTGCATGACCCAGAGCAGGTTGCCCTTATGATTATTAACCCCTAATAACCAAGGTTCCATATTGGGGATCGGGGTTACTTCCTGTTGCTGCAGTTGCAAAACATCCCCCACCGCCATGACTGGAATCGCCATACGTAGATTATGTGAAATCTTAACAGCAAAGTATTCCTGACTCATGGCTAATTACTCAATTACTTCTTCTACTTCTTTAATCAGTTGTTGGCGATCGTGGTGCGTGCTTCTAATGTCAATTTTCCTAATTAACATGTTGATAGACCCGATCCAACAGCTCTTTGGGAGCAAATGGCTTGGTCACATATTCATTCCCGCCCTGGCGCAGTGCCCAGAACTTATCAAATTCTTGATCCTTGGAACTGCAAAATAGAATCGGTATCTGGCCTAGCTTCGCGTCTTCGCGGATACTGCGGCACAGGTCTAGTCCACTTTGACCCGGCATAATAATATCCAGCACAATCAGGTTGGGCAGGGAATTGCTTTGCAGCCAATTCCAGGCTGATTCGGCATTGTCATGTACTATCACATCAAACCCTGCTTGGGAGAGTAAGCTAGAGATCAATTTTTGCTCAGCGTGGCTATCTTCAACCACAATTACTGTTTTCATGTTCTTTAAACCTCGATCACTTGATAATTGATTAAGAATACTGAGAATAATTAAAATACTTGGCAGGCCAAGAATTCAGAGCATAGGAAATATGGAGATGGTGGGAATGATTGAGATTAGGTAATCTATTCGCCCTACTCCCTCCCTATTCATCGTTGGGAATTCATCGTTGGGACGATGCGCCCTCTTAAGAACATCTAGAACCTAGATAGATATACAAACTACAAACTACAAACTTGTCAGGTGGGTAAAAGCAATAGCCAGACCAATAAAACCTGGCGATCGCTGCACTAACTGGCCACCGCATTGCTGGTTGGCTTGATCAATTTGTCGATCGTAGCCAAGAGTTGATGGGGTTCCACTGGTTTGGCAAGGAAATCAGAAGCCCCCACCAGTTGCGCCCGCATCCGATTAAC
Source organism: Pseudanabaena sp. PCC 7367 (assembly GCF_000317065.1). GTDB lineage: Bacteria > Cyanobacteriota > Cyanobacteriia > Pseudanabaenales > Pseudanabaenaceae > Thalassoporum > Thalassoporum mexicanum. Next base: position 2,701,763 of record NC_019701.1, read on the forward strand.
CAGTCCACTGCGTCCGGTCAGCATCACGATCGGTACGTTGCGCAGATGTCGGGTTTGTTTGAGCATCTTGCTGAGTTCATAACCATTGATATCAGGCATGTTGATATCCATTAAAATCAGATCTGGTTTCTGACGTACCAAAGCAGTGAGCGAGCTGGCTGGGTCGGTAATGCTAATCACCTGATGGCCAGACATTTCCAACACCATCCTGACCTGCCTTTGCACCGAAGCACTGTCATCAATACAGGCGATCGTGGAGGCGGAAGTTGACTCATCCTTGCCGATCGTTGGTAGCAACGGCTGGGCAGTGTGATCGCGGCTGTAGGGCAGCACACTGACCATTTGCCCTTCAAGCAACGGCTGCAACCAATTAGCCATCGTGAGCGTATCCACATCCGCCGCCCTAGCCACCTCATACAAACAGGCTTGCTTAGATAACAAATCAAACCATTGCGGGGTAGGAGCATCACTGCGCATGATTTCAACCGCAGGCGTTCTAGGCATTTCCACCTGTAATCGGCATTTGAGTCTGGCTTTGTCGAGCTCAAAATCAAATCGCACCAGAGGCGAGGAAATATAGCTGTGTAGATGTTGCCACTGCCGGATTTTGGGTAATGCTGGCTTGAGCAAGTTGGCGATCGGCACTGAGACCAGTAATGGCTCTAAGTATGGATGTTTGACAAATTCAACGCGAGCCCTATTCAACGAAATTGCCTGGATTAAAGCCTCGGTACTAATTTTGACAATTAGCTGCCGGAAATCCGCCAGAGGCAGATCCGTTTGTTGATGCCATTCCGTTAATGCCGAATATTCATAGTCTTTGTTAGTTGCTACCAGGGTGGTGGTGCTCAGATCACGATTGCTCAAGGCTTCCGCGATCGTGCTTTCCAGATTGTCTAACTTGCTCTGCAGCTTCAGTCTGTCGCCAGCATTGACTTCATACTGTCGCCACAGGCAAGATATCCGTTCTACATTACTGGCGATCGTTGTGGCATAGTGCAATCGCTTCCCCCCCACATAAATTTTCCAGCCAACTGAGTTATCGTTGGGATGATATATATTCAGATGTCCGGACAAATCATTGGCAGCTACTTTTTGTAGAGCCCGAAATGGGCTGATCAGTAGGTTGGTCATTTCCTTAAATCAGTAATACTGTGATTGATAAGGAGCAAAATTAATCTTGAATTTGCCAAGCTAGGCACACCATATCTATCAGGTTAAGACCTATCAGGGTTAAGCAACTTAACAAGATGCTGAGCATCATAAAACTTGGATGTAGAAAACTGGATTGGCGATCGTCAATTTTCAATTTCCATGCTCTTAAATAGATTAAGAACCGTGAAGGCCAATGCCTCGAAGCGCCTACCTTAATCCAACAATTTAGTACATGACTAACTGAGTAATCATATGCCGAAAAATCAAGGAAATTTCACGAAACAAATAAACAATAAATATCCCCTTTAATGGCAAGTCAAGGAAGTTACTCTACCTTCATTTACCAAGAATTTGACATGTCGATTCCGCCAAATTACAGGAATCAACGGCACATTAACGTTAAGCCTATTAGTATTTAAATACTATAAACATAGTATAAGTAGTTGCGCCAGCATCTCGTACTTACTTAGATTATTAATTTTTGCTGTTAACTTATGTTAAGATAAGTTAAGATTATGTTATCAAGAATCAATAAACTTATTTTTCTTGAAAGTAAATGCGGAATTAATCATTATTAGTAGCCGAGCTACTCCCCTGAGTTCAGCCTTTAATCAATTCTAAAAGATATTGTGTTCAAGCTATCATGTGTGCTCAAATCCTGTCTGTGTGTTTTTGTGGGTTTCTGTGAGCTATAGATTTAACTCTGGCAACCAAACTGGCCCACCTGATTGCAATACATACTTGCCTTTAATCAGCTTATAGACTTCAAAGGGTTCATGCTGGTCATGGCGATAAAATTCAGGGTTATAGATCACATAGTAAAGCGCACCTAGCTTTCATATATTTTTGGATCTTTTGGTCATACTCACCACCATAAGTATGAGACACATGTTCAACCACCATAATTGGTGCAATGAAATCCTCTTCCCACATCACATAGCTTTTACGACCAAAATCACCCTTGCGCTTGGGTATGCCGACAATGAGAAACCCATCTGGCACGATCGGCACTCTAGGGTTATCCAGGTCATAATAAATGCCCAGATCGCACGCCAAAATCCAATCCTGGCGATCTGACCAAATGATTGACAATATGGCACAAAGCAAAGTCAGGGATTAAATCCTGGAGTTCATTATCCACAGGTGTATCGTCAGCGTCGGGTAATTCATCTGAACTGGGCAGACGCAGCAGCGCATTGTACTCTACCATGACGATCCTCCTGACTGACTGGCTAAATACAGCAATTTAACTCTGAACTAATCTTGACTTGATTTTAGCTGATCCATTTAAATCAATGTCCTAAAGAGTATCGGGATCAATACCTAGCTCTTGCAACTTCTTGAGTAATTTCGCATTTTGAGTTTCTTGCTGTTGGATTACTTCCACAGGCGATGGATATCTGTTTCCATCCTGGTCATACCAGAACAACCACTCCCGCTCCCAACCATTGAAAATACCAATATCTCTACCTATACCCAAGCCCACTTCAGGCATCCAGACTGGCTCTTGCCCTGCTTGATAGCGGTTATATATACCGTCAGTTAGCCGATACACTTCTAAGCCCTCATGTTGATCGCGGTTCTGAAACTCAGGGTTATAGACAATGTAATAAAGCACACCTAGCTTGATGTACTTTTGCATTTTGAGATCATATTCGCCGTTGTAAGCATGGGAGATATGCTCGATCGCCAGGACTGGAGCAGTATAGTTTTCTTCCCAGAGCACATAGCTTTTACGACCAAATTCGCCTTTATGCCTGGTTACACCTAAACTGAGAAAGCAATCGGGCACAATTGGAATTCTGGGATTATCAACGTCGTAGTAAATACCCATATTTGCACCCAGAAACCAGTCCTGGCGGTCTGACCAGGTATGGGATAAAATGCCCCATAGCAAACTGGCAAATAGATATTGAATCTCATTATCCACAGGCGTATCGTCAGAGTCGGGTAATTCATCTGAACTGGGCAGACGCAGCAGCGCATTGTACTCTACCATGACGATCCTCCTGGCAATGAGGTTTAACGGTGAATGTAGTTTGATTCTATCTTACAAACTTAAACCCATCAGTAGTATCGATAAAATGATCCTAATCAGTTGTTTCCGGAGGCTGGCTGGGAATCACGATCGTAAATTTAGTTCCTTGACCTTCACTAGAATCGTATTGAATCGTACCCTGGTGCTTTTCGACAATAATTTGATAGCTGATCGACAAGCCTAAGCCAGTTCCTTGTCCTAGCGGTTTGGTAGTATAAAACGGGTCAAACATGCGATCGCGGACTACGGGGGGTATGCCTGGCCCATTATCCCCAATCACAATCATCACCGTATTATCTTGCGGTTGAAATTGAGTTTCAATCGTAATAACACATTGGGCATGCTCACCCTGCCTAGAATCGGCCTGTGCCTCAATTGCATCGATCGCATTACTCAGCAGGTTCATAAATACCTGATTGAGTTGTCCAGGATAACAATCGATCGGCGGTAAATCACCATAGTTTTTAACTACTTCGATCGCTGCATAGGATGGTCTGGCCTTGAGCCGATTTGCCAATAACATTAGCGTACTATTTAGTCCTTCATGCACATCAACTTGCTTCATTACGGCTTCATCAAGGCGGGAAAAATTGCGCAGTGATAATACAATTTCCCGAATTCGCGCTGCCCCTATTTTCATTGAATCAAAGGTTTTAGGGAAGTCAGTTAATAAAAACTCAAGATCGATCGCCTCGATCTCTTCGAGGATCTCATCAGTGGGGTTAGGAAAATCGCGTTGGTAGAGCAAAAGCAAATGCATTAAATCCTCTGCATATTGATTCGCATGGTCAAGATTGCCATAGATAAAATTCACTGGATTGTTAATCTCATGGGCGATCCCCGCCACCAGTTGCCCCAAACTAGACATCTTTTCCGTTTGCACTAACTGGGTTTGAGTTTGCTTAAGCTCTGACAGAGTCTGGGTCAGTTGTTCGGCCTTTAGCCGTGATTGTTCTTCTAAGCGTCGCAATTCCACTTCTACTTGCTCACGTTCTTTAATTTCTTGTAAAAGTTCCTTTGTTCTCTGCTCGACCCTGGCTTCCAAGTCTTCGTTTACTTTCCTTAGGGCATCCTCTGCTTCAATCAATTGAACTTGGGTTTCACTCAGGTGACGATTGGAGCGAACTAATTCATCTATCGCTATATTTAACTGTTGCGATTTACGAGTCACTTCCCAACCATATTGAATACTTTTAGGAACTTCCCTGAGCAGATCAATTACGATTGGTACTTCCTGCATCTGCCAATCTTCAACCCCTAGCCAGGGTAGAGGCTTAATTGTTCCTTCCGTTGCGTAAATAACTTCAAATTGTCCATTTTTAAGCGCCTTGCCAATGCAGCCACGCTTCCACAAATGATGATTAGCCTCTAGATGAACTAAGGCGCTAGGGGAAGTGAAGCTCTGGCCGATCGCCGCTATCCGCACTAAATCACAATCAAAACTACCTGCCTTCTCCACCGATTGTTTCCATAAATAAACCTGGGTGTAGGCGGCTTCAATCGGATCGCTAGTAACGCGATCGGCACCATATCTGGCCTGGAAATTCTGGACAAATAACTGATTAGCTGGTGTGTTTAGGCTTTGGAAATAGCTCCAACTGGCATAATGCCCTGCCGTATAACCAGGGTCAATCTCCCTGAGCTCACCCTCGGCAACACTAACTGCCATAATGGGAATTTCCGCCGCAGTTATACCCGCCGCTGCATATTGTTGGTAGAAAGCCGCGTTACTACTGCCATTGAGGGTATTGAATACGACATCAGGCTGTAGAGCTTTGATATTGGCGATCGTGTCGCTGAAGTCTATATTACCTAGTGGTTTATATTCTTCACATACAGTCTTGCCGCCAGATTGCTGCAACTGAGCCATGATGATTTTGTGGGCTACGCGGGGAAAGACATAATCGGAACCAACTAAATAAAACCGATTGCCCACATGCTCTAGCAACCAATTAACCGCAGGTTTTACTTGTTGATTTGGGCAAGAACCGGTATAAAAAATATTTTTGGAGGTCTCTAAGCCTTCATACTGAACTGGATACCAGAGCTGAGCATTAAATTTTTCAAAAATTGGTAAGGCGGCTTTGCGGCTTGCAGAAGTCCAGCACCCAAAAACAGTTACCACCTGGTCTTGCTCAATTAATTTTTGTGCCTTAATTGCAAATTGCTCCGGCTCCGAATCAGTATTCTCAACGATCGCCACAATTTGCTTGCCCAATATCCCACCAGCTTCATTGATCTCGGCGATCGCCATCAATGCTGCATCAACTAACGCCGCTTCACTTACTGCCATGGTGCCAGAAAGGGAATGGAGCAAGCCCACCTTCACTATTTCGTCAGAGTCTTGATCAACGTTTAAATCCAGACCAGTTGATTCATTTATGTCCATTACAAAAATCTCTATCTAGGCAATCACTGTAATTCCCGCAATTTGCAATAGCATCGTGTTTATTTTATTTATATGAGGTTTATATTAGGTCAAACACAAAAGACCACCATTAAAGTCAAAGTATGGACAAGGATTAAACAAATGCCGCTAGCAAATAAAATACCCAAAATCACTTAAATACATCAATTATCCATCAATCAGTATTCAAATAGGAGTAGTTAGGCAGAGTTATATGGCCAACCCAAAAAGTGGCAGCAGGAAAATCAAGCTCTCGATTGGAGCGTAATTCCCTTGGCGATCGCCCCCTTGTCAATCGCCAAAACATAATTAATTCCATTGCTAACCCTGGCCAGAAAGACTCTGGTGAACAGCAAAGCCTAATTATATAGGGCATTAAATAGCATTAAAAATCGGCTTCACTTCAAACTAAGTCAACGTCAGGCCGTGGTTAAATTAGCCACCTACTATTCATTATTAATTGAAATTAATTGAACCCGTCGGAAAAACATCTAGCAAGGCACTGCACTAATACCAATGTGTAATGCTAATGCGCCTAACTGTCACAGGTTCCAATCCTACATGGTTAGAAATAATTTAGCAGCAAAAAAAGTCACATAAAATATGTATCTGGTAGTTTACTCAAGCATGGGGATAGTAATTAAGTAATACTTGAGCAATTGCAATAGGAGGAATTGCGGTCTAGGCCAGGTTAATCGATCGAATCAGCAACCATCATAGTTTTAGTCTGCATAGCTAAGTCTGTGTAGCTAAGTACGATCGCCAGGAAAGTACAATTATAGCTAACCTAAATTGGCTTCATCAATTTCCCAGATATAGATCTTTGCCTCCCAAGTACCGATCGCCAGCTTTTTCCCATCCGCACTAAACACCAATGAACTAATCCGGCTAGAGCAACTGGATAAATCCTTTAATAATTCACCGGAGTGCAAATCCCAAAGTCGCACAATCCCGCGATGGTAGCCGGTTGCCAAGACATTGCCGTCGGGACTGATCGTGATCGTGGTAATTGGATTTAAATTGGCACTATGGGCTTGAATAATATTGTGCAGATCGCTGGTCATCAATCGCCATAAATAAATCTGCCCATCCCAACTTGCTGCGGCCAAAATCTGCCCATCGGGACTAATGGCGATCGAAGTAATTTCCTTTTCCTGATTAGAAATAGTCCGCAACAAAGTACCGCTATATAGGCTCCAAACCTTGATATTTCCTTCTTTACTGCTGCTAATAAAATTTTGGCCATTGGGATTCATGGTTAAAGGGCTCTGGCCGTTGTGGGTGTTGGCCAGCTTGCCAGAAGTCAGACTATAAGTTTTAATTTTGCCCTGATAACTGCTACTAATGGCGATCGTCTGGTCGTTGGGGCTGATCGCAATCGCATCAATGCCCATACCCCGATGATCTGCAAGTAGCGATCGTTGTGGTTGCCCGGTGGCCAAATCCCACAGACTGACCTCGCTGTCATAGTTACCACTGGCACTAACCAAGGTCTTACTATCGTTGGTAATGGCGATCGAACCATAATCGGGGATGGTATGCAGCAACGAGCAGTCCGTTAGATCGTAGACCTGAATATTAAAATTGCTACTTGCGGCTAGAAATTGACTATTACTGCTGATTGCCAACTGACTCACAAACTTGGTTGACAGGGATGGAGCAGTTACATCCACCAGCGTAATTACCTGTTGACAGCGAAAATTGTGGTAAGGGTTATAGCGATTTAGAACCGGATTCAGCCTGGGATCTGCTTCCTGGCGCAGCAGCCAATATGCCGATCGCCTTACCTGCCAGGATTGATCCTCGGTTAATACTTTAAGCAACAAATTTGTGCCCGCCCGATCGTAACGTAGCGCCAAGGGCAAACTAGCAATGCGGCGATCGATCGAAGCAGATTTGAGGTTTTTGAGCACCGCTGCCATCCCACCCAATGTTGCCCCATTGGTGGAAGGTGAGTCATTACCTCCTCCCAGTGCCACATCAAATTCTTGCGGTTGATTGGTGGGTCTAAGCATTAGGGTCTGATGGTCTTGACGTTCCAACTAATAAAACTACTCAACAAATTAGTAAACAAATAAAGTATAAATTTGTGCCACACTTTAGCATCTCTTCTAGCTTAACTAAATTAACCAACGCGATCGATTCGCCATTCTGCCCAATCATCCGCCATATTCAAATTTGTTACATTTGGTTCGAAAAACATTGCTAGTAATTCACAGTTAATTCACAGTTCGAGATGTTCAAATATGAACGTGAGATTGGTTTAAAAGACATTTTCTAAACACACTGCAAGATATCAGAAAATATCAGATATCACTCATGCCCACTAATTTTATTAAATCTACGATTAGCACCGCAGCCAATAGTTTTTTGCCTGTAATTATGTTGGCTAATGACCGAGTTTAGAACAAATTTAAACCTTACTTAACTTTAAATACTTGAATCTACGCTGAATCTACTTAAATCTGCTCAGGCGCGTATGATGTTTGTAGCATCATTCACCCATCCTGCTAAAGCATGTGCAGCCACAATCACTAGAACCCCCAACCCAACCGATCGCCTCTACTCAACCAATAATTACGCTACCCACCTGGATCACCCTCTCCCGGCTGCTAGCAGTACCAGTCATTTTAGTGGTACTCAATATTTCCCAAACCCCTCAAAGCTATTACATTGCCACCGGTGCATTTTTGCTGGCCGCCCTCACCGATTGGCTCGATGGCTATCTGGCTAGAAAATTAAATTTAGTCAGTGATCTGGGTAAGTTTCTCGACCCGCTGGTGGATAAACTACTGGTGGCTGCGCCGCTACTGATGCTGGTGCAATTTGGCCATGTACCTGCCTGGGGCGTGTTTGTGATTTTGGCGAGAGAATTACTAGTCACGGCCTGGCGCGGCATTGGCACAACCCCAGCAACGATCGCGCCAATTACCTCAATCACGCCGATCACACCAATTGTCCCGATCGAGAGCTATCCCCTTACCGCTAGTCCAGCTAATGTAAGTGATCCAAAGATTGTCAAAAAACAGCCCAGTCGCGTAATTGGGGCTAACTTGTGGGGTAAGGCAAAAACTGTCGTACAAATTGTGGCGATCGCAATGTTACTCTTGCAATTACCCGGCGCGATCGGTTTATTTTGGCTGGCCGTGGCCTTAACCGTTATTTCTGGAATTACCTATGTCTTGCCAATTCATCACCTTTGAAGGCGTGGAAGGCGCTGGCAAAACCACACAACTAAATCTATGTGCCGATTGGCTGCGATCGTTGGGGCATCGGGTTAGAATCACCCGTGAACCCGGTGGCACTGAACTAGGACAAGGAATTAGACAGCTTTTTCTGGGTAGTACAGGCTTAGACGATCGCGCCGAGTTGATGTTGCTAATGGCCGATCGCGCTCAACATGTACAGGAGTTTATTAAGCCCAGTTTAGGTGAGGGGTTTGTGGTACTTTGCGATCGCTACAGCGATTCCACCTTTGCCTATCAAGGCTATGGTAGAGGCATGGATTGGCAGTTGATTTCTTCCCTCAATCAGATCGCCACGGCAGGACTAGAACCGGATTTGACTCTTTGGCTGGATCTTGATGTTGACCTGGGATTAACACGCGCCAGGCAACAATCGCAGCAACAAGCCATGTCAGGCGATCGGATTGAGCAAGAGAAAATTGAGTTCCATCGGCAGGTGGGACGTGGTTTTCGTAACCTATCTAAGCAATACCCACAGCGGATTAAGCGGATCAATGCAACCACAGATATAGTCGCGGTTCATGCCCAAATTAGAAGGGTAGTGACCGCCTGTTTAGATCAGATGAGCCTGAAAACCTGACTGAGATCGTGAAGTGTGTTTGAAGCAAGTAGATTGACCAGAAATAAACTTTAAAAAGATGGCTAACTATAACTTTGTTACTACCTGGGTGATCGATGCGCCGATCGAGCAGGTGTGGGATGCGATCGTGGATTACAAGAACCTACCTAGCTGGTGGCCTTCGGTGGCAAAAGTAGAAGAAATTGAGCCTGGTGATAGTGATGGTTTGGGTGGGGTGTGGGATATGACCTGGGAAACTCCGCTTTCCTATACAATCACTTTTCGATCGACGGTGATTGAGACAAGAGCGCCGCATGTGCTGGCAATCAAGGCGATCGGTGAGGTGGAGGGTGATGGCCGCTGGGAGCTGAGCAAAGCTGAGACGGGCACGATCGTGAAGTATTACTGGACTGTCCAGACCACAAAGGCATGGATGAACCTGCTGGCGGTAATCATGCGGCCTGTTTTGGAATGGAATCACAATGCCACGATGAAAATTGGCGCAAGTGGTTTGTCGCAATTGCTGGACGCAGACTTGATTAGCGAAGATTATAAATAGGTCTTTGGAATGTAAGAGATCGCTAGTCATGGAAGACTTGATCCATACTTTGATCGAGAAAAGCAAATATAAAAAGCCGCTGATGGTTGCGATCTCTGGGATCGATGGTTCTGGCAAAGGCTATGTAGGTGCAAAGTTAAATGCTCTTTTACAAGAAAGAGGCATAAATAGTCATCTGATTGGCATTGATGGGTGGTTAGAGGTTCCCCAGAAGCGATTCAGTGGCACAAATCCGGCGGAGCATTTCTATAGGCATGGATTCAGGTTTGAGGAAATGTTCGCTAAGTTGATTATGCCGCTGAGTAAAACAGGTTCGATCGATCTAGTTGCCAATCATTCCGCGCCAGATAATTCAAATGCCTTGACCGAATATCACTACAAAATCGAGAATGCCGCGATCGTAATCTTCGAGGGGATCTTCTTATTTCAGAAAAAGTTTGAATTTGATTATCGGATCTGGATCGATTGCAGTTTTGAAACTGCCTTTGCACGGGCTTTAAATCGCAATCAGGAGGGGCTGACCGCAGCAGAGCTAAAGCGGGATTATGACAATATCTACTTTGCAGCGCAGCGATTGCATTTTGAACATGATCAACCAAGGCAGATGGCCGACTTCATCATTTTGAATGATCATAAATTTACAGGGTATCCCAAATCATTTGATTAATTATTCGAGTGCGGTAGTTTTAATATATCTGGCGCTTTTTCCAAAAGCTTGGAAGAAATATCAACAACTCTTAGAGCAGTTAAAACCTTACCTAAAAACTCAAAAAAGTCTTTCCACAGTTCCTTATTTTGTTGTTTAGCTTCATTATCTATGACCACAAAATACTTGCCAAAACTCAGTTCTACTGAATCACTTAAGCCTTTATTCCCTGCAAACCTGTAATCTCTTATTGCTCTGGATAATCCATCTAGAGAAGAATATAGAAAATCGCTAATTTTATCATCCAAATTTGAATTAGTAATTCTCTCAAGCCATTCATCTATATCTTTTTGAAGTTCCTCCAAGGTCGAAGATTCAAGATAAAAACCATGTCCCTGAATATAAGATGAGGATTTAATTAAGAGAGAAAATAACTCATCATGTAAAAATGGTCTTACTGATGATATTGTTGCACCCTGATTCACTCCTTCTACAAAGGCTTTAAGCATGGCAACTGCTTGATCACAATATCTACGTTTCATCCCATTAAGAACAAATACAGATGATTCAAAATCATTAATAATGTTCTCAAAGGCAGGCAAGCTATGTGTAGGTTTTACGGCCATAGCTGCCCCCAGTGCATTCATGGCCATACTACCTTCACTATATTTAAGGATTTGTACTAGGATGTTATGAATTTGAGCTGCAGGGTTATTAGGGGTTAATTCAGTGGTGCCTGGCATAACATGAACAATCAATTCATCTATATAACATTAAGCTATAAATAGTATCATGATTTTATCCCTGGGCTTGAGCTAAATATATGACGTTTCAGCAACGCACCCACCCCAGTCAACACCGCGATCGCACAGAAAATATGCACCGCGTTAAACGGCGTACCCCCAAAGAACCAGGAATCAGTACGCAGGAACTCAATAAAAAAGCGCCCCAACGGATACCAGATTAAATAGAGCAAAAATAGATCGCCTTCCTTGAGCTTGGGTGCAAACTTACGCGACACCCACAGAATCACCGCAAAGCCAATGAAATTCCACAGAGATTCATACAGAAACAACGGATGAAAACGGGTGCTTTCTGGATAGGTGGCCAGATCGTTATAGGGGGCGATCCGATGGGGTGGATCGATCCGCAGACCCCAGGGCAAGCTGGTGGGTGGGCCATAGAGTTCTTGATTAATAAAATTCCCCCACCGCCCGATCGCCTGCGCCAGGGGTAAACCAAGGGCGATCGCATCCAGATAGGTTAAAAACGGCAACTTAAAACGGCGCGTATATAGCCAGGCGGCCACACTACCAAACAAAAATGCGCCAAAAATATGAATACCACCGCGCCAGATCTGGAAAATCAACAGTGGATTTGAGACATAGGCACCAAAACCATCGGCCGTGCGGGGCGATTGAATGAAAACGTAATACAATCTTGCGCCAATAAAGGCCGGAATCATCATCCAGAACAGCAAATCCCAGATCCGCTCACCATCCTGCCCCCGCCTATTCAACAATGTGCCGGCCATCCAGGTGCCGGTGATGATCGCGGTCGCCATAAATATGCCATACCAACGCAGCGCCAATGGGCCAATTTCAAATAGAACAGGATCTACAGGTGGATACATAGTTTTTGTAAGTTCAAGATTTTATTATTCTAGATAGCCAAGATCGCGGAGGCGGCGATAGACTTCAGGATCATCAAGATTGGAGGCGGTAGCGATCGCAAAAGCAGTTTCTCCCTGATCATTGTGATCATTGCTACTAAATAGATCAATATAATCTTGTAGCATTTCCACCTGTTCCGGCAAAATATCGCTCAGGTTCAGGGTTTCACTGGTGTCGGTAAAAATATTAAACAATTCACAATTACCATTTTCCGCCGCCACGATCTTAAACTCCCCTGCCCAGCAAGCACGGCGAGTCTGGTCATAGCCTCTGGTTTGCAATAGTTCCGGTTGCCGCTTCATCAGCAGGTTAATTGCATTCTGAGGGGGGATCGCCTCCGCAAACACCATGCCATCATCAGCATCAGTGGTATGGCAAAGACTTAGTTTTTGCTCCTCGGCACTAGCACAATTAGCCGCCGTCAAAATCGTGTGGAAAATGCGGCGTGTAGAAACCACTTCATCCCGCTGGCTGGCGGGGAAATCCTGGCCAGGGGTGTTAATAATCAGCGGTACATGCACCAGCTCGTTATATAAACCATTGCAATGGCCAACTAATTGCTTTTCGCCCAGATGTTCGCCATGATCGCTAGAAATTACTAGCATGGTGCGATCGAGCTGATTATTCTGGCTCAGCCTGCTAATGAACTTACCAATCAGCTCATCCTGGTAGGCCACCTCCGCGTTATACATGCCATCAAGGGTGGCCTTTCGATCGGTATTGAGCGGATCGGCCAAAGGCGCAAGCCAACCATAGATGTCACTATTGAAATTGCGTAAATAGATTTGCTGAGAGCGATCGCGCAACACATGGGGCGCAAATTGCTCAATAAACTGACGCGGTGGATTGTAGGGCATGTGGGTGCCCATCAGATTAATAAAGCAAAAAATCGGCTGATCGGGCTCCAGATTGGGGCGATCGATTAATAGCCTGGCGGCATCTTCCAACGACTTAGCGGTATTACCCTTAAAGCTCAGGGCAGTTTGCCACAGCGGCACCATCAACGGGGTGAGCGATAGCGCCAACAGGGCATCATTACGGGCAAAGGCATCCTGGAGTCGATTGAGGCCATAGGCCAGGATACGTTTGAAACCCTGGCGATAGCGATCGATAAAATTCGACGGTGTCCCAGCTTGATTGGGATTGGCAGTTAGCAGGCCACTGTAATTCAGAAAACTATAAAAACCCCGCCGCAGGCCATTGTTAATCACGCCAACCAGGGGATTATTGCAAAATCCCGCCGTGTAGTAGCCAGCCGATTGCAATCGCTCCGCCAGGGTGGGCAGGGTTTGCGGCATCACCGAGTAGGACTGCACCATGTTATGGATCGCTGGATAAGTACCCGTAAACATGGAGGCATGAGAAGGAATTGTCCATTGTGCTGCCGCCACCGCATTACTAAACAGGGTTGAGCCTGCCGCCAGTTGGTCTAAATTTGGCGAAGTGGACAGCGGATAGCCATAGCAACCCAGGCGATCGGCGCGTTGGGTATCGAGAATTAGAAAAACTATATCGGGCTGTTTGGGTGCCATGAAAGTTTGGTTTAAGCGTGGCTAGGCAAGCAGTTGTTAATGCTTGAGTGCTTAACTGATTATTTATCTAGTTAATATGTACTCATCATAACCACTTGCCAGGTCGATCGTTACAAATACCTAACTTTCATACGTTAGCAAACAGCATAACGGTTTTAATTCTCGATATTTTAGTGTTTCCCAGAGAATCATCTTTTAATCAGGGAATGCTACGGTATTGCTATACCTATCATAAGCAAGTAGCATCATTTCTCTTAGCCATGCTTTGGACAGAAACAAGCACAATTTGCTGGCAACAGTTAACGGGTTAAGCTCAAGTAAATGTATTTCGGATTAGCGATCGGTAATTATCACTATAGCTGACTCAAACCTAGAACTGATAACCGATCCCCGCCTGGACACTCACCCCCGAACTACCAGTTTCATAACTATCCACCGCCACGATCGCATTACCATAGAGCAACACATCCTTACTCAAGCTCACTTCTACCCCAGGCTGTACCACAAAAGCGGTCTTGTCACCCAGCATCGTTTCCCCATCACTGGTGGGAATCACCACGCCAGCACCCAGATAGACATTAGTGCGATCGCCCAGGGCAAAGTCATAGGAAGCAGTTGGTACGATCGCCGCGCTATCTGCTTCACCAAATAACACCGAAGTTCGCAGCGAAAGCGGTGCATCACCGAGTTTTAGCCTTCCGGCCACATTCGCGCCTACTAATGAACTTTCAGTTTCGCGCCCACTGGTCAGGCTCACCCCCGCGCCAACATAGCTACTGGGCGATCGAACTTCATCAGCTAAGGCAGGCAGACTTACAAGGTTGGGAACATTGACCAGGCTGGCAGTGAGGACAATTAACTTGAGGGGAATGCGATTCAGTTTTTGAATGAGTGAAGTTCGGGAACTTTCTTCTTTTTTATTCTGCTGGCTATTCTTTTGGCTATTCTTTTGAGCTGAGCGAAACATATTTCCTACCTCTCAATTGGTGAGAATCATTGCGAACAATTATTCTGACCAGAGAGGAATCAACTTTGTTCCGCGATCGCCCTCAGCAATTAGGCTTGCGCGATTGTATCTAAGCGAGTATTTGATAAGTGAGTAAGTCGCTTGAGCATGAATCAATTAGCTGTCACTGCAAATTTCCAAGCACTCTAATTATTCGCTCATTATCTTTTTTATAATTAACTAGGATTGGCATTCAATTCTAGATCGGCCAAAATTCCCTGCTCCGCTAAAAATTGCCATAACCGATCGGCCATGAGTTGATGACCAATATAGTTGGGATGGATTAGCTCTCCAAAAAGCCCAGCATTCTCAGGGTTTGCTGCTTCTGTAAGCTCAGGAATCTCTAGGTAAGGAATGTTATGTTCCTTCATGGAGGTTGCCAGCGATCGCCGATACTGAGTAATTAATCTGGCTTGATCTGGGTTGGTTTTGGAATCGCGGTAAACCTGGCCGATTACTACCACCCGCGCATCATGCTTTTGGGCAAGGTCAGCGATCGCCAGAATATTTTCCACATACTCCGCCTCCGAAACTCGCCTGACATTAGGTTGCCAGGGCAGAACCTGGTCACTTTTATTCTTAGCTACGCCAATTTTTTGCAAGCTAGACTCCAACCACCGCGAAGCATAAATCACCGCTTGGCTCTGGGCACTTAGCCAACGCCGGGTAATATTCCAGCGATCGGTAGGAATTGAGAGGCGATCGCTTTGGGGGCGATGGTCAGTATCATTCCAGCCAAAATTTACTGTAATTAGATCGGGTTTGAATTTCTCTATATCTCGTCGCAACCAGGCCAAACCTTGATGGGTGGTGTAACCCGGTGTAGACAGGTTAAGCACTTCCACGGGGCGATCGGGATTATTGTCCGCCAGCATTTGTTCTAGCAAGACCGGATAGGGATGATGATCGCGGTTGAAATTTAGCGGTGCTTCGGGGAAAGATTCCGGCACCCGATAGCCAAAGGTAACTGAATCCCCCAGACATAAAACCCTGATCCCATTGTGGGGCTTGCTGCCAATTTCCCGATCGGGACGAATCCCCAGGCTATTGGTTGAAAAAGTCGTATAGTCCCACCAGCGATTTTCTAAATTAGGCATTAGTTTCCAGCCCAACGTGGCATCGCCTTCAAAGGTTCTTTCCTGTTGATAGCTTTCAATATTAATGCGATCCTGACCACGCACATATAAATCCAGGCTGGGCACATGGGGCAAGAAAACTCTAGTACCTAGCTCGATTCCCAGTAGCAGTATTATTAGAACCAAATAGGGGAATAAATAAAAAATGATCCGCCGCCGGAGCGATCGTTTACGAGTTTTTTTCCCAGGGGCGATCGATTCTTTTAGTTCTGGTACTTCTGGCTTGGACGGACTGGATTTCATGCCCTTAGATTGCAATATTTTGGTTTGAATATGTTTTGAGTATTTACGAGCAGAGGTGCAATGCTTTGCCCCAGTTTAAAATCTCAGATCAAAACTTAGAGATTAGAACCAGGCTTAGAACAGAGTATAAATAAATGGTGCGATCGCCGAGCCCTGGGTCAGTACAATCAAAGCACCGATCGCCACCAGGGCAATAATCAACGGTGCTAACCAATATTTTTTCCGTTCCCCTAAAAATTCAAACAGATCCGCAAAAAATTCGATCATTATACTTAAGCTGTTAAGTGAGCAATTATCGATTAATCAAAACTATATTGGCCTAACCCAGACAATCATTTTTCAAACATATTTTCCATGTTTTTAGACAGTTTTCTTTAGCTGAGAACTATCTCGATCGCCCTGACACTAGGTTGTTTTTGGTTAGACCATACCATTGGCCACAACAATTAGCCACAGATTGCTAACGACTAGCCCATAGAATTAATAAGGTTTTGCCATTTTCGATCGATCGCTTTCTGGGCTGGCAATTCGATAGGTCGATCGCTGATCATCTAGCTGTCGCTGCATAGGATCATTATTCCCCAGCCAACGCATAAATATCCCCATTGGTGTGACTAGCAAATAGAAGATGATCCCGAGAATAATGCGGGTATTAAGCCAACCCATCACCTCGCCAATCTTCATCCAGATCCGATAGATTGGCCGCAGAGCCACAGGAGCCACGATCGCTAAGCTAAACATAATCGCTGCAATGATCCAAGCCAGCAATGGGCTAGGGTGTTGCTTCAGCCAGGGCAAAATTAAGCCAAATAAGCCAGCCGCGATCGCTGCCATAATTAATCCAAACTGACGTAGTTCTTTTGTGGTTAACTCTTCTGTTGTTTCAGTGTATTTATATTTGTGATTCATCGTCTCAAATTTCCGTTATCCCACCAGATTATGCCCTGCTGCGATCCAATCAATCCCCATGCTTGACTAAGATTCGGTTTGGAAGCTGCATTAACAATTAGCCTTAACAATTAATTGATGATTAATCCAACTCGAACTGCCCTGACCAATTAGACGAATTAGACGAATTAGGCCAATTGTAATCACGGGCGATCGGTGGTTGTTCCGTTTTAACCAGCAAGCAATTTTCTAGCACTAAATAATCCATCTCCGTATGCATAAAACAACGGTAGGCATCCTCTGGCGTACATACGATCGGCTCACCGCGCACATTAAACGAAGTATTCACCAACACCGCACAGCCAGTTTTAGCTTCAAAATGGCGGATTAATTCATAAAAGCGGGGGTTTGTTGCTGAATTAACAGTTTGCACCCGTGCTGAATAGTCCACATGGGTCACTGCCGGAATTGTCGATCGCGCCACTTGCAACTGCTCAAAGCCAGTTTTTGGGGCATCTGACTCGGTCAAATCTATGCGTAAATCCTCTTGCACGGTCGCAACCAGCAGCATGTAGGGGCTAGGTCGATCGATTTCAAAATAATCCGCCACTCGATCGACAAGCACAGCAGGCGCAAACGGGCGAAATGATTCACGATATTTAATTTTTAAATTTATTTGGGATTGCATCTGGTTACTGCGCGGATCACCAAGAATAGAGCGATTGCCCAATGCCCTGGGGCCAAACTCCATCCGCCCTTGGAACCAGCCGACAACTTGTTCCTGTGCCAGGATTTCTGCCAGCTTGGGCATCAGCTCAGCATCTTCTAGATAGTGGTAAGGTGCATTTGCTTGCGCCAGAAAGGCTTTAATCTCATCATTACTAAACTGAGGCCCCAGATAAGTACCCTGCATTTTATCTGTTAGCTGACCAGACTTGTAATTGCTGGCCTGATTACTGGCCTGATTATTGGCTTGATTGCTAATTGGGCGAGGTTGATTGTGATATTGATGCCAGATCGCCATTGCTGCCCCGATCGCGCTGCCTGCATCCCCTGCCGCCGGTTGAATCCAAATATTTTGGAATTTTAATTTTTTTTCGCGCAGAACTCTACCATTGGCAACACAATTAAGCGCTACTCCCCCGGCCAAGCAAAGGTTCTGGCTACCAGATTCTTGCTGGATCGTATGCACCAATCGCAATACTACTTCTTCGGTCACTTGCTGAATTGAAGCAGCTAGATCCATGTCGGATTGGCTAATTTGAGTTTCTGGCTGGCGCGGATTCCGATCGAAGAGGCGATCGAACTTGCGATTAGTCATGGTTAGGCCAGTGGCATAGTTGAAATAGTCCATATTCAACCGGAAGGTGCCATCGGCCTTGAGATCGATCAGGTGTTCCAGAATGCGATCGACATACTTAGGTTCACCATAGGGCGCTAAGCCCATGAGTTTATATTCACCGGAATTAACCTTAAACCCAGTGTAGTAGGTAAAAGCCGAATAGAGCATTCCCAGTGAATGGGGGAAGTTGAGTTGCCATTGGGGCGTGAGTTGATTGCCTTTGCCATGCCAAACCGAAGTGGTTGCCCATTCGCCCACCGCATCCAGACAGAGGATCGCCGCATTCTCGAATGGACTGGGGAAAAAAGCAGCGGCGGCATGAGCCTGATGGTGCTCGGTGAAGAGTAATTGAGGTAGTTCCGAGTTTTTACAATCGCCGATCTTGCGTAGTTCTTTTTTTAATACTGCCTTCAAGTAAAGCTTCTCTTTGAGCCACACTGGCATCGCCTTCAGGAAAGAACCAAATCCCTGGGGCGCATAGGCCAGATAGGTTTCTAATAAGCGCTCAAAGGTAATTAAAGGTTTTTCATAAAAAACAATTTGGTCTAGCTCTTGCAGCCTTAGCCCAGCTTCCTTGAGGCAATAGCCGATCGCTTGCTGTGGGAATCTGGCATCGTGCTTTTGGCGCGAAAATCTTTCTTCTTGGGCGGCCGCCACAATCTCACCGCGATCGACCAGGGCGGCGGCGCTGTCGTGGTAATAGGCGGAGATGCCAAGGATGCGCATGGATTAAGCTATGGGGAATTAATGATCAAGGCTCAGGTTGGATTAGGGCGATCGCATCAAAATCAGTATGCAAGCATTACCAAAATCAATCCTGTTGGTTGATTAGGATCAAGTAGGATCAAGCGATCGCAGTAAAAACTTTACCCAACCTGGATCTAAATATTTCTACTGAGATCTTAAGATCAAATTGCATAGATTAATCATGGGCAAGATTGTTGTAGAGATTTGCTGGCTTGGCTCCACTCGGATTTAATCTAATCTAAACTCAACAGATCTCTGTCCCCCCTAGCTTATCGTTATTTGATATCCCTGGGAACTCTATTACAACCTTTACAACCTTAGTGCGTTAAGTGCGTTAAGTGCATTAGCGCACAAGAGTTGCCGATCATGACTAGACCCAAAATATTTAAAACATTCTGGCCGAAAGCACCAAGCAAAGCACAACTAACAAGATCGCACTGAGAATCCCACCCAGGTAGGTGAAAAACAAATTTTCTTCCTGATTCAGTTGCTTAGGCGTTTTAGCGATCTCTTCCACACGCCATTGACTTGCGGCAATATAGCCCCCCACAAAGAACAATAAAAACAACAGAAATCCATTGGTAGGGTTCCAGTCCATAACAGGTGTGCCAGCGTCTCAACTTGATAATTCCCGTTCAGGAAGCATCCATTAAAGGCGATCGGCCTGTATTTGTCTAGCGATCGGCAAACTTTTTTTGTTGAATTGCCACGAGTCAGGTTTTTATTCTCAAACACCTAAATAGCTGGTAATTAAGGCGATCGATCGCCATGAAATTGCTTGGATTAGCTTGAGCAAACAAATCTTGGCCTGCTGAGCTTGAATTGACTATATAACCTAGGTTTTGCCACATCAATCTATCCCAAACTGCTAGGAACCATACCCAGGCGCAAAGCGTCCTTCATACCTAATGAATACTAATTATTGAGATGATTGAGAAGTAGGATTAAATTAATTTAAACTACCTAACAAACTACTAACAAACTTATATTGGCTACGATTCAGAACCAGCCAGGATTTCCTCCAGCGCTGCCAGTAGTTCTTGTTCTGATTCATTTAACTGCTTGCCCGTTCTTTTTTTCTGGGAGACAGTGGCGATCGTATTGGCAAAAAAATCAGCTAGCTTAGATTCGATCGCATTTTGTGGTGATGAATCGATCGCCATTTTGCTTTCATTAATATTAATTTGCTTTCTTGATTGTTGATGTTCCATGCTGCTTAATCTCTCTTTCATGCTGGCTCAGTGCCGCTGCGCATATTACAACATTAACCATAGCTATTCTGCTACTTAGTCCACATCCTCCATTCTATTCACCAGATTGGGTGAGAGCTAGATTACCTAATTAACTAGTTCTCAGGCAGGGCTGAGGCTTGTCTAAATAGCCATAGATATATTGAAAGAAATATATCGACCTTGCGTAGTATTTTGCCAAAGCCACTGGGTTGTTAAACTAAGCTACCGAAATAAGCTTTCAAGCTAAGTTACAGATTCCAACCTAATATTAATAACCATCGACCATAACAGCCAAATATAATTACATGTAAGCTTATATAGCTGCTGGCTGTAACCATCTCTGTAATATGTAATGAACATAACCTTCTCTGCCTCTGAAACTACTGTAATCCCTGTACCCAACCAGCCCGTGCCGATCGAGCATTATTTGCGCCAGCCCCAACGCCTGGTCAATGCGGTGGCAGAAAAATCAAACATTCAGTTGCTCAGTAGAGAGATAACCAGAGATACAGGCAGAGATGAACATAATTGCCCCAATTGCCCTGGGCGGGAACTGTTTCGCTTAACAATGCGACCCTTGAAATTCATTCACCTGACGCTGCAACCAACGGTGGATATAGAAGTGTGGTCGCTGCCCAATGGCAAAGTTAACTTGCGTTCGGTGCAAACTGAAATTAAGGGAATCGAATATATCAATAAGCGCTTCACTCTGGATCTAGTCGGTGCGATCGAACCGATCGTTACTAACGCAGCCGGAGCCTATACATCACAAACTCAACTGGAAGGCAGAGTCGATCTCAAAATTCGGGTTGATATGCCACCAATTTTCGGGATTACGCCACCACAAATGCTGGAAATGACTGGTAATGGACTGCTTAAAAGTGTCTTAATGGCAATGAAATATCGGTTGGTCAGGAGGCTGATTCCTGATTATGTGGCCTGGGTAAATCGGCATCAGTCTCATGGTGCGATCGCCACAAACACCAATAATTGCAGTGGTGAATTGCCGTCAACTGCAAAAACTGCCTAATTATTGTTACAAAATCCAATAATTCGCTATACACTATGTGGTCATAGAGCCTTAACCTATCCCATTCTTGCCCTATGACTACTCAGCCACCGCAATTATCAGCCAACCACCCGATCGGTCGTGTTTTTGCCACCGAGAGCAATCCCAATACGCCCGATACATTTAACTTCTGGACGGATCTCAACTCGCCGGTTGGCATTGGTACGATTATTAAGGTGACGGTGAAGCAGCCAAGCGCCCGTAATTTTGGTAACAAGACCGCTGAGCAGTGGGATATCTATGGGATCGTGGTTGAGGCCAAGGGCTACACGGATTTGGCTTCGGCGTTGCATGATTACATTGGTGCCGATCAAGACCCGGAACTAGCCGATCAAGCCCCCACCCTGCGCCCCGAAATTCGTGCCTTCAAAGCAGCAGTATTGCGGATGGAGCCAGAAGAGCCATTGCAACCCGTACCGATCGGGCCGGTTTATCTGGCTGACGACGATGCGGTGTTGACCTCGCTGCGGATGGATGAGTATGTCAACAAAGACAGGGGCATCCCGATCGGCGTGTATGTTAAAGGTGGGATGAACTCACCGATCTATCTCGATCATCAGTTTTTGCTGGGGCCCGAAGCTGCCCATTTGAATATTACTGGTGTGTCTGGATTGGCTACCAAAACCTCGTTGGTGGAGTTTTTACTCAAGAGCATTTTCACCCATTACTATCCCGAAGATGACGATCGCGGTGTAGCGGCGGTTTTCTTTAATGTTAAAGGCCCCGATTTGCTCTATCTCGATCTGCCTCCGGTCGATTCCGGCGTACTCACGGAAGAAGAATTAGCGGTTTACGACAAGCTAGGGATTCCGCCCAAGCCATTTGAAAACGTACAGTATTACGCCCCCTACAAAGCCGATGGCTATAACTTAAATACTCTACGCACCCATCCCGATCTGATGGAGAATGTTTTTCCATTGCAATGGGGCTTAAAGGAAATTTTTGAACATACTGAGGTGTTGCTGAATCGGGATGATGTGGATGCCAAGGCGGATGCGGTGCTTTCGTTGATCGAAGAAAAGGTAGTCCGCAAGCGCGATCCCAACTATACCCTGGGTGTAACCGTAACTGATTTTCATCACCTGGAAACCTGGTTCTCAAGGGTGATCGAAGAGATGGAAATGGAGGGTAAGAAAGAATGGCATAGTCATCATATTGCTACTCTCTATAAGGTGCGCAATCGCCTGATGAACATCACTACCCGCTGCAAGGGCCTGGTTGCCAATAACGATGCGATCAGCGATCTGCCCTGGGGGAATTTCCACAAGAATCATATCTATGTGGTGGATGTGGCCAATCTGGAACCCTTGGCGCAGGATTTGGTATTCACCCGCATTGTCAGCAAAATCCGCGAGCTGCTGGAAAAAAATGCCCTGGGCGTAGAGCGGGTCGTAATCTTTGTGGATGAGTTAAACAAATATGCTGCCGCCGATGGTGGTGATACCTACCTCAAACGCACCTTGCTGGATATTTCCGAGCGAGGGCGATATCTGGGCGAAGTGTTGTTCTCAGCGCAACAGTTCCGATCGCAAGTGCACAAGCGGATCGTCGGTAATTGTGCCACGGGCTTATATGGCCGGATGGACATGGATGAACTGGCCACCCCTGGCTATAGCACCCTCTCGGCAGCGGTCAAAACCAAACTAGCTACCTTACCCAAGGGTGAACTAATGGTGCGGCATCCCCACTTTACCCAACCAGTCTTTTTACGCTTTCCGCGCCCGTCGGTGATGCGGGGACAGGATGGCCGAAATATGTATCCGCCAATCCAGGATATGTCCTTTGAAGAGGCGATGGTGTGGCGATTGCGGCGACTCGATCGCAGTTTGTCTGCACCCAAAATTAAAGCAGCGATCGCTGGGATCAATCCCGATGATGTGTTGGGTCGGGTCAATGAGATCGAACAACAACAGCCCGATGATGTCTTAAAAGAGCTAACCAATAAACTCAAGGGTATGCCCACTCGCAGTAACGGCAATGGACATGGCCTGAAAGTAACGCCCATATTCACCCTGGACGACGATGAGAATCCCTATGATGTTGATTAAACCTAGCTGGGAATTTAATCAAGCAGGTAGGTAAGCAATGACTTAGAACCACTCAGGCAGAAAGTTTTACCAATCCTTTAACTGGTCTTTACTTCGATCGAGTTAAATGATTACAGCTCATAGATAAGACGGTCTTATAGCCCTGAAGCATGTCTTGGTTCTCCCACTAGGAAATCGTGCAGGGCTTTTTTGTTTTTATTGTTTATTACACTTTTATCGCCTGCTAAGGCTTATAGAAAGGTCGATCGACTAATTTTCCCTCAGCCTGCTTGTTGCGAATTTGCACCTGGATTTTTTGGCCAACCTTGGTAAACTCAGTTGGCACATAGCCCAGGGCGATCGCCTTACCCAATGTGGGCGACATCGTACCACTGGTAATAATTCCCACTGTTTTGCCATTGATTAAAATTGGATAGTCATGGCGGGCAATGTTGCGCCCTTCCATCTCGATCGCCACTAGCTTACGGGGCAAACCCTCTTTTAGTTGCGCTTCCAGACGCGATCGGCCAATGAAATCACCTTTCTGATTCATATGCATCAGCCAGCTTAGATCCGCTTCCAGGGGCGTAGTTTCGTCGTTCATGTCCTGGCCATAGAGATGCAAGCCAGCCTCTAAGCGCAAGGTGTCACGGCAGCCAAGCCCACAGGGCACTACCCCCGCCGCTAATAATTCTTGCCAGAGTTGTTTGCCAGTTTCGATGTCGATCAACACTTCAAAGCCATCCTCGCCAGTGTAGCCAGTGCGAGCAATAAACACCTTCTGACCCAAAATCTCGGTGCTGAGATGGCGGAATCGCTTTAGTTTGCTTAAGTCTGCTTCGGCCAAGCTCTGTAACGATTGCTCAGCGGTGGCTCCCTGGATCGCCAACAGGATCTGGGTGGGTGAATTATCGATCAGCTCAACGCTTGAGTTGGTCAATTGCTTTAAGATCCAGGTTTTATCTTTTTCAGTAGTAGAAGCATTGACGATCACTGACCAATGCTCATTACCCAGAGTCAGACTGTGGCAATAAAAAATCACATCATCAATGATCCCACCTGATTCATTTAGCAACACTGTATATTGGGCTCTGCCTGGGACTAGCCTAGCCAGGTTAGAGGGAACCAGCTTTTGCAAGGTTTCTAGAATCCGATCGCCCCGAAACTCAAATTTCCCCATGTGCGACACGTCAAACACCCCAGTTTGCGATCGCACTGCCTGAT
This sequence comes from Pseudanabaena sp. PCC 7367, assembly GCF_000317065.1. Classification (GTDB taxonomy): domain Bacteria; phylum Cyanobacteriota; class Cyanobacteriia; order Pseudanabaenales; family Pseudanabaenaceae; genus Thalassoporum; species Thalassoporum mexicanum. The sequence continues at coordinate 2,726,491 of NC_019701.1, forward strand.
GTTCAGCAATAATTCCACTGTATTGCACTGGCATTTCCCAACCCCCAAATTCAACCATGCGTGCGCCTGCTGCCAGGTGGAGGTCATATAGGGGGGTACGGTTTAGGTTGGTCATGGGGTTGTCTTTGCTCTTGCTCTAGGATTTATGGCGTGATCTATTTATATCCTATGTGCTGGTGTGTTTTATGACTATTTGAGTATGACTATTTGAGGCCGAGAAATTCTTTTATTTCTTGTTCTAGCCACATGCATTCAGCGCTGGTTAGACCAACGGCAAAGGAGTAGCGATCGATTACGGTATTCAAATAAATTACTGATTTAGGGGCATGGTTGCGATTCAGGGCTAAACCCTGATGCACTGACGTAATTGGCAAATTACTCTGGCTTTTAACTCGCTTGAAGCCAAATAGATGTCTTTTGATTATAAATCCGCCAGTGTCATCGATCATAATTCGCTCGCGGCCAAAGTCAGAGATTATTTTTTCAACCAACCATATGGTGCATCCAATTGCTAAAAAGCCAAATATAGTGAAAAGCAAAGGGAAGAGAATAACAAAAGCATTACCTTTAAAAATTCCAGTAAAGGTAGTTCCAAGTACTACTATGCTGATCAAGCCAGTAACCAGGCATGAAAAAACAAGAGCCAAGAGAGAAAATAGAGTCCCAATCCACTCAAGAGAGGATTTCTTTGGGCCTGGTAGCTTGATAATCAAATTATCCTGATGTTGATGGAGGCGGATTCTGCTATTTGCTGGCTTTTCTACTTTGAAATCATTTCTAACGATCGCCCTACCCGATCGCAACGCCTCGATCGCTGCCCTGGCATTTTCTGGTCGTTTTTTGAGTGATGGCTCCGTGAGTGCTTCAATCCAAGAGCTTAACCTGCGATCGCAACTGGTGCGATCCTTAAACTCGATCCGCATGTCATCCTGGGGTAACTCTGCCGGGGAAATGCCCGTCAGCAAATGGATCAGCGTTGCCCCCAGAGCATATAGATCCGAAGCGGGAACAGCGCGACCCCCAAACTGTTCGATCGGTGCATAGCCATAGGTTCCCACCACCGTAAAGGTTTTACCCTCGGCGGAGGCTTTGTCTTGGACTGCACCAAAGTCCACTAGATAAACTTTTTGATCTGCGCCATAAATAATATTGCTGGGCTTGATGTCCCGATGCAGCACGGTTGGATTGAGTTCATGGAGATAGATCAGGATTTCCAGGATTTCGATCGCAATTTGCTTCACCTCCGCCTCACTGAACTTTTTACCCTGCATGAGCAAATCCTTAAGCGAATCACCAGGGATATAGTCCTGCACCAGGCCAAACCAGAGGGCGCGATCGTCGATCGAAAAATAATCCCGATATTTAGGGATGCAAGGGTGATCGAGCTGTTGCAGCACCTGCGCCTCACGCTCAAATAGCTTCAAATCGTCCCACTGCACATCACCACCAAAGGTGAGCAGTTTGACCACGACTTGTTCTTCAGCTTCAAGATCAAAAGCTAGCCAGGTTTGTCGTCCGGCATTTTGCCCTAGTGGTTGTTCGAGTTGGTAGCGATCTTTCAGGACTTGGGCTGATTGCAACATGATTAAGAACTTTGATCAATTTGATTCTGGATGAATCCAAAGCGTCGGTAATAACGAAATTAAAATTAAACAATCGATATTCTGGCGATCGCTGGTAAAATTTTGCCTACCAGCATCCAAGGATCAGCAAGAACAAAATTCAGATCAGCTAAAGCTTTCGATCGGCGATTAGTATGATCAAAAAGAGACTGACTCAATATGTTCAGTATGTTTAGCCTAACCAAATTATTCCTCGATGTCGGTCGGAATAAGTCGGTAGTTTGTACCTAATTTAATTTATCTACAGGCTCAAGGTCGGGAAAGGTAGGATCTGCTGCTTTTACAATCATGCATTAGTAGCAAATTAACTTTCACCAATGGCATTTAGACTATACTGACAGGCATTAAGCTAGGCATAAAAGACTGGACGATTAACGGTGGGCAACCATAGCAAGCAACAAATTGAACGCTTTGTGCGGCTGGCGATCGTTACGGCCATCAGCATATTTTTACTTTATAAATTGCAACGCACCGTCAGGCTAATGTTGATTAGCTTGTTTTTGGCGGCAGCGATCGCACCATTGGTTGATCAGATGCAAAAATACCGGATTCCGCGCATCTGGGCAGTGGCGATCATCTATGCAGTAATTTTGGTAATGGCGATCCTGACGATCGCGCCCGCGCCCCAGTTGATCAACGAAATGGGGGTATTCTTAACTCGATTGCCGGAACTATTGCAAAAAATTGAAATCCCTAATTTACCGCTGGTTGGCAATGATGCCCAGAGCGTGATTCTGCTGCTAGAGCAACAATTAGCTGAATTGGGCAAAGAACTGGCAGGTCAAACCGTTGATTTCACCTTCCGGCTGGTTAATACCTTGGGGATTGCATTGATGTCTTTGGCGATCGCTGCTTATATGGCGATCAACGCAGAGAGTTTATTTAAGCGAATTTTAGCGCCCTTCCAACCTGAGATTCGCGCCCAGATGTATGAATTGATCCCACCGATCTCCCGCTGTGTCAGTTCCTATGTAATCGGTAAAATTGGTACTTCTGCCCTGCTAGGATTCTGCACTTATTTGGTGCTGAGTTTCCTGGAAATTCAATTTGCCGGATCTCTGGGCTTGCTGTTGGCGGTCTTGAATTTGATTCCTTTCTTTGGCCCCTCGATCGCCCTGGTGGCAATGATGATCGTCTCCTGGAGTGCCGGCATGGGAAAGGTTGCCTTGGTGGTAAGCACTTCGTTTTTGATGCAGCAAACCGAGGCATTTATTTTACAACCCTGGTTGGTGGGGCCCTATCTCAACCTCAACCCGTTTGAGTTGTTGCTGTCTATAATTGTAGGCATAGAGTTGTTTGGTCTGGTTGGCACTCTGATCGCCCCGCCGATCGCTGGGATTAGCCGGATTATATTCGAGCATGTATATCAACACCGCTATTTACAACCGGAGTTAAATAATCCAGGTAATGGCTCGGTGGAGACTGAGGCCGATACCGAACCAGACACTGAACCAGATCCAGGTGCGCATATTGATATCAAGCCTGATATTAAGCCTGACATCAAGCCAAATACTAGCGGCAAGGTTAACCCTGATGTTGGTAGCAATCCTAATGTTCGGCATAATCAATTAAAATCAGCGCGATCGCCTTCTAAGCCTTCCAATCATATGCCTGAGTCTGGTCATGACGATCGCCAGGATTGATGATAACTGGTTCGATCGAGGTGAAATTCCGGCAGTGATTTTAAGAGGGAATCACGAGCCACTATTTGAGCATTCAGGATTAGAAGACCAATAAGGAGAAGCAAGCTTGAGTCTGCTGGAAAACCGCGAAAAACTAGAAACAAGGCTGAAGGAAATCCCCCAGGAGCCAGGGGTCTATTTCATGCGCAATCGTGATGACCAGGTGCTTTACATTGGCAAGTCAAAAAGTTTGCGATCGCGGGTGCGTTCCTATTTCCGCAGCGCTCAGGATCTATCGCCCCGCATTGCGATGATGGTGAAGCTGGTGGCAGAGATCGAGTTTATTGTCACTGACACCGAAGCGGAAGCGCTGGCACTGGAAGCGAATTTAATCAAGCAGTATCAGCCCTATTACAATGTGCTGCTCAAGGACGATAAAAAATATCCCTACATCTGTATTACCTGGTCGGAGCAATATCCGCGCGTATTTGTGACTCGCAAGCGCCGCGCCCGATCGGCCAAAGATCGCTTCTATGGCCCCTATGTGGATTCACGATCGCTCTATCGCACCATTGCTATCATCAAGCGGGCTTTTCCATTGCGGCAACGACCAAAGCCAGTATTTAAGGATCGCCCCTGCCTCAACTATGACATGGGCTTATGTCCGGGCGTATGCCAGGAATTGGTGACCCCGGCGGAATATCGCCAGACCATGCAAAAGGTGGCGATGATTTTCCAGGGTCGGACTGGTGAATTAATTGAAACCCTGACGGGCAAGATGGAGGCCGCCTCCGAGCGACTGGATTTTGAGCGGGCTGCCCATATCCGCGATCAGATCTATACGCTCCAGAATCTCGGTGCTGATCAAAAGGTTTCATTGCCCGATGATACAATCTCGCGCGATGCGATCGCCCTGGCCAGAGACGAGAACCACGCCTGCATTCAACTGTTTCAGATTCGGGCTGGCAGGTTAATTGGCCGATTGGCATTCATCGCCGATAGTAATAGCGATGCACCGGAAATGATTTTGCAACGGGCGCTGGAATCCCACTACCATGCTTGCGAGGATGTGGAAATCCCCAATGAGATCCATACCCAATATGATCTACCGGAAGCAGATGTATTGGCGGCCTGGCTGAGCAATCGCAAACGCAAAAAGGTGCGGATCGCCTCGCCGCAACGCCAGGTCAAGGCTGAATTGGTCGAAATGGTGGAGCGCAATGCTAACTATGAACTGGCCAGAATTAAAAAACAAAGCGATCGTAACTTGCAAAGTTTGGAAGGCTTGACCGAAATCCTGGGGCTGGGCGATTTACCCCACCGGATCGAGGGTTATGATATTTCGCACATTCAGGGTTCCGATGCGGTGGCCAGCCAGGTGGTTTTTATTGATGGTATTCCGGCCAAGCAGCATTATCGTCACTATCGGATTAAAAATCCGGCGGTGCGATCGGGGCGTTCCGATGATTTTGCCAGTTTGGCGGAAGTGATCGCGCGGCGGTTTCATCCCAGTAAATCTAAAGATGATTATCCTGACCTGGTGATGATCGATGGCGGCAAGGGGCAACTCTCTGCCGTAATGACTGTATTAACCAAACTGGGGCTGGTCAACGAATTGAATGTGGTGAGCTTGGCCAAGAAACGCGAGGAAATCTTTCAGCCGGAGCAAACCAAGCCGATCGATGTTGATCCAGAGCATCCCGGCGTGCAATTACTCAGACGACTAAGGGATGAGGCACACCGCTTCGCGGTTTCGTTCCATCGCCAAAAACGTAGCCAACGGATGCAGCAATCGCACCTGGATCATATTCCTGGCCTGGGGCATCATCGCCAGAAACAATTACTGGAGAAATTTCACTCGGTGGAATATATCCGTCAGGCCAGCACCGCCCAGATCGCCGAAACTCCCGGCATTGGTGGCAAATTAGCACAGGAGATCTATGATCATTTTCATCCCTATGGCCAGAGTGAGTCTAATTAATTTAGCTAAGAGTGATCGCTAAAATCTTGTTTGTGGGTAACACGAGGGCATTAATTCTGCCAGCCGATCAGCATATAGCAAGTGAAAGGACACATAGGACATTACATGCTAATAGCTTTGCCCACAGAATCATCAATGGCATGTGTATTATCCTAACCAAATCTTCAAACGCCATAGCCTTATTGCTTGACGTGAGTTATTAGAATTAGAGTTAGCGTAGGTTAGCGGTTTGCAATTCTTGCGGTTTAACCGTCAGAGTAAGATTACTGCTGCCACGCTTGACCACAATTCGCAAAGGCTGATTAACCCGGCTATTCTCTACTAGCTTCTGTACCTGCCCTGTATTAGTAACTTTTTGCCCCTTAATCCTGGTGATCACGTCGCCCAGCTTCAGGCCAGCGATCGCCGCCGGACTATCCCGCATTACCCGCGTCACAAACACTCCCTCTGTACCCGGTTCGATTCTGGGGGCATTGGGATCGCGCTCCAGGTCAGCAATCAGATCAGGCGTAACTGTCACCATACTAACGCCAATGTAGGGATGGGAAATAGTTTTACCCTGAGCCAGCTTAGTTTCGATCGCCACCGCCTTATCGATCGGAATCGCAAACCCGATCCCCTGTGCATCGGGACGAATTGCCGTATTGATACCAATTACTTCGCCATTTTGATTGAGCAACGGGCCACCGGAATTACCAGGATTGATCGCCGCATCGGTTTGAATAAAATCTATACGCTTGTCGGCAATCCCCACCTGATTACTGGGGCGGCTCAGGGTGCTAATAATACCCAGGGTGACAGTATTATCCAGGCCAAGGGGATTACCCAGCGCGATCGCCCAATCGCCTACTTGCAAATTCTCCGCCGAGCCGATCGGCGCAACCGGCAAATCAGTGCCATCAATTTTGACTACGGCAATATCAGTCACCACATCCAAGCCTAATACTTTGCCCCTGAAAGTGCGGCCATCGCGCAGCTTCACTTCCACGTCGTCGGCTCCATCGATCACATGGGCATTAGTCAGGATCGTGCCATCGGGCTTGATCACAATCCCAGAGCCCTGGCCATGCTGCCGAAATTCTCGCGGCATTTGCGGTCGCTCTGGGAAGAAATCTTTGCCAAAAAAACGCCGAAAAAGGGGATCATCGGAAAATATATCTGGAGCCTGAGTAGCGATCGTGCGCTCTGTATCGATCCTTACCACTGCTGGGCCGACTTTCTTAACCGCCGCTGTGACAAAATTCTCGCGGTTATTGCTGGCGATCGGTTCTGGAATGAGTTGCGATCGGGCAGTTAAACCCAATGCATTATTTAAGACTCGATCGGTTGCATGATTAGTCTGGATTGGCACATTCACATACAACGAAAATGGCAAATCCAGCACAATCGTCACAACGATCGCCACGCTTACTAATGTCACGATGCTGTAGACAAAGACTTGGCGCAACCAGTTAATAACCAAACTAAAATTGGGCTTAGAGTTGGCTTGATCTTGATCTTTTTGCTCAGATTGTTCAGGATTTTGGTTTAGGAATGACATTGCTAATCCTCCCCAAATTATTTTCCAATATTGATTTTAGCGATATTGTTGAGGCTACTTCTAGTTTAATCGAACTTAGGATCGCTAAATCCTTATGTTACAGCCCCTGCTTAACCATGCGATCGGTACAATGATCGCCCTGATTCCGATCGCCAACCCCATTGGCGCGATCCCTATTTTTTATACCCTCACCACCGACTACCAAAATTTTGAACGGGGCAAGCAGGCCAGATCTACGGCGATCAATGTGGCTGGGATTCTGGTGGCATTTTTTCTGGCAGGTAAATTTATTTTGCAGTTTTTTGGTATTTCCCTGGGGGTGCTGCAAATAGCAGGTGGATTAATTGTGGCGCATACTGCCTGGGAGATGGTAACTACCAAGCAACGCTTAAAAGAGCATGAACATCAAGAAGCACTTGAAAAGGAAGATATTTCCTTTACGCCAATGGCAATGCCGATGATCAGTGGGCCTGGTGCGATCGGTGTGGTGATTGGCCTATCAGAACGGGCTAAGGGTTGGCAGGAAATTTCTGGCAGTATGGCCGGATTAGTTTTATTTGGTTTAGTAACTTACTTGCTGCTGGCGCTGGGGCAACCATTGATTAAAGCATTGGGCAAAAATGGCCTGGGAGCCCTGAATCGAGTGATGGGATTTTTTGTACTGGCGATCGCAGTGCAATTGGTCACCAATGGCGTATTGGCGATTGTCAAAGAAGCTGCACCTAAGCTATTACATTAGTCTCAGCAAAGAGGATGCTTTTTTGGGGTGTTTCCACTAATTTTTCGATTCTATTGTCAGAATTGGAGATCTAGGCTTCGGTTTAACTTTTGGCGAAATGTGTCCATATGTTCTGCCCAACCCACCAGAATCACCTGGTTATGCACCAGACTGCCTGGATTGAGATGCTCAGAGGCAAAGCCGATCGCCTGGCCATCGAGATCGCAACAGACCAAACCCGCCGCCATCGCCATTGCCAATGGCCCGACTGTATCCCACAGCTTCACCCGTCGATTTAAATAAATATACAAACAAGCCTTACCCAGCAACACATCAGCCACCTTCAAGCCAAAGCTACCCAGGTTATAAAACTCCGCCGTGGGGATCGCCTGCAGCACTGCATTACCATAACGGCGTTTATCTTTATGGCTAATAATTATCTTGCAAAACTGCGCCTCTGGAGTCCGTAAATCCAGCTTAATTGGTTCTGCATCACCATCCTGGACATAGACCCCACCGATCGCCTTACCGCCAAAAAATAAGCGATCGCTCTCTGGGGCATAGACCCAACCCATGACTGGCAAGCCATGCTCCATCAACCCCACCATCACCGCATAATGCCGATCGCCCCGTACAAAATCGTTGGTGCCATCGATCGGGTCAATGAACCAGCAGCGTGAATTGTTGGCCTGCTGTTCCTGCTGTTGCCAGATCTGATATGAATCAGCATTCTCTTCGGTAATGATGCAATCATGGGGGAACCAATCACTAAAGCTGGCAGACAAGAGGCGATCGAGTTCGAGATCGATACTGGTGACATAATCACCGGGTTCTTTTTCGGAAATTTCAAACTTTTCCTGGCGCAGTTGTTTAGCTTTTTGGCCGGCTTGCCGAACTAATTGCTGCACTTGCTGATATTCGTGATATTCGTAGCGCATGATCGATCGCTGGGATGGGTTGTTTTTTGCGATGGCTAAACTATACGGGTAATACAATCAGCGATCGTGGTGGTTATGTCAATCGATCTATTCGATCTGTGCGATCAATTGGCTTGCTAATATCAGCTAGTCCTAACTTTTCCAATTTTATTTGAACTTCAATTTTATTTGAACACTTTATTTCAGCACAGACCTGGATTGAATATGGGCAGTGGGATCAGGATAATTAGATCCAGATCCAGACATAAAACCTGGTTGTGGAGGATTAGAACTGGTTTTAGTGAATAACCGAAAATAGAGCGATTGCAAAAACTCTTTAATCGGAAAGGCCACCAGCGTAATCGGGTTGATCGTGACAATAATATTACGGAAGCCCCGCTGAGCCAAAGCCACCACACCCCAGGCCACAAAATCCGCCGACATCACACCCACCGGGTTTAAATTACTCTTAAATGGTCCCAGAATAACCTTGCGAATGATGCAGGGAGCATCCAGGCGACGCATCGTAATCAGATCGCCCAGGGTACGTTTGGATAGCTCATAGAGTGGGCTAAAGGCTGGATTCACTTCCGCTTCAGAGGTGTTCACCCAGACTTCCTTGGTGGCTTTGTGCTTGGAAGTGGTAACGGTGGTAAGAAACAACTCCAGCAATCGCCAGGCCGAAAAAGTATTTACTTGATAGGACTTTTCGATCGCCAGTGGGTCACGATCGCCATACACATTGATGCCATGATTAATGATTAAGATATCTACGGTTTGCAGGGTGGCCAATAGGTCAGCTTCCGCACCAGGTTGCCAGCTCAGAACCTTGAGATTTTTTAAGGCTGGATCAAACTCCGCCCCGGCCGAAGTGGTTAGCGCCACTAGTTTTGCGCCCTGCTGATTCAACTGCGCCAGCAAAGCCCGACCCAATGTGCCAGATGCGCCCGTAATTGCGATCGTTTTCCCTTTAAGTGCCAAGCTACTGCCCAAAATCTTATCTACCATTGTAACCGTACTGCAATAATAGGCATTGCCCTGATCGAAGTGATGCCGCCAGTGGTAGGTGCGATTTACAAACCAATTGGAGGGCAAAGTTTTAAGATCGCCTGGTTTGTGGGTCAGATCAGTTTCAATTAAATAACCCTGCGATCGGGCGATCGCCGTGGCCAAAAAGCCGATCGAATAGAGGCAGCCAAATGATAGCCCCCAGTAGATCGCAGCGCTAAGGCCAACTAACCAGGCCGCGATCGCCACCACACCAGTGAGGCCAATCATCACCAGGGCTTCTGGCACATCATTGAGCCATTGGGCTTGTTTATAGGCATCCAGGCTAATGCAGGTCAGGTCAGGGCGGTAGATTTTGTGGTGCAGGGCATGACCCGATGGCATCGGTTGCTGTTGATGTTCCAGGTAGTGATAGACATCGCGCACCACTTCAGCCAGCAACACCGCACCAATTGCCGCGATCGTAAATGGCGCTAGAGTCCCTAAATAATCTAAATTGGCGATATTAGCGATCGATGCAAAGCTCAAATCAGACCAGGCAATTGCGATGCTTTGCCAGCTCACAACGATTTCATTGGCGATCGTATTTCCCATCCCTATGTCTAAAATGTCTAAAATGTCTAAACCCATATCCAAATCTTAAATACCTAACCTCACTAAGTAATTCTACGGGTAATTTCTCAACCCAGCAGAGAACAAGTAGATAAATCAATCTCAGGGTAGACAGAACTGCTGGATTTGGCCAATATCAATCGCTTCAATCACCAATGGGCGGCTTTCCCTACCTGTCGATCGCCAGTTATTTAGGCAAAATCCCCATCACCAGTGGCATACTATTAATGGCTGTTAGGCAGAGCTGTGATTGCGCGGCTATTCTGCGATCGGCCGGATTAATTTTTACTAATCACTAACATCACCTCTGGAATTAAATGTATACAGTTGAACTAGCACTGAGAAATAATCCCTTGCCTTTGTCTGTGCAACGTCATGAACTTGATGCAGCCGAAGAGTTATATAAAACAGTTTTGGCCGCCATGCAAAAGAATAGCCAAACGCCAATTATTGAACTTACCTGTGAAAAGTTTCCCAATAAAAAGCTGGCCGTGATGGTAGAAGACATTTCAGCGGTGCAAGTTTCCGAAAAAGCGAGTGCTTCCCTATCCACTGGGGTTGGCTTTACGCGCAATTAACCAGCATGAATTCAGAATCGCCGTCTAATCTAGATCCTCTAGATCCAGCCGCTATCTCTACCAATGCGATCGCGGTGGAAAATTTGAATTTCAGTTGGAAGGCTAATCAAGTCGTATTATGCGATTGCAGCCTTACTGTACCCAAGGGTGAATTTTGGATGCTGTTGGGTACAAACGGCAGTGGCAAGTCTACTTTGCTTAAAATTTTGGCGGGTCTGCTGGAAAAAGAATCTGGCACCGTGGAAGTTGCTGGCAAGGTTGGCTATGTGTTCCAAAACCCCGATCACCAGTTGGTAATGCCCACTGTCGGTGCAGATGTGGCTTTTGGTCTGGTGGATGAAGATATTTCCTATTTGCATACTCGCATGCGGGTGGAGCGATCGCTGCGCGACGTGGGGCTGGGCAATTTTCAACGTCGCCCAATCTATACCCTCAGTGGTGGCCAAAAACAGCGGGTGGCATTGGCTGGAGCCCTGGCGCGCAATTCTGAAATCCTGTTGCTGGATGAACCAACTGCCCTATTGGACCGCGATCGCCAATCGGAACTAGTAGAAACAGTCAGAAAATTAGTCAAAGAAAATCATTTAACTGCCCTGTGGGTAACCCATCGCCTAGATGAGCTTGACTTTGCCGATGGTGCTTTTTTACTCCAGGATGGCAAGGTAGTCGATCGGGGTGATCCAATCAGGCTTAAGCAATTATTAAAGCAAAAGGTCACTTAGCTAAGATATTAAGATATCCAGTTAGCTTAGCGATCGATTAGGCCTGCCCACTACCACCACATCGTGCCCGGTTCACCCTTGAATGGCCCCACCACATCTGGGGTAATCCAACCACCATAGAATCCACCAGGCTGAGGTATGATCTGCTGACCATCAACCAAGCAGGCATCCATCGGTTGGGCATAAAAGGCAATATGGTCTTTTAGTTGGGCAAAACCAGCGGTAGGATTTGGGTAGGCCCAGGCCACATTAATTGCCTGTTTGCCATTGACCTCCAGGCTGTAGTAAATCGATCGCCCCTTCCATTCACAAAAACTGGTTTGGTCAGTTTGCTCCAGGTAGGCCATATTAATATCTGCTGGTGGCAAGTAATAAGTAGGCGGATGGCTGGTTTCTAGGATGCGCTTGGCATTGCGGGTATCAACGATCGTCTCACCGTTGAAAATAATCTGGATATGCTTGTCTGTATCCTCGCAGCGGGGCGGGCGTGGATAGTCCCACACCGATTCTTGGCCTGGGGCTGGGGGAATAGGCTTGGGTTTGTTAAACATAGAGACTTTTGTTAAACATAAAGACTACAGATGTTTTGCTGAACTGTATTTAGTATTTAGTAGTATTAGCTTAGCTCGATCCAAATTCAGGGGGAGCGATCGAGTAATAATCTAGAAATAATGGCATTGCAAATCAGCTATCAGCCATCGGCTCATAGAAGTAAAACTATGTTCAGTAATAAATCAGTAATAAAATTGACAAGACCTGATAATCAACTATGCAAATTATGATGGATGCTAATTCGACTGGGTATAAACCTGATCTCGATTACAAGCCATCATATTTATCTAAATTGGTTAAGGTTAAGCACTAAAAGCTCTACATGCTCAAGTCTAATCGGGATGATAGGATTCGAACCTACGACCCTTGCGTCCCGAACGCAATGCGCTACCAAGCTGCGCTACATCCCGCCTGATCAGGAAATGATCCTAGCAAGCTTTAGCAATGTTAGCAATTTTTTTTAAGAATCGGGCAATCGAAAGCTTTGGCGATCGCCCATTAATTATTAACCCACTAACGCTAACTAATGCCGCTGCTGATCTAGTTCTGCCAAAGCCTGTTCAAAATCACTGCTAGTAATTTTTAGATCAGATAGGGCAATTTGCCGATCGCTGGCACGGGTTTGTTGGTGGCGGCGGATCGCAAAAATAGCAGCCCGATTGCTCAGGAAAGCCAAATCAGCGCCATTATAGCCATCAGTCCGGCCTGCCCATTGGTCTAGATTCACATCCTCAGCCAGAGGGCGATCGCGGTTGTGGACTGCCAAAATCGCCAGCCGATCGCTTTCTGCTGGTAGATCCACGGTCAAATGCAATTCAATCCGACCAGAGCGCAGCAAGGCCGGATCGAGGGAACTTTTGCGATTAGTAGCCGCAATCAGCAAAATGCCATCACTGGATTGCAGCCCATCTAATTCGGTTAGCAATTGACCAATCATCCGATCGCTAACACCACTATCCCCCTGGTAGTTACCCCTGGCTGGGGCAAGGGTATCGATTTCATCAATAAAAATGACACAGGGCGCTACCTGTCTGGCCTGGGCAAAAATCTGACGCAGAGCTTGTTCGGAGGCTCCTACCCATTTGGTCAGTAATTCGGGGCCATTGATGGCAATGAAGTTAGCCTGGGCAGCGGTGGCGATCGCCTTAGCCAGCAGGGTTTTACCAGTTCCTGGTGGCCCCGACAGCAAAATCCCACGTGGTGCTTGGGCTTTGGCATGGTCATAGAGTTCCCGATCGTTGAGGGCTCCTGCCACGGCCTCTTGCAGCGTGTTTTTGATTGTTTCCAGGCCACCAATTTCCGACCATTGTACCTGGGGTGCTTGCACAGTCAGCGATCGCAACACCGCCGGCTGAATTTGCTTGAGCGCATCGGTAAAATCCTGATTATTCACCACCAGGCGATCGGGAATTTGCGCCAGATTCACCACTTGCCGTTGCAGCGCTCCATAGGCTGCGGTTTGGCATAGCCCCTTAATGTCTGCACCAACAAACCCCAAGCATTGATCGGCCAGTAGTTCGAGATTGACATCTGCGGCCAGGGGCATATTAGCGGTGTGAATGGCTAGGATTTCCCGTCGATCATTGCGATCAGGCACAGGGAAATGAATTTCTCGATCGAAACGGCCAGGGCGACGTAACGCTGGATCGATCGCATCGGGTCGATTGGTGGCCGCCAACACAATCACCCCCGATCGACTGGCAAACCCATCCATCAGCCCCAGCATTTGCGCCACAATCCGCTTTTCCACTTCACCTTCAACCTGGGTGCGATTGGGCACCAGGGCATCAATTTCATCAATAAAAATCAAACATGGGGCGGCCTTGGTAGCTTTTTCAAACACCTGTCTTAGCTTTTTTTCCGCTTCGCCATAATATTTACCCACGATCTCTGGAGCCACAATGGCAATATAATTCACACCCAGGTGATCGGCTAGCGATCGTGCGGTGAGGGTTTTACCGGTTCCTGGTGGCCCTACCATCAAAACACCCTTGGGAGGCTCTAGACCAAGCTTTTCGAGAATATCAGGGCGCTTGAGTGGCACTTCTACTAGATCGCGCAGTTGCGCTAATACCTTACCCAGACCACCAACGGTGCGATCGAGCGGTGGTTGAGATTGATTAGTTTGTTTCGAGTCATTGGCATGATTAGCGCTGGTTTTGCTTTGCTCTTGATTAGTGCTTGCATGGGCTGAGCTACTGGCAGAACTATGGGCACTATGGGCAGTGCTAGTGGTGCGCACTGAATTACGGACAGTGTTGCGAGACGAATGATCACGAGAACTACCAGTTTGCGGGGAATGGCTAAAATTAGTGGTGTAGCTGGTTTCCACTTCATCGCCGTCATTGGTGGTGCTAACCCTGGTACTGCGGCTAAACCGATCGCTGCGGGGGATGTTGCCCTGGCGCGGGATATTAGAACGAGCGCTAAAATGCACCTCGGTTTTGAGATCGCCGGACTCGGCCTTTTCTTCGATTTTGCTGGCCAATTCGGCTAATTCTTCCAGGTTCAGCAGTTGCTTTACCTCATTGAACAGCGAGTCCAGACCTTCCATCCGCATTGAAAAATTTTGCTTTCTCTCTTCCATGTTTTCCCCGTTTAACTGATTCTTGATTGCCTGATCTCGATCGCCCAATCTAAATCCGCAACATATCTCATTCCTATTTCCTAAAGAACCTAAAGAAGTAGCTCGATCTTGAAATGGCTAAGTCAAGCTAAGTCAATTAGTTAGTTGCTAATTTCAAAATAAGTAACCCCTTGCATCTACTATTTGACTAAATTAAAGCCGATCGTGTCTAGTGTGGTTAACCAGCCTGGGCGATCGCGGTAGAGCAAAACTTGCCGATCGCTAATTTAACTCCTCGTCAGCCAAGTCATTGAGTTGTTGCGAGAGCGGATCGAGAGCGGTTTTGGGGCGATCGTGCTGAGGTGGTGGCTGGGTTATGCCCATCTCTTGATCGAAGGCAGCCAGATTTTGCGCCAACTCGGTTTGGGCAGAAGCTTCTAGATCAAAGTCTTCTTCCACAAAAGACTTGAGCAAGCCCAGCGTAATATCATCACCACCTCCCTGATGCGAGGTTTCAGTCAAGATTAGATCCAGCTTATTAATCAAACTACCGATCCCCTCTTTCTCAATCAGGCGCAAATAGTCGGGCGCAATTTTCCGGAAATCTAGCTCGGTCTTGAAGGAATTAGCATAGCCATCGGTGGCAACCAGGATCATTTCTGGCACATAGTTTACAAATGGCACCAGCCGGATTTGCAGCTCTTGCCATAGCGGATTGATCAACACGTCTACAATTTTACTTTTGGTGAGATGGCTATAGGCATCGGTTTGATCGGTTTTTAGCTCAGCCCCAAAAGCAGGAAAAATAGAAGTAGGATTGCCATTGCGATCGACACTGAGCAGATCGCCGGTGCCAAATTTCAAGTAGAGCGCATAGGTTTCGGTTAACAACACCCCCAGCAAAGTTGCGCCATAGGCCAAAGCTGGCTCAGTTGTGATCGCCCGTTGTGCTGATTTACCCGCCGCAATGCCCACCCTGGCGATCTCTTCGGGGCGGAGTTTATTCTGCGCCAGGTGCTTTTCGATCGCCTTTTGCCAATTCAGCACGATCGCCCGCCCCAGCTTTTGATTACTATCGATCAGGGCTGCTTGATTATTTAATGGTGGCGATTTCTCCGCAAAATTTTGCAGCAAGCGGGTGGCAATCTTGACCAAGAACTTAGACCCCAAGTCACTGCGGCAACACCGGGCACTACCCCGCCCATCGGAGATGGTCAACACCAGTGGTGGCCCCACCCCTGAATTATCAGGAGTCCAGATAAAAATATTGTCACGATTGGGAATATGCCGTTTCTTATGGGCTGCGCCCTGGATGCTCTCTCCCACCACATGCCAACTTAAGCGATCGGTTCTGCTCATCTAGATATCCAAATATCCAATTAATCTATCGGTTCTCTCTCAGCCGCGTTGCTAATATATGATGTTATTTACCTGGCTCAGCCACCCTATATATTTAGCGGAAATATTAGCAGCAATTTAAGCAGTAATTGCAACTTACTCAGAAAGCTAAGCCAAAAGTTAAGCAAATAGAGCACCGATCGCATTGGCAATTCTTGAATTTCTTGGATTTGGGGCAATCTACCAGATCGCTTCCAACCCAGGTGATTTTGGCAAATCCAGAGACAGGGGCAAAAATTGCCTTTCCACCGTGATATAACTAGCGGCACTAATTCTGACCGCTTCGCTACTCCACTTTAGTTGTGCCTGTAAAGTTTCTGGGTTATTAGCTGCCATTGGTTGCAGATCTGGCCGATCGATAAAGGTTTGTAATATTTCGTGGTCGGCATCTTGCCCCAGGGCGATCGCAACTTTAACCGCCTGTTGCGCCCAGGGTTCCGCCATCAGCACCCGCATCCCACCCATATAGTCATCGGTGGGGTAGCCATCGGAAATTAAAACCAAAACTGGTGGTAGAGCCTGGCGGTGGAGCCGGGAAGCTCGCATTTGCACTGCCACCAAGGCCAATGCTTTGCCCATATCGGTTACACCATCAGCAATCACATCGGGCCAGACCAGTTCCTCGATCGGCGTAGGGGTATCAATGTGCCATCTGGCTCCATCGGCAAAGGTAATTGCCCTGACTAATAATCGAACCTGAGGATAGTCTTTGGCGATCGCCCTCAGCCCAGGAATCGCCGCCGCGATCGCCTTATTTAGCGCCTGGATCTTGCCATCAACTGCCATCGAACCAGAGCAATCAAGGATTAAAATGTAGTGAAGTGGTCGGGGAGATAACTCGCCACCGGGCAATTGCATTTAATCTATCCTCTTAACATATGGTTAACATATGGGGTTAGCCTGATTCAATTACTCCCATTAATTACTCCCATTAATGCCACATCAATATGCATGATGCCGGATCTAGCTGTAATGACTTAATCAATGGAGTTATTGGGTAAGCTTGGTTTAAAATAAAGATTAAGCAGGTTTAAATCTATCAACAATTGCGATCGGCATTGTTGTAAGTAACAACAAAACAACAAGTTAAGTAAAAACAAGAAAACTTAGGCCATTACATTAAATTCTGGTTAGCAGCCTAGATGAGCAAGTTTAATTTGCATTTAGCTTATGGCAAACTGACAGAATGCTAGCAGATAATGTTCAATGTAACCTAGTTAGGTAATGTTCTGGTGGATTAGTCGGGATTTGTGGTTATCACAAAACTACCCAACAACGGTGGCAAAGTTGGAACCCAGAGTAAAGCCAGGACAAGCTAAGACAGCCAAAGTAGCTTAATCGACCAGGAACTGTCAAGAGTGAATTAGCTTTAATATTTGCTCAGCTTTAATAATTTTTGCAGCACTAGCTGATCGCAAGGGGATTTTGTCAAACATAGCGCGATCGGGGCAGCGATCATCCCCTTGAGCACAAACCAGTAATTTGATCACTTTTTGATTTCTTGGCAAACAATGAGTATCAGTGGCGTTCAATGAGTGACACATCACGGCAAAAACTGCGGGAAATAATTGCCACCTACGGCAGTAATATTGTGGATGATCCCAGACGGCTGAAGGCCTTGCTTAAGGATCTTTGTGGTGAATACAAACTTGAGATCAATTTGCTGACTTTTGCAGCAGAACAGCGTGTGCCTGAGTTGTTGACCCTAACAGAGGTGTGGGATAGCCAGGATTCTTATATTCATAGCCTTTGCGATCGCCTCCAGTCGGCACAACCCATGTCGATGCGATCGGCAATCTGGGCAGTGCGTAGTTGGATGTATGCGTTGGGATTATCAAATTCCGGTAGCCATGAATCGCTCCTCGGCAATGGCACTAATAATGGTGGCACTAATGTCACTAATGGCACCAGGGCAACATTCAATCGAGACAACGGGAGCAATGGCGATCATCACCTGGGTAATGGCAGAAATAGCAACGGCAATAATGGCAAGGTAGCGACGATCGCTATGTCTGCGTCAGCTAACGATCTGGCCAGTGATAACAATAGTGATAATAATGAAGTCAATCAATTATTGGCAGAGCCCCAGGAACATCCCCCCTCACTACCAGATAATCCAGCCCAGTCTCAGTCAGTTAGATCAGATGGAACAGATCGACCAGATCCAGGCGATCGCCTTAATTCAATCAATTCAATCAATTCAACCAACTCAAACCATGCCAATCAGTCCGATCAGTCCGATCGGCCTATTGCTTTAACTGGTGAGCCGAATCTTAATAATTTTAATCATCGCACCGATCCCACCGAGCAGGGAATTGATGCTGACAGATTAATTGAACAAATAGAGCAATTTGATCAACTAGCTGAAGCTCAATCTACCCAAGCTAATTCAAGCACAAGCAACCAGGATCTAGACCAAGCCAGCGCTAATAATCCTAACAATATCGAGCACATCAATAACGTAGACCAGGCCAATACTAATAATAATAATGAAATAGGCTCAGATGGTTGGTCTATGGCCGCAGCAATGATGCTAGCTAATGGGATGGCTGGCGATCGCAATGGACATAAAAATAATGGCAACGGCAATAAAGATAATCAGGTCAGCGATCAACCAGAGTTTGCCGATCGATCTCAAGTAAATGCTCAGGTAAATGATTCTAATAATTCTAATGATTCTGGGGATGTAACCCAGAGGCAAGCAACGCCAATAACATCAATAACTGAGTCGTCACCAATTAGCCTAGATCATGGTGCATTGCCTCCATTACCTCCTAATGTGAAAGCTCCTAATATTAAGGCCAAAGCTAACTCCAGAACTACCCCCCCACCTAAACTCAAATATAGATATAAATCAAAGTCCAAATCTAAGCTTCAATCTTCTAATTCTAAAGCTAGGCCAAAGCCGACTAAGCAAACTAATTTTGCGCTGCCTACACCAATGGACTTGCAGTCCGATCGCCTTCCCAATCGCGCCAGTTCAGTTCAGCATCCTACTGAGCAGCGCCACCAAGGAGCCCCAAATCAAAATGGGGTTAAGCCTAATCGCCAGCCAGCTAGTCGATCGCCCATTCCAGCGCTACCTATTTTCAATCCCCCAGAGCCCACCAACCGCAGCGAACCACCACCACCACCACAATTAGATCAAATAGATCAAACCAATAATACTCAGGATCATCCCCCCCAGCAGTTGGAGGTATTGTCCGATGCTGATAAACGCGCCAAGCAGGAAGCCACTGTCTATTTGGATGGCTTGTTTGATGATTATGAATTAGACCTCGACAATCGCCGTAAACAGCCAGAGCCGATCGAGCCAGCCCCTGATGCTCTTGCTGCTGAATTAAATGAATTAAATGAATTAGATGAATTAGATGGGCTGACCAAATTTCGACAACGGCAGCATGACTATCATCAGCGAGACGATCGAGATCAGCAGGCAGAGCCAGATTCTAACTCCGGCACAAGGCGCTATCAGCCTTTGATCGCTCTGGGTATAGTAGGGGTAGGTGTTGTGGCGCTTACTTTTGGTTATGGCTATAACCGGGCGCGGGTCGCTGAGCAGGATTTAGAAAATGTGGAAATGGCCGCCGCCCATCGCTCTGCTGGCAACTATGAAGCTTGTATCAATCAGGCTCAGGCCAACGCTGGTAACCAGGCGATCGCCCTGGCGCTTCAAAATGTAATGCAATCCTGTCAGTCGGCTCAGCAAGATTTCCTAGCCAGTCAACAACTGGTCTTGGCTCAAAGCCTGATGGATTCTGGCAAGCTCAAAGAAGCACTTACGATCGCGGCAAGGATATCCCCCAACACCGATGCTTACAATGAATCCCAGCAATTAATTGAGCAATCCTCCCAACGGCTTCTGGAGCTGGCTCAAGCCTTCTACTACAAAGGACAACTGGAGGATGCGGGCAAAATGATCGCCACGATCCCTGAGACCAGTGAACTCAAGGGTAGCGCGCTTTCCAGCCTGGCGCTGTGGCAACAGGAAAAGCAGCAAAATGACCTGGCCTTGGTCAAAGCAAAGCGGGAACTGAGTCAAGGTAAATGGCGCGGGGCGATCGCTGCGGCGCGGCAAGTCACTCCTGTTCCCCATTGGCAAAATCAGGCACAGACTGTGATTAAGGAAGCCCAATCGCAAATAGTTGCCGCCAATCAACCTAGCCAGCCGATCGCACCTGCTCCGGTTTACAATCCACCACCAGCGCCTCGCAGAAATATTTATAATCCACCAGCGGCCACTTATTATGAGCCAGCACCGCGCTATAATCCGCCCCCCAGGTATAGCCCACCTGCCCCTGTTTACAATCCACCGCCAGTTGTGCCTGCGCCAAGTTATGATCCTGCTCCTCCATCAAGGGCGGACTAGAACATGAATGAACTGGTTTTAATTGAATTTTGATTGGGTTATAAAGTTGCTCTAGTCAAACTTAACGTGATCATGGGCTAGCCCTATGGGATGTGTAAGTTGCAGAGAAGAAGAAGACCCTCTATCGGTGGCAAAGTATTGATAATCCCAAATTATTGCTCTAAATCCCAGCTCACTAGTGGGGTTATGAGCGATCGCAGGGAACCATATGTAAAAGCTTATCCACAACTGTTTGCTTGTGCATTATCCAACTACTTGACCCCGAGACAAATGAACACCAAAATTAATGCTGTAGCTCTGGGCATTTTGCTCTATAGCGCTCATGCTGTGATTCCTCCTGCCCATAGTCAATCTTCCTTGCCGAATTCCAGGGCGATCGCCGCCATCTGTGATATTGGTACCTGGCCTGCCGATCATCCTGGTAGTTACATCTTCTGGGGCGCAGCCTATATCGACGCAGCCAGATATGACGAAGCATTGGCCTGTTTTAACATCGCCACCCAAGATCCAGATGGAGCCCAAGATCCCGAAGCCTGGAATGGTAAAGGGGTTGCCCTATCGGGGTTAGGAGAATACGAGCAGGCGATCCAGGCCTACGATCGCGCAATTCGGATTCAACCTGGTGGCATCTATCAAAACAGCACCAAACGCCGCATTCAGCCCCAGGACTATTATCTATGGTGGTTTAATCGTGGTACTGCGCTGGTGGATCTCGAACGCTATGACCAAGCCCTGGTGTCATTAGATCGATCCCTGAAAATTCGCCCCGACTATGGCTATGCCTGGCTCTATCGGGGATTGGTGCTCTATAATCTGGGGCGCTACGATGAGTCCAGGGTTTCCTATACCAAAGCGATCACCTTAATCCCCAACTATGGCTATGCCACTTTTATTCGCAACTCAGTCAGCGAGGATGACTATTTGTTCTGGGAAAGTCGGGCGATCGCCATGGCCAGGTTAAAGCGCTATAAAAATGCCGATTTTTCCTATCAGCAATATGTGCGGATTCGCAATAACAATGCTGACCTGGAACCCAATCGAGCGGCGATCGCCGATGAGCCAATTACCCTATATATGCAGGGGATTCGGCTCGCGCGCGCAGGCAATAACCAAGCAGCCCTGGTAATTTTAGATCGGGCGGTGGAAAAATACCCCCAATATGCCGATGGCTGGCACTTTCGCGGTAATGTATTGGCGGATCTGGGGCAAAACAACGCCGCGATTACCTCCTATGATCGGGCATTGGCGATCGAACCGAGCCATTTTACGGCCTGGTATCAGCGCGGCAATGTATTTTTGGATGCGGGGGAATATCGAGAAGCGGTCAAGTCCTATGATGAAGCGATTAACTATGCCACTGACTTCGCCGAAGCCTGGCACAATCGCGGCATTGCCATGTATGAGCTGGGTGAATATGAGATCGCCCTCCAAGCCTACAATAAGGCGATCGAAGTGCCTCGCCTTTGGGGTGGCATCTCCACTGCTGATAGCCTCTATGGTAAAGCAACTGCCCTCTATCGACTGCGGCGCTATCAGGAATCATTGATCGCCCTGGATGAGGCATTAGAAATTAATCCCGAATTCCCAGCCGCGATCGCCCTGCGCAATGAGGTACGCGATTTATTGGGGATCGCCAGTAATTAACACTTGTTCAAGCCAGGTATTAGGCAAAGTCAGTTTGCTCCAATTCGATCATAAAAGATTGCTAACGGAGCAATTCAGTTTTGAGGCGATCGTTATTTTTAATCGCGCCTGATCTATTTAAGTCTTTTGTCTATGGGATCAGATGTTCCAGAGCATGGAATAATTTAGATCGTCTAGATCCAAAAATTGACAATATACAAACTTATGGAACGTACTTTTCTTGCAATCAAGCCCGATGGTGTACAGCGTGGACTGGTCGGCAATATTATCTCTCGCCTTGAAGCCAAAGGGTTTCAATTGGTGGGTCTAAAAATGCTACAAGTCAGTCGTGAATTGGCTGAGCAGCATTATGCTGAACACAAAGAAAAGCCTTTTTTTGGGGGGTTAGTTGACTTCATCACCTCCAGTCCCGTGGTGGCGATGGTGTGGGAAGGCAAGGAAGTAATTTCCACCGCTCGCAAAATGATCGGTAGCACCAATCCGCTCAGCGCAGACAACGGCACAATCCGGGGTGATTTTGGGATCGAAATTGGCCGCAATATCATTCATGGCTCTGACGCGCCAGACACTGCCACCCGTGAGATCGCGCTTTGGTTTAGTGATGCCGAGCTAGCAAGCTGGAAGTCAACTACCGCTGGATGGATTTATGAATAGAATTAGCAGGGCGATCGTGAACGTTATAATTTATTAATGTCTACATGGCCTTGTAACTCTTGTACGCTTCTTAACAATTTGATACAATGTTATCAATGCATTACAAATTGCATTTTTCTTTTAAGCAAAACTTGAAGAGTTAGGAATAACATCTAAACATGACAACCGCAGTACAAAGCCGCGAGAGCGCTAGCCTGTGGGATCAGTTTTGCAACTGGGTAACCAGCACCAACAACCGCCTATATATTGGTTGGTTTGGCGTACTGATGATTCCTTGTTTGCTAACTGCAACCATCTGCTTCGTAATCGCCTTCATCGCCGCTCCCCCCGTGGACATTGACGGCATCCGTGAGCCAGTATCCGGTTCACTTCTGTATGGCAACAACATGATTTCCGCGGCAGTTGTGCCAAGTTCGAACGCCATTGGCCTGCACTTTTACCCCATTTGGGAAGCAACCAGCCTAGACGAGTGGCTCTACAACGGTGGTCCATACCAGCTAGTAGCCTTCCACTTTTTGATTGGTATTTTCTGCTACATGGGTCGTGAGTGGGAATTGAGCTACCGCTTGGGTATGCGTCCATGGATTGCTGTAGCCTACAGTGCTCCAGTCGCCGCCGCCACCGCCGTATTCTTGATTTACCCGTTGGGTCAAGGTAGTTTCTCCGATGGTATGCCATTGGGAATCAGTGGTACGTTCAACTTCATGATCGTATTCCAAGCAGAGCACAACATTTTGATGCATCCTTTCCACATGTTGGGTGTAGCCGGTGTGTTCGGTGGTGCCTTGTTCAGTGCAATGCACGGTAGCTTGGTGACCAGCAGCTTGATTCGTGAGACGACCGAGAACGAGTCTGCCAACTATGGTTACAAGTTTGGTCAGGAAGAAGAGACCTATAACATTGTGGCCGCCCATGGTTACTTTGGTCGCTTGATCTTCCAATATGCCAGCTTCAACAACAGCCGTAGCTTGCACTTCTTCTTGGCACTGTGGCCAGTGGCCGGTATTTGGTTCACTGCTCTGGGCGTAAGCACGATGGCATTCAACTTGAATGGCTTCAACTTCAACCAGTCGATCGTGGACAGTGAAGGACGTGTGGTTCCATCTTGGGCAGACGTGATCAACCGCGCTAACTTGGGTATGGAAGTAATGCACGAGCGCAATGCTCACAACTTCCCGCTTGATTTGGCTTCTGCTGATGTGCAGCCTGTTGCTCTTACTGCTCCTGCCATCAATGGTTAGTCTAAGAAACCTATAGATTGTAAGCAAATATAGCCCAGAGCTTGAGTTTACATAGTCTATTAGTAAAGCACCTCTTCGGGGGTGCTTCGCTGTTTTATTGGGTTTTTTTTGGTTTTTTAGTGATGCTTTGCCTTGCCTAGCGCCAGCCTCATACTTGCTCCTCTAGTTCACTGAGCAAATTACCGCAGGCATCATAGAGCAAATCCAACACATAATCGAACCCGGCATCACCGCCATAGTAGGGGTCAGGCACTTCGCTGTCGTTGTGCTCACTGCAATAGCTACAAATTAGCTCCACCTTGTCTTTATATTTACCCTGGGGATCAAGGCGTAAAATATTTTGATAGTTAGAGCGATCCATCGCAAAGATGCGATCGAACGATTCAAAATCATCCACAACAAATTGCCGCGCCCGACCTTTTAATTGCAAGCCCCGTTGTGAAGCAGCATAGGACATACGTCGATCGGGTGGTTCGCCCACATGATAAGCACCAGTGCCAGCCGAATCACAAATAATTTGTTTCTCTAGGCCAGCCTGTGCCACCAGCTCATTCATAATATTCTCAGCCGACGGCGATCGGCAAATATTCCCCAGGCAGACAAACAGTAGCTTTTGCGGCATGTTCTAACCTCAAAGATCACTCAGTGCTATTTCAAATAATATAGTTCGCAAACTCAAAATGCTCATCAACAGTTTTATTATTTTTATCATTTAAAGAGTTGATGAGTACAATGCGGATACCCTTGATTGATTTCTAGCAAAATCTCTGAGCAGTTTATGTTCTAAGCATTAGTTAACTAACTGTAGCTAATTAAAGCGATCGCTGTTCTTTATAAACAAAGCGAATTACATACATCTACATTAGCGATACATGGCAGTTCAATAGTGGTTATAACCGTGATCTTGTGCATTAGCCAGCCAGAACAAGCGATTGCTAGTGATATTGCTTAGTTTGTGATTCAACCGGGGAACCCGATCGCACGATCCCACGGGGAAAATCAACTGTCAGGGTTTCGCCATCCCGCACCTTGATCGTGGCATCACTCACACCAGCTAATACTGGAATCCCCAATCGCCTACCAATCACCACAGCGTGGGAGTCCAGGCTTGGTTCTTCGGTGATGATCGCCGCTGCCTTGCGAATGATCCCGATAAAGTCAGCATCAGTGCGATTCACTACCAAAATTTCACCGGGGTGGAAATCCTGCACATCCAAATAGTGATGGGCGACTCTGGCGCGACCACTGACCATGCCATAGCCAATACTGAGTCCAGTACCAACGATCGCGGAGACAATCTCAACTTTGATCAGATCGGTGGAGCCAGCAACCCCTTGCAACGTGCCAGCAGTCATCACCACTAGATCGCCTGCCGCCAAAAGCTTTTTCTCCTGGGCTACATTCAGCGCCGCAGTGAAGTTTTGCCTGGCCGAGGGCAAAGATAACACCATCAAGGGTCTAACCCCCCACACCAATTGCAGTTGTCTGGCAATATCCACATGGGAGGTAACGGCAATGATCGGCACCGGCGGACGATATTTACTCACATTGCGGGCAGTTGCCCCAGTACGGGTTAGGGTCAAAATGGCCGAGGCATGGAGTTGATTGGCGATCTTACTAACGGCTTGACTGATCGCGCTGGGCACCGAACAGCCAATATTATCGGTGGGTTCGAGGCGATGTTCCTTTTCGATCCGCATCGCAATCCGCGCCATTGTCTGCACTGCCTTGATTGGATATTTTCCAACCGCAGTTTCATTGGAAAGCATCACCGCATCGGTGCCATCCAGAATCGCATTAGCCACATCCGAGATCTCAGCGCGGGTAGGTCGCGGGCTACTGACCATGCTGTCGAGCATTTGGGTGGCCGTAATTACCGGAATCCCCAATTGGTTAGCATTGCTGATTAATTTCTTTTGCACCAGTGGCACATCTTCGGCGGGGATTTCTACGCCTAGATCGCCCCTGGCCACCATCACACCATCGCAA
Source organism: Pseudanabaena sp. PCC 7367 (assembly GCF_000317065.1). Lineage (GTDB taxonomy): Bacteria > Cyanobacteriota > Cyanobacteriia > Pseudanabaenales > Pseudanabaenaceae > Thalassoporum > Thalassoporum mexicanum. The sequence continues at coordinate 2,752,224 of NC_019701.1, forward strand.
ACCGCCAGGATCTCTTGCATCTGGGCGATCGCCTCATGCTTTTCAATCTTGGCGATCACAGAAACGCTCTTACGTCCCCATTTAGCAATTAATTCTTTGAGTTCTAGGACATCTTCAGGGCTACACACAAAACTAAGGGCAACCCAATCAACCCCTTCGGAGAGGCCAAACCGCAAATCCTCACGATCCTTATCGGTTAAGGCACTAACCGAAAGATGTACATTGGGAAAATTTACACCCTTACTGTCAGAGAGCACGCCCCCAATCACAGTCACGCAATGTAAATCTTGATTTTCTCGATCGATTTGCTCAACCCGCAGCTCCACCTTGCCATCATCCAGCATGATCGTTGCCCCCAAGGGGACTTCCTCTGCCAGCCCTTCATAGGTGACCGAGCTAATCTCATGGGTACATTCCACGCGCCGACTGGTGAGAATGAACTTATCCCCATTTTCTAGGAAGATAGAACCGCAATCAAATTTCCCCAATCTGATTTTGGGGCCTTGCAAATCCTGCAAGATGCCAACGGGCTGATTTAACTCCGAAGAAATCTGGCGAATACTACAAATGTTGCGATGGTGATCGGCATGGGTGCCGTGGGAAAAATTCAGCCGAAAAGTAGAAACACCCGCTTCAATTAATTGTCGGATCGCCTCTGGGCTATTGGTGGCGGGCCCGATCGTGGCAACTATTTTAGTGCGGCGAAATTCTGCTTTGAATATCATTACAATGTTTTATGGTGGGTCTGGCGGGGAATCAAAAAGCAAATATTGATTGAGCGCTAAGCCAATTAAATCTAGTAGGTCTATTAGGTCTATTAGATAAAGTCTATGGCAAAATAGCTTTTTCCAGCAGGATCACTTTTTATATAGATGACTATTTTAAACGCTGGCTGGTTCAAACCAACAAGGTTTTTTATGATTTCAAGATCCTGCCAAAGTCCAGCTCTATCTGGCTAATTGCTCTTACAGATAGACTTGTATGGATAAGGATATTTGATATTGCAAGATTTGATATTGCGAGATGGGGCGATCGCCAAGCAAGCCATGTTACCAACCTAAGTTGTAATCATTTCTGTTTTTTGGGTACGTCCTTTAGTTGTTATGGCCAGTGAAGTGGTACTTAAAAAATAAATAATGTGTGCTTGGGATCTCGACGAAGAAATGATCGAGCAGAAACATTGCCCCACCAGACTCTGCAAACGCTATATCCGTGAAAAAAGTTGAATTTAGGAATCACTCGGGTGTCTCCTAAATAGACGAGCGATCGCATTAAATAACTTTTCGATTGCTTGCATTACGATCGAGAAAATACTCTCAAATATACCCATTTGTGCCCTTTGCGCGTTGAGTTTGCGCTTCGCTGCTAATTGGGTAGCAGCAGTCTGCGGTAAATTCAAATTGCCCCGCATTTCGGTTATTTCATAGAGGCAATAAGCACCTGTTTTGCCGGCTAGCTCAATGTTGTTGTGGGGTTTAGCGATCGCCTTACTTTTGATATTCTCATACACCTCCTCCGACACCAGCAAGCTGGCTCCCACTCGCTTAGTCGTACTTTCGATCCGGCTGGCAAAATTAACCGCATCACCGATCGCAGTCATACAAGATGATGATGCATCAGCGTTGCCAATATTACCCAGTACCACCCAACCATAGTGAATCCCAATCCCAATTTTGAGGGGATGATTCGACAAAACCGTCAGACCATGGTTAAGCGCTTCCATCTGCTCTAGCATTGCCAGACCAGCCCTAACCGATAGTTCAACCGGATTAGCGATGTCCTCAAGGCCAAACAAAGCCATAAAGCCATCACCCATATAGTTATTGATCACACCACCATGGCTGATTATGACCTTATTCATCCGTTGGAAATAACGATTGAGCAGATAGATCACGTCGTAGGGCAGCATTGCCTCTGAAGCCTTGGTAAAACCGCGAATGTCAGCAAACATGATCGCAACGGGTTTTTCTTGACCGATCGCGCCATAGGAAATTTGCTGCTCGGCTAGCTCAGCATCTTCGGAATCAAGTACCAGCCGACGCAGACGTATATCACCATTGATTCTAGTTTGACAGGCCAAGCGAATATGATCGGGCAAGTCCAATTTTTTGGCTAAGATTTGCTCATGGACAGTGGGAGGACTGCATGCTTCAACCCCATCAGCAATGAGCACTCGGCAGGTAGAACAGCGGGCAAAGCCTCCACACACATGCATATGGGGGATATCGGCATAGAGGGATGTTTGCAGGATTGTATCCCTAGCATCGGCATCGATCGTCAATTCATCTGGTAGATAGTAAATATTCGGCATGCAGCTTAGAGATAGAACTAGGTGATTAAACGGCGATCGATTAGAGCTAATTATTGAGTGACTTAGTCTATTCGTAACATTAAGCCCGATTCAAGACCCCCAATAAACTCTCAATAAACCCTCAATAAAAAAGTGTTTGGGTGTGGTTCGCAGACTTAATTAGTAGACTTAATTAGTAGTTAGCTTAAATATTCCTAATAGATTATCTCGTTGCCCAATATTTAGTATTGTGGCCTATTTTGCTTAAAATTGGCTTAATGGTTTAGCTGATGGCGACTTTATGTTCCATGAAACATTTTTAGCCAGCGATCGTCACCATATATGGCTGTCAACTATAATAAAACGGTTAGATCTGAATTTCTAAGGAGATATAGGCATGAAACTTGGCGCTTTAGTCGCTGGCGCTCTAATTATAGCCAGTGCAATCCCCCTACCAGCAATGGCTCAACGCATTACCTGCTACCGCCGTGGCAACTTCATCGAATGTCCTGGTTATGGGGAATTTGACTATACCCGCAATAATAATTCCAACAACAATTCAAGCCGCGATCGCTACGCTGTTGAGCAGGAAATTTCGCAGATCTATCGGGATATATTGGGGCGCAACCCAGACAATAATGGCCTGAGAACCTACACCAGGAATGTGCAAAACGGGGACTGGTCATACGAGCAAGTACGCCGTGACCTGGCCTTTAGCTCTGAAGCTGCCAATGCGATCAATAATATTTATCGCCAGGTGCTTGGCCGTAACGCTGATTCTGGCGGCATGGAAACCTATAAGGAATATTTGGCTAAGGGCAACTCGCTCAATGATATTCGGCGTGAATTGGCTAACAGCCCAGAAGCTTCCTCTCGTCGTAGGTAGATTAGCTTAGATAAGTGCGCTAGTTGAGCTAGAGCAAGTTAGGAATATTTGAGGCGACGATATTTGAGCAGGGGCGATCGCATGGCAATCAGGGTTTAGCGATCGCTCTAATTTAATTGTGAAAAACTAGTGATCGACCACGTTAATTATGATTGGTTGCAATCTTGTGAAAGGGTTATCAAAATTGCAAATTAAGCATCAAATTCATTGTGCTGGACTACTAGGTGCGGTATTTCTAGCTAATCTTCATGCTTATAGTTCTAATGGTATAACTCTAACCATTTGACCAGCAAAGTTAGAGCGATCGCAGTTAAAATTTTGCTAACTAAATGCAGTTAAAAGGGAGTTTTAACCTTCGGTTCCTTATAATCCAACTCTTTGAGCTTGCGTAGAATCCGCGAGAAATACTCTTGTAGATAGCTTTCCAGGCTGGTTAATTGATCCTGGGGAATGCCAAAGATTTCGCAGGTTTCATCCATCTCCGCTGTAAGCGGCACACCACTGGCCAAAACTTCCGTAAAAGCCAATCGATCGGCAATATTCCAGCCCCATTCAAAGGTTTGGGTTAGCTTGCGCACAAACCTAAGTAAGCCGATCGGCATGTTGGCAGTTCGTGCGGTATTGCCAGAAAAACGCTCACATTGGCGCAGGATCTCGCTGGGAGTCCAGGCTCTAGGGCCAGCGATCGCAAAGGTATTGCGATAGGTACGCTCATTATCCAGGGCATTGATCGCAAATTTGGCGATGTCCTGGGTATCTAGATAGGCGATCGGTGAGGCTTCGCCGGTAATCCAGATGGTTTGTTTTTCCAGAATTGGGATTGCATATTGGCCAATTAAACCTTGCAAAAAGCCACAGGGTCGCAGGATTGTATAGTCCAGGTCTGTGGCTTGAATTAATTTTTCAGTGCAATATTTAATGTCCATCAAGGGGACATGGGGATAACGATCGGCATGCATGATTGAGAAAAAGATAAAGCGCTTGATCCCAGCTTTTTCGATCGCCTTGATCAAAGCTACTTTGCCGTCCCAATCCACATCCCTGATTCTGAGACTGTCGTTAGCCCTGGCTGTGGCAGCATCGATCACCGCATCAACATCTTCAAGGGCAGCATCGATCGTCTGTGGTTTCATTAAATTACCCACCACCAATTCTGCGCCCCATTCCTTAAGAAAGGCGGCCTTTTGCGGATTCCGGACGAAGCATTTAACCTTCAGCCCCCGATCTAATGCACAGCGGGCGATTTGACGACCGAGTGTACCAGTCGCACCAACGATCAGTAAGCTCATAATATGTTTTATTAAACAGGAATTATTAACATATATTAATCTAACAGAATATATCGACCGATCCTTAGATCCCAATGTAGATCTTCAATTAGGTATATATAGGCACGCAGATAGACATAGTAATTCATTGCTGAGGAGTTAGGATTTGCAATTAAGCCAGGGTTCTTCACCACGCCTTTCTGGGCAACTGATGCGGGTAGGAGTTATAATCACGATCGTATTTGCGCTGATGGCCTTGCTAGCGCCATTGCTCCAAGCCTGGGGCTTAATCCAAGACCCAACTGAATTTTTGGATAATCCCATCCACCAACCACCGTCCTGGCAACATTGGTTTGGCACCGATCGCCAGGGGCATGATGTCTTTGCCCGCACGATCAGCGGCGCGGGGATTGCCTGGCAAATTGTATTAGCTTCCACCTCAATTAGTCTGCTGATCGGTGTACCGTTGGGCATGATCAGCGGCTATCGCGGTGGCTGGCTCGATCGGCTATTGGTGTTTTGTACTGACACGATTTATACGCTGCCTGGTTTACTACTCTCGATCGTGGTGGCCTTTGTGGTGGGGACAGGGGTCTGGAATGCCGCGATCGCCCTGAGTATTGCCTATATCCCTCAATATTTTCGGATTATTCGCAACCAGACCGTAAGTGTCAAAACCGAGTTATATATCGAAGCAGCCCAGGCTTTGGGGGCAGATTCTCAAACTGTGATTACCCGCTACCTGTGGCAGAACGTGGTGCAAAGTATTCCGGTGCTATTTACCCTTAACGCCGCTGATGCAATTTTGACCCTGGCCGGGTTGGGCTTTCTGGGGTTGGGTGTGCCGGAATCGGTTTCCGAATGGGGGCACGATCTCAAGCAGGCTCTGGATGCACTTTCCACCGGCGAAAATATCTGGTGGACGACCCTCTTTCCTGGTCTGGCGATCGCCTTGATGGTGGTGGGTTTGTCTTTGCTGGGTGAAGGACTAACCGATCAAAGTAATCCAGACAAGAGCAAAATTAATTAACTCCATTAACTCAAACTAATATTAGCGGTTGAGCTGGGCTAAGAAATCAGTAGCAGCCGTAGCCACTGGTTGAGATTCATCTTGACTCAATTTTTGGAGGGTAGCAATTACTCTACTTTTATCTTTGTTTTCATCCTCCGCTTGGAGCACAAGCGCGGTCAAAGATTGGGCAATGCGATGTCGCACTTCCCATTCCGGTTGCTCTGCCAGAGAAACCAGGAGATCAATTGCCCGTTGATCGCCCAAATCCCCCAGCGCACCTACGGCAGCAATCTTAATCAGGGTATTTTCATTTTCTAGGGCCAGGCTGAGCAGGTCAAAACTGCGCCGATCGCCCAATTCCCCCAACGCAGCCACAATACTCATCGCCAGTAACCACTCATTGGTTTGGTGATAGGACTCATTTAAAATTTCAAAGGCTCCATCTAGCTTCAGTGCGCCAATCGAATCCGCCGCCGCCGCCCGCACGTCAATTTCTTCTTCCAGGTTAAGCAAAGCCGCCCACAGAATTTGTTTTGCCTTGGCTGGATTTTGCTGTCCCAGTGAGGACATTTGGCTCAGGGCATCATAACGCACCCTGGCACTGGGATCGACTCCGGCAATGCAAACCAGCTCAAAGCGATCGGCATCGGGCAGCCCACGGCTCTGATTAAGTGCCTTCAGGCGATCGCCCAATTCAGATGAACTAAGCTGTTGCTTGAGAAATTCTTGCGATTGCGTCATTGGGTCTAAAAGATGGGTAGACATGCAGAAATAATGTAGCAATTTAGCGCCCTATTGCGCTTATATGGCTTACTTGTCGAGTATGCCACAATCGCTAAGCCTTAAAGCATTAATGCCCAGTAAAAACTAAAGAGCCACTAAATTATAGTAGCTCTCCGCTCAGCCCATCCTGGCTTTATTGCTGTTTATTTTTATTAGCTGTTTATTCTTATTAGTAATTCAAGATTAATAATTTAAGGCTTACCTAAAGAATTAGCCTAAAGAATTAATAAGCCAGAGTTTCCAGGGTTTCACGTAAATAGCAACGCACCAAATCATCGGTCACATTGCGATCGTCGTTAGTCGCTCCAACTGGCTCTAATTTACGTGTCGTTTGCCACCGTTTAAATCCGGAGCTGTTGGCGATCACTTGCTTCAATTGCTGCCATACCTGTTGACTTTGCTCAGAGTCAGGAAAAGCGACTATTTCATTTTTACTAACTGCCATATCCATCAGGAGTTGTCCTCGCCTAATTTACTGCGCTAATGCTAGCAACCATAATCACTAGTATAGATACTAATTTTGCTCAGGTCTGTTAGCAGATTACATAATTGTGACCTTAATTTACTTCTTCTTGATTTATTTTAGGTATGCTCAACTATGCCCAAGTATAACTGTCGTGTTAAATGTAGCAATCCTTTAGACCTAGCCAAAAGACTCAAACAGAAAATACCATTAGTCCAGACGATGAGCCTAAATACTTAATATCTATTGTTTATCTAATGTTAGCATCCTGGTTGAAGGTCAACTAAACTGCCGCAGGGGGGAAAGTGAACCCGATCGAAAGAGATAATAAGGAAAGATCACGATCGCCATCAGCTTAAGATGCTAAGCTTCTATGCTTCCTTAACCGTATCCAGATTCCAGGTGTAGGCTCCCAGTTGATCCGGTAACCGAGCCCATCGACCTTCGGTTTTCCCCTTAGAAAGATTCTTGGTCACGCGATCTTTAGCTACTTTATGATCGCTAGGCTTGAGTTCGCCATACAGAGCCTTAACCACTTCATCCGCATTGACAATTTTCCCTTCTTTGGACTCTAGCACCTTGGCGATCGCGGCGATCAAAGTTAGTTTCTGGTAGCTGCCTTGCAACTTCAAAGAGACCTTCTTCTTTCTGCCCTTGGTAGTCTTAGCTGCTGCCGCTTTGGGCTTTCTGCCTGAAGTAGCTTTGGCTGTTTTCGATTTTGTGGTGCTAGTGGTAGCCACAGTGCTGGAGCTGCTAGACTTCTTGCTGGTGGAAGCTCCAGACAACTTTAGGCCGGAGAGATCTTGCAAGAATGATTCAATCCGCTCCAATTGAGAACGCGCATTGTCAACCACCTTTCCATATTCGTCAACAATTCTTTGGTAATGCTCCTTTAGTTCCTGAACGGTGAGATCTTCATCACTAATTGTCAGATCAGGTAAATTTCCAGTACTCATATGCTTTCAAAATTCCTCTAGCGAAAAAACTAATTAACAAAAACACAAAATCAAAGCGCGAAAGTCGATCGAATTGACATCATGGATCGTTCTTGAATCCAGGCTCCATAACTAACAACTAGTTAAACAGCTCGATCGGTAAATATCGGTAAATATCGGTAAATTGCGACTATCTGAACTAAACCATCTGAACTAAGCGAAAAACATACTAGGATTAAAATTGCAGCCCTGGCAATTACGCATAAACAATTACACATAAAGTGGAGAAGGCTTGATTTATATTCAGGATCAAACAGGATTAAAGCAGAGATTCCCAAATTCGTATTTCCGCAGCCGCTAAGCAGATAATTATTACGAAGCGATCGTGAAGGCTCTATTCTTTGCCACCATCAGAGCCAGATCGGGATGAATCTCAACATCAAATTCCGCCAATCAAGCTATGCGATTAACCGATGCGATTAACTGATACAACTAATGCATATGATTGCATATGATCGGAGCTAGAATTCTGATTAAAACCTTGAATAAATTAAGCTTCGCCAAAACATTCGCGTAATCCATATAATCCTCTATTCATGGCATTTTGGCAACCACATTCTTGAATTAGTTCAAATATTTTACGAATGGGTAGTCATTCTTTTGAAAATTCAAATCTAAATTCTAAGCCCTAGCCCAAATTCCAGAGCCATCTTTGACCAGAACCGGAATTATTTAGGGGCACTTAGACACAGCTTAGGTATAGCGATTGAATGGCTATCCAGCATCTTTCAACCCCAACCAGGGCAAAAACGATATCGTATTTATAGCGCTGCATTTGTCTCTAGCAGAGGATGTTGCTAAGTCAAAGATTATCGGCTCTGACCTGGGAATCATTGTCTTCGGAGCTTGCATCATATTTTGCTTGATCGATAATTAGGCTAATCCCCATGGGCATGATGACCGATTCCCATATTCTGACAAGTATTTTGAATAGAAATTGCGATCGCCAACCCAAAATGCGAATCGATTAAAAATTCATTAGGGTAGCTAAGTTATCGCCAATTCAGTGTTCTAATCTTAGGGATAAAGTCCTGGGATCATCAATTAATTTGCCACATTAGCAGAATCCTGAGCTATTTATCCGCTACCCTATTTAAAATTGCGCCCGTTTAAAATTGCGATCGTAAGTAAGTTAATAATTTAAGCTAAAAATATCAATCCGGTTTTATTAGACTCTTTAGACTCTCAGTAAAAGATTTATGTTGAAAAATAAAGTAGTTTTAGGGCTAGCTATTTCCTGCACATTAATTCCTGGTGCAGCAATGGAGACTTGGGCAATTGACCTGGATCGATTGGATCGATCGCCAACGGTTGATCAATTCAGCGGATTGGAGCAAGAACTGGTCACTACTATCCGATCTAGAGAGCTACATCTGATTGAGAACTTACGGCCTGAGAAGATAGAACCATCAAATAATCGATCTGGTCGCTCAGGGAATAATAGCAAAACTTCGATCGCTTCACATCACAGAGAGCAAGGCGATCGCCCTAATTTTGTGACCGTGGCTAAGGATACCAAACTGGCGATCGCTAAACCGGCTGAGAGAAATATAACAAAAGCAAACAAAGCCGCTCCTACAATCCAAATCGCCCAATTAGGCATAGCAACCATATTTGTTGCTCCCAACGGCAATGATGCTAGCAATGGCAGCCAAGCCCAACCCCTGCGTACAATTACGGCGGCATTGGCGCGGAATTTGCCACCGGGCACTGTGATTCAAATTGCCCCTGGCACCTACAGCGCTGAGACGGGCGAAACCTTTCCCCTCAAGCTAACTCCTGGCCTAACGATTCGGGGTAATAGTGCTGATAAGGGAGCGGGCATTGTAATTACTGGTGGTGATACCTTTATTAGTCCCACCTTTGCGCGGCAAAATATTACGATGCTGCCTGCCCATAATACCCGGATCGAAGGAGTGACCATAATTAATAGTAATTCCCGTGGTTATGGCATTTGGGTCGAATCACGCCAGAATGTGGGGATTATGAACAATACATTTAAGGATACTTCCCATGATGGCATCTTCCTCACTGGTAATGCTCACGGCTTAATTGCCAGTAATATTTTTACCCAAAATAAAGGCAGTGGCATTTCTGCGGTGGGTACTAGTAAGGGCGAGATTCGCAATAATCTTTTTGATGATACGGGATTTGGCCTATCGATCGGCCAGAAGTCGCAGGTGTTCTTGATCGACAATCGGATTATGAATAATGTTGATGGTGTAATTATCTCTAATGTGGCGGTGCCTACGCTGCGTGGTAATTTGATCGCCAATAGTAGCCGCAATGGCTTAGTCGTACTCAAGGATCGCAACGGCCAACCTACACCCGACCTGGGAACCGCGAATAATCCTGGCGGTAATACGTTTCAAAATAATCAACAAAAAGATATTAATAATGTCTCCGGTGTAGCGGTGGTAGCGGCTGGGAATGAGTTTAATCAGGATAAGGTGGCTGGCGAATTAGACACAGTAGCCACTAGTATTCCGGAACCGATCGCCCAGCTCAGTCAACCCGCCGCGCTTCAGGCAACCACAGCGATCGCTGCCCCAGCACAGGTTCAACCCACAATCCCACCATTACCATCCATCAGCCCCACCCTGCCAAATGTGGCGATCGCCCCAAACCCAACTCAAACTCCAACACCCACTACCGACCCTGCCGCTACTCCCAGCCCAGTTCCTAATCCATTGCAAAGCTCGACTGCGCTTAGTACCAGTGCGGCGATAGATACTGATACTGATACTGAGACGGAGATCCTGATCCCATTGCCAATTTCGCCTAGCGCCACCGCAGCGGTCAAACTAGGTGATCCCCAGGCGATTAATCCTAAAACTGAAAATAACTCAGACAATAACTCAACGTTAGTAGCTTCCGATTTATCCACATCTGCTCCTACTGCAATTGAGCCAGAGGTAACACCCACTGAACCGATCGCCACATCTTCACCACAGAATATTACAGCGATCGCCCCAGCCAATCTGGAACCGAGCAACCCCAGTGAAGCTAAGGCGACTAATCCCAATCCAGCAACCGAGCCGGAAACCTCCACCGAGCCAATCCCTCAGACCAATGCTACGCTGCCGTCACTGACCTCCATCACGATCGGCCGCGATGCCAAAGAGTCTAGCGATCCTAGTGATTCTCAACCTACCAATAATTCAAGCGCTACCACCAAGCCCAGTAAAGAACTACCATCCTCAAGCTCAGCTCCTACTAATACTGAGGAGCCATCTAGTGCCAATGCTAATAGCAGTAGGAATCTACCTATCCTGCCCAACTCGCCTACCCCAAATCCAAGCCCAAGCATAAGCCCAAGCCCTACAGTGGCCAAGAATAACCCTGCGCCTCAGCCAACTCAACCCAGCACCCCTCCTGCTGCCACTAGCCCCGCCCCAGTGAGTGAAAATGTGGAATTAGTGAAAACTCCCTTGCCAGCAGATGTGAGGGCGCAACAGGAAGGCTTGCCGCCGATCTTACCGGGGGTTCCCACTGCCCAGGCGACCAATAACGCTACCGTTCAGCCGACTCAGCCCAACCAAACCACTCCTCAGAATCGACCCAGCCAAACTACTTCATTGCCAACTACAACCGCAACCCGATCGCCTGCACCCAGCGCCCCAAAGCCCACTCCCTCAATCATCTATCGAGTGCTGGTAGTTGCGGTTTCCCCCGATGCTGTGCCCAAACTACAGCAAATTGTACCGACTGCATTTTCTACTCAACATAATGGTCAACCTGCCGTTCAGGTGGGAGCCTATGGCGATCGTGACCTTGCCGATCAGCAGGTGTCTCAATTGAATGCGGCTGGCTATCGGGCAGAAGTTGTCACCATCAGGCCATAGATGCTTAACGTTGATTTGCCTGTATGCCTCTTGATGCCTCTTGATGCCTCTTGATGCCTGTAATTCTCAATTTTTCCCAATGCATGAAATAGTTATTCCTGGTCTGGCGATCGCCTCCGGTGCAATTGCCTTGCTCTATCTTGGTATCTGTCTATATCTCTGGCTGCGACAGAGGCAGATGATTATACTGCCAGGGAAAATTCTGGCCGCAGAACCAGGATTAACTGAGCCAGGAAGCAAGCCTAGCGATTTGGGGATGGATTATGAAGAAGTCTGGTTACCAATAGAGATCGATCGGCATCACAACCCTATCAGCCTCAAAAATCCCAATCAAGACGGCAGATTGCATGGTTGGTGGATTCCTAATGATTCGGGTAATTCTGAGCGTGTGTTGCTTTATTTACATGGAAATTCTGGCAAGATCAACAATAACCTGGATAAGGCGAGTCGGTTTCACCAGCTTGGTTTTGCGATCTTGATCTTTGATTATCGCGGTTTTGGTCGCAGCGAGGGAGATTTCCCCAGCGAACAAAGTCTGTATGCCGATACTCAAGTGGCTTTAGATTTTTTGCTTCACACCAAGCAAATCCCACCAAACAATATCTATTTATATGGACATTCCTTAGGTGGGGCGATCGCCATTGAGCAAGCTACTAAAACACCAGAGCTAGCGGGTCTAATTATTGAGGCTTCTTTTACTTCCATGCTGGCAATGGCAACTGCTAATCCCAGATACCAAATTTTTCCGATCGATTTACTCCTGAATCAGCGGTTTGATTCGATCGCCAAACTCCCAACCCTAAAAATGCCAATCCTTTATATCCACGGTACTGATGATGAGGATGTACCGGCCCATATGAGTGAGGAGTTATATGCAGCTACCCATGCACCCAAGCAATTGCTGATCGTAAAGGGCGCGAATCATGTCAATGTGGCCACGATCGATCATCATGGCTATTTGGCCGCAGTCAAGAAATTGATTGCCCAGGTGGAACAAGTACAAGCATCAATTTAGCATCACTAATTGAGCAATATTGATCAAAATTCATCAATACTAGCAAACAAGGAATACAGAAACAGAAATCAATATTAATTGTTTATATCAGACTACTTATATCAGACTACCTTAAATTGTAATCGGGGAATCTACATAGATGGTCGGTTCATCAATATCAAAGGCGATCCCATATTCCTTGAGCGTGAACGTAATATTTTGGGTCGCAATATCCAAAAGCTGGCGGCGTAAATCCATTGATACTTCACCCGATCCGAGAATAAAGAAAGTGACCTGGGCTTTCGTTTGATCCCGCAAGCCATTGCCATTGTGATCAACTTCCCTGAAAACCACATCAGTGCTGCGCGTGTCGATCCCAAAAATATCCTTGGTACTATCAATAATTACCTGGCTAATCAGCGCCCTTTCATCATTGGGGATGTTGCGATAGAAGGTCAGATAAAGGATCGACATCACCTTCTTGGCTCCGGTGAAGTTCTCAATGTTAGTAGAAGTCAAGTTGCTATTGGGCACTACTAACAATGTGCCTTTGCCAGAGGTGCGAATTTTAGTCGATCGCAGGCCGATCGATTCCACCTTGCCGAATGTGCCATCGGGCAAGCCAATGTAATCATCAACGGTAAAGGGTTTGTCGATGTAGATCACGATCCCACCTAATAATTGCTCCAGGGTCTTTTGAGCCGCAAAGGCGATCGCTAAACCACCCACCCCCAAACTGGCCACCAGACCAATCACATTGATTGCATGACTCTGGGCAAACAGGATAATCGCAAGCACCACAATCAAGAAATTGGCCAAAAACTTGCCTACGATCAGGATCTCGCTATTTACCTTACGGCTACTTTTGAAGGCCAGATCGAGCAGGTAAACATCAAAAAACTGAATAAACAACCGCGAGCCCAGCCACGCACCCACGATCGTGATCGACAGACTCACCGCCAGCTCAATCAAGGTAAACCAGCCGCCATCGGGAATTAGAATAATCGCTACTTCGCCCACTGTCAGCGCCACCAAAATACCAATTAGATTTTGATAGGGGCCAGCGATCTTGCGATATACTGCTGCGGCCTTGGGCGAGAACAAAACAGAGAGCGCAAAATTAATGATTGAATATACCGATCGACCACTGAGGAAGGCAAATAATACTGCCACCAGTGACCCACCCAGCACAATGCCTAGTTTGATTGCAATATTGGGGATGGCGATCGCATCGATCGATTCAAGGATTTGGGTATCATTCATCGTGCTTAGACTCCTGGTTTAGGGGCGATCGGTTTGGCAGTTTGGCTGGCGCAGTTTGATCATAGCTCGCCAATTTGGGTATCATGAGTATTAATTTTGTTTTAACATAATACATACAATAAACCCATAGCCACTGTAAGCTAAATCACCGTTAGGATTGAGATGATGCCAAGCTAGCCAGGATTTATGATCGCATTCGCATTCCTACTTGAAGTTCGCCTCAGCCAAGGAAGGAAATAGCAATGACCGGCGCTGAAATTGCCTAAGTGCTTACTATTTAGGGATTTTAATCGTAAACGTTGCCCCCTGTCCTGGCTCAGAAGTACAAATCAACTTGCCACCATGTTTTTCGGTAATAATTTGATAGCTAATTGATAACCCCAGTCCAGTGCCAGCCCCAACCGGCTTGGTAGTGAAGAAAGGATCGAATAGCTTGGCAGCCACTTCCTTGCTCATGCCAGGTCCGTTATCAGCGATCTCAATGATCACCCAGTCCCCTTCCGCTCTGGTAGAAATCTTGATCTGACTGGGGTTTGCTTTGATTTGCTCGATGCTGCGGTTCTGATTGAACTCGGTGAGGGCATCGATCGCATTAGAAATAATGTTCATAAACACTTGATTGAGTTGCCCAGGGAAGCAATCGACCAATGGCAATTGCCCATATTCCTTCATTACTTCAATCCCAGTATGATCGCCCTTGTCCTTGAGGCGATTGTGTAAGATTAGCAAGGTGCTATCCAGCCCTTCATGGATATCCACACTCTTGGCTTCGGCTTCATCCAGACGCGAGAAATTACGCAATGATTTCACGATTTCCTGAATCCGTTGCGCACCAAACTTCATCGACCTCAGGAGGTTGGGTAAATCTTCCTTAAGGAAATCTAGCTCAATGTCTTCTTTTTCCTGTTCAATTGCTGGTGCTGGATCGGGATATTGCGATTCGTATAGTTGCACCAGTCCTAGCAGGTCTTGGGAATAGTTCTCGGCATGGGTGACGTTGCCATAGATAAAGTTAACTGGATTATTAATTTCGTGGGCGACCCCTGCCACCATCTGTCCCAGGCTCGACATCTTTTCGCCCTGGATTAGCTGTACCTGAGTTTTCTTTAGCTCTTGCAGGGTCTCTTGTAAGACGTGGTTATTGGATTGCAGTTCATGGGTGCGATCTTTAACTTTTTGTTCTAATGTATGGCTATACTCTTCTAACTGAGCCTTGGATGCGGCGAGGGAATCTTTGGCTGAGGCAAGTTTACGGGTGCGATCGCTTAGATTCTTCTCAACTTTACCTAAGAACACATAGGATAAACTGACTAAGCCAGTGCCTATGCCTAGAGTTAAGATTAAGGCAATTAAGGAACTCTGTCTTGCTTGCTGTACATCTACGGAAATATCTTTGAGTGCAACAATATATCCTATTTTAGTACCATTAATATCATTGAAGGGAAAGGCAATAACCTGACGGGTCTGCCCATTTTGATTAATTCGGATCTGTTCTGTCTCTGGATTAATGTTTTCGATCAACTCAGACACCTCAACCGGGATTTCGGCGATCGTTGTGTCGATAATCACAGAGTCAGTAAATTCATCCCAATTGGACTGCCGACCTAGCTTTCTATTCCGGGCATCCCATCGCTGTGCATCAAGAAAGCTTTTATCAACAACTATGATTAGCTCTACATTCAAGATGTCATGGATACGTCTGGCGATATCCTCAAATTCGATGCCCAGTTCCAAATAGCCGATCAGGTTGCCTGCACGAGGATCAGCAAAGAGATCGGCGATCAACAGATCGGCAAAATCACTGCGCCAGGGATAGACCAATCGCAGTACCGGATTACCAGTCGGTCCTTGTTCCAGTCCAGCGCTGGGTTTTCCTGTGCGTTCAGCCGTTTGAATTGTGCTTCGATCGATCAGATCGCCTTTTTGTTCTTTATGTAGTCGCAAAAAATTGTGCCGATCCGGTTGGTGAAAATAAAAATGAGTGATTTCATGCTTGGTTCGAAATTGCTCAAATATTGGCTGAGCTTGCTCAACTAAGCCTTGCCGATCTAATCTCGCTAGGGCATCAGCTAGATCCCGATCGCGGATGATTACCTCCATCGCCGTGTCCATTTTGGCTACATCTCGTTCCATTTCGTCTTGCATTAACTCCTGCACCTGTTGGGTAGTGACCACTTCTATTTGCTCCACTTCATGGCGATGCTGTCGCCAGAAGATGCCTAAGAAGGTGCCTTGAAGCAACAAAATTGCGATGATTAGAGGAGGCAAAATTTTGCTCCTAACCGCTTCACGTTTGATCGGTGGAGTTGTTAACTGAGGCTTTTCTTTTGGTAAGATGCTTAGTTTCGCTATAGAACTACTTGCAGATGTTTTCATTGTCTAAGGCTTAAATAATAATTGCTGATTACAGGACTAAACATCTAGTCAGTAGCTCAGGAAATACTTTGACCCCGGTTTGTTGAGTTGTAAAATTAATTGCCACACATTAAAAGTAGGCTCTGAGCCTAGAGTTAAGTAGATTTAAGATTTTGGAACTGAATTACTGTGCCCCCGCTAAAGTAGCTCATTCCCATCGATAAAACTAATACCTAAATATTAACATTAGATCTGTTGCCAACGTCCCATGTGATTGCATCAAGTCCAGTTAAATACAACTTTAGCTACTGCTTCTTAATTGTTCTTATTACTAGGTTTGGTCACTTCGTTACTCTGATAACGTTCGATCGCCGCCACCAACTCATCCACCGAAACCGGCTTGCTCACATAATCATTCATGCCAGCCGCCAAGCAATTTTCACGATCGCCCTGCATGGCATTGGCAGTCATTGCCACAATCCAGGGGTGGGTGTCAGCCTTGGTTCGATCCCGGATTTGGCGAGTTGCCTCCATACCATCCATTTCTGGCATTTGCACATCCATCAGCACCAAATCATAGGTTTGTCTTTGCAAAGCTTCGATCGCTTCGAGGCCATTACCCACCAGATCAGCACGATATCCCATTTTCTCTAACATTCGGATCGCCACTTTTTGATTCACGGCATTATCCTCAGCCAGCAAAATCTTAATTGGAATCTGATTCGACAGATTGGCAACATTCTCCAATCGATTGCTACTACTCCGAAAAGTGGTGGGGTTGGGGCGATCGTGTGCGGCTCGATTTGTCGAGGTGGTTACCTCTTGCCGTCGCTGCCACGGCTTAACATTATCAATATTTTGATCAGGGATAATCCTTACGATCGCTTGGTGGAGCTTTGATTGACTAAGCGGTTTGGCTAAGATGGCGATCCTATGATTACTTGCTTGTTGTAGCTGCTTGGTACTCACACCAACCGAAGTTAGCAAAATCAAGGGGATTGGCTTGCCAGGAACCGTAGATTGCATCGATTGAGCCAGCTTCAACTCATCTGCCACTGGCATTTGCAAATCGAGAATGACCAGGTCAAAGTTCTGGCGATCGCTTAGCATAGACAGTGCTTCGGCTCCCGAACTTGTCGTTTTGGTTTCTATGCCCCACGCTTGGGTATAGGTACTGAGGATGGCGCGGTTATCTTCACGATCAGCAACAATTAAAGCTTTTAGACCATTTAATTGCTTCTGCACATAATTAATAGAGGTTGAGGTTGATTCGGATGCGATCGCGGTGGTGCTGAGGGTGAAATAAAAGATTGAGCCACGGTCTAATTCACTTTCCACCCGCATTGTGCCACCCATCAGTTCACACAATCGCTTACTGATCACCAGCCCTAGTCCCGTACCGCCATATTGCCTGGTAATTGAAGCATCAACCTGGCTAAACGCTTTAAACAACCGTTCCATCTTTTCTGGTGGAATGCCAATTCCGGTATCCCTAACCGCAAACTGAATGGTATGGGAATGGGCAAGTGATTGGTTATGCTCCGGCTCCACTGCGGCGATCGCTTCTAAATTATTCCCCCCATCAGAGGAAGCTAATTCGCCAGACTGATCGGATTCGCCAGATTTAGCACCCTGTCCCCATTCATTAGCCGGGTTAAATTCATCAGTTTCATCTGTCTCAGAATCCAACTGGGATAGCGATCGCCCGTCCAAAGATGAGCTTGAATCCATTGCTGAGCTGAGGCTTACGGTGACGCTTACTTCACCAGCTTCCGTAAATTTAATTCCATTGGCAATCAGGTTCACTAAAATCTGACGTAGCCTGGTTACATCCCCAGTAATCTGCTGTGGCACATCTGGTTCAATTAGATAATTTAGCACCAGTCCTTTTTCCACCGCCTTGGGACCTAGCAAATCGATCGAGCCAGCTAAACAATCTAGCAGATCAAAGGGCTGTTCTTCTAATTCAAGCTTGCCCGATTCAATTTTAGAAAAGTCGAGGATATCATTAATAATGGTCAGCAAAGACTCGCCACTACTGCGGACAATCTCTACATATTCTCGCTGTACTTTGCTCAGGGGCGTATCCAATAGCAGCCCGGTCATACCAATCACCCCATTCATGGGGGTACGGATTTCATGGCTCATCATGGCCAAGAATTCGCTCTTAGCGCGATTAGCCGCTTCGGCATCTTGTTTGGCCTGTTGGAGTGCGGTATTTTTCTCCCCTAGTTCATAGCTCTGTTGGGTGGCTCGCTCTAAAAGTTGAGCCTGGGCTAGGGCGATCCCAACCTGAGCAGAGACAGCTTCTAGCAGTTCTATTTCTTCTTGAGTCCATTTCCGAAAGCGATTGCACTGATGCAAGAAGATCGCCCCATTCGGTTGTCCCTGGTAGGAAGTGCGCACCGCCAGAATTGACTTAACATTAAAGCGATGAGCTAGCTCTAGCACTGGTGAAAGGTTTTGATCCTGATAAACATTACTGGCCACGATCGCTTCATCTTGGCTCAATAATTGCTGCACATATTGATTTCCGTTGATTGGCAACTCCAAACCTAATAGGGATTCATATCCTACTTGGATGAACTCAGCCACTAGGGGGATTTTGGGAATGGGCTGATTAACGAAGGTGTGCAACAGGCAGCGATCGACTCCAAATAGTTGTCCTACCTGGGTAACTGTAATTTGAAAAATTTGTTGAATATCAAGGCTACGGCGAATTTCCTGGGTGATTTGCTTGAGCAAGATTGTTTGTTCAAGTTGGCGGCGGAGGGCGCTTCGGCTGGTCTTAAGTGCCGCTTCGGTACGCTTACGGGCACTAATATCCTCTGCCATACCCAATACATAGAGGGGTTGGCCGGCTTGATCACGTACCAACGAAACAGTCAAATTCACCCACAACGGCTTACCTTGTTTGCTAATCGCCCGTTTTTCCTGCTGAAACCTGGGCACAGTGCCAGCGATCAAGCGCTCCTCGGCCTGGCGATCGACCTGCCGATCCTCAGGATAGGTAATATCGAGAACCGACATACCCGCCAGTTCTGCCTTAGAATAGCCCAGCATTTGCCGGAAAGCAGGATTGGTGTCAATAATTTCACCTTTGAGATCGCTGAGCCGAATGCCGATCGGTGAGTTATCATAAACCTGCTTGAGCCGTTCTTCACTGGCTGCCAGTAGATCTTCTGCTTCCTTGCGCGTGGTCACATCCCGCGATACCGCAATAATCTCTCGCATATTATTAGTTTGATTGTCCTGCACCGCCCGGCTTTTAGTTTCTAACCACAAGTAAGTACCGTCTTTGCGCCGCATTCGATAGCTAATCCGGTTAATAATTGGCTGGTCAATAATTACCGCATGGGTGAGTTGAATTCTGACCACATCATCGGGATGGAGAAATTCATAGATCGATCGACCAATCAATTCTTCTTGTTCATAACCCAGTAAGGGTAAACAAATTGGTGAGGCATAAGTATAAATACCTTCGGGGGTGTGGCGGGAGATCAAATCAGTGGAATATTCAGCCAGGAGTCGATAACGCTCTTCGCTCTCGCGCAAAGACATCTGGGCTTGTCGTTGAGTGGTAATATCCCTGGCCACCCAGAGTACACTATCGTCATTTAGGGGCGAAATATTAGCCGAGAACCAGGCCAATCGATCGCCAAAATTGATATCATATTCGATCGTGGTGGGCTCTTTGGCATCTAATACCTCACGGATACAATCGACAAAAATACTGGCCTTTGGCTCACCAATTATTTCCGATTCATATTTACCTAGCATTTCGGCGGAGGGCATATACAAATTGCGGTGGCTAGTATCTGCGATCTTTAAATACTTGCCATCCCGATCCTTAACAATCACCACATCCTTCATGGCGGAAAACAGAACCCGCAGCTCTTCCTCTGAGTCTTGCAAAGCGGCCTCGGCTTGCTTTCGTTCCGTAATATCCCGACAAGTGATCACAATGCCCTTTTCGGTGTGGGTGAGAGATAGATCCTGGGCAAAGGTACTCTCGTCCTTGCGCTTGGCCAATGCTTCACCCTGCCATTGACCCTCAATTTCTAAACTGGGTAAGATATCGGCCTGCAATCGTTCTTGCTCTGCTGCGCCATAGCTCTGATACCAGTTCATACCGATCAAATCAGCCGAACTACCATAGCCCAGCATTAAGCGGTAAGCCTCATTTACATAGATATAGTTACCTGATCGATCGAGGATCGCAATGCCATCTAGAGCCGACTCGATCGCCAAGAGCTGACGTTGTAATTTTTCTTCTTCATGATTAAGATCAGCAAAATTACTGACCCGGCCGAGGGTGCCACTAAATGAGCCATGACGATCGAAAATTGGCGTAGTGGTCACCAAGGTCCAAACGTAGGAGCGATCCTTACGACACAACTTAAATTTATGATTGTCAAAATCGCCGATCGAGTCAGACTCAGAAACGATTTGATAGTCCTCGGCCATTAGCTCGTTCAGGGGTAGACCAATCAATTCAGATTGTGCATAGCCAAGGGTTTGACAAAGCTTTTGGTTGACAAAATTAATTACTAAATCACTATCAATAATCCAGATCCCTTCAGAAGACGTTTCGGCAATATATTGATACCAGGGTTGATTGCAAGAGTTATTCGGAGCAAGGATCGGCTCTAGCTCAGGTAGCGGTTGTAATTCTGCTTCTATATTGCCTGTGGCTGGGTTGCCCCGATCGCCAGATTCACTCACTGCTGCTGGCTCAGATGTCAACTTGGGCGCTGAGCTAGAAGATGGTTCGCTAGGGAGAGTAACTAAGTGAGGAGATGATTGATTGAAGCTCTTGGTGTTACTGGTGTTACTGGTGTTATCAACTTTACTAGCTGTATTACTAGCTGTATGACCAACTGCCATCATCAGTTGCGTTGATGTAATCACACCCAGAAAATGCTGTTCATTACAAACCAGGGCGATCCCCGATGATGCTAACTGGTTGGCTAATGCTGCTGGATTATAGGTTTGACTTGCATCAAGGATCAGAACTTCTGCAGGAACTAATGCTGCGATCGGTGTTTGAGCAAGGGGAAGATGCTGGGCGATCGCTTTTACGATGTGCTGATCGCATACATAGCCCATAATTTGATCCATATGCCAGGTCGCGCCAAAACTGCCCCCAACAAATGGCTTGGGAGCCTCTTGCTTAGCATTAATATCGACATTAATAATTACGGCGTAAGCATATTTGCCGAATTGCATCTGCGCGATCGCTTCACTCGCCATTAGGTCTGGCATCAATACCAGTGGCGAGGCATCAACTATCTCAGCTAGGGGGATCAAGGAATCTGCGGACATAGATACAACTTGCTAAGCAGTTAGCTCAGAATGCATAAACTTATCTTGCCATATTTACCCTGAGGCATAAATCTGGCACACCTAGTAGTATGAGTAGTATGGATGGCATAGAAATAATTCAGGGAAAGAATACAAAAGCTGGTCAGCGCTTAGCCCAATAAAAAATCAATCTAAGCACCAGTAAAAGTTTCCCAGGCACGATCGCAATCAAGCGCAAGCCTAACCAGGCAGATTAAGCAATTTCAACTTGGATATACAAATTGGATATACAAAAAAGACTTACAAATAATTTGACCCAGGCTTTAATTTAAATAAAAACGAGCAACAATAAAGCTCTAACTTAAAGCCGATCAAACAATTGTTTTTTGAATTTTCAAATTGTGCTGAATTACTGCGGTTGGAATCCTTGTTTGTGCCATGTCCCGGTCAGAGGCATTTAAACGTCAAAAATGCATTAACCCCAATCAAACAATATCTACAACCGAGCTAACACATTGGTGTCCCTATATCCATATAATCATACCCGTATTTATATCTACATTTATATTTACGATCGACCTGTTTTGGCGATGCGAGTTTTTCCCAACCAGCCTTTGCGCCAAAAATATATAATCATTGTCCCCGCCGTAACGATCATCAATGCCCAACACGTCACATAACCATAGGACCATTCTAGCTCTGGCATATTCCAGGGAGAAACCTGGGGATTAAAATTCATGCCATACACACCGGCAATAAATGTTAACGGCATGAAAATCACAGAAATAACCGTTAGCACCTGCATGACCTCATTAGTACGCATACTAATCGAAGATAAATAGACATCCATTAAGCTGGAAGCCAATTCACGATAGGTTTCTAGCATATCGATCACCTGTACCACATGGTCATAGCAATCGCTGAAGTAGACCCGCACTGAATCGCTCAGCAAGGTACTATCATCCCGGATCAAAAGCTTGATTGCCTCTCGCTGGGGCCAGATCGCCCGCCGTAATAACAATAATTCGCGCCGAATCCGCAAAATCGCATCAATACTCTGGCTGCTGGGATTGGCTAACACCGCATCCTGCAAATCTTCGAGGCGTTCGCCATAGTCTTCTAGCACCGGGAAAAAGCCATCAATAATCGTATCGATCAGACAGTAGGAGAGGTAATCGGCTCTTTGGTTGCGGATGCTACCTTTGTTGCGATGAATCCGCTCCCGCACCACCTCAAAGGTGTCATGCTCTGGTTCTTCTTGCACAGTCAGCAAATAATTCTTGCCCAGCACAAAGCTAACCTGCTCACTAATAAACCCAATCCCATCATTCTTGGGCGTAACCATGTGGGTAATAATTAATAGCCGATCGTCATATTCTTCGACCTTTGGGCGCTGGGGAATATTCACCACATCCTCTAAAATCAGGGGATGGATTTTAAATACTTGCCCAATCCGTTGCAACACATCCTCCGAGCCCAAGCCCTGCACATCAACCCAGGAGACGGATTCTGATTCCAAATAGGGGGTGCAATCTTCTGGATGTAGCAACTGCATACCGGTCACGTTGTCCGCATGGTAGTCGATCAAGAAAATATTGGGGACGGTGGCATCTTCGTCAATTATCAGAGTGCCTGGTAATGAGCCTGGTTCATTGTAGGCATAGTCAAACTCATCATATTCTTCCTCTTCATCATCCTGGATGGGATCGATCGGCTTGGCAGACTTGGGATAGGATTCTTGCAGCATTGATGAAATTAAATGAACTATCTAAATTTAATACCCTTAAATTAATACCCTTAAATTAATACCCTAACGCGGTGCATGGCTCAACCGCTGAACTCCTGATCCTCCCTCTTAATTATTGCCCTAATTTATGATCCTAATCCGCTTTGATCTTAAGATGTGAAGATGTGGAAAATTCAAATCAATAAATTCAATCACCTAGCCATAGTTGTATATTAGGTTAGCCTAATTAGTAAACTACTGCACCAAGCCAAATTTGGGACAGCAATTATCAGCAATTATAAAAACTAAATACAGGGATGCATTGAGCTGAGGCTAATCACAGATGGCAAACAAGGCAGTGGCGATCGTAGCAACGAGCCTGAAGTCCAAGCAAATAGACCTTCGGGCTATGTTTTTTGATTATTTTGATATTTTTTTAATACAACCTAGTTTCCCGTGTTTTTATTTGGTTTATACTTTGCTTTTCACGGTTTCATGGCATTTGGTTAAAAATCAAGAACTTTAAAGAACAAATCCGGCGGCCTAATCAAGCTCTGGTCAATACTAGTAATAGAGAGCAATTTCAGTCCCACTAAGTTTCTTTGCCAACTAGGAATGAATAGAACCCAGGCATCAATAGAACAATGATAAAAGTTCAACTTTGCAGCGCGAAGATCATAATCTCAGCCGTTAGTAATTTAAACATTAGTAATTCAAATATTTAGGCAAGGAATCTAAGTTTATAGGGCGATCGCAGCATTAACCAGGGAGCACATCCCAAGGCAAGAGCAATGACCGAATCACTTTTTTCTGAAGCAACCCAGCGTCTTGAAGAAGCACTTAACTATGTTTCCATTCCAGAGGACGTGGTAGAACATCTTAAATATCCTAAACATAGCCTCCAGGTGTCGATTCCAGTGCGGATGGATGATGGCTCACTAGAAATTTTCCAAGGCTATCGGGTGCGCTATGAAAATACCAGAGGCCCCACCAAGGGCGGAGTTAGGTATCACGAGAATGTATCGATGGATGAGGTTAAGTCCCTGGCGTTCTGGATGACCTTTAAATGCGCTGCCCTGGATATTCCCTTTGGGGGCGCAAAAGGGGGGATTGCCTTGAACCCCAAAAGCTTGTCCAGGCTGGAGCTAGAGCGCTTAAGTCGGGGTTATATCGATGCGATCGCTGATTTCATTGGCCCCGACGTAGATATCCCTGCACCTGATATGTATACCAACCAGATGATTATGGGCTGGATGATGGATCAATATAGCATCATCAAACGGCAGATCACCCGTGCGGTGGTTACTGGTAAGCCAATCTCAATGGGGGGATCATTAGGGCGGGATACGGCAACCGGAACTGGCGCAATGGCCACGATCGAGACAATTATGCCCCGCTTCAAGCCCCTGCGTGGTGACACTACCGTGGCGATCCAGGGTTTCGGGAATGTGGGTTCAACCCTGGCGCGATTGATGTGTGAACTGGGCTATCGGGTCGTGGCGGTAAGCGATTCCAAAGGCGGCATTTTTTCACGGATGGGGCTAGACATTCCCAGCATTATTAAATATAAACAGGCAAATTCGGGGCAGGTGGCCAATGGCAGTAAATCGCAATCATTGCAACCGGTTTATTGCGAAGGCAGTGTTTGCAATGTGGTAGAACATTCCGTAATTACAAATGAGGAATTGCTGGAACTGGATGTGGATATCCTGGTGCCTGCTGCCCTGGAAAATCAAATTACGATTCATAATGCAGACAGAATCCAGGCCAGGTTTATCTTTGAAGTTGCCAATGGCCCAACTACGCCGGAAGCAGATCAGATTTTAAATAAGCGAGGTATTCGCGTGTTCCCAGATATTCTGGTCAATGCGGGTGGGGTAACGGTGAGTTATTTTGAATGGGTACAAAACCGCAGTGGCTTGTATTGGAGCCTGGATGAGGTGAATTCGCGCTTAAAGGAACGAATGGTGCGCGAAACAGAGAGCATTTGGGCGATCGCCGAAAGCAAGGGAATCCCGATGCGAACCGCTGCCTATGTCCATGCCCTCGATCGGATTGGTGAGGCAATTCGGGCTAAAGGAACCAGAGACTATTACACCAGTGGTTAGCTGAATTAACTTAACCAACCTAATTGCTTGTGTATTAGATGTGTATTAGATCTTGATTGGGAGGGCAAGTAAACTTACAATTCAAAGCCCAGAAATAGCTTTATAGCGGCCAATCCACTCACAAAAATTAGTAGAAAGAAATACTTAAGAAGTCAGAGTCATCAGAAGAAGTCTGTTAGTAATGGAACTGTATGGACTGATGCTGAATTGGAAATAAGGTTATGGTTGTATCCTCCGACACAAACTCCGCCCAGAGAAGTATTAGTGCATTTGGGAAAGCGCGATCGACCGCTACGGGAACTCCCCTCAGCACCGACGAGATAGCTAAAATGGATGCCTATTGGCGAGCTTGCTGCTATTTGATTCTGGGAATGCTCTATCTGCGCGAGAATCCCCTATTGCGAGAACCTCTGGCCGTAGATCAGATCAAAAAGCGATTGCTAGGCCACTGGGGATCGAGCCCTGGTCAATCGTTTATTTGGGTGCATTTGAACCGGATTATCAAAAAATATGATCTGGATATGATTTATCTATCTGGTCCAGGCCATGGCGCACCAGGGGTATTAGCACCAATTTACCTAGAAGGTACTTACTCGGAAGTCTTCCCAGATATGAGTGAAGATGCCGAGGGAATGCGTAAATTTTTCAAGCAGTTCTCATTCCCCGGTGGGATCGGCAGCCATTGTACCCCCGAAACCCCTGGATCGATCCATGAGGGTGGTGAACTGGGCTATAGCGTTTCCCATGCCTTTGGCACCGTGTTAGATAATCCTGATCTGATTTCTGTGGTGGTAGTTGGTGATGGCGAGTCCGAAACTGGCCCCCTGGCCACCGCATGGCATTCCAATAAGTTCCTGAATCCAATTACTGATGGGGCAGTGCTGCCGATCCTGCACCTGAATGGTTATAAGATTAACAATCCAACTATCCTGGCACGGATCAGTCATGAAGACCTGGAACATTTGTTTATGGGCTATGGTTATCAGCCTTATTTTGTGGAAGGTTCCGATCCAGAAACAATGCATCAAGCCCTGGCCGCTACCCTCGATCGCTGTGTCGAGGAAATTAAGCATATTCAGCAAGAAGCTCGCAGTAGTGGTGTGGCCAAATTCCAGCGCTTTCCGATGATTGTGTTTCGCACCCCCAAGGGTTGGACTGCGCCCAGCGAAGTAGATGGCCATAAGCTAGAGGGATTCTGGCGATCGCACCAGGTGCCAATGGGTGATGTGGCCAAAAATCCTCAGCATTTGAAGCTACTAGAAGATTGGATGCATAGTTACAAACCACAGGAATTATTTGATGCCGATGGGACTTTCTTACCTGAACTCAAAGCCCTTTCGCCCATAGGCGATCGCCGCATGGGGGCAAATCCCCACACCAACGGTGGTTTACTCTGTCGTGATTTGCGGATGCCC
Organism: Pseudanabaena sp. PCC 7367; assembly: GCF_000317065.1. GTDB lineage: Bacteria > Cyanobacteriota > Cyanobacteriia > Pseudanabaenales > Pseudanabaenaceae > Thalassoporum > Thalassoporum mexicanum. The sequence continues at coordinate 2,778,931 of NC_019701.1, forward strand.
AATTTCAGGGAATATGGCTTGGCGATCGATAAGCCAGCCCAGTTTGAGGCGGAGAATACCAAGCCACTGGGGGTCTTCCTGCGCGATGTGATGAAAAACAATATGGACAACTTCCGGGTGTTTGGGCCGGATGAGACCACTTCAAACCGGCTTGCCGCGATTTATGAAGTTTCCAAAAAAACCTGGCTGGCGGAATATTTGCCCGAAGATGCCGATGGTGGCGAGCTAGCTCCCGATGGCCGCGTGATGGAAATGCTGAGTGAGCATACCTTAGAAGGCTGGGTCGAAGGCTATATTTTAACCGGGCGGCATGGTTTCTTTTCCACCTATGAAGCTTTTGTACATGTGATCGATTCGATGGTGAATCAACATGCCAAGTGGATCGAGAAGGCCTCTGAGATGTCATGGCGATCGCCAATTCCTTCCTTGAATCTGTTGATTACTTCTACGGTGTGGCGGCAGGATCACAACGGCTTTACGCACCAAGACCCTGGCTTCCTGGACGTGGTCACCAACAAAAGCCCAGAGGTAACCCGGATCTATTTGCCACCGGATGTGAATACCTTGCTGTCGGTCGCTGACCATTGCCTCCGCAGTAAGGATTATGTGAATGTGATTGTCTCTGACAAGCAAATGCATTTGCAATATATGGATATGGACGCAGCGATCAACCACTGTACGAAAGGTTTGGGCATCTGGGATTGGGCTAGCAATGACCAGGGCAGTGAACCAGATGTGGTGCTGGTTGGTTGTGGCGATATTCCCACTTCAGAGGCGCTGGCTGCGAATGCACTGCTAAGGGAATATTTCCGTGATCTCAAGATCCGGTTTATTAATGTGGTGGATTTATTCAAGTTGCAACCGGAAACTGAGCACCCCCACGGGCTAAGCGATCGGGACTTTGATAGTTTGTTCACCATTGATAAACCAATTATCTTCAACTTCCACGGCTATCCCTGGCTAATTCATAAATTGGCCTATCGCCGTACTAACCACAACAATATGCATGTGCGTGGTTACAAGGAAAAGGGCAATATCAATACCCCCCTGGAGTTGGCGATCACCAATCAGGTCGATCGGTTTAGCATTGCCATGGACGTAATCGATCGGGTGCCTCAACTGAAGGTCGCCGGAGCCCATGCCAAGGAAAAGTTTAAGGATATGCAAATTCAATGCAGTAACTATGCTCGCAAGTATGGGGTAGATATGCCGGAAATTGTGGATTGGAAATGGCCTTATTAGGTTGATTTAACTTGCCGCAACTTTCTAATTTATCTAGTTGGCTAAGTTGCAAACTAAAATCGAGTTCTTGCATACATGTTCACAGAGTGAGTGATTATTATTATCTTGCTACAAGTTTGGGCTTTTGCAAGGGCTCTAATCATTTAATTGTGCCGTGAACTAATAAAGTGGACTAATAAATTAGAACCAGCCATAACTACGGGTAATCTGCTTATTGATTGGTTATTTATTGGCGATCCTAATATCAAAATATCAAATCCGGTCAAATGCCCTCAAAATATATGTAACTATTGCTCTTACTGGGTTACTTGTATGGGTAATCTAGGGGGACTTGATATTACCGTCTCTGGCATATGCAAAGCAAAAAGACTCTATAGATGAAATTCATAGAAGATGCGCCCATTCTCATCTACGCTGAAATTTGCATTTAGCTTAATCGCTCGTTGATCTAAAAATGCTTTAGCCTCTTCGTAGCTCAAATCCGCCAGCATGGCAAACTGAATTGCGGCAATTTTGCCATTATTCTCTTCCACCATTTCCAAAAAGAGCCATTCTAGATCCTTTTGTATTCGCGCTTGGGTTAATGCTTGCGCTGCCGCTAGTGCCTTGCGATGATCTGACCGCAGCCCGATCACCATGTAGCCACCGATCGCCGTAGCGGGCACCCCTAGCATTAGGCTACCCACAAAAATATTTGAACTTTTCTTGGCATCACTATTGGGATCAAATATTTCTGCTGCCCCATTGAGCAGAAACATAAACCCAATCGTTAAAAATATCCCGGCAGTGATTTTCCGAATTGTTTTCATTGGTCAATCACCTCGTGAATCAATCGTGACGATCGCCCTAACACATCAATATATACCTATAACAATGTTAGCTCGACAAATCCTGATCGGCTCTAACCTGTCGTCATTGGCGATCGCCTGAAGGCTCTATTGCTTCGCTAGCGATGTTTTTTATGGAACTAACGTTATAACACTACCCGATCGCCTGGATTACATAGCAGCCGAGGGTTGGTTTAGGCAACCACAAAAATTTACCAATGCCGATCTAATCAGGACTTGTAAATACTAATGTTTTTTTCAAGTGTAGTATTTTGTAAGATCGATATAGCTGCCAGCAGTTACCTCCAAGCGATCGTTATTTTTGTCAAAGAGCTCTCATGAAATTGCCCCAGGTTATACCCTAGATATCTCAATGCTTGCGATCCAATCAAGCCATTTGTCCCCTTGCCAAGGTTGCTCCCAACACTGTTCTAGGAATTCCTGGAACTAGATTATCGAATAAAACCAAGGTTCTGGCTATACATCACAACTACAAGGTAATCACAAAAACTGGATGTATCTATTTATTAACAAAGGTTGTATAAATTTGCAATTTTGCAAAACTCTGCCTAGATTGGATCAATATATTTAAATAGGCAGTTTAATAATAGATCTGGCGATCGCTCTTAGTGATTAGCTTAATTTAAACCATGATTAATATATTTAGATATTTAGATATTTAGATATTTAGATATTTAGTGGGTCAGCGCACATACTTAAACTAACTTAAACTATTTTAAGAAAACCATTGTGAGAAACCATGTTTAGTCTAAAAGTGGCCAAGCCTTTCCTAAGCCTAAAAAGTTGGGGGCAATGGCTAGTTAGAAAAAGATCGCGGATCTTTAGTGTTTTTATTGGCACCACGATCGTCATGTTGGCAATAGCGATCGCGGTTTTTTCGCAACAAAAAGTCGAAATAAGCGTATTGATCCAGGCGATCGAAGTACAGCAGATGATCGAATCTGGGATCGTGGCTGACTTTGAAGCCCAAAACCCCGATATTCATTTAAACCTGATCGAGTCTCCCAATGCTTCTAATTATGTGGAAGACCTTTATACTTCCTCGTTTTTGCTGGGGGATTCACCCTACGATCTGGTGTTTATGGATATCGTCTGGACACCTAAGTTTGCTGCTGCCGGGTGGTTAGAGGATTTATCGCCCCGCGTTAGTGAAGCGGAGTTAGCAAATTTCCTAACTGGCGATGTCAATGGTGGCAGTTATCAGGGCAAGCTATACCGCATGCCATTTCGCTCCGATGCCGGAATGCTCTATTACCGCCAAGACCTGTTAGAACAAGCGGGATTTGAGCCACCGGAGACCTATGCTGAGTTAATTAAAATCAGCAAGCAAATTCAGGCTACTACGGATGTGCCCTGGGGCTACCTGTGGCAGGGCAAACAGTATGAAGGCTTGCCAGCTATGTTTGTGGAAGTGCTGGAAGGCTCTGGTGGCTTTTGGGTAGATCCAGCCACCAAGGAAGTAGGACTGGATTCACCTGAGGCGATCGCTGCCCTCGAATTTCTCACCAGTACGATCAACGAAGAAGTCTCGCCACCTGGGGTCACCACCTATCAAGAAGAAGAGGTGCGCCGCCCGTTCCAAGCAGGAGAAGCAGTATTTATGCGGAACTGGCCCTATGCCTGGAGCTTGGCCAATGGTGATGATTCACCAGTTCAGGGCAAAATTGCGATCAAACCAATGGTTCATGCCCCCGGCCAGAATAGCGGTGCTTGTCAGGGGGGCTGGGGCTTTGGTATTGCCAAAACTACCAAGCATCCTGAGGAAGCCTGGCGGGTAATTGAATATTTTGCCAGTGCGGAGGCACAGAAAAAATTTGTGCTGAAGTGGGGCTATGTGCCCAGTCGGGCTGCTTTGTTTAATGACCCCGACATTGTGAGTAAATATAGCCACTATCCCGAATTGTTGGGCATTGTCCAGAAGGCAGTATTACGACCACCGATCGCCCAATATGCCCAGGCTTCCGATATTTTGCAACGCTATTTGAGTTCTGCGATTACAGGCCGACTTAGTCCAGAGCAGGCATTGCAGACAGCGGCCAGGGAAACGCGATCGCTACTGGAAACCTAGTTGCGACTTAATTTAATCCATCTTGAATAAAATAAAATAAATAGAAATCGCCATGACCCAAGACACCCTCCGCAGCAGAGAGCAGCGCACCGGCTGGATTTTATTAATCCCCGCCATGTTGGTTTTGGCGTTGGTGTTTGCCTATCCGATCCTGCGTGCCTTCTGGCTCAGCCTGTTTACCGAGAACCTGGGTACAAACCTGGAGCCTGTGTTTTCTGGCTTGCGCAACTATCAACGCATGGCACTAGATGGTAGGTTCTGGCAAACGATCGCCAATACTTCGATCTTTACGGTGGTAGCGATCACCCTTGAACTGGTTCTGGGCATGATTATTGCTTTGGTTTTAAACCAATCCTTCAAGGGGCGCGGCGCACTGCGCACGATTGCGATTATTCCCTGGGCGCTGCCAACTGCATTAATAGCTCTAACCTGGACTTGGATCTTTAATGATCAATATGGTGTGCTCAACGATATCTTACTGCGCCTGGGCTTGATTACAACTGGCGTGAACTGGCTGGGTGATCCTACCCTGGCCATGATTGCCACGATCGCGGCGGATGTTTGGAAAACCACTTCGTTCATGGCGATCTTGCTGCTGGCTGGATTGCAATCGATCTCCGAGGATTTGTATGAAGCCCACAAAATTGATGGTGCTACACCCTGGCAGAGCTTTCAGCAGATTACATTGCCGTTGCTAATGCCCGTGATTTTGATCGCGCTGCTGTTCCGCTTTGCCCAATCCTTTGGTGTGTTCGATCTGGTGCAGGTGATGACGGCTGGCGGGCCTGCTGGCGCGACGGAAATGGTATCACTATATATTTACGCCACGGTGATGCGCTATCTGGATTTTGGCTATGGCGCTGCCTTGGTGGTGGTCACGTTTTTGATTTTGATTGCGGTGGTGGCGATCGCCTTTTTGATCCGCAGGCAACTCAATGCCCGCACCCTTGGGTAAAGACTATTAAAAGGCAATTAGTGGTAAAGCAATCTGTAGTGATAGTGATATGGAAGCAAAAATTCTTAAAGCAATCTCGATCCTACGGCCAAGAATCTTTACCGATATAGGGCTACCGGCTCATACACTCAAAATATCAAAATATCAAAATCAGTTAAAAGCTCATGGCGACAACTAATCCACCTGGCACATCTACAACCCAAAACCCGATCTCATTGCGATCGATTCTTTTTTGGATCATGATCGTGGCGATCGCTGCCTTTAGCCTGGGGCCAATCCTGTGGCAATTTTTGACCTCCGTCAAAGTCAATAAAGACATCATTGCCGTACCAAACGTCTATTTCCCCACCCAATACACCCTCGATCACTACGCTGAACTGTTTGCCCGTCGTCCATTTTGGGTCTATATGCTCAATAGTGCCTTTGTGGCGATCGTTTCCACCCTGCTTTGCTTGGGGTTAGGGGCTCCGGCAGCCTATGCCCTGGCGCGATTGAAGCTCAAAGGCGAGCAAATTATTTTGGCTTTGGTGCTGGTGGTGACCCTGTTTCCCTACATTTTGCTGTTTCTGGGTTTGCTGGAGGTGGTGCAATTTTTTGGCCTTGCCAATACCTACCTGGCGCTGATTATTCCCTATACGGCGATCAACTTGCCGCTGACGATCCTGGTGCTGCGCAGCTTTTTTGAGCAATTGCCCAAGGACTTAGAAGACTCCGCCAAGATCGATGGCTATAACACGGTGCAAATGCTGTGGCAGATTGTATTGCCCATGACATTGCCCGCCCTGGTGACCACCGGGATTCTGGCATTTATTTTTGCCTGGAATGAGTTTATTTTTGCATTGACATTCATTACCCGCGAAAGCATGAAAACAATTCCGGTGGCAGCGGTGCAGCTTGGTGGCGCGACGGCTCTGGAAATCCCCTATGGCGCAATGGCGGCCGCAACTGTTTTGGGAACTGTGCCTCTGGTGCTGATTGTGTTATTCTTCCAGCGCAAGATTGTGCAAGGGCTAACGGCGGGGGCAGTCAAGGGCTAAACCGGCGCTCTGCAAACGCGATCGATTTAAAATCTCCTTAAATCTTTAATGACTATAAATCACGACTATAAATTAAGAACAAACCAAACCACTGCAAACTTACTTACTGCCAAGCATTGCTCAAAAGATGCTTATAAATAAATCCATTAAATAAACCCATCATAGTTATGGCTAAACTAGAACTGATTAATTTAAATAAAACCTACGACCCCAAAACTATTCCAGTTAAGGATCTCAGCCTCACCGTTGCCGATAATGAGTTCCTGACCCTGGTGGGACCATCCGGTTGTGGAAAATCAACTATCCTGCGCTTAATCTCTGGCCTGGAGCAACCCACGCGCGGCGAAGTGCGGATTGGCGATCAACCGGTGACAAATGTGGGCGCAGGCGATCGAAACATTGCGATGGTATTTCAAAGCTATGCGCTCTATCCGCATATGAATGTGTTTGACAATATGGCTTCGAGTTTGAAACTACGCAAGATTAATACATCAGAGATCAAACAGCGGGTTGAAGATACCGCCAAGTTATTAGGGTTAGAAAAGCTATTAGACCGTAAACCAGGTAAGCTTTCCGGTGGCCAAAGACAGCGGGTGGCCTTGGGGCGAGCCCTGGTGCGGAACCCGGATGTATTTTTGCTAGATGAACCACTAAGTAATTTGGATGCCCTGTTGCGTGAGCAAGTCCGCGCCGATCTCAAGCAGATTTTTGCCAAACAAAATGCTCCGGTAGTATATGTCACCCACGATCAGGTGGAAGCCATGACCCTTTCTAGCCGAGTGGCAGTGCTCAATGATGGTATTTTGCAGCAGCTTGATGCCCCCCCCAATATCTATGCCCATCCTGCCAATCGCTTTGTGGCCGGGTTTATTGGCAGTCCGCAGATGAATTTGTTTACCCTGAATTGCGAGGGCGATCGCGCCTTGTTAGGAGATGTGAAGATCCCGTTGCCGGGTGGCTTTGCCCCACCACCGGAAATAGACCTGGGGATACGCCCAGAACATGTATCGATCGCCAGTTCTAGTGATCATGCCGCTGAGTCTACTGGTGAGACAAATAATTCGGTTAAGGTGCAAGGCCGTATTTTTCTAGTGGAAAATTTAGGTATGAGTAATTTGCTCAGTGTGAATGTACAGGGTGCAAATAATTCAGAGCATATAATCAGAGCGCTGCTGCCGGTGGAACAAACCTGGGATGGAGAGGAAATTACCCTTAGCCTGGCGATCGATAAGTTGCATTGGTTTCATGCCCAAACCGGTGAGGCGATCGGCTCGGTCTAATTTGTGAAGTCCTGCACATGCAAGATTTATTGGCCATAGACTCAAGGCTAGTTAAAGATTATTTGGCTAAAAATCCTTACTGCGATCGCACTACTGATGAAGGGTATTTAATCTAAACTTGACCTCCATTAGCAATTTAAACATAGCCCGGATTGAGTATTTTCGCTTAAAAACATTAATCGCCCATTCGTAGAGAGCGCCTTAGATTCAGCATTGTCGCTACCGATCGCCGTACAATCAATAGTGGGGATTAACTTAAAGCTGATTAATTGATATCCTCCCTACAACATAATCATGAAGTAAAGCATGGCATCTCCCCTTCCATCCAAGGATTGGCATACTGTTGATTGGCAGGATGCACTGAGGCAATTGGACGTTGACCAGTCGATCGGTCTAGAACAAGAGCAGATAAGCGATCGGCAGGCTAGCTATGGCAAAAACGAAATCCAGGGCAAGTCACTACGCAGCAAATTCAGTATATTATTAGACCAATTTACTAACATCATGCTGATCATGCTAATGTCAGTGGCGGTGATTTCCGCTGGCATCTCGCTGCATGAAGGAGAGTTTCCCAAAGATGCGATTGCGATCGCCGTAATTGTAATCCTGAATGGCATCCTTGGCTATGTCCAAGAAAGTCGCGCTGAAGAAGCCCTGGCGGCTCTCAAAAAGCTCTCAGCACCCAATGTACGCGTAATGCGGGCGGGTCAGATCCGAGAAATTTCTGCCAAGGAATTAGTCCCCGGCGATATTGTATTTATTGAAACCGGAGTACAAATCTCGGCCGATGGCAGGTTATTAGAAGCTTTTAATTTGCGGGTGCGTGAAGCGGCTTTGACTGGAGAAGCCCAAGCCGTACATAAATCTGCAACCCAGGTTTGCGCCACTGACGAAGCGATCGGCGATCGCCAAAACATGGTGTTTCAGGGCACAGAGGTAATTCAAGGGCGAGGCAAATTTGTGGTCACCGCCACGGCCATGAAAACGGAATTGGGTAAAGTGGCCTCCATGTTGCAGTCCGTAGAAAATGAGCCCACTCCCCTGCAATTGCGGATGAATCAATTGGGGAATGTGCTGGTATATGGCTCTCTCTCTCTAGTTTTACTGGTGGTGGGAATTGGCCTGTTGCGCGGTGGTGAGTTCCTCAGCCTCTTAGAAACTTCTCTGAGTATGGCGGTGGCAGTAGTCCCAGAAGGTTTACCCGCCGTAATCACCGTCACCCTGGCGATCGGCACTCAACGCATGGTCAAACGCCATGCCCTGATTCGTAAGCTACCTGCCGTTGAAACCCTGGGCTCAGTTACCACGATTTGCTCCGACAAAACTGGCACCCTGACCCAGAATAAAATGGTGGTAGAAACTCTTTATACTCCTTCCTATATGATCCAAGTCAGTGGGAGCGGCTATGTACCAACAGGGGAATTTACCTTCACCCGCAATAGCGACGATCAACTAAGCCTAAATATAACCATTGATGATTGTTTGGAATTGCGATCGCTCCTGACCGCCTGCGTGCTATGTAATGATGCCCATTTACAACAGGATGAAAGTGGCCATTGGGGAGTTGTGGGCGATCCCACCGAAGGAGCCCTATTAACTCTGGCGGCCAAGGCGGAATTTGAGCAAACTGCTCTAGAGGCTAAATTACCGCGTCAAGCGGAAGTGCCATTTTCAGCGGAACGTAAACGCATGAGCGTGGTTTGCCAGAGCAATCAAAGTCAAATTGTCTATAGTAAAGGTTCACCGGAGCTATTACTGGAAAAATGCGATCGGATCTTCCTCGATCATGAAATTAGCGAGATTACGGCAAGACACCGCCAGAATATTTTAAGCCAAAATGAAACCCTGGCCCAAGCTGGAATAAGGGTGCTGGGGTTTGCCCAGAAAGAAATAGTTGATCCGGCTGAGCAGTTCCATGAGTCGGCTCAGGCAACTGAAGTAATCGAACAAAACCTAGTCTGGCTGGGGTTGGTGGGCATGAGAGATGCACCCCGCTTGGAAGTGGCTGATGCTGTTCATACCTGTAAGATCGCCGGAATTCGGCCAATTATGATCACAGGCGATCATCAGCTTACCGCCATGTCGATCGCCAAGGATCTTGGTATCGCTAACCCCAGTACCCAATCAATGTCCGGTGCAGAGCTAGAGAAGATTCCCGACTCCGAACTAGACCAAGTAGTACGCCGGGTTAGTGTCTATGCCAGAGTCTCGCCAGAGCATAAACTGCGGATTGTGCGATCGCTGCAACGGGGCAAAGAATTTGTCGCCATGACTGGTGATGGTGTTAATGATGCACCTGCCCTCAAGCAAGCTAATATTGGCATTGCCATGGGCATTACTGGTACAGATGTTTCCAAAGAAGCCAGTGAGATGATTCTACTGGATGACAACTTCGCCACGATCGTTGCCGCCACCGAAGAAGGGCGGGTGGTCTACACCAACATTCGCCGCTTTATTAAATATATTCTGGGCAGTAATGTGGGTGAGGTGTTAACCATTGCCGCCTCACCATTCCTGGGCTTGCCAGAAGTTCCACTCACGCCGCTCCAAATTTTATGGATGAATCTGGTTACCGATGGTGTGCCTGCCCTGGCGCTAGCTGTTGAACCCGCCGAACCAGATATTATGCGGCGATCGCCCTATAGCCCTACGGAGAGCATCTTTGCCCGTGGCTTGGGAGCCTATATTATTCGGATTGGGATCATTTTTGGCCTCCTCACCATAATTCTAATGCAGATCGCCTATAGTAATAGCGATACCATATTTATGCCTGAGCATTGGAAAAGCATGGTGTTTACCACCCTCTGCATTGCCCAGATGGGACATGCGATGTCGGCGCGATCGGATCATCGCCTGTTGATCGAACTGAATCTATTTAGTAATCCCTTCCTACTGGCAGCCGTAATTTGCACCACGGCGTTGCAGCTAGCATTGCTTTATGTAAAACCATTGCAAGTGTTTTTTGGGACTCAACCCCTCACTGGCACAGAACTAGCCGTCTGTTTTGGGTTTAGCATGTTGGTGTTGGTCTGGGTGGAGATGGAAAAGCTGGTGATTCGTTGGTACATGGGCAGGAAACACCAGCGCGGTTAGTATTAATTTAGGTTAGCTAGGCTCCAGCGCCTTATTGCTACGCAATTGACTGAGCAAAGCTTTAAGTTGATTTAATTCGGCCGGGCGATCGCCATAATGCCAATCCTGATAGGCTTTGGTTAGGGTCTCTATTCTCTGCGCCTGAGGATTGGAAACCCGTTGCTTTACATATGCAGCATATTCAGCTGGAGTCTGGCTAGCAGATTTAGGTATGCCCTGTTCTTCTAGCCACTGCAGCATCAACTGGTAAATACGCTGAGCAGGGTCTAAACGTTGTAAGCGCGATCGTCTCCGCCACCATTGCCAAAGCTGCAACATTGACCAACCCAGAATGCCAAAGCCGAAGAACATCGCAACACTGAGAATAAAACCAAACCAGCCCATTCTTCCTAGCCAATTCACGAATCCAGCTAGTTTGGCGCTAATAAACTGGGTCAGGTTAGCGAATACGACGGAAATGAACTGGGTAACTGGCGAGGGTAAGAAACCAGCAATCCAATTCCAGAACTGGCGCAGAACACTAAAGGTTTGGGAAACCTCAACCGAAGGAGGAAACAACGGCCTACCGGGAACAGGATCGAAGGCAATCCACCCATATTCGGGGAAGTACACTTCCACCACTGCCATCGCATCCACATTCTCTACTTCATACAAGCCAGTAAAGACATTGAAATCACCGGGCGCAAATCCCACTGTGTATCTGGCTGGAATCCCCTGGGCTCGCAGTAGCATAATCAAGGTTGAAAGGAAATGACTGGGTTGGCCACCACCTTGATTGAGGAATTGACTTGCCGTAGAGCCAATCCCAGGGAAATAGATAAAGTTCTGCAAGCGATATTTCTGCTTCAGGCTCTGGGTTAACCACAATGCTTGATTATAGGGATTATCAAGCTCCATTCGATTACCAGCAGGGGTTGTGGCATCGGCGAGTAAATCAGTGGCCGCCTGCTTAAGTAATGCCACTTCATTCGCATCTTCCGGCAATTGCAGGTAATGTTTACGAATTGAATTTGGGTAATCTTGCGGAGCAGCAGCTAGGGCAGTGCGATCGCGGATTGGCGCAGATGAGATTACTGTATAGGTTAAGTCTAATGGCAATAATCCCGGTGCTCTCAGGTTCCCTTCTGCATCCAAGTCAATTTCTTCACTGGGGAAGAACAGGCGGTAGGGGGTAGAAGCGGCTGGCACCAGATTAGGGAACTCTTCCGTAGTGATCGTATAGGTTTGAATTACATCCTTGGTGGTTTCTCGTCGCACTGGCACACCCTGCACAACGGGCACAAAGAATTGATAACCGAAGGCCAGTCTGCGGAGGGTGCGAATATCTTCTTCTTCATTCCGCGAAATTTGCCAACCAGTGCCAGTATAGTAATCATAGGAAATAACTCGCCAGAATAGTTCTGCTTGGGATCGCACCCGCATCACTAATTGTGGCTCAATATCTAATGGTTCGGTATTGGCTCCCGCTTCATCAATCTCTTCCGAGAACAATGGTGGTAAGATCGGTTGATCGCCTTCCTCGCCACCTTCACCACCTTCGCCGATCAAATCACCAGTATCACCATCAGTTTGCGAGCCACTATTATTGCCTGGTTGGATAATCTGGCCAGGACGCAATTGTCGATCAATATTTATATTCACACTAACGGGGAAAGTGCGGAGTTGGAATCCTGGCAGTCTAGGCAATAGGGCAAAAATGGTCATTCCCAAAGCCAAGCTGGTTACCAACAAGCCGATCGTGGTTTGGGGTGAAAGCCCGATTTTGGTGGGATTGAAGCTACTTGCTGCGACACCAATACGCGATCGATGATCCAAAATCAGCACTGGCACACTCACCAGCAAAAACAGCAACAGCCAGATGCCAAAGATCGTAGTTTGGCTGAGGGTAGCGGCAACCCCCAGTAAAATCAAACCAATCACGATCGAATAGCCTAAATCTTTTCGCCGGGGCAGGTCAAAGCTATGTAGCACCTGGAGCTGGATCAAGAGTCTGGCCAGCAACAACCTGGGTTCATCGGCCTGGTTGACCAGATCACCAAGGAAAACCACCAGCATCACGATCATGGCGATCGCAATAAAAAACTTGACCAAAACGTTGCGCTGATGCCTCGCCCGCCAACCCCACCATGCGCCGATCGCACTGAGCGGAATCGCCCAAATACTGTTATTAATCCCGGCGGCTAGGTCTGTGGCGGCAATGCCGATAAATACCAATAGCTGCACCATCACCCGCAATGGGATCGATTCTTCGGCGGCGGGAATTGGCTGCGAACTAATAAACTTCAGCAGATCGCCAGCGATCGGAATGCGATGCAGGGGGTTGGGTGGGGCGCTCATAATTTTTCGACAAAAATAATCAACTTAATCTCTAGCCGCTAATTTATGGCAAACTTGTTCTACAACTTTACGAATATCACTGAGACAGCATCGCCCCTGAGGATTATTTACCTCACAGCCACAGCGTTTGGCCTTAATATGAGCCAAGATCAATTCTTCTACAGTGTTTGCCTTTCCAGTCTGTTGAATAGTTTGTTTAATGCGATCGCGGCTCCAACCAAAACAATAGCAAACAGGTGTTTCTGCCGATTCGCTCTTCAGGGTGACAGGCACTTTTAGATTTTCCAGATTGAAAAGAGAACCGTTTTTATTAAAATAAACAATTGGACAACTGGTTGAAGCACAGAAAAAGTATGGCTGCTCAGCTTCAAGGTTTTCAAGCGATAGGGGCTTTAATAAACTCTTCAGGGTAATAGTAGGTACTGGGCTCCCTTTAGAACCATCAACGGGACAGTTATTTTGATGCCTTTCGACTTCCCCATTGCAACAGTTAGACATAATATTAAAGCTCCCCAAAGCTATCTCGAAAATCGGCAATGTTGTCTGTATCGAATGTAAGAAAAAGTTGTTAGTAAAATCATACCTAAAAGCAAAGGTAGCAAGATGTAGTCAAGATATCCCGCAAAAGCCCCCCAGCCAAGCAAACCAATGAATAAAACTAATATAGGTGTAAAGCAACATATTGCTACAACTATAGTTCCTACAATACTTGCAATCAAGGCGTTTTTCGACTTCATTCGGCCTAGGCTAATTCGCTTTTTAAGCTTATGTCAATTCGATTGCTAATTTGATCGGCAGGTTGCCGGATCATTGCGATCGCATAACTTTTCTGGCCAATGGAGATTTACAAGACCAAATTTTTGATCATCAACGAAAATGTTGAATTTAGCAAAACCTAAAGTTGATTAGCACATACAATCGTGTTTAAAATCAACCACCCGCCCCACGATCGCAATTGCCGGGGGGGCAAACTCGATCGCCTGCGCTTGAGCCACCACCTCAGCCAGGGTACTGATTAATTCGGCCTGGTCGGGTCGGGTACCATTGCGAATCAGCGCGATCGGCGTATCTCCTTCTAGTCCAGCCGTTAATAACTCCGCCACAATAAACGGCAGGTTATAGATTCCCATATAGATAACCATTGTTTCTGCCGCCTGAGCCAGCGATCGCCAATTCACCTTGGGGCGATATTTCCCCGCCGCCTCGTGCCCAGTCACAAACACCACCGACGAGCCATAATCCCGATGGGTAACCGGAATCCCGGCATAGGCAGGCACCGCAATCCCAGCCGTAACCCCTGGCACCACATCCACAGAAACCCCGGCGGCCACCAGATCTGCCATTTCCTCGCCACCGCGCCCAAACACAAACGGATCGCCGCCCTTTAGCCTGGTTACGATCGCATGTTCTTTTGCTTTAGCGATTAGCAAATCAGTTATTTCCGACTGCAACAGGGAATGATTACCCCGCCGCTTACCAACATTAATTTTCTCCGCCAGGGGATTAATGGAAACTAAGATCGCATCGCTAACCAGAGCATCATAAATCACCACATCGCTTAATTCGAGGATGCCTTTTGCCTTGATGGTGAGCAAACCGGGATCGCCTGGTCCAGCGCCAACTAAATAAACTTTACCGATCGTCAATTTTGTCTGTCCCTCTCTTTGCCAAGGCTTGATTTATAATCAACCTAAAAATCGCCTTGGTCATAATTTCTATCCTAGCTAGCTATATTTAGTAACTTCGTAACAGCCCTATTGCTGATTTTTTAGGCTGCTAGATTACTAATCTAATTTTTAGCGATTTAATTTTAATCTGGTGTAACTAGAGATACGGTCTAATTGTGAAGTAGAACAACCAATCTGGCTCCCTATTATAATTCATCGGGATTTAGCTGTGGTTTTGTTTTGGGGCTATTGCTAAAAAACAGGAAAGGGCATAATCAGGTGCAAACCAAGATGCCAAGGGAAATTAGCTGCCATTCAAGTAATATGCTGGTTCAGCTATTTCAACGGGATGGACTAATGCATCACATAATGATCGCAGATAAAGAAAGAGGCAGAGTACAGCAATATTAAAGTTGAAGTAAGACATAATTAAGCACAATCCAGGCAACCCAATGGCGTATCTAAATAACCTGGCAAGACTGCTTTTATTACTAATTATTGGTTAGTTATATTGATGCTTATATCTTATTTTTTAATCATTGCTTAATCATTTAGCTATCCTTAAATAAATTAATCAGGCTTAGCAAAATTATTAGCAGTTTATTTTAGATGAAATGCCCGATCGCTCTTAGTCCCACATATAGCCGCTGTTTCACAACCTGCCAATCTGCTTAAATCAGATTGCCTAAGTAACCTTGCTCAAGGGTTGCGATCGCTACAAATTGCTTATTTCTTAAGATATTTGGCGGGTCTAGATAGTAGGAAAAGAATAAAAACTTAATTTAGATCTAGGCAAAATATTGCAAACTTATTGCTCCTCCAGCAGTCTCATGTATTCTAGTTATATTGCAAGATCGATCGCCCAACTAGATTAGTTACTAATTGTTAGTTATGCAGGGTTGGCTTTTGCTTTCAGCCCTTGCTCATAGACTTAATAACTAGATTTTTCCAATTACCACTGCTCTGAGACGCAACCAAGCTGGTGGTAATTCCAAACGTCAGAATCGGTGTGCATGGCTTATATGGGTTTCTATGAATGTCGATCGCAGGAATTGCAGCAATAGCAATATTAGTCATAGGGCAACTTTTAGCTTGCTGAAGCTAATTTAAGTCAGATTAAATTATCCCAAGTCAACTTCATGCCAAGCTTGGCCTAGCTCCCAGTGGGCTCAATGATCGCCTTTGATAGTGGTTTCAGCTTTTGGATTAAATAAAACCAGTCAGTTATATGGGAGTAGCGCTGATCAGTGTATTTATAATCGGCGTATTTATAATCGGCCTTACCTATGGCGGATCACGTTTAGAAGGATTAAATCGGGTTAGACAGTCAATTGCATAGCAATAGTTTAGTGATAAAAAACGAGGCAATCGTGGACTGCGCAGAATTAAAAAAAGCAAATCTTACCAATGCCAGCTTGACCAGAGCCGATTTGAAGGGGGTGGATTTAGTCAAAGCCAATTTAACTGGAGCCAGCTTATCCGATGCGGATCTGAGTCAAGTTAATTTAACTGGCGCATATTTAAATGGCGCTGATTTGAATCGGGCCAACCTGGCAGGGGCAATTTTAGATGAGGCTAATTTGGCGGCAGCCTTTTTGATCAGAGCCAATCTGCAGCGGGCTAGCTTGAATGAGGCGATCTTAGCTGGGGCAAATTTCCACGAAGCTAGCTTAACTGGAGCCAACTTGCGATCGGCGGATTTAAGTTTGGCTGACCTGGCCGGAGCTGATCTGGCCGGAGCAAACCTATCCGATGCCTGCATGAATAGTGCCTTTTTCATTGAGGCAAATTTACTCGGAGCCGATCTGAGTTTAACCAGCTTGCGGGGAGCTTCGTTGGCCAAGGCCAATTTAAGTGGTGCAAATTTGCGATCGGCGGATTTAACCGGAGCTGACCTGAGCCATGCCACCATGACCGGAGCCGAGCTACATCAGGTTGATCTAACCGGCGCTAACCTCGATCAAACCAATCTCAATGCCGCTGATCTGGTTAATGCCAGTTTGGATGGTGCTTTTTTGAGTCGGGCAAATTTAGGGTGGGCAAATTTGATAGGGACAACCATGAAGGAAGCTAATTTAGTCGGCGCAGACCTGAGCTGGGCCAATTTAAATGAGGTTAATCTGGCTGGGGCAGACCTGAGTTGGGCCAATTTAACTGGGGCATTTTTAATGGGAGCCAATCTCAATGGGGCGAATCTCAATGGCGCAAATCTGACCAATGCCAACCTCAGTGGCGCGGACTTGAGCAACACCAACCTGATGGGTACCAGCCTCAGTGGCGCAGACCTGAGCAGCACTGAAATGAAAGGCGCGATCCTGGTGCGTACCAATCTCAACGGTGCTAATCTTGCCAATGCCAACCTCACCGGTGCTAACCTGGAGCAGGCCAATTTGAATGGCGCGAATCTGGGCGAGGCAAATTTAAATCGCGCTAACCTGAGTGGTGCGAGTTTGACTGGTGCTAACCTCAAAGGCGCATTTTTGCTATGGGCTAACCTCAAGGGCACTTTTTTGTTGTGGGCCAACCTGGACGAAGCAAACTTGACTGGAGCGATCCTACCCACTGATAAATCATCGGCTTAGGCTTGCATATATTTGAGGAAGTTTGGGATTTCTGGTGATTGCCATAGAAAGTGATGATTGCGCGATCGCTTTAAACCAATGGGCTGAAGATAGCGGGATGGCAGGTCGGGCAACTATTGAATTGATTAGATCAAGTAAGCAAAATATTGAACAAAAACGGCTCCGTTGCAATCTCTGTGACAAAGAGTAAGAAATAAGTAATTAGTAGTAATTATCAAACTGGACTAAGTATTTTAATGGTGTTGAGGTCAATGAAAGCTGGGGAACTGATTGAACAATATAAACAAGGGATCAGGGACTTCCAGCAAGCCGACTTGGCCAGGACAAACCTGGGCGGAGCCAGCCTGATTGCGATCGATCTAAGTGGGGCTAATTTAGTTGAGGCCACTTTTTCCTGCACCAACTTGAATCAGGCAATTTTAACCGATGCCCAACTCAACACAGCGGTTCTCTATCGCACCAGCCTGTGTCAGGCCAACCTAGCTCAGGCCAACATCGAAGCCGCCAATTTAATTAAAGCCGATCTATTTGCCGCCGTACTCGATCGCGCCAACCTCCAAAATGCCGATCTCACTGGTGCGAATTTAAATCAAGCCAGCTTAGTTGAGGTTAATCTCAGTCGTGCTAATCTCAGCGGCGTATCATTAACTGGCGCTAATCTCCGCAATGCTAACTTACAAGAAGCTTTCTTGAAGCGCACAAACCTGGATGGCAGCGATCTATCTGCGGCCAATCTAGCCGGTGCTAATTTAGCTGGCGCGACCCTCTGCGATGCCAAGCTCAATGGCTCTAACCTCAACTTGGCCGATCTTTCTAATGCCAATCTCTATGGTGCAGATCTGAGTAATGCCGATCTCAGCGGTGCATTACTAAACGGAGCCAATCTGAGTAATGCCAATTTGGATGGAGCCGCCCTAGCCAGTGCCGATCTTAATGGCGCATTTTTGACGGAAGCGTCCCTTAATAGTGCTATTTTAGATGGGGCGAACCTAAGTCGGTCGAACTTATATAAAGCAAACCTTAACGGTGCTAATTTGCTCAGAGCCAATCTAAATGGGGCTAATCTCAACGGCACCGATCTGACTGGGGCTGAGCTGCATCCGACGAATGAGACCGAATAAGACCGAATAAGACTGGCAACCTTTAAATCAGGTAAAACTGATGAGCTTGCCTTTGATGCAATTTAATTATTTGATGCAACAGGCTGATGCAATTTAATTAGGGCAATTGGCGATTCATTGCATCCACAACATTTGACGTAGGAACTTGTCTGTGACTTTTGTGCGTCTACGATAATGTTTAGATGAGCTTTGCTTCAAAAGAACAAGGGATTCAGTAATGTATGAATACTAAGTATAGGCGAGTTTTATTAAAGCTAAGTGGCGAGGCGCTAATGGGCGATCGCAGCTTTGGCATTGATCCCGCCGTGGTGCAAACTATTGCCCAGGAAGTGGCAGAGATTGTGTGTGATGGTGTGCAAATGGCGATCGTGGTGGGTGGTGGCAACATTTTTCGCGGCATCCAGGGATCAGCCGCAGGTATGGATCGCGCCACGGCTGACTACATTGGCATGTTGGCCACAGTCATGAATTCAATGACCCTGCAAGATGCGCTCGAACATCTCGATCCACCAATCCACACCAGGGTAATGACCGCGATCGCCATGCAAGAGGTGGCTGAGCCATATATCCGCAGGCGCGCAATTCACCACCTGGAAAAAGGGCTGGCGGTGATTTTTGGCGCTGGTTCGGGCAATCCTTTCTTTACCACCGATACCACTGCGGCACTGCGAGCTGCTGAGATCAATGCTGAGGTGATTTTCAAAGCGACGCGGGTGGATGGTATCTATGATGCTGATCCGGAAAAAAATCCCAATGCCAAACGCTTTAATACCCTCAACTATGACCATGTGCTGGCGAAGAATTTGCGGGTAATGGACATTACTGCCTTTACTTTGTGCAAAGAAAATGACATCCCTATTGTAGTATTTGATCTTAGTGTGCCTGGCAACATTCGCCGTGCGGTGATGGGAGAATCGATTGGGACGTATGTAGGAGGAACTTGTGAAGTTAACTGAAGTTGAAGACAAGATGCAAAAGGCGATCGACGCCACCCAGAGCAATTTTAATACGGTGCGGACTGGTCGGGCTAGTACATCGCTCTTAGACCGGATTAATGTGGAATATTATGGGATGCCCACGCCGCTGAAGTCGCTGGCGAATATCAGCACACCGGATTCATCCACGATTACAATCCAGCCCTATGACAAAGGCAGTATGGGACAGATCGAACGGGCGATCGCTGAGTCTGACCTGGGTTTGATGCCGAATAATGATGGCCAAGTAATTCGCCTGAATATTCCTCAGCTTACAACTGAGCGCCGCGAGGAATTGATCAAAATGGTGGCTAAGCTGGCTGAAGAGGGCAAGGTGGCGATCCGGAATGTGCGCCGCGATGCGATCGATTCGGTGCGCAAGCAAGAAAAGGCCAAAGAGATCTCTGAGGATGAATCCCGTGGCTTACAAGAGGACGTGGATAAGCTGACCAGCAAATACACCAAAAAGATCGATGATGTGCTGGCCGCGAAAGAAAAAGAAATTTCTACGGTCTAGGATAAAAACTACAACGAAACTACCGTGCCAGTTTTCGCTGATTTTTGTGCAGCACAGGCCACCGCCAGTGAATGCATCGAATTTTCTGGTTGACTGTAGAGAGGCTCACGATCGAATAGATGGGCGATCACATTTTCAGTATCGCGCTTGAACAAGCCACGGGATTTTTCAATCTCCATTTCTTCCTCACCCGCCGCCGTGACTACCTTGCCAAATTCTCGATCGAACAGGATTGCCCCCTCGCTGCCCTGGATTTCTAAGAACCGCTCTGGCTTCCAAAAACTCTCACCCTTGCTATAGCCCACATCAGCGATCACACCGTTGGTAAATTGCAACTGGGCATTACAAACGCAAGAACTGTGGTACTTGGGTAAATCCTCGCCCCAATAATTGATCTGGCAGGATACTTTTGCCACCTGGCCAAACAGCACCACCAGGCGATTGATCCGGGAAACTGAAGCGATCAACGGGAAGCCAAACAATTCCGGCGAGTAAGTCCATTTTTTGGGTGCAGGGTGGGCAGGGGTTTGGGTCACATAGCGCACATAAAAAGGTTTGCCAATCCGATCGATATTGGCGGAAACCGCTAGATGCAAGCCGCCCAATAACTCTAAATGCTCAACATGGAGCAGTAAATTTTGGTTTTGAGCTAGCTCCATCAATTCCTGCGCCTCCTGAAAATCCAGCGCCAGGGGATATTCCACCACCACATGCTTACCCGATCGCAATGCCTGGGAAGTAACAGCGGCATGATCGCGGTTAACCGTAGCCACAATCACCAGATCAACATCTGGGCGCATCACCAATTCCGACCAATGGTTATGGTGCGCCATATTGTGCTTAGCGATCGCTTCTTTGGCGTTTTCATAATTGCCAGCCAGGGCGACTAATTTAACCCGATCGTCCGTGGCCAGAACATCAGCACGCAGCCTGGCCACAAACCCAGAACCAACAATGCCAACGCGCAGAGGGGCAGTAATTTTCATGCAATCTTCGATCGTCCTAATTAACTCTAATTAACGCAATCGCCGCGCCCTTGCTGGTGGCAACTGTTTGATCCGCTTCTTTCTCACCTTAAAAATGCGTCGCTCAGCAAGGTGATTTGCCCAGATCGCAAACTTATTCCACAATGCCTCCGACAAATAGCGATTAGTGAAATAGGCGATCGCCATAATCGAAGCGATCGGCAACACCGAACCAAAGGGATTAACATCGCGGCTACCCATCAGCAAACACACCAGCGAAGTTAGTAACGAGGCCACCAGTAAAAATTGAAACTTGGTCATAGGGGAAATTACAATCTTCCTTAGAAATTGAAATCTAATCTCTCGCGTAATCTCGCATAATCAGCCTTAGAAAGTAATCAAAGCCAATCTAGTTAGTAGCGATATTACTCTGTGCTTGATCTTAATTACTTGATAATTACTTGATCTTAGCGCTCATCTCAGCGATCAACTATTAAGGCATAAGGCAAGCGCCACAGCTTTATATTAGAGAGCCAAGATATTAGGGAATCAAGCAATTGGGATTAATCATAGCCTAGACTCAGGCGATCGCCCTCTCAAAATTGCTAGCTCATCTTAAACGGTCAGGTAAACCCAAAAAGCAAATCTTACTACATTCAAAATAAATTTAAACCAGATTTAGCGCTTGCTGATTATTCCTAGTCTGCCATATTGGATTAAGTGCATAGACTACAGGTATTAACAATCTAACAATCACTAAGCTTTAGCTAGACTTGACCTTTGCACCATCATTGGCGATCGCCAAACACTTACCGATCGCATTGACCCCTGAACCCTGCCAGGTATCACACATAGCCGACATGATTAATTCTATTTTAGCCGGATTGCCCAGTGCTAGCAGAGTTGGCCCCGCGCCAGAGATCACTACACCATAGGCTCCGGCGGCGATCGCGGCTTTTTGTACTGTCTCCATGTGGGGGATCAAATTCTGGCGGTAGGGCTGATGTAGTTTATCCTGCAAGGCCGAGCTTAACCAACTTGGATTAGCATTTACCAATGCCTGGGTCAGGAGTGCCAGATGGGAGGCATTAAACACCGCATCTTTCATCGGTACCTCCTTCGGCAAAACCTGTCTTGCCTTCACGGTGGATAATTCCATATCTGGGATCGCCACCGCCACGGCCAGATCTTGATGCCAATCGATCGCACACATCTCCCAACCACCATCGCTACCAGAAGCCACCAATTGACAACCACCCAACATCGCCGGAGCCACATTATCGGGATGTCCTTCCATCTCGATCGCCAATTGCAAAACTTCTTGGTCAGACAAAGGTGATCCAGCCAGCAAATTAGCACCAATCATGCCGCCGACGATCGCCGTGGCCGAACTACCCAACCCCCGCGCCAATGGCACCTGCACATCCATATGCAGCGAAATAATTGGTTTTGGTTGCTGGATTTGCTCAAAGACGCGCTCAAAGCTCTGGTAGATTAAATTATTTTTATTCTTCGCCACCTTATCTGCATAGGGGCCAGAGGCCGTTAGCTTCAGCTCTGGGGCGATCGCAAATTCAAATACGTTGTATAGACTCAGGGCTGCTCCCAGGCAGTCAAAGCCAGGGCCCAGATTGCCGGTGGTGGCAGGAATTGCAACGGTATAGGAAGACATGAATGGATAATCCGCCTCTGGGGTAATTATGGTTCAGCCAAATATAATACTAGCTCTATGGCTACAGTCCAAATTATTTGTCTGCTTGAGGTATGCGGTATGGGGCGATTGCGATCGTCTTGCCTTTTTGAGTTTTTTTGAGCCTAGAGCCAACTGTCCACCATTCGCCCTAGATTGATCGCTCCAGTTAATTACAATCAATGCTGTTTAAGCCAAAGCATCCCCGATGCACATTAGACATATCAGACATATCAGGCACATACGCATGATTAAGCTCTAATTAGGCTCTGGGGTTTCTTAGCCATGATTAGAAGTAGTTAAGCAGACTTGGGTAAACAGGTTTATATAAGATCATCTTTACGGCCAGTCAAAGTAAAACCCTACCCAATAATGACAGGGTAAGGTTTTTCAAGATTCTGTCAAGGGATTTTAGCTTTGCTTAATAGATCTAGCTAAAAAACTAGCCGCAATTTAAGCTGACGATCGCTCCTCTGCAATTGTTGATCGACATATCGATTTTGCTCAATATCTCGCTGAGCAGTAGGTACAGGCGATCGCCAAACTCGCATATAATCCCCATCGAGTTATTGCTTAATTTATTACGTTGAGCTAATTGCCGGCTCCCGATCGCTGGTCGCAGATTCACTATTTTGGGGCTTGGTTTGAATTAGCTCGATCTTATAGCCGTCTGGGTCTTCCACAAACGCGATCTCAGTGGTGCCATGCTTCATCGGCCCTGGCTCACGGGTTACTTTGCCACCCCTTGCCTTAATCTCCGCACAAGCTTTGTAAATATCCTCAATCCCCAGGGCAATATGCCCATAACCATTACCCAGATCATATTTGTCTGTGTCCCAGTTATAGGTTAGCTCGATTGCCGGGTGGGTGGCCTCATCGCCAAACCCTACAAAAGCTAGCGTAAACTTACCGCCAGGGTAGTCCTTGCGCCGTAATAATTGCATCCCCAAAACTTCGCAATAAAAGCTGATTGAGCGATCGAGATCGCCAACTCGAATCATGGTATGTAGAATTCTCATTTGTAGTATTTCTCAGGTAGTTAAGTTATCCATACTTTGCCCATATTACTAAATAGGCATTTAATCGATCATAGCGCCGATTCAAAATCCCTTCTTTGCAACTAGAACACAACCGGACACAACCGGACACAACCATGCAAATTATGATCGTTGCCACGCCGATCGAATAAGCACCAGCGATCGGGCAAACTGATCCCGCACATACCCCGAACATACCTTTGATATTTTTGATATCTAAAATGCTAATATTTCTAACTTTGCATCATGCAATGCCAACTTTTTGACCTAACCACTAATTAACCACTAATGATCCGTTTGGTTGTAGTCAAGCTTTCCAGGTTAATCGCGCCGGCATAGCGAGAAGCACCACGACTCTTCAGGCTCGACATCCCCAACAAAATCTGGGCACTGCCGCCCTGGGGCAAGTCGCGGCGGTGGCTAAACTGATTGCTGGCATTGATATAAATATTGCTGCTATTAATGCGATCGCTGAATTCATGGGTCTCTGAAAGCGAATCGGTTAAAAGTACATCGGCATGGCCACTGCTATATTGATTGATCCAGGCGATCGCTGCTTCTAGATCATCCACCACCTTAATCGCCATAGTCTGATTTAAATAGGCTTTGCCCCACTCACTCTCTAGGGTCACTTCCTCTAATAATTGATCGCCATGATTGCGGCTATAGGCCACGGTTACATCACAACCCTTGAGGCGCATATTACGTTTCTGGAGCGTAGCCAGCCATTTAATTAAGCCGCGATCGAGCCAACTACGATGCACTACCACTTTTTCGATCGCATTAACCGCCTCTGGATCACCTTCAAAACTAGCGATCACAATCCGATGTACCGCTTTCAGGCTACCGGAATCCGACAAATATAAATAGCAATTACCCATCACAGTTGGCAACACTGACACAGTTGCCTGTTTACATACCTGTTGTACAAAAATCGGCCTGCCATAGGGAATGACCAATCGTAAATATCGCTCTTGGGTCAACAAATCCTTCAGCGGACTACCCTCTGGTGCCACCAATGCAGTTGCCTCGGGTAAATCACAATCGGCCAGCACCATCTTAGCAATTTGGGCGATCGCCTGCTGAGAATGGCTAATTTCATTGCCCCCTTTCAGGATCAAACTATTGCCAACCTTAATGCACATACCGATCGCAATTAAAGCTAGTTGAGGGAAAGCTTCATACACTAGGGCGATCGTGCCCAGGGGCACCCGCTTATAACCATATTGCACCAATTGATTCAAAAGTGGACTCGGAGCCTGAGCCAGATGCTCTAAACATTCGGCAATCCCCAACAATCGCTCTGGGGTCAGCTTTAGCCATTCCAAGAGTGTTTCCGAGATCGCCATTTCCCGACTTGCTTCTAGATCAAGGGTATTTGCCTCCAAAATTAAGTTTCGCTCTTGTTTGACTGCGATCGCTAACTTACGAATTGCCTGGTTTTTTTCCTCAATATCAAGCCTTGCTAGCTCTAGCGAAGCAACATGAGCGTGATAGACGAAACCAATTAGATCGTCTGGCATGGTTATCTGCCACCTAAGTTTTATATTTGTTCACTATTTTTGCAGCCGACAATGGCCAGAGATGGAGAATCTCGTTTAATCAGTAATCTACCGCAAATTTTGGATTTGGAATAGCTAACCATGATTGTGATCGTTAATGTGGTCTAGAGATCATCTTTTCACTTTACCTGAGTAGAACACAGGTAGTAACATTAAAGCCGCTTAGAATTACCCCTAATAGGCAATGGTAAGAATGATGAGCCCAATATCTCACCAAAGTCTGGGCTTAGCAGCAGAGAATTACAATTTCAGCCGCTATTTGAGCATTTAGGCAAGAAGTCTATGGATGAATTGAGCTTTGCTTTATATCTTTGTACATTTTGTGCAGTAGCTGAGATGGTTGGTAGGGAGCCAACCTGAATGAAATAGAACCACCACAAAAATGCTGGAACTTCCAATGCTGCGATCGATCCAGCTAATCAAATATGATATTGACCAGAAATGCCACCAGCCAAATTGCCGCAACCCCCGCTAACACAATCAAGATTGCTTTTATCATCAATCGTAATGGGAATTCTAGGGGGTATTTAGAACCCATATTTTTGGTGGTTTGCCATTTAGTACCAATCCACTGCCAGGCACGCCGATAGGGATCGATACCACCAAGTTGCACCAGGCTATAGCCATTATCTTCAACGACAAAGATCAAAGAACAGCGATCGCAACCAAAAGCATCGGTCAAAACGATCGGATTGATCCTGGCCTTGCGACGACAAGGACATGGATAGGCTTGCTGCTGATCTATCTTTTGGGCTTTGTGTATTTGCACAGAGATGAGGAGAGGCAAGGATTGAGTAAATGGATTACTTCAAAAATTCTAGCATCGCCGTTTAAATGCAAAAGTGTCCATTACAAACATCTCTATCCATAAATCCAAAATTAGAGTATGATTACATACTGCATAGCATCGAATTGCAAAAAGCGGATGTGGCGGAATTGGTAGACGCGCTAGATTTAGGTTCTAGTATCTTTGATGTGGAGGTTCGAGTCCTCTCATCCGCATTAATTAAAAAATAGACTTGGCTAAACCTGGGTTCTATAGATATTGGCGATCGCTTCAAAAGCTTATATCTTATCTATCTATCTATAAAAATCCCAATTAAATATATTGAGTAAAAAAATATTGAGTAAAAAACACCACCATTATTGCTAGCCATGCAGTGCGCTCGTGGTCGATCCACAGGATTTGATATTAGTGAGCAATATTTTTGATCGACTTGAATCAAACTGATGTTAGCTAAATAAGCTAGCTCTATAACTAAGCAAACCCAAACAATCTAGCTAGAATTAAGCACAGCACCTTAATTGTTAAGCATCTTCAAGCATCCAGGGCGATCGCCTGATTGATCGCTTGTTTCTCCTGCACCCGATTTTGGTACAACTTAACCTCAGAAGGTCTAAGCCCGCTGATAATGCGGAAATTATCCGCTTCCATACCCCGCATCAACATTTCAATTCCCCAGGTATGACGGGTTTGCTCTAAGGCAATCTCGCTCCCATCTGGATTACGCAAATCCCGACACCAATCAAACCAAAATCGTTGCAGATCCTCCACCCGGATCGGTCGATGCTCATCCACCAAAAACATCGCCTCCTGGCTATCTTTACGATTTTTGAGGTAGGTTGCCAGGGGACTACTCTTAGCGGAACCATAACGATGCCCCAGAATCTTATTATTGATTGGCACCACCCGTTCATTGGTGGACTGCGCTGAATTTTGCCCATCAAGGCGATCGCTATCGCTACCACCAATCCGCAATAGCCTGGCCTTTTCGCTAACCAAAATGTCTTGACGACGCAACCGCACTAATTCTTCAACCTTGATCCCAGTGGCAAACAACAAATAGGCGATCGCATAGGGCATTGCGCCTTGCTGTTTAGCATTAAGCATAATTTTGCGCACAGTTGCTTCAGGGATTTCGTTCAGGTTACTAACCTGATCAAGATTCTGGCCAACCAGATCAACCAAAGTATTAATAAAATCATCCTGATTCGACCAGATCGCCTGGGCATCACTGGTCAGGGCAATCACGGCATAGCCCATGATGCAGGTATTAATTAACGCAGCTAGCTTGAGCGGTGGTACTGGCAAATCTAGATCAGCCTGGGTGATCAATTCCTTAAGGGCATGGGAAATCGATTGATTGACCTGCACTACCCCTTGTGCCAAAGCCTGTTTACTGGCGGCAGGGTATTGACCAGCCTCGCCCACCAGCGATCGCAACAATTCCGGCACACTTTCCAGCGCATGTACCGAACTTTTGATGTAATAGCTTAAAAAACGGCTAAGATCGCCTTCACTCGACACACCAGAAATCATCAAAGACTCCCCGACCTGTGTAAGCAGCAAATATTTTTGCAAACATTCTTGCAACACTGCTAATAGTAACCCATGCTTGTTACCGAAATGACGAAACAGCGTAACTTCATTGATCGCCGCCTGCTCAGAAATCTGCCGTGTTGTAGTCTCGGTAATTCCCTGGCGTGCAAATAGTTCTAATGCAGTATTGATAATTCTTTGACGAGTCGGAACACGAGTTGCAGCCATACAAGATTCAGAAGAGATTATTAAATGTGCAAGTGTTGCTTGCATTATTAACCATAGCAAGGTTACTCTGTTTGGAGTAGCAAAATGCAAGTGTCACTTACATTAGTGCTATATTAAGTTAAGTAACAAGTTTTAGCTATAAACTTTTATATTTCAATAAAGTAACTAGCCCGCTCGTAAAGTTACAGCTAGCTGGGCTTAAAGATTTGCCAATACCAGCAGGAATTCACACTCACAACTTATTATCTATACTAAACAAAACCAAATGACTTCTACTAGCTCGCAAGAACCGTTTAAGATGAGGTGGCAAGACCTTCACTGGGTCAGTGTTGCTTTTTTTAGCATTGTGCATATCGCTGCCGCGATCGGTGCCCCCTTCCTCTTTACCTGGAAGGCTCTAGGCGTAATGATTATTTTGCATTGGATGCTGGGTAGCTTGGGCATTTGCCTGGGTTATCACCGCATGCTCAGCCATCGTAGCTTTGATGTGCCTAAATGGCTAGAGCGGGTTTTTGTAACCCTCGGCGCAATGGCGATCGAAGGAGGACCAATTTTTTGGGCTGGCACCCATCGGATGCACCACGGTTTTACCGAAGACACCGAAAGAGATCCCTACTCAGCTAAGCGCGGTTTGTGGTGGAGCCATATGGGTTGGATTCTACGCGCCAGAGAAGACCATTTTGGCCTCGAAAGCAACAGAAGATTTACCCAGGATCTAATTAACGATCCCTACTATCTATTTCTGGATCAGAACTTTTTGCTCTTGCAAATCCCCTTGGCTGCCATTCTTTTCTTAATTGGTCAAACCCAAGGTCAGGGATTAGAATTCATGTTCTATGGCGTGGTTGTTCGCGCTGTGTTCCTGTGGCATTCTACCTGGTTGATCAACTCCGCCTGCCACAAATGGGGCTACCGCAATTTTGCAGATGCCGATGACCACGCCACTAATCTATGGTGGGCAGCGATTCTTACCTATGGTGAAGGCTGGCATAACAATCACCACATGTATCCTAAATCTGCCAAAGCCGGCTTAAATTGGTGGGAAATTGACCTAACCTGGCAAGCGATCCGCTTCCTTAACTTCCTTGGTCTGGCTAAGAATATTCATATTGATAAGCCCTGGCAATCTAAACCAGCTAAGAGCTAGCTGATTATTAATTAATTGATCGGGTGTTAACTGGGCAATTAGATTAATAAATAAATTTGGATGCAGCTATTGCAGAACCAGAGCTTGAGGCAAATGAGCTTGTAGCTTTAGCCAATATCTTTAAATAGACATACTCTCAGCCAGTTCAGTATAGTCTCAGATCAGCAGATAAGTTGAAGTAAGTGGATTCCTGTCTTGACTAGCTGCTTTTGAAACTTTCAAAATTACTGATTATTTAGATTTATTAGATCCAGGTGGTTGATTGGTTGATTGGTTAAGCACCCAAGTTAACTGGATTGAGTGAGTCGATCGCTGCCAATTAGTTAATTTTGTTGCTGAATCAAACTAATAAATTTGTAATCATATAAGCAAGGGGTAGTGCCCCTTGTTTTTTTAGTTAGACCTGATTAATCCGATTGATTCTTTGTTGATGGAGGAGAATGGATAATCGTCGCATCAGATTTTGCGATCGCCACGATCAAATAGACATAGTTCAGCTTCAAGCCCTGTTTAACCTGGTGGCATTTTGGGCCAAAGAACGCAGTAGTGATGACCTGGCAATTGCGATCGGCAACTCTGATCCAGTGATTACGGTTTGGGATGGGGACAAATTAATTGGCCATGCCCGGGCTACCTCCGACGGCATTTACCGCGCCACGATCTGGGACGTAATTATTCACCCCGATTATCAGGGCAGTGGCCTGGGGCGAAAGCTAGTCCAGACTGTTTTATCCCATCCAAAAGTGTGCAATGTTGAACGCACTTATCTGATGACAACCCATCAGCAAAG
Organism: Pseudanabaena sp. PCC 7367; assembly: GCF_000317065.1. Classification (GTDB taxonomy): domain Bacteria; phylum Cyanobacteriota; class Cyanobacteriia; order Pseudanabaenales; family Pseudanabaenaceae; genus Thalassoporum; species Thalassoporum mexicanum. The sequence continues at coordinate 2,808,391 of NC_019701.1, forward strand.
CTTTTATGCCAGGATTGGGTTTGAGCCTAATTCCAGCTCTACGATGGTATTGCATAATCAAGAAAATTCAATGTTGCGATCGCTTTTGCTGCAATCTTCCTGTGAGGTTGAATAGTGAGATGTTTAGACAGGAATAACCTGTATAACCCTGGGAACTTTAACTAGTCGATATTTATATCCCATAAATACTACTCTGGACAGTTTCGTAGGAGTAGGTAGGTTTCGTCCAAGTGGCTAGATAAATATAATTCACCTATGTTAAGTTTCTGTCATGTACTTAGGACGAGTGATTGGGACGAATGACAATGAAACTAAAACTGCAAGACTCGGCGATCGGCTTAGTGATTTTGATTCTGTTTATTGGTTTTGCCTTTGCGGGCTTTCGCATTTTGCATCGAGAAGGCTCATATAATCACCGCAACACTTACTACTTGAACCAATAAACCAATAGTATAGTTAGTGATCAGCCCAGATTGAATTAGCTGGATTAACTATTTATGTTGGCAATGCGTGGGAAGTTGCTGGTCATTGGTGGTCTGGTTGCGAGCTTGCTTACGATTAGGATTGGCTATGCTTGGTATGCAAAACGCAATGGCAAGTGTCCTGAAGATATGCAAGTTTGTGCGGTTGCCTTAACTCCATTGGCGAAACCAAGGCTACAACTAAATCGTCTCAAACAAATCCAATTTTTATTGTCGCAAAGAGAATGGAATAACGCCGATCGCCTTACCACCGAGCTATTGGAATTGCTTGCCACTGAGCGTGATGCTGAATTAAAAAGGGATGATCCTGCTAGCATGGGCACAGCTTTGAACAAAGCGATCGCATGTACTGACCTGCACCAGATCGATCGGTTGTGGGCAGTAGCAAGTGATGGGAAGTATGGTATTAGTATGCAGAAACAAATCTGGGATGATTTGCCGAATCAGTCGATCGCTGCCATGAGCCAAAGAGTAGGTTGGGATGCTCAAGACGTTGATTATGTTGACCAAGTTAAGCAAACTGAACCAGTTGCTTTATTGGCGGGGCAATTACCCTCGATCGGCAGGCAGTTTTTTGGTGTAGATGAGCTAGGACAATGGTATTCTCGCCACGATCGCTATGGGTCTGAGTATCCGATCCCTGGCCCCGATCCTACTTCCACATCGGATTGGTGTTGCCAAGAGCCGGTGGTTAAAAGGCTATCGTTATGCGGGTTCTAGATGTAACTTGTCTAAAAATCCTAACGATCGCACCATGCGATTGCCCACCAAATCCCACCTTCAATAACAGTAATTAATTAATCATTATGCTACTGTCCTAATAGGTAGCGTGTGATTTGAAGATGAAAACAAAGACGAAAAAGAAGCAAATAACTGAGGCGATCGTTTGCTTGAGCCTGGTAGGTCTTTTTGTGGGCTTTTCGATCGCTGGTTATCGGATTTTGCATCAGGGTGGGGCAAGTCATGATTACAATACTCACTATCTACATGAGTAGTTTTTTGCTATGCCCAATCTTCTAGGACGGGATTGCTATCGGTTGTAGCGATCGACTATTTCCTGGGCTTTGGCTTTTGCGCCTGGTACTTTGGCATAGTCACCAAGCCAATAGTAGTAAGGTTTTATTTCAAATAGTGTTGCCCTAATATAGTTTAAAAAGATATTAATTTTCTCAAATCTTTCTTTTTTTCCGTTTTGATCTCTTTTTTTCTAGTTGTCGCCTTCCTCCCATGGCGATCTCATTTTCTAACTGGCGATCTGCTTTTTATGCCAAGTAATCGTCATCCAGCCGCCAAGGTAATTGCCGCCTAACAGTTTTACTGGCACCGGTGGAGAAGACCTTTTCTTCAATATAACTTGGCCGTTTCCTTTAGACGATTTTGGTTTCGAAAGACCACTGTTCGGGCAAGAAATTTGCAACGGTGCCGGCGGTGGCATATGTGGGGGTGGTGTAAACCGACTCATTGATACTGCAGTAAGTACCGTGTCTGCAGTACCTATTCCCTTTGAGTTTGAGGCTTCGCTAGGGCTATTTGCACTTGGTGGCATGTTTGGCGGTTATACCCTAATCAAGAAGCGTAAGCAGCAAAAAAGCCTGGCCTGATTTGTTCTGAGCAACTAAATGAAAACAAACAGCGATCGCTACCTTTTCCAACCAGGGCGATCGCTTTTTATATGATTAACAAAAATATGATTGGCAAAAACTAATGGACGATACTGGATTTGAACCAGTGACTTCTACCGTGTGAAGGTAGCACTCTACCGCTGAGTTAATCGTCCGCAAAGACTAATCACAATAACGCAATAATTAGTCTATAAATAATAGCAGAATAGTTCTACTTGTTCACGGCGATCGCGGATTAGATTTACGATCGGCGCTACCAAATAAGCTAACCGATCGCAAAATAATTCTACTTACCAACCAAATTTTAGTAAGGAACCGAGCCAGTAGTAGTCAAGCGATAATGGGTACGGGGATACTTAGGATCGGTGTAGGTGCCCGTATGCATCATCGAAGGATTATCCCAGACAACTACATCACCCACCTGCCACTTATGGGCATAGGTTTCAGTGTGGTCAACCGACCAATCGCACAGATATTGCAACAGTTCCTTGCCTTCCTGCTCCGGCATCCCTTCAATCCCGATCGCCAGGGCTTCATTTAAAAACAAGGCCTTACGCCCCGTCACCGGATGGGTACGCACGATCGGATGGGTGACATCTGGCACCTCGGTTTGCGATCGCTTAATCACGGTTTTGGTTGCGCCCTCTTCCTGACCGTGGGAGGCAATGCGCTGGCGCATCTCTTCTGAAACATTACTTTCCGCCGTGTAGAGATGCTCTTGGGTATGGTAGTGATGGATCGCCCTGAGCCCCTCGATCTTTTGCTTGATCTCCTCCGGCAGGCTCTCGTAGGCAGCATAGTTATTAATAAACAACGTGTCACCACCTTCAGGCGGCACTTCGATCGCATACAAAAACGTGGCACTAGCGGGAGCATCTTGATAGGTATGATCGGTGTGCCAATGCATCCCCGCCCCATAACGACCAATCAGCTTGCCATCTTTTTTCACATTCGACAGCACATAAATATTTGGATAGTTTTCCAGATTGTAGCGGCTGAGGAAAAACGGCTCTAGCTCACCAAAATACTTGCCAAAGCGTAAATACTGGTCTGGCGTAAGCTTCTGGTTCCTAAAGGCCAAGACCTGATGCTCATAGAATGCGGCCAAGACCTCAGCTTGGGTTTGAGCATCTAGCGGTTGCGACAGATCCAGATCCACCACTTCGGCGGCGATCTCACTACCTAAGCGACGAACTGATACCATTACTGCGATCTCCTGCTTAAAAATAAATGACTCACAATATGCAAATTATTAATCCAGTCAAATTAACCAGATAAAATTACCTGAATCAGCCTAGGTTCATCAAGTCTAATAAATCTGCTCAGACTTTGGCTTATTATTATTCACCCCAACCAGAAATATGAGGCCAAATATCACACTCGCCAATCCAATCCAACTCATGGTTAGGGGATTTTTACCATTGACGAACAATAATTGACTTACCAACACTGGCCCTAAGATCTGCCCAAATCGTTCGATCATACGATAGAGAGAGCCAACCGTAGTTTGGCCAATTTTTTCGGCTACTTTGGTGGTTTGGGTCACAAAGGTAAGACTAGGTGCATTGATGCAACCATGCCCAAAACCTAAGATCGACACCCCTAGGATCACCACGATCGCCGACATGAATGGTATATCAAGCTGCAAAATCCACGGCCATGCCATCAATCCTACCAGGCACAGCCCCAAACCACTGCTGGCCGTGCCAATGAAGAGAACTATGTGCGCATTACCAAGGCGATCGACCAGACGGCTAACAATGCCACTGGCAGCCAGAGCCCCCGCTGCATAGAACATCATAATATTACCAATGTCCTCGGCAATGAATCCTTGTTGATCAAGTAGCAGTGGCATCGCAAATACAGTTACACCAGTAAAGATCGCCCGGTAGGGAATACCAATAAACAACAGGGTTCTAAGGAATCGAAAGTCCTTAATTGCATCGATCAAATCTTGCAAGAAACTACGTTCTTCTAACTCTGCCGGTGGTGATGGCATCAAAGCTGAAGATTCCTCTAACTGGGCTCCTTCCAAACTCACTTCCTGGGCTTGACCTCCCCCCACCAAGGGCATTGGCCTTACCTGAGGCACAAATTTCATCCCATAGCCGACCAACACCATCGCAATCACGGTGGCAATCCAAAACACGCCAGTTACACCGATATAAACAGAGAGAAGCGCACCGATCGCCGTACTAGAGAGCCTACCCGCAAAATAGTCAAACACCATCATCGCGCTGCCCTGGGTCTTCTTGCGTTTGGAAGCCATTTCCAAAACATAGGATTGCACGCCAACGGTCAAAATACCCTGCACCGCCCCCGCCAGGAATCTAACCGCATACATGACATAAAAGTCATTCACAGTTGCCATCAGAATCGCAATGATCACACTGGCACCACTAACCGCCAGCAAAACCGGCTTAACACCGCGATCGTTAATCAGCTTAGCTGCCGGGATCATCGCCAAGCCCCAACCCAGAAAATAAAGCGTAAACTGAGTAGAAACTAGCGCAACTTCGGCACCAGACCTGACCGCCAAACCCTCTAAATATTGGGGCAAAAACGATAGACTCAGGCCATCTACAAATGCACCCAAAAAATAATAGGGCTCGATCCGCCGCAATTGCAGATCTTCATATTCCCCAGTGCCAGGTTGGGGATTAACCGTAAATGATTTGAGTAAGTTCAAAAAGATGATCGAGACAAACCCAGAGGCCACAAACAAAGCCACAAAATTTTTGGCACTACGCCACAACCTGCCATAGAGAATATCTTTAGGGGATTTAACCAGCACTGCATACAACTGGAAGTGAGGGTTGTTTTCCGGATTTATTTCCACTTCATATTCAAAGAAGTTTTGCTGAGCAGCAATCAAGGCCTGCTCAATTTCAGGCTCTTCGGTGCTAACCATCAGTTCGCCGTCTTCGCGCAACGAAATAAAACTAATTTCCGGATTGAGCCTTACATAATTATCAAAAGTTTCTTCAATCCCTTCAAAATCTTCGAGGTCCAAACCTAGATCAACGGCTGCTTCCAAGCGGCTACTGAGCGAAAAGGTGACCGCTTCAGTTTTGGCTTTGATCCCTTCTGAATAGAGCAAAGTTAGGGCGATCACTACCGCCGAAGCAACCAGAAAATACAGGGAAATATAGACTATTTCCATTAATTTGCGGGTCTTTCCTCCCCTCGACAGGGTTTTGTAGAAGAAAAACGCGAAAGTTGCAAAGATCACGATCGCCACGATGCTGACAATCGCTACGATCGAAAACTCGCGGCGAATCCGTTCATTAATCGCCTGTTTTGGCATCAGCACATGTAACTGACCAACTTGCTCAAACTTATTGCTTAGCGGTAAAACAACCCGATAAAACCTTTGATCTTCGCTGACTCTAAAATCACTATTTTCAGATTGCAGATCACTTCTAGCAAATTTATTTAAGCTAGTTTGATCGAAGGCATATCCTTCCTTGCTATTTTCGAAAATCAGTTGATCATCAAGGTCAACCACATCAATCAAAACCACATCTGGATCTGATTTAATCAGCGGATCGGTGAGCCCCGTAAAACCAGAGAATTGTTCAACGGGAAGGCCAGCATTTAGAAAAGTCTCGATCGAATTTTTAACTACCTGTCCCTGGGCATTGAGCTTGTCAACAATAAAGTTAGGATAGTTGCGATAGGCATCTCCTAAACCAACCAGAAACAGCAATGCCAATGCGATCGCCAAAATGAAGCTAGCGATCGCGGTATTAGTCAAAAAAGATGTTTCTTTCGACTTGGCTGGAGTAGAAGACATACTGTGGCTAAATTTATTTAGAAATTAGATTACTTAGTCAAGCATGAGGAGCCCTAGCATATAGAAAGTTTTCTATACATGGCGTAGTATAAGCGAGCCGTCAAAGCTTTTGATATAGTCAAATGGCTATCTTTTTGCAACTAACCCACCTTATCATCTAGCCCAGATGATACCAAAACATAACCCAAATCCGCTTCCCGTAGTGATTTAGGGTCTAGCTTAATATATATTAAACAAGGAAAGATATTGCCAGCGATCGCCAACGTCGGTAATTCAACCAATGCACGATCTGTACCGATTCAATTGCAATTTAATTGCATGGCAACCAGAATAATTGGACTAAGGGATAAGACGGTAGATCAGTGAACCCATTAAGCAGAATCAAGCCCAATGTTCCCCCTTGTCTTGGCTCTGGTTAGCTCTCTGCATGAGCTCAGCCCATAGAATAAATAGGAATGAATATGCCAGTCAATAATCGCCCCACAATTAATGTAGAGTGAGTAAAGTCAATTAATTTGGTTTTAAGAATAGCTAGCTACCACACTGGTTTCCCTATTTCTAATCGCTACAGTCGTTAATCGATATAGATAACAGATATTAAGTTAGCTAACTATACTAACTTGATAGCTTAAAAATCCCAACTGTATTTAAGCAACGTCCAAACCTAGCTACTTAGCTTTAGTTGGATTGCTATACATGCATATTATAGATTACTTAATATCTAGATATCTAGATCTGGCGATCGTGGCTGCAAATCATGGCTAAATTTATTGGAGATTTTGAACATGTTACGATCGCGCTTGGCTCAACGGTAATTATTGTTTCCCATTAGCTCTTTGTTCGCCAGTAATTAGAATATACCTGCCAATCGCCTTATATTAATCACTTTGCGATGCCAGACCAAACTTCTGAACCCAGCTCTGCCGATTTACAGCTTTCCTTTGCTCAGTTATTACCTTGGCTAGGTATTGGTGCGCCATTACCCAATCAATTCCAGTCGATCGCTGAGGTACCTTTAATTATCCTGGTGGGCGTAACCGCTGCTGGCAAAAATACGGCCACTGCCGCAATGCAGAAATTGGGGATTGGGTTTACCCTGTTGCCAAATCGACGCACCATTAGCGATCGGATTACAATTCCTTTGATGCTGGGCAGTTATGCTAAAACCGACCCCTCTGAAATTGCAAGTGAGATCGCAAGTGAGATTGCAAAACTCGATCGAGTTGAACGGCTTCACTATACAGGGCAGTTTCGGCAAAAGTATCCTGGCGGCATGGCTCAGGTGATCGCCAAAATGAGCATTGCTTCTAGCCTGGTTGAGGGATTGGTGGTTTTTGATGGCTTGCGCGGAGCCGCTGAGGTCGGTTATGGGGCAATCAACCTACCCCAGGCTCAATTCATTGTTTTAGAAGCTCCCGACTTAGTTAGATTGAAGCGTCTCTTAACTCGCAATGATCCTTTCGATCGCACTAATTCAACTCAATCTCTTCAGTCCAACTTGCCCCATAATTTTTCCAGCCTTGGCGTTCCCGATGCCGCGCTCATTTTTAATCCAGGCCAAGAGCAAGAAATTTTTGACCTACTTCAAAGTGGCCAAATCGAAATAAATCAACTAATTAGCAAACTCCGGATCATCATTGCCGAACGCCAAAACTATGACCCCCAGGCGGCGAAGGATAGGTTAATGGCGATCGCCCCCGAACGAACCCTCTGCATTGATACTTCTACTACGAAACCCAAGCGGATCGCCCATTTAATTAAAGATTACCTGGGTTAAGTTGAGTTTGCTTTTAATCTCGCTTTTTTAACTGTTTTTAACTAGTACAAATCTAGTAATCCTAACGGTAGCAATATTTAGGCTTAGGATTAAGAATTTACCTGATTCCGCTCTTGGCTGACATCGTTCTTGCCTGATTGGAGCTTGAGTCAAACATTAAAACGATCGCAATTAGGATTGTTATTTTTGATCGGCAGTAGCTTACTTTGTCCAGCAACAAATCCAAATCAAATCGCTCTAATGCTTTTTGCTCAGAATAATGCGGCAATAAACCATAGGCCAGCCATGGTAAGTTTATTGAACCAATTGCATCAATAATTAGCAAAGCATTACCGAAGCATTACCGAAGCATCTGTGTGGGAGTGAATGTCAGTGATTGATCGCACAATTGAAAATCACTCTTATCACCGATCCTTTTGGGTGATGTGAGCTAGAGTATACAAATGTAAGTTAATTTATATTGATATCAATTAATCATCATTAACCTTACAAACCTTACGAAATATTTACTTTTGTTTGTTAAAGTTACGAAGTATTGACTGGCTTTGAATTATCAATTCTGAAATGCAAGCTGTTGGGACTAATAGCAAAATCGATCGACAAAGTTTTACTGTTCTATTCGTCTTAGAGAGTACAACTCCGTTGATGCCAACATAACCTAGTTAATCTAATTAGAATCCAGTTGGCCGTAAGTTTTGCTCTTTGAATCGGGGGCTCCCAATACCTTGTAGGCTTTCCAATTGAATCTCAATTGAGTTACAGAACTAATTAATTAAATTGTCTAGTTATTGCCTCATTTGATCAGGTATATTCATATGCTTCGGAGTTATACTCCGCTGTTTAGTTATGGCAATTTGTCTAATAGACAATGAAATTAAGGTTTTGGCTGGCATTGAGAATGATTTGGGGACATTAACTTAATCCATCATGAATATGGTTTGGAGATGCCGTACATTTGGATTTTTTACTAACTAATATCGGCCAATTGTAATTATTAATTATAAATAGCAGAACCATATCTAGTTCTCCCAAAGCTGGGATTACGAGTAAATGTTGGAGTAGACCATGACATTAAACCAATTTGCGATCGTAGAAAGTACCTTAAGAGAAGGCGAGCAGTTTGTTGGTGCTAACTTCTCATCGGATGACAAGCTTGAAATAGCCAGAGCCCTAGATGAATTTGGGGTTGAGTATTTAGAGCTGACCTCGGCCGCGGCCTCTCCCAAGTCCAAGCGCGATTGCCAAAGAATTGCTGGCCTGGGTTTGAATACCAAGGTTCTAACTCACATTCGCTGCCACCAGGAGGATGCCAAGATCGCCCTAGATGCTGGCGTAGATGGGATCAACCTGGTGATTGGCACTTCCTACTTTTTGCGTGAGTACAGTCACGGTAAAGACATTGACACAATTATTGAGCTAGCTTCCGAAGTTTTAACCTTCATTCGTGAGCAGGCTCCTGAGGTTGAGTTGCGTTTCTCCACTGAAGATTCTTTCCGCAGCACCTACGAAGACCTATCGAGGGTCTATTTGGCGTTGGACAAATTGGGTGTGGTCGATCGCTTTGGTATTGCCGATACGGTGGGTGTTAGCACCCCCAATCGAGTCTATGATTTGGTGAGGATGGTACGCGCGCAAACCGATGCCTACATTGAATTCCACGGCCATAATGATACTGGCTGCGCGATCGCTAATTGCTATGCTGCTCTAGATGCCGGCGCTACCCACATTGACACCACTGTATTAGGAATTGGTGAACGCAATGGGATTGCACCGCTAGCAGGGTTTATTGCTCGCATGTATGCCGAGGATAAAGAGCTAATCAAGCAAAAATACAATTTGCCAGCTCTGGCTCCTGTCCATGAAATAGTCTCCCAAAAGGTAGGCTTGCCAATCCCAGTCAATCACTACATTGTGGGCGATTGTGCCTTTAACCATAAGGCCGGCATCCACACCAAAGCGATGCTGAATAACGCTAATGCCTATGAGATTATTGACCCCACTGATTTTGGCCTGAACCGCAATATTCAAATTACCCACAAGCTCACTGGCTGGCATGCGATCGCTAATCGGGTCAGTCAACTTGGTCTGGATCTCAGCATTTCTAAGATCAAGACTTTGACCAAGCAAATTAAAGAGATGGCCGATCAAAAAGACCTTACCCTCAATGAGGTGGATGATTTGCTGTGGGCGGCAGCACAGGCTCCTAATTCAGTTCCTTCTAACCGTAAGTAAATTATTGCTTGTTTATTTGCTTACCGAGCATGTAACCAGGTTGGCCAGATTCAGTTGATCGGATCATTGTGAATGATGATAAAAGGAGTGAGCTAGCTTAGTAAATCAACTATAGATTTTAAGACTAGTCCTCTTTTTGAAATCATCCAGATTGACCATAGCCATAGATATTATTTAGCAAAATTAGTAAAGCACCCAGGCGATCGCCGCTAAGTTGATCCATGCCTGGGTTATTCATTATGAATAGCTAGAATCCTGATACTTACAAATTTGAATTTAAGTATTTGAATTTAGGTAGCAACGGTTAGAATTGGGAATAAAATCGCCGCCAGGGAAGCCAAGCCACCAATAATCATCAAGCCCGCCGGCATAAACTTGCCAGTTTTAATCAGCCGCGCAATGAAAGTAATGATCAGCAGGCCAACGATGCCGATCGCCAAATATTGCCCCCAGGGTTGTCCACCCAACTGCACCACACCAGCCACAATCAACAAAATGCCACTGATGCTACCTGAGATCAAAGAGATTTTACTCTGGCTCTTGGTGTAACCAATAATTCCACCCACGATTGCCAACGCACCATAGGCAAAGGTGGCGATAGTACCTGTTTCCATATTTTGTTTATGTATATTACAAATATTTTGGTCTAGGTCTGATTTAATTGCGTGAAAACAAACCCTAAACCAAGATTAGCCGAGACTATGGCCAACTGCTCCAAGTGAGTGGCGATAGTAACAGAAATTCACATTTTGAGGTTAAGTGATCAAGCTGAAAATTTTCCCTAAGCAGGGATATAAACACTAATGATCGCGGCAAGGCGGCTGAGATAGGGAGCCGGATCGATCGCTGCCCAACCACTTATCGACGGAGCCAACACTTCAAAGTGGAGATGGGGGCCGGTCGATCGCCCCGTAGAACCAACTGTACCAATTTGCTGCCCTTTTTTAACTGGCTGGCCATGTTGTACCAGAATGCGATCGAGGTGGGCATAGCGAGTCCCAAAGGAAATATGGCTTAGTTCAATCAGGTTGCCATAACCACCCGATCGCCCCGCAAACTCAACCACTCCATCTTTGGTAGCCAGCACCGGTGTACCTCTGGGAGCACCAAGATCAATGCCACTGTGGAAAGCTGCTTCGCCTGTGATCGGGTGAGTGCGCCAGCCATAATTAGATGTCACCGGAAAGGCACGCGGCAATGGATAACCACCCACATTAAAGATCGGCAATTCGCCCGCCCTGGCAAAATTGGGTAACTGCGGCAAAATTGGATTGGGCTGCCATGCTACCCCCGGCACAAACACCACCTTGGGGCTTTGCAAACAGCCATTGCGTTCAAACAACACATCCGCCCTGAGTCCATATTTCTTGGCTACAACGCGGTAGTTATCCTCATTGCCCATATTGTGCATGATGCCATCAGTGGGCGGTATCGATAGCTTTTGGCCAGCCCTGACCCGGCCATTGCGGACATCGGGGTTAAAACCCATGATTGTGGCGGTGGTAATGTTATATTTTTGGGCGATCGCCGCCAGGCTTTCCCCTTTGGCAACCTCATGCTCGCTCACTAGTTCCAGGGTGGGCTTGCCACACAATGCTTCTAAATCTTGCTCAGCGGGCTTTGCATCCGCAGCAGTAGGACGGGAAAAGACAGATGCATAAACAGGGGCGATCGCTCCATGCATTCCACTAACAGCCAACATGCTGCCCCAGAAGATATTAGCTAATCTGCGCCATTGGGGTTGGGTAGCTGCGATTGGTTGAGCCTGGTTTAGGAAATTGGCAATCATGCTTTTGGCTGCTCCATCACCAGACCTATTGCTACAGAAACTAACTTGCTCTGATTTATTTATTTGATCTATAGGATTTGTCCCCACCCGCGATCGTAAATATCTCGACATATCCTGTGAACTATCTCTAATCAAACTCTACTCAGACAATACTGAACAAATTTGGCCTGAAGCGCAATCGTAATTTTAACGCACTCCTAAGTTTTGGCTGGAATGCTCTTGCGATCATAGGTATCAAATCTCTTAGCTCTAACATCATCGCAATGCTTAAATAACAATAGTTTTAGCGCTCCTTAGGCAAAGTATCTAACTGGAATTGAGCCAACAGAACTAAATAGCTAGCTTATTTTTTAACTAATTCACGATGTGGTCAATATACCGGAGAACTAGTTAATAAACTCTTGCGGAACTATTGTTAGCAAAAATCCTCCAGAACTCTTTGACAGGAACAGCGATCGCCCAGGTAAAAGCCCTCAGTGATTGGATCAAGCTGGCACAATAGCTTGCTAAAAAAATACTACACAATTAGGCAAGCATTTATTTCGTCAAACTTTAACCGATCGCAACCTAAACCAGTTCCGCTAATTACGGTAAAGTGAATCTGGCAAAATGCTCAGCTTTGACAATCCAAACTCAATAACGCATTAAAAATATCATGGTTTCTCAATTTGGCAACTCACCCGATAGTTTTAACTTAATGGACTTACAAAAATTTCTCGACATCGCCACGATCGCTGCCCGTACTGGCGGCGCTGTGCTTAAGTCCTATTGGGGCAAGTTGAAAGAAATTGACGAAAAACGCCCCGGCGATCTGATCACGGCCGCCGATCGAGAGTCAGAAGAAAAGGTACTGGCCACAATTCAACGGCATTTACCCAACCACGCGATTTTAGCAGAAGAATCCGGCGGGGCTAGTCTGGGCGATCATGAATATTTGTGGGTAGTTGATCCGCTCGATGGCACCACCAATTTTGCCCATCAATATCCTTTCTCTTCGGTTTCAGTTGGCTTGTTAATTGACAATCAACCTGCCGTAGGCGCAATTTATGATCCCTTTCGGGATGAGTTGTTCTTTGCCGCGCAAAACCTGGGCGCTTTTTGTGATCAAGGCGGCGATCGCCAACCAATTCACGTCGCCAATAATCAAACCCTCGATCGCAGCATTCTGGTGACTGGCTTTGCCTACGATCGCCATAAAACCAATGACAATAACTATGCGGAGTTTTGCCACTTTACCCATCTGACCCAGGGGGTGCGGCGCGGTGGTTCGGCAGCGTTGGATTTGGCCTATGTGGCCTGTGGTCGGGTGGATGGCTTCTGGGAGCGGGGCCTGTCAATCTGGGATATGGCAGCAGGAATTATTATTGCCAGGGAAGCCGGGGCGATCGTCACTGCCTATGATGGCTCTGAGTTAGATTTAAGCAGTGGTAGGATTCTGGCCACCAATGAGCATTTACATGGACAAATGGTCGAGGAATTAGCACAGGTCAGACCACTGACGGAGCAATTTCCGATGAGAGAATAATTATCAGCTTGGGTTCACTCAATCAACATTTTTGCTTTAAAATTAGAATAATCTAATCTATAAAGCTTGTTAATGTGTCTGATCGATATCAATATCTTCTCAAGTCAATAGCCGCAATAATCGCTGATTATCGCCAAGATGAAATTAGTTGCATTAACTCATCTCATGTAGATAGATGGGTAAAGCAGTTTGAGCCATTTGGATTTGATAAAAATGCTCAGATAGTTATTCTTCAGCAAATGGAATATCTATTAAGTAAATATTACTTTTCTCGCTTAAAGGTTCAAAATTTGCTTGATGGGATTACTAGTTCAGAAAAAATATTCGGTTCTAATCCCCTAGAGGCTATATCTAAGACAAAGTTCCTACAAATCCAATCCAAGGGAAATAGCCAGAACGATTTGCTGGAAATTTGCAATCAAAAGCTGCAAAGCAAGTATGGACTAAGTATTAATGAATGTGGCAATGACCAGCCTGAGGCCTATATATATCTTGATGACTGCCTGTATTCTGGTGATACAGCTACTCAAGATATCAAGTCATGGTTGCCTGATACTTTTTCAGGGGCAAAATTACATATGGTATTTTTTGCAATCCATTCTCTGGGACATTTTTATTTCAATAAGAATATTGAGTCAGAGGTTCAATCCGGTGGAATTGAGTTGAGGTTTTGGCGCAAAGAAGAGTTTAGTAATTCTCGTTGGGAAAGGGATAAATTTGATTGTTTTTGGCCATGTAGCTCGCCTAATGATAGGGGTAATAAACTTGTTGATGACTATGTGAAACAAATAGAAGCTCGTCGCAGTGCCTCCAGCAACCCTAATCGTCCACCTCCCATTTTTCGACCTAATAACGTACCAACTGAAGAACACGTATTTTCATCTGCTAAGTCTCGGCAAGTGATCGAGTCTGCATTTCTAAAAGCCGGTGCATATATTGTTTCCTTGCCTGAAGATCCAAATTCAAGTATGAAACCACTAGGTTATGAACGTTTTCACTCATTAGGTTTCGGTGCATTATTTACAACGTATCGCAATATTGCAAACAATTGTCCTTTAGCATTATGGTGGGGTGATCCTGATAAACCATATCCACTGAATCAATGGTATCCATTATTTCCAAGGATTGTAAATGAACAGGCTAATTATGATTAAGAGAAAAGCTGATTGTTATGGTGGTAACTGCAAAGCGTCCTGAATCAATAACATACCAACGGAAGGACTGTATTACTTTCCGCAAGACTAAGGAGAAGTTTGGCGGATTATCTAATATGGCGGGCGGTTATCCATTAGTAGTTAATGGATTAAAAATACTAAGTTCTGAAGCTCTTTATCAGGCATGTAGATTCCCAGACTTACCAGAAGTTCAAAGACTAATTATTGCTCAACGTAGTCCAATGACGGCAAAGATGAAAAGTAAGCCGTATCGTGAGCAATCCCGCTCTGATTGGGAGGAAGTGAGACACAAAGTTATGAGATGGTGTTTGCAAGTCAAGTTGATACATAATTGGGAGAAATTCAGCAACCTACTTTTGCAGACAGGTGACTTACCAATCGTCGAAGATTCAAGAAAAGATGATTTCTGGGGAGCTAAGCCACAAAACGGAGACGTGCTTTTAGGTCGTAATATGCTTGGTGGCTTATTGATGCAATTAAGAGAGCAAATCAGGCGCAAAGAAATCACATCGTATTCTACGATAGAGCCTTTAACTATTCCTAATTTTTTATTGTACGGTAAGGCAATCGCCTCAGTTTCGGTGGACAAATATGATGTCTTTTACGTGGCTTTACCAGCTATAGAAGAGTTTTTCAAGGAAGTCGATAGAGAAATCACCCCTAAAGAAATCGCCAAAGTATTTAATGTTCCAGCCAAATTAATGAATCGGTGGCTGAATCATGCTTCAAGATTGGGAAAAGTAAAAAAACATTATAAGCCGATTAGGTATAGTTCAGAGCCACAATTAAAATTACTAGAATCACTTGTGCCCCAAACGAGTAAAGTAGAAGGCTGATTGAACCTTCTATAATTAATGCGCTCGTTTTTCATTAAACTACTGTAAATCCTAAGCACGGTATTCAGGATTGGGAAAGTCAAACCGACAGCCCGCCTTCCACTCACTCAGTTGATTGCCATAGGCGGGAATCCCACCGATCGATTTCAGGAGCTTGCCCAGGTGGAGCAGATTCCAGGTCATAAAAGTGGTGTTGCGATTGGTAAAATCATTGTCAAAGCCAAGGCCATCATCACCGTACGACGGGCCAGGGCCAGCCTCGCCAATCCAGCCTGCATCTGCCTGGGGCGGAATAGTGTAACCAATATGCTGAAGCGAATAGAGCACACTCATCGCGCAATGTTTGATCCCGTCTTCGTTACCAGTAATTAAACAACCGCCAACCTTGCCATAGTAAGCATATTGCCCCTGGGCGTTGGTTTGGCCGGACATCGCATAGAGCCGCTCGATTAATTGCATACATACCGAGGAAATTTGCCCCAACCAGATCGGCGTACCAATAATCAAAATATCCGCTGCTTTAACTTTTTCATACAATTGTGGCCAGCGATCGCTATCCCACCCATGCTCAGTCATATCGGGATACACACCAGTAGCCAAGCCAGCATCAACAATGCGCACTAATTCAGTTTGTACGCCGTTTTTAGTCATGATGCTAATCGACTTTTGGATCAGAGTTTCGGTATGCGATGGTTGCGGGGATTTTTTCAGGGTGCAGTTTAAATACAATGCCTTCAGATCAGAATAATCATCTGGTGGATGGCTCTGTTCTTGTGGGGATTCACTCATGGTTCTTGCTCCTAGGCTCCTAGGTTACGATCGATTGCTTCATGGCTGTGCTCAGGATCTAATCTTAGCGATCGGTTTATGAATAAGACGTGAAGCGTTAATTTTGGGGAGACATTTGAGCACCGCACACTATCACCGATATATTTGCCGATATATTTGCCAATAAATTTGATAAATCGCAGTTCATGCACAAAATATATGCGGAATAGTTAGAAATACTTATCTCATCGCTAAAGGCTGCCCCAATATCCGCTGATACTTCTACTACCTCTACGCAATCGATCTGTAACTAGTGTTCTGTCAATCTTGGGTTTGTGAGTTAAGGGAAAGATGGATAAACTATACCTATGTTATCCGAGCAGTATATTATGCCTAAACGCTATATCGTCCGTTTGAGCAAGGAAGAGCGCGAAGAGCTGCAAAATCTTGTGTCTACTGGTAAGGCCGCCGCCTATAAAATCAAACATGCCAACATTCTGTTAAATATCGATATAAATGGCCAGAACTGGACAGATGCGGAAGCCGCCGCCACCTTTAGTTGCCATCGCAATACAGTAGCCAACCTGCGTCAACGATTGATTGAAGGAGGTTTAGAGTCGGCCTTGGCACGCAAACCTCGCCAAAGTGCGCCACGACCACACGTATGTGATGGAGAGTCGGAGGCAAAGCTAATAGCCTTACGTTGTAGCGAACCACCTGCTGGTCATGCTCGCTGGACATTGCGATTGCTTGCTGATAAAGCGGTGGAGTTAGAAATTGTACCAGCTATTTGTCACGAGACCGTGCGACAAGTGCTGAAAAAAACGAACTGAAACCACATCTACGTCAACAGTATGTGATTCCACCTGAGCAAAATGCCGATTTTGTTGCTCATATGGAAGATGTACTAGAGATTTATCACCAACCCTATGATTCTAAGCATCCGGTAATTTGCATGGATGAAAAACCGGTGCAATTGGTTAAACAAACACGCATTCCATTGCCGGCTAAATCAGGACAACCAGAGTTGGTAGATTATGAATATGAGCGCAATGGCACCGCTAATATTTTCTTGTTTACAGAACCTTTGGCCGGTTGGCGTAAAGCAGTTGTGAGTGAACGCAGAACCTCAGTTGATTGGGCGATCGAAATTCAACGCTTACTTGAACAAGACTACGCCGATTGCGAGACTGTCATTTTGGTATGTGACAATTTGAACATTCACAAACTTGCCTCGCTCTATCAGGCCTTTGCTCCGTCCACTGCGCGTCGGTTGGTCGAACGGCTAGAAATTCACCATACGCCCAAACATGGAAGTTGGCTAAATATTGCCGAAATCGAGCTGTCTGCACTAACCCGACAATGTCTGGATCGACGGATCCCAGATCGAGAAACTCTTGAACAAGAAACATCAGCTTGGTTCATTGAGCGTAATCATTTGCAGAAGTCGGTAGATTGGCAATTCACAACTGCAGATGCTCGTATTCGCCTTAAGCGACTTTACCCACAAATTGAAAGCTGACAATCCACTAGATTTGGATTAAATATTTTAAGCTGCTGTTTTTTCTAACCATCGCCACCAACGACTGAGCGGGAAATAGAGCGCCGGTGACCACAAACTATTCAACACCGCCGTGGTCAGGGTAATGCGTTGTTGCATCAGCCAGACTTGGGATAGGTCACGCCCCAGTACGGTTAATTGCAAAGCGATCGCGGTTTCTGATACCACCGACATGCCAAACACAATCAAGGCGATCGAAACAAAATCCTCTTGCACATAGCGTTGTTTTTGCAGCAGCGCGGTCAGGATCGCCACCAGCGCCATGCTGATCGCCCTGGTTGGTGCCAAGGATATATCGCCAGGAATCGTCATCGCATCTTGCAACAAACCCACTGACACGCCAGCGATCGCCGCCACCACCACTGGTTTATTGATGCTCCAGGTCACCAGCCAGATCAAAAGCCAATTGGGAGCCAGATCAAACAACGTGAACCCCGGCAATCGCAGCGGCATCAATAACAGGCACAAAAACAATGAACCCAGAGTCACCAACCAGCCGATCGGTCTGAGCAATCGCGGATTTAATTTTTCTAGGGTTCGCAACATCGATCCTTCTAGTCAGCCGATCTAATCAATGTCCCTACTCAGTCTATTCAGGGATCGCTAATTCATTTTTACCCTTCACCGCTTCCGGCACAAAATCCTTAGGCTCATAGGGATAGAGTTGCACAAACTCAATCATACTCATCGGTGCAGAAAACTCTACCACTGCTTCGGGGGCGGGTTGTTTATCCAGGTTAATGCTTTTAATCTTGCCGACCGGAATCCCAGGCGGATAGAGGGTGCTATAGGGGGATGTCAACACAATATCACCAGGGCTGACATCGGGATCGCGCTCGAAGAACTCCAGGATTGCTTCATTTTGGGCTTGACCACGCAGCATCCCCATATGTCGAGTGCGGCTGATTGTTACGCCTACTTGCGAGGTGGGATCACTGATTAACAAGATTCGGCTGCTATGGCTCGATACATCCGTAACCCGGCCAATTAGACCACCAGGCCCCAGGGCGATCGCCCCAGGTTGAAGATTGTCGCTACTGCCTCGCCCCACAAGAAGCTGCTGCCACCAGGAATCAGAACTACGCCCGATCGCGGCCGCCCAGATCCCTTCGCCTTCTGCCCCCAGCGTGATATTGTCCCCTAATACCTGACGAAATTGCTTATTTTGATTCTCCAACTCAGTCAGCCGATATTGCAGCTCACGCAAACTCGCATCCGCCACCTGTTCATCATAGGAATAGGTTTCCTGAAACGGACGGGATAGGGTTTGATAAATTTCCATCACCATTCTTCCATTGCCCTGTCTGATCGCCCAGGCTCCCACCAAACCCAACGAAACTAGCAAAAATTGGATACTATAGCGTTCCCACCAACGACGGATCGACTCCATATAAAAATCTAAGGCTTATTTAGCTGATTGCTGACTTGAACTGGTTACAACTGACTCGGAATTATTAGGTAAGGAGGCGATCGGAAATTTTTCTTTGCTCTTAGAATCCTGAAGATTAAAACTTTTACCGAATAATAACTAAATAATAAAAGCGATTAGATCCTACTAAAAGTTACTGAGGTCACTGGTCAGCACCCGTCTGAGATTCTTATAATCCTCAAGCACACGGCCAGCACCCAACACCACACAATTGAGCGGCGCCGGGGCGACATGGGTGACAATACCGGTTTCATGGCTGATCAACGTATCGATCCCATTCAGCAACGCACCACCACCAGCTAACATAATACCGCGATCGATGATGTCGGCGGCTAGTTCGGGCGGGGTTTTTTCCAGGGTGCGCTTGACTGCTTCCACAATTACCGACAGGGGCTCGGCCATACTCTCACGGATTTCCGTAGCCTTCACGGTCACCGTGCGGGGCAAACCAGAGAGCAAATGCAAACCGCGTACCTCCATTGAGGCTTCTTCGGAGGTGGGGTAGGCAGAACCGATTTTAATTTTAATTTCTTCTGAGGTGCGCTCGCCCACGACCAGGTTATGCACCTTTTTCATGTAGCTCATGATCGCTTCACTCAGCTCATCCCCAGCCACCCGCACCGATTCGCTCAGCACAATCCCTTGCAAACTCATCACCGCCACTTCGGTGGTACCACCACCAATGTCAACGATCATATTACCGGTCGCATCAGCCACGGGCAGCCCTGCCCCGATCGCCGCGGCAATAGGTTCAGCGATCGTATAAACTTCCCTGGCTCCAGCCCGCTTGGCCGCATCCATCACTGCTCGCCATTCAACGCCGGTTACACCACTGGGAATGCCGATCGCAATGCGGGGATTAAAAATACCGCGCTTGACCCGTTGAATAAATGCCCGCAGCATCATTTCCGCATAATCAAAGTCAGCGATCACACCATCGCGCAACGGCCTCACCGCAATAATATCGCCAGGGGTACGGCCGATCATTTTATTGGCTTCTTCACCCACCGCATAGGGGGTTTTATCTCTTTGATCAACCGCGATTACCGATGGTTCTTGGAGTACGATCCCTTCACCGGAAACAAACACCACCGTGTTTGCCGTACCAAGGTCTATGCCGATATCCTTCGAGAAGTGACGTAGTATCCCCACAGCAAGTAATTCCTAAAAAATACAAAGGTTGACCAAAACTTAAGCACTGATAAGTATTAGTTTTGCAGATTCTATTACGATTGGTAACACTTAGTCTAGTAGGCCAAGATCTGGCTTACTATATCAAATCCAACTTTATAGTTAGATTTACTTGAGCATGATATTTAGGTTCCGGCTCGATCGCCCAATTGGAAGCTACTCAATTGTCTTATGTTAAAGCTGATCCCATGCTGTAAATATTAAGGTTAAGGTACTAAATTAATCCGCATCAGTTAACCTAACTTAACTTGCTAGATCGTCCCCATGATCTGCATATTGCTTAAATCTTTCTAGGTCGGCTTGTAGCGTCGATTCAACCACCCTACCCAAGAATAAATCATCCATCACCTGCCCCACAATCCCAGGAATGGCGTAGGCAACGGTGAGCTTGACCACGGTGCCAACTTTACGATCGTAGAATCTGACTGCACCACGATTGGGCAGGCCACTAACCGACTCCCATTGAATAATCTGGTTGGGAACTTGCTTAGTTATATTTGCTTTCCAGGTAAAGTTAAACCCACTTGAACCCAAGACCCATTCTGACAGTTCTGGATTTTCGGCATTAATTCTCACCCCTTCGATCCACTTCATCCATTTGGGCATCTTTTCCAAATCTGACCATAATGCCCAAACTTTTTCGATTGGGTAGTTGACTTCAATTTGTACGGTATGTTCTAACCAATCTGCCATGTGTAATCAAATACCCATATTTCAAATAGTGATCCAGTTCAAGTGTATACAAAGCTTAAAGGATGTTGTGGCTTGAGCAAGAGTTTTTTGAGTCTAGCTCTTTACGATCGCTTGCTAAGTTTGCAAATTAAGTCCTCTGCATCGGCAATGGCCAATCATTAATCATAGACTTCTTGCCTCAATCCTTGAATAGTGGCGGAAATCATATTTCTCTGGCTGCAATATTGGACTCTTTGAAGATTTCTAGTTCTACTAGTTCTAAATGATCAAAGCAAGCAAATACATTGTATTTAGATTAGAGATTAGTTGCGTAAGTTAAATAGGGCATAGGCATTTTGGGTGGTGCGATCGGCCAACGTAGTCAAATCCTCGCCGCGCACCTCTGCCACCTTTTGAGCCACATGCAACACATAGGATGGCTCATTGCGTTTACCCCGCTTCGGCACCGGAGCCAGAAATGGGCAATCGGTTTCCACCAGCAGGCGATCGCTTCCCACTATCTTGATTGATTCACGCACTGCAGCAGCATTTTTGAACGTGACCACACCACTGAAGCTGATATAAAAACCGAGATCAATAAACCATTGGGTTTCTTCCGGTGTACCAGTCCAGCAATGCATCACCCCCTTGGCTGGTTGCTCTGGATTGGCGGCATTAAATTCCTTAATCACATCTCTGGCGGTTTCGGCGGCATCACGGCAATGAATAATCACTGGCAGATTTAAGTCTCTGGCGATCGCCAATTGAGCCTGGAAAGCCTGGATCTGCGCTGCTTTATTCTCGGCCTTAAAAAAATCCAACCCCGTTTCACCGATCGCCACTACCCTTTGATCGCTCTGGGCTAATGCTTTGATTTGGTCACCAATTTCTGACCGCCAGCCAATTTTGTCTAGATCCTGATCCAGCGGATGCAAACCCACGGCAAAGCTAACTTCTGGGAAGCGATCGGCGATCTCTTTAATCGTGGCAAACTCATCGGGAGTCACACAGGAATGCACCAGCCGCGCGATGCCATTAGCTTGCCAGCGATCGCGGACAGCTTCGATGTCTTTTTGGAAGTCCTCAAAGTTAATGTGGACGTGGGTATCAACCAGTTGCATTGCTTGCCTTAATAACAACAATAGTAAGTAAGAATGATTAGAGCTAGGGTTTTTGACTAAGTTAAATGATTAAATATAACTAATCCGAGATCTACTCTAACCATAAACTGGCTTTTTCTTACCTACCTAGATGAGCATTTATGCAAAGGAGGAAGATGGGGCGATCGCTCTCTTTGCTTGCTCAACTGCCTAATGCTTGTTTGCCTAATATTTTTTCAAGTGGATTATTGCCCAAGATTGATATTGGGTATTGTACATAGGCAGGATGATTTAACGATTAAGCGATCGGTCAAACTGATATTAGACAGAGGCTTGATATTTTTATTAGCGACATTTACATTACTAGAACTAGGCAATGCCGCATTGTTTGTACCAAGCATTGATATTTTCGCTAAAAAGGTCGCTAGAAATTTTACAAAGCTTTCGATCGATTTGCAGCCCAATGCTGGCTATGCTGATCTTCCTGCCGTTATCTTTTAATCTGCTCAAACTGACGAATTTAATCGAACCTAGATCGAACCTAGCGCCTAAATCTACCCGTAGGATTAGCAACACCAGAAAAAGTAGGATCGCTGGTTCTGGTCAGAGTTGGGTCTGCGATCGGATAGGTTTGGTTAGCGGGCGGTGCGGTCAGCAAAGGACGAGAGCGCTGATTAGTGGGATTGGCATCGAGTTGAAAAGATTTACCAGGCAAATTAAGGCTTTCAGGCACATCCAGCGGGATCAATCTTGGTCTGGGGCGGCTGGGTGGAGCATCGGTAAAAAATGGGCTGGGGTTAGCAAGCTGGAGGCGATCGCCTTTAGGTCCTTTGATCTCAATAGTTTCAAGCTCGGCTGGCTGCTCTAAGTTGGTTGGTTGGCCTGGTGCAGCATCACTGGGGCGATCGGTAAATTTATTTACGCTGGCAGGGCGATCGATATTATCTGAATTATCCAAATTATCTGAATTATCTGGCGGCATTTGAGCAATTTCAGCGACAAATTCAATTTCGGTAGCCAAAGCAAAATTAGCCATCCCCATTGCCAAAACTGAAATGGTGGTGATTGTAGTAATCGATCGCAAGCTCAACACGGGCTTTTTACCTCAACGTAGCTAGATATAGCTTAACGTAGTTGAAAACTAGCTGCCCTTTTGCCCTTTAAACCTGATCCCAAATGTACTGGCATAAATATACCGAAAAGGTGCGTACCTGGTAGCCTTCGGTTTGCAGCTCAGCCGCATTTAAACCTGGCTGTACCCGCCCCGCACAACGACTAATAAATTCAGGCTGACCAGTGCCATTAGCCTTAAGCTGCCTGAAATAGGCTTGATCATTGGCATTAATGCGATCGGGCCAATAGGTGGCAGCCAGGTCAAATGCCCGTTGCTTTTGCAGTTGCGAGGTGATCACAGCGTAATTTTGTTGATAGCCCTCCAGCTTGGATTTGGCTTCCGCGGTTGCTAAAGTATCTTCAGGCACTCTTTGCAATAGCTCAATCGATTTTTGCCACTTGGTTTGAGATTCTTGCCATACCTCAGTAGGATGCGGTGGATTCTGGGTTAGCGTAGCAGCTTCTAGAGCCAGCTTTTTCGCCTCTGCTAGTTGATTGGCAGCAGTTTCTTCGATCGTCAGTTTTTGCTGCAATGCTAGCTGCTTTGTTTTTAGCTCGGTTAACTCAGCCTGGGCATCGCGGAATGGATAGCCAGGGCGGTTCGGAATTTGCTCCAGATAACTAACCGCTTTGTTGATCTCCTGGTTAGTGCTTTGCAACGCATCGAGTTTACCAATTTCTTCCACCGGTAAAAGACTATTAGAGATGCCCCTAGCCACATCAAATCTTTCTTGTTGTTTGAAATAGTCATAGATCCCAACCACCGCAAGCACCACAATTATAATGCCAGCGATCGCCAGGTAGAGAGCGTTCCCAGACTTTGAGCTTCTGGGTTGATCGATCGTAATTCCTTCCGGATCACGATCGCGGTAATTAGGGATTTCCAGGGAATTATCAGGATCTGCACTGGCAAATAAATCTACCGCCTCTGGATCACCAGCAGCCCTGGGGTTTTGATTGCCTCTAGCCTGCTGCTGCATGTAGTAGTCATCATAAAAATCACCATCAGCAACATCATTTTGATTGCGGCGTGACCTATCTTGCCGACGGCGATCGAGGAGCTCAGGATTGGCAATCACCGCCTCGGTAGCATCCTCTGGCTCAAGCAGATCTTCGGCATCAATAGAATCGGTAATATCACCAATATCTGGAATTTCAGTAACACTGCCAATGCCATTATCCAGTGTCTCACTCAGACCCACAAAATCAGCCTCAACATCATCTAGATCCAGTTCTGCATTGAGATCGTTGAGATCATTGAGATCGCCCAAACCTGATTGCTCCGAGGTTAAATCGGTTGCCTCTAGAGCCCCATCGCTGCCATTACGATTTTTGACCCGATCGCTAATATCGGTGGGCAAATCAAAGGGCATGGCGCCGGGAATGAACGTGGCCGGTTCATCATCATAATCATCATCGTCCAGATCATCCTGCTGATCAGACATTTGGTCTAGATCTAGCTCAGAATCTAGATCAGCCATATTATCCGTATTCTCCCTCACCATCGATTCAGCGATCGCAGCCAAATCATCCAATCCAGTTGACTCACCGGTAACCATCGGTGGGATCGGTGGCACTTGCAGGGCACGACCAAGGGTATCATCATCCCGATCGTCCCGATCGCCAGGAGCAGAAACATTACCCAAAAGCAACTCAGCCGCATCTAAGTCCCCCATTGATGACAGATCTGAGCGACTCAACTCACCAGTTTTTTGCCATTCTGGCTGCCTAGAGCCAGCAACACGGCCATACACAACAAACTTGGTTATATCTTCAGGTAAATCACTAAACTGCTCTAAGCCACTGCGCACCACATCGAATAGCACATCATAATCAATATCATTGGATGCACTGCGAGTTACCAGGATGTTGGCCTGGTCTTTACGTTGCTTAACCTGCACCTTAACCCGATAAAAATTTAAGTCAGCCTGAAGAGACTTGGTAATTTGGTTATCGTCCATGTTCAGCGCCCCTAGTGCTCAATCCTAACCACAAATAAAACAGGTGAATAGTTTAGTCTTCAGTTATCACAGCAATCAAGTGCCAATTGAATTTCTAGTCTATCTTCTCAGTCAAATTCACTAATAGATCTAGGGCATACCTAAATTGTAATAATTAATGGCTTCAATCTGTAATCTAGGCATTCGATCGCTTCCCTTGTCTATAGCATAGATGAGCGATCAGAGCCGATAGTTAACAAATCTTAGGGTTGTAATTTGGCGATCGCCCCCATATCCCTTAGCCTGATCCAGCAGAGCTACAAACCCTGGATTAGGCAATAAAATCAAGCCCACCAGCTAAATAGGTTATAGCCCAAAACAAATGCAATAGGATTCGGTGCTGCAAATAATTCTTACGGGGAGCCAGTTCGATCCAAAACCAACGCTAAAATGCAAGATGTAGGCCAAAATGGCATCTGACGAAAAGTCAGGCAATCGGCAAACTTAGGAGCGGCAGCAAACCTTGGCAAAATTACTATCACGTCTCTATCAACTAATGCGCTCATGGTGGGCTGGCTTTACCCTCCAAACCAAATTAATGGCGTTGATTACACTAATGGTGTCGCTTTTGATGAGTGGAGTCACCTTCTGGGCTGTAAATGACATTCAAACCGATGCCCGCCTCAGTGATACTAGATTTGGCCGCGATCTGGGGCTTTTGCTGGCTGATAACGTCGCCCCATTGGTGGCGAGAGACGATCGCACCGAGATCGCCCGCCTGTCTAAAAATTTCTACGACAGCAGTTCTAGTATTCGCTACATTATCTATGCCGATCCTGGTGGTGAGATCTATTTCGGTATTCCCTTTTCGGCCAATGAGGTGCAAAGCTCCCTGTCATTGCGGCGGCGGATTCAAGTGCCCGAAGATCCTAGATCCGATCGCCCCCTAGTACGGCAGCACCACACGCCCGAAGGCATTGTTACCGATGTATTTGTAAATATCAGCTTTGAAGGTCAAAAATTAGGCATCCTGGCCGTTGGCATTAACCCTAATCCAGCGGCGGTAGCTTCTTCGAGCCTGACCCTGAATGTTACTACGGCGGTGTTTGTTTCAATCTGGTCAATGGTCATTTTGGGCGCAGCCACCAACACCTTGATTATCACCAAACCAATTAAGGAGTTGGCAACGGGGGTAAAAAGTATTGCCAGTGGGAATTTTCAACAGCGGATCGATCTGCCCTTTGGGGGTGAGTTGGGCGAATTGATTCGCAGCTTCAATGAAATGGCGATGCGACTGAAAAGCTACGAAGAGCAGAATATTGAAGAGCTTACCGCGGAAAAAGCCAAGCTGGAAACCCTAGTATCCACGATCGCCGATGGGGCAATTTTATTAGACTCTGAGATGAAGGTGGTGTTAGTAAATCCCGCAGCAGCCAAGTTGTTCTGCTGGGAGCAAGCTAATGAGGTCTATGAGACCCCAAATTTACTTACTGTGGCCAGTTTAGGTGATGATAATAGCAAAGCCAAAGCTATTAAGCCAGAGCAATCGATCCCCAACACCATCAACCACACGCTAGTAAATAATATTACTGAGACTAAGAGTGAGACTGTAACGCCCGATCAAGAAGCCCAGCAATCTGCCCTGGTCGCTTTGGTTGATCAAATTGATCAAATTGATCAGATTGAGCCAGCGATCGCCCTAGCCAATCACAAAGGCTCAAACGACAAAGGCGTAGTGGGAATGAATATTTTGCAAGCATTGCCCGAAGCGATCGCCACCGAAATTTCGCGGCCACTGCTCTTGATTGCTTCCGGTGAACAAGAGACAGGAGAATATCGAATTACCACCGCTGCCGATGCGGCTGATTCGGGCTCGCTTACCCATACGCTGCGGATCTGGATTACTACGGTGGTTGGTAGTGACAATAGCCTCAAGGGGATCGCTATGACCGTGCAGGATATTACCCGCGAAGTGGAGCTAAACGCCGCCCAGGCCAGATTTATTAGTAATGTTAGTCATGAGCTACGCACGCCCCTGTTTAACATCAAATCATTTATTGAAACCCTCTATGAATATGGGGATGAACTGAGCGAAGAACAGCAAAGAGATTTCCTCGATACGGCCAATCGGGAAACCGATCGCCTCACCCGTTTGGTTAATGATGTTTTAGATCTTTCGCGCCTAGAATCAGCCAGGCAATATCACTTTGATGCCACTGATATCACCCAGCCGATCGAACAGACAATGCGCACCTATCAACTCAATGCCAAGGATAAGGGAATTGAGCTGATTAAGGAGGTAGCTGATGATTTACCCAAGGTTTGGGGTAACTATGACCTGCTTTTGCAAGTGCTGGCTAATTTAGTTGGCAATGGGCTTAAATTCACTGATGCTGGTGGCAAGGTAATCTTGCGTGCCTATGCTTGGCAAGATCAAAACGCCACTGCCCCCAATCGATCGGTAAGTCGGGTGCGGATTGAAATTGAAGACACCGGCATTGGCATTGCACCAGACGATCAAACCAGGATTTTCAATCGTTTCTATCGGGTTGAGAATTTGGTGCACACCCTCGAAGGCACTGGGCTGGGGCTGTCGATCGTCAAAAATATTATCGATAAGCACCACAGCCAGATTCATATTCGCAGTGAAGTGGGCAAGGGCACTTGTTTCTGGTTTGATCTGGGAGTCTTGCAAGAGAAATGCGATCTCAACCCTGAACAACATCAGGATCACCTAGATTCAGAATCTACAGAGCATTCAGAACATCTAGGACAGGAGAATCCAGCTAATTTAGAGCCACAGGACGAGGCGATCGCCAATGCAGTCGTTGATAATTTGCCAACGCAGCCAACCGATCAGCCGACCGATCAACAGGCAAATCAACAAGATCAACAGGCAGATTCAGATTTAATCAATGCCAATTCAACTGGATAGACCAGCTTAACTTTTGGGTTAACTCTATTTATTTGTGATTAGGGCGATCGTGTGTTCAGGCGATCGCTCACAGGTGTTTTCGCGCAAATTGCCAGCCAAATTGCCAGTCAAATTGACAGCCAAATTGATAGTGAGTATGGCTTGATTCGAGTTTAAGCGATCGCTAAGTTAGCACCAAGTTAGCGTATTATTAAGAGCGAGCACGATCAACAATTTATGATTGCCAGCAATTATTGGTGCCAACTTGCAATTATACGCAAACTATTTTTTGAATTAATTAAACCAACTTACAACTAATACAACTAAAAAGATAAGCGATAAACAACTATGGACATTTTGACATTTGGCTGGGTTGCCCTGATTGGTATTTTCACCTTATCGATTGCTTTTGTGGTCTGGGGTCGCAACGGTTTATAAAAGATCGCTTTTCTGACCGCTATAAATCAATCTGCTAAATCTAAATCTGCTAGTGGTGGGCAAATATGGTTGATGCATCGCATGCAAAGCCTATACAAGCAAACAGCCGCCCGATCAGATAATAAAGCACCAAAAACAATCACATATTTTAGCCATGGACTGGATTGGATGAGCCCAGAGCTAGCTTAATCATTCATTACTATTCACAGTATTATTCAGTCCACTCTACTTGCCCCGGCCTGATTTCAATATTCTGGCCGGGTTGATTTACAAAACTAAGAAACTGTCCCGCTTGCCCCGGCGAAAGCACGGTTGGACTAGCCACAGCAAAGCTTTCTCTAATTACACTGCCATTTTGATCCACAATCTGGTAATTAACTCTTACAAACCGGACTGGGGTACTACCATTATTAATTACCCTGCCTACAAACGTGCCATTGAGATAATTAGAGGAAACCAAGGCAACTTTCGGTGGTTCCACCTCTTCTTCGTCATCATCATCGTCATCATTGTTAGCAACGGGGGCAGGTGGCGCTTGTTCTGGTTGGCTGGGCTGATTAGTTACTGGGGCGGCTGGGCTGGGAGCGGCCTGGGTTGAATTATTACAGCCTAGCTGATCTAGTTCGGCGGGATCGAAACTCAATGTGCCTGCTGCTACCTGTGACAATCGATCGGCATATTCTAACCAGAGCGCCTGGATTTGTGGATCATTGGTATCTTTGGCATAGGTTTGAGCAATGCCGATCGCGGTTTCCCATTCCTGGGAGCAAAGAGCAACCGATAGGAGATTGGCGGCAGCGGGTTTGGGCATTCCCACCATCGCAGCCAGAGCAATACCGATCGAAGCTAGTAAGGTAATTTTGTAACGCATGGCAGCACCTCCAGGTTAATTTTGGCTGAGGTTAGATAAAACTAAATATACTGGCTAATGTCAACCAGGCCCTAAACCTATTCCTATACCTATTGTAATTAAGCGCAGTGATGCCAATGGATCATTAACACAATCCAGCACCTTTTAGGCTCGATCGGCACATATGTTACCCTCAGCTTAGGGGTTACCAGCTTTTATCCATCCGCTACCGCTACTATTAGTCAACCACAAAAATTATGATGATTGCTGATTTAATCGAGCAGTTACTCTGTCTGGATTGCGAGCCCTCATATTTAAATTGGTCGGGTACTACTCGGTCAGAGTTGAGTTGAATTGATTAGCAGCTATTTAATAGTTTAATCGATCGCTTTCTGTGCAGGCTTTTCAAAACATAGTTGCCGATTATAAATACATAAATACTTTGACAAATTGCCACTCCGAAAAATTTAATTAATGCTGCCAATAAAGTGCCAATAAAGTGCCGATAAAGTGCCGATAAAGCGCCGATAAAGCTTTGTATGCAGCCAAAGAAAAAGGGCGCGATCGTGTTGTTTTTTATGACCTATGAAAATTGCCGCCATAATTCAAGCCAGAATGGGATCAACCCGACTACCAGGTAAAGTAATGATGCAGCTTGGCGATGCTTCGGTGCTGGCGCAGGTGGTGCGGCGATTACAGGCTTGTCCGTTGCTAGATCAGGTGGTGATCGCAACGACGACCAAAGAGCAAGACGAGCCGATCGTCAGTGAAGCCAAAAAGCTGGGTGTGAATTGTTTTCGGGGCAGTGAAGCAAATGTATTGGCGCGCTATTATCTAGCCGCCAAAGCTAACCAAGCCGAGTTAGTTGTCAGGATTACTGCCGATTGCCCCCTCTATGATCCGCAGGTGCTAACCGATATGCTCAGCGAATATCAGCATAAGATTGCCACTGGTGAGCAGGTTGATTACCTTAGTAATGTGCTCAAGCGTAGTTTCCCACGCGGGCTAGACACCGAAATATTCCCGATCGCAGTCCTGGCCGAAACCTATGCAAACGCCAGCCAATCCTATGAACAGGAGCATGTTACCCCCTATATTCACCAGCACCCGGAAAAATTTGCACTGCATGATTATGTGGGCGATCGAGATTGGTCAGCTCATCGCTGGACCCTGGATACGATCGAGGATTGGCAACTCATTACCGCAATTTACAATCGGCTCTATCAACCGGGCGAGATCTTTACCACTCAGGCTGTGATCGAATTGCTCCAGCAGCAGCCAGAACTAGTCCAAATCAATGCCCATGTGGAACAAAAGAAGCTAGCAACATAAATAACAACAAATAAATTAAGAGATTAAGAGATTAAGGCGATCGTGCAAAGTTTGATTAATAAGCTGGGGAGTTTATTCAACCGCCGTGAAAAGCTCCAAATCGGTGTAATTCTGGGCTTAATGGCGATCGCGGCAGCACTGGAAACCTTTACGGTGGGAACTATTCCTGCGTTTGTCGCCCTGTTGAGTAACCCAAATCTACTCCAGACCAATACCACGATCAATTGGGTCTACCAACTGGGGGGATTCAGTTCTGCTAACAATTTTTTGCTTTGGAGCTGTTTTGCCCTAATTGGTTTGTATATTGCCAAGGGTATCTATCTGGCTTTCCTTAACTATGTTTTATATCGCTTCTTATATAACAAATTAGTTGCCACCGCGACCCGGCTATTTGCGGCCTATTTGTATAAGCCCTACACCTTCCATTTACAAAGAAACACTGCCCAACTAATTCGTAATATTAGTTTTGAGGTGGAGCAGGTGTTTGTGGGGGTGTTATTACCGGTGATGAGTATGGCGACAGAACTAATGGTGTTAACTTGCATCGCTTTGCTATTGATTTTGGTGGAGCCAATCACTGCCGCGATCGCTGCTTTAATTCTAGGCACAGCCTTAATCATCTTTAACCAAGCGATTCGCAAGAACATCATCCAGCAAGGGCAACTGCGCCAGCAATATCAGGGCAAAATGCTGCAATCAATCAATCAAGGTTTGGGCGGGATCAAGGAAACCAAGGTGTTAGGGCGTGAGGATTTCTTTGCACATGCCTTTGACCAAAACTGTGCGATCGCAGGCAGGGCAAAACTATCCCTGGGTCTGGCTAATCAGTTACCGAACTTATTTATCGAAACCCTGGTGATTGTAGCCGTATTGGCGATCGTAGCTGTTATTTTGCTGCAAGGTAAATCCAGCCAGTCGGTACTGCCAACTTTATCATTATTTGCAATCGCGGCCTTGCGCTTAATGCCCTCAGTCAAGCGAATCGTCAGCTATAGCAATTCTATCCGCTTCTACAAGTCTTCGCTCGATGCGGTTTATCAGGATTTAATCAGCTTGAGTCAAGAGCCATCTATGGCCAATCAATCTAACTCAACTGATCCGATCGCCCTGACTAATGCGACTAGTGCTAAGCAAAAATCGATCGTGGTTTCGCCTTTAAAATCTAGCCATCAATCAAGCTATAAATATTCGGAGAAGCTAGAAACGCATAATCAAGCGAATCATACCGATCGGATAAGTAAAATTAAGCCAGCGCTTGATATTAAAGGTGGCGAGAACGCTCAAAAGAGTGAATATCTAGATCCAAATTCAACTAATGCTCAAAACCAAGCTAATCACTTTCAAAAAGATCAGGTAGCGCAGCGATCGCCACAATTGAGCTTTAATCATGAAATTACGATCGCAAATCTCACCTACAAATATCCTGGCGCTGAGCAAAATTCGATTCAAAATGTATCCTTGGTCATTCCCAAAGGAGCTGCGATCGCCCTGGTGGGATCTTCTGGGGCTGGTAAAACCACCCTGGCGGATTTGCTGCTGGGGATTCTAACTCCAGATCAGGGTCAAATTCTCGTAGACGGCCATGATATTCATTTGCACCTGGGCGATTGGCAGAGAATAATCGGCTATATTCCGCAGCAGATCTATTTGTCTGATGACACTCTCAGTCGTAATATTGCCTTCGGACTAGAAGCTACTCAAATCGATCGAGAACGGGTTGGGCAGGCTGTTGCTGCCGCTCAACTGGAACAACTAGTTAACCAACTACCCGATCGCTTAGAAACAATTGTGGGTGAGCGCGGTATTCGGTTATCCGGTGGGCAAAGGCAACGGGTGGGGATCGCTAGGGCGCTATACCATAACCCCGAAATTTTAGTTATGGATGAAGCCACCGCCGCCCTTGATAATGTGACTGAGACTGATTTTGTAAAAGCTTTGGAAAGCCTGAGCCAGCAAAAAACAATTATTACGATCGCCCATCGACTCAGCACCGTCAAAAACTACGATCGGCTCTACTTTCTGCAAGCTGGCCAGGTATTGGCATCGGGCAATTACGATCGACTTGTGGAAAGCTGCGCCGAGTTTAGGGCAATGGCACTGGCAAATAAATAATCAATAGTAGGATATTGCCTAATTGTTTGACTCAAATGCCCATGACTAGGAGGCGATCGGCAGCGTAAACCAGAACCTAGAACCCACATCAGGCTGACTAACCACGCCAATTTCGCCGCCATGAGCCAGAATAATTTGTCGGCAGATATATAAACCTAGTCCCAACCCAAAGGCTCGCTTTCCATCACCACGGGCATATAGATCAAATAGTGATTCACATTGATGGGAAGACATGCCCACGCCATCATCTTCAATGCTACAAACCACAAGCGGTGTATTAGCTAGGTTCATGGCTGAAGGTTGCGGTAGGGTTAAGGAATGCTCCTGTGGCCAATCGCTGCCTGGCTCAAACACCTGAGCCTTAATCACTAGTTTTAGACCCGGTGGATTGTGCTTGAGGGCATTGCTGATTAAATTTTGAAATACCCGCCCCAACTGGGTCACATCCCCATATACCGGTTGTAAATTGACATCAATTTGATTCGCTAAACTAGCTTTCTCAGCTACAGCGATCGACTCTAGGTCATTGATAATCCCTTCTACCAAATTGGCCAGATGCACTGATTCACAATAGAGCTTGAGCCCTTTTATATCATTGGCATAGGATTCTAGGAGGGAGTTGATCAAGTTGAGCTGGCGATCGCTACTGCTGCACATTCTTTCCAGTACCCGACGCGGTATGGCAATCGTCTTATCCTGGTCAGGATTTTTATCGAGCAAATTTTGCAACAGCATCAGCATCCCCGTCACTGGATTACGCAGATCGTGGGAAACCGCATGTAAAAAGATGCGCAATGATTCTTCGGCCTGTTGGCGATCGCTAATTTCTTGTTGCAATGCGGCGTTTTGGTCTTGAAGCCGATGTTGCAAGGCTTTGATGGTTAAGTGGGTGTGGAGCCTGGCTAAGACCTCCTCATGTTCGATCGGCTTGGTAATGTAATCGACCGCACCAACATCAAACCCATGTACCTTATCGACCGTATCCGAGAGCGCAGTCATAAAAATCACCGGAATTTCGGCGGTCACGGAATTAGCCTTAAGCCGCTGACAGGTTTCAAACCCATCGATCCCCGGCATCATCACATCCAGTAAAATCAAATCCGGCGTAACGTATTCTAGCTGAGCGATCGCTCCTTCGCCATCGGTCGCCACCAACATCTTGAACCCAGCATCATTGAGCAGATCAAATAGTACACTCAAGTTAGTTGGGTTATCATCTACCACCAATACCACTGGTTGCTTTGCAGTGGTTGCAGCGGCAGCTATGTCATTTTCAGCATATGGTTCCGGCTGTGCTGCCATCTCTTCCCTGCCTAAACTGATCCAAAATAATTCAAGATTACTTCTAATTGCTAATCCATATCCAGGGTTGGGCAATGTCTAATTATAATTGCCTATCTTAATTTATTCATTAGCAAGGGGAAATGTGGATTGCCGCCCATTCTGGGTGAATTTACCCAACTATTAAGGCTTCAGCATTAGTCCTGCGCCAATATTAAATATCCTTATCCGTTAATCCATATCTATTCCAAATCCATCCAGAATTAGCATCTTGGTTAGTTTTGCTGCGATCGCCTTAATTAATCTCTAATACCGATCTCTAATACAGAGTGGGCAACATTGAGTAAAAAGCTGCCTCCTTGCGATCGGCGCAGTACCAAACAGTACCAATTCGATCGCTTTAGCCAAACAACTGAAAGCCTGAAAAACGAGCATAGAGGGATTTGAACCCCCGACACCCAGAACCGGAATCTGGTGCTCTATCCACTGAGCTATATGCCCTGAACTAGCCACAATTAGCTAGGACTAATAAATAATAACCTATCTTGGATTTTTGGGCGCTATTTGCTTAAAAAACCTTACAGCATTATTCAAACTGCGATCGTATCCGTCTGTTGATTGTTGCTCTGGGCTTGAAAAGACCTGACGCTAGTTGATTAATCGATTGATCGCTAGTAAAACCGATGCTGTTCGCTAACCAATTAGGCTTAGCATCTAAGTAAACTTGATTGAGAGAGACAATTGCTACGCTCTGGTTTCAGAGGACTCTGGTGATTTAAGCGACTGAAGCGACTGAAGCGATTGAAGCGATCGAAGCGGTCGAAATGGTAGCGCCCACAATTCGATCGGGTTAAGTGATTGCGGGAATTCTACCAAACCAAGCTTAATTCCCTGAGGGTCTTGGCGCTGCCTGAAAGTACCAAACAAGCGATCCCACCAGCTAAACACGCTGCCATAATTAGAATTGGTTTCCGCCATGATTTGTGAATGGTGAACGCGGTGGAAGTTGGGCGTAACTGTAATGTAGCTGAGTAGATGATCGATTCGTTTTGGTAATGACCAATTGCTGTGATGGAAACAAACGATCGCTGTAAACACAACGTCATAGGCAATAAAATATCTGGGTGCAATACCTAGCAATAAAATTAGCGGCAATTTGGGCAAATTAGAAACCAGCACTTCTAGGAAATGAAACCGATAGGCACTGGAAACATTCATTTCTAGCTCGGTGTGATGCACCCGGTGGAACCGCCAGCCCAAATCCGAGGTGTGCATGAGGCGATGCCACCAGTAAATATAAAAATCCAGCACCACGAAGGTAACTAATGCCGCGATCGCTGGGGATTGCTCATTTATGCCCGATAGTAGCCCCGTGATCGTGGTTTGCTGCCATACCCATTGCAACAGGAAGGTGATGCTAACGCTGGCGGCCAAGGTGTTGACGATCGCCAGAACCACGTTGGGCAAGATGCGAGCAATTAGCGATCGGCGATAATTAAAAAATGGCAACAGGTTTTCTAGTAGGCCAAATCCTAAGATGCTGGCGATCAGGACGATTGACTTGGGATTCATAGGAGAATTAATTGATAGGACTAACACTTCTACTTTAATGAATCCTACAAACAAGTAGGTTAATTCACACTGAGATTATCCTAAAAGCTAGTTATTCTGTAGTAGCAAAGAACTCCTACGACTTAGAAATAATGCCTTAAACTAGGGAAGTAAGCATGAAAATCATAAGGCTTTAAGTGTAATGGCTCAGAAAATAGCCCTCTTCAACCACAAGGGTGGTGTTAGCAAAACTACTACAACGTTCAATCTGGGTTGGATGCTCGCTTCAAAAGGAAAAAGAGTAATTCTGGTAGATACTGATCCTCAGTGTAATTTGACTGGAATGGCTTTAGGAGAAGCAACTGAGGATGACGAAGAGCGAATAGAAAGCATTTATAATACACATTCAAATATCAAGACCGGACTAGCACCAGCATTTGAGTCTCAACCTAGAGCGATCGAAGCAGTTGATTGTATTCAAGTAAATAATCAGGATGGATTATTTCTATTACCAGGTCATGTTGGTTTTGCAGAATATGAAGTTACTCTGGGTATCGCCCAAGAGTTAAGCGGCTCAGTCCAAACCCTGAAAAATGTACCTGGCTCAATTTCAGATTTGTTAGAAAAAACAGCTAGAAAGTTTGATGCTGATTACTTGCTGATTGATATGAGTCCTAGCCTGGGAGCAATCAACCAGAATTTGTTAATGACCAGTGACTTTTTTATCGTACCAACCACGGCTGACTTTTTCTCTGTAATGGCGATCGATTCCCTAGCCAGTGTGTTACCAAAGTGGCACGCATGGGCAAAAGCAGCAAGTTCATTGCCAATTTACAAGAATGCTAACTATCCGTTTCCAGAGGTTACACTTAAGTTCCTTGGTACAATCATTCAGAATTATCGTATTATTCGCGGCAAAGAAACCGTTGCTTTTGAGAAATGGATTCAGAAGATTGAAGGAGATGTATCATCCAAATTAGTACCTGAATTTAGAAAGATGGATATGATGCTACCTGAAGCAGTATATGGTGCACAGGAGATTGGGGAAACTTTTTGCCTGACGAAAATCTCTAACTTTAATAGCCTTATTGCACTTTCCCAAGAGCACCAGACTCCCATTTATGACCTTACACCCAAGCAACTTAAGCAAGGAGGTAAAGTTCTAAGCACAAGTCAGAAAAAACAGGAAGAATTCCGGCAGGTGTTTAATGACTTAGCAGAAAAGATTATTGGCTTAACCTCGGCTGCATATGCAATCAGCGCTTGACCAATTCCGAATTAGCGTCGCCCGTGTTCGTGACCTGATATCTCTTCATAATTCTCTCAAAGCCCAAGCCACGCCTGTAATAGATCTATCGGATCTTTTGAGGGCATCTCTGGTTATGACTGTAAGTGCTTTGGATTACTACATTCATGAGGTTGTTGTCTTTGGGATGCTAGAAATTCATCGAGGAAACCGCCCCGAACCCCTTCCATCAAAAAATAATATTCAGTCTGCTTTTGCCCGCTTTCAAGTTTCATTGGGTGGGGCGCGCCAGGAAAGATTAATAGCAATAGATATTGCTAATTGGCTGGAACAAGAGATCCAAGTAAATCAAGGCGCTCCTTTTTTGCAGCAATCCCATCTAGTTTCTTCCTTGCTCCCTGTTATATCAACCAGCGTAAAAAATAGGCTTGACAAGGCTTCATGGTTAGAAGACGAAATACGAGAACGACTTGGATATAAAAGTTTTCAACATCCAGATAAGATTGCTGAGGCGATTAGATTGATCTCAGATAAGAAATTGTGGGATGAAGTAGCCGTAAATATGGATTTGGATGCGAAGGACATCAAACAAGAACTCATTGCCATAGTCGATCGCAGAAACAAAATCGCCCACGAAGCGGACATAGATCCTACGTTTGGTATTGGCGGTCGCTGGAATATTGACGAAATCATGGTTAATGATGTGATTGACTTTATTGAGAAGGTGGTTGAAAGTATCCACCAAATTTTATGAATTGTGTACTAGCGATCGCTCCTCCGCCATTCCTTGTCAGCGTGCCAAGATACAACCATTAGTAGGAGTTGCTGAGCAAAGATATAGGGTATACAGATATATAACTAACTCAGCTAGCGCGATCCTGCCATACTTAACTATTCTCAAACATCTTCAAATCTTAATTCAATCCAAGCACTAGCCCATGAAGACCCCGATCACCTGGTGGCAACGTTTATTACACCTGCGGCAAATCGAATCGCAGCAGCAGTCTGCAGCAACCTTGGCGCAATCGGAGCAGCAAGGACTTGAAGATAAGATCACAACCAAAGTTAACCAAGAATGCAAGCAAGCCACTGCCCAAGATCAAACAGCGATCCAAAGGATGAGACGGCAATGCATTTTGAGGCGGCAAAGAAAACTATGGCAAGCAAAGGCCAAAGATCGATCGTTTAAGGCGATCGCCATGGTGACAATTATTGCCGTGGCTGGGTCAGCAATTAGTAGCTACCTGGTACTGCGTAAAGTAATTTTAAAAAATGCGCGCCAAAGCGCCATGCACAAGGTGCAGCAAACCGGCGCAGATCTCGATAACTGGCTAGCCAGACTGCAAGCTCAGGTAGAATCAGCCGCCAACTACCCCCAGGTTCGATCGCTAGATTGGCAACAGGCCGAACCATTTTTGCAACTAGAACAGCAGCGAACGCCAGATTTTTATTTGATTACCCTGGCAATGGCTAACGGTGTTTTTTTTAATACAATAGCTGGGGCACATCCAGGCGAGCATATCCGAGATCAGCATTTTTTCCAAAAGGCCATGGGTGGGAAAACCTATGTTTCCAATTTAGAAATTTCCAGCTCTACTGGGGTACGACAAATTAGCATTGCTGCGCCAATCTGGATTATTCCCCCCAGTAATCAAGCCCAACTGACACCAGAAGCAGCGAGTACCCGCAAAGCTAGCTTAATGGCGATGGGGATGGAAGGCGATCGCCTCCACCCAAAGCAACCAATCGGGGTATTGACTGGAGCGGTTGAGTTGGATTATGTCCAGGATCTAATCGCTGGGATTAATACTGGTGGAGATAGCTATGCTTTTGCCCTGGATGCCAATGGTATTTTTCTGGCTCACCGCGATCGCTACAAAATGGAAGCAAAGGAAAGCTTGCTGGCTAGTTCTAATCCTGGCCTTACGGCGATCGCCAGCCGGATGGTTAATGGCCAAGATGGCATTGAACTGGTGGAGATGCAAAAAGACAATCAAATTAAGCCCAAATATATTGCCTATGCGCCATTAGCGAATGCCAACTGGTCGATCGCCCTGGTAATCCCGCGCCATGAATTAGAGAAAAGCCTGTGGGGGTTGAATATCTTTGCGGCGATTTTTGGTGGTCTATTGATTGCTACCACCGTCGGCATGTTGCGCTATCTCAAGTTGTTACGCCGCAGCCGTGAGAATGCCGAAGCCCTCCAACAGGCCAATGAGCGATCGCGGTTTGAAAGTAATCAACGACTGCAAACCCAGGCAGCATTAATTGAAAGAATGTCGCTGGCGGCATTGAGTGCAGATATTGGCATTGCCCTCACCCAGGGTAGCCATCTAGCGGAAACTTTACATCGCTGCGCCGAAGCACTGGCCAATCACCTGGACGCAGAATTTGTCCATTTATGGACGATCAAAGCGATCAATGCCCTGGAGCAGGAGACCGATGATGTCTTGCTGTTGCGGGCAAGTGCGGGCAAGCAGATCGAGAACCTGAAACCGCCCTACAAAACAATCGCCGGAGTCAGACCGCAAATTGATCTCCATGCCTACCTGGAGCGCATTGCAATCACCCCCAATTTAGATCAACATCTAGATCAACACCTGGATCAACACCTGGATCAACACCTGGATCAACCAGAAAATGCATCAAGCTTAGACCCGGCCAAGTTGTTAGCCCAATCAACGGTAAGCACCCTGGATGGTGTGGTGGCAGAACAAATGCTTGCCGCCAAGCAAAATGGTGAAATTGCGTTTGCCGACTATCCTCTAATTGCCGAGGAAAAACTAGTCGGGGTGATGGCAATTTGGGCAAAACAACCATTAACCGGCACGATCATTGAAGAAATGGCCGCGATCGCCAATGAGATCGCCTTTGGTATTTCCCATAAGCTAGTTGAAGCAGCGCTGCGCGAGAGTGAATCACAATTTCGAGCCACCTTTGACCAAGCACCCGTGGGCATTGTGCATGTATCCCGCGAAGGCAAGTGGCTACGCATGAACCAGCGCTATTGCGATATTGTCGGCTATGCGCCCGATGAGTTGATTCAACTTAGCTATAGTGACATTACCCATCCTGATGATCACCATGTAGACAATCAGGTTTATGACCAGCTTTGGTCGGGCGAAATCTCTAACTATACGATCGAAAAGCGCTATATTCGCAAAGACCGAGCGATCGTCTGGGTCTATGTCACAGTCTCGCTGGTTTATGATGCCAATAGCCTACCCAAATATTTTGTGGCCGTCGTCGAAGATATTACCAAAAGCAAAGTAGCAGAAGTAGAGCTAAAACAAGCCAAAGAAGCAGCGGAGTCGGCTAATCATGCCAAAAGTGAATTTCTGGCCAATATGAGCCATGAACTAAGAACCCCCCTCAATGGCATTCTTGGCTATGCCCAGATTCTGCGGCGGAACAGATTCCGTGAGGGTGATTCGCAGCAGTTCCAACAGGGACTAGAAACAATTCAGCAATGTGGCGATCACCTGCTGACGTTGATCAATGATGTGCTGGATCTATCCAAGATTGAAGCCAAAAAGATGGAATTACGCCATGCTGAGTTTCATTTTGCCCATTTCCTGGCAAATATCGCAGAAATATTCCGCCTCAAAGCAGCTCAGAAAGATATTGCCTTTACCTTTGAACCAGCCGCCGATCTGCCTTTATGTTTAATTGGCGATGAACAAAAGTTGCGCCAGGTGTTAATCAACTTGATCAGCAATGCGGTTAAGTTTACCGATCGCGGTGGGGTGGTGATGCGGGTGAGCGTGGTAGAGCAATTAGATCCACCAGAGCAACCAGAATTAAGCGATCGCCCTGCACCTGAAGCCCCAACGAAACCCCAATCAGTAAAGCTACGTTTTCAAATTGAAGATACGGGTAAAGGGATTGCCACTGATCAACTAACGGAAATATTTTTGCCCTTCCAACAGGCGGAACATAGCAAATTCACAGAAGGAACTGGCCTGGGGCTGGCGATCAGCAAAAAGCTGGTGGCGATGATGGGCGCGGAACTAATGGTTGAAAGCCAGGTAGGTGTGGGTAGCACCTTCTGGTTTGAGGTTAATTTAGGGGTTGTGCATCACCCTGAGCAATTCAAGCGATCGCCAGATGGGAGCGAAACTGGGCAAATTATTGGCTATGCTGGCCGCGAGCGTAAGGTTTTGGTGGTGGACGATCACCTGGAAAACCGCATGGTTTTAAGCAGTTTACTGACCAGTATGGGGTTTGCGGTGATTGAAGCAGACAATGGTATTAGTTGCTTGCAACAGGCGCAGACCTGCCAACCGGATATTATTTTTATGGATATTGTAATGCCGGTGATGGATGGGATTGAGGCGATCCGCCGGCTCCGCCAACTAGAATCCTGGCAACAAGTACCGATCGTGGTAACCTCTGCCAGTGCTTTTGACCACGATCAACAGGCGAGCCAGTCGGCTGGTAGTAGTGATTTTATTTCCAAGCCGATCGTGATGACTGAATTAATTAATTGCTTGCAGCGACATCTGGGGCTGGAGTGGCAGTACGAGCAGCAAACTAAGGATACTCCGGCTAGCGGGAATGGGGAGAACGGCCAGCACAACCCTGACAGTATTTCTAGGCTTAATTCTTCTGAATTGATTAACCAGCAACATAGTCAAAATGGACAGGAGCGATCGCTAGTATTCCCGGCTCCAGACCAACTAGAAGCTTTCTATCAGATGGCCTTGATTGGTGATGTTAGCAGTATCATGTCTCAGGCGGAGGCGATCGCTAAGCAGAATCAACAGTATGATTTATTTGCGACCCAGCTATGTCAGATGGCACGAAGGTTTGAGGTCAGGCAGTTG
Source organism: Pseudanabaena sp. PCC 7367 (assembly GCF_000317065.1). GTDB lineage: Bacteria > Cyanobacteriota > Cyanobacteriia > Pseudanabaenales > Pseudanabaenaceae > Thalassoporum > Thalassoporum mexicanum. The sequence continues at coordinate 2,849,949 of NC_019701.1, forward strand.
CAAGATTTTTTAGGCAAACAGCTTGCTAAAACATAATTGCTAATCGAGTGCGTTAGTCAACTCAGACATAGCCCCTCACCAGTTAAATCACTCATATCTACCATACATAGCATTTATGGCACTGTTTTCTGTGTTTTTAGCAAGAGTATTATTTTGCGATCGCAACCAAGCCCACAACTGATCGCCATAGGAAAAATGCCACCACTCATTGGGATGGCGTTCAAACCCAGCCTGATGCATACATGCAAAAAGTAACTCTCGGTTAGCATGTGCCTGTTGTGCCGCTGGGGTATCGATCGCAGCAAAATAGTCAGGAATCGATCGCGGTGAGATCTCATCGATCGGTGAACCCATGTTCACTGCGGTCTGATTATGATCCACTAGCGTAATATCGATTGCCGCACCAGTGCTATGGGGTGGCGGTGTGGCTGGGTCTTCACTTGGGATCGCCCAAAAGTTCAGCACTTCAGCGATTAACTCCTGCTCCTGCTGGCTGCTAAGCTGATTAAGATCCCAGCTTTTTGCTTTAGCCAATTGCGATCGCTCATGCTCAACCATAAATTTTTGCACGGCGATCGGGCGATAAGCATCGAAAATCTTGATTTTCCAGTTGGGGCATTGCAACTGTAAATAAGCCTGAGCCTTAATTAGTCGCTGTAATACCCCACTCCGCAGCGAAAAGGGCGATTTGTCAGCATAGGGAGCGCCCAGCAAACTGTACATATGTGGCTGAAAAAAAGCAAATTCAGTGGGAATATCAACCAGTGGCTCCGATGATTCAATAATTGGGACGTTTTGATAGGGCTTCATGGGCTAGATGCTGACTGAATGTGGGTGGATGTAGCTGGATGTGGCTAGATATGAAATCTGGCTGGATGCATAGATGGCGCAACGAGCGATCGCAAAGGGAATTAAAAAAGTTGAATTGAGTACAATTATGTTGATAGCAACAGCGATCGGACATAGCAGCGGTTATGGCAGGAATTTTTAATCTGATCTAGTAAAATCCCGACTAAAATGCTAGATTTCCGCCAGTATCAGTTAGAATCAATGCCATATTATTTTGTGTGACTTATTTTAAGTGCAAATACTTATCGAAGCTGGTGATCAAACTCTAAAATTTAATTTAGGGCTCTAATTGCCTAAATCCTAATTAACATCTAGCTGGCTAGATGACTAGATTGCTAAAAAGCTGTATATGTATCTGCATAATGGAGCCAGAATTAATCGTCGCAGCGTAACTACGCCAATTTGATTGATTTTAGTTGGCATATGTTTTTCCAGGCTTTTGCGGCTCGCCTAATTTTTGGGCTTAGGTTTTAAGGTGTGGACTGAAAATATAACAAGATTTGCTATGAAATGTGAGGAGGGTAGGGCTATCAATAACACTACACAGGTCAAAGAAGAAGTTAAAGCGGTGCAACGCGAGCAACTCACGGATAATCAAAATCAGCAAGAGTCAGTGTTGCATATCACTGGGCGATCGCCTTTAGCTGGGTTTGTACCCATCAGTGGCGCAAAAAATTCTGCCTTGGCGATCATGGCTGGATCGTTGCTTTCATCGGATGGGTGCCGCATTCGTAATATCCCCTCGCTGGTGGATGTAAAACGGATGTGCGATATTCTAGCGGCAGTGGGGGTTAAGGTCGATCGCAACGGTAACGATGGAGCCATCGAAGTCGATTCACGGCACATTGGCCAGTCTTCGGCTCCCTATGAGTTGGTGAGCAAACTCAGAGCCAGCTTTTTTGTGATTGGACCACTCTTAGCCCGGTTGGGCATTGCCCGAATTCCATTGCCAGGCGGTTGTGCGATCGGTGCTAGGCCAGTCGATCTGCATGTGCGTGGTTTGCAAATGCTGGGTGCGGATGTACGGATCGAGCATGGCATTGTACAGGCCTATTCCAAGCAGCCCGGTGGCAGACTCAAGGGCGCTAAGATCTATTTGGATTATCCTAGCGTTGGCGCGACCGAAACAATCATGATGGCGGCGACCCTGGCGGAGGGTGAAACAATTATTGAAAATTCTGCCCAGGAACCAGAAGTAGTCGATCTAGCTAATTTCTGCCGTGCCATGGGTGCCAAAATTCGCGGCGCAGGCACCAAAACGATTACGATCGATGGTGTGCCCAGGATGCACTTTGCCGACTATGCAATCATTCCCGATCGAGTTGAGGCTGCAACCTTCATGATGGCGGCGGCGATCACCCGATCGACCCTAACTCTTGCCCCGGTGATCCCTGACCATTTGATTGCGGTAATTGCCAAGCTCCAGGAAGTCGGTATTGGCGTAATCCAGGAATCCCCCAACCGGATCAGGATCGAAGGCGATCGCATCCATCGGGGTACAGACATTGAAACCCTGCCCTATCCGGGCTTCCCTACTGATATGCAGGCACAGTTCACGGCTTTGTTGACCCTGGCTGAAGGCAATAGCGTCGTGACCGAAACGGTATTTGAAAACCGTCTTCAACATGTGGCCGAGCTATGCCGGATGGGTGCAAATATTCGCTTGAAAGGTAATAATGCCCTGATTACTGGCGTACCAAATTTGTCCGGTGCTCCGGTGATGGCCTCTGACCTGCGGGCTTCGGCGGCATTGGTAATTGCTGGATTGGCAGCGGAGGGAGTCACCCAGATTAAAGGGTTGCACCACCTCGATCGCGGTTACGATCGGATTGAAGAAAAGTTGCTGAATATTGGTGCGAAGGTAAGCCGTTCGATCGTGGAGCCGGAAAGCACGTAAAATCTGGTTGCCCAGAGCTAGAGTAAAAACTAACCCCCTGGGTTGGGTGTTGGATTCCGGGTCAATAGATCATAATAGGCTTCTAAGCCAATCAATAGACTGCCTCGATCGATTTTGATGGGGCAGTTTAACTATGGGTAGATGGGCAAAGTTAGCTAGACTAGATCCACCACTTTGCAGATAATAACTAACTCAATCTCAGTAAGCAATACATGGCTCGATGTGCGATCGCAATAGGCAGTAATTTAGGCGACTCTTTGCAGATAGTTGCCGATGCCATAGCGCAATTAAACAGCAATCCCCAGCTAGAAGTTGTGCAATTGTCGCGCTGGTATAAAACCAAGGCGGTGACCAAATTAATTACCCGAACCGTGAATGTTGGTGCAGGATTGCGATCGCCCTCAACGCCATTGGATAGCTTGGTGAGCGGTTTTCCAAGCGATGGGTTTGATGATTTGAACGGATCACCTCAGCCAGATTTTATCAATGGTTGTGCGATCGCCGAAACCTCTTTGTCCCCCCTGGCAATCCTGGCATTGTTGCTAGAGCTTGAGAAAAACTTTGGCCGACAACGCCGGAAACGCTGGGATGCCCGCACCCTGGATCTAGATTTATTGCTCTATGATGATCTGGTGCTGGAGTTACCAGAATTAATTTTACCGCACCCGCGCATGGGCGATCGTGCCTTTGTGATGCTCCCCCTGGTGGAAATTGCCCCCGATTGGTGGCATCCTATATTTGGCAAGACGATCGCTGAATTAGCCCTCGATCCGCCTGATCTAAATGTTTGTCAGCCAATCCCCTTGGAGCAGGATGTTTCAGCTTAGGATGCGATCTAGCGATATGCTCCCCCTTTCTTTCGATCCCTTTCTTTCGATCGGTCGAGCTTATAGATCGGCTCACGATTGACTGAAGTATCGATCTTCTGGCATGATTCCAATCCTTGTGGTTGAAGTATGAGCTACCCACCTAAAAATCACTATCGATTGGGTCAATTAAGCCAATTAGACTATTAAATTTCTCACCTGATTATCTCTGCAACATCTTTAGTTGAGACAAAACCATCAACAGTTACGATTATTTAGATTATTTTTTAGATTATTTTAAAAACGCCCCCTAATATTGAAATCCTGATTATGTTGCCTCCCTTTGTGGTTCTCGATCCAATCATTTCAGCCTGGCTGCGCGAAGACATTGGCCGGGGCGATCGCACCACCGATTGCCTGTTTGCCAATGGTTCACCTGTGGGTAGGGCAGAGATAGTTGCAAAAGAAGCGGGGGTAATCGCTGGCCTGCCGATCGCTAAGCGCTCTTTTTATCTCCTCGATCCAGAGGTGGAATTTAAGCAATTAGTCGAAGATGGCACAGAGTGCGAGAAGGGACAAAAAATTGCCACGATCGCTGGGAGTTTGTCTAGCTTGCTAACTGGTGAACGGGTGGCGTTGAATATTTTGATGCAACTGTCGGGAATCAGCAGCCTGACGCGGGAATATGGATTGGCGATCGCTGACCTGCCCACCCAGCTCGTTGATACCCGCAAAACCACACCAGGACTGCGATTGTTTGAAAAATATGCCACCCAAGTTGGCGGCGCGATCAATCATCGGCTGGGGTTGGATGATGCGGTGATGATTAAGGATAATCACATCATTGCGGCCGGAGGCATTACCAAGGCGGTGCAGCAAATTCGTGCCCAGATGCCTTTCACCACCACGATCGAAGTGGAAACCGAAAATATCGATCAGGTCAAAGAAGCCCTTTTGCAACGGGTGGATATTATTATGCTGGATAATATGTCAGCGGAATTGATGAGTGAAGCGATCGCCCTGATCCGCAGCCAAGATCCCAAGGTCAAGATCGAGGCTTCCGGCAACATTACCATCGTAACTATTCGCAGCGTGGCGGAATTAGAGGTGGATTATATTTCTACCAGTGCGATGGTGGCGCGATCGCGGTGGCTGGATTTGAGCATGAATATTAATTAGCATTGCTAGTCTAATTTCTTAATGATCATAAACCGCAAACTTTGGATCTAACCATATGGCATGAAACGTTTGTTCCTGGCGATAGCCAATCATGGGCGCTTTACCAAAACATCGAAATGCAATAAAGTGCTTTACGTCTTCGGTAATCTCTTGGGGAATAGCAACTTTGATTGAATCTCGACTAATCTTTTCATAGCCAGCACCGTGTCTAGGTGATGTTTTCAAGTTTTTCCAGGGAAGTCCTGAGAGCAGATGGATCCGATTTGCTAACTGGGCTTTTTCATCTTTACTACAGGCTTTGATATTGAAGCTAGATTGAAGCAGGTAAAAAGAGAATAATGGCTTATCCTCGCTAGTTCCGCCACGATCTGGATGCACCTTAACAATGTTTCCTTTTTCGTTAGGTTTTGCGGCTCTAGGTTTCTTAGGCATCTACCAATAAAGTCTTAAAGTATTCTTTCATTTTTTGATAAGAAATAATTTGCCCAGTCTCCGTGCTAGACCAAGGCAGTTCTTCGTAGGTCATGTTTTTCAATTTCCATGCCGAGAATTGCCCATATATCTTTTGGACATCTTCTAAAAGCTCAAGTACCTCTGGTTTAAAAACTTCGAGATTGAAATCCTCTGGAGAAGGTAGAGGTTTGGAGTCATAAATCTTAAACTTTTGGTAAAGCTCAGGTATAACAGGGCCATGAACCCAGGCTTGGATTTCTTCAGAGAACAACGGCTGCCCGAACATGGCCAGATGAAAGCCTTGAGCATAATAGACAAGTTTCTGTAGCTTTAAGTTGGAGATAAGGTCGCCAGCATCTTCATCAGCTTGGGAGAGAAAGAAATTAGCAACATCAAAACAGCTAATCATGAATTGTGCCTTTAGGAAAAAGTTAAATTAACTTATCATGAATATTGTATCATTTATTAATTAGCTAATAATCACTTCGTTGGTAGCGATCGCCACTGGGCTGAGCTAAATCTAGCTGCGATCGCTTTGATTTTGGTTATAATACTTGGGCAGTATGCTTTAATGACTTAATTGCAGTTGACTGAAATAGTTGGCTAGTAAATAGGCCGATCGCCCTAAAGCCAAGTGAATCGCTATAGAGCATCGATCGCCAGAATTGAAAGAGTATTAACTTTAGGTATTTTTAAGTAAACATGGCAAAGCGCTACGTCATCGATCCCCAGGAAGTAATCCATCGCGTTGAAGATTTGGTGGCTGCTTCCTCCAATCGCTACAAAATCACCGTCCAGGTGGCCAACCGTGCCAAGCACCGCCGCTATGAAGAAATTGAAGAATATGACGATCGCGCCATGAAGCCGATTGTCCGCGCCGTGATTGAAATGTCCGATGAACTCACCCAGCCAGAAATCCTCAGCGACGAAGATTAGTTGCTAATTATTGGGTTTGAGTAACAATTAATAGTTATTAATTAGCGAGCTGTGACTTATTTTGCAAGTGGCGATCGCTGGCGCTTGGGCTATAATCCCTCGGCGCAGGTTTTCTGTGGCCTGGTGGGGGGCGATGGCTGGGCGATCGAGTTAACCAGGGCAGAGATCGCAGATTTTCTGAGGCTCAGCTTACAACTTGCCGCCACCATGATCGACATGGCAGCCGAGTTGGCCGATCAAGAAAAAATTACCTGCACCCTCGAATCGGAGCTAATCCTAGTAGAAACTAGTGGCTATGCCGATCGCTATGGTTTATATTTCCAACTGCAAACCGGACGCAAGGCCGAAGGTTCCTGGTCAGCAGTAGATGTACCAGAGTTGTTAGGGGCGATCGCTGACTTGAATCAGGCCATGCAATCCCCCCAGGAAAAAGCCTAGTTTACTTCAACCTCAGTCAAAATCCGCTTAATAATGCCCGTGGTCGATCGCCGCCCCGTCGGGATAATCCGATGCCCCAACACATAGGGAGCTAGATCCTTCACATCATCGGGAACCACATAATCAGCGGTGCGATTTCCGTCTACCATACTACGCAAAAAGGCCAAACTTTGGGCTGCCTTTTGCAGAGCCACCGTGCCCCGTGGACTGGCTCCCAGGGTGATTTCACTATCATCACGGGTAGCCCGCACCAGATTCACAATATATTGATTGATCGCATCACTAACCTTCATTTCGCCGCAGCGTTTGCGCAGTTCTAGCACCTCTTCCGGCGTGATACATGGCTCTAGGCGGTCAGAACCAATTTCACCGGATTGCGATCGCTGCAACATTTGGATCTCTTCGGCCTCGCCGGGATAACCCAAGCTAAATGAGAGCGTGAAGCGATCGAGCTGGGCTTCTGGCAATGGGAAGGTGCCCTGATATTCGATCGGATTCTGGGTGGCGATCGCAAAAAATGGCATTTCTACGGGGCGTGAAACCCCATCGATCGTGACCTGGGTTTCTTCCATTACCTCCAGCAACGCCGACTGGGTGCGAGGAGTAGCGCGATTGATTTCATCGGCCAGCAGAATGTTTGTAAAAACTGGCCCCGGCAGAAAACTAAACTCACCCGAACTAGGGTTCCAGATGTTAGTGCCTGTAATGTCAGTGGGCAAAAGGTCAGGTGTGCATTGGATGCGTTGAAATTTTCCGGCGATCGATGCAGCCAAAGACTTAGCCAGCAAAGTTTTCCCCACCCCTGGTACATCTTCAAGTAAGGCATGTCCCCCTGATAACAATGCCACCAACACCAATTCGATCGCTTCCTCTTTCCCCACGATCGCCTGCCTGAGGTTATCAACTAACTGCTTGACCTTCTTTTGCTTATCCATTACTTATCCATAAATGTATTTGCGCTCTGGTTTAAGACTAGCCGCTAACCATACTTAAATAATTGCAGTCATTAAGATAATTCTCAGCTTCGATATTTTGCAAAATTTGGCGTGCTGCCTCACAATCCGCCGCAATTTGCGCCTTAAGTTCATCTAAAGATGGGAATTTCTGTTCTGGCCGCAGGAAATCAATCAAATTTACCTGCAATTGCTGGCCGTAAATATCACCACTCCAGTCTAATATGTGTACTTCCACTTTGCGCTGCATTTGTGCTGATTGGGAGTACGTGCGATCGCTGGGATCAGATTCCCCCTGCGGTTCAGGCTCAATATTTTGGTTACTAGTATTTTGGTCATCAGGGGCAGCGGCGTTAACCGGAGCTGTTTTATGCACCGTTGGCCGTACGCCAATATTCATCACTGCATCGTAGATTTGAGCAGGATTAGTTGGCTTTCGCTCTAAGATCGTTACAGTTACGGCATAGACCCCATTTCTGGGCAAAAGCTTACGGGCTGGTAAATTTAGATTAGCGGTAGGAAAACCGATTTTGCGCCCCAATTGTGCCCCAGTTTCTACAGCACCGATCAAGGCATAGGGGCGACCCAGCAGATGATTAGCGAGCTTAATTTCGCCTTTATCTAGCGCTGCACGGATCACAGAACTGCTGATCCGAGTAGTTGGACTTACCGCTTCTGGTGGGTGATTGAGATTGCTCAATTGGTCTACTTTTTGCCCCGATCCAGAGCCGTTAGCAAAATCTGGAGGCAACTCAAATTGCAAATCTGGTACGACACAAACACGATCGCCCCAAATTTTTTGGAGATCAACGACAGTGCCCTGCCGCTTGTGGCCAAAGCCAAAATCATGACCAACACTAATTTTTTGCACCCCCAACTGCTCAATCAAAATCTTCTGGATAAAATCAGCGGCACTGAGTTGGGCTAGCTCCTCGTCAAAGGGTAATAGCACTAATTGCGCGATCCCCATTTGCTCCAGGATCGCAATCTTTTCGGGCAGGGGGGTTAGTAGCGATCGCTGAGTTCCACTAAAAAATTCGCGCGGATGAGGAGCAAAGGTAACCACCGTAGGAATTAGATCCGGTTTGTCATGATTACCATTGCTTTTACCATTGCTGGCATTAGACTCAACCGTAAGCTTGAGTGGGGTAGCGATCGCAACTGGGCTAGTTGGCGCTAAGCGATCTAAATCATCTAAATGGCCAACCTTACCGGAAAGACTGTGGCATGATGCTGGCAGAATTTGCGCGATCACTTGCTGATGCCCACGATGCAGGCCATCGAAATTACCCAGGGCGATCGCAGTGTGTTTGTGAGCTTGTGCTGGATTAGAAGTTACTAACAACCTTTAGATTCTGAAACGCTGGTCAACTCAAATATTACCAATTATTACAAGAATTGCTACCAGTTTAGCTAATTTAATCGCAAACATTAATCGCAAACCGAAAAGTTAGATCATAAATTCTGGGCAATGGGAACCCAACCGGGATTTTTGGCATCTATGCTTTGGATTATCTCTGGAACAATCTGGATCAATCTCGATCGCACTACTGTATATGTATATTCCTGCCTACCCATTGCAGTTGCATTTGCAGTTGAATTTATCGATCATCTATTGCTCATCTGGCTCCATGAGCCGATCGCCGATCTTAGTTAATCACAATTAATCACAAACTTGCCTAATTAAGCCAATGCCAATTAACATAATCAGGATTTATCTAGATTGGTGATCGAGAATTCCTGAGGATTGGGCAAGTTAAACAGGAGCAAATGATGATGAGATATTGACAATGCGATCGCTCCCAGACTGGCAATAGTAATATCAATTAGAATCAATCAAAACAAAGTGATGGTGGATCGGCATTCCGAAGCACTAGTGACTAGTAAAAGGATTAGCAAGTTGACTAGCAATAGGGCCAATCACCTTACCAAAGCCATCCTGCATCACCGGCAAGCGCCTGAACGGCAAAATAATAGTTTAGGCAAATGAACACGCACTCTACCTTAGGCATGAGAATTTACTTGTGCTGCTGGGCTTAAAGAAAGTATGACAGACGAATTAACCAATCCAAGCAGTTCTGATCAGCCACGTCAGCCAAGCGATCGCCCGCAAAAATCTGATCCCAATCTTCTCAATCCTCCTAATCTTCCTAATCAACCTGAGGCGGAATTAGCGACACCGCGATCGGCATCATTAGAATCAGCCCAGCAACCAAATCCATTAAATCCATTAGAGGAGTCTGATTCAGACCTTCAGCCTGAGGCAGATCAAGCGCAACAATCACCAGACCAGTTAACGGCGGCAGAGACTCAATCCCCAAGTCGCAAACGGGGTGGAGTAGAGTTCTTGGGGTTTCGGCTGATTGGCTATGGCATCTTAGCGCTAGCGGTATTAGACATTGGTCATGCTGCCTTCCCGCTCCGGTTTATGAATCCAGCCTGGGAGCTAGAAGTAATCGAAGCACTGGCCGCACGAGTACCCATGTTTTTTGTGGGGCTGATTATGGTGCTCTATCAAAAGCGATCGCCCGGTCGCAGGTTATTACAGCGTCTCCTATCCAAAGCCCTGGGTTGGGGCATAATTGGCTTAGCTTGTTTGTATCTATTAACTATTCCTTTATCAATCTCTAATTCCCTGCGCCAGGATAATGCCTATTACAACCTGATTAAGTCTCAGCTATTGCAAATTAACACCAGAACCCAGCAATTGCAGGAGGATCTTGAGCAGGCCAGCGATCGAGACATTAATAATTTGCTCAACCAGGTAGAAGACCCAGAGCTACTTGGTGGTGCTAATACGCCTGATTTATTTAGATCCCAAGCATCTGAACAATTGCAACAGTTCGATCAAGAGGTAGAAGAACAGGCGCTTAGTTCAATTCGCCAGCAAAGGATTGATAATATCAAAAATAGCCTCAGGCTAGTCTTTGGTGGTCTAGTTGCTGGAGTTGTGCTCTTGAGAATTAGATTGAGCGCAATTCCCAAAGTTAGCGGGAAGGGGCAAACCGAAAAAGATATCCGATCGCTGAATTTGGTTAGGCTACCGGGCTATAGCTTACTACTCCTAGGTTTTGTCAACTATTTCATTACCTTGATGCCCCCACAAATAACCAATCCCAGTTGGGGCATCTTTTCAAGCAGTTATGTGGCTGAGCTAGCCCCAATTCCGATCATTGGTTTGGCTTTGGTTTTTTATCGCAGTACCCAAGGTCGAAGGCAGACCGAGCGAACCGTCCTGAAAATTCTTTCCTGGGCTAGCCTGGTTACGGCGATTCTATTTATTCTCCTGGTGCCATTGGTGGTTGTTTATTCGGTGCAACAGCGATCTCAAACTAATACTCAACTGGAAACCCAGGTTGAACAATTAACCGTCCAAAATCGGCAACTGCGCAATCGAATTGAAAATTCTACCACCCAGGAGATCGCCCTTCTAATTGAGCGGCAGACCCTCAGAGGAGCACCACCAGCCAGCCAAGATCCCGAAAAGCTCAGAATTCTTGCCCTTAGCGATCTAGATCAGCGAGAACAAAACATTCAACTGGAAATGACATCAATAAAAAAGCAGCAAAGCCAATTCTTGCTGGGAAATTTCGTTAAGCGCCTAAGTGAAGCGATCGTAATGAGTTGTTTGTTCATATATATCTGGAATGCCACAGCCTGGGCCAGGGCGGCCAAATATGGTGTGATCGCCCGCCGTCGTCGCCGTCCTAAAGGGGGGAAAAGCGGCAAGGGCAGAACCAGACGCAGAAAATAATCCCCCAATGGACTCGATTGGTGAGTAGCGAAGCTAACTAACTAACTTAACTACTCAGCAGGAGTGGCCGCCGCCGTTGGTGTCCGGCCAGCACGCACATTAACCGCTAAGGGAGCTGTGTCCGTAATCATAACCTGACCATCTTCAAGGGGAATATCGCCAACCCGAATACCTTTACCAACATCCAGATGACTAATATGGATGTCGATCTTTTCTGGCACATTATTAGGTGGGCATGAGACCTTGACTTCTTTGATCAAAATATCCAAAACGCCACCAACCTTAATCCCCTTTGGTGTACCAATAAAGTTAAGGGGCACATCCAGGTCTACTGCTTTCTGGGATTCGATCGCAAAAAAGCTGAGATGAAATACCTGACGACGGAAAGGATGGGTTTGCACTTCTCTGAGCACCGTAACGCCATCAAATTCACTATCGGCAATATTTAACTTGATTAAAGTGTTGTTCACTTTGGCATGACGCATCAAGTAATCAACATCTTTCTTGGCGACCACGATCGAGGTGGACTGATTACCCAGATGGCCATAAACCGTGCCAGGTATTTGCCCATCACGGCGCAGGGCACGGGTTTTACTATTCTCAGGACGAATTGTGCAATCTAAGTTCATTTTCATGGCTTGTTTCCGCTCGCTTTATTTTACTAAGTAATACTAACTAGGTTTAACTGAAAAACTTTTGGCCAGTGGGTGAGTAAGTTAAGTGGTGGTAGCTGATCTACCCTATTCGGCGCATCCTGGCGATCGCCTCAATCACAAACTAGCAACTTTAGATTAACTAGATAGGGCAATTGACCGATTAGCTTTTAGTGCTGTTGAGCCCTTTGATTGCAATTTTGATCAATCAAGGTTGCAACTGCCTGCTAAGCAAGACGTATTTAACCCAGGCTGGATTTAAATGATTTAAATGATCCATAGCCGCTCATATCCTTGGTCTGTTTTGCAACCAGGTCTTAGATTCTATACCCAACTACTGACAGATCGCTCAGATCGCTAGAATATTTAACTCTAAAGCAGCTCAAGGCTGAAGTTAATTATTGTCTTCATCAAGCTAAGCATTAAGCACTGAGCAACCCCCGCTTCGGACCATGAATGGGATCCTCTACGATTATAGTTTGGCCACGCTGAGCCCCGATTGAAATAATCGCAATTGGGGTTTCGAGCAAATCCGCAATAAATTGCAAATAAGCCCTAGCTGCCTTGGGCAAATCGGCAAATTGCTTACATTCCTTGGTGGAAGTACGCCAACCGGGCAAGGTTTCATAGATTGGTTTGGCACGGCCGAAGCTGCGTGAATCGCAAGGGAAATCTTGGATTACCTCGCCGTCTAGCTCGTAGGCAATACAAACCTTGATCTCACTGAGTTCATCTAAAACATCCAGCTTGGTGATCGCCAGACAATCGAGACCATTGATCCGCACCGCATAGCGACCAATTACACCATCAAACCAACCGCAACGCCGTTTGCGACCCGTAGTAGTACCAAATTCTGCACCCCGATCGCCCAAATGGTTACCGGCATCATCCAACAACTCGGTGGGAAATGGCCCCTCACCGACTCGCGTGGTATAGGCCTTGGCCACACCAATAATGCGATCGATTTGGGTTGGCCCCACCCCCGCACCAATACAAGCACCACCAGCAACGGGATTAGAGGAGGTAACATAGGGATAGGTGCCATGATCGAGATCTAGCAATGTCCCCTGCGCACCCTCGAATAGGATATTCCGCCTTTTCTTGATTGCTTCATCAATTTTCAGCGAAGCATCCACCACGTAGGGGCGTAACTGCTCAGCGTAGTCGATATACTGCTTAATTACAGTATCAGCGTTGAGGGGTTCTTTTTCATACAATCGCTCCAGGACAAAGTTTTTATATTCGATCGCCCATTGCAATCGCTTTACCCGCGTCTCTTTGTCCATCAAATCGACAATCCGAATCCCAACCCGCTCGGATTTGTCACAGTAAGTAGGGCCAATCCCCTTGCCAGTAGTACCAATTTTATGCTCGGCGCGACGGTCTTCCGCAGCCCGATCGATCAACTGGTGGTAAGGCATGGTGACATGGGCAGTCTCGGCAATGAACAGATTCTGAGTCTTTACCCCAATCTGCTTAAGTTGCTCAATCTCCGCCAACAGGGTCTGCGGTTCGATTACCGTGCCGCTGCCAATAATGCAGTCAGTTTCTGGGTACAAAATCCCCGATGGAATCAAATGCAGCTTAAAGGTGTCATCACCCACGACAACGGTGTGCCCAGCATTGACCCCGCCTTGATAGCGCACCACAACATCGGCAGAACGACTAAGCAAATCAGTGATTTTACCCTTACCCTCGTCGCCCCACTGGGTGCCAATAACAATTACGTTAGCCAAGAGCCTATCTAATTAATAACAATAACTCACGAACGTATAATGTTAGCAAATCGGGGTGCGCTTGTCACCATAACTCAGCAATTTGTATATGATTGAATATTTTGAGTTAAATCAAGAGCTAATAGAAATCATGGGGGCGGCGAGGCGATCGCCTGGGATTCGATTTATTATTCCGGGTTGAACGGCGGCGGGGTGCCCCATAATCTGCCTGGTCGCTCTGGCTATAGCGATTTTGATTGCCTCTAGGATCGCGGCGATCGCCCTGGTCATAAGGATCATACTGGCTAGATCGATCGTCATAGTCTGGATTCTCAGCATCAGGCTGGTCATCGTATGGATCGTTGTATGGATCATTGTATGGATCTGGATTACGGGCATCGTAGCGCTCATCATAGTCCCAATCCCCCCAGTCATTTTGGCGCTCACTGCGATCACTAGAATCGCGGCGGCGACTAGAATCTGGTCTAGGGCGACTTGATCGTTGGGGATTTTGGTCACCATAGCGATCGGCACGCGGATCACCATAATTACGGTCTAAATCATCTATTCCTTGAGACTGGCTATAGTCATCGTAATCACCCCAGGGCTCTGGATCACCATAGCCATCATCAGCATAGTCACCATAGCGATCCACTGGCTCGGTTGGCTCCCGATAGGCCTGGCCATAGGACTCTGGGGCATTATAGCTAGCTCTAGTAGCCCTAGTCCGGCGGCGATTGGCATAGGGATCACCATAACGCTGGCGTCCTCTAGCATAGGGATCAGCATAAGCATCTTGATAACCAGCATAGCCCTGGCGATCGTCATCAGCTCCATAGCGATCCTGAAGCGTGCGCTGACTGGTCTTGACAAACTTATTGGCCTGCCCAAAGAACCCCAATAATTTGCGCTCTAGCTCAAACCCCTTGCGGGAATTAATCACGATCGTGCCACCAATCCGGTCATGGAGTGCCTGGCGGCGATCGATGTCTACAAAGGCAGGTGCAATATCAACCACCACTGGCACCAGGGCTAAAATCACCGCGCCAGTAAGTGAATCAAGGGAGGCAATCCAGATCAGCATCGCAATTAAGATCGTGGCCTCACGGCGAGCCAGGGCAATCACATTGGCAGTTTTGCCAAATTCCACATCCACCACCCGCAGGTTCATCGCCCAGCGACCAATACTTTGGCCTTGCGTTCTGGTCGGCACCAAAACGCGACCGAATAGCCAGACAAAGCAAAAGATCAGCTCCCCACCGCTAGAAACCACATCAATCCCCACCAGAGCTTCTAGCAGCGAGCTAAGCATCAGGCAAACCACAATATCTATGCCACTGGCCGCAGTCCTTTGCCCCATTTGCGCCAGGGAAAACCGATTATAGGCAGGTTCAAAATCCATTGCTAAAATTCAAGTCCCTCTATTGTGCTGGCGATCGCTACTATGTCACCCTTCCCCATTGTATTACCACCCCCTTGCCAACTGGTTAAGTAGTGGGATTATTTATCACCAGCATTTAATCAATAAATAATCTTGGCCGCGATCGATTCAGGTAGCATATTAACTTAGAGCGGTTATAGCCCCTTAAACCAAGCATACTTGAGCATATACCTAAGCATATATAAGCAGAGCAACCATGAAAAAAATTACCCGCCGCAACTTTATGATCGCCAGTGGTCTAACTGCCGGATTTGCCCTGGCCGCGCAGCCAATTTCGGCTCAGGCGATCGCCACCGACACAACTGATTTAACGGTCGGGGTGGTGAATATTCCGGTGGTCGATGGTGAGATTCCGGCCTATCGTGCCATGCCTGCTGCTGCTGAGAATAGTGCTATGCAGTTACCGACAATTCTGGTGGTGCAGGAAATTTTCGGTGTTCACGCCTATATTCAAGATGTCTGTCGGCGCTTTGCGAAGTTGGGCTACTTGGCGATCGCTCCAGATATGTATGCTCGGTATGGCGATCCCACCCAGCTCAGCAGCATTGATGAAATACGCCAAATTGTGCGGCAAGTTCCCGATGCAGAAGTGATGGCGGATCTGGATGCTACTGTGGCCTGGGCGATCGAGTCTAGCAATGGTGATCCCGATCAGCTTGGTATCACTGGATTTTGCTGGGGTGGTCGAGTGGTTTGGCTCTATGCCGCCCATAATCCCAATTTAAAGGCAGGAGTGGCCTGGTATGGTCGGCTGGTGGGTGAGTCCAGTCCCAGAACGCCCACCCACCCCCTAGAAGTAGTCACCGAACTAAATGCGCCAATATTAGGTTTATATGGCGAAAACGATCGCCTGATCCCACTTGAAACTGTGGCCAAAATGCGGGAAGCGATCGCTGAGTCGGCTGAACCTGCCTCACAATGCCAGATCATTGTCTATCCTGATGCACCCCACGGATTCCATGCTGACTATCGGGATTCCTATCAACCTGTGGCGGCGAGAGATGGTTGGCAGCGGGCACAGGACTGGTTCAAGCAAAATGGGGTGGGTTAATGATTAATAGTTCTCAGACTTTTAGACTGGCTGATGCTAGTAGTCGATTATGCAAACTTGGCTTGGCTGGTTTGGTCATGGCGATCGCTGCTGCTTGTGGTTCTGGCAGTAATCCTGCGCCCACTGCAACTTCACCTACTAGCCTAGAATCTGAGCCCTCTTCAAATTTAAAACTCAATGGTGCAGGTGCAACCTTTCCCCGTCCGCTCTATGCCCGCTATTTCAATGCATATGCCAAACAGACCGGAATCGAAATTAACTATAGTGCCACGGGCAGCGGTAGCGGGATCAAGCAGTTCAGCGATGGGATCGTTGATTTTGCCGGTAGTGATATCCCCCTCGGTGAGCAGGAGCGCAGTAATCTCGATCGTGGTTTGATTCTGGTGCCAACGGCGGGTGGTGCGGTGGCCATCATTTATAATCTGCCAGGGGTTGAAAAATTAAATCTATCGCGGGAATTGCTGCCAGCGATCTTCATGGGGGAAATTAAGACCTGGAATGATCCCTTAATTGCCGCAGTTAATCCAGATGTGAGCCTGCCCAATTTACCGATTACAGTAGTGGTAAGGGCTGATGCCAGTGGTACTACGTTTATTTTTACCAGCCATTTGGCGGCGATCAGTGCAGGGTTTGCCGATCTGATCGGAATTAATCAGGCTCCCAATTGGCCAACGAATTTCTATCGCGCTCCCAAGAGTGATGGGGTAGCGGCGATCGTGCAACAAACCAGGGGCACAATCAGCTATGTGCAATCCAGTTATGCGACCCAGGGTGAGCTAAACACGGCGGCGATCGAAAACAAGGCCGGGAAGTTTGTGTTGCCTACGTTGGCAGAAGCAAACCGAGCATTTGAGACGATTGCATTCAATTCTGACTTTACGACCGCTAATTCCGAAGACCCCGATACGGGCTATCCGATCGTGGGCGCGACCTGGTTATTGCTCTATAAAAAATATGATCACCCACAGAAGGCAACCGCAGTTAAGGAAGCTGTAACCTGGATTCTGACGGAAGGACAAGAAATGAATGGTGAGCTGGAATATACCCGCATTCCTACGCAGGTAGCACAGCAGATCATTGAGGCGATCGCGGTGATCAATTAGAATTCAGGATTTACCAGCACCATCTACAGAATTAAGCCTTTGGGAGCAATGCTTTAATAAATGCCTTATAAATAAGCGAGCCAACAATAAACGCGGCGATAAATAAAACTGGATTGCTACTACCGCTAACCAGAAAGGTAACAGCCGGCCCTGGACAATATCCAGCAATGCCCCAACCGATGCCAAAGATAATTGCACCAGAAACCAAAGGGAGATCGATTGATTTTTTGGTTGGCAGTTTAAAATCCTTAGCCCAAATTGGATGAGGGAGTTTCAACACAAATCGAAAAGTAATGATTGTGGTCGCTACTGCCCCACATAGCACAAATAGGAGGGTGGGGTCCCAGTTCCCGAAAAGATCTAAAAACCCCAGCACCCGTTGCCGATCGATCATTTGGGAAAGACTTAGCCCCAGTCCGAAGATCAAACCAGAACTAAAAGCGATCAAATATTGCTTGTTCTGAAGCTGTTGCTGGTTATTAATGTTTTGTTCAAGCATGGCTTTCCCTGTGCATGTTTTTGATTGAGCTGGATTCAAGTTGGCCAAGATAGAATTCAGGTTGGCCAAGATAATAAATGGCGGGTAACAAACACAGTTACGATCGCTGCGCCCATGAAGCTGAGCACCGCCACTAGCGATCGGATTGATAATCGCCCCAAACCACATACGCCATGCCCACTGGTACAGCCATTACCCATCCTTGTACCAACTCCCACCAGGAATCCACCTACGATCATCTGCCAGGGGGCAAATTCGGATATAGGTGTAACTTGAGGTGCGATCGCATAAATATAGATGCCACCGCCAGCCAACATGCCAAGCATGAAGAGCCACCGCCATAGTTCAGGCTTGGTGAATTCCATGCAGCCATTGATAATGCCACTGATTCCAGCGATGCGTCCATTGAAAGCCAGCAACATGGTGGCACTGATGCCAATTAGAACCCCACCTGCCAGCGCTGCCGCCCAAATAGTCGTAAACATAATAATCCTGCCAGATTGATTCCTTTATTCTGGTTGTTGATTAGCGAGAGAGCATTAGCGATCGTTTCGCCTAAATATGCCCATATATTTCAATGCTAGCAATTGCCATAAGGCTAAGCTTAATTTGCTTAGGAATATTTACTAATGCGACTGTTGGTTTTACTATCCAGGCTATCCAGGCAGATCAATTGACAGAATTTTAGGCAAGCTCAGTCCCTGTATTTCTTTGGGCACAGAAACAGACAAGTTAGTGGGATGAGACAGATTTAAATGAGTCACGATCGCTACCACCCCTTCCTTGCCCGATCGTTGCAGTGTTCTTAGTAATTCAGCGCTGCGATCGACAATGGTTTCCACATCAATTCCCCTATGGGTTGGTTCATATTGCTGTAAGCGCCTGATCCCTTCTCCCAGCAAAATCAGAGAGCCGCGCCAGTTTTGATTGCTCAAATGGTAGATGCCCACCGCAATTTGCAATAGACCTTGATAAAAATTCCGCTCTGGCTCAGGGGCTTCGATCCAGATTGCTTCTAATGTATCGTGGCAGGCATAGTAATCACCCTGATTAAATTGGGCGATCGCTGACCTGAATTCAGCGGTTTGATCGGCAAATTGATTAAATTCTTCTAACCCATGCTGATTTGAAATCTCTGCCATTTTTCCTTATCCGGCGTTTGCCACCAACTATCGATCAAGCTCTTTTCATTGATAAACAGCCAAATCGGTTTGATTTCTGTTTGGCAGTTTTATTAGTTAAACAAAAATTACTATCTATAAATTTTTGTATCAATACAGTGCGCTCTCATGAGCTAAATAGCACTTCAAGCTATAGGCTATGTTTTGAGCGATCGCAATTAAAGATTTAGAAATCCTATCCCATCAATATATTGCTCAACCTATAAAAACCAGTTCTATTGATAGTTTTTAGTAAACGCTGGTAGAGGTGTAGATATATTTAAACCTGCTTAAATTACATACCCAAACGCCTTTGCTATGCCTATTTGCTATATCTAATTAGTTTAATCTATCCAATTTACGAATAAGTTAATGAAAGAAACCGTTATCCTCGTCGATCGCCAGGATCAACCAATTGGCACTGCCGAAAAAATGGCCGCCCATCGCCAGGGTTCATTACATCGGGCTTTTTCGATCTTTGTGCTCAATGCCCAGGATCAACTACTTTTGCAAAGGAGAGCTGCCCATAAATATCATTCTGGGGGGTTGTGGACTAATACCTGTTGTAGTCATCCGCGCCCCGGCGAAACCACTCCAGCCGCAGCCCAGCGGCGATTGCAAGAGGAAATGGGATTCAGTTGCGATCTGCGCGAGATTTTTAGTTTTGTTTATCAAGCTCAGCTCGATCGCGGCTTAATTGAATACGAGTTTGATCATGTGTTCCTAGGGCGGTTTGATGGTGTGCCCCAGCTAAATCCAGAAGAAGCAGATGCCTATGAATGGATTGAGGTAGCAGAATTACAGGCGGAAATTCGCAAGCACCCCGATCGCTACACCTATTGGCTCAAGGATTGCATCGATCGATTTGCGGACTATTTGACTGGACTACGAGTTCAAGTTTAGGGAATCAAAATCATTACCAGTGATATTTCAATAGAGATATTAAAAAAGATATTAAACAAGGATCAGCACAACTGATCTTATCTACCAGATCCTTTCGCACAGGGAGTTTCTTGAATTTGCACTAATGAGCTAGGTACTAATGAGCTAAGTGATGAATCAATAAATTAGCAGATCCATAAGATTGAATTAAGTGTAATCGGTTGTATAACCTTTGACATGAGTTTTAGCAATGGAGGTGGCGATGGATTGCGATTATGTGGCGATGTTAGAACAGCAGCGCCAATTTTTTCAGACGGGAACAACCAGGAATGTTGCCGATCGAATCGAGCAGCTTAGATTACTTCGGCGTGTAATTGAAGAGAACCAAACTGCGATCGCGGCAGCGCTTAAGGCCGATCTGCATAAGCCAGAGCCAGAGGCATATTTGGGGGAGATCCTATCTACACTAAAGGAGATCAAATATGCACTTAAACATATTCGTACCTGGGTAACACCCCATCGAGTAGCTGTTTCACCGTTACTATTCCCATCACGGGGTTTTGTGCAAGCGGAACCAGTGGGAGTGGTGTTAATTATTGCACCCTGGAACTATCCATTTAGTTTGGTGCTGTCGCCTTTGGTGGGGGCGATCGCTGCTGGCAATTGCGCCATCCTCAAACCTTCGGAATATGCACCGCATACTTCTAAGCTGGTCGCCGAGCTAATTAATAAGAACTTCGAGCCTGGTTTAGTAAGGGCGATCGAAGGCGGGAAAGAGACTTCGCAAGCATTATTGCAGCAAAAATTTGATCACATCTTCTTCACGGGCAGTACCAGGGTGGGGAAGATCGTAATGGCAGCAGCAGCCAAGCATCTCACCCCCGTTACGCTGGAGCTTGGTGGCAAGAGTCCCACGATTGTGGAAGCAGATTGCGATCTGCCAGTAACAGCCAAACGCATTGCCAGTGGCAAGTTTTTTAATGCTGGTCAAACCTGTATTGCCCCTGATTATGTGTTGGTCAATCAAAAAATTAAAGATCGCTTAATTCAGGAGCTAACGCAGGTGGTCAAAGAATTTTATCCAGCCACTCCCCAGGAAAGTAAAGACTATGCCCGCATTGTCAGTAATGACCATTGTCAACACTTACATGGTTTGCTCGAGCATACGCGTGCAAATTCCAAGGCTCAGATTGTGACTGGTGGCGAAGTGGATATCCAGCAGCGGTTTGTAGCACCTACGATCGTGGATGGTGGCAGTCTCTCGGCAAGGACAACTATGGGCGGAGAAAGCGATCGCAACAGTCCAGCTTCTTCTTTTGATCTGGCACTGATGCAAGCAGAGATTTTCGGGCCAATCCTACCCATATTTAGCTATGAAGATCTGGATCAGGCGATCGACCTGATTAATTCCTTACACAAGCCCCTGGCTCTTTATTTCTTTTCCAGCGATCGGCAGAAGCAAAAGCGCATCCTGCAAGAGACTTCCAGCGGTGCAGTATGCCTGAATGATACCGTTTCCCATTATCTTGCCCCACAACTTCCCTTTGGCGGGGTGGGTAATAGCGGCCTGGGTAAATCCCACGGTAAATATAGCTTTGATGCCTTCTCGCACCATAAGGCAATATTAGCTAAGCCAACCTGGTTTGATGCGTTTATCCGTTACCCTCCCTACAAGCAATGGAGCATTAATGTTTTTAAATGGTTCCTTTAGCTTGAGGTTTTAGCCAGCAAGTAATGAATAAGTAGCAGAGAGCATGAGTTGAGGCGTAATTGAAGCGATCGCCCACTCAATCTAGAACCTTACAAAAGTAAGATATGCTGAACTCTTCGCCTGGAGCCTGGATCTCGCCAAAAATCTCGTAGCCCATTTTGCGATAGAACTCTGGAGCCTGAAAGCTAGCGGTATCCAGATAGGCTAATGTACATCCCCTGGCGATCGCTTCTTGCTCTGCCATGTGCATCAACTTACTGCCATACCCCTGATGGCGAATTGTTTGATCCAACCAGAGCATATCGACATATAAGCGCTTGCCGGAAGTAATACCAAACAAACCACCCCAGATCTTATCGGCTGAGTCTCGGATCAACAAACTCAAATCCTGCGGCTGAGATAAATTACTCTTACTCCGGTTATAGCGAGTTAAGCCAGCTTCGATCTGATCGATGTCCTCTTTAGTGGAAAGCTCTTCAAGTGCGATCGTATAGTTATTAGCCATAATTCTTCAAGGTCTGAATTGGTGAAGAAGATAGATACAGCGTATTTCAACTAAACTACTTCTTTATCACCCGATCGGCCATAAATAACGGGGTTTACCAATCACAATTAATAGCCTTGACAATTAGATTATCTTTAGCTATTTCAATCTTCCTTTGCTTTATCACCGTTTTCTTGTTGTCGCGGATCTGGTCGCTCTGATATATGTTTTTCATCGTTAGTAGCGGAATCCTGGCCAGGAGCGATCGCCTTTGCTTCTGCTTCCTCTGCGATTAACAATTGGCTATCTTGGTCTGGCTGACGCAACAGGTCAACCGTACTTTTGATAATACTAGCCACCGGCACCGCCAATAAAATGCCCAGAAAGCCGCCTACCTTAGCGCCAATAATCACCGAAATCAATAACCAGGCAGGGTTGAGGCCAATGATGTCACCCATCACCCGTGGGGTCAGAATATTATCAACAAACTGGCCGATCGGTATGGCGATCGCAAATACTTTCAGCCCCATCCAGGGATTTTGCACCGCCAAGAAAGCACTAACCGCAGTTTGGCTGATCGCACCACAGAAGGGCAAAAAGCTCGGCATCCCAATCAAAAACCCAAACAGGAGCGGTAAGGGAACTTGAAAGATTGCCAGGGTAATTGAAAGCATCACACTGAGAATGAATGCCAGTAGCAGTTGGCCACCAATAAAGGAACGTAATTTTTTGGGCACTGCAACCTGTAAATGCGCCGCCAGCTTTGGTTCAACCCAACTGAGCATCCCCCGCCACATTTTGCTCCCAGAAAAGAGGAAAAAGACCGCCAGCACGATCGCCAGAAAAGTATTGAGCAGGCCGCTAAAGGTGCCTCGCACTACACTAAGTAATTGCGAACTAAATGATCTAATTTGGCCTGATGCTTCCGTACCAAGGCTATCGAGCAAACTATCCCAATCGATCTCCAGTTGCCGAGAGACAGCCCAGGAGTCGATTACCCGCAGTTGTTTTTCCAGGGCATCAGCCCACCTGGGTAGATCATTAGCCAGTTCGTTGGCCTGTTGCACGAGGGGAGTAACCAACGTAACGATCGCCACGATCACCACCAAGATACTTAGCAAAAGTACAAACAGAACCGCCAAGATGCGCCGAATATTTGGTTTTTCTAGAAATTGCAAATATGGCGGCAATGAGTCTGGCCGGGGCGCATGCTTTTCAATGAATTGGAGCGGGATATCCAGCAAAAATGCCAGCAAGGCCGCCGAAATGACTATATTTACCAGTGGTTGCAAGTAGTCGATTAAAATAACCAACAACCAGCCATTCAAGAATAAGGCTGGAAAAACTAAAGAGCGTTGAATTTGACGATATAGTCGTTTGGTTTCAGGGCGCATTTAGAAATTGATGGATTCTGGCGATCGCGGTTATTAATCCAATCTAAATTTTGGCATGAGTAGTAGCAAATCTTGGCAGGAAAGTGAAAATAGTTTCGAGGCATTAAAATTAAGGCGCGATCGTTTAACCACTCATCTCCAGCAAATTGTGCGCCAACGCGATCCCTATCTTGGTTCCGGTGGGCATTTATATGTGCGGCAATATATCCATACCCAGTTAGCACAATGGGGCGAAGTGCAAATTCATTCCTTTATGGTGCGGGGGCAAACATACCAGAATTTGAGTTTAGATCTATTGCCGATCGCTCCTAATCACCGTAGTAAGCCACCGATCCTGGTGGGGGCCCATTATGATGCTGTCCCTGGTAGTCCTGGTGCGGATGACAATGCTACTGGTGTGGCTGTGTTGTTGGAGTTGGCGCGATCGCTGAACTTCAATCCTGCCCACCGCCCAGTGCGGCTAGTGGCGTTTGATATGGAGGAATATGCTTTAGCTGGCAGTCGAGCTTATGCGGCGGAACTCGCTCAACAGGGTCAAAAATTGCGATTGATGATTTCATTGGAAATGCTGGGTTATACCGATCGCAATCCAGGTTCACAGCATTATCCCACTGGCTTGAAATATTTTTATCCCGATCGGGGCGATTTCATTGCGCTGATTGGCAACCTGTTCACGATCGCGGAAATGATTGGCCTTCAACGCAACATCAAAAAAAGTGGCACACCCTGCGAATGGTTGGCGGCAGGCCTACAAGGAAAGATTGTGCCAGACACTCGCCGCAGCGATCATGCCCCATTTTGGGATCTAGGCTATCGGGCGATCATGGTCACGGATACGGCCAACCTGCGCAACCCACACTATCACCAACCTGGCGATCGATTGGAAACGCTAGATCTAGATTTTCTCACTGGGGTTTGTTCAGGTTTGACACAAGGGATCAGAAACCTGCATTAGCGCTAGATTATTTGTAGCTTTTAGGGTTATATCAAATCCGGTTAAGTAGCCTTAGTAAAAACGGCTGGGATAACTATCCGTAAGCATCATAACTATGGGTAATCAAAAGGATCTGATATTAGTAGATCAGTAAAACAATTAGGTAATCATTACCCTACCCAGATCAAGGCACAGAGCAAAAAATCAAAGCGATGGACAATTGCTTAATCAACTCAGACAAGAGTTAAGGGGCAAAATATCCACCGCTAGTTTTTGATAATATTTTTGACAATCTTAGCTCAGCTAAACAAACTTAAACGCTAGTAAGGTCAAAGAATCAGTAACGATCGCAAACGGGCTAAACATTAGCTTGCATTACTTAACAATAAATAAGAAACAATAAGAACGCATAACTGATTAAACTCGCTAATGAATTTGCTTCTGATTCAAAGCAGCTCAATTACCAATTGATTAATTGATTGCTAATTAACTACCTACAAGACTAGGGCAAGCTGATTGAGCCTTCTCCTAGAATTGGTTAACTGACCTAACCGAACGTTAATAAGTTAAGAATCCACAATAGCTAGCTAGACATCAGCAATACCTTCATCGCTCATACTCATGCCAGAAGAAGGCATACCAATATCAATGGCTTCTTTGGGGAATCCACTGTATGCTTCCATACCGTGTTCGCCAATATCCAGGCCACCAATTTCCTCTTCTGCAGATACGCGGATGCTACCACCAAGAACTGCTGCGATCGCATACCAAGCAATGAAGCTAAATACAACCGTAAACAGACCGACTGTAGCGATCCCAATAATCTGAGGAATCACGGCAGTGAGTCCACCACCAAAGAGGAGGCCAAGCGCCGGACCAGCACCTTCATCATAGAGAATGAAACCATTACCAAGGTCAGCACCAGGGCCAACTGCAAACAGGCCAACCGCCAGAGTGCCCCAAATCCCACAAACAAGGTGAACTGAAGTCGCACCAACCGGGTCATCAATTTTGAGGCTGTCAAAGACACCAACCGAGAAGACAATGATTACACCGGCAATAGCACCAATCACAACGGCGCTACCAAGGTTGACAAAGGCACAAGGAGCAGTAATACCGACCAGGCCAGCCAGAATCCCGTTGATGATCATCGACAGATCCGGCTTGCCTAAATAGATCCAGGCTACGATCGTCGCTGCCACACCACCAGACGCTGCGGCCAGGTTAGTAGTTAGGGCAATATGAGAGACCAACTGACCAGCACCAGCAATACCCATAGTGGAACCAGGGTTGAAGCCAAACCAGCCCAACCACAGCACCAAACAACCCAGGGTAGAAAGAGCCATCGAGTGACCAGGGATCGCCTTAACGCTACCATCTTCGCCATAGCGGCCGAGACGACCACCAAGGACACCAGCACCAACCAGAGCCGCCCAGCCGCCGACCGAGTGAACCACCGTGGAACCAGCAAAATCCCAGAAACCTGCCTCAGTTACACTGGCTAACCAGCCACCGCCCCAGATCCAATGTCCGGTAATCGGATAGCTAATTGCCACCAGCAGGAAGCTGAAAATCATGAAGGCACCAATTTTGATTCGCTCAGCTACAGCACCAGATACGATCGTGGCGGCAGTAGCTGCAAACACTAGTTGGAAGAAGAATTTAACTTCCAAAGGTGTACCGGACCAGCTAATAGCATCGAAAACGCCCTCATAGCCATCAGTCATAGGGCTATTATCAGCACCCTGGAGCAAGAAACCAGCAGTACCAATGAAAGGATTACCATCGCCGAACATAAAGCCAAAACCAACGATGTAAAAGGCCAGCGTGGCGATCGCAAATACAATCAGGTTCTTAGCCCAAATGTTCACGGTATTCTTGCGGCGGCAGAAGCCAGACTCCACCAGACCGAAACCAGCGTTCATAAAGAACACCAAAAAGCCAGCTATCAATACCCACAGAGTATCGAGATCCGTGGCCGGGGCAGCATCTTGAGCAAATGCTGAGCCAGCCCAAAATAGAAACATCAAAGAAGCAATGGGCAAGCAGATTTTCCAATCGATCGCTCGCCTTCTTCTCCTTCTGATACTTGGATTAGAAGCAACTAACACTTTATTATCTTCCTCACTGGACAACACACATCTAGGTAATAACACAATGATTTAAATCACACCAGACCTGAGCATAATACTTTGTATCACATGCTACGTTTTGCGTCGTAATCAATAATTTGCCTACATTGTGAACTTGAAACAGCAGCACTTTACAAAGTTTTGTAAGCAATAACGCGCAAATTAAGACAATCTCGGCAAGAACATCGCCACCTTTAGCGGTTATCTAAAAGCTGATTTATTAGCATTTATCCATATTTATTTATGTTTAAGCATAGTCAAAATCATCTTCTTCACTGGCAAAATTACTGTAAGCTTCCATGCCATGTTCGCCAATATCCAAGCCGCGAATCTCTTCTTCGGGGGGGACACGAATGCCATCGATCAGCATACTGACTGCCCACCAACCAAATAAACTAGCCAGGACTGTAAACCCGCCCACAGAAATTACGCCCAACGCCTGAATACCTAGTTGAGTAGGATCAAAAGAGCTCATAAATAAGCCCAAACCAGGTCCAGCAGCGCCAAAGGCATCACCTTGGCTAAATAGGCCCAGCGCCAGGGTGCCCCAAATACCATTAACCAAATGTACTGACAATGCACCAACGGGATCATCAATTTCTAGCCGATCGAACAATTCCACCGCAAACACGATCGAAATCCCCGCCACAACCCCAATAATTGCGGAACTAGCCAGACTGACATAGGCACAGGAAGCAGTGATCGCCACCAGTCCGCCCAAAACGCCATTAATAATCATGGATAGGTCAGGTTTGCCATTTCTGGCCGTGGCTGTAACTGTAGCTGCTATCGCGCCAAACGCCGCCGCAATATTAGTAGTCAAAGCAATATGCCCCACAAGTGAGGCATCCATCTCCATCGTTGAGCCCGGATTAAAGCCAAACCAACCCAACCACAGCACCAAGCAACCCAATGTGGCAAAGCCCATATTGTGCCCCGGCATTGCACCCACGCCCTCTTCGCTATAGCGGCCTATTCTGGCTCCCAGCGCCGAAGCACCGATCAAAGCCGCCCAGCCACCCACCGAGTGCACCACCGTTGAACCAGCGAAATCATAGAAGCCCATGGCTAATAACCAACCGCCGCCCCAGATCCAATGGCCACCGATCGGATAAATTACCGCCACCAGCCAGAAGCTAAACAACATGAAGGCAAAGAATTTGATCCGTTCAGCAATTGCCCCAGAAACAATTGTGGCTGCGGTTCCGGCAAAAACCAGTTGAAAGAAAAATTTAATCTGGAGTGGAATACCAGTCCAATTCAGTGCGCCATACATGCCCTGATAGGCATCGTTGGTGGCTGGACTATTGTCTACACCACTAAGGAAAAAGCCATTTAAGCCAATCCAAGAATTGCCATCACTGAACATGAACGAAAAGCCCACTGCCCAGAAGGCAATACTAGAAACGGCAAATACAATCAGGTTTTTGGCCAGCAAATTAACGGCATTTTTACGTCGACAAAAACCTGCCTCTACTAGCGCAAATCCGGCATTCATGAAAAACACCAATGTGCCGGCAAAGAACGTCCAGAGTGCGTCCAGATTCACCTTGAGATCCTGAAGATTTTGAAGCTCCTCGGCGCTGATTGCGATCGTAGCTGGATCAGTCGGCACAGCTTCTTCCTGGGCGATCGCTACCCCCACCCAAAACAAGCCAATGATGACAACTAGGGGCAGGATTTGCAGCCATTGTATTTTGCTTCTGGCTCTGGGGCGGCTCGATTGCCTAGACTTGTTTGCTTGCTTGTAATCTTCTTGCCAGGGGCGATCGCCCTGTGGTTCTCCTGACTCGATCTCGATCGCATATTCTTGCCCTGAGCGCCTTGAAATATTCCTACGCTTTAACACCTTAACCAACTTCTCCTCATCTAGATACACACACCTACACACCTAATGCAATGGCTGATAAACCTGAAAGCTAACTTAATAAACGTGATATTCAGTGAATTGACCGCATTTAAGCAGCTCATACCAAGCGATCGCTGGTTTAACTCAATTAAGCTAACTATCTGGCCGAATATTACTATAAATATTACTAAAGCTTATAAACTACCAGGAAGGCATCTAAAACCCATGTTTCCGGTTATTTTTGAACTTTTTCAGAGTTGACCAGACTTCGCCTCAGCATACCTGCTATAGCAAAACCCAAACTGATATGAATTTTTGTATCGCAGGCACCTAATTAAAAATCCCAGCCACCCAATAGAGGCTATTTGCGATCGTTTTTACCTAGTGCATTTTCAAGAGACTTCTTTGGCATAGTTACCCGCAAGAGCGAGGCGCTTAAGTCTTAACTTGCACAACATCTCGATTGAAATAGCGCTAGTTAGGCCGAGAGTCAATCACTTTGATTGGCTAAAACTCTTGCTAGTCAAGCATCGTAAACATAACCCTAAATGAGTGCATCAGGATAATCACGATCGCCAAAGCCTTTGATGATTTGCCTGTGATTAGCGATCGCCTGGGCTCTCAATTATTTTGATTAGGCAACAATCCAGTTAGACCAAGCTATTCCAAATGGTTTACTGGTGTACAAAGCTTTATTTTTGACCATAGATGCACAAAACTTAGCCAGGGTCAAAATTCTGGCAACCGGCTATTTACCCTTTTTGGTATTTTCATCATGAATCGTCCGCCAACTAACTGAGCTTAGAATATATCAGCATGGCCAAAAAAACACTGCGATAAATGTATTGCTTCACCTACTCAAGAGCATTTAACTATGCTGAATTCAACAGATCTAGTCTTGTCTAGTCTTGCTGCTGGCTAACTTTTTAATTTTTTTACTGCGGAGCGTCTGAGGAGTCGATGCCCTGAGTAACAATGTTTTTGGGCAAACCAACCGTGAACTAAACTGTCGCCGTTGGGATCATTGCAGAGTCATGAAGTCAATCGAATTATTGCCATTGAATCATCATGAACTAGTTGAGGAATTACTCAGGAAAGCGACAACCTCTACATGGGCAGTTTGGGCAAACATATCGACGGGTTGCACCAAATTAATTTGATAGTTGCCGCGATCGCACAACAACTTTAGATCCCGCGCCAGGGTAGCTGGATTACAACTGATATAAACAATTTGGTGGGGGAGTTGCGGCTGACTTGTAATCTGATGTGTGGTCTGAGTTGCTTGAGTTGAATTGCCCAACAGATGCTCAATTAATTGACGATCGCAACCTTTGCGGGGTGGATCGAGCAGCAAGATATCCGGTTGAATATCTAATAAAGGCAAAATTTCTTCCGCCTTACCGGTATGGAAGCTCAGATTATTAATTTCGTTAATTGACCCATTGATTTTGGCTTGCTCGATCGCCTGGGGTTGAATTTCAATTGCGATCGCTTTTGCCACCTGTTTCGCCAACGGCAGCGTGAAAGTACCAATCCCCGCGTAGGCATCGACCAGGGTTAGCTCTTGATTGCTTGGCAGGTTTAATTGCCGCTGAATCAACGCCAGGATCGCTTCCGCCTGCTCCGTATAAATCTGGAAAAAAGTATCGGCACGCAATCGCAACATCACATCGGCAAACTTTTCAGTGAGATAGTCTTGGCCAGCCACACAAAAACTCTCCGCGCCAAAAATGGCATTGGTGCGATCGGGATTATAGTTAAGCACCACGCCAACTAGCTCAGGATAGGTTGCCAACCATTGCTCTGCTTGAGCCTGGAGGCCAGGTAAATTTTTCTCCGTCGAGATCAGCGTTAACAACACCTCGCCGTTGCTGCGCCCCACCCGCAAGCTCAGATGTCGAAGACTACCGCTGTGGGACTTTTCTTGATAAATCGACCAGCCTTGAGTAGCAATATTGTGGTCTAGATCGATCTTGATCCCTGCCAGCAGCGGATCGAGCCGCGCATCTTGCACTGGGCATTGATTCAAATTAATTAATTTATGGCTACCCTTTTGATAATAGCCAGCCTTGACTTTACCGGTAGGGGCGATCGCCAGCGGATAAGTGGCCTTATTGCGATAATGGAGCGATTCCGGTGCCGCCAGGGTTGGTTGCAAGACCTGGGCAATTAAATCCGCCGGAAATCCGCCAATTCTTTGTAATGCTTGTACCACCTGGTTTTGCTTTGCGTTTAATTGAGCCCCATAGCTAACTGCTTGCCACTGACAACCACCACATTTATCCGCCACAATACAAGCAGGGCGCACCCGATCGCCTGAGGGGGTAATAATTTCCTTGAGGATCGCATGGGCGAATTTGCGCTTTACATGGCTCACCCTGGCCAGGATGCGATCGCCAGGTACGGTATTGGCCACAAACACCGCCATATTTTCGTGGCGACCAACGCCATCGCCACTGTCGGCGAGGTTGGTGATTTCTAGTTCGATCGTCTGTCCTTGCTGCATTTTATTGACCTGAAAGGCATTATTTAACTACCAGCACGCAATCGCTTAATCTGTTGATCAGCCAGTTCCGCCCAGCGGGGTCGATTTTCGCCATTAAAATAAGCTTGAGCTTGAATAAACGCATCGATCGCGGCCTGGGTTTGTCCCTGCTTTGCCCTGGCCACACCAAGCGTAAAAAAGGCATCGGCATAGTTGGGTCTGAGTTGGGTGGCTTTTTGCAATTCAGCGATCGCTTGATCCATTTTTTCCTGGAGCAAAAATGCTGCCCCCAGATTATAGCGAGCCTGGGCATAGTTGGGATTTATTTCTAGCGCCGCTTGATAGAGCTTGATTGCCTCATCGAGATCGCCGGACTCTTGCACTAACAAGCCCAGGTTATAGTTAGTTTCCGGGGACTGGGGATAGAGTTTTTGGGCTTCACGCAAGCTAGCGATCGCCTCGGTGATCTGTCCCTGTTCTTTGTAGGCGATCCCCAGGTTATAGTGGGCGATTGGCAAATCTGGCTTAAGCTCGATCGCTCGCTGAAAATAGGCCACCGCCTGCTGAGGATTACCACCCTGTAACAAGGCCGCCCCCAAATTGCTAAAGGTCATCGGGAAAGTAGGATCTAATTCCGCCGCGCGAAAGAAAGCATTAATTGCTTCTTGGAGTTGACCAGTTTGGGCAAAGGCTAATCCTAGATTGTAGTGAGCTGCCGTCATATTCGGTTTTTTGCTGACCGCGGCCCGAAAGGCTTTGATCGCTCCTTCGACATCCCCCAAACGAATATGGGCATTACCACGCTCTAGCAATTGCTCTGCCGTTTCAGCTTGATTACTGGCTGGATTCGATTGCTTTAGCTTGTGGTGACTAGCAGTTTTGGGGTTTAGCTGGGCAATTTGCGGCGGTACTTCAAGTGCTTTGGCGGCAAATTCAACTGACAGGCTCAAATTATTATTAAGATCCAGTCCATGATTAATGTCATGAATACTTGACTGGAACAGTTGATCTGCTGGTTGCCTTAATTGATTTACCCTAACCTGATCGCCAACTTGATCGCCTAATTGCTGATTAATCTCAATCTGCGCAAGATTATTGCTCCTCTCGCTCGATCGCGCTGCCACTGGTGATGCAACGGCGATCGCCCCGCCCCAAATGCAACCAATAGATAAAGATAGTATAGATAGATTCAATCTGTTTGATATGGTCTTTGTCTTTAAGAGCTTAGTTGGCCACTTTAGCCTAATTGTTTTGTTCATCGCTAGATATCCCTTGCCAGTCATAATCCAGTCACAATCCATCACCAATTTTCAATCATTGGGGAATGTGTGTGATTTATGCCAATCCCCACCATGTTAAATAATGCCAATTTTTTCAATTTGCGATCGCTATTTACCAATTACCCAATCGCCCGATCACCCAAGCGCTGTAAAGTTAATTGCGGTTAATTACGGTTAATTGCCGTGAATCAAACCAGATCCAATCGCAATAGATCGCAATAGACTGATTGCATCAGTGCCCAGATGCCCAGATAGCATATGAGATTTTGATTAGCTGGTTTTAACCTTGCCTACAAGCGTTCTAATCTTGATCGCTGATCTCATCGGCATTGCGTCCAATCAATTAGGCTAGAGATCGCTTTTTAGCCCGATTACGATCGCATGGTCGATTAGAAAAATAGCAACAGTTGCCAAAGTTGTTGACACATTTAATTTAATAGCGCGATTGGTTAGATTAGCTGTGGGGAAGTGTATAGTTTTATACTGAAATGTCAAATTTCAATTAAGCCTCAACTTAATTATGCCGATCGTGTCAAGTCCATTATGGCTAACTTATAGACCTGATATTGACCTAAGATTAATCGGCAGGCTAATTGACGGCATAGGTAGGCATAGGTCTAAAACAGCGCTAAAACCGTTGCCAAAACCATTGCCAAAGACTACGGGGAAGACCAAACTTAAGCCTGATTGCACTCAGTTGCATTTAGTTGCATTTATTCTAGGCCACCGAAATTTGATTTGGGGATTAAGACATCTTTCCCCAACCCCAATGCACATAAAAGCTGTGCATAAAATACAATGACTAAGCGTTATGGAAAATAAATTATGGACGACAAGTTAATGTTAATGATTCCCGGTCCTACCCCGGTACCGGAAAAAGCTTTGCTAGCTCTGGCCAAATCGCCAATTGGTCACCGCAGCGGCGATTTTACTAAGGTGATGGCGGATGTAACCGATCGCCTCAAATGGTTGCACCAAACTAAAAACGAGGTTTTGTTGCTTTCCGCCAGTGGTACTGGGGCAATGGAAGCCGGAATTATAAACTTTTTGAGCAAGGGCGATCGCGTCCTGGTGGGCGAGAACGGTAAATTTGGCGAACGCTGGGGCGAAGTTTGTGATGCCTATGGCATAAACGCAGAAAGAATTAAAGCCGAATGGGGCAAACCGCTCGATCCAGAAGATTTTCGTGCCAAGCTGGAAGCCGACACCAATAAAGAAATAAAAGCAGTCATTATTACCCATAGTGAAACTTCGACCGGGGTGGTGAATGATCTGGAAACAATCAATCGTCATGTTAAAGCTCACGGCGCGTTGATTATGGTGGATGCGGTCACCAGTTTGGGGGCAATGAATGTACCGATCGATGCCTGGGAATTGGATGTGGTGGCTTCTGGCTCGCAAAAGGGCTACATGATTCCGCCGGGATTGGGGTTTGTGGCAGTGGGGCCAAAGGCCTGGGAAGCTTATAAAACTGCTGATCTGCCTAAATATTATCTGGATTTGGGAGCAGCTAAGAAGGCGATCGCCAAAAACAGCACTCCTTTCACCACTGCGGTGAATATGGTGATGGCGTTGCAGGTAAGTTTGCAAATGATGCAGGAAGAAGGCTTAGAACAAATTTTTGCCCGCCATGCCCGCCATCGGAATGCCACCAGAGCGGCGATCAAGGCAATGGGTTTGAGCTTGTTTGGACCAGATGATTGTGCTAGTGCTTCGATTACTGCCGTAGCCCCACCGGAATCGGCTCCAGCGGAAGAAATTCGCGCGATCATGAAAAAGCAGTATGACATCATCCTGGCTGGCGGCCAAAGCCAGTTAGCAGGCAAAATCTTCCGGATTGGTCATCTGGGCTTTGTTTGCGATCGGGATATTCTTACTGCGGTTAGTGCGATCGAATCAGCTCTGCAACAGCTTGGCCATAATTCATTCACACCTGGGGCAGGCACAAAAGCGGCGATCGAAGTGTTTTCGGCGTAGGTAGCACAAACATTTTTTGATTCTTTAGCTTAAGCGGCACATCTATATTGTAAGAAAACTCCAACAGATTCATGCTGCTAATAATTGCTAATTAGTTTCAGGGTAGATCTGCGGATCTACTTTTTTGTTGAGAAGCGTTTAATTTGTTACCTCTCTATTCGTCAAGACCACGATAAAGTTCAGCAATTGCAAATTCCAGGCCAATGCTTGGCAAGACAACGCGATCGCCCACTCCGTAAACCACTGTTTCCCAGGTGTTTGTAGTCGTGCGGCGACGACATTCTATGCGCTGATTCTCCTGGGAAATCAAAACATATTCTGCCAAAGATTCAAGCCGTTGATAATCGTCAAATTTTTCACCTAAGTCAAAGGCTTGGGTGCTGGGTGAAAGGACTTCAGCGATCAATTTAGGATATCGCTTGATATAGCGGTCGTTGCGATCGCGTGGATCACAAGTGACAAATGCATCGGCATAGTAATAAAACTGATCTAGATAATTAACCTTGACGTTGCCGGAATAAAAACGACAATTGGAAGGGGTTCCGAAGTGATTATCAATCAACTTAAGTAAGTTGAACGTGATGCGATCGTGATTATCCGTACCTCCAGCCATCGCATAGACTAAGCCGCGACGATACTCATGGCGGATCGGGCTTTTGGGTTCGATGTCGAGATATTCTTCAGGGCTGATGTAGTTCGGGACAGCAAGCATTGTTTTGTCTCTGAATAACACCTCGTTGACTCTATTGTAGCGATATTGTATCGATCAGCGATCGCACTACTCGCACTACTGCAATAGATTGTCTGGCGAGCGATCCGGCACTACACACCGCAATAGGGGCTCTGGAATGAAGTTGCCGATTTAATTTTCGACTTGCCCAAGCAAACCGCGAAATGTGGTTTAGAAGATGTTACTTGACCAATTTAAATATGAGGGATCATGATCTAGTCTAGGTCTTGATTCGATTGAGTCATTATCATCATAATTTTTATAGTTGACCATTAGTGTTGGCCATTATTGACCATTAGTACGGATAGTACGGGGAATTTGCTCAAGCGCATTTCAATAGCTAATGTCACCCTTTGGAGGCTTCGATGAAAATACTGCCGCTTAACGTAACGGCCTACAAACAAACGCCTGTGTTTACCGAAAATACAATCCCGGCGGGGATGCTCCACCATCACACCACAAAGAAGGATAGCTGGGGTAAAATTTGTGTCCAGTCTGGTCAATTACGCTATCACATCCTCACCGATCCCTCTGAAGAGCATGTGATCACGCCCGATAACCCAGGTATTATCGAGCCTCAAACCCCACATAAAGTCGAATCGATGGGGTCAGTGGAATTTTTTGTGGAGTTCTATCACTAATTCATAAGTTATCCTGTTGCCGGTTCAAAATCCCCACCAGAGCCATAATGCCAGGCCGCGATCCTTTGCTGCCACTTAAATTGCTGTTGGGGCGAAAGGCTCTTGATTAAGTTAGCGGCGCGATCGCTTGCTTGGGGCTTATAGGGCAATAAACTGTTTAGCAAACTATAGCCACCCAAGCCCAGAAAATGTTTGCTCCAGCTCAACAACTCACCAATTCCCACTTGACCAACGATCTTGGCGACCAGAATCGGATCTTTGAAATACATACTCAGCATCGCCTGGGTCAGTCCGGAAAACTGCACCACATCTTGCAAGAAGGGCTTTAGCACCGGTTCCCCCAGTTTTTCCATACATTCAAATACAGTCGAGAGTAGATAATTAATCCGATCGCCCTCTATGTTCTCGTTAACGCCTACGCTCATTGTTTTCTGAAACAGCCAGGTCACCGAGATATTGGGTTGATAGGGCTGCAACAGTTGTAAATCACTTTCAGCCAGGGAATTACTAGCCAGAGCGCGATCGATGCCCTGGGTTAGCCTACTCAAATGTCGCACCATTGCGCCAAACCCACCAAAGCTGAGCGGGGATTGGCTGCCACTGCTATCGCCCACCTGAAGAATGCGCGGCCAGGCGATCGGCAAGGGGGCTTGTTTGTAGGCGGGGAAAAAGCCATAGAGCGATCGTTGCGGTTGAATTTGGTCTAGCTCTACATCCTGATATTTGGGTAGCCAATGTAAATAGTCGGCGAATAAATCCGAGAAGCTAGGGCGATCGGGGTGGGCATCCACGTAGGTAAACATGTAGGTGGTGCGTCCATCCCTGGCGGGGAAAGCCTCCCAGAAATACTGGCACTGGTTAATAATCGGCGTGAAGGTATAGATTAAATCACCATAGTCTTTGGTGGGGATGCCCTGGGCACAGGTGCCAACCACCATACAGACCCCATCTGGCCTGATGTTGCCTGTGGTTTGCGATCGAGCCTGACGGGCGATCGGTGAAAAATGCCCCATCACATCCAGTAGCAATCGGCCGGAGATTGTGGCTATTTTTGATTGCGAGTCCGGCTGATCCGGTTGATTTAATTGATAGCTAACTTTTACGCCATCGGAATGCACAGTCGCAGTTTGGAATGCTGCATATTCCAGGAGTTTGCCACCATGCGCTAAAAATTGTTGCTTCAGCGTTTCCAGCAAGAACACCGGATCAACGCCAATATTCAGCACATCCCTAACCCAAAGCTCCTTACCGCCATTAAACCCCACCCGTCCAGGATTATAAGTAGTGGCGATCGCCTGATCTAGCTGCTCTGGTGTGAGCAATTCTAGATCAACAAAAGTTTGTAATTCCTGGCGGGAAATATTCCATTCCTGCGCTCTGCCCTGTAATTTGCCTTTCTCTAGTAAAGCGACACGCCAGCCCAGTTTAGCCAAAGCTGTCCCCATAAAGATTCCCAGCGTGCCACCACAAACCAGCACATCAACATCTAATTCACCGATCGCTTCGTTGCTTTTTTGCACAACTTCCGGCGTGGAGATATTACCAGTGCGGTAGGCTTGCCAGAAAGCATCAGCACGCTTTAATGATTCGAGCGCATTTTGCTCAGGCACTTTAGCAAGAAAGTTGGCGATCGTAGTTGAATCAGACATTTGGGAACCAAGAGATATTAGAGATACTAGAGATATTAAGGATAATGGCGATCGGCTATTTAATAACGACCTATCAAGATCTACTTATTTAGAAGCAGGCATTTTGCTGCCCCCAGACCGATACGCTTGCATCTTAACAAATTGTAATATTTTAGCTAGACCAGCAAGATAGATATTAATTATGTCCCAAGCTCAAACCAAAGCAGAAATTCAACCCAAATCGATCGATGAGATGATCGAGATTGTGATCGCTGATTATGCCAAATTCCCGGAAGCGCAAACCTATGCGATCTATGCAGAAGATGTATATTTTAAAGATCCAGTGTATGAGTTTCGGGGGCTAAAGCAATATCAAAAAATGATTGGCTTTATTACCAAGTGGTTTGCCAACCTCAACCTAGCCTTGCACACGATCGAGGAAGTGGAAACCAGTCAATCGAACCCAACTGAGGGCGTGACCACGATCAAAACCGAATGGACAATGAGTTGGAATTCACCGATGCCCTGGAAGCCTAGGATTTCCGTGGATGGTTGGAGTGAGTTGGGTATTAATCATCAAGGTCAAATCATTTCCCATGTGGATTACTGGCATTGCACTAAATGGGATGTGGTAAAGCAGCATATTCCTTTTCTGAGCAATTCCTGAGCAATTCTCAGTAAGCAATCTTTAGCAATCTTTGAGATCTTTAGTATATCGATCGCATTGCCTGAATCCGGCTGGCTAATTAAACTGGGTCAAGAGATTTAAGCAATTATTTAGTAAATTAGAGAATAGATCGCAAATAAAGCAATTTTGAAAGTATTTCTTTTGATCTTGCTGAATCGCTCATCCCGTTTAGACCGCTTTATTTAATCAATACTAAATTAATCAACAATTGAATTAAACAACTCTATGGATATTGCCCTTCCGCCCAGCCAGATTTTGCTCTATGGCATTGTGGCCGCTGCCGCTTTGATCTATTTACCCGCCTATGCTGTGGTTGCCTATGGTAGATTCCAGGTGGGGATGGACTTCGGCGCACCACGATCGCTGTTTGAGAAGCTGCCCGACTATGCCAAACGAGCCACCTGGGCACACCAGAACTGCTTTGAATGCTTTGCTTTGTTCGTGGCCGCAGCCCTGATGGTGTATGTGTCGGGGCATGCTTCGGCCTATACTTCCTGGGCGGTGCTGGTGTTTTTGATGGCCAGGTTTGCCTATAGTGTTTTTTATATTTTGAATGTGCCAGTGATGCGATCGATGATGTGGGCAATCGGCATGGCCTCGATCGCTGGCTTGATGGCCACTAGCCTTTGGGGCAATCTGCTTTAATTATTTTTAGATCACAAATTTAACTAACTTTACTAATTTTAGAAACCTTATAATTTATAAATAAAAAAGCTGTAATCTCCAAAATTAAAACAACTATTAATTTAAGTACCTATAAATACCTATGGACCCGGCCACAATTAATTGCCAAGAAGCCTGCGTAAATGGCTGCGTGTTGGGCGATCGCTGCCCCAATTTGAAGTACCTGGAAGAAACGCGGAAGTTTTTACAGGAAAAATCGATCGACGAAATGATCAATATCGCCGCAAATCGGTTTGCACCCCCACCAGATATAGAAGCTCAGGATTCGCAAGAGCCTAACCCTGATCACAATGGCAATTTTATGTAGAAGTTGCTACATATAAGTTTTATCAGCCAATCTAAGCGATCTAAACCTAGACCTGGCCATATAACCGTTGAAATCGCCTTTGAAACTTGACCAGCGATTTGAAGTAGTTGATGCCATATTGATATTCCAGCCGATCGCCAGCTTCGAGATCGTAGTCGAGCAGCAAATCCAGCTCATGGAGATTAAACTCGATCTCCTGGTACATTTGCCAGTTCTCGGCCAGGGCAAGTCGCTCTAGCACGTCATAATTCAATTCCGGCACCCGTTGTGGATATAACTTTAGCGCCATTTCCAGCAGGGCTTTGATCTCCAACAACATCTTTTGCTGGGGTGATTGTTTTAGTTGCGATTGCATTATTTTTTCGATCGCTCAGTTCTCAATAAGTAAAACCACAATTATATAGATTAAATTGATTATCCGGCGGCAGCAATAATCTGATCATCGATCGCAAAGTCGATTTCTTGCTCATGGCGACCGGAGGGCACATAGTCCTGTTTGAAGGAAGTTTCTAGACCTTCGACCAGATCAAATTCTGGCTCCCAATCGAGATCGAGTAGGGCTTTATCGATCGCGGTGAAGAAATGCTGCAACCGAAACGGGAAGGCTTTTTTCTTGCCAAAGTCAAAGTCCTTGGGGTTGTAGTAAACAAATTGCAGCTTGTCGGGGTCTTTGCCAATCGCCTGGGCGCAAAGCTTAGCAATCCCGCTGTAGGTAACATAGCGAATGTCGGAGATGTTATAAATTTCGCCGTAGGTTTTGGGTTGCTTGAGTACCGCTGCCATCGCCGCCGCTAAGTCCTCTACATGGCCTAGTTGGGTAATAAATTGACCATTGCCAGGGATCGGCACGGGGCGATCGCGCACGATCCGATCGAAGAACCAGGCTTCTACGTCGTTGTAGTTGCCGGGGCCATAGATATAGGTGGGGCGAATTGAGGTGAAGGGGAAGCCTTCGGCGCTGTAGAGTTTTTTGAGGTAGGCTTCGGTGTGTAGTTTGCCTTTGTGGCGACTTTCGGGGTTGGTGGGGTCTTCTTCAAAATAAGGTAATGTCTCGGATTCTTGATATACGCCGGCGGAACTCATGTAAATGAAGTGGCGGATGCGATCGCGGAACATGTCAACGATCGGTTTGGTGTCGCTGAGTTCGCGGCCGCTGTTGTCGAAGATGGCATCGAAGGACTGGCCGCTGAGTTTTTCTTTGAGCTGTTGGATGTCTTTGCGATCGCCCTGGATCATCTTCACGCCTGCGGCTGGGGCGGGGCGATTGCCGCGATTGAATAGGACTACTTCATGACCAAGCGAGATCAGGTTTTGGGTGAGCGCTACGCCCACGAACCTGGTGCCACCCATTATCAATATTCTCATGGTTGCTCTGTTTTGAGTTTTTCCAACTTTGCCTCAACTTTTAAATATTAAGGTGTTTTGGTTTTTTTGGCTGTTTTTATTGTGGGGTGTTTTCTTCGGGGCGGTCATTATCGTCGTCAGTTGCTTCTGTGCTGTTCTGCTCTTTCCATAGCTCCCAAAATGCATCTGGCACATTTATTGCATCTTCCAAATTCTTCACACCTTTAAGTACAGTATTGGCTTTGCTGACACGTACATCAGTAAGATCTGCTTCAGAAAGATCGGCATTACTGAGATTAACAAGGGAAAGGTTAACGCCCCTTAAATTAGCAGCTACCAGATTTGCATCGCTAAAATTAGCAGCGAGGGCTGCTCCTTCAAGTTGTGTGCATTTTAACGTAGCGCCCATGAAATCTGCACCGAAAAGAATTGCATTATTTAGTTTTGCATATGTAAGATCTGCCTCGATAAACTTGGCTTCGCAAAGGTGGGCATCAATAAACTCCGCATCAACTAAGCTAGCAAAGCTAAAGTTCGCGTATTTGCAATAAGAATTATTGAAATTAGCGTACTCTAATTTTGCATCTGTAAAGTTAGCTTCATTAAATTCAGAGTTAGGGACTTGCAAACAACTAAGTTCAGCGTAAGGTAATTCGATAGCATTAAATGAAATACCATCTGAGTATAGATCCTCAAGAGCTTTGCGACGAGCGTAGCTTGTTCCAATCCATTTAGCATTATCTATAACTTGCCAAGCCTCATAATGCCTTCTCTTTTTGCGCTCATTTGACTCCAAGATGTAAAGCCAAATACCAGAAATAAGCGAAAGAGTTCTTAGACTATCTAAATCGATTAAATCTAAGACACTGGTATATTTAGGGTTTGGTTTATTAGTAAATGGTAAAAGCCATTTCTCAAAATAATAAAAAGCGACAATTGAAATGGCTGCAAATATGATTGAACAGATGATGCGTTGCCATTGAGTCTTAATAACATGCTCTTTAAATTGTTTCTCGCATTGAGACCACAATTTAGACTGCCAAGATTCCTTTTTTTTATTTTCTGGCTTTTCTGGTTCTGGCATTATTTTTTTTTAGTAGACAGATTTAAAAACCCCTTAATTTGTTCAGCCGTACCAAAACTCCTCTTCACACAATCCCCCAGCGCCACGCCACCAATAAAATTAGCACTCACAAACAACCCAGGATGATTAGCCAGATCCCTTTCAACCCGCGCCAATCGATCGAGGTGACCGACCTCATACTGCGGGATCGCCCGTTGCCACAAATGCACCGCCAACACCTTCGGTTCGATCGTGGTGTCTGGTTTCAGCAACGTTTGCTTCAGGTCACTATGCACCGCCTGAGCTATTTCAGGTTCAGATAGATCGGCAATGCCAGTATCCAACGACCCACCAATAAAATTCAGCAGCAGATGATAGCCAGCCGGAGCGCGATCGCTAAACAAACTCGATCCCCAGATCGTGCCCAACGTACGGATGCCCTGACTACGCGGGATCAAATTACCAAACCCATTCATATCCCGTTTCATCGCCGCATCCGGATACCCCAACACCACACAGGCCACTGGCGGGTAATAAATCTCACCCAAAGATTGAGCTGCATCAGGGGCAATATCTTGCAGCAGCATACTGGAAACATAGGCAGGCGTAGTAAGGAGCAAAGCCCGCGCCGTGATCGTTTCGATCCCGTGGGGTGTCTCATAGGTGGCGCTATATGTCCCATCAGAGTTGGGCTGGATTTTGTCCAACCGCCATTGCAATCGCACCTCATGACCTTTGTCGATTAAATCTTCGGCGATCGCCCTGGGCAGAGCCTCAATCCCATTTTTAAATGATCCCAACTGTCCTGGCTTGGTTTTGGGGATCTCCTGGCGATCGTAAATATTTGCTGGCTGGTTGGTTTGCGCCTTCTCTTGCTTGCGCTTGGCCAACCGCGACAGGATCGCCCCCGCCACCAGACCATTGTAGTTTTTTTCTAACCGGAAAATCTTGCCAAATGCCGCCGCCGCACTCAGCTTGTCCGTATTGCCTGCATAAACCCCAGAGATGAACGGTACTACCAGCCGATCGACCACCTCTTGCCCCAGATGCCGCTTAAAAAACTGCGCCACAGTTTCTTCCCCCGCTGCCGCTGGTCGCACAAAGCCGATCGCCCCCAGGAAAGCCCTTAGCTTGCCCTTGATCGTTAATAAATTAAATTTGGTTAGCAGCTGCGGTGACATGGGCAGAGCATTTAACTTCCCATTCCAGAACACAAACCTGGGCAACTTGCCATCCGCAAATACTAATTCATCCTTTAGCCCCACCGCCGCCGCCAGTTTGAGTAGCTCTGGGGCTGGCTGAAAGCTATTGGGCCCTTCTTCCCATTGAAAACCTACTTCATCCCGCTGCGAGACGATCGCCCCGCCCACCCGATTTTGTGCCTCGGTGACGATAATCCTGAGCTGGTTTGACCCATTAGCCTCAGCGACAGAATTGCTGGCCAGGTCATGAGCCACGGTGAGGCCACTGATCCCAGCGCCAACTACCAACAGGTCGATCGGTGAGCCAGCATGATTATGGTTGGACATAGTTAGTTAATTGTTAATCAAGTTTGTGCATGAATAGGTCGAGGCAGGGGATCGATCGGGCTAGTTTTGTTCCAGCTTTCAGTTAAAAATCTAGCTCACTAGATCTAGCTGTGGCTAGTCAAAGATCATAGCCAAACTTCGATCGCTATCTGCCAATATTCAAGAATGTTCAAACTTGCTAACTCAAAACTGTTACAAATCAAACAAACCGATCAACTAAATTTAGCCGCAAGGAGCGATCGCGGCTTTGTAAATTTTCAAGCCTTAAGATCGATTTTCTATTTGGGAATATTTAGAAATATGCTAATGGGTTCAGTTAATAACATGATCCCCGATTGGATGGCATAAAAATCAACCTGGGGATCGCCAGGATATTTACCAGCAAAGAGATTTAAGCTAAAAACAAGAGCTTTTGGCGTGTGACAAGGTAGCGATCCCGCCAGAGACAAATGAGTAAATATACTCACTCTCGATCGGTGTTTCAACAATATAATTTGATTTTAAAAGAGCAGCTAGCTATCAACAGCTAACATCCCAGACCTTCACTTGAAGCGGGTTTCGGCTATTTAGTAAAGCTGAGTGCTCACTTTATGATGGTAAAAAAGGATTAACTATTCTTAAATAGTTTCAACTTATAAAGAAAATGTTAAGCGATCCCCGTTTTTTTGTATTGTCAGGCACAATAATGATAGTTCAATCGAGGTCAGCCGATATATAGACCTTGAATTTAAAAGCTAATTTAATACTCTACTTGATATGTGATGCTTGATCCCCGACAGATTGAGCATCGCTTTTTAGTAACTGTCTCTAACCTACCATATAAATACTTAGGTAGATATATTTACTGTTTTTGTTTAGATTGAGTTATATTTCTACACTTAATACTGCGGTAAAACTTAGTAGAGCAAAACATTTCTTAATTAATAAATTGCCCCACAAAAAATCAAAAAGCTCTGATTTATATACCATCGATCAGCATATAACGACAGAAGGGGTTGTTATAGTTATATACAGCAATTATGGTTAAGAGGATTGTCGCAAAACACTGGTTACTGACGATCGCTTTACTTAAGTAAGCTTGAAAGTATAACTATTAGAAGGTTTGTTAGCCAATATCATGTTTGATGTGCGTAGTGTGATTAACGGCTATGCGCAAGGGCACTTTCTGATGGCGGAAGAAGAAGGTGTTCCCGTTGAATGGTACTACACCAAGAGTAGGACTTTGATCCCGTTGGACGATCGGTTTCGCTACCCTCGATCGCTGCGACGGGCAATTAACAAAGATCAGTTCCAGGTTAAGATTAATGCGGCCTTTGGGGCGGTAGTTGATGGTTGTGCCGATCGCCAAACCACCTGGATTTCCGATCAACTCAAGGCTATTTATCATGAGTTAAACCGAGCTGGCTGGGCCTACAGCTTCGAGACCTGGTGTGGCGAAGAATTAGCCGGTGGGATTTTGGGGATCTCGATCGGCGGTGCTTTCATTGGTGAATCGATGTTTTTTCGGGTTTCCGATGGATCAAAGGTGGCGATGGTGAAGTTA
The DNA here is from genome assembly GCF_000317065.1 of Pseudanabaena sp. PCC 7367. Classification (GTDB taxonomy): domain Bacteria; phylum Cyanobacteriota; class Cyanobacteriia; order Pseudanabaenales; family Pseudanabaenaceae; genus Thalassoporum; species Thalassoporum mexicanum. The sequence goes on from NC_019701.1 coordinate 2,894,121, forward strand.
GTAGACCATTTACGATCGCGCGGCTTTTTATTATTCGATGCCCAGCTCATGAATCCCCATTTACAGCGGTTTGGTGCCTATGAAGTATCTGATTCTGAATATCGCCGTATGCTCGACATTGCCTTACAAATGCCTTGCTCTATGTTGTAAATTAGCCAGCTTTAGTTTAGCTCCTGATTATGTCACGTCACTACCCGATTTTTCGTACTAACTTTCGTACTAACTAATGAGTGAACCTGTATGGGCTTACGCTACGCCTGGAATTCCCGATCGGCTGTTTGAACGCTTGCCGGGCATCCCCTTGAGTAAATGTGAAGCCAGACTATTGCTAATTGGCAATCTGCGCTTATATCCCCAATCAATCCTGTGGGATATTGGCGCTGGCACTGGCACGATCCCCGTAGAAGTGGGGCTGCTGTGCCCCCAAAGCCAGGTCTTTGCGATCGAGCGCGATGAAGATGTCGCTAAGTTGATTGAGCGCAATTGTCAGAAGTTTGCGGTGGGCAATGTGGAAGTAATTGTTGGCAGTGCGCCAGAATGTTTAGAGCAGCTCCAGGCCACTCCCGATCGTATTTGCATTGAAGGCGGACGATCGCTCGGTGAAATTCTGGACTATTGTTGGCAACGGTTAGCAATTCCGGGTCGAGTTACCGCCACCACATCCAGCCTGGAAGGGCTCTATGCCATTTCCGAAAGTTTTGCTAAATTACAAGCACGTAATGTTGAGGTGGTGCAATCGGCTGTAAATCGCCTGGAAACCAGGGGCAATCGGCAATCATTTGCAGCGATCAATCCGATGTTTATTATTAGTGGCGAAAAGTTGGGTTAGCAGATCAGCGAGGTTAATTAATAATGGATTGGGCAGTTGGCATTTTATCTACCCTATTTGGCTTGGCAGGTACACCGGGCATTGTGATCGATCGGGTGGCCACTAATTTTGTGCGCAGTCAGGTTCATAGCGCCGATGTCTTAGAAGTCAGGATTGAAAATACGCCTAATTATCAAGTTTTGCAGGGGGATGTCGATCGGCTCCTGGTAGCAGGGCGCGGTGTATATATTCAGCCATTTTTACGGGTGGATACGATCGACCTGGAAACCGATCCGATTAGCGTTAATGCTGGGTTGGGTGAGCAGGATTTTGCGCTCAGAAAACCATTGCAAGCGGCGGTGCGGGTAATCATTACCTCTGCTGATGTCAATCTGGCGTTGCGATCGCCGGAAATTAGCGACTCATTTCAGGGCGTGGAGGTGAATTTTTCTGCCGATCCCAGCCAGGCCGAAATATTTGACCTGAATGATCCCAGGGTGGAATTTCTCGATGGCGATCGGATTCGCCTCACTGCGGTACTAGAGCCCAGCAAGGCAATTAAGCAATCAGCCGATCTTGCCGATCTTGCCGATCAAAAGAAAAATAACTCAGCCCAGGATCGACAAGCCCCCCTATTAGCGACACCATCAGAAGATGCATTTGATTCTACTGGTGATCCAGATTTAGGCATCGATAAGGTGACGGATGCCAGCAGCGATCGCGCCTTAGAGTCCCAAGCCCAAGATGCGATTAATCCAGCAGAAAATGAAGATCGGCTCGAAGTTTTAATCGAAGCCTCATTGCGAGTGGAAAACGGGGTTCGGCTGCAAATTAGCGATCCGATTGTTAACTTGCAAGGCGTAGCCGTTCCCAAAGATATTATTGATGCGTTTGTGGATGGTTTGAACAAAGTGCTGGATCTACGTCAGCTCGAAGAAACAGGCATCATCGCCAGAGTGCTGCAATTTAAAGTCACCGATGGTCAAATGCAGGTGGTGGGTTTTGCCCAACTTCAGCCAGAAGCCTTCGAGTAATTTGCCTCCTCCCACCCAAAAATCCGATTGGGTTTGAGTCAATTCCTGCTTAAGTAATACCTGAGATTTGGATGGATTTCCTGGAGCCAGGAACGATCGCTCAGGGCACAGGACAAATTTGCAAGAGGCCGATCGACTCCCCAAAAGCTATATAAACCAACCAACATCAGCGATCGCAAAAACGGCGCGATGTGTTAACAAAACTAACACATGTAAATTTGCATAAACATTGCTGCTCAATGCCTTCAACTGTTATATTCTGTTGGTATTGCTTTTGTTATTACTGGTAAATAACATTTATCGCAAAGCTGCAACATTTAACTGAGGTGTAACCATGAAAGCGAAATATTTTGTTATTACATCGTCCAAGCTAAGATGATTGTCAGCAATAACCCAGAATAAATTGTTTCATGGACTTTATGTGGATCTAAGAGTTGAGTATTCATGGCTAGAACTAAACCTCCTTCCGACAAAATTCTCACCATTCGCCTAACGGAATCGGAATTAAATAATCTAGAGTCTTATTGCATTTCCAAAAGTAAAACCAAAACGGAAGTGATCAGGGACTATATCCGTCGGCTGAAAACTGCTTGAGCCAAGAGCTTCGCGCGATAAGTTTCGATCGCCAAATTTTAAGTTATCAAGCTGCAAATGCCTGAATTCAAACTGTGCCTAGAGCTATTCGATCGCAAGGATGACTATGTTGGCTGATTTTACTGATCAAAATCCTGAACCTAGAACCTAGCCATAATCATTTGCTCAAAGCCGAGCAGATTGATAATTTGGCGGAAGGAATTAAAAATTTATTCATCACACCTTACTTACTCTTCCGCTCCCACTGCCATGACTTAGTGCCAGGGTCTTAAGCGCTTAATTGCGTTTCATTGTTGTTTAGTTGGTTCCTGATTGGCGGCGGATCAAATTTCTATAATTAATAGCCATTACTTAATCAAAATAACTATTGATCTAATCTAATTGCCAATTAGTTTTGCCGAACGCACCAGCAGGCAGGGGGTAAAGAATGCATTTCAATTTCGAGATCTTAGGCGTTTCGCCGATCCTGGACTTTTTTAATCATCAACAAAAAATCAATCAACGCCAGCTAAATTTCGGGGTGGAATATGTGGGTACGCCAAAATGTACGCTGGATAGCTTGATTAGATCGATCGAACCGGTGCCACCAAAACGGGGCTGGGATTACGAAAAATTGGTAGAGAGTATTGTCAACTTTTGGATCACCAACCCAGAAACCATTGACCTGTGGCGATCGCGCCTTGATGATGCTGGCACTGAAAGTCTATTAGTATCGCGGGTCGGGGACATCAAATCCTTGAGGTATGAGCTGGAATCAATCTTTGATCAATAAGTAGCCTTAATCTCAATTTTCCATCTTTTACGATCGCAATCATGACTAATCTGGCTAAGGGGCGATCGTTATTTTATGGATCTTCGCTACGATCATAAATAGCGCTATTTCAAACAACTTATTCAATAAACTTCTCGCCTAAATGTTCATGTAACGGCTGAGATCGCGTCCCCTCTTTATTTAAATCGAAATCAAACTTAAATATCTATGATCTCAATTTCAGCCAATCAGAAACCTCAATTAAACCATAACCAAATCGATCGACCTGCCCATAACTGGCTAAGCTTCTGCCTGACGCTATTTACCACCGGATTAGTTGCAATCTTGACCCTAACTAGCGCTGCCACTCCTGCCCAGGCCAGACTAGGTGGCGAATTACCCCAACTCAATGCCCCCGCCCCAGAATTCACCCTACCCAGCAATTCCGGTGATGGTGTAATTTCCCTGTCTGATTATCGCGGTAAGTGGGTGGTGGCCTATTTCTATCCCAAGGACTTCACCCCTGGTTGCACAATCGAAGCCCAGCGATTCCAGCGCGATCTACCGAAGTTTATCGATCGCAATGCCCAGGTCTTGGGAATCAGCATTGATTCGGTGGGTACCCATGCTGAATTTTGTGATGCCGAGGGTTTAAAGTTCCCGCTGCTAGCCGATCAGGATGGGGCGATCTCTCAAGCCTATGGAGCCTGGTATAGCTATATGTCGTTGCGGCAAACCTATATTATCGATCCCGACGGGATTTTGCGTGAGATCTACACCAAGGTCAGCCCTTCGGTACATAGCAAAAAAGTGTTGGCCAAGCTTGACCAATTGCAGCAGGTGGCATCTTAAATGGTTTGCGGCAATCTGGACGTAGACTAATCTGGCAAAATATCTAAACTATAAAATATATATCAAAACACCTAAACAAACCAAAAGACGGCGCTAGCTATCTGCCCGTCTTGCTTTTGGCTATTGATCGGCAGCGATTAGAGACCTTGCGCGATCGCCGCTTCGTGAATTACCAGATTAATCAATATTAATCAATCGAAGAGTCGAGTCCTACTCTTCATCCTCATCAGCTTCATCAGCCAGCGGATACATAAAGCCAGTGTTGCGATTGGTCAAGATCGACTTGCCAAGTGACAGGGCACGTTCTGCTTGCAACGCAGCCTTACGCTTCCAGGTCGCTTTCCGACTTCGGGTTTTTTGCTTGGAGGTCTTTTTCTTTGGTGCAGCCATAACTCAAAATTGCCTAAATTACTCTAATACCTTATGCACGAATGCCAATCGAAACTTAATTATTGTTCTGGCCAACGATCGCCGCAATTAACCGATATTTCTTGGTTAGCTGATTTACAAATCTAGTCCGTAAGCTTCTAAGCGTAGACTTAAACAAAGCTAGATTGTGTTTTGGCACAGATTTATTATCCTACCCTATTGCTTCAATTTTGACTACTGGCACAAATCGCATTTAGGATTTGGGGCATAATCTCAACCTGAATAAGAATGAGTAAGAATTGATAGAGCTAAGTATGTCTTTGAATCCGGATCAAAATTGTAACCGTCTTGCTCAAGCAAGTTCTAAGGAAGAATTAGCGCAAAAAAACTTAGGGGCAACAGGCATCGATCGCCTCACCGCCCAGGCCACCGCCGATGGATCGCATACTTTTTTCTCAGCCCAGTTCCAGGAAGCCTTCCATAGTAATCATGGTGCTAAGCAAGAAGCGATCGCCAAATTTGTGCAACCCTGCCAGATCGCGGCCAAAGTTAGAAATAAAGTCAAAACTGGCCAAAAGTTAAAAATCCTAGATGTCTGCTATGGCTTGGGCTATAACACAGCAGCAGCATTAGAAACCACGATCGCTACCCTGGGTGAAATTAGTGAAATTACCCAGCAGGAGCATAATCAGCCTAATTTGCCTAAGTTGACTGTGGAGATTTTTGGCCTGGAAAGTAATCTTGCCGTACCCCAGACCGCGATCGCCCAAAACTTGATCAGCATCTGGTCACCAACCGTAAGGGAAATACTCAGTGCGATCGCCCAGGCGGAGCAGTTAGCAGATTATTCAATTAAAACCGCTGAATTTGAATTAACGATCGTTGGGACATTACTAATCGGCGATGCCAGACAAACGATTCCGCATTTGAGCAAAACATATCAACCGCAAAAGCATTGGGCAGATGCGATTTTTTTAGACCCATTTTCACCGCCAAAATGCCCGCAACTTTGGACAGTGGAATTTTTACAGCGCTTGGCAAACTGTCTGGCGATCGATGGTTACCTGGCCACCTATTCCTGTGCAGCGGCAGTGCGATCGGCGCTTTTGCAAACGGGCTTAAAAATTGGCTCCACCAGGCCAGTGGGGCGTAAATCCCCAGGCACGATCGCCACTCATGCCAACAATCCGCAAAGGTTTGCAGCCTTGACTACCCTGAATCAATTAGAGCAAGGGATTTTACAAACCAGAGCCAGCATTCCCTACCGCGATCCTGGTTTAAGCGATCGCCCAGAGCAAATTATCACCCGTCGGCAACGGTCACAGCAAAACAGTGAACTAGAGACCAGCTCCAGTTGGAAACGCCGCCACCCATTTGATCGCTAAAACATCCCACCGAAAAGCATGGGATACCAATGAGATCAAAAATCTTAAGGCTTCACAAAGCCAATCTAAAATCTTAGACCCAGATTCCCTTAGCTTTGCGCCGCATCATTATTAGATGACTCACGCGGGTAGGCCACATCTACAAACCCCAATTCAAATAGCTGCTGATAGGCTTGCTGTCCCAATTCACGGGTGGGATTTTGGCTGCGAATTAACTGCACCAAGAGTGGAATCGCTAATTCGGGTTGATTATTAGCCCGGTAAGCGATCGCCAATTGATAGGTTGCCTGGTCGCGCAATTGAGCGGTTTCCAGCGCCCTGATCCGATGACTATCAGAGACGCGATTGTCGATCCCCGCAAAGCTGTTATTCAGGTCTAGATAAAAATTAGACAACTGGTTATATACCTGACGGGCATCCTGGAGCTTGGCGATTGCCTGGGTGTAGTTTTGTTGATTGACCGCGGCCATTGCCTCTTCCATCAGTCTGGCACCGCCAGCAATACTAAATACGCTATTGTTGAGCGAATTTGGTCGGGGCGTAGAAGTCTCTACAAAATCTTCGATCGTACCAGGTTCAACTGGGGTTGGTTGGCTTGGTTGTTCTGGTTGTTCTGGTTGTTCTTGGGCACTGACTCGTCCCACCAAAGCAGGAGCAGCCCCCATGAGCGAAGCGATCAATAGCAAGGAGCCGCATAACCGCAGGTTAGGAAAGCTGATGCGAGAGTGTGGTGTAGTTTTAGAAGTGAACATAAGATTTAGATGAAACAAAACAAGCCAAGTTAGAAGTTAATTATGCAGACCAGCTAGGTCAATAAAGCTTTTACAAAAGCCTAAGCGAGGAATGGGGAAATTTGGATTTTAGCCGCAGACTTGCCATTCAAGCAATAAATACAAGCAATGAAGAATATTAGTGCAAATCTAACTATCTAACCAATTATCTATCAATATTTATATTTATTTTAAAGAGCCTAAACAATGCCAGCGATGCCGTAACTTACGCTTGACTAAAACCCAATCAAGCCTAACCTATGCATTTCAACCTGGCCTACCAACTGAAAGCCAATGGAAATACAAAAGATATATTTACTGATTAAGCGATCGCTAGTTTTAGCCACATGCAGGTAATAGTATCATCGACCACCAGCGATTGGATCTGATGGATCTGAGAAATTGCACCTCTGCATCTTCATAATAGGTCTTTTATGGATTTGTCAACTTAAGTTGCTCATAATTAAGAAAATGTGACACGCAGCATGTTATGCTGATCCACGGTCAAGCTTAGAGCATATCTAAACTTTAGACCAAAAGCCAAGGCTCCAAATCCGCGTTATTCATTCAGCTCCAGAATGAAAATATTACCAGCCAAGAAAAAAGAATATGCCAGTGTAGTTGCAGAGAGTTCACAATCCTTTGTAGACTCTTCTATGGATGATTACGCTCAACTCAAGTTCAAGTTGCTTGTACTCACCATTGCCATATCTGGATTGGTTTGCGTAGGTGTTTGGCTTGCCTATGGCATGAACATAGCCCTGAACTATGGTTTAGGTGCCTGTGTGGGATTGGTTTATTTGCGGATGTTGGCTCGTAGCGTTGATGGATTAGGATTGCAACAGCGGAGTGTAGGAGCAAATCGGTTAGGGGTTTTTGTAATCCTGATGCTGGTAACAACTCGCTGGGAGTATTTGCAAATCTTGCCTGTATTTATGGGCTTTGTGACCTATAAGGCGGCAATCCTGGTATATACGGTTCAAGATATTGCCGGTGCTCGCAATGCATAAAGTGGCCAGCGCGATCGCACTTTAGCTTTAATTCTTGCGCTAATTAGTTTGGATTAAGTTAAAGAACTAGTTTGGCTATGACTAAAAAGGTTTTGGCCTAGCTGCTAAGGGTTTGCCTCAATCTGCTCCGGTATTAACGAATAATCTAGTATTACCGAATAATACCGATAATACCGATAATACCGAGGTAAATAATACGGCAAATTATGGCACGGCAATTGATCGACTTGAAGATTCTTAATTAGATCTTAATCAAGTCAACTCTATGGCTAGTTTGCTTTCCTGCCGAACAATTGCCAAATCCAGGCCGCGTCACTCGATCGCTTATCCCAAAATAAATAAATTTAATCCATCGAACCGATTAAACATTGCTTAAACCCAAAACTAAGCTGTTAGGTAATTTGTTAGGTAATTTATTGAATAATTTATCTGACCATTTAAAAGTCAAATAAAAGTCAAAGGCTGTTAAAGCACCAAACTATGATAAGTAACTTGATAGCGCACTCGCACCTTACAGATTTTGCCGCCCTAGAGGTAGGCAAGCATCTGTATTGGAGTGTCGGCAACCTGGAACTTCATGCCCAAATCCTGATTGTTAGTTGGATTGTGATGGGTGTTTTGGCGATCGCCACTTTTCTGGCGACCCGCAACATTCAACGCGTTCCTGGCGGTTTCCAGAACTTCATGGAATATGCGCTGGAGTTTGTACAGGACATTGCCAAGAATCAAATTGGCGAAAAAGAATATCGCCCCTGGGTGCCATTTGTGGGTACTTTCTTCCTGTTCATTTTTGTGTGTAATTGGCTTGGTGCCTTGGTGCCCTGGAAGCTAGTTGAGCTGCCTTCCGGTGAGCTGGCCGCACCCACCAGTGACATTAACACCACTGTGGCGCTGGCCTTGCTGGTATCAGTGTTGTATTTCTGGGCTGGCATTAGTGCTAGAGGACTTGGCTATTTCAAACGATATATTGAACCAACGCCAATTCTGTTGCCGATTAACATTTTAGAAGATTTCACCAAACCCCTCTCGCTCAGCTTCCGACTCTTCGGGAATATCTTGGCAGATGAGCTGGTGGTGGGTGTATTGGTGCTGCTAGTGCCTTTGTTTGTACCTCTGCCCGTGATGGCGCTGGGTTTATTTACCAGTGCGATCCAGGCTCTGATTTTTGCAACCCTGGCGGCTGCATATATCGGTGAGGCGATCGAAGGGCACGGCGAAGAAGAGCATGAGCACGGATAGTCGATCGCGCTTATTTTTCCCATCTATGGGCTGGAATGCCACGCGATCGCACAAGTTCTCAGTAGTCGGTTTAGGGAAGTAATTATTAAGTCTCCCTGGATGCGAAGTTGGATTAATTTGCCAATTGCATTGTGTTAAACGATTGATTTTTTAGGTTAAGAAAAGGAAAGGTAGTTATGGATCCATTAGTTACTGCTTCATCTGTTATCGCCGCTAGTATTGCCGTTGGCCTAGCTGCGGTTGGACCTGGTATTGGTCAAGGTATTGCTGCTAGTCGTGCAGTAGAAGGTATTGCCCGTCAACCAGAAGCAGAAGGTAAGATTCGCGGTACTTTGCTACTTAGCTTAGCCTTCATGGAAGCGCTGACCATCTATGGTTTGGTTGTTTCTCTAGTGCTGCTATTCGCAAACCCCTTCGCTGGTTAAGACTTGGTTAAGACTTTATTGTGTCTCTACCCAGGCAGACTATTGCGCCCTCTAGCGCATTTAGCTAAACCATTTACTTAAGCTAAATTCAGTTTTCCTTGGCTTCCCTTGGGCAGCGATCGAATCAAATAATGATTGGATCAAAAATGATTTAGTGGTGGCCTAGTTGAGCATAAGCGTCTGAGATCAAGTATCAAGATCGAATAATCGAATCTAAATCTACTCTGTTAGCTATGGTTTGCTTCAATGTTGCTGAGTAATTAGTAATTGCGATCGCGCATTTACATTGCGCATTTAAATTTAGTGCATTTACATTTGTATATTTACATCTGTGTATTTACATCTGTGTATTTACTCAAAGGCACTTGAAGCAACCGGCTACTGAGTCAGATCTAATAGTCAAATCAAAGTCAAATTAAGTTGAATTTAAAAACATCAAGCCTGAATTAGCTAATTACTATCTTTAGAATTATTTAGTTTAGTCACTTGCAGTTATTCCCATAAATCAAGCCCAGCCAATCGATTTGCTAGCTAACCACAGCTAAACTCTCATGACACATTGGATATTTTTAGTTGCAACCGAGTCGGCGGAAAAAGGTGGTCTATTTGATCTCAATGCCACTCTGCCCGTAATCGCGGCTCAATTTCTGATCTTGGTTGCTATTTTGAATCAAACATTTTTTAAACCCTTGACCAAGTCGATCGACGATCGTGGTGCCTATGTCCGCGACAACGTCAACGAAGCTAAGCAACGCTTGGAGAAAGCAGAAGAGCTGGCGATCGCCTATGAGCAAGAATTGGCAACGGCGCGGAAACAAACCCAGGAGATAATTGCTTCAGCTCAGGCCGAAGCGAACAAAATTCGCTCTGAGCAAATTTCGGCAGCAGTCGCAGAAGCCCAGACCAAGGCTAGTGCAGCTAGAGCCGAATTGGATCAGCAAAAGCAAGAGGCCGCTGCTTTGCTAGACAATGAGGTTAACGCCCTGAGTCGGCAAATCCTCGAAAAGCTGCTCGGAGATTTGGTAAACAGCTAGGTGGTCAATATCGCAACAGGAAGTCAAATTAATTATGTTTACTAGTTTGTTCTTGCTTGCCTCCGAAGCGGGCGAGGCGGAAGGATTTGGTATTAATACCAATATTTTTGAAACCAATATTATTAATATTGTGATCATTCTGGCATTTTTGATCTATGCCGGACGGGGCTTCATTGGCAATATTTTGTCGAGCCGCCTCCAGACGATCGAAAGTGCGATTAATGATGCCGAGAAGCGTAAGAAAGAGTCGATCGAGAAGCTTTCTGATCAACAGGAGAAGCTAGCTCAGGCACAAGCAGAGCGCGATCGCATCCTGGCTCAAGCTCAGTCTGATGCCAAAGCAGCCAGAGAAGCAATTCTCAAGGATATCGATGCTGAAATTGCCAAGTTGCAAGCGGCCGGCGAGCAGGAAATTGGCTCTGAGCAAGAGCGCATCATTTCCCAATTGCGCCAACAGGTTGTAGACAAAGCGATCGCCGATGCCAGTGCTTACTTTGAGCGGGGCTTGAGCGAGCATGTGCAGCAACAACTTGTCGATCGTAGTATTGACCTCATTTCAGCGGAATAGGAGCTTAGGTAACAATGAAATCATCAGTTAGCCAGTCTCTGGTAGAGCCATACGCTGAAGCCATCATGGAGATCGCCCAGTCGCAAAACCTGGTCGATGAATTTGGCGATAATATTGCCGGCATCCGTGCTGCTCTGAGTGAATCAGACGATCTGCGCAATTTCCTGGCTGTGCCGTTAGCAAAAGACGAAGCCAAAAAAGAAGTGATTCAACAAGTATTTGGCGATCAAGTTCATCCGATCATGCTCAACTTTATGTTGTTGATGGTGGACAAGCGCCGGATCATGTTCTTGGACGAAGTAGGTGTTGCCTTCCAAGGTTTGCTGCGGCAACTGCGACAAATTTCGCTGGCGGAAATCACCTCGGCGATCGAACTTAGCGAAGAACAAGCTGAGTCAATTAGAAATAAGGTCAAGGCCATGACCGGAGCCCAAAGCGTAGAACTGGAAGTATCAGTCAAGCCAGAATTAATTGGTGGGGTGATTATTAAGGTTGGGTCGCAAATTGTTGATGCCAGCATCAGAGGCCAATTGCGTCGCCTGAGCAATCGATTGGTTGGCAGTGTGTCCTAGACCTTAATTAATTAAGTTTCTCGTTTCCCCACTCACTATTTCCTATTTCGTCCTATTTTGTCAGCATTATGGCAAGCGTAGTAAGAGTACAAGTAAATTAGCAGGAAAACAGCAATATGGTTAGTATTAGACCAGATGAAATCAGCAACATAATCAAACAGCAAATTGAGCAGTACAACCAGGAGATGCAGGTCTCCAATGTGGGTACGGTGCTGCAAGTCGGTGACGGCATTGCCCGCATCTATGGCTTGGATAATGCCATGGCCGGTGAGCTACTAGAATTTGAAGATGGCACCGTCGGTATTGCCCTGAACCTAGAAGAAGACAATGTTGGTGCGGTGTTGATGGGCGAAGGCCGTGGTATTTCCGAAGGTAGCTCGGTAAAATCCACCGGTAAAATTGCCCAAGTCCCCGTTGGCGAAGCTTTTATTGGCCGCGTGGTCGATTCCTTGGCACGGCCGATCGATGGTAAGGGTGAGATCCACACGGGTGAATCCCGCCTGATTGAATCGGTTGCCCCTGGTATTATTGCCCGCCGCTCTGTGTATGAGCCGCTCCAAACTGGGATTACGGCGATCGATGCGATGATTCCGATCGGTCGGGGGCAGCGGGAGCTAATCATTGGTGACCGCCAAACCGGTAAAACCGCCGTGGCCGTTGATACGATCTTGAACCAGAAGGGTGAAGACTGTATTTGTGTATATGTGGCGATCGGCCAAAAGGCTTCAACCGTTGCCCAAGTGGTAGAAGTGTTCCGTCAGAATGGTGCATTTGACTACACGATCGTAGTTACCGCCAATGCTAATGACCCAGCCACCCTACAATATCTAGCCCCTTACACCGGTGCAGCTCTAGCCGAATACTTTATGTACAACGGCAAATCCACCCTGGTGGTCTATGATGACCTTTCCAAGCAAGCCCAGGCCTACCGTCAAATGTCGCTGTTGCTGCGTCGTCCTCCCGGTCGGGAAGCCTATCCTGGTGATGTGTTCTACTTACATTCCCGTTTACTAGAGCGGGCGGCCAAGCTGAGTGATGATCTCGGCGGTGGTTCCATGACTGCTCTACCTGTGATTGAAACCATGGCTGGCGACGTATCTGCCTATATTCCCACCAATGTAATTTCAATTACCGATGGTCAGATCTTCCTTTCCTCTGACCTGTTCAACTCCGGTTTACGCCCAGCGATCAACGCCGGGATCTCCGTGTCGCGGGTAGGATCGGCAGCCCAAATCAAGGGCATGAAGCAGGTGGCAGGTAAGCTGAAGCTGGAACTAGCCCAATATTCAGAACTAGAAGCATTTTCACAGTTTGCCTCTGATTTGGATAAAGCTACCCAAGCTCAATTGGCAAGGGGGCAAAGATTGCGTGAGGTGCTCAAACAGCCGCAATATTCACCACTGCCTGTCTATGAGCAAATTGCGATCATTTACGCAGCATTAAATGGCTACGTTGATGATATTGCTGTCAATAAAGTAACTGAGTTTATGGCTGGTTTGCGTAATTATTTGAATACCAGTAAGCCCAAGTTTGCCGAAGTGATCAAGGCTGAGAAGAAGCTAACCCCTGACGCTGAAACCATGCTCAAGGAAGCGATCGCCGAGTACACTCAAACTTTCATGGCTACGGCCTAATTGCTGAATAGCGATCTCTTAATCTATACCAGATTAAACACACCACAGGTAGGTAACAGCTCAATAGATAGTTCAGACTATTAGGCCATTAACAAGCTGATTACCAGATCCTAATAATTTATAATTTAGCCCTCCCTACACAATTACAATGCGGGGAGGGTTATGCTTAAATATCGGTTTTAAATTTATTGTTTTAATAGAATTGTTTTAATAAAAATTGTTAGAGAATAGAAATTAGCTTTTCTAACTAGCCTGGAGTTGACAGAGATATAACAGAGATAAGATATATTTGTGTAACCCTAACTTGTCGTGACCAGCGATCGCCTACAAAACTATAGCTTCATCAGAAATTGTTTTGGATTGAACTGACTTTGGCTAAGTTCGAGCATGGGATCTGTGAATCGATTGTCCTGAGGCTAATTTGGCGATCAGAGTAACGAGCCTAAGCTTAAACCGATGCCAGAAAAGACCACATTAGATTGCTAACATAGGGATCGCTAACTCATGCGCTGAGGCTATTGAATTTTTAATCACTATTTGAACTTAATTTGAACCAACTATCTAACTATGCAATTAAATCGCATCATTGCTCTGGTACTAGTAATTGTCTGTTTTGTGGCGGCAGCAACTGGCATTAGTCGCCAACAGGCTAATAAGTTAGTCAAAATAGACGCGCTAGAAAGTGCCGGAACACCGAGACTGGAATTAATCACTCTGGAAGGGGTAATCAATGGCTCACGTGCTGCCACAGGGGCGCTAGCGGTGCGCGATCGCCTGGTGAAGCTCAAGGATGAAGAGAATGTCAAAGGGGTGCTAATTTCGATCAACAGCCCTGGTGGTACGGTTGGCACCAGCAAAGAACTGTTTGAGGCGATCCGAGAGTTGCGGGAAGTCAAACCGGTCTATTCTAGTATGTTGGATGTGGCAGCCAGTGGCGGTTATTACGCGGCCAGTGCCACCACTAAGATCTATGCCAATGCCGGTACTTTAACTGGCAGTATTGGGGTGATTTTAAGCGGTCTGAATGTGCAAGAGCTATTCGATCGTATTGGTGTTCAAGCCCAGGTGATTAAAACCGGCCCTTATAAAGATATTTTTTCGCCCTACCGCGAAATTTCTGAGCCAGAACAAAAGTTGCTGCAAGACTTGCTCCAAGATACCTATCGCCAGTTCATTGAAGATGTGCATGTGGGGCGTGACATGGATCTAGAGGCTGTGCGCACGCTGGCTGATGGCAGAATTTACACTGGCAAGCAAGCCGTAGATAATGGCCTGGTCGATCAACTAGGTACCTATGAAGAAGCTGTTGAAGATCTCAGAAAAGCAGCCAGGGAAAAATTTAATCTGGATGAATCAGTCGAACTACCAATTAGATCAGGATTTACCTCGTTCGACTTGTTTATTGACCAGTTGTTTGGCCGCTTGCCCTTTAATGTCAACTTTTCGATCCCATTTTTGCCGGGATTGGGCAATAACCTGGCCAGAAATACATTGCCGATCGATCGCTTTAGCAGCTCCTGGCAACAGGGCGATCGGGGTCTAACCATCAATGATCCACCCATCTTGCTAATGCCAATCTGGTATCAGTAGGATCATCAACAAAGTGGTGTTAGGCGACAATTACCTTGGCGTCTGGATGACGATTACTTGGCATAAAAAGATGATCGCCAGCAAGGATATGAGATCGCAAGTGGAGGTAGGCGTCAACTAGAAAAAAAGAGATCAAAACGGGAAAAAAGAAAGACACTAAAGACGTTCAAACAGGAAAGTGGAACGTCAGCAGTGTCAGGTCAATATATAAAACAATATCAAGTGCAAGTGTACAAGAAAGCACGAGAGGTCGGCTGCAATCAAAATGAGTCAGCCGAGATTGCCGGCATATCAGTCCGTAGCGGCAGCCGTATTGAGCAAGGCAAACACCAGCCCAAGAGTAAAGGTGAGCGAGATTGGCGCACCCGCCGAGATCCGCTATCAGGAGTGTGGGAGGAAGAGCTAGAGCCAATGCTTCGACGTGAGCCTCGTCTAGAGGCGATGACATTGTATGAATATCTAGCCGAGCATTATCCAGGCCAATATGAGCAACAATTGCGTACCTTACAAAGGCGAGTGCAGGTATGGAAAAGTATCCATGGCAAACCGCAGGAGGTAATGTTTGAGATCCGCCATCAGCCCGGCGAAATGGGTCTATCAGATTTTACCGAGCTCAAACAGGTGGAAGTTACCATCAAAGGGAAACAATATGAGCACCTGCTGTACCACTACCGTCTGGCCTACAGTGGCTGGCAATATGTGCAGGTAATCGAGGGTGGCGAGAGCTTTATCGGCTTGTCTGAAGGATTACAGAATGCGCTGCATGCCTGTGGTGGTGTACCAAAGCAGCATCGCACCGATAATTTGAGTGCTGCCTATCGGAATATGGCGGGCAAACGGCATAAACCACTAACCCAATTCTATGCCGAGCTATGTGAACACTATGGCATGAGTCCAAGTCGCAATAACCCAGGCGTGGCTCATGAAAATGGCTCCATCGAATCTCCCCATGGACATTTCAAGCGCCGGTTGCGCCAAGCTCTGTATTTGCGTGGCAGCTTTGAGTTTGAGTCAGTGAGTGCATATCAAGAATTTATCGAGCAGGTGGTTGCCAAGCTCAATTGTAAATGCAGCGCCAAGTTTGCCGAGGAAAAAGTAACCCTACAACCACTACCGAGATATCGCTGTGCCGATTACGAAGAATTGACGGTGCGGGTGACCTGCCACAGCACCATTTCGGTGCGCTGCATTCTTTACACGGTGCCATCAAGACTGATTGGCAGGCAGCTGAATATTCATATCTATCACAACCGCCTGGTCGGTTATTTGGGGCAGCAACAAGTGGTGGAACTACCCCGTTTGCGAGTACATGGGTCAGCCAAAATCCGCCGTGCTCGCTGTATTAACTACCGCCATGTAATTGATAGCCTCAGGCGTAAACCCCGTGCCTTTATTTACTGCACCTGGCAGCAAGACCTATTGCCTAATCAACAATGGCGGCAGCTGTGGCAGAGGTTACAGGCTGATTTTGAAATCGATAATGCAGCGCGCATCATGGTTGAAGCCCTCTATATTGCTGCCAAGCACGATAGAGAAACTACAGTGGCCGACTATCTTGAAACCCAACTGCAGCAGGGCACTCTCAGCCTGAAGGCTCTACAGCAACAGTTCCTACTACCCCAGCAGCAATTGAGCGTACCTCAACTAAACGTACAACAACATTCGCTTTCAGCCTATGACCAACTCCTCGAAACCAAACCCGAACAATACTCTGAGCCTGATACTCAAACAGCTACGACTCTCGCACATGCTCCAACATTGGCAGACTATCGAGCAGAAGGCCACCCAACAGCATTGGGCTTACGACCGGTTCTTGCTCGCTCTGTGCGAATTGGAACTGGATTATCGCCAACAGAATCGGATCAAACGAGCTCTCGCTGAGGCTAAATTACCTACTGGTAAAAGCTTTACCTCTTTCGATTTTGAACATTGCCCTAGTTTCAAATCAGCGCCACTGATCCAACTGGCACAAGATACGGCCTGGTTGGATAGGGCCGAAAACTGCTTGCTATTTGGACCTTCCGGGGTCGGTAAAACTCATCTTGCTGCTGCGCTCGGGCGCTCGATGATTGAAATGGGCAAACGGGTTAAGTTCTTCTCGGCCTATGCTTTGCTACAACATCTACAGCAAGCCAAACTACAACTTCAGCTTGCCTCTATCCTTGCCAAACTTGACCGCTTTGATTTACTCATTATTGATGATCTTGGCTATGTCAAAAAATCTGAGGCTGAAACTTCCGTCCTGTTTGAGCTGATTGCTCATCGTTATGAACGCAAAAGCCTCATCATTACTGCTAATCAGCCTTTCTCGCAATGGGATCACATCTTTGCCGATGACATGATGACTGTTGCTGCCGTTGACCGCCTCATTCATCATGCTCTCATTGTTGAAATTCATGCTGATAGTTTCCGTAAACGCAACGCTGTTGAGCGCTCGCAAAAATAATAATCGCTATCAATCCGAATCTTACTGCTCCTTGAGGTTCAACATATGCAGTTCCTTTCAGCTTAGTTTTAGTTGTCATTTGCACACGTCATTTACATCCGCTATTTGCCAAGTAATTGACGCCGTCGAAATTGGTAATTGACATTTAACAAAGTGGCGATCGGCCAAATTAAGCTAGCTAAGACCTATAACCGAAACTTACCGAAACTTACCGAAACCGATTGAAACGGGATCTAGTCATGAATGCTGCCATTGGGCATGGTGGCTTCATGCAGATTTACGCCTAATAACTTAGCGCCACTGACATCAGCCCCAAATAAATTAGCACCGCCCAAGTGAGCCCCACTTAGATCAGCGTCGGCTAAATTAGTCCACTTCAGGATTGCACCAAACAAGAAGGCCTCATTTAAATAGGCGGCGTTAAGATTGGCTTGGCTCAAATCAGCGCTGTAGAGGCTGGCTCCATACAAGTTAGCGGCTTCCAGGTGCGACAGCCGCAGATCGGCATGTTTGAGGTTGGCTTGGCTCAAATTAGCACCATGTAATTCCGTACCAATTAAATGAGCATCACTGAGATCAGCACAAATCAAACTGACTTTGGTTAAGTCGGCGCGGCTGAGATCGGTTTCGATCAAACTTGCACCACGAATATCCGCAGCATAGAGATAGGACATGCTTAAGTTGGCGCGATCGAGAATTGCGCTACCAAATTTCGACTTGGCACAATTAGCTTTGCTCATATTGGCATTACTCAAGTTGGCTCGCTCAAAATTAGTGGCGATCGCATAAACGCTGCTCAGGTTTGCACCATGTAAATTTGCACCACCCAAATCAGCCACACTCAAATAAGCTTCACTTAAATTCGCACCACTAAAATTACTACCATAGGCATCGGTGCCACTCAACACCGCACCACTCAGATTTGCTTCACTGGCATCGGTATCAATCAAGCAAGATTGACTTAGATTAGCCCAGGTCAAGTTTGCCCCATGTAAATAGGCCTTATTAAGATAAGCACAGTTTAAATACGCCATGCTTAAGTTAGCTTCATCGAAATTGGCTTCAATTAAATTCGCCCCGCTCAAATTCGCCCGGATCAGATTAGCCATACTTAAGTTGGCTCCCCTGAGATTAACTGCACTCAGATCGGCATCTAATAAATCAACGCTAGTTAAATCGGCACCAGTTAGATCAACTTGAATTCGGCTATTTGCCGATCGCCACTGATTCCAAGTAGATACACCCTGTTGCAGTAATTCTAAATGCTCACTGTTTGGCATTTTCTAGTCCCCCATTGCCAGTTCTATGCTGTTACTGTCTTAAATGTAAATGATTAATTCAGTTTTTATTTTTCTATACATATGTCCTCTACCTAGACTTACAAGCCAGGGCTAGTTAGCATATGTTACAAATTTACAAATTGTTGGAAAACAATGCGCCTCTTCACTATGCGCTAATGTGCATCATCGCATCATCAATTAAGGGAGGGATTCTCTTTAGACTAACTTCCTAGCACAAAAAAATTGATTGCGTTACAGCGCATTTCAGATTAGAGACGCACAGAGATCGGCCTCAAGGAACCAGCCCATAATATCGTCTAGAGAAACCTTGGCAAGAGCGTTAGAAATAGCTTTATGCAAGTCATCATAGTCCCTGGCCGCCCAAGAGCGTAGAAACTGTTTCACCTTTGACCACAGCATCTCAATCGGATTTAGCTCTGGTGAATAAGGCGGTAAGTAAACCAAGTGAGCACCGACGGACTCAATTAACTCTCGCACAGGATCAACCTTATGTACACTGAGGTTATCCATAATCACAATTGCACCAGACCATAGGTTAGGCAGCAATTTATCTTTGAGATAGGACACGAAAGTATCAGTATTATTGCTACCAGTAAAAGTAAAATTAGTCAGCACACCGCGTAATGCCATAGCCCCAATTATAGTAACGTTTTTGCCTCGAGCAAGTGGTTTACTAGCATAGGCTCTCTCACCTAGAGTAGCCCTTGCATACAACCTGGTCATTGCCAGGTTAACGCCTGTCTCATCAATGAATACCAGGTTTTCCATTGCCTGTGGCCAAAGCCAGCGTTGATAATCTGCTCTCAGCTGTTGCACTCGTTCTGTATCCCTTTCATCGGCGTGAAAAGTTTTTTTTTCGAGTTAACTCCTGCCTTTGCAACGTACGGCACATGGTTGGTTCTGATACCCTGATGCCAGTACGTTCATACATTTGCTCACATAACTCCGACAGTGTGGCATCATTTTTAGCGGCTACTAACTTTGCTAACTCAGCCAGAGCAGCTTCATTAAACTTGGCTTTTGCTCCTGCCTTGTATGGAATTGGCTCAACTGAACCAGTAGTGCGATAAAGTTGGAGCAGCTGATGGACACTGTCTTTACTAACGCTGAATCGGGTTGCCAACTCACGGATTGAACCTTCTTTATTTTCGTACGCTGTGACTATGCGCTGACGCAAATCTAGAGAATGGGCTCTCATACTTTTTGATTCTTACTTTACTCCTATCATGTCATATTCTATTGCGGAATCTGCTGTATAGGAGGTTAAACCTTATTAAAGCCTAGTTACGATCGAATCCCTAATCTGATTGATTGACGGTAAACAATCTTAATTCAATGCTCAGAATCCGGTTTCTTTCAACGTAGGGTTAATCTTAATCAGTAGGTTCTCCTACAAAAAACCTGCCCCATTGACTCAATTTGACGCAATGATCAATCATCCTCCTCGTCCCCAATGATGCCCACATTTGAGCTATTTATTACGTGTAGAAAAATACACTATCCCCATAAAGTGCATTGAGCATTGAATTGATATGATGCACCACCAAGGTACTCCAACGGGTGATGTTTGACCGATCGATCGTCGAGTGCAAACCAAACCCTCGATCAACAAATTTCAAATTGCATAATGCCTTTATTCAAGCTGCAAATAAAAATGCCAGGAGGCGGGCTTGAACCGCCGACACGAGGATTTTCAGTCCTCTGCTCTACCAGCTGAGCTATCCCGGCAATGCTGTTACTGCTAATGCGTTTTTCAGCTTTACGAATATAGCATCTTGATGTGCATTAGTTCAAGCAAAAAAAATCTTGTCCAGGCAATGTTTATGAGCAGCTTTGCTTTGATCGAGATGAAATTAATTAACACACTCAAAACCCGAATCGGTTAGCAGTAAATCCAAAGACTTAACCACTAGCCGATCGTTTCGCAAATATTTTTGTAAATATTCAAGATGCAAACTTTGCTAAACCAATTTAGCCAGATAAATTACTCAGCTCAATTGCGAGCAACTACATTACTATGCCAAGTCACCTTGATCAACCAAGTTAACTAAATAACCGACACAGGAACTGCAATACAGATGGTTGAGATGGTTTAGCTTCCTTCCCCCACAAACATGATTAATTAGTTTTTTAGTTTGGTAACTAACTAAACATGTGAATGAATTTTTGGCTGCTGATATTGAAAACAATTGTTAAGACTTAACTAGATAATCAGCCACCAGGCACGTTGCCATATCTATAGCCGATTAGCAACCGATCCGCCAAACAAATAAATCCAGGTTTATTCTTAACTTATGTGTTTATAGTGTTTATAGTGTTTATTCCTAGTTCAGGCCAAGCTGGCGTTTTTCTCTCTCTAGCATATTTACTAGCGAATCATTATTCTCAGATCTAGCAACTTCTAAACGATGGTTAATCGATGCGGCTAGATTGGCCTTGTGATTTGCCATTGCCTGTCTTCTTTTTTCGTTATTTATGCTCATAGCAAACTTTCCTTCTTCGTAAAATGGTGTATGTGTTTATGCCATTAATATAGCATGAATGGTAACAATCGTTACCAATTCACATCTAATTTATACCCAAAGTCTAACGATCGCTGCGATCTACATCACTAGGAAGATGTTATTTCGTCACCATATCAGTATATGTCATGAAATCGCAACTTCTAGGCAATTTCTTTAACTTTTGCCCCTTTGGGATTAAGCACACCATGTAAAAAGATATCGGCGATCCCTTCGGCCATTTGTCGCAAATCATTGGGAGATTGATCTTTGCCCATGGTTTCGTTGCTAAAGCCAGCTACCGCAAACATGCCCACAAAGACCCTAGCGATCACCTTTGGATCAAGCCCTTGGCGATAGACACCCTTTTGAATCGCCTCTTCAAAATAAACTTCCGCAATATCGGTCATTTTATCGACTACTTCCGATTGAATCCGATCGCGCAGTTCGGGGTGAAACTGAGCCTCCATAAAGCAGACCCGCATCATATCCATGCTGTCATGCATGGTGGTCATGCGCCGATACATCATTGAGGCGATCGAGCTATAGCCACTCATACCACTTAGCTCGGTGAGCAAATCGGTCAGGATTTTGATCCAACCCTGGGTTGCTACTTCAACCAGGATTGCTTTTTTATTGCTGAAATAACGAAAAATTGTCCCCTCGGCGACTCCAGCGGCACTGGCCAAGTCTTTCGTGGTAGTGCCATCAAATCCTTTCTTGGCAAAAAGCTTTTGGGCAGAATTGATGATTTTGCCCCTGGTATCTGGTTCAGATTTAACTTTTTCTCTCATATGATTGATGCTTAGGCTTAAGTCGTTAAAGGATTTTGACGCAAATTGCGATCGATCGACTGATGATGAATTATTTCTTCATCAATCGTTCCATCTCTTAATAAAAGTCAGCAATTAAGTGATTGATTGCTCACTATGATAGCTATTTTATTTTACTATGCCAGAATCTATCTCTGGGGTGATTGAAAAACTAAGAAATAATTAAATTAACTGATTTGCTAATGCCGATCGCCGGGATTAAAGCCTTCTGTTCATCAGCTTAGTTTATTGTGGGCGCTTTAGTGGTCATGGTCTAAACCACCAAAACTCAAGCAGCGAATAGGGCACAATTGCAAAATCCAAACAGAATCAAGACTATTTGAAATTTTTGCGATCGCTAGTAACTACAAGCTAGGAATTACCAAGCTCAACTCAGGCTGACCAGTTCCACATATTCCGGTTGCTTGGGTGAGGCATACGTATATACCGTTTATGTCGTTTATGTCGTTTTAATGGCAAGGCCGTTATTCAATTTTGTAATTACGTAATTACCATGCAACATCGTCTATATCTGATATATCTGATATCGATTATTCATGCCTATATAGATATCGATTATTCATGCCTATATAGATATAGATATAGATATAGATATAGATATAGATGTATACCTGAACTTGAGCTTGATTGGTCTCAATAGACAGATTGAAGCGATCGGCAGGGGCAAGCTACACTTCAATTAGATCTAAACCCAGCAAAAATGAACAACGCCGCTAAGGAAATATTGCGATTGCGTGACCTTTTACCCGCATCATGGCGCATGCGCACCGAAGTAAAAGGTGGCCGCGATCAAACTCAAGTTATCTACAGCAAAGCAATCAAGCCTTGGAATGCTAACACTCCGGTATATATAAACTTTGGCCTGTGGTTTAAGTTGCCTGAAAGCCAACGCGATCTACTCTTTATTCGGGAAGTGAGCTGGCGGCAGACGAGTAAATGGTTCAAGCTGGAGACCTACCAACTGGCTACTTTGGCAGCGGTAATTTTTACGATTCCCGAAGTGGTGCAGTTTGATCCGGCGGGAATGTCGTTGGGTTTTTTGTTTACCACTGTGGCGGTTAAACAGGTGCTCAAACAAACCAAGGGCAGTAAGGTGCAAATTGACGCAGACAACGAAGCGATCGCCGTAGCCAAGATCCGTGGCTATAGCGATACTAATGCGGCCAGGAGCCTCCTAGATGGGATCAAAACGGTAGCTAAGCTAGAGAATCGCGGCGCACCGGAGTTTGTGGAGTTGATTCGCTACCAAAACCTACGTGCCCTGGGGGGCTTATCTGCGGTGGGGGTGTCTGGCAATCTGGAATAGGTAATTGATAGGTAATTGATAACCACTAACAATCACTAATTTAACTATTTGGCTTAAATAGGCTTACCCTCCATTAATTACTTATGGAACTAGTAATTACCTATGGAACTGGGGTTGTCTATTCAATGTATTTGTACGATAATCAAAATATTCATGCACGGATGCCTCACCCCCACGGCTTTTGTTGTGGCTAACTTGGCTGGGGTGAGGTTTATGTGCTGGTAGCTGGTATTTTCTGAGCGGTACTAAGCAGTGGGTATATATATGTAAAATTAGAATTGAGTAGAATAACTGCAACCGCAATTGGTTTGCTTTAGATTTGTAATTTGCGATCATCCAGGCTCCAACCCCTACTGATTGCAGTAATTACATATTTGGTTGCCCTGAATTTACAAATTGCGATCGCCAATCATCGCCCCCGGAAAATATTCACAACATATGCATAATCAAGGTCAAACTCGTTCATATCCCCAAACTGCTGTTGTTAAATTAATTACTGCTAGTGCCAGTGAGGTAAAGCGGCTAACCAAGCTGGGTAGGTTTGCCAAATCCCCGATCGCTAAGTCTCCCATCACCAGGCATCTGCTCGCTGGCATGGTGGGGTTTATACTATGCGCTGGTGGACTAGTCGGAACTATGGCTATACCCCTAACCGCTTGGGCAGAAACAGACCCAGTGGATTTGATCAAGCAGGGGCGAGAACTTTGGCAAAAGGATAATATTGATGGGGCGCTGGCAGCCTATCGCCAAGCGGCGCAGCTAGAACCCGATAATGCGCGGATTCAAACCAGTATTGGTTATTTGCTCACCCAGAAAAATGATTTCGCCGGGGCGATCGCCGCTTTTCAGAAAGCAACTCAGATCGACAATCGTGATGTACGAGCATTTAATGCCCTCGGTTATGCCTATGCCCAGAGTCGTGACTATAACCGCGCCCTGACTGCCTATCGTCAGGCGATTAACCTGGAACCCAAAAATGCCGAAGCCCATCAGAGCATTGGCTTCATTCTGGTGCAGCAAGAAAAGTTTGACGAAGCAGCCCAGATCTATCAAAAACTAATTGCGATTTCGCCCCGCAACCTGAGGGCACATCTCAACCTTGGTTATATCTTTCAGCGCAAAGGCGATCTCAAAGCAGCATCGGATATTTACGTTAAAGCCGACGAGATTGCCCCCTTGAATGCGGATGTATGGTTTGCGATCGGCAGCTTACTGTTAGTTCAAAATGACTTTGATACGGCCATGCAAAAGTTTGAGCGGGTACTGGACATCAACCCTCGCCATCCGGAAGCAAATGTGGCGATCGCCAGGGTGTTGGTGGGTAAAGGTGAGGTTGACGAAGCAATTTCGGCCTATCGCAAGGTGGCGGCGGCGAGACCGTCGGATGTGGCCGTGCAATATGCGATCGCCGATTTATATCTCAAAAAGGAGTCGCTATCTGGGGCGATCGTCGCCTATCGCCAGATTTTGCGCATCAACCCGGATGATCCTAATGCCAACTTGGCTTTGGGAAAGGCTTTGGCACAGCAAAAGCGGCGAGCTGAGGCAACCAAATTTTTAAACCGCGCCCAAAAGCTCTATACCCTGGCAGGCAATAGTAAGGCCGCATCGGAGGCTAAGTCCTTACTGGATCAATTGTAAATCTGGTTAGGGGTGATTACTCGTCAAAATCATCCTTTAGCGATCTTTAACAATCCCAGTTGGAGGAAGTAAGGCGCATTTGTCTGTGGTAGCTTCTACATAAGTTATTACTATTTATTAGAAATAATGATTTATTAGAAAGAACGATCGGCGATCGGTTTGTTCACTATGCTGGGATAGAGCATTCCGCAATATAATAAATTTAGTTGATATAGACTAGGCAAGTCTTGCTATAGCTAAGCAACCACAAAAATTTGTGATTGGGGCTAAATCGATCGATTAGCTCTGCTGGGTTGGACTTCTTGAGCTAAATGCTTATATAGCGGCTGAGATCGTGATCGAGTTTTTGTTTAGACTAAATATTGTTGTCCTGGTTGCAAACTACTAAAAAGCGATTAAAAGCGATTAATTGATCGATTGCTAAAACCTAAACCTTTGGAAAAACCTTTGGAAAAAGATGTACCAAGCCATATTCAAGCAAAAACCATCTCAGTTATGGTCACGATTACGGTCTGTTTGCCAGGTGACCACCCTCAGCCTGGGGGTTAGCGCCGGGATAGGGCTAGGCAGCTTAGCGATCGCGCCTCAAGCTGATGCCGCCGAAGAAATCAATATTGTCTATAGCGTTTTTGGACGGGAAATTCCGGTTGATTCCCTGACCAAATTTGCCGAAACCGGCGAGGTGGATGATGACCTGGCTGGATATGCTAGCTATGCCACCCCGGAAGAAATGGCGAAGTTTCGGGAGATTCTCAATGAGCGGGTTGAGATTTCTAATGTACTAATTGCCAGGTTTCTCTATACCTCCCAGGGCGAAAAACTGTTGGAGCTGTTGGGGGAAGTAATTAAATCGGGGCCAAATCTATCCGGTGCCAAGGGGATTCGCGCGGCGCTAATCCTGGCAGCTTCCGATCGAGAAAATGGGCTGACCCTATTGAATTTCTTTGAGAAATATCCCACTAATATCTATATGGATATTGGTAGCGCTCTAGAAATTGTGGGCGAAGTGAGCGCAGCAGTGGCAGAGGCACAGCGTGCCAATGACTTTGTTATTAATGAGGCAAACAGGCAAGCGGCATTGGAACTAAACCAATTGAGTAGTGACAATGAAGCTAATGAATCGGCAGCTACTGAATCGATCGACCTGGCGGCTGCATTGCCAGATTTAAGTAATCCTGGCCAGAGCCAATCGCAAAGATTTGAATTTAGCGTTGAGGCTAGCAGCGGTAATTATCAGATTCCTTACTATTTATATCTTCCCAGCTCACCGCCTGCCCTTGGCCAAAGCTTTAAATTAGTGGTGATTTATCCTGGGTTGGGTTCCACCCGCGCACCATTTGTCTATCTAGCAGAACATTTGGCCAGCTATGGGTTTGCCGTGGTGCTGTCTACTTCACCAGGGAGCGATGCCAGCCAATTGGAAGCGTTATTAGTCGGTGCTTCTAACCAAATTGCCAAACCTGAGGCATTTTTACAAAGACCCAAAGACATTAGCGATGTATTGGATCATGTCGATCGCCTCCGCACCAGCGATCGCAACGTACCCCAGAATCTGGATCTAGATCATGTTGGTATGATCGGCCATTCCTTTGGTGGTTATGCCGCCCTCGCGTTGGCTAGCAGTGGTCAAATTAACTTTGCGGCGCTGGCAGAAGCTTGCCAGGGTTTCTATAGCTGGAATGTGTCAATGTCGTTGCAATGTGTGGCGGCCGGATTGCCAGAGCAAGAATATAACCTCAGCGACGATCGGATCAAGGCGGTGATTGCGATGAACCAGATCGATAGTGCGGTGCTAGGCCAAACAACCTTAGCTACAATCGAAGTGCCAGTTATGTTCGTGGCCGGGAACATTGATACGATTGCCCCTGCCTTGGCTGAGCAAATTAGACCATTTACCTGGTTGACCACCGAACAGAAATATTTACTTTTGATCGAGAATGCTTCTCACTTGGCGGTAACTACAATTTCAGAGGATATCCCTATCCCAGTGGATGCCAGACGAGTTTTGGCAGGGGCTGATCCAACCTTAGGCAATGAATATATGAAAGCGATGAGTGTGGCATTTTTTCAGACCCACATCAATGGGCAAGCTAATTATGCTCAATATTTAACTTCAGCCTATGCTCAATCTCTGTCTAACTCTCGGCTGCCGCTTAATTTGCTGCGATCGCTAACCCCAGCGCAATTGCAACAGGGGATTGACCAGTCGGGCAAAACAGCTACTAATTAATTTATTAATTTGGGGTTAATTGCAGCTAATCACAAGTCTCTATGATTGGCAAAGCTGTGTCAGGGTTGGCACAAACGCAGGATAAGAAGTAGCGGCATTTTGGACATTACCGATCGCCGTAGTCCCCTTTGCCACCATTGCCGCGATCGCTAAACTCATCGCTACCCGATGATCGACATAGCTTTCGACTTCCTGCCCCATTAGCTTATGTCCGCCCATAATCTCCAGGCCATCGTCATGCTCACTGAGCTTTGCACCCAGTTTGGTTAGTTCTTTGGCCATCGTGGCGAGGCGATCGCTTTCCTTGACGCGCAATTCCGCCGCATCCTTAATAATTGTGGTGCCCGTTGCCATGGTTGCCGCCACCGCCAGGATTGGGATCTCATCGATCAGGCGGGGGATCATACTGCCACCGATCGTACAGGCTTTGAGCTGAGTCGATCGCACCCGCAGATCGGCCACTGGTTCGCCAGTCACTTCCCGCTCATTTTCTTTGGTAATATCTGCACCCATCATTTCCAGTGCTTCTAAGATGCCAGTGCGGGTGGGATTGATGCCCACATTAGCAATCAGCAAATCTGAATCTGGCACGATCGACCCTGCCACCAACCAGAACGCCGCCGAGCTAATATCCCCTGGCACGACTATTTCCTGACCCACAAGTTGCGATCGACCCCGCAGAACCACTGTATTTGTCTCTGGCTCAACCTGCACATCCGCACCAAAAGCCCGAAACATGCGTTCGCTATGATCGCGCGACTGTTCTGGCTCGGTCACGATCGTTTCACCATCCACCATCAAGCCCGCCAGCATAATGCAGGATTTAATTTGGGCGGATGCCACCGGGGTGTGGTAATGAATTGGTTTTAAATTTTGGCCATTGATCGCCAGGGGTGCTTTATTAGCCCGATCGCGTCCCCAGATTGTCGCTCCCATTTGTTGCAATGGTTTGACTACTCTGGCCATTGGCCGCGATCGCAACGATCGATCGCCAGTAACCACAAAGAAGCGATCGGCATGACTGGCCAGAATCCCCAGCATTAACCGCATCGTCGTACCAGAATTACCAGCATCCAACACATCTACTGGCTCTTGCAAATTACCCAGGCCAATTCCCTTAACCAACACTTTTTCGGTGTTTAGCGCCGAGATCTCTGCCCCCATTGCCCGAAAACAATTGGCAGTACAGTGGGGATCTTCGCCCAATAGCAAGCCGCGAATTGTAGTTTCACCCTGGGCCAGGGAGCCCAACATCAGCGATCGGTGGGAAATGGACTTGTCGCCAGGGATCTCGATTCGACCACGTAGGCCAGTTTTGGGAAAATCATGGGCGGCGATTTTGAGGGTTTGGCTGGTTTGATGCTGAATAAGTTCGATCACAGGTTCAATGAATGAATAAAATATTTTATTGCCTGTTTAAATTTACTACTTAATGCAAATTTGAAAGACTTGGTTTGGGGCTTTAGGGAATATAAGGATGTAAATGTTGCTGATTCCATCAATTTGTATTAATCAGCTTATATTAATCAGCCGGGCTCTGGCTTGAACAAAACTAGCTAGCGTAAATCAGCTACTGGTTGCCCCAGCATTATTTGCCGATCGGTCAATAAATCAATCACCGTTACTGTCAATTGCCGCCGCTCATTCACCTGGAACTGAGCCTTAAGCCGATCGCTGCCCGGTTGACCCAGCGGATCGAGGGTAGCGATCGCTTGCGCTGCATCACTGCCACCCAGCGGTAGGAATTTTTGTTGGATCGCATCCGTGGTGGTGGTCACCAGTCGATCGCCCTGGAAAATCACCTCCGTCGAACCCGCTGCCCGGATTTCTAATTCGCCAATTACCAGCTCAATTTTTTCTTGATCAGTTTGTGAAGCCCTGAGCAGTAATTCTACCGGGCGCTTGGTAGGGTAGGTTTGCCCGCGCCTGAACAGCGGATGATAACACCATTGCTGGGTTTCCCCCTGCCAGTAGCGAATCGCATAGGAATGAAACAGGTGATCTTTAACCTGAGTGCCGCGCTGCAACATCAATGCCCCATAGGCAACTGCGGCAAAGGGCTTACCACTGTGGATTTGAGCACCACATAAATAATTTGCCACAAACTCTCGCACCGAAGGGATCAAGGTGGAGCCACCCACCAGCAGCACCTGCTTGAGATCCATCTTCAGTACCCCCTTGGCCATCGCCCGATTGATAATCTCATCGATCGCCAATTGCAGTACCCGATAGAAGCCACGTTGCCGCAGGACTTGCTCAAACTGGGCGCGATCGTAATTGATCTCAAAGCTATTCATTTGCTCCGGCTCAAAGAACACCCGACTGGCAGTTTCTTGATCGGAAAGCTCAATTTTGATCTGCTCCATCAGCCCTTGCAATATGCCAGGCGCAGGAATTTGCAGCCAATCCTGCTGTTCGGCAAAATCTTCCATCAAGAAGCGATCGACATCGGTACCACCCAAAATTTGGCCAGTTTTGGCGATCACCTCAACCCTCGACTCAGGCTCATGTTCACCCACATCACCAATAAAATCACCCCAGGCTGAAGCATCTTTGCTGTGGGGCATCCGAATCAAGGAGAGATCTAAAGTGCCACCCCCAAAATCGATCACCAGCACCAATGCCCCAGGCTGTGCCACTTCATAACCCAAGGCGGCGGCAGTGGGCTCGTCGATGATCCGCACCCGAATCGCCGGTGCATGGGGCACTAACTGGCTATGGGTAGTTCCCAGCCAGCGCAAATAGTGTTCATAGGCCTGGACTGGTGCCGTAAAAATCAACTCGGTGGGATCAATTTGCTGCGATCGCAATGCTGCAAACAGCTTATTTAAAAATAATTTGCCAATTAGCTCTGGCTTGGCGCGAATGCCATCGATTTTGGGCACAAAACCAATGCTGGCAGATAGGCTGCGCTTGATTTGGTCAAAGCATCTTGATTGGTCTATATGCACACCAGCATTTAATACTTCCTGGCCAATCAGGGATTTGCCACCCCGAATATCTTGCAGATAAAGCAAAGAAGGCACCAAAAAATCATGGGGCGCAGGGCGGCTAATGCTAGGTAATTTGAGGGTCTCTGGGCGATCGGTCACCGCATGCCATTTTGCGGCCACGGTATTGCTATTGCCAAAATCCACTGCGATCGCCACCATAAAGCCAGCTACTCTAAATTGCCTATTGCCTTAACATCTCAATCCCATATCGCACCAATTGCATCATCAAAATATCACATTCTGCCCAGTATTGCCCCTAGTCGCTTGATCTAGCCCTTTTTCAATCTAGCTCTTGTGTAAAGATCTATATAAATATAAATATAAATAACTATTTAGTGGTTGCACTCAAGCGAGCGTGCGTTATGACTACCAAAGCTCTTGAAGCTTAACTAATCAGTTAGAGCTAACAGCAAAAAATCGGTTACCTTATCCTGGGGCAACTCGGCTAATAGCTTAGTGTCAGTAATATCGTACTTAGCTCCAGCCAGATGCAAGTCATCATCTAACGCCTGCAAAAAACCTCTGGCAATCATATTGTCTCCCACCTGGGCAAACATAACGCCAATTTCATCATCCCGATCGACTTTGTGGGTTGTCTGTACCAGGGTGCTAACCAGTGCTTTACGGCAGTCCTTGCCAATTGGTTCATGGTCCAGAATCACCACAATCATTTCGCCATTGGCCTTAGCCGTGCCTTGCGCCTTACGATCGAAATAATCTTGCAAACAGTCTTTCAGCGCTTCCACCAGATCGGTTCTGGCTGTACTGTAATCGTCTTGGAATAGCATTGCTAAAGTGCAACTATCTTCATGGCTATACTTACGAAATGGCCGATCGGCAATATAAATTGTGAGGCCGTCAGGATCAAACTTTTCGCATTTGGCAGCCAGATTTAAAATTGATTTTTCGGCCACTTGCCATTGCTTTCTCAAACCTGGCGGGGCAGGACATTCCCGTTCCGATAGCCGCACCAGAATAATGGTATAGTCACGATCCAATAATTTTGCATCCGCTTCAACCATGCTGAAGTTGCTCCATTGATTTATTTGCCTGGTTACTGGTTACCTGCATACCGCCACGATCTAGCGATTGTTTTATATATTTATTTATATATTTATCACCCGTTTAGATGATTTTGCCGCACCTAACCAGCTTCTAGTTTTTAATCAGCTATGACCAAGATGCCCGATCGGCGATCATGGCGTAATTGACAACATGATTGATAAGCTAATTGCTACGTTAGCAGATTTATTGATATTTAGATTATTTGTTCAAGTGCCAATTGATAAAAGTAAATCGACTCGATGCATTTCACTAACATCAGCAACCACAAATTGATGGTGCTATGGATAGATATGCTGATGCTATCTCGAAAATGCTAACGGTGAATTCTCTCTGCCAGAATATCCAAATCTCTAAATCTCTAAATCACTAGCTGACAAGGCCAAGTCAGTGGCTATAAAGATCTATCGAAATCGGATTGGGTTGGATTTACTTAGCGATGGGCAATCTAGAATAGAAATGGCCATTGAAGCCACTAAGATTATTTACTAGATGTTTGTCGCCAGGAGCAGAGCAAAACTATATGGAACGGGGTTTGATGTGGTTGCCATTGCTAGCCTTGTTTATTGGGCTGGCCTGGGCTGGCTGGCGCGAATATCAAAAAGTGGAGGCATATCAAACCTGGGCGCAGGAGTTCGATCGCCACAAGTACGACATTTACGCGGTGTTGGGGCAAAAGGGCGATCGCCTGGTTTGGGGAAAACCCACCCGCCAAGCGCCAATTGAGGTACAGTCTGCTTCCCTAGCTGAGGTGGCACAGATCGAATTAAAATTAGATGGGGCATCGATCGCCATTGTGGGGCGAGATCCTGATATTAACCAGAGGCCAGATCAAGTACCGGCCAAGGCAAAGCTGGTGGAAATCGAATTGGGCTTGAATTCCGGCGCGGCAATGGCAATCCCATTTACAGATGTGGCGATCGCCATGCAGTGGTTTCGCTATCTGGCCGAGCAAATCTCTGATCGCAACTACTGATAGTAAGCTTTGAGATAGTAGTCCACCACAAAGAATTTGATGCTTAATTTGCGATCGTGATAACTCTTTTGCGCGATTGCGGCCAATCATAATTAACGTGGTCGAGTAATAGTCAAGACATAATTGCTCTGGGCAAGATTTGGGGAAATTATTGGCAAGCTCATATTTTGCCCTAAACTGCTCCCCAGACGTTATAGCAGCAAAACCGATCGCCTGAGTGACTGCACTACCGCATATTTATGAATTTATGCTCAGATCTGCTTATCTCTCTCAGTCCAGGAAATAGTTCAAGCAATTTAATTGCCGATTAACTACTAATTAATTGCTAACTGGTACTGGAAATTCTTGAATTGGCTCACCTTCCAGGGCACGTTCCATAAAAGTACGCCAGATCGGTGCCACATACTCGCCGCCCGTAACCCCATAAGCCATTGGCTTATAATCATCACGGCCGATCCATACTGCGGTCGCCAATTGGGGCGTATAGCCTACAAACCAAGCATCACGGAAATCAGAGGTGGTGCCAGTTTTGCCAGCAACCGGACGACCATCATAAAGAATTGCCTGGGTGCCAGTACCGCTATTGACCACTCCCCGCAGCACACTGGTGAGGCTGGCCACCGCATAGGGATCAAGCACTAGCTCAGGATTAGGGCTATTATCCAGGATCACATTGCCACGACTATCGGTGACCCTGGCGATCATGGTGGTGGGTGCCTTATAACCGCCACTGGCAAAGGTGGCATAGGCTGCCGCCATTTCCATTGGGGTAAGATCGGCTGCGCCCAGGGGTAACGAAATCACCGGCAGAATTGGGCTTTTAATGCCCATTTTGCGCATGTCTTCGATCACGCGATCGAGACCCACGGCCTGACCAATTTTGACCGCTGGCACATTCCGAGATGAGGCTACGGCTTGCCTGACACTAATCGGCCCACTAAAGGTTTTGTCGTAGTTTTGTGGCTCATAGGCCTCATAGCCGTCGGGATAGGAAATAGGTGAATCATCGATCGTGGATTCGGGGCCATAGATACCAGTGGCAAATGCGGAGTAATACACAAATGGCTTGAACGATGAGCCAGGTTGTCTCCTGGCCTGTACTGCGCGATTGAATTGGTTCTCCGAATAAGGCCCCACCCCACCAACTAGAGCTTTGACATAACTGGTGCTAGGTTCGATCGCCACGATCGAAATCTGATCAGCACCAACACCATAGGCTTGTAGCTCGGCCACGGCCTCTTCGGCCACTTCTTCGGCGACCCGTTGCAGATTCAGGTCGATCGTGGTCTGTACCCGCAAGCCACCCTTGAGCACTGCATCACGACCAAATTTTTCTTCCAGCTCCGCCTGCACCGCCTGGGTTACATAGGGCACACGGCTAGCTTCATAGGATTTTTCCTTGTAGGCCAGGCGAATTGGTTCTTTGCGGGCTGCTTCTAGTTCTGCTTCGGAATACCAGCCTAGCTCCGCCAATCGGGAAAGTACCAATCCCTGCCGACGTTTAGAGGTCTTATAGTTGTCAAGCGGGTTGAAGGCAGAAGGAGCCTGAATAATCCCCGCCATCATCGCTGATTCGGCCAAGCTCAGATCGGCAGCGGATTTATTGAAGTAGTTTTGGGCGGCTGCTTCTACGCCATTGGTATTCCTGCCCCAGAACACCTGGTTTAAATACATTTGCAAGATTTCATCTTTGGTGAAAACCTGCTCTACCCGCATCGATAAAACTGCTTCAGCCACTTTACGGCTGATGGTTTTTTCAGAGGAAAGAAATAAATTCTTGACTAGTTGCTGGGTCAGCGTGGAACCACCTTCAACCGTAGCGCCAGATTTGAAGTTGACCACCACGGCACGGGCAACCCCACTGGGATCAACTCCTTTGTGAGTATAAAAATAAGCATCTTCGATCGCCAGGACGCTGCGTTTGAGGTGCGGTGACATCCGCTCCAGGGACACCACTTCGCGGTTGACATCACCATGCACTCTGGCAATCAATTCACCGTTGATGTCATAGATATAGCTGGTTTCAGTGGGCACATAGCCTTGCAACACCCTAACGTCCGGGAGATTGCGGAAGCTGAACGCCAGACCGACCAGACCTCCGGCCACGGCAGAACCGCCCAGCATAATAATGCCCAGCATGGTTGTGCCCAAGACCTTGGTAGTGGCCTTGGCAAACTTGCCTAACATAGACGATCCAGACTGCTTTAAACTATTAGGAGCCACTGTAGTTCACTCTCTCAACGCGATCGCTCTTTGCCATAGATGCCAATGCAGCAGATTAATGTAACTAATATGCAACACTGAATAATTGAATATTTAAGTTAGATTAAACTAGCCAGTTAAGTATCCCATCCTGGTCAATCAACAATTTAGCACTCTTATGATCTAACTAGCATTCAAGCAATTTGCTAAAACTAGTTGGAGTAGGACTAATTTGGTTTATTAAACAGGCTTTTGGCTTAATTAAATAGATTTTTATTTTATTTAGACAAACAATCTAATCAAAAAACAGTTGATTGGCAACCACATCAGGTTAGAAACTAGATTGAAATAGCTAATTTGATTTTGCTCCTGGACTAGTAGACTTCTAGCATAGGTGGCTAAAACCTACCCAAAAACATAACTCATAACTAACTCATAACTATTATGGCAATTGCCATAGCGAAGAATCGCCATAGTTCATCGTAGTAATGCCCTAGTAATGCCCATATACCAGATAGCTTCTAGATGTCACCGTACAATTTAGTGGTGCTACCGTGTTTTTGTACCAGAAGCACAACTAGAGCCACGAGTACCAATAAAATGATTCAAGTAATTCAGGCTATGAGCCTAAATACGCTTTATACGCTTTAACAACCACTGAGTTTTATTTTCTTGTTATTACCAGTGAATTCAACCGATTCTAATCCCACAAATCCTAATTTGACTCAATCTCATTCAAAACCCACAATACCTACGATCGCCCAGCTAACCAAACAAGGCGTGGCTGAAATTTTCCCCGACGGTAAGCCCGACGGTAAGACGGATAATCTGGCTGATTTTATTGCTCAAGCCGATCGCCCCCTCAGAATTAAGCTAGGCATCGATCCGACCAGGCCAGATTTGCACCTGGGTCATGCGGTGGTGTTGCGCAAAATGCGTCAATTCCAGGATGCGGGGCATGTTGCCGTTCTCATTATAGGTGATTTCACTGCCTTGATTGGCGATCCCACTGGTAAGTCCGAAGCACGGCCACGTTTAACCGCAGCAGAAGTCAAGACCAATGCGCAAACTTACTTTGATCAGGCTAAGCAAATTCTGGATTTTGATACGCGCCTAGAGGTGCATTACAACAGCCAGTGGCTTAGCAATCTGGATCTGCAACAAATTATTGGTTTGCTCTCTAGTATGACCGTGGGTCAAATGCTGGCCAAGGAAGATTTTGGCGATCGCTATGGCAAGGGCACGCCCATCTATTTGCATGAGTTTCTCTATCCCTTGATGCAGGGCTATGATTCGGTGCAAATCAACTCTGACGTAGAGATCGGCGGCACCGATCAGCGGTTTAATATTTTAGTTGGGCGCGATCTGCAAACCCGATTTAGTGAGTTTGATAAATCTACATCTGGATCGGAATCGGAAACTAGCCCAAAAACTAGCCAGACCGCCAGGCAATTTGGCATGGTTTTACCCCTGTTAGTGGGTCTGGATGGTAGCCAGAAAATGTCTAAATCTGCCGATAATTATGTCGGTATTGCCGAACCACCCCTGTCGATGTATTCCAAGCTGGAAAAGGTGCCAGACAGTGCGATCGATGAATATTTTAAACTGCTCACGGATTTAGAACTAAGCGCCTTGCCAGACAATCCCAGGGAAAAGCAAAAACTTTTAGCCTTAACAATCACGGCTCAGTTTCATGGTGAAGCTGTGGCCAAGCAGGCGCAAACCGATGCTGAAAAAATTGTGCTGGCTGGTTCCACTGACAATCTGGGCGATCTGCCTGAATTTGACCTGAGCCAGATTAATTTCCCCGCACCACTCTATTATCTGGTCAAGGCCAGTGGCTTATGCAAGAGCAACAAGGAAGCCCAGAGCCAGATCAAAAATGGGGCAGTGCGATTGGATGGCGAAAAGCTAGCAGAAGGTATTTCCTTTGAAGACGCTAATGATTTACGCGGTAAGGTTTTGCAGGTGGGCAAGAAAAAGTTTTTGCGACTGATTTAGTAAAGATTTAGGTGAGGGATGAGAAGATAGATAGCCAAGTCTATGCTTAATCATTGCTTATTCAAATATGGCCACAGAGCAAATTAACCAACAAGTTAACCAGCAAATTAACCAACAAACGATCGCCAATCCTTTTTCCCTGGCCGGCGTGGGTTTACACAGTGGTGCTGCGGTCAAGGTGGAAGTTAACCCAGCAAAGCCAGATACAGGCCGCTATTTTGTGCAGGGCGATCGCCAGATTCCCGCCTCCCTGGGTGCTGTAACCGCCACTGTCCTATCTACCCAGTTGCAAATCGATCAGCAAGCCGTACGCACCGTTGAACATTTGCTGGCGGCATTGGTGGGGATGGGAATTGACAATGCGGAAATCAGGATTAATAGCGCAGAGCTTCCGATCTTAGATGGTTCGGCATTACCCTGGGCGGAAGCGATCGCCAGGGCTGGAATTACCACCCAACCCAACCCACGTTCGCATCTAAAACTAAATCAGGTGATTTCCGTGACTGAGGGCGATAGTTTTGTGGTGGCGGTGCCTGCCCCTGCACCCAAATTCACCTATGGCATAGAATTCCCAACCCAGGCGATCGGCAGTCAATGGTTTACCTGGTCACCGGATCAAGGGGATTTTGCCAAAGACATTGCCCCAGCCCGCACTTTTACGATGGCAGCCTTGGCAGAGCAAGCCAGAGCCGCTGGTTTGATCAAGGGGGGCAGCCTGGAAAATGCGATCGTCTGTGATCAGCAAAAATGGCTCAATCCACCGCTCCGGTTTGAGAATGAACCCTGCCGCCACAAGATGCTAGATCTAATTGGCGATCTGAGCTTATTGGGTAGTTTGCCCCAGGCGCATGTGGTTGCTTACAAGGCTAGCCATCATCTGCATACCAAACTGGCTAAAGTTTTGTCAGAGGTGTCATGAGTCTATACAATCCGTATAGGCATTACTCTTACTAACCAAACCCATGCAAACTTTGACAGAAACCGAACCCCCAATTAAAACCACCTTCACGATCGAAGAGATCCAGCAACTGCTGCCCCATCGCTATCCTTTTTTGCTGGTCGATCGCATTACTGACTATGTCCCCGGTAAGTCGGCTACGGGCATCAAAAATGTCACGATCAATGAACAGTTTTTTCAAGGTCATTTTCCCGGCAAGCCAATTATGCCAGGCGTGTTGATCGTCGAAGCAATGGCTCAGGTGGGGGGCGTAATTCTTACCCAGATGCCAGAGGCCAAAGGACACTTATCCTTGTTTGCGGGGATTGATAAGGTTAGGTTCAGACGGCCAGTAGTCCCTGGCGATCAACTAGTCCTTTCCGCTGAACTGATGGTAGTTAAGCCAAAATTACGGTTTGGCAAGATGAAAGCCAAGGCCGAAGTTGATGGGCAGCTTGCTTCCGAGGGTGAACTAATGTTTTCATTGGTAACGGTTTAGTGCTGGCTTAGTCCTGGTTTAGTTCTGG
This sequence comes from Pseudanabaena sp. PCC 7367, assembly GCF_000317065.1. Taxonomy (GTDB): domain Bacteria; phylum Cyanobacteriota; class Cyanobacteriia; order Pseudanabaenales; family Pseudanabaenaceae; genus Thalassoporum; species Thalassoporum mexicanum. Next base: position 2,931,712 of record NC_019701.1, read on the forward strand.
GGTGGTGATGTGGTATCTATGCCTGAAGTCTATAAACCTATAGACCAAACCGATAAGTCTATGGGGTTATTTGCTGGCGCGATCCAAAATGATAGGTTTGAAATAGCGCGATCGCCAGATTCAGGGGCATCCACCAGCCATAAAATCAATTTTTAGAGCCATGTTTGCGTCCCAAAACAAAGAGGCCGATGCTAGCATTTGGCAAAAATCCGGTAACTATCTGTTAAATGTTAAATATAAAGCAAGCAACCGTTGCACGATCTCTAATATCTCTTAATCGCTGATAATGACTAGTGAGAGCCCACAAGTGAGCCTGACCTCTATGCCTGTGTCCCATGCATCTTCTGCACCGCTAATTCATCCCACTGCTATTGTTGCCCCTGGTGCGCAAGTTCATCCCACCACGCGCATTGGCCCTTATAGTGTGATTGGCGATCGCGTCAAGATTGGCGCTGAATGCGAGCTTGGCGCACATGTGGTAATTGATGGATTGACGGAAATTGGCGACCATAATGTGATTTTCCCAGGGGCAGCGATCGGCCTGGAGCCGCAGGATTTGAAGTACAATGGCGCGGCCAGTATGGTCAAAATTGGCAACCACAACCGGATAAGGGAATATGTAACGATCAATCGGGCGACTAATGCAGGCGAATCGACAGTCATTGGTGATTATTGTTTGCTGATGGCCTATGTGCATGTGGCGCACAATTGCAACATTGCCGATCGGGTGATTATTACTAATTCGGTGGCGCTGGCGGGACATGTGACGATCGAAACCCAGGCCAGGATCGGTGGTATTGTCGGCATCCATCAATTTACACACATTGGTCGGCTGGCAATGGTGGGCGGCATGACTCGGATCGATCGGGATGTGCCACCGTTCATGATCGTGGAGGGCAATCCCTCGCGGGTACGGGCGATCAACCGAATCGGGATCGAGCGGGCGGGGATCGAACCGGACACCCTAAAGCAGCTAAAACAGGCGTTTCGGATTTTATATAGTAAGGATTTTACGCTAAAGGATGCGATCGCCAAACTGGAAATGATCAGCGATCCCCATGTGCAGCATTTGCGGGGGTTCCTGGCGGCTTCGACGACGGGGGAAAAGCGCAGGGGGCCGATTCCGGGGAAAAGCTAAAGTGGCTCTACCCAACATTTGTTAGATATATCACTAGGAGCAAACAACACGAAAACCAATATCATTTTGTCCATCATCTGGGACATCTCTACCGCGTAGTGCTGATCGGCACTTAATTGGAGTATCCTTCCACGAACCACCGCGAATTACTCTTATTCTGCCATCAACTACCCAAGCATTACTATCATTAGGTGCTCCTTTATAGTTTTCATGACAGGTATCCTCGCACCACTCCCACACATTGCCATACATGTCATACAATTCAAAACCATTAGCTGGATACTTGCCTACCTTGGTTGTTTTGCCGACGTTGCCTCCAAAATTCGCATATTCTACGGAGTAATTTTTGCCAAAATAATACGGTGTTGTTGTTTCAGCGCGACAGGCATATTCCCACTCAGCTTCGCTGGGTAATCGATAATCTTTGCCTGTCTTTTTACTAAGAGCCTTACAGAACTTCTGAGCATGATACCAAGACACTTGCTCGACGGGTAGATCATCTCCCTTGAAATGAGATGGGTTGTTTCCCATTATTTCCTGCCATTGAGATTGTGTAATTAGGTATCTGCCTATGTAGAATGATTGAATTGTTACTCTGTGTTGCGGAAGTTGACTTGAATGATATCCAAAATAACTGCTCTCATTTTCTGGCGATCCCATCATGAAACTACCCCCAGGGATGGCGATCATCTCCAGCTTCACGCCATTCCCCAGGTCTTCGGTGTAGTTTTGATGGGGCTTGGTTGCTGGTTTGTTTAACTGCTCCAGCATTTTGTCAGTATCAACTTCAATGCCCAGTGAATCGTACACCCGATCAAAGAATGTAGATCCGTCTGGTTGAGGTGTTTTTGGCGAGGCAAACTCTTTTACCTGCTCCTCAGAAATTTTGTTGGTTTGCTGTGTCCCGTAGTTGTTATGCGCCACATTACCGATCGTTGATCCCCGCATGTCGTAGTAAACGCTTGGTGGGGTTTGTGCCGATTGGGGCTGATTTGGATTAGATGACTGAGTAGGATTAGTGGCAGGTGGGGCAGGTGGCTTAATTATTTCCAGCTTTTTGCCCGTAATCCCCCAGTAAAGTTGGCCGATTGGATGAGGGTCTTCCCTCCTGAAATCAACCCAGGTATTACCCTCCAGAAATGTTGGTAACTCCGGTTTGGTTGTCGCCGTTTCCATGATCACTGGAATCACCGGACATCTATTTTCAACAAATTTTCTTAGATAAGCCCTCAGTTCCATTTCCTGCCAGGGGCCGAGGCCATTCTCGCCGATAAAAACCGCCGCCGCATCGATCTCATTAATTTGCTCTTCTAAAATGTCCTGCCATGAAAAACCAGGCCGCAGCTCCCATTCATCCAGCCAGGGCTTAAGCCCCTGAGCCTTCAGCAGCTCCGCGATCTCAATTACCTCAGGCTTATCCGCGCTATTGTGGCAAAGAAAAACATCAAACCGCCCCATCAGGTTACCAAGCCTCCACTCCCACAAAAACTACCCATAACCTAATCATAGTTTGAGACAAATACCACCTGATGGATTTAAGACTTATTCAGCAGACTTTTTTGACAACAACCTAATTCACAATCCCAGCCCTGAGCGCCATCACCGCCGCCTGCACCCGATCGTCCACCGCCAGCTTATTCATAATCCCGCGCACATGGGTTTTGACCGTATTCGGGCTCAGATATAAGTCATCAGCGATCTCAGGGTTGCTCTTCCCCTCCACCATTAGTTTCAAAACCTCCATCTCCCGCCCCGATAGCTGGGCAAAATTACCCTTCGGTACAGGCGGTTTCAGGTGTTCCACCACCGTTTTTACAATCTGCGGATCAAGATAGGTCGCACCCTCCATCGCCGCCGCGATCGCTGCCATGAGGCGATCGAGACTTGCCCCTTTAATACAATAGGCATCCGCGCCACTCGATAATGCTGCGATGATTTCTGTATCTGCCGTGTGCGAGGTCAGCATCACCACATGAATACCAGGCAATTCTTCCTTGAGGCGTTGAGTCGCCGCGATCCCATCCAGGCGGGGCAAACCAATGTCCATTACCACCACATCGGGCTTGAGCTTAAGCGCAGCCTCAATCCCCAGGTAGCCGTCCTCCGCCGTCCCCACTACCGTAATTTGGGGATGGTCTTCCAGCGATTGCTCCAGGCCAAGCTGCATCAAGGGATCATCTTCAACAATTAAAACTCTGGCGGCTGGCACTTCGATCGGGATATTCATAACTTTTAAATCTCTTGCTCGTGACCCACTAAACAGCTATGCGTTAATCTTTCTGATCTTAGATCTTCCTTATCTTATAGATATTCTAAGGGATCGAAACCGATCGCCATGACCGACTGCTTCTAGCTCGACCTTTCAATCGCTCGTAAATTGCACATCAATAATTACGAATCAGTAAAAATATTTAAACCCAAATGCGGTTAACTACGCGGTGAATGCTTGATGAATACTTACAACCAATCACGATCGATTCGCAATCGATAAGTAAAAAACAAACCGGATAAATCCTGACTCTTTCCGATCGGCTTTTATTCAGAAATAATACCAAATAACAATTGCCTGAATTAACATAGCCCCTGAATTATATCCGTCATCACCCGATCGATTGGTTGCCCAATGTCAGCAATACCCATATAATCCACCAGGATATGATTGAGATTCATGACCATAGCGATCGATAAGCTATTCCCTGTCTGGATCTAAGACCAAATTTTAGGCTGGATCAATTATTAGATGATTAGATCATCAGTGTTTGCGATCGCTTACTTACTGGGCAAGCTCTAACTAGCTAGCTTTTGATTAGTTGCACTATATTTAGATCGTTAGAATTAAGAGGGTTAGATCGCTGTCGATCGGCTGACCGGCTAGATATTGCTCAGATCTGCAGATGTTAAGTTAAGCAACTAGTTATGATTAGCAATAAAGCAGCTAGTATGTGGTGGCAAAATAACCGATCGCTAGGATCGCAACTTCAACTATTGTCAAAAAAGTATACAAATTACAACAAACCTCTGCCTTAAGGTATAGCAAGTACCTCAGTCGATATCAGAATATGGGTTGTGGGGCTTGGCAGGATGCTTTGCAATTTAAGGTAAGGGCTTTAAAATTCACTTTAGTGAATCTTCTAGGCAAACTAATTTTGGTTCATCGAAGAGGATAAGCAGATTAGCTGACGTATAAATTGCTGAACTTGGCCGAAAGGTTTGCATTGTTGCTTTTGACTTTGTCTGGTTATGTCATACTCTGCTAAGAATAAAAGTAAGCATAAAAAGCCTAAAGAGGTGTTTCGCCTGAGTGGCAAGACCTGGTATATGTGAGCCTTAGTTGCTATTTAGCTGCAAAAGCTTACATTATGCTAATCTCAACTGGTCTTAAGCTAATTCTCGGCAAGCTTTGGGTGGAATAAGGAAGTGAGGAGAAAGCCGTACCTGTGTCAATCGATCGTGAAAACGTCCATCTAGCTCAGCGACGCACCAAGCAAAATCAGAATAACAAGAAACGTCGGTGGCCTCTGGTAGTCGCCGGGTTATCGTTTATGTCTGCGAGCATGGGCGCTGCGTTTGCTATCTTCATGACCAGCAAACCACTGCAACAGAGTGCCCTGAGTGCAGAAGAGAAAGCAATTTTTGGGGATGAGAATCTTACCGCCAGTGCCCTGGGCGTGCCCAAGCTGACCCGACCGGTGAATATTCTGGTGATGGGTACGATCGTGCTCACTTCCGATCTGCCCGGTGCCACCGACCAAAACCCTGGTGAATATCTGGCCCAGGTTAATTCCACCCTCGATGGCCACAGCGATGCAATGTTGCTGGTGCGGTTTGACCCTGCGACGAATAAAATTACGGCGCTATCGATTCCCAGGGATAGCCGTGTTTATATTGAAGAAGTGGGCTATAGCAAAATTAATGCGGCCAACTATGTTGGTGGTGCGGCGTTGGCGGCGCAAACGGTCAGTGACATGCTGGGTGATGTGACGATCGATCGCTACATTCGCGTTAATGTGGGTGGCTTTAGCCAGTTGATCGATGCTCTGGGCGGCGTAGAGGTATATGTACCCAAGCGGATGAAGTACCAGGATGATAGCCAGCATCTCTATATCAATTTAAATGAGGGGATGCAGCATCTAGATGGTGATAAAGCAGTGCAATATATGCGCTTTCGCCATGATGATTTGGGCGACATTGGCCGGATTCAACGGCAGCAGACCCTACTGCGGGCGATCTTCGAGCAAAAGTTAAATCTTGAAACCGTCAGCCGTATTCCCGAAATCGTCAAGGTGTTGAAAAGAAATATAGACACTAACTTGTCGATGCAGGAGCTATTGGCATTAGCTGCCTTTGGAGCCCAAACCGATCTTGAAAGTGCCAAGATGTTAATGGTGCCTGGGCGTTTTAGTGCGCCAGAGGAATTCCCGCTGAGCTATTGGATTGTGGATGAATATAGCTTGCCGCGCCTGGTGTCGGAGCATTTTGATCTGCCGTTGCAATATGCCGAGTCCTACGGTTCGATCGAGGCTACTACGCCTCAGTATATTCGCGTTGCGATCCAGGATAGTATTGCTGAACCAGATGCCACTGATTTAGCGACAGATTTGCTCTATGAATCGGGCTACGATCGCGTATTCCGGGCGGAATATGATTGGCATCAACCCCTCGAGAAGACCCAGATTGTGGCACAGCAGGGTGATACCACAATGGCAGAGCAAGTCCGCCGTGATCTGGGGATTGGTGAAGTGGTGGTGGAGTCTACCGGTAGCCTGGAATCGGATGTGACGGTGCGCATTGGCCGCGATTGGCTGGAACTACGGCGCAAGTCTTTGTCGGCTTCCCAAGATGAGTTGGAATTAGAATCAGATGATTTTGACCATAGCGAAGGTACGATCGAATCGGATTTCAATCCGGTGGGCTATCGCTCTTAAAAGATGAATTAAGGCTTAGGTTAGGGCTGATTTTTTTAATACTTTTTTTAATACTTTAGCTTTACTTCCTAAACCAATAACAGGGCTGCTGTAACGGCTCCAACATCCGCAAGGGTTAAGTTCGGTAGCGCCGCGATCAGAGCGCCATTACTAAAAATGCCGATCCCACCATCAGCGATCGCTTCAATCTGGTAAGCGCCAGTACCATTGACTAATTGAATTAGATCTTCTCCTGCGGTGAAATCGCCGATCGTTGCAGAATTAGCAAGAACGATAATATTACTATTGCCACGATCGCCCAGGATAAATAGATCACTGCCTGCACCACCAATCAGGAAATCAAATTCTGGTATGTTACTACCATCAAAATTAACAGCGCTGATTGTATCGTTGCCCCGATCGCCGCTAAGCAAATCGCTGCCAACGCCACCAACTAGAAAATCATGATTCGCACCACCAAACAGGCTATCATTACCCGCATCACCAATTAAGAGATCAAAACCGCGATTGCCCGACAGCACATCATCGCCTTGATTGCCCTGAAGCGTATCATTACCACCCAGACCACGCAGGAAGTCGTTGCCCTCAATCCCAGTGAAAAACTCATCCGTATCATTGCCAGATTGGAACTGAGTATCGATCGTAAAAAACACATTCTGACGCAGGCCAGTGGTGTTGGTATTTAATTCAATAATGTCGGACAGGCGTAGATTGCGAATCTCGGCAATTTCGGCAGCGGTAAAAGAGCCACCGGTTTCGATCGGGTTTTCAAACCAGAAGCGATCGCCACCGCGCATAGCCATATATTGAAACCCCAGAACCGCTTGTTCAGTAAGACCAACGCTAGCTCCGGGCAGGTGATCTTCGGCCATTAGCCCCACCCACATATCAATGTCATCGACACTGCCATAAAGCTCCTCTAGGCTCCGTTGCAAATCAGGGTCAGATGTAATCTCAGCAAAGCTGCTCACTGGCCGAATGCCCAATTCAGGCACAACGATGCTTAAATTGCGACGCAGTTCGTTATAGTCTGCCAAACCCCGATCGCGGCCACGTTGAATATTTGCGGCCAGCAGATCAAAACCAACTGGTCCAGAAACGGGCAAGCCATTGCGCAGATCATCAATCACATTAAGAGCAACTTCCTGAGCGATGCCACTGGCCAGACCGCGCAAAACCTGGTCAACATTTTCGCCCGTAATAATATCCGGTGCGCCAAAGTTTTCAATAAACGCAATTTCACCCTCTGGCAACGGTTCAAAGTTTTGATCGAGGCGTAGAATTTGGGGACTCACCAAGGTATGGCCGATCCGCAATGCCGCCACGGCAAAGGTGTTAGTAGTCTGAGGATCGAGGTTAGGATCATAGCCGCCATATTCCGGCACGAAACTATTACCAATCAGGGCTGGCAGCCATTCATAGAGCACGATATTTTGCCATTGGGCAATATTGATCTGCCGCGATCGCTCAAAAAGTTTGGCATTATCCCAGTCTGGGTGTGTTGCCGCTAATAATCCCGCCAGGCGATTGTGATTTCGCACCCACAGGGTATGTTGAGCCACCAGACTGCTATTTTCATTGACGCGTGAATCTCCAGCCATAAAGCCCACGCCCATAAATGCACCGCCACTGGTCACCCCGTCAAAATCCGGTGGCAACAGAGCACCACTGTCAGTGGCAAAGGTACGCAACATGCCATCGCTTAGTTGGCTGAGATTTCTGGCCAGAAGTGGTTCAGAGCCATAAACGGTGGAAAGATCGAGCCAGGCTGTAACCGTATTGATCGCCTCGCCTGGTACGCCATTAATGATCGTGCCTGTTTCTGGCGCAAAAACGTCACGTTCAAAGCGCAGCACACCACCGGGCATTGGATTAGTGCCATTGGGGCCAAACACTGGGTCGTCTGCTGGGATTGGAATCGGAAAGTCCTGGGGGATGCCCTGGGCAATCAGACCATTGGCGATCGCTTCGTTGTCTGATAGGGCTAAGTCAGTATCATGGTTTAAAAACTGTCCCACCCCCCAGATCATGTCACTCATCAACCGATCGTTAGTAATTGATTGACCAGCTTGATCGGCGAGCACATTGCTAATTAACCTGGCACTGGGGCGATCGCCAGGAATAGTCCCATCTGGTAAGGGTCTGCGGCTGCCACCTGGTGGAGCAATGCCAGCGGGGGAGTTGATCCCATTTTCATACTCGACTGGGGCAATCCGCCGAAAACGCGTGCCCACTGCACCCACGGTGCGAAAAATATCGGTGAGGTTATTGCCAGTCCCATCAAATCTGCGAGTTTCAAAGTTGTCTTCCGCAAATGGATTACGGGTGATTAAATTGTCTTCCATTACCATGAACCCCTAGGTTAGCTCTGCCCTTATTTGCGCATCTAGCTTAACGGAGTTTGATTAGCTTGCAAATATAAAACTATTAGAACTTTACAAGGGTTGATATTTTGCAAACCGCTTGTGGGACATGAACTTGACGATCGCAACAGGCTTGACTTTTGCCTGGTGAATGCTGGGGTGACTAAATAAAATTAATCAGGCAAGTCAATCTGGCCACGCAGCACAGTTATGGCATTACCAGCAATTTTGACCCGATCGCCCCGGTGGGTGACAATTAGATCGCCAGAGCGAGCAGATAATTGCCTTGCTTTTAGTTCTGATTTTCCCAATCGCTTTGCCCAATAGGGAGTCAAAATACAATGCGCTGAACCGGTGACCGGATCTTCGTTTATGCCCACTCCGGGCGCAAAGAAGCGAGAAACAAAATCATAGGGGCGATCGGCAGCAGCAGCAGTAATAATCAATCTGCCCGTGTCTAGCTTAGCGATCGCTTCAAAATCCGGCTGGAAGTCTTTAACCAAAGCTTCAGCATCCAAAACCACAGTGTAATTATCGCCACCAAAGCCAATACATTCATAATCGAGATCGGCAAAGATCGCCTCTAATGCCTGCTCAGCCACATCAGCAATTGGTTGCAACCCTTGAGCGGGGAAATCCATCTCGATCGTCTTGCCCATAAAATTTATGATCAGATCGCCACTGAGGGTTTTAAAAGTTAAGGGTTGATCGATCGCAACAGCCCCAATTTCGCGCAGATAATGTGCCATCGCCAACGTGGCATGACCACAAAGGGGCATTTCCTGGGTGGGCGTAAACCAGCGTAAATGAAACTTGTTGGCATCCAGTTGGCAAGCGAAAGCTGTTTCCGATAGATTCATCTCCGCGGCGATCCGCTGCATCAGCCCATCAGGCGGGAATTTTGCTACCATCACAGTGGCAGCGGGATTTCCCCCAAAGGGGCGATCGCTAAAGGCATCGATCGTAAATATTTGCAGTTGCATGACTTAAAAAAATAATTGATGAGCATTCATGCAAAAGGTCTAATTAAGCTACTACAGCAAAGGCATAGCACCGATGAAGCCGCGTTGGGAACTATTTGCACTGAAACATGTCCAAAGCAACTATAAGGTGTTCTAAAACACCTTGCTACAATAGTTATGCATTACTTATCTATACTTATCTATTCAGTTATAGCCAACCTAACTGTCTCTGATTTTGATGCAGCTATTTGCTCTGAATCCAGCTCGGTCAGATGGTTCAGATATATGGCGCATAAACCTGTGCTTTAATGGCCAAGCTCAGACAAAATAAGACGAAATAGAGTCTACCTAGTTAGGCCAGGATGGTGAGCTAATTGAATGAACTTGTGACTTACTAAACCGATTAAACCTATTAATTTAATAAGCTTAATAAGCGCCATTGCCGTTGGGGAAGATAACCACACCAACGGTTTTGAACATAATAAACAAGTCCATCAGGAAATTATGGGCTTTGACATAGAACAAGTCGATCTGGATCCGGCGATCGTAGGGGATGTCATTGCGGCCAGAGACCTGCCAAAGTCCAGTAATACCTGGCTTGATTGATAAAACCCGGTCGATCGCACTGCCATATTTAGGCAACTCTTCCTTTACCAATGGCCTAGGGCCAACTACGCTCATATCGCCCATGAGCACATTCCAAAACTGGGGAAATTCATCCAGGCTAGTAGTTCTCAGCCACTTGCCAATCCTGGTAACGCGCGGATCATGCTTAAGCTTAAAGCTATCTTCAAATTCAGCTCTGGTAATAGAATCGTCCTTCAGCATCTGATCAAGAATATGCTCGGCACCATTTACCATTGTGCGGAACTTAATACAGCCAAAGGGTCTACCATTCCTGCCTACTCGTTTTTGCACATAAAGAATAGGCCCTGCTGATGTAATGGTAATTAAAAAGCCAATCAGCAAATAAACAGGCGAAAATAGAATCAAGACACTGAGGGAGAACAAAACATCGAAAGCACGTTTGCCATAGGCACTATATGCGCTTGCTCTGCTTCTAATTCTTCGACGGGGTTTGGGCTGGGGACGGCTTGAAGCAGCCGCGATCACCCTGCTATTACCATAACGGCTTCTTGTTATCATTTAACCTCTCGCATTCACACCACATGTAATGCATACAATCATACAATGCCAACCTATTTATACTGGGGCGAGGATGAGTTTCAAATAGCTCAGGCGGTGCAAGAATTACATCATGCACTGCTCGATCCAATGTGGCTTGATTTTAATTTTGTCAAAATCGTGGCCATGGCTGACGAGCAGATTATAGACGGATTAAACTATTCTGCAACTCCTCCTTTTGGATCAGGCGATCGCCTAACTTGGCTAGCAAGCACCACAATTACACAAAAGTGTAGTGATACTGTGCGTTCTGAGCTCGATCGCACCCTGGCTAATTTACCGCCCAATTCTCATCTTTTGCTTACGACCAGTAGTAAACCAGATGGTCGGCTTAAGTCTACTAAACTATTGCAAAAAAGTGCCATTGTTAAGGAATTTTCACCAATTCCGCCCTGGAAAACTGACGCGATCGTCACATTCATCAAAAAAACTGCCCAAAATCATCAACTCGAGCTAACTGAGGCCGGAGTTGAACTTCTAGCCGATACAGTGGGCAACAATTCGCGCCGCTTGCATATGGAGCTGGAAAAATTGAAATTATGGCAGGGCGATCGCCAAGGGCAAGTGGATACTGATGCAATCGCCAGTCTTGTAAATGCAACTGCTCATAATAGTTTACAACTGGCTAAGGCAATTCTGGCAGGTGACCTAGACCGCTCCTTGAGCCTGCTTGCTGAATTAATGGGGAATAATGAGGCCAGTTTAAAGATTTGTGCCACCCTAACCGGACAGTTCCGCACCTGGCTGTGGGTCAGGCTTTTGGTTGAATCTGGTGAGCGTGATGATCGCAAAATTGCCGAGGTGGCTGGGGTTGGCAACCCCAAGCGAATTTACTTTTTAAAGCAAGAAATTCGACCAGTAAGTGCAAGCCAACTTTTACAAGCAATGCCAATCCTGTTGCAATTAGAAGCAGACCTAAAGCGCGGTAGAGAGGAAGCGGCCATGCTCCAAACCGCAATTGTGCAGTTGTACGATCGATTAAGTAGTCAGGCTAGATGAGTTTGTTTACTAAACCAATTAACCGAATCGATTGAAAAAACTAATAGTTTTAATCAGAAATTGTAATAATTGAAGACTTTTAAACAGTGCAGATTACTTTGTTGAAACTAAAAATTAGCTCAATTTAGTTGCGATCGCCAACTTTGACTAGTGGATTGTCAGCTTTCAATTTGTGGGTAAAGTCGCTTAAGGCGAATACGAGCATCTGCAGTTGTGAATTGCCAATCTACCGACTTCTGCAAATGATTACGCTCAATGAACCAAGCTGATGTTTCTTGTTCAAGAGTTTCTCGATCTGGGATCCGTCGATCCAGACATTGTCGGGTTAGTGCAGACAGCTCGATTTCGGCAATATTTAGCCAACTTCCATGTTTGGGCGTATGGTGAATTTCTAGCCGTTCGACCAACCGACGCGCAGTGGACGGAGCAAAGGCCTGATAGAGCGAGGCAAGTTTGTGAATGTTCAAATTGTCACATACCAAAATGACAGTCTCGCAATCGGCGTAGTCTTGTTCAAGTAAGCGTTGAATTTCGATCGCCCAATCAACTGAGGTTCTGCGTTCACTCACAACTGCTTTACGCCAACCGGCCAAAGGTTCTGTAAACAAGAAAATATTAGCGGTGCCATTGCGCTCATATTCATAATCTACCAACTCTGGTTGTCCTGATTTAGCCGGCAATGGAATGCGTGTTTGTTTAACCAATTGCACCGGTTTTTCATCCATGCAAATTACCGGATGCTTAGAATCATAGGGTTGGTGATAAATCTCTAGTACATCTTCCATATGAGCAACAAAATCGGCATTTTGCTCAGGTGGAATCACATACTGTTGACGTAGATGTGGTTTCAGTTCGTTTTTTTCAGCACTTGTCGCACGGTCTCGTGACAAATAGCTGGTACAATTTCTAACTCCACCGCTTTATCAGCAAGCAATCGCAATGTCCAGCGAGCATGACCAGCAGGTGGTTCGCTACAACGTAAGGCTATTAGCTTTGCCTCCGACTCTCCATCACATACGTGTGGTCGTGGCGCACTTTGGCGAGGTTTGCGTGCCAAGGCCGACTCTAAACCTCCTTCAATCAATCGTTGACGCAGGTTGGCTACTGTATTGCGATGGCAACTAAAGGTGGCGGCGGCTTCCGCATCTGTCCAGTTCTGGCCATTTATATCGATATTTAACAGAATGTTGGCATGTTTGATTTTATAGGCGGCGGCCTTACCAGTAGACACAAGATTTTGCAGCTCTTCGCGCTCTTCCTTGCTCAAACGGACGATATAGCGTTTAGGCATAATATACTGCTCGGATAACATAGGTATAGTTTATCCATCTTTCCCTTAACTCACAAACCCAAGATTGACAGAACACTAGATAATTTGACTAGATCAAGAGAGGTATTGAAGCTCAATCACCATAATTAATCATAAGTAAGGTGCTGGGTTAGTGATCGAACTCACTCAAGCTAGCAGGGGGAGCGGTTGAAGCTGCCAGGATTGAACGATTGCTATAAATATAGCGGTGGAAGCAAAGCCAATTTATCGGTATAGTCGCTATGGAGCCTTATTCAATCAGTTCAATCAGTTTAATCAGTTCAATCGGTTTGATCGGTTCAAGATTTATCACCTCGCTATTGGTACAGCAGTTTTGCCTATCTGTACCAACATGTGCTGAACTAAACCAAACCAAGCAGCTCACTTTGAGCCGTACTTAAGATAATGAATTCTATTTAATGATGGGTGGCAATATACTAGATTCGATCGCTACAAACCCCAAACCGCTCTTGCTCAAACAGGTGCGGGTAATCGATCCGATCGCCAACTTGGATCAGGTGCAGGATATTTTCATCGATCGGCAAAAACATCCCCACCTCGCTGCCGCCAAAGCGATCGCTGCACGCCCAGACAACGATCAACCTGATATTTATGAAAATACTGGTCTGGTACTGGGAAATGGGTTTGTCGATCTCTATAGCACCAGTGGTGAACCTGGCTTTGAGCAACGGGAAACACTCAAATCGTTGGCAATTGCTGCCCAAAGCGGCGGATTTAGTCAGGTTTGCATTTTGCCCCACACCCAGCCACCGCTGGATAATTTGGCGGCGTTGGAATTCCTGCATCACCACAATAATCGCCAAAATAACATGCCCTTTAGCGCCTGGGGCGCAATCACCCACGGTTGCCTGGGACAGCAAATGGTTGATTTGGCTGAACTGAGCGATCGGGTAGTTGGGTTCACCGATGCCAAGCCAATCAGCGATCTGGGCTTGATTAAAAATTTGCTCGCCTACCTGCAACCCCTTGAAAAAACAGTAATGCTCTGGGCCTGGGATCAAAATATTGCTGGCGATGGCGTAATGCGGGAAGGGCAATGGTCGATGCGCTATGGCCTGAGTGGTAGCCCTGCAACGGCGGAAACTACTGCTCTGGCAGCAACGATCGAACAGGCTAGAGCCTTTAAGGTGCGAGTGCATTTGATGCGCATTTCTACAGCACGGGGCGTAGAGTTGATCAATCGTGCTAAGAATGATGGCGTAAATATTACCGCTAGCGTTTCATGGTTGCAGCTTTGCTTTTGCGATCGGGATTTGGGCAGCTATGATCCTAATTTGCACCTCGATCCACCATTGGGAACCGAGGAAGATCGTTTGAGTTTGATTGCAGGGCTGAAAACGGGCGTGATCGATGCGATCGCCGTAGACCACACCCCCTATGGTTATGAAGAGAAAGAACTTTCGTTTGAGGCGGCTCCAGCCGGGGCGATCGGTCTGGAATTGGTGCTACCGATTCTGTGGCAAAAGCTGGTAGTCCAAGAACAACTCAGTGCCCTAGAACTATGGCAAGCCCTTAGCAGCAAGCCTGCCCAATGCATTAATCAGCCGATCCCAAAACCAGTTAATCTATTTGCCCCCAATCAAAACTGGCTGGTAGAACCACGCGAGTTAAAGAGCTTATCGCACAATACGCCTTATCTGGGGCAATCGATTAAGGGTAAGGTTTTACAACTCAACTGATAATTGTAATTGAGCCTCATAAATCCTGCCCAAAAACCCTGCCCAAAAACAATGAGGAGCCGATCGCCTCAGCCCTCATGTTATATGTATATAAATATATATATTATTTACTTGCTATTCATCTACTATTTATCTAAGCGATTGGCAAGGTGACTAATCAGAACAGCAGTTGCCAGGTTGCTAGTTAAATTTTCAGTAGCTTCTATGCTTCTGATGTGGCAGGAGCTTCAACTCTTTTCAAAGCCCTCGACAACCTGGCTTTACGTCTTGCGCCAGTATTGCGAGGCAACACGCCTCTTTTCACGGCGCGATCGATCTTGCTATAGGCAGTGTTCATCCGCTCTTGCACAGTGGCCAATGCTTCTGGCGTTTTTTCAGCTTCGTATGCCTCCACTGCCAGAAAATAATTCTTCATCAGGGTTCTTACCGCCGATCGATATTCTCGATTGCGCAACCGGTTGCGTTCAGCGGTTTTAATTCTTTTGAGTGCAGATCTTGAATTTGCCACGGTCTATCTCTATTGCCTTACTTAACTGAATATTACTGACTATTTAATACTTACTGCGATCGCGTTGATGATCTTGATTATTGGGTGGTGGAGATGCAACTAATTAATCTAAGTCTCTTAAACCTGATTTTGGATCAGCTTAATTCTTGGCTTAATTAGTCAGGATCTAAACCCAGGCGATCGTTTAATTAACCGCGATCGACTCAACAAATCAAACTCAACGAGTTAAATAAATACGATGCTGGCCTGAGCTAAAAATTTAGATTATCAGACGCTTAAGAAAATTTAGCGCATACCATTCTATCATTACATTAGAATTGCTGAGCCTAAATTGGCATAAATTTGGCGCGATCGGCCTAAATATTTTTTAGCCATGTTGCCAAACCGGTCTAAGTTTAAGTCTATGTATTTTAGGTAGTGGGAGTCCTGCAATGATATTTGGCCATAGAATCGAGACTGAATCAGGGATTTTTTATTCAAAGTCCTCATCTCTAACCATAAAACCCGGTTGGTCTCTATCCTGCATCTTGAGATCTTTAGTTGACAGGATTGACCAAAAATCTGAACGATTGCTCCTAAACCTGCTAAATAGAGACGAGTGTAAAGAGTTCAAATAGCCCCAATATCACTACTAAGTATTATTTAATATTTAATCGCTATATCCATGTGATAGAAAGCCTAATCAAACCTAGTTTGAATTAACTAGCTCCAAAGCCACGCTTGCAAAAACAACACTGCGACTAACCATGAATCACCCAATCTATCTAAACCTTGTGTCGCTTATCTTTGGCGTGTTTGGCATGTGCTTTGTGGCCTGGTTGTTTTCTGAAGATCGACGTGTAATTCCCTGGCGGGTAATTATTTGGGGAATTGGTTTACAACTGGTACTGGGCGCGGCGGTGTTTTTGTTTCCCCTCACCAGGGTGTTTTTAGACTGGTTTAATAATTTACTTAATGTGGTGTTTGAGGCGGCCGATCGCGGCGCTCGGTTTGTGTTTGGCAATGCGATCGTCCCTGATCCCAATAATCCGCCGGACGTGGCGCTTGGTTATATCTTTGCGTTTCGAGCTTTGCCAACGGTGATTTTCTTCTCTGGCCTGATGGCCTTGCTCGATAATTTGGGCTTGATTAAACCAGTGGTTAATTTTTTTGGCGAGATTTTCTATCGCACCATGCGTTTAAGCGGTGCAGAGGCATTGAGTGGCTCGGCAAATATTTTTGTGGGAATCGAGGCGGCGATCGTGGTTAAGCCCTTTTTGGCCAAAATGACCCGCAGCGAGCTATGCGCGATCCTGGCCTGTTGTTTTGGTACGGCGGCATCCTCGGTGCTGGCGATCTATGTGAGTTTTTTGCGTCCAGTTTTCCCAAATATTCTGGGGCACCTGGTTTCTGCCTCGATCATTGCGATCCCAGCCTGTTTTGTATTGTCGAAAATTATGGTGCCGGAAGTGGATAAGCCCTTAACTATGGGTGGCATACCCAAAGAAGCGGATTTTAAAGATGCCGATCAAAACGACGACAACGATGACAAGCTAGAGGCGGTTGGTGGTGAATTGATGAAACGCACCAGTCCACTGGATGCCGCAATCCTGGGGGCATTGGATGGCGTAAAAATGAGCGTGTCGATCGCTGCTGTTTTGATTTTAATCCTGGGCCTGGTTTATTTACTCGATGCTTTGTTTGCTGGTTTAGCTATGCTCCCTGTTTTGGGCGCTGTGTTTCAGTATGTCACCCTCGATAACATCACCGGGGTGTTGTTCTATCCACTTACCTTGATGACTGGGGTTTCCTGGGACGATTCCTGGCAAGCGGCGGTAATTGTCGGTAGTCGTTTATTTAAGACCGCAATCCCCGCCTATGGGGCGCTGGCGGCGGCGGCTCAAGCTGGTGAAATTAGCGATCGCACCGTGTTAATTGTCAGCTATGCGCTGTCGGGATTTGCCCATGTCGCTTCGGTGGGCATTTTTGTGGGTGGCACGATCGCCCTGATCCCATCGCGGCGCAAGGAAATTTCCGAACTGGGCTGGAAAGCAATGTTCATTGGCACCCTGGCTTGCATGATGATCGCTAGCATCGCTGGGTTTATGGATACAGGCAACCCCAGCATTCTTGGTATTCCCGCCGAAGAGGCCGCAGCGATCGTTGAACCAGCACCGGATGCTCCTGCAAACACCTCTGAAGCAGCGATTCCACCTGATGCCAGTAATCAAACCGAGCCAACCAATTCGATCGGTGAAGATACTGAGCCTAATTAGGTGCGTGCGATCGAAAAAATATGGAGCAAAAAATTTCGATCAAGTTAGCCTTTTCTTTCTAAGGATTTAGGTGTATGCTGCTGAGTTTTCCACAAATCAGCGTAAATTTGCGCATAACAGCGGAAAATAGCACAATCCCAATATGAGAAACAATTGGACTATTTAGATCCAGAAGAGTTTCAGCCTGATAGCTCTTTACCTCGACACGATTCAAATAAAATTAAAACAACATAAAAGCTGGCAAACCTTGACATAAGTGCGGTTTTAGTGGCAACCGTTATAGGGAAAAAGCAATCGACTTCTTAATAATTCTTCATAATAAGGCAAGGTGATAAATTTTTACTTGCGTCTCATGAGAATCTAGTTTTTCCACAACGATTTCCCCAGGTGCGGCTACTTTTTCCACAGGCAAGCATTAGTTTTCCACAGCCCTAATCTTTTCATTTTTGGATCCATCTCTGATGGTATGGGAGTTAAGTCGATCGCAACTATTTTGGCTGGGGAGATCGCCGGTATACTCAACTCTATTTAACTTATGTAACGGAAATAGCCTCAAAATACCGATTCTTTAATGTCAAGTGCTTTAGTTTTGGGGCAGCCATGAGACAGGATTCAGATTGACAAGGCAAATTTTTAGGCACAGAATAAAAGCCCACTGTATTAACCCAACAAATTAACTCACTGATTAATTGATTAGAGGGGTCATCAACCTATGAATTCAACGGTTAGTATCCTTGCGGAGATTCCCGAAGAGTTGCACGAAACATTAAGAAGCTATCTGGAAACACATCCCGATTGGGATCAAGATCGGGTGTTTGCGGCAGCCTTGTCATTGTTTCTGTTGCAAAACGGTAGCTGTAGTTCAACGGATACCTCGCGGAGCTATCGCAGTGCCGCCAAAGTGTATTTAAATACCTTATTCCAACATTCTTTCTAGACTTAAATAGCATCGATCGGGGTGGGGGTAAATCCCAATGCGATCCCTGGATGCACAACTTTTAATTGCCTCCAGAACTTAAAATCCTCTTCATTAACTTAATTTAGATGTTTTTGCCATACTCGGAATTCCCCTGATGATACATATAACAAGGTAACGGGGTAGTTTAGAGCCAAGTAATGGTAGAAAGTGCTTTTTGATTAATTCGATTAAATTTCGATTAAATTAAATAACCTTGGTTGAGGTGAGTAAATTACTAGACTTCTTGCAGAGGTGCTAAAAGAAAGGCTATGAACAAGATTCTTTTGCCCCAAACTAGCCATTTGCAAGAACTCTGGTTATTTAATACGCCATGCCTACCAACGGGGTAGCAATTCGAGTTTTAATGTTGATACTTGGCGACCGAAGAATTATTAGCAATACCGATCGATCGGGTGCAAGATCTGTTTGGGCTCTAGGAAATATTACCCAACCAAATTTAGTGTTTCTGCAAGCTGTAATGATTTTAGGATTCTGGCCATAGGCATGAAAATGACCTATGGATCTTTTTTATCTTTGACTAAAAATAATGCTAAAAACCCAATAAATTAGCCTAATAAATTAGAACGACATGACCAGCTCCAAGCCTGGTTATTTTTTTGCTCATCCCAATTAGTTTTCGGTTGCCCAGGACTACCAGAGCAATGATTCATTACCTCCCATCATGATCCATAATTTACCCGCCCATGAAAAGTGCTGTTATGGGTATATTGCGATCTCTCTAAGCTTTAAAAGACTTGCTGAATCTGTCTCCTTGGCAAAGGATCTAATGCCCTGAACCAATACTTCCACTAAAACTAATCCGTTCCAAGCAAGCACTTTTTACCCAGCCTTGAGCACCTCTATACCTAAACGCAGATTTTGTCCAATTAACTTGATCACTAAGCACATATACTCGCAACGATCGGCTATCCTGAAAGAAGATTACAAAAGTTAAAAAATAATTAAAAGTTGACAGAGGCTTATTTAATGTCTGCAAGATCTGCTCAGGAAGCCCCCTATGGAAGCTGGAAATCCCCAATCACTGCTGATCTGTTAGTCTCCCAAACCAATGGCTTTGGCCAGATGGCTCTGAGTTGCCATAAATCGCCAGTTAATGTGTATTGGCTAGAAGCAAGACCAGCAGAAGCAGGCAGAAATGTGCTTGTGCAGTGGGATAGTGCCAATCAGCAAATAGTTGACATTACCCCAGCCCCATTTAATGTGCGCACCAGAGTACATGAATATGGCGGTGGAGCATATTTGGTGGCAGATAGCACGATTTATTTTGTTAACTTTAGCGATCAACGTATTTATAAGCAGGAAATTGGCGATCGCATTGGCGAGCCGCAACCCCTCACCCCAGAGAACAGTGATTTTCGTTATGCCGATATGTGCCTCGACCGCGATCGGCAACGGTTAATTTGTGTGCGGGAAGACCACAGCGGCGATGGGGAAGCAGTTAATACGATCGTTAGCATTAATTGCCACGATGGCAGTGATATTAAGATCCTGGTTAAGGGCGCAGATTTTTATTCAAATCCCACCCTCAAGCCGGATGGCAGCCAACTAGCCTGGTTGAGCTGGCAGCACCCCAATATGCCCTGGGATGGCACCCAACTATCGATCGCAGATTTTCAGACCGATCATACCCTGGCCAATCCGCAGTTAGTTGCAGGTAGTAATACTGAATCAATTTTTCAGCCCCAATGGTCGCCCGATGGTGTGTTATTTTTTGTCAGCGATCGTAACGATTGGTGGAATTTATATCGCTACAGCAATAATCAAGTCGAAGCAATCTGGCCGACTACCGCTGAGTTTGGCCTGCCGCAGTGGGTATTTGGCATGTCCACCTATGCTTTTATCTCCAGCACCAAATTAGTTTGCAGCTATACCCAACAGGGACGCTGGCATCTGGCGACCTTTAATCTGAGCAAAAATGTAATGCAGGATTTACAGGTTGATTACACCAGTATGGGCTCACTCCATGCGATCGGCGAGAATGTCGCATTCATAGGTGGTCAGCCGACTGAGTTTAGTGCGATCGTGCATTTGAACTTGACCACGAACCAGGATCAAGAACTCAAAACCTCTAGCAAGGTGGCGATCGATAATGGCTATCTTTCCATACCGCAGGAAATTGAATTTCCCACTGAAAATAATCAAACTGCCTTTGCCTTCTTCTATGCTCCAGTAAATAAAGATTTTCAGGCTCCCGCTACCGAAAAACCACCGCTGATCGTACGCAGTCATGGCGGCCCCACTGCTGCTACTTCAAATGCCCTCAGCCTCAAGATCCAATATTGGACTAGCCGTGGGTTTGCGGTGTTGGATGTTAACTATGGTGGTAGCACTGGCTATGGCCGTAAATATCGGCAACGCTTGAATGGTAAGTGGGGCATTGTGGATATTGATGATTGTATTAATGGCGCTAAGTATTTAGCCGATCGCCAACTGGTTGATCCTGAGCGCATGGCGATCGTGGGTGGTAGCTCAGGTGGCTATACTACCCTGGCAGCGCTAACGTTCCGGGATGTGTTTAAGGCCGGGGCGGTTTACTATGGTGTGAGCGATCTGGAAATTTTGGCCAAGGAAACCCACAAGTTTGAATCGCGTTACCTGGATAGTATTGTGGGTGCATATCCAGAGCAAAAGGCAATCTATGAGGCGCGATCGCCAATTCACCATGTAGATCAGCTTGCCTGTCCAGTGATCTTCTTCCAAGGCGCTGAGGATAAAATTACGCCGCCCAATCAAACGGAAATGATGGTGACAGCAATTAAGCAAAAGGGCATCCCGGTGGCCTATGTGCTATACGAGGGCGAACAACATGGCTTCCGGCAGGCAGCGAATATTAAACGTACCCTGGAAGCAGAACTTTATTTTTATTCCCAGGTGTTTGGCTTCCCGTTGGCGGAGGAAATTGAGCCGGTGGCGATCGAGAATCTCTAGCTATTTTTTAGCCATGAGGTGTCAGTAGTGAACTAATTACTATCTCAAGAGCTGGAAACTAGTGGGGGCGGTTCAGGATATCTAGCCCCTACTTTCCATTGTTGTTGGGTCATCAGGACGAAAGTACTTAATCGAAAACTTTGTAATAAAATAGTACCAACCAAATTGGGTTAAGGAATTAACTCGTTTAATAGCGCTGTTTTCCATGCTTTTAATAACCCTATCCCTTCTCAAACTCATGGGTTGACTAAGAAACACAATTAATTCATCCCCTATATCAGATCTCCCAATATAGAAAAACTCAAAAACCTTTTGCTTTAGTATGTCAGTATAATTAGGCGATCTCTCAAGTTTAGAAGCTGAAATGCATGGGCAAAATGATACATAATCTCGCCTTACCAAATCACAAGTATTTGTGAGTGTAATACCAGGAGCTTTAAATATACTTGGCTTGCCATCTCCTGCAAATATCAAAAATGGAACTTCCGAAATAATATCCCCCTGAGTCCACTGTTCCAGAGGGCTGCGTAATATAGATAAGGAGTTTGATGATTTAAATTGCTCTATTGATGTTTCAATTGGATAATTCTTCAACAGAAGAAAAAGTTCAGCAGTGGGATCGTCGAGCATTTTTCTAGAAATATGGCAAGCCTGGCTCAGATTCAGAAATTAGCATTTCATGCAGCTTATCTAACTCATCATCAGGCATTGAGTAGCTGATCTTGCAAAGCTCCAAAGCAAAATCCGTTAAAGCATCTCTTGTCTGTGAGTCTATGCCGTTTTGGTATGGCTTTACAGTACCATCACTTTGTGAAACTGAAGTATCACGGAGCCTTGGGATGGGGGTCTCAACTATGGTTGAAGCAGAAAAAGTGGCTAAAGCTGCCGATATAAAAATACCTGCCCAATGCTTGGTATATTCTGGGATAAGAGGTAATTCATCATTCGTGAATAATGATGTAGCAGTATAAGTCATTTCCTTATCTCCTTTTCTTCTGGGGAAACTAACTTTTCAAAGTTTGCATAAATAGCTTCATGTGCTGTATCAATCCAACCTACAATCAAGTCAATATCCCAATCTATATTATCTGGGAAGTGAAATGCGTCTATATCTAGTATAAGTTTTCTTGTTGGTTCAGAAGAAGAGACATTAACCGAAAGAATAATTTCATTGTCTTCTTGGGATACTTGCCTGAAAAGAATCTCTTTGCTGCGATTTATGTCTATATGCTCAAACGGCAAATTTACATTTAGAGTCGATAGTGGATTAGTAGATTTCGATAGATTATTAATGTATCGGAGGCCAAGTCTGTTAATTTTGCTTGAAGATACAAATTTCCTAGCATTTGTCAAAACATTCCTGATACTTTCAACAAATAAGTTAAATCCTTTATAATTTGTTGAATTAACACTTAGAATATCGTTTCCTGTTTGGAAGAGTAAACTTTTTTCTTCGTTAAAAAATCTATGCATAACGATTCCTGGAGGAAGACCAGGAAATTCCGCCATGGCGAGCTTCTCCGAGATGGGGAAATCTTCTTTTAATCCCAAAGCCATTCCTCCAGCGTAAATAGCGTAATCATTTACGGGCTCAAAACGTATTTCCAACAATGCTTCCTGCAATGGAGGACTTTTCCAGGCAATATGACTAGGCAATTTTCTTGATTTACAATCTACATATTGATAGTTGAATGCCACAAACCTATATCGAATTGTTAGGTCATAGGATAAGCTAATCTTTAGCAAGTCACACATAGCTCAGTTAGTTATAGACTAACTTTTTTAGCAAGCAAAAGTAAATCCTCGATTGTATGTTTTTTGATTATTGCCTAGTGCTGTTTCAAGCGAGATGTTGTGCAAGCAATGCCCTGACTGTTGGGATCTTGAGGCATTCATGCAAAAGAAGTCTCTTGAAGATGCACTAGGTATAAGATTATGCTGCCTGATGATGAACGGTAGACGAGGAATGATTAATGATTAGCTAATAAGCTACACTCGAAAAATTGCTAACAGAGATCCTCAGGATTGTTACAGTTGTGTAGCATTTCAATCGCTTCCTGGTTGTGAGTAATATCCAGATCGATCGCCTCTACCTCAACCCGATCCAGCCATTTTTGAAAAGACTTACCTCCGGCCACCAAAAAACTGCTCAAGGATTCCTCCGCGCCAACTCGATAGAACCCACACAGAGGCTCCCACCGATCGCCCAGCTTGGGAACGTATGCTAAGTAAGAGGGCGCGATCGCTGCTAAATCCTTAATCCAACCTTTCAGAATCTCAAAATTGAGCAGAGGTAAATCGCAGGCTAGGACTAAGAGCCATTCAATTTGTGGCTTATGATTTGCGATTGCTTGCATTCCCTGCACCAGGGCAACAACTGGGCCCTGTCCCGATTGTGATTCCGCTATCCATTGATATTGATATGGTTCTACTGGCTCGATCGGTTGGGGATTGTTAGTAAGGTTTGGGTTAGCGATCGCTTGTTGATAAGTTTCAATCCGCGCTCGGGGCGTAAGAATATAAATAAACTCACTGCAAGTAGCTGCTACAGTCGCTACCCGCTGCAAGAGCGGTTGTCCCTGCCACACAAGTAAAGCCTTATCTGTACCCATCCGCTTGCTCTGGCCGCCAGCCAAAATCAGCACCGCCAGATTAGAGCTACCTTGATGGCTTGGCATAATTTTTGTTCACGGTGATGAAACTCGATTGCAACGATCGCTCAAGGTGGAATATGATTCTTATTCATTCTCTCAAACACCCACTCGCAACGAATTGATCGCCCCTTGCAATTGCTCTAGCTTAGCGATTATTTTACCTTGTTGCAGCATTGTCTTTGTTTTGTCGATCGCCGCTTCAATGGTGGGGCAAACGCCACAGCGCCAGAGATAAAAACCTGCGTTCCAAACAATTACTGCTTGAAAATGGGCAGATTTATCAGCCAAGGCTGCGAGCATCAATTCTGGGTGATCGTTCAATTGTGTCAGAGCAATATCATGGCAAGTAAAACCATAATCCCTTGGTGAAATGTTCAATCGGCTAAATGATTGTTCTAGATGTTGCTCCAATTCTTCATCTGCTGGATCACTTGGTAACTGGCTAAACGTATTTTCGCCAATCCCAATTATGGCGGTGCGATCGCAAGGGAGATCGCAGCTTCCTTCTAAGCCTTTGAGCGTGGTGAATCGTTTCACTCCCCGCAGTGCCATCGCGGTACGGATCATCTTTTCGGTGGGTGGATGCACAAACCCAGTAAAAATATGGGCATCTCCTTGATAGGGCGACCAGATCAGCTCCAGCGTAGCGATCGGTGGGCGTTTACCAATCTGTTCACGGTAAGGCACTAAGTTTTGAGCAAGGGGAAAATGCTTGGGCAAATAGACAAAGCCAATTCCCACTTCGGTCAAGAGTTCCTGTACATGATCCAGGGTTAAATCGTGCCAGTTGGTACCCAACATTTGCCAGACATCAACCAGAGGCAGACCTTCCTTGGTGGGCATCCGATCGCCACCATGCATAATTACGGCGCAACCTGCCGCCGCCAAGATTAAAGCAACACATGGGCTGATTGGGGCAGTGCGCGATCGGCCATCATAGGGCGAACCCAACACAATCACAGGGCGATCATCATTAGCATCTCGATCTACTAGCTCTAATGGTGTTAGTTGGGGGCCTAGTTCAGCATAGGCATCCAACATCCCAGCTAGTTCGAGACCGGTTGGCCGTCTGATCCGATGGGCGATCATAAAAGCGCCAATTTGAGCCGGAGTTGCCTCTTGCAACAGCATCATCCGCATTGCCTGCGCCGCTTCCTGGCGAGACAACGACTTACTGGTGTGGGTTCCGCTGCCAACCTTACGCAGCAGCTCCCGAAACTCCTTGCTCATATGTAGTTTGCTTACTTGTTACGACGGCGATCGACTATCTTGCCACATAACTGAGTTAGTTGACTAGCAATGCTAAATCTTTGGTATTTGCCTCTAGATCATCTAAATTAACAGTAGCATTGGCAAGCTCCCCTGATTTGTGGGCTAGGGTTCGCAGCTCCGTAAAGGTACTACATACTAAATCAAAGAAGAACTTAATCGGTGGAATTTGCAGGCGATCGCTGGTGGTCACCATCACGATTTTGCGGGTAAGGGTAGTTTTCTGGCCATTACTGGTAGTTGGATCGGTTTCAATTTTCCGCACTGCTAAAGTTGGGTCTTGATAGGCTTCGAGTAAATCTGAGCGAGGTAAGATTGCCACCATCTCTCCTTGCCTGATCACACCGCGAAAGGCATCGGGTGCATTTAATTCCAAAGCCATCCGTAAATCTAGACCACGCTGGGCAAATTGATCCTGCACCAGGCGTTGCATTCCATAGCCATCTTTAAAAACTACATGGGGATATTTGGCTAATTCTGCCCAAGTCACACTATGACGATGGCGGGCAAGGGGGTGGTCTGTGGCCAAAAGAACCTCGATCGGCTCCTCGAATAATGGTTGCATCACCATTTCAGAACTGTTGGTAAGGAAACGATTTTGCATTACGATCGCCACATCTAGCAGGCCATCTTTGAGCACCTTCAGGGCGCGATCGCTGCCCAGGGCAGTAACCCGCAACTGTACCACAGGATAGCTTTTGCAAAACTGCTTCAATGCTGGTGGCAAATAATGGGTGCAAACCGAATGAATCGCGGCGATGCACAATTCCTGTTGTTTGCCATCAAGTAACTCCGAGATTTCCTCAGCCGCCACATCCCAACTCTTACAAATCTTGCGGGCATAGGGCAATAAACGCTCACCACCAATGGTCAGCTTTGCCTGGGCAGTGCGATGTAATAGAGGTAGACCAAGACTTGCCTCTAGTCCCTGAATTTGACGACTTATGGTCGACTGCGTTACGCCACACTTCTTAGCTGCTTGTTGAAATCCGCCCATTTCAGCCACAGCCAAAAAGGCTTGCAACTGTTCAATTCTCATCAGTTGGCTGCCTAATTTACATTTTTGTCAGTTATTTGAAGCTAACCGATCGTGGGGTACGGCTTTGTAAGGCTTGATACATTCAGCCAGCTCAAACAACTAAATTCCACATTACTTAATTACTTATGTGGCCATTCACGCAGGGCGATCGCTACACCAGCCTGGAGTGCCGTTGCTGTATCTTGAACTTCAACAATAGCCAAGAGACGCTGATGGGCAAGCTGGGGATTAAGCCGTTTGAGCGCTCTAATTATGTGCAGTTGGGTACTAAGATCGCTTGTGGCCAAGGATTCAATCAAAGGTTCTAAGGCACGTTGATCGCCCAGCAGACCCAGATTCAGGGCGATCTGGCGCTGGATTACTGGCTGCCTGGTGCTGGGACGATTTGCCCTTAGTTGTGCGATTAGAATATCTGCGGTAGCTGCAATCAACTCTGGGCGATCGATGCGGCCAATACTGCTGATCACCTCATGGCATAGTTGTTTTGAGTCTAATAAGTCTAGTGAGTCTAAATTAATCAATTCTCCCAGGTAAGCAAGTGCCTGACTTGAATTGATCCACCCCAGCGAACGGATCGCCTGGATTTTTAGTAGTTCTGGTATTTGTGGGGCTTGGACCAATTGAAACAACTTTTGTGCTGCCAGATCATTGCCAACTCTACCCAGAGCGATCGCCGCCTGTTTGGCCACATCAATGCTGAGATCAAATAGCAGGGGGGCAAGTAAGTTAGCAAATTGATCAAGGGAGTAGTCAACCAGACCAAATTCAACTTTTTGCTTACATCTGACCGCAACCAAACCCATACCGATCACTGCCTCACGTCTGACCATGTTGGCTGGATCGGTTATGGCCGCAACCAGGAGCGGTATGATCGATCGATCCGGGAAATTACTCAGCGCTTTGATCGCCATAGCTCTAACCATTGGCTGGGGATCATTAACCACGGTTTGCAGCGGGGCGATCACCTCGGCAGATTGAATACAGGCAAATGCTTGAACTGTGAGCAGCCTAGTTTTAGGGTCTTGCAACTGCTGGGTTAAAGCCACGATCGCACTTGTGCCCAGCTTGCCCAGTGCATCAGCCGCGATCGCATTTAAATCCTCGTCATTGACATGGAGCAGACTGACCAGGCTAGTGATTGCCACTGGATGATCAAATTCACTGAGAATTCTGGCCGCGAACCAGCATAAATCGGGATCGCTCGTGGCTGTCTGCTCGATTAATGCAGCCAGAGGCAAAACTACTGACTCCCCCAGCTTCACGATTTGCTTGGCTAGCTCCCAGCGTTGCTGGAAATCCCCCTTGCTCAAAGCTGTGAGCATAGTATTGACATGCTCCTCTTGATCAGCCCTTTCCCCAGCCTCAATCAGCTTTGCGGCGCTCTCTAACATAATTATTACTACAATAGTTTAGCTAAAAGGCAATAAATATAAAATAAATGCTACAGGCAAGCCAAATGCTCAGGTAATTGCCAATTCCCATCCTTGATCATTTTTGACTATGCCACTTTGCTCAACTTGCAACTAGATTTACCTAAAGTTAAGTCTTAGTAACTTGCGATCAAATTCTAAGCTTCGATCGTCAGCTTGAAAACACCTTTGCCAATTTATTAGCGCCAAAAACGGATTTAAATCATGCATAAAGCGCATCAAATCCTGATTGGTGTATAAAAAGCTACTTTTTTTAATGTTCGCGCAAAATAACTTAATTTTAATGTTATCTGACATCATTGCCATAAATGTTGATATCCTGCTTTGTCCTTAATAATCATTGCCTCAATCTTGATTTGACCACTCGATTAGAGGCTGAGCTAACCAAGTTAAGGGTTGAAATGTCCAGCTTAAACGATCGACAGCCCTGAATTCAGATATACAGAAGACTGAGAAACTTGAGGGAGCAATTAATATGACCAATACAGCCACCTCTGCCAAGATGAACAAATTTGAGAGGTTCAAAGCCGAGAAAGATGGCCTTGAATTGATTCAAGAATTAGAGCAAATCACCCAAATTGGCTGGGAAGCAATGGACGAGACCGATCGCAACCACCGCCTCAAGTGGTTGGGATTATTTTTCAGGCCGGTTACCCCCGGTAAGTTTATGTTACGGATGCGCACTCCCAATGGTGTGATTACCAGTGGACAAATGCGCACTATGGCTGAAGTGGTGCAACAGTATGGCGATGACGGCAGTGCTGATATTACCACCCGCCAAAATCTTCAACTGCGGGGGATTCGGCTTGAAGACATTGTTGATATTTTCAAGCGGCTTGATAAAGTTGGTCTTACTTCGGTGCAATCGGGTATGGACAATGTGCGTAACATCACTGGTTCGCCGGTGGCTGGGCTAGAAGCCAGTGAGTTGATTGATACTCGTGGCCTAGTGCGCAAAGTTCAAGACATGATCACCAATGGTGGCAAGGGCAATCCTTCCTTTACCAATTTGCCCCGTAAGTTCAATATTGCGATCGGTGGTTGTCGGGATAATTCGATCCATGCTGAGATCAATGATATTGCCTTTATCCCTGCGTTCAAAGAGGGGATTGAAGGTGCGCCGATCGGCTTTAATGTCTTGGTCGGTGGCTTTTTCTCCGCCAAGCGTTGTGCGGCAGCGGTGCCTTTAAATGTTTGGGCCGATCCCAGGGATGTGGTAGCAATCTGCGAGGCGATCCTGGTGATCTACCGTGATTATGGTTTACGTGCCAATCGCCAGAAATCACGACTAATGTGGTTGATTGATGAATGGGGAATTGAAAAGTTTCGCGCCGAAGTGGAACAATATATGGGGCATTCGCTCGTGGCCGCTGCTCCCAGAGACGAAATCGAATGGGAAAAGCGTGACCACATTGGTATTCATGCCCAAAAGCAACCGGGGCTTAACTACGTTGGCTTGCATATCCCCGTAGGACGACTCCAAGCCGATCATATGTTTGAGCTTTCTCGGCTGGCTGAGGTATATGGCAGTGGCGAAATGCGGCTCACGGTTGAGCAGAATGTAATTATTCCCGATGTACCTGATTCGCGCCTAGAGGCGTTGCTAACTGAGCCACTATTAGACCAGTTCTCGATCGACCCTACCCCCCTAACTAGAGCCCTGGTTTCTTGCACCGGCTCACAATTCTGTAACTTTGCTTTGGTGGAAACGAAACAACGTGCCCTGGCGATTGCCCAGGAGCTTGACCAAGAACTAGAACTAGCCAAACCAATCCGGATTCACTGGACTGGTTGCCCCAATTCCTGTGGCCAACCACAGGTGGCGGATATTGGCCTAATGGGAACGAAGGTGCGCAAAGATGGCAAGATAACCGAAGGGGTTGATATTTATATGGGTGGCAAGGTTGGTAAGGACGCTGTCTTGGGTGAACGAACAATGAAAGGGATCGCCTGCGATGATCTCAAGGATGTTTTAAAAGACTTGATGAAGCAACATTTTAATGCTCAGGATAAGGTGGTTTAAGCTGATTAAGCTACCTGAATTAAGCTACTAAGTAAGCAACACAAGCTAGTTCCTGTTTTTTATGGCTCAAGTATTGCTCAAGCTTCCCGAAGCTTCCCAAAGTATAGTTCAATTTAAGCTTGACTGTTGAGTGGATACCCTTGAAATATTTAGATCAGAATCTAGCCAAGAGTTAATGTAGCTGCATCGAGTTGTCCTAGCCTGACTAAATGCTAGCAACAACAAATGAATTCTAAAATTCAAAATGGAACAGAACAGTAGCGATCGAGTAGATAGCGTAGATAACTATGACAAGTGCAGTTACCCCCACAACGGCTAAGCGCAAACGACCATTTAAGATCGGCAAACTAGTTGCTAATATTGCATTCCCTTTGATCGGTTTTGCGGCCGTATTGTTTATCTGGAGCATATTAGCGAAGTTGACCCAGGACAGTATTAGTAAGCTGCCCGATCCGATCCAAACCTTCCAGGATAGCATTCCCTACATGCAGAACTTCTTCTCCACTAAAAATGGCGATGAGGGAATCTTCTTCCTCACCCTTTATAGTTTGGGGCGAGTTGCGGTTGGGTTTACGATCTCCACCATCATTGCTGTTCCCCTTGGTTTTTTGATCGGTACAAATAGAGTTGCTGCCAAAATCGCCAGCCCGCTGATTCAATTGGGTAAGCCGATCTCACCTTTGGCCTGGTTGCCAGTTGGCTTAACCATCTTTGCCGCCTTTGGTGAAGGTTCATTTATTCCCTATGCGGCAGCCGTATTTGTAATTGTTGTTACGTCGATCTGGTCAACTTTAATCAATACAGCCCTTGGTGCCCAGAGTATTCCCAATGACTATTGGAATGTAGCTAGGGTGCTGAACTTGAGCCGATGGATGATTATTAAAGATATTATGATTCCTTCTACTCTGCCCTACATCTTTACTGGTATGCGTTTGAGTCTGGGTACAGCGTGGCTGGTAATTGTAGC
The DNA here is from genome assembly GCF_000317065.1 of Pseudanabaena sp. PCC 7367. GTDB lineage: Bacteria > Cyanobacteriota > Cyanobacteriia > Pseudanabaenales > Pseudanabaenaceae > Thalassoporum > Thalassoporum mexicanum. Next base: position 2,962,345 of record NC_019701.1, read on the forward strand.
GGCGGAAATGCTCACTGGTGGTACTGGTATTGGCTTCTTTGTCTGGGATGTTTACAATACTGGCGAAATCAGTTTGGTAATTTTCTCATTGATTATCATTGGTATCGTTGGTTTGTTCCTTGACCAAGCGATCGCCCAAATCGAAAAAATTGTGGTCGGTCGTTGGAAGCCAAATGTTGGTAAAGCCTAGTCTTTGATGTCTTTGATGATCTTAAGTTTTTATCTTTGATCTTTAAAGAATCAGTGATTAGTAATCGGAAAGTTAAGTAGCGATCGAGGTATCTATGTTATTGCGAACATTGCGAATATTCTGTTATGACCGAGATTAACTTGTCAGTCAGGTTTAGGCCTCTGCCATACTGCTAATTTGTTAATTTGTGTGATAGCTATTCTAGAAATATCTGGTTTAAGGAGAACAAGACAAAATATATGGATCGCCGTAATTTCATTAAATATTCAAGTCTAGCCGCCGCTGGTTTTACCTTTGCAGCCTGTAGTCCTGGGAGTAATGAAACAGCTCCCACTAGTACCGATCCTGGTACCAGCCCTGCGGAAACTGCTGCCTCTGATGCAGTGGACTTTGGCTCCTTGGAAAAAACTGATCTAACGATCGGCATTATTCCGCTCACCGACTGCGCTCCACTGGTGATCGCCAAGGAAAAAGGCTTCTTCGAGAAATATGGCCTGAATGTGGAAATCAGCAAGGAAGCAAGCTGGGCCACGGTTAGGGATGGTTTGATCCAGGGTCGTCTGGATGCCTCCCATGCCCTGTGTGGGATGCCGATGCTAACAGAGCTAGGGCCAGATAAAGCACCGATGCGATCGCTGATGATGCTAGATCTAAACGGCAACGGCATGACCCTCTCCAAAAATGCCTGGGATGCAGGAATTCGCCCTTCGATCGAATACGGCAGCTTTGATGAATTTGGTACGGCCTACCGCGAATATATCAATGGTTTCCCAGAGCCACCCACCTTTGCGATGGTATTCCCCTCATCGATGCACAACTACAATACCCGCTACTGGCTCTCGGCCATGGGCATTGATCCAGAAAACGATGTGAAGCTGATTGTGATTCCACCGCCCCAGATGGTAGAGAACATGAAGGCGGGCACGATGGATGGCTATTGCGTGGGCGAACCCTGGAACCAGCGGGCAGTATTTGATGGCGTTGGCTTTACTGCTACCGTCGATCGAGACGTGTGGAATGGTCACCCGGAAAAAGTGCTGGGTACAATGGAAAGCTGGATTGAGGAAAACCCCAACACAGCAAGAGCAATGGTAGCCGCCGTGATTGAAGCCTGCCAGTATTGTGATGTGATGGAGAATCGCCTCGAAGTAGTGGAAATCATTTCCGGTCGCCCCTATGTAAATGCTAAGGTGGACTATGCCAAGGCATCCATGACTGGAACCTATAACTATGGCGGTTTTGATGAAGTCGATCGCACCACGCCGATCCCTGACTTCAACTTGTTCCATCACATTGACACCGAATATCTCAAAAAACCAGACCACGCCAACTATCCCTGGACTTCCCATGGTGTGTGGCTGCTGACCCAAATGATTCGCTGGAATCAGATCGACATGACGGAATATCCCGCCGATGCCGATGAAATCATCAATCGGATCTATCCCTATGCGATCTACGAAGAAGTAGCTGGTGCATTGGGTATGGATATTCCTAGCGATCGGATGAAGATTGAACCAGCTTCGGTCTTTATCGATGGCCGTGAGTTCGATCCTAGCGATCCAGTGGGCTACCTCAATGGCTTTGATATTAGAGCTAGTCGCCCTCGTTTTTATGCCGTCAGATAGCAGTTCAGATAGCAGCAGCGATTGTTGATAAGTTATGGGCAAATAAAAATGATCATGCTGAACGGTAATCTTAAGCTTGCTTAAAGTAAGATATGAGGCTATTAGATTATTAAATTTGCCCGATGCACTAGTTAGAATATTGCCGTCGATCGATTGCCCCACTTATGGTTTGATTGACGGCAATTCACAAAATAATTAATTGCTTCCACTCTATATCTTTTCTATATCTTTCCTGCCCACCACCGTTTATTCCGGTTGAAAACGCCGATTAGGAACTATGGCTGCATTTGTTGAGATCGATGACGTTTCCAAAACCTTCCCACTGGTTGATGGCGGGCAATATATTGCGCTGAAAAATATCGATTTAAAAATCAAACAGGGTGAATTTGTGAGCCTGCTCGGTCACTCTGGTTGTGGCAAATCGACTTTGCTGAATATTATTGCTGGGCTTGATCGCCCCACCAGAGGCGGTGTTGTGCTCGAAGGGTTTGAAGTAAAAGAACCCAGTCCCGATCGAATGGTGGTCTTCCAAAACTATTCGCTTTTGCCCTGGAAAACGGTGCGCGAGAATATTGCCCTGGCCGTAGATACGGTTTTAACCAACCTGTCTAAGGCAGAACGGAAAGAGGTAGTGGCAGAGCATATTAATATGGTAGGGCTGACCCCTGCCGCCGACAAACTACCAGAGCAGCTTTCCGGTGGGATGAAGCAACGGGTAGCGATCGCCCGTGCCTTTTCAATTCGCCCCAAGGTATTATTACTCGATGAACCATTTGGTGCCCTAGATGCCCTAACCCGTGGTGGTTTGCAAGAAGAGTTGATGCAAATCTGTCAGGAAAATCAGGTCACTTGTATTATGGTTACCCATGATGCCGACGAAGCTCTCTTGCTGAGCGATCGGATCATTATGCTAACCAATGGCCCCGAAGCTCATATTGGTCAAATTTTAGAAGTACCGATTCCGCGCCCACGCCGACGCATGGAAGTAGTAAATCATCCCAACTACTACAGTCTGCGCGGCGAAATCATTTATTTCCTAAATCAACAAAAACGCGCCAAAAAACGCAAAGCACTGAAATCTGATGTAGTGGCAGGGAATGGACTAGAGAAAGTCAACTTAGAAATCGGCTTTATTCCCCTCACCGATTGCGCCCCCTTTGTGGTGGCTCATGAAAAAGGCTTTTTCAAGAAACATGGCCTCACTGATGTACATCTGGTGCGAACGCCCAACTGGAAAGTTTTAGACCAGAGTATTGCGTCTGGCCAAATTGATGCAGCGCAAATGCTGGCGGGAATGCCGATCGCTATGACTCTGGGCGCGGGCATGACCGGAAAACCTGTACCGATTAGAACTTCAATGGTGCTATCGCGCAATGGCAATGCGATCACCTGGAGTAAGCAGCTATATGATCAGGGCGTGCGGGATTTAGAGTCATTTAAAGCCTATATCAGTGCCGATCCCGATCGCCTCCATACCTTGGGGATGGTCTATCCTTCTTCGATGCATAATTTAATGTTGCGCTATTGGCTAGCCACTGGTGGAATTGACCCCGATCGGGATGTGAACCTGACCGTTACACCGCCGCCCCAGATGGTATCTAATTTGCGCTCTGGCAACATTGATGGCTATTGTGTTGGTGGGCCGTGGAATTCACGCGCAGTCCATGAAGGTTTGGGCACAGTGCTGGCAACGGATATTGATCTCTGGCCAGGGCATGTGGAAAAGGTACTAGGGGTGCGCGAAGATTGGGCTTATAAATATCCCAAAACCCATATAGCCTTAGTGAAAGCCCTATTAGAAGCCTGTGCCTACTGTGACGATCGCCGCAATCGAGAAGAGATCTTAGAGTTGATTTGTCGCTCTGATTATGTTGGTTCTGATCCAGCCTATACCAGAGTTGGGTTTATTGATCCCTATCGCTATAGCCAAGCTCAAGAACCAGTTAATCTCAATCGCTACAACCAGTTTTATGTGGATGGCACCAACTATCCCGATCGCTCCGAAATGTTGTGGGTAATGACCGAGATGGCGCGATGGGGTATTGTACCTTTCCCCAAAAACTGGGTCGAGGTAATCGAGCTAATCTGTCAAACCGATGTGTTCTCAGCAGCAGCAAAGCAACTCGAATATAGCGAAAGCCGACCAGAACGCAAGCAAATCCAGTTTTTTGACGGGATTACTTTTGATGCTAGCAATCCAATCCAATATCTGGATAGTCTGGCAATCAAGGGTGACATTAAGGTGATGGAGATCCTAGTTGATGAGATGGGCGCGATTGACCTTGGCGATAACCCTAGTTACAAATTAATGGGTACAAATTAGACACATTTGTACCGGATAATTCACGTTAAGCTATGCAAATATAAATACAACTCAAGTCCCACTAGTAATGACCAATCATAGATCTAAATTTTCCCATTACCAGTACAAAATTTGTTGATCCTCCCCGACTTAAGTAATAGCTGAATACTAGCCAATAGCCATGCAAACCATAAACGAACCAATTGCCCAGCCAGATGTGATGAGCGATCGCCAACCTTTCGTAGAGATTACTGGAGTTTCCAAAGTCTATCCGACCCCAGAAGGTTCTTACACCGTTCTGGAAGATGTGGAATTGACCGTGCAGGAGAAAGAATTTATTTGCCTGATTGGTCATTCTGGCTGCGGTAAATCAACTCTTTTGAATATGGTAGCGGGGTTCCTAGAGCCAACTACCGGTACGGTTATGGTTGGCCAAAAAAAAATAAGCGAACCAGGCCCCGATCGGATGATGGTGTTCCAGAACTATTCGCTATTACCTTGGAAGACTGCGTTTGAGAATATTTATCTGGCGGTGGATTCAGTTTTCTCTGATCTTTCTAAGCCAGAGAAAGTAGCGATCGTCCATGAGAATCTAGCATTGGTGGATTTAATGGAAGCTGCCGATAAACTGCCAGAGCAACTTTCCGGTGGGATGAAGCAGCGAGTAGCGATCGCTAGAGCCCTGGCAATCAAGCCCCAGCTTTTAATCTTAGATGAGCCATTTGGGGCACTCGATCCAATTACCAGGGAAGAATTACAGGATGAGTTGCTCGATATCTGGCGCGACCATAGGGTAACAGTGTTGATGATCACCCACGACATTGATGAAGCCTTGTTCCTGGCCGATCGGGTAGTGATGATGACCAATGGCCCCGCTGCCAAAATTGGCGAAATACTGGAGGTGAATTTCCCACGCCCCCGCGATCGGGCAAGGATGATGGAAAACCCAGATTACTTTAATCTGCGTAATGAAGCCCTGGACTTCCTCTATCATCGCCATGCTCACCAGATTACTAAGTGATCTAGTCACCCAAAGTGGCGTAATGCCTAGATGCATCTAGGCCGATCTAAGAGGTTCCTAAATAGCTAATTACTAATTAACAATCGGCGCATTATTGGCCGTGAATCTAATAATCTAATAATCTAAAATATATAACTCTACATATAAACATTAACTTTGAATGGACACCGTAAAGACGCTCTGTCCTTACTGCGGCGTAGGCTGTGGTTTGGAGGTAGTTGGTCAGAACAATAGCAATAATGATTTAAGCGGCTGGAAAGTCCGTGGCGATCGCAGTCACCCTTCCAGTCAGGGGATGGTCTGTGTTAAAGGAGCCACAATTATTGAGTCAGTTGATGTCGATCGCCTAATGCAACCAATGGTGCGCGATCGTTTGGATCAACCATTTCAACCGACCAGTTGGGATGCTGCCCTGGATTTGATCGTCGCCAAAATCCAGCAGGTGCGCCGCAATCTGGGCAGTGATGGCCTATGTATGTATGGTTCTGGCCAGTTCCAAACCGAGGACTATTACACCGCGCAAAAACTATTTAAGGGTTGCTTAGGCACCAATAACTTTGATGCCAACTCACGGCTATGCATGTCTTCGGCGGTGTCTGGCTATGTACAGAGTTTTGGCGCCGATGGCCCACCCTGTTGTTACGACGACTTAGAGCAAACCGAATGTGCATTTTTAATCGGCACGAATACGGCTGAATGCCATCCGATCGTATTTAATCGCCTGCGCAAACACCACAAAAGCAATTCGCAGGTAAAAATGATTGTGGTCGATCCCCGCCGTACGCCAACTGCTGAGGCTGCTGATTTACATCTGGCAATTCAACCTGGTAGTGATATTGCCTTGCTCAATGGGATCGCCCATTTACTGTTGCAATGGGGCAAACAGGATCAAGCTTTTATTGCTCAACACACAAATGGCTTTGAAGAATTTGCCACCTTAGTCAAAGACTATCCGCCGGAGCGGGTCGCGCAAATATGCGGTATTACGGTTGAAGATTTAGAAACCACCGCTCGCTATTGGAGTGAATCGGCCAGTGTATTGTCAATGTGGTCGATGGGAATTAATCAATCGACCCAGGGCACGGCCAAGGTTCAGGCGATCATTAATTTGCACTTACTCACCGCCCAAATTGGCAAACCTGGCGCAGGACCATTTTCCTTGACAGGGCAACCAAACGCAATGGGTGGCAGAGAGGCAGGCGGCCTTGCCCATCTATTGCCGGGATACCGGAGTGTGACCAATCCTCAACACCGTGCCGATCTGGAATGGTTCTGGCGGTTACCGGTGGGGCAAATTAGCGATCGCCCTGGTCGCAGCGCCTGGGACATTGTACGGGGCTTAGAAAATAATGAAATTGGTTTGCTTTGGATCGCCGCCACCAATCCAGCGGTCAGCTTCCCTGATTTAGAACGCACTAAGGCCGCACTCCGGCGATCGCCCTTCACGATCTATCAAGATGCCTATTACCCCATCGAAACCTCAGCCTATGCCCATGTGTTATTGCCAGCAACGCAATGGAGCGAAAAAACTGGCACGATGACCAATTCCGAACGCTTTGTGAGTCTTTGTCCTGCTTTCCATCAACCGATTGGTGAATCCCGTGATGATTGGGCGATCTTTGCCGAGGTGGGCAGACGCTTGGGCTTTGGGGATAAATTCCGGTTCGCCAACTCCGCGCAAGTATATGCCGAATTTGTGAAAATCACCCGCGATCGCCCCTGCGACCAATCGGGGATCAGCCATGCTCTTTTGACCGAAGCAGGCCCGACCCAATGGCCCCATCCGGCTAGTAGTCAGCGATCAAACCAACCTAAACGACTCTATCAAGACTATCGGTTCAATACTGCCGACGGTCGCGCCAAATTTGGAATTAATCATAATAACGGTCTATCTGAGGCAACTGATGATGCATATCCTTTTGTATTAACGGTGGGTCGGCTTTATGGTCATTGGCATACCCAGACTCGCACTGGCCGGATCAAGAAGATTCAGCAAATGCATCCCCAGCCATTTATCGAGATTCATCCCCGTGATGCCGAGGAGATCGCGGCAACGGCAGAAAGCTGGCTCGAAGTGAAATCACGGCGAGGGATGGCCAGGTTCCCAGTTAAGATCACCAAGGCGATCGCCCCTGGGGTGGTGTTCGTACCCATGCATTGGGGGGCACTGTGGGCAGAAGATGCCGAAGCTAACTCGTTGACTCACCCTGATTTAGATCCAATTTCTTTGCAACCAGAACTAAAAGCCTGTGCGGTGCGATTGCGGGTTCTCTCAAACTTGGAAGTCTCAGCCCAAACCGATCGCAAAACAGAAATGTCGGGCACCCTGACCCAGTAGCTCAACCAACAATTAATCCAATTAATCACTTCCCCATTTCTGCGATCGGCTTTAGCGATCGAAACTGGTTTCATTGACTAGAGAAGCAATATGCCTAGTTCGCAACCAAATCATTTTTAGGAAAATCAATGATGTCACATCCACCGATCGAGGAATCCCTTAACCCAGAAGCACAGACTATCTGCCCTGGTCATAATATTCATAACCAAAATCCCACCACCTTTGACTTCGAGGCAGATTTCATTAAGTCATTGCGCTGCATTCCGATGCAGGTTCGCTATAAGCTGGATACTTGTGGTATCAAACTCAAGTTGCAACATTGGCATTCATTGAGCCATACCGATCGCCAGCAACTAACCAATCTACCCTGCGAATCCAGTCAACAGATCTATGCCTATCGAGAAAAGCTCTGTGCATTAGTGATCGCCAGTGGTTGCGATCGCCCCAAAGACCTGCCGATCGATCCCATGCCCGACTGGTTAAACACCAATCGAGTACCGGAAGTGGTGATTCATAAGGCTCAAACTTTGGATCTTGAAATTAATTTAAATCAATGGAAACAACTCTCACCATTGCAACGCTTTGCTTTGATTAAGCTTTCGCGCTCTGGCCATGAAAATCGTAATTTTCTACCTGCTGCAACTGAATTTGGTCTAGTCCTTGCTGAGTAAATGAGATTTGTGAAAATAAAATATTAGTCAGGGCAAGTACTGCCAAAAAAGTGATACAAACTGTCATCTGTCTAACCTCTACCAGTTTTACATGTGGATGGTGCAGCGCTTACAATCTCGTCGATTCCACAGTTTCTAATTTCCTGGATATAGATATATTAGACTTCTTTGCAGAGCGCCCAAATAACGACTGAGATCCTGATTATCCGATCGCCTACTTGAACTTTTGCAAGAGTTTTATTAATTATTAGCTGGAATAATTTACCAACTAGGGTAATTATGATTGGTGCAATTATTAGGAAGTAAATAGTTGAGCTGGATGGCAATCCCACCTATTTTGTTTAATCGATTAAATTTGAATTGATTAAGTAATTATTGATGCATTTAGATTAATTCAGAATTTCATTAGCCTGCCATATCCGTTTTTGGGCTTGCCAAGCTGAATCCATAATTTGCAATTTATCTTCTACGCTTAGCTCCGTAGAGAAGCTCAGGTTTAAAGTTTTATTTATATATTTGCGTAATTGAGTTTCATTTTGGTTGCTCATTAGTCCAATCTCCAAAGCTAGTACATCGAATAAGTAGCCCCAGTCAATAGCTATTTATCTTTTATCTTGATTTATCCCTATACCTACTATCGCCCAGGTTCATGCCTAAAGAATCACGCACTTGGCTGAACCAGTAGGGTGATATTGTCAGAAATGGGAACTTAAGTTACTAAAAAACGATCGCATCAGTGCTCTGGTTGCAATAGTACACATCTCGATCGCAAAAGTTACCCCATTTCAGCAACGCTAAGCTGCTCAAAACGAAACGGGTGTGATCAAGCAATAGGGTTTTCGGTGTTGCTGATTGTTTAGGATGGCTTGACGAACTATCAATAATGCAAATTGCTATCATTCATCGGTTTGTTTTGTGAGGTATTGATGAAATTAACATCCTTACCCCTAGTTTGTTAGTTTGTCATATTAGGGGTATGTCGAGCTAAAAGGTAGTGATATTTATAAGGCCGTTAGAACAAATAGATTCCACCATTAATTTAATTTCTAGGAATATTAAAAGGTCAAAGAAACTTTGTTTTATCGTTCCTAGCCGTGTGCCTAAATTTGTTTCTAGAGATCAAAAAATGAAAAAGCAACTTGGGAATAGATTTAATGCTGATTTGCAGATTAAATCAGGCCAAGAGACATTTGATCTTAGCCAGGTTACTAACTAGTTGTTATTAAGCAATTTGCTTCAAGATTTGATATTGGCCAAGCACAAGCCAAGCACCCAATACATCAGCGATCGTTGATTATTAGCGTAAATCTAAAGTTTAGGCTAAGGTATTAGCAAAACTAATTGAGCGCCACTTCAAATCACTTCAATTAAATTGCTTAGATCGCTTCTGTACCGCCATAGCCCAAGGTAGCGATCGCCACAGAAACATCAATGTTGCCGAAACTGCGCCCCATAACTAGATGTCATGAACCATGATTCAATTCACAACCAATAAAGCCTCATGTCCCGAATGCGATAGTGAGTATATTCGTCGCACCCGCCGTCAGGGAGTTGGCGATACTCTTTTTGCAGTAGTCAGGATTTTCCCATACCGTTGCCTAACCTGTGATACTCGCTATTACAGCGTTGGTAGGTATTTTGGCCAATATGCCGAAGAAGAGAGTTAGCTCTATTGTGAACTTGTGAACTAATGGGATAGCATCAGGCAGTCAGAAAAGCTATCTCGCCCATACCTTCGCGGATGATCACCGGCTCATCACTGGTTAGATCCAGCACTGTAGACACTCGATCGCCAGGTTCACTACCATCATCAATAATCAAATCCACGAGCTTATCAAAATTGTCAAATAGCTCCACCTGAGGCAAGGCACAGATTTTGTGCTTTTGCTTGAGCTTATCCATTTTGATCGCATCGCCCATGTCATCCGTATCCGCATCCAAATTAGCAGAGGTGGAAATAATTGGATTACCGAGTTGACGCAGCAGAGCCAGACAAACTTGATGATTGGGAACACGAATACCAGTAGTTTTGCGCTTGGGGTCCATGACTATTTTGGGCACTAGCTTTGTAGTCGGCAGCACGAAGGTATAGGGGCCAGGGATCAAGCTTTTCATAATCCGATAGGCCGAGTCGCTCACATGGCCATAGTGGGCAATATTAGATAACGATTCGCATAGAAAAGTAAGCGGTTTATTATTAGAAAACTGCTTGATTTGGCGTACCCGCTCCACCGCTCGTTTAGATTGCATATCACAGCCGATCGCATAAACTGTATCGGTGGGATAGAGCATCACTGCGCCGCGCCGCAGCTCTGCGACAATCGCATCGATCGTGCGCGTTTGGGGGTTTTCGGGATGTAACTTATAAATCTGCGCCATTAAAGATACTCTCTGCCCATGATTGGTTGCAAAACTTCCGGCACCAACACCCGTCCATCGGCCTGTTGATAGTTTTCTAAGATCGCCAGCATGGTTCTACCCACCGCCAATCCAGAACCATTCAGGGTGTGTAAATATTCAGTGCCTTTCTTGCCCTTGGTTTTGAAGCGTAGATTAGCCCGCCGCGCTTGGAAATCGCCAAAATTAGAGCAACTGGAAATCTCGCGGTACTTATTGGCCGCCGGCACCCACACTTCCAGGTCATAGCACTTTTGTGCCGAAAAGCCCAGATCACCACTACATAGCTCTACCACCCGATAAGGTAGTTTTAGCAACTGTAGAATTGCTTCTGCATCATTCACCAATGCTTCATGCTCATCGGCCGATCGATCGGGGTGGACAAATTTAACCAGCTCTACTTTATTAAACTGATGCAATCGCATGATGCCACTGGTGTCTCGGCCATAGCTACCCGCTTCGCGCCGGAAACAGGGCGTATAGGCACAGTGATGAATCGGCAGGGTTTCTGCTTCCAGAATTTCATCCCGATAGAGATTGGTAACCGGCACTTCGGCCGTCGGGATCAACCATAGATCATCTTCGGCACACTTAAATGCATCTTCCGCAAATTTGGGCAATTGGCCAGTGCCAGTCATGGAATCAGAATTAACCAGAAATGGTGGCATCACTTCCACATAGCTTTTGGCGGTGTGGGTATTGAGCATGAATTGAATCAAGGCTCGCTCCAATGCTGCTCCGGCACCCCAGAGGCTAATGAATCTGGCCTGGGCAACCTTTACACCCCGTTCAATGTTTAAAATGCCCAACTTAGTGCCGATTTGTTCGTGGGGTAGCACTTCATGGTTTGGTTTAAACTCATCCCCCCAGCGCCGCACTTCGACGTTATCAGCTTCACTCTTGCCGATCGGCGTGGTCTCAGACGGCAAATTGGGCAACACCAACAGCATCTCTTCCATTTGCTGACGCAGTGCCTTTTCGGTCGGCTCCAGTGCTGCGATCGCTGCTTTTACTTGATTACCCTTTTCCTTGAGCGCATCTACTTCGGCCAGATCGCCACCAGCTTGCTTGAGCGATTGGATTAGCTGCCCCACCTGTTTGCCGATCTCATTACCTTCGGCCTGTAAGTTGGAGCGTTTGGTGCCCAGTTCTCTAATCTGGCTGTCTAATTCCAGAATTTGATTCAGGTCATAGTTACCGCCCCGGCGATTTAGTAATTCCTGGATTTGCTCTGGTTGCGATCGCAGCAGCTTGATATCTAACACGACTTTTAATTAATTTTGCTCTAGCAGTATGAACACTAGTTCTATATGTTACTAGCTTGGCTAGGTAAAATGACTAATCTTTTGCGATCGGCTACTTGCCAACTTAGTCAGAAGCAAGAAGAATTATTGCAATGCGCTAGCTTGGGCATATTTACCTTTGGTGTGAATAGCTGATCAAATCTATCCTTTAGCTATATTAACCACGATTTTGGGATGTTGCCGATCGACCCGCTTAAAGATAAAATTCGATCTTACATAACCATTCCTTAACCAAGCTTCAACTGGGAGACCATATCCCAAACAGATCGGCTGCCACATAACTAGTTTAAAATAAAGCGATCGATCATAAATCGAGCATAACTGGCTTGACGAAGTGCTAGATGCCTTGAGGCAGTTAGTTTGATTCAGAATAGAACTTGCTCAAACCCAGGCGCTGGAAGACGATTTAGACCGAAAAGCATAAATAACAGTTGTGATTTGATCTAAAGTCTATGATGCAAATTTATATCCTTTGAGCATAAACTTGAAGCAGCATAATTATGCAATAGCGGCTAATATGATCGTCTAGTTCTGTACATATCTGTACATAATTGATAGTTGACTTAGCTGAAAAATAAGCTTCTTGGATATTGGTGAATTGGAATCAGCAACTTGGGACTTACCGTAGCTAAGTTTTTAAGACAGCTAAGTTTTGAAAACAGCAAACCGCCATAAGCATCAAAAAGCTGGCCAGAGAATAAATGTATAAAGAAGGCGATCTGGTAAAAATAATCAGTCCCGACTACGTGGCAGGGGCGCAGGGTTATCTTTTCGCCAGGGAAGAAGATACTGGTTTGTGGATCGTGCGATTATTAGAAAATACGATCGATGAAACCACCGAACCCGTCTTGATTTCACTTAGTCCCGATGAGTTTGAATTAATTGAGCTTGCTACGCATAAATCCTTGGAAAACATCATCAAAAAAGACAAGTTTTTGTTTCCCCGCAGCGCCTATCGAGGCAAGTTCACCGTCGAGAATTTGATTTTTGATGCCAACTTGCAAGAGTTCTCCCAAAAAGTTGGTTATATCTGTGCCCTGGAAACAGGCGGTAAAATTTCGTCTAAGCAGGCCTATGACGAGATTAAGGCGTTGTGGAAGCAACTCAAGAAGTCCCGCAAGCGGTTGGGGATTGGTAAGCCACCGACAGAAAATGAAAATAATGAAAATAAAGAAGATCGATCGGAACCAGAATAGCTAGGCGCGATTTTGTTTTTTTGTTGGTTAAGTCAGTTTGATCAAAAACGATCGCTAACTAAAGTAGCTGGCTGCTCAGGCGATCGCCAATAACGATAGGTTACGGTTGCAGAGATCTGGTGAACTTGATTAGTGGGCGAAGCTATGTTGCATCAAAAAGCCATAAAAAACGAATATGGGTGATAATTAATTAGTTTTAAATAGCTGGCCTTAATTTCAGATCTACTTGATCGCCTCGATCATCTCGATCGCACTAATCATCAGGCTTGCTTGAGATTAATAACAGGTATTTTGATTTAGGTTGCCTAACTAAATTTGATTCAATAATTAATCACGATCGCAAAAAAACAGTAATCATCGCAATTTATGACAGAAGAAAAATTGACCCTGGCGATTGATGTGGGCGGCAGTGGCATTAAAGCAATGGTCTTGTTGCCGGATGGTACGCCCAAAACCGAAAGAGTGCGCCTGGAAACGCCGCAACCATCTACAACCGATGCGGTGGTGGCTACGATCATTAAGCTGGCGGAAATGCAGGGCGAGTTCGATCGTGTTTCGGTTGGTTTTCCCAGCGTGGTGCGCAATGGCGTGACCCAGAAGGCAAATAATCTGGGTGATACCTGGCATGATTTTGACCTGGCCAAGGTGTTGCAAACTGAATTTAAACGCCCAGTGCGGGTAGCCAATGATGCGGATATTCAAGGCTTGGGGGCGATCGCTGGCACTGGTACGGAGTTAGTGATTACGCTGGGGACTGGGTTTGGCTCTGCTCTGTTCATTGATGGCAGGCTGGTGCCGAATTTGGAGCTTTGCAATCATTACTTTATGCATGGCAAAAACAAGGAAAAAAGCTATGAAGATGCATTGGGCGATCAGGCGTTAGAAAAGATTGGCAAGAAAGACTGGAATAAGCGTTTAGCCAAGGCGATCGATTCCCTGGAAGCTCTGTTTAATTATGATTATCTTTACATTGGCGGTGGTAATAGCAAGCATATTAAATTTGAGCTGCCCAGTAATGTAAAAATCATCCCCAACATCACTGGTATCCTGGGTGGGATTGCGCTCTGGCGAGATGTTTAAACATTGTATTTGTATTTAAAGAAAATTTGTATTTAAAGAAAATAAGTATCAAATCCCGTAGTTATTAATGGCCCCTAAGGATTATCGGCGTTGCATCAGTTGTCGGCGGCTGGATCATCGTGACCACTTTTGGCGGGTGGTGCGATCGCGCGATTCGTCCGGTCAAATATCTGTGCAGCTTGATCAGGGGATGGGGCGATCGGCCTACATTTGCCGGAATGCCGATTGTTTGAAACAAGCTCAGAAGAAGAATCGCTTGGCGCGGGTGTTGCGTGCCCCTGTTGAGCCAACTATTTATGAACGATTGCAAGCACGATTAGTGGCAGAACAAGCAAAATAATATAGAATAATTAAGAAAGGGGCGGGGCGACCCCATGCCGATCGTTGATCATGCGGTGCAGCAACGGGAGTTTAAGTGCAGATATGGCGAGACGAAAGAGCAAGTGTGACCGATCATTCCTGGCAGTCAATTAATCAAAAGCTCAAACAAATCTGGGATTACGATCGCCTCTATCCTGCCCAGTCCCAGGTAATCGAGAGCATGTTGCAAGGCCGCGACACGATCGCAGTTATGCCCACTGGCAGCGGTAAATCATTGTGTTTTCAACTGCCTGCGCTAATTCAAGACGGTCTCACGATCGTGATCTCGCCATTGATCGCCTTGATGACCGAGCAAGTTAAAGATCTGCAAACCAGGGGGATCGCAGCCGCCACGATCAACAGCAGCCTTAGTAAAAATCAGCGATATCAAGTCCTACGCAACTTACCAAACCTAAAACTACTCTACGTCTCACCCGAAACCCTGCTCTCAGCCAAAATATGGCAACGGTTATGTAAGCCAGATATTCACATTGCCAATCTGATTATCGACGAAGCCCATTGTCTGGTGCAGTGGGGTAGCTCGTTTCGGCCTACCTATCGCCGTCTTGGCGTAGTGCGTGCGGCTTTAGCAAAATATCAACCTGAACAGAGCAAAGAGAATAGGAAAATTACGATCGCTGCTTTCACGGCCACCGCCGATCGCTTCACCCAGGCCGAGATCGTTAAATGTTTAGAGCTAAACAATCCCCATGTAATAAATATCAACCCTTATCGATCGAATTTAAGCTTGAACGTGGCGATCGCCTGGACTCCCCTTTGCCGCAAGCAGATGGCCTTAAGGTTCATCAACCAGCAGCGCGATCAAAACGGGAATCTCTCTGCTGGTCTGGTGTATGTGCGTACCCGCCGTGGTGCGGAGTTACTGACTGAATGGTTATTAGACAATTTATGCACCGATCTGACTAAGCTGAATCAAACTGCGTCGATCGCTGCCTATCATGCTGGCTTGCCACCAATTGAGCGTAATCAAATCGAACAAAACTGGCTAGCTGGAGCTTGCCCGATCGTGGTTTGTACCTCCGCTTTTGGTCTGGGAATTAATAACCAACAGATGCGCTGGGTATTGCATTTTCAACCACCCTTAACTCTATCTGAGTATGTACAGGAAATTGGTCGTGCTGGTCGGGATGGCGATCCGGCTGCGGCTCTTTTGCTGATCAGTGAGCCGACGGGAATTTTAGACCCTAGCGATCGGCAACTCCATAACTTTTTCAATCAACAGCAGCAAAATCAACAAACTCAAGCCCTGGCCTTAGTTCAGCAAATCCCCCCTGGTGGTAATTATGAGCAGGTGTCTCGCAAGATGGCTAAAGACAATCGCAAGCAGGGCGATCGCTTGGCGCTGGGGTTAGCTATTCTACATAGTATGGACAAGCTGGTTTGGCACGATCCACATCATTATGAACTGGTTGAAACGGTTCATAACTCTTCAACGATCATTAACCGCGATGTAGAGCTTAATCACGATCTCACCAGATCTCATAAAGATCCTTGGCGATCGCAGCGTATGGTTTTGCCCTTGGTCAATCGCTTGCAAAGCATGGTTGTAATCATTGCCAGGAGAGCAATCAACAAAGTTCAAAATCCCGATCGGGATCAATCTGCCCAGCTAGATAGTTATGGCAGGGCGATCGCCCAAATGCAGACTTATATAAACGATCGCGGCTGTCGATGGCGATTTATTCTAGAAGCATTTAGCCCAGGTGAAGATGACCTTGCCCCTACTTCCCATAGTCAAGTTGGTGAGCTAATTGCAATTAGTAATCTCAACTCAGTTTTGATGCCTAAATCATCACTACCTCAGTTAGAAAATGGCGATCTGACTCACTTTAAATGTGGACATTGCGATCGTTGTCGCCAGGATGCCAATCTGACCGCAAGAGCTTCTAAATTTTAGTTTCAGAAACAGTCATAAGTAATAGCTCTGAGTTATGGTGACAAAGTAAGCAAACAAACCTACATTGATCTAGATTTACTTGCGATCGCTATGACAGAACCCCAAACCTCAAGCTCTACCACCTATCACCCCTATCATCTGGTAAAAACTCTGCATGGTCACACTGACTCAGTGCTGGCAGTTGACTTTTTGCCCGATACCCAAACCCTGGTTAGTGGTGGCTATGACCATACTGTCAAACTCTGGCATGTTCCCAGTGGTGAGAATATTCGCACCTTGTTAGGGCATAAGGACGCAGTGGTTACAGTGGCCGCCAGCCCCGATGGTAAATATGTGGCCAGTGGCAGTGCTGACCAAACAATTAAGGTGTGGGATGTGGCCAGCGGAGCGGAGGTGTTCACCCTAGAGGAACATATGGACTCAGTGCTATCACTGGCATTTAGCCCAGATAGTCAGGTTTTAGCCAGCAGTGGTTCCGATTGTACGGTTAGACTTTGGAATCTGGTTACGGGCTATGAAATCCGCACCATTTCTGGACATGGTGATACGGTGCCCTGCGTGGCGATCGATCCGGATGGCCAGATCTTAGCTAGTGGTAGTTCCGATTGCACAATCAAGCTCTGGCAACTTAAAACCGGCAAAGAGTTGGCTACGCTAACAGGTCACCATAACTCGGTTTTAGCTCTGGCGTTTGTGCCAGCTATTAGTAATGGTGGCGATCGATTGCCCCAATTAGTCAGCGGCAGCTATGACAACTCAATCAAGCTTTGGCATTTAGAATTAGAAGCATCTGGGGCGATCGGCACTTCGCCTTTAGTGCAGACGCTAACGGGGCATGATGATTCGGTTTTGGCGATCGCAGTCACCAGTGATGGCAAACAAATTATTAGCAGTAGTTCTGACCAGACCATCAAGGTATGGGATCTGTCTAGTGGGGCAGAACTTAACCTGCTGAAGGGGCATTCTAGCTCGGTGATCAGCTTAGCAATTAGTGGTGATGATCGGACGATCGCCAGTGGTAGCTCGGACAAAACAATCAATATCTGGCAGGCATAATGGATTTTTGTTTGGCGGGAATAGCTGCTAAGTGAAAATCGAGGCGATCACGCTGTAAAAATTGATATGGGCGATCGGCACTCACATCAGCGCTCACAAAATATCTTTGCTTGGGCATACCAATGCAGTAACATTCATATTAGAAGGTTAGAACGACATCAATCTTAGGGTGGGCTGGTGAGTATTATTGATGATGGGCTAGTAATTAACTAGTAATTAATTTAGTAGTAATTATTAATTTGCAAATCTATTAATTCTAGATACTAATACTGTAATTCTAGATACTGGCAAATAATTATGCTTATTTGAATTACTGCCAAAGCAATATTGCTGATGATCGGTGCTAAAAAATGACGGATGATTAGACTATGTAGCTTGATTTAGGCGGCGAAACTTGCAATCAAAAAAATAAAAATTGGCGCAAGCATTGATTAGCTAAGCTTAATAAATTTACTTATAAATTAAATTAGGCCATAGGCGATCGATCCTAGCGGATTAGCTTGGTTGAATTGGATTAATCAATAGCGCTAATGTTTATGTGTATTCAGGTGTGTATCAGGGAAAACCGAAGCCTTGCACTAAGTATTGATAACATCTAAACTGGCGCAGTGTGTTTTTATGATGCCTAATCCCTTAGAAGAAGTATCTCAATATCCCGAAGAGATGACAATGACATCAACTCCTCTAGGCTCAGGCTCTAATCCTACAGGTGGCGTTAGGGATGGACAAGTTGTTAGAGATGCATCTTTGTTGATTCTGCTAGCGGCATTGCGGGTGATGGTGCGATCGAGTGGCATCCTGCACGTAGAGACCGCCTACCATCGCTGGAAGCTACTACTACAAAGAGGTGGCTTGGTCTTGATGGAAGAAGAAGGACATGTGATTGCGACCCTGACCAGTAAGCTAGGTAATCGCGGCATTAGATTTGCCCGCATCCCCAACTGGGAGCAAAAGGAGCCAAATCGCCCCTACTGCTACCCGTTTGTGAGCCAGGTATTTAAACGCTATCCTGAGCAAACCAAATCAGCTTTAAAAGAAATTCTGCTAGAGAATCTGTTGGCGCTCCACCTGGAAGATAAGTTTTCCTTTGTCTGGCGACCAGTGTCGGATATCCCTGATAATTTACCAGTCTGGCAACTATCTCTGCTTGAGGGCAATGCCAGTAAAGAAGCACGACAATGGCAACAGTTTCAATATGTGCAACATCCTTATCAACGGGTACAACTGCTGGATGCGGCGAATATGCTGGCGCGAGTTGGCAATGATAATTTCCCGCTATTTGCCAGAGTTACCACTGGACAACACAGACTTTCAGCGATCGCCGATAGCTTTAAACAGCCGATTTATCGCACCGCCCTGCTATTGGATAAGCTGGCTCAGAAAAAAATTGTGGCGATTTTACCCCTGGAGCAACGCCACTCGCAAGAAGCTCTAGGGGCAGGCGATCAACCAATCCAACCACCCATGAATATCACTGGCCCGAAGATATTTGTGGTTGATGATTCACCGGTGCTACTCAGACAATTTCATGATCTGTTGGTGGAGTGGGGTTATCAGGTCAGCTTATCCGATGATGCTACTACTGCCACCCAACTGATCGCCAATTACATGCCCGCGGTGATTTTCCTGGATATCAACATGCCCGGTCTAAGTGGGTTTGAATTGATTAAACAAATCCGCCGCCAACCCAATCTAGCCGAAATACCGTTGGTGTTGGTAACCGCAGAAAACAGCATGTCCAATAGCTTTAGAGCCAGGTGGGCAAATTGTCGCTTTATTGCTAAACCCAAAACGATCGATGACACGGTTACATTCCGAGAGCAACTGCGAACTGTTTTGCGAGAACTAGCTCCATTGCCTACCGATCAACTAGTATAAGGAGGGGGTATGCGGATGTGGGCGATCGGCACAAGCATAAGGAGCTGGACGATGCTAGTTATACCAGCAAAGAATCTAACTCTAACTTTAGTTGCCGATCGTGCGCACCTACTCTAATTTTTAAAAGGACATTTAGGTTTGTGGGTAATGGCTGATCACTATTTAATCATTGACGATAGCGCTGCAGAGCGACATTTACTAAAAAGCTTACTGGTGGAATTGGGACACCAAGTAGATGTAATTGAAACCGCCGCAGGGGCATTAGAAAAAATTGCCCAGGGTAAATATGATGCGGTTTTTCTGGATATAGTGCTTCCTGACCAAGATGGTTATCGATTCCTGCGTCAGGTACGCTCTAATCCACAAACTGCCGATCAATATGTGGTGCTGTGCTCAACCAAGAAAACTAAACTGGAAATTGACTATGGTCTGAAGCGGGCAAAGGCAAATGATTATCTGCCCAAACCAGTTAATAAAGATGCGCTTGTGACTGTATTAGCTAAGGTGACATGACTAGTAGTAGCTCTGGCTCAGCCGCGAGTGATTTAACCGATCGCAGTGATCGCTTTGATCCCACTAATCGCAACGATGACATTGATTCTGGTGATTTAGCAGCGATCGATAATCAGCGCAGTCGTTATATTCTCGCCGCGATCGGTGAGGATGTTTTGGTCTGTGCAGATGTGTATGTGGCTGAAATTATTATGGCGGAGCGGAATTATCTGTTGTCTCTCCCTTTTTATGGCAATGCGATGCTAGGCGTAATCCATTATCAGGGTGGGATTGTGCCGTTGATTTCGCTCAGGCGGGTGTTCAAGGATCTAGAGGCACTGATTCCAGAGCGACTAACGGTGGTGCATTTATCCGAGTTTACGCCGATCGCAGCGGGGGCGGGTTTGGTGGTCGATCGGATTATTGGCACGATCGATGCCAAGCAGTATGCGCAAAGATTAAAAGAAGAACCAAACACCACTTATATAAACCTGGAAGACCTATTAAGCCAAATTCCGGCGCAAGTGTGGCAACCACAACGGTGGTAAGGGGGCAATCAGCAATTATGTTGGTTGGCGATCGCTAATTTAAACCTATATTTAAGCCTAGTTGAAGTATGGGCTGGATATCACTATCCTTGGCAAATCTTGGCAAAGCTATATTTGACAGCGATCGGTAACTTCTAATTTGTCATTCCCAGCGATCGTTCTTCATTGAACTAACCTTAACGCGATGTGCAACTAAAACTCTGAAACCCTTATATCCTCGTGCTAGTTAACCTGGATCTTGATATTTTGGATCGCTCAAACGACCTAAAATCAATGGCCTGGAAATAGTTGCACACCAGGTGACCTTAAAAGATGCCAAGGCTAAGGGGTGGGAATTTGAGTTTATGATCTAGATTCACGATTCAGCGGGCACTTATGGCATTGAGCCTAGTTATTACTAATTACTTATGCTGCATTATTAATTAAGCAAAAAGTCAAATATTGCAATTATTTGTTGATTATGTAGCCTAAAGACTAATAGCTATCATTAATAATCTAGTATCTTTGAATAATAGCAATATCACCGATCGCTGAATGGTCTCAATCATCAGTAATAATCAGTTGGATTTAGACCGATTGACTACTACCTAAAACTATTGCTTAACCTACGATCGATTATCTCTAAGCTATAGCCAAGCTGGATCTAAGTTGAGCCTAGGTTGAGCCTAGGTTGGGCGTGTGGTTTAATCATTCATTAACAAACAACGAATTAATTGGCAATGCAACCATTAAAACTGGCCAATAAAGCTAATTAAAGCTGTAAATGTTGCATCTATGGGCTACTTAAGACTGCAGTTGAAAAAATTACATCAATAAATGATCACCAATATTTTCAACCGCGCAGATACAAGAATTAGTTGTCAACTTGGTTAACTACTATGGCTACCAGCAAAAAGAAGAAAGGAACTGTAAAGCCCACCGCCGAAATGGTTAAATTGTCCCAGCGTCAGCCCAAACCAGGTCTTTTCTCTGGTTCCTCGATCGGCTTTAGACTGTTTTTGTTCGTAGCAATCTTGGCTCTGATGGGTTTTGGCGGCTTAGGGGCTTTCTTCTATAGCAGACTGGTGCGAACAACCAGAACCGAAATCCAGCAGCAGCTTAATGCAGAAGTTAATCCAGTTGCAGTTGATCTGGCCACCGTGGAAGATTCCATGCAACGCCAGATCGGTCAAGCAATTGCCATTGCAGGTGGTTTGACTGTCCTGGCGCTATTCGTTGTAGTTACATGGTATACGCGCAGTCTTAACGCTCGCTTGCAGCCAATTTTAGATCAGTGTAATCGCCTGGTTTCAGATCGGAGTGGTCAGATTGCCGATCTAGACCAGAGCAGTGATGAGATTGAACGCCTCTCGCAATCATTCAAACAGTTGATTGAGCAGATGCAGGCCAGTGAACAGCGCATTCGGGAAGAGGTGGCCTTGACTGTGCAAAGTCGAGAGCAAGTGAAGCGATCGGTGGAGCTAGAGATGGAATCCGAGTTGATCGAAACCGAGGTGGGTGGGCTGCTGGATGTGGTATCGGCACTGGAAGAAGGCGATCTGACCGTGGAGGCCGAAGTGAGCGATCGGGCAACTGGATTGGTGGCAGATACACTCAACCGCTTGATCGAGCAGTTAATTGAAATTATTGCCAATGTGTTGCGATCGGCGCAACAGGTGGCTACGGGGGCGCAGGACTTGGAAGCATTGGCGCGTACCTCCGCCGACAACACCGAAGAACAAGCAGCATCGGTGGCGGAAGGGTTAGCTCTGGTGGAACAAGTGGCGGCCTTAGCGCAAAATACCGCCGCCCAAATTCAAACTGCCAACCAGGCATTGCTGAACGTGCAGGCCACGGTTACTTCCGGGCAAGCGGCGATCAATGACTTGAGTGACGGGATTACGGTGCTGCAAGATGGTAGCGGCAAGATTGTACAGCGGATGAAGACCCTGGGTGAATTTGTGGGTCTAGCCGAACAGTTTGTGCAGGATCAAGGTCAAATTGCCTCACTGACGCAGGTGCTGGCGATCAACGCTACCCTGGTGGCTGCCCGTGCTGCTGAGCAACGCGATCCTAAGCAGTTCATTGGCGTAGCCCGTGAGTTTGAAGCGATCGCCGGACAAGTAAACGATCTGGCGACCCAAACCAACGAAGGTCTGGCCGTGCTGCAACAACGTACTGCCCAGATTCAATCGGTGGTAGGGGCGATCGACTCCGAGGTGCAGAATCTGGGTGGATTGGTGGCAGGTTTTACCTCCGGCGTAGAAAAATCCCAGGATGCATTCTACAGTGTGCGCAACGTGACCGAAGAGGTGGTCAAAGTGGGGCAAACTGTGGCCAATTCTAGTTTTGAAATTGCTAACGCCTCGGAATCAACCGCCCAATATATTGGTGATATTTCCCAATTGGCGGAACAGACGGCGGCACTGACCGGCCAAGCCAGGAGGCAATCGGAGCAAATGGGAGATCTGGCGCAACGCTTGCTGGAACGGATTCAATTTTTCCAATTACCGGAATCGGAACTGGCTGAGCCCCAGCTACCTGCATTGGAGTCAAACGATCGGTTCCCTGGAGAGTCAGTTGAGCCAGCCCCAGAAGAAACATTAGAAACATTAGAAACAACGACAATAGATCTCGATGCCGATGATGCGTCACTGGATCGGGAGCAGGATCGTGAGAACCTTGAAGATGGAGCAGATTTTGAAGCCGATGCAGCGATCGCCGATCTTGAACCGAGCCAGACAGAGGGAGCACCGGAGGCTGATGCGATTGTTGAGCCTTCTGTTCCAGATCAGTCGGAATATGCAGATGAATCTTCAGCGGCGCATCCAGAGAGGCTGAATCAATTAGCTGACTCCTCTCAAAATCAAACTGATCATGACTTTGGCCTTGAGCTAGATCTCGACCAAGAAATAGCTTCTGAGCCAATTCTAGAGTTAGATGCCAATGAAACAGGCAAGGTGGATCATGCCGAATTAACTCCCCCTGATTCAGAGCCTGCGGTAGATCCAGCCGACCTTGATATTGATGAACTATTGCAGGAAAGTGTGACCAGTGCTAAGGCTGATTTTAGCGATCATGTCGATCTAGATGCCGAAGAATTTGACCTAGATGCGGACATTGACTTTGGCGACAATATCAATATGACTGGTGAAGCGGGAATTGAGGAATTGGTGGACAAGGAGATCGATCTGGACTTTGGCTCAAATCCAAACCCAGATTCAAATGTAGATGCAGATGCAGAGCAAGAGGCCATGCGTAATTAATTGCCTAATTAATTTTGTTCAATTCGGCTATTTGAGTAGTGATGTAGCAGGCAGCAGGAAAAAATCAACCGGGGTAAACAGGAATGGCAAACAAAAAAACACGGCAGACTTCTGGGCTCCAGTCCATGTTTATGTGGGGTCGAAGTGGTAGGAAGCAAGATTTGCCCAAAGATTCTCGATCGCCTTCAAGGACGAAATCTGTAAGGTCGGTTGCCAAAGATGCTCAAAAAAGCAAATCTAATCTTGAGGAATTGCAAGCCTCTTGGCTATTTAAGTGGTTGGGCAATGCCCAAATTAGGGCAAAACTATCACAAGGGTTGATTCCAATTTTCCTGCTAACAGCGTTTGGCTACCTTGTTTCCTGGGGGATTTTTAACCACTATCTGCGCCAGCAAATTGAAACTCAGGCTAAGTCAGAGCTAGCGTTGATGTCAGTGGAATATAACGAAGAGCTGAATCAATCCCGCTATGGCAATCGCGGCCCCGTCGAATTCAGAGTCTTGCTCGAAAGCGCCCGCAATCGGCGTACTTCTGCGGTGATCAAATCCACCCTGCAAACTGAGACATCAGGAAGAGATGTATCTTTTATGACGCTGGTTGATGATCAAGCCAGGGTGATCGAAGAATCTAGCACTAATGCCAGTCGTGTTGCGTTTGACCCCAATGGACTGGTTACCGAAGCTCTGGAATCAGCACGAACAGTGGTGTCCAATGAAATTATTAGCTATGCCGAACTGGAGCGTAAAAACCCAGCGCTAGCGGCGGAAATTGGTACCCCTACTACTAATCCTTTTTTTCTGGTTCATTACCGGATCGAGCCGTTGATTGCCTTTGGTGATAACGCCGAAGGTGCTGTGATTACTGGGGATGTAGTTAATCTAAAGACTTCACTGGTTGATAATATTAATCAATCGATCGGTACGGGCTTTGCCGCAATTAGCATTAACGATAGTCTCCTGGCCGTGGGTAGTAAGATTGTGGGAGATAGCATTAGTGAACTGAATCAGTGGTCAGATGAGGATGCCATCGCTAGCATTTCTGGAGACTCGCTCAAGCCGCCTGAAGCCGATGACCTGCAAGAATGGAACCGTCGCGGTGCGGCTAGTTTTTCACCGATCGCAGCCGATGACCCTATAGTTAGAGCAATTAAACTGGATCGCCGAGGCTACACAGTTGCAGCAGCACCAATTCTCAATGCAAAAGGTCAGCCAGTTGGTGTTTTAATGCGTGGCACTGGCCATGAGAATTTAAACTCTGCACTCAGCGAGACTGGCTTATCTCTGGTCTTACTAACGGTTTTGGTTATTGGCATTAGTGTAATCCTTGGTCGGAATGTGGCCAAGCTGGTAGCAGAACCGATCGGCGATCTGGAAGACACCGCCCGACAATTTACCACCGGGAATATGAACGCCCGCGCTCGCAAGTTTGGTAACGACGAAGTGGGTACATTATCAACTGTGTTTAACCAGATGGCCGATAATATCCGCCGCCGGGAAGCAGACCAACGCACGGCGACCCAACAAGCAGAAACCATGAGTCAAGCACTTCAAGAAGAAGTTGCTCACCTGCTCGATGTGGTATCAGAATTAGAGGATGGTGATTTTACGGTTCAAGCTGAGGTAAGTAACCTGGAAACGGGTCTGGTGGCCGATACGCTCAATCGACTTACAGAACAGCTCGCTACGGTGATTGCCACGGTGTTGAATACGGCGCAGCAGGTAACCGCCAACGCTGAAAACCTGGAAGAATTGGCGATCGCGGTGGCAACCAACGCCCAAGAGCAGGCGCAATCCGCCGAACAAGCCAGAAACGGGATGGCGGAAGTGAACAATCTGGCTCAAAGTGCTGCCAACCAGGCGATTACCGCCAGTAGCGCCGTACAATCGGCCCAGTCCGCCGTCACCCAGGGTGAATCACAAATTATTAATTTAACTGCAGCGATCGCTAGCCTCCAGGAAGGTTCTGGCCAGATGGTGCAACGGATTAATAGTTTGGGTGAGTTTGTGGATCTGGCTAAACAATTTGTGCAGGATCAAAAACGTTTAGCCTCGCTGACCCAGGTATTGGCAATGAATGCTTCGATGGTGGCAGCAAGGGCAGTGGAACAAAAAGAACCGGATCAATTTGCCAGTGTGGCGCGGGAGTTTGAAGCGATCGCGGCGCAGGTGAACAATCTGGCGACCCAAACTGGCCAGGGACTAGCACTGCTGCAACAACGCACCGGCTTCATTGAAATTGTGGTATCGGGGATTAACCAGGATGTTAGCGATGTGAACGAACTGGTGGATGACTTTACTGCCAGTGTGGAAAAGTCCCGACTTACCTTCGATAACATTGAGCAAGTGACCAAACAGGTGGCCGAGATCGGACAATCGGTGACCGATTCTTCCCAGGCGATCGCTAATTCGGTCAGGAATAGTTTTACTTCGATCCAGAATATTGCTGATGTGGCAGAGCGATCGGCGCAACAAGCCCGCTTTACCCGTGAACAATCAGCCCAGATGGGAGAAATGGCACGGATGTTATTAGAAAATGTGCAGTTCTTCCGTTTGCCCAGTGACAAGCTACCCACTGAAACAACTAAGCCAGAATCAATCGATGTTCAAAGTACGGCGATCGCTGCCAATGGAAATGACCCTGAGCTGACTGATCCTGAGAGCCCCGATCGTTTACCTGCCTTTAGTGGTAGTTCGCCCAATAGCTAAGGGGCAACAGCTTTTTATTGTTTAGCTTAAGCCAATGTAAGAAGTTATACCTGAAGTTAAGCAGATGAGTTTTGCCCCATTGATAATTACCACGCACTCTACTATTTCTCTTTTTGTTTCCCTGCCTAATGATTACCAAATTTACTCCAACTAATTCTTAATTTGCTAATTCTACTCAGCCTGCCCACTGCCCCTGTTTATACATGAATCATGTCTAGCCCTGATGCCGAAGCCCAACTCCAACAAGAACTGCGCCACCTGTTTGAGGTAGACACGCAAAAGTATTTGCAACTCTATGTCGATACCCTGGCACAGCTTAGCGATCGCACCTGGAAGGAAGATATCCAGCAGATCTATCGCTCTGTGCACACCGTCAAAGGCGGTGCAGTTACCGTTGGTGCCGAGGCAATTTTGCTAGTGGCAACCGCATTAGAGGATTTGCTTTCCGATCTGCGCTATCTCGATCAGGCTCCTCCCCTAGCAGATGGTGAACTTAAAAATGTTTTGCAAGAGGGCGGCGAATTATTGGTGGCTAGTGTACAGCTAGAAGCCAGTAGTGCCGCGATCGTGGTG
This sequence comes from Pseudanabaena sp. PCC 7367, assembly GCF_000317065.1. Taxonomy (GTDB): domain Bacteria; phylum Cyanobacteriota; class Cyanobacteriia; order Pseudanabaenales; family Pseudanabaenaceae; genus Thalassoporum; species Thalassoporum mexicanum. Next base: position 2,989,244 of record NC_019701.1, read on the forward strand.
CAGCGGATCAATGATTTACGCACCAATGTACAGCAGCGTTATTTGCCGGATTGGAGCGAGCAGAGTCAGCTATATCAGGAGTTTGCCGAGCAGGGCTTTGATCTGGTGGTATTAGATCTAGACATGGCGCTAGAGCAATTGCCAGCACAGGGTGAAGTAGCTGCTGAAGTAATCGATGTGGCGCAGCAAACCATGACCCAATTGACCCAAATTGGCGCAGAGATGGAATTAGCCCAGGGCTGGCAAGCATTGTTGGCTCAAAGCAAGCATATATTCGATCGCCCTGATTGCAACCATTGGCGGCAAACCTGGCCAGAATACCTCCAGCATTTAAAGGAATCAGCCAAAAACGGTGGCAAAGAAGTAATTAGCCAAGTTTCAGAAGCAACGATTAGCGCACCAAACTTGATTCAGACCGAGGAAGCGGTTACGCCGATCGCATTTGCCCAGACTAATGCCCAGACTAATACGGCGATCGATCCAGCCGCAGCGGAATTACTAGAACTATTCCGGCTGGATACCCAAAAAGACATCAATACCTACTTTCGTACCGTTGATAGCCTCAGCGAAACCACCTGGCAGCAGGATATCCAACAGCTATATCGCTCGATCCATACAATCAAAGGTGGTGCCGTAACTGTCGGTGCTGATGCGATTTTGCAGACTGCCAAGGTATTTGAGGATCTGCTCTCTGATCTGCGTTATGCCGAACAAGCTCCACCCCTGGCAGATGGCAACCTCCAGGAGATTTTGCAGGAATTAGGGGAATTACTGGTCAGTGCGCTGCAAATGGGAGCAGAGCGATCGCCCGATGCAACGGTGGCGCGGATTCAACAATTGCATCAGCAGGTCAGCAGTACCTACCTGGCGGAAATCGATGCACAAAAGCAACTGGCGATCGAGTTTGCGAATAATGGCTTTGATCTGGTAACGCTGGATCTAGAAATGGGTGTCGAGCAGTTGCCAGCAGCAGGGGATGTACCAGAAAAGGCGATTGAGACTGCCACCCAAACAATTGCCCAGCTCCGTGAAATTGGCGATGATCTTCAGTTTGCCAGCGATTGGCAAGCGTTACTCAATCAAGCTGAATCATTTGCCACCGACGCAAATCAAAATAATCAAACCTGGCAACAGGAATGGCCAACCAGGCTCAAACAATTAAAAGAATGCGCCCGCAATGTCGGTAAACTACCTCAAAAATCTAAGCCAGTCACCCCAGCACTACCAGAGCCTGAGGTGCCAGCCGCTAAACCAATGGTCACCCTTACCCGGCCAACCACAAATGCCCCTGGCCAGTTGCCATTGCCGCCCAAGCCACTGCGCCAATCAGCGAAGTCGGCCACTACGCCCGAAACTAGACCTGCTGCGGAAGTCCAAATTCCAGTACCCCTGGAACGGCTCGATCGTTCTTCTCAATATTTAATCGAAACCTTGATGGCTACCAGGGCAACCCAGGGTTTTTATCAACAGGTATATGCCCAACTGGTGCCGCTAGTGGCGCTGGCTCAAGACGGGGTGCGTTATATTACTCAACTGCGGGAAGTACAGGATGATTTTGCGCTCACAGAAACCAATAATGATCCGGCTGGCAGCCCCCAGGTGGAGCGTTATCGCCAGGGCTATACGGCAATTAATCGCTTGCTGGAAATTAGCTTACGCCTAACTGAACTAGGCGCAGAAACAGGCGAAGCCGCCCGCCGCACGATCGAAAGTATCGAATCGATCGATCGCAGTTTGCGGGGTTTACAACAAACGATCGAAGAAAGTCGCCTGGTACCGTTTGAATCTCTTGCTTTGCGAGCCAGGGGCATCCTGCGGGATTTAACCATTCGGGTTGGCAAACCGGCACGCCTGGAAGTAATTGGTGCAAAGTTGGAATTAGACGCAGGCACCTTGCGTAATCTGGAACCAGTATTATTACATCTAATTCGGAACGCCTATGACCACGGCATTGAAGCCGCCGAGGAGCGCAGTCGTCTGGGTAAACCAGCCACAGGCAGAATCGAACTCAGTCTGGTGCGGCGCGGCAGTCTGTTTGTGCTAACGATTACTGATGATGGGGGTGGCATTGATCCAGAGCAAATTACCAAAGCCGCGATCGCCAAGAAGCTTCCCCTCACCGATACCAGTAGCCCGGATAAACTTCTCGCTGTGATCTGTCAGCCAGGATTCACCTCCACCACTGCTGTTAGTGATATTTCGGGGCGGGGCGTAGGAATGGATGTGGTGCAAAGTCAAATCCTGGAAATGGGTGGTCAACTCAGTTTGCGTACTCAATTAAACGTGGGTAGTAGTTTTGTGATGCAGCTTCCGGTGCCACATTTATTTGTGCGCTGTATGTTGCTCCAGGCGGGCGATCGCACCTTTGCAGTTCCTACTTCTGAAGTGTTCACCACCATGTTGCTCGGTGACCTATTGTGGCAAAAAACTACACCTTCCCAAGCGCCGCTGTATCCAATCACGGTAATGGAAGAGACTGGACCCGTCCCGGCTCTAGACCTGAGCCAATATTGGCAAGGTATCCCCAACCCACGTAGTGCCATACCCACAGCGATCGCAGTGCGCACCAAGCGGCCTGATAGTTTGGAAGGGATCTGGCTGGTGGCAGATAATATGCTGGGGCAAAGTGATTTGCTCGTCAACTCATTACCAGATCCACTGTTTGCACCGATCGGTATGATCGGCGTAAGTTTGCAATCCGACGGTAGGTTGATTCCAGTGATCGATGCGCCTGCGCTCATTGAAGCCTTGCTGAGTCAAGCCAGTGGTGATCTGGTGGTTACCCAGCCTGAGACTGAAGTTACCAAAACTGCAGCGATTGCCGGAGATATGTCAGGGCTGCGTGCTCGTCAGATTCTGGTGGTGGATGATGCTGCTTTGATGCGTCGCCGCCTGGAGGGTAGCTTGTCTGGGCAGGGCTATAGTGTGGTGACCTGTAGTGATGGTTTGGAGGCGTGGCAATGGTTACAAGCCCATGTCCCACCTGCGCTTGTGATTACAGATATTGAGATGCCAGGAATGGATGGATTTACGCTGATCGATCGCTGCCGTCAATCGGGTTTGCAAATGCCGATCCTGGTGGTTTCTTCGCGGTTAGCGGAAGAATGGTCAAAGGAAACGCAACGATTGGGGGCGACGGATTATTTAACCAAGGGGTTCACCACGCCAGATCTGCTCGAAAAAGTTGCTACTCTAATTGAAGAAGCTGCTGAGCAATCTGAGCAATTGGGCGATCGCCAACCCGCACCGCTGAATTCGTGAGTTTAGGTGGATTCTAGGTAGATTTAGTGATTAAGTTAAGTTAGCCACGTAGGAGAAACGCCAATCTTGTTATGCCTGAACCATTCCGCCTGTTTGTTAAACCACCCGTTGCCACCGAAAAATTAATTCTGGTGCGATCGGATAAACTCTATTTGGCGCTACCGGTTAAGGTGGTGCGGGAAGTGTTGCAGGGCGTAGCGGTAATCAAACGCAACAATCGCAATGTCACGCTCTATCAGGAACAGGCCGTACCAACGATCTGGGGTAAGAGGCAATGTCCCACTGTCGCCAAGACCAATGTGGTGATTGTGCGCACTGAGGCGCTGAAGGGTGGGCTGTTTGCGATCGCTAGCGCGAAAGTGCCTCAACTGGCTTCGGTGGCGGAATCAGAATGGGTGGCGGCAGATGCTTTGCCGGGGATCTGGCAAACCAATGGTAAGGGGTATGAAAAGAATGGCAAGATTTATACTTATACTACGGGTCTGGAACGGAAATAGGCTGGATCGCTAACTGCTAGCTGGGGGAGTTTTGATCAGCGATCGCAATACCAACCCACTTAACACGCCATACACAGTAGCAGTAACTAAGCGCATCACCCAGAACAAAATATTTATATCCACAATATTTGGGTTAGCACTATACAACCATACATCAATCAAAAGCCGGCCACCAAATAAAACCGTCTGGGTAGGAATCCATAGATGTGCAGATTTGATTTTGCCTTTTAGGGCAAAGCTTTGGGCTATTCCCACCCCCGCTCCCAGGATTAAGAATGGCATTGTTAATTCAAAATAGAAGATAAATTCAAAATAGAAGCTACCGATCGCCCTGTAGAAAATAATCCCAAAACCAACGATCGCTCCTAAGCAAAAACCTGCTGCGGTTAACCAACTCCATCCTTTCACCGTTGGCAAAATTCTTTTCAGAGCTTGCCATTGTGCCCTACCCAGGATGTATGCACCAATGAACATGACTGGCGGAGCGACAGCGATAGTTGCATTCAGGAGGGTTTGACTGCTGGCGTTTTTGAACATCACAAAACTAATCGCAAAGGCCAGAATCACCCACAGGTTAACCAGCAAAACCCCGATCACATTGGCGATCGTCCAGCGCTCAATAAAAGAAGTGTCTATTTGCATGGTTATGTCCTCATTGTCCATCGTTTAATAAAAGTATCTATTCGCATGGTTATGTCCTCACTAGCGATCGCAATACTAAACCACTAAGTAAGCCGTAAACTGCGGTGACAAAGATTAGCAAGATGAAAAAGGTTAATATCCCGTTTATGTAGATATGGTAAAAGTTAGCGATCCGGATAAAATAAAAGATTTCAATAAAACTTAACGCCAATAGTAGTGATTGTGTAGGAATCCACAAGAACGATTTTTTGAATTTGTTTGGCAAGACACATGTTTGCACCATACCGATAAAAGCCCCAGTAAGGATGATTGCAATTAAAGCCACAAAAGCAGAACCCTGGTTGAAGTAAAAGATTCCAAAACCTATAGCTCCACCAGCCGAGTAACCAAGACTGGTTGCACAGCCCCATGTCTTAATATTTGGAATAAGTTCTTTAAGCCCCCACCATTGTGCTTTGCCCAAGATATAAGAACCGATGATGAGTACAAATGGACTGATAATCATCAGAAGAAACATTTGAGTCCACTTGTCAGCAAAAAGTGCTGGAATTAGCGAAGAGGTCAATGCTACGAACAAATAGGCCAAGCAGCTACCAATCACGTTTGCGATCGTCCAGCGCTTAATAAAAGGATTTATTCGCATGGTTATGTCCTCTGATCGATTAACCCTTAAATACTGGGGGAATTACCTGTGATACCTTTGAACCTATCGGTAAAACCGCTAAAAAAGTTAGCAAAATGTGACAGTTAGCCAACTGGTACGTGGCGATCGGCTAAGCCACTTGCTACCATATAGATTCACCTTCACCCGTTGCCGCCCATAAAATCAGCCACTATGACTAATACTACCGCCGCAAAACCAGCCAAGCCATTACTAGGGCGATCGCAAACCGAGCTAACCGACTGGATCATGGCTCAGGGGCAGCCCAAATATCGCGGTAAACAACTCCATAACTGGCTGTATCACAAAGGGATTCATAACCTGCAAGAAATTACCGTTTTCCCCAAAACCTGGCGACAGGAAATGGCAGAAACCGTGGTGGGGCGATCGCAAATTCATCACCAGGTACAGACTAAGGATAAGACGCTTAAACTGCTGCTAGAGCTAAGCGATGGCGCGATCGTGGAAACTGTGGGCATTCCCACCAGCAAGCGTCTGACTGTGTGTGTATCGTCGCAGGTTGGTTGCCCGATGGGTTGTCATTTCTGCGCCACGGGCAAGGGCGGCTACGATCGTAATCTGGAAATCCATGAGATTGTCGATCAAGTATTGACAGTGCAAGAGCAAATGGAACGACGGGTTAGCCATCTGGTATTTATGGGCATGGGCGAGCCATTGCTAAATGTGGAGAATCTGGTAGGTGCGATCAAATTGCTCAATCAGGACATTGGCATCGGTCAGCGAAATATAACCGTTTCCACCGTGGGTGTGCGCGATCGGATTCCCCAACTTGCCCAACATCACCTGCAAGCTACCCTGGCGGTAAGCCTTCATGCTCCCACCCAGGAACTTCGCCATGAGTTAATCCCTTCCGCCCAAACCTATCCGATCGAGGATTTATTAGCCGATTGCCGCGATTATGTGGAAATTACAGGCCGCAGGATCAGCTTTGAATATACCTTGCTGGCTGGCGTGAATGATTCGCCCCAACAGGCACAGCAATTAGCCAAACTAATTCGCGGTTTCCAAAGCCACGTCAATTTGATTCCCTATAATCCGATCGCTGATGCTGATTTCAAGCGTCCCCGCCCCGAAGCAGTGCAAACTTTCTTAGATATGCTCATCAGTATGAATGTGGCGGCTAGTGTGCGCCATACCAGGGGGATCGAGGCTGATGCAGCTTGTGGGCAGTTGCGCGGCACCCACGAAAAGTTAGCGAAAGCCAGCGATCGCACCTAAATCAAAAAAAATCAAAAAAAGCTAGCGCAGAGATTCACTCCCGCTAACTTAAAGATGTAGGTTAATCAGGTTAAAGCATTACTGAGACAATAACTTAGGCGATCGGCGCAGTTAATTCCGCCACCTTCTCTTCCCATTTGCGGGGTGGGGCAGCCCGGCGGATCGTGCGCCAGATCTTAGTAGCGGCCATTGTGCCATCGGCAACCGCGACCGACACTTGATTTAACCCTTTCTTGAGATCGCCCACGGCAAATATACGCGGGTGGGTGGTTTGTCGCCATTCGTCGGTAACCAAGTTCTCGCCATCCCATTCAAGATCTGCGATCCCCTTGAGGTAGTCATTATGGTACTGAGAACCCATATTCACCAGGCCGGTAGTAGCTTCAACAACTGTGCCATCTTCCAGTTCCACACCGGAGAGCTCGTGATCTTCGCCCAGGAAGCGCTTAATCTTGGCTTCATAGAGCGGGTAGCCATGTTCAGCTAACTTGTGCCGCATCTGATCACTAACTTCAAACTCCCCATTGGTTAGCACCGAAATATAAGGTGTGAACCAGTTCAACACAAAGGCAGCTTCCATCTTGCCTTCATTACCAGCGATCAACACTGCCTTTTGATCCCACATGTCATAGCCATCACAGATCATACAGACGTGCAAAGTATAACCAGCGTAATCAAATACGTTTTGCATATCATCAAGCTGAGGCAAATTATCGATAATGCCACTGGCTGCGATCACATATTTACTGTGCAACACAGGATGAATACTGTCGTTTTTACCGACTTTGACCTTCACCGCAAACGTATCACCTTCATCGATCACTTCTTCCACATAACCACGCAGGTAGTCAGCACCCCATTCAAGTGCCTGATCCATGCCAGTTTTTTGAATATCCCGACCAGGAGTGGTGGCTTGAACACCAACATAGTTACGCAATTCCTGCATCCAGAAGGAACGACCTTTCCCTTTTTCAACAATCAGCGTTTTTAAGCCATAGCGAGCTAAATAAATTGCCGCCGACAGGCCACCTGCACCGCCACCAACCACGATCGCATCGTAAACATAGTCAGCGCGATCGTTAATATTTTTGCTGGATAGTTTCATAATATCCACCCCCAAGAATTTCAATGTGAGAGAGCTTACAAATGTTTTAAATGAGACGGTTTCAATAAACGATTAAACGAACAGCATCAATCCTTACTAGCCGGCTCAAGTCAACTTGATTATTGATATATTGTATTAAGAAAAATTGATTTCAAATTTAAAGCACCCATGAGAGATAGGTATAGATTAGTCTCCCATAGGTACTTAAGAATTTTGTTCAAGGGAACGCTAGATGCTTAATTATAAAGGTAGCGATCGCCTTGGAACTACATCTACTTACTTGGCAGACTTTAGGTAAGCCAGCATGGTGTCGGCATCAGAAACCTCAAATGGATCGGTAGGGCAATCATCTTCATAGCCAGGCTCTGCAAACAACTTCTCGATCGTGCCATCATTGACTACCATCGAATAGCGCCAAGAACGCATACCGAAGCCAAGATTATCTTTCTTAACCAACATACCCATTTTGCGGGTGAATTCGCCATTCCCATCGGGAAGCAAGAATACATTCTTTACACCCTGCTTTAGACCCCACTGGAACATCACAAATGCATCATTAACTGACACACAGATGATTTGATCAATTCCCAAAGCCTTGAATTCGTCATACAGCTCTTCATAGCGGGGAAGGTGAGTGGAAGAGCAAGTTGGCGTGAAGGCACCAGGCAAAGAGAACACTACAACGCGCTTGCCAGAGAATAGTTCGGCGGTGGTGCGATCTTGCCAACGGAAGGGATTGGGGCCTTCTACGGATTCATCACGAACACGGGTCTTGAATACTACGTCAGGTACCTTATCTAGAACTGCTGCCATGTTTCCTAGCTCCTTTATTGTTAGTTAGTTGTTGATTTTACTGGTTCGGGAATTTTACCTTTACAGTGCAAATTTTGTTGATGAGTGATCAGAACTCATATTCTTCTTTAAGCGATCGCCAGAATCGGAGATTAATCAAGTCATGGGGGCGATCGCCAAGCTCATCTATTTGCTCCTATGGGATCGACATTGCAAACCTTAAATCGATCGCTATCCAAGGAGGGCATAAAAGACTTAAATTAAGATTGCTTAGGTTTGTTTTAACAATTTAAATCATACTCATAACGACTCCGTGTTGTCAATTGAACGACCTCTACCTATAAGTAGATTTATTGATATTTATGCAGCATTAGTGGTTTCCTTTGATGAAGTCCCAGGTATCGAATAGTATTTTTAAGCTTGGCAAATGTCCTGTCTCATTACAGCGTTTTCTTAAGGCATCTAAATAAGCTTTGCTGCAGACTTCTCCAGGCTTCTTTTTTTTGTATTTTAATTCACACTCTTTCAAATAAGAGGTCAAATAATTCATGTGATATTTTGCTTTCTTACGTTTAGATGACCCGTCCGGCATTGCTTCAGGGTCTCTATTCATGATGTCGAAAAATGACATAAAGTTCTTAAAATTATGGGATTTTCCTGTTGGCAGGCCAGATGCAATATCTGTATTACCAAGCAACCAGGTTTCAAAGCAGCAATACTGAACAATGATAAAGATATTGCAAAATCCTCCTAGACCAATTTCATTTATCAGCGGGTATAAATGTGACTTAACGATACTAAGACGCTTCTGGTAAGACTCATCTTCAGAATCCAAGCAAATAAAAAAGTAATCTACATTCTGGTAATCCTTTATATCTTTTAAGCAAGCTTTTAGTCTTGTATAACCGGAAGTCATGCCTGGTTTTTTAACCAGATTTGGGAACCCTCTCCCAGAGACAATTCGGCAAGAGTTCCCATTTGTCATATCCTCAGGGCGAATTACGAAATCAATGTTCGGGAAAGTATGCTTTAACCATGATCTATATACTTGGATCTCAGTCGCCTCACCCTCTACAAGGAAAAGGAAATTCATGCAACGCTATCCTCAAATTCTAGGAAATCAATCAAGAGAGTGAATTTATCCAGGCTCGAAGCGGTATGAAGCTCTGTTATTGAAGTCGCTTTTCTGACCTTGATTTTATTGCCGTCTCTAGAAACTATTTGCCAATTTTCCCAGGGAATATTATTGATTATGTATGGATGGTGGCTAGTAATAATAAACTGCATTTCTTCTAAAGACTGATCAAGAACGAAATCAGTAATATCAGACATACAATTGATCCCAAGACTATTTTCGAAATCATCAATACAAATAACCGATTTTTCGGGCGCAAAAATGGCTTCAACCATATAAATGAGTGTTCTATACATGCCTGAAGAAATTCGTCTTTGCGGAACCCAGTTCTCTTCTTCCTTGATCTCAAATGTTAGAACAAGCTTATCTTGCAACCTTTGTTTTTTGACCCTTATATCTTCAACCGTGTCAAATACATTCTGATAATTGAATTTCAATTCATTAAATTTATCTGGGAATGCTTCTTGTATTGTGTACGCTTTGAGAACAGGTGGAGCTTCGGCTAGAAATGCTAGAACCTCCTTTTCCTTTACCTCAAAATCTACATCATCATGATTATCACCTGATACAGTTGAACTATCGTCAGAAACTTGTGAATCATTATTATTGGAAGGCTCAGGTATGCTGAGAATCCTTTCCTGAATGATCTCATTAAAAACAAATCTATCAAAACCCTGGCTTATGGGAGCAATTGTTTTTTCTTCAGCAAGTAGGGCAATCACACTTTCTGAACGTTTTAATTTGGGAAGTATTGAATCACCTAGCTTTGATTTCTCTTGGCTCCTAATTAGTATCTCTACCTGCTTATCTAAGTCTATTTTTACTACCCTTTCAAACGTAATATTGGTAAGTTCAGATTTTTTAGCTGCTGACAATTTATCCTTTATAGCGGCACTCTTTAGTTCCCATTGGTAATTGTTTCCATCGTGTGAGAAGTCAATGCACCAATCTATTTCATCTAAAGGAACACTTCGTCCCTTCGCAACACGAGACAATAGTTTAAGTGCCTGTATTATGGTGGTCTTGCCAGCTCCAGAAACACCAACCAACAAATTCAAATCATCAAACTCGATCGGTTCGATGTGCCAATTCTCCTTATGATTGCTATATCTAAACTTTTTAATTCTCATATTTAGCCACCAGGCTTAATAATTATGTTGATCCCGATTAAATCAATTCTATAGCTTCAACGTAGCATCATTATCAGCCGGCGGCCGATCGCCAAACGCCTCAAAAAACTGCCGCGCCCGATCGGGAAACTCAGGAAAACTATACTCCGCATCCCCCGCCGCGATCTTCGCCCAGAAATAACGCAAACTTGGTTTTAACTCTTCTGCCAGGTCTGGTTGCAAACACAACGGCGGATGGGTTAGCAATCGCATCATAAACGGCCCCGATCGATCGCCCATCCATTCCCGCGAGAAATGTTGCAAATCAGGAAACTGGGGCACTGAGATCACCCGATGCGATCGCACCTCCAACTTAGCGCCATCGAGATCTTGCTTGTAATGCAAGATTCGATAGGGGTGCGGATAGCTCACCAACGAGCCAGTGGTAATTTCATAGAGATCATAGCGATCGCAATAGGCAATGTCTTGCACATGCAGATGCCCAGTAAATATAAGCTTCACGCCATGATAGTTCAGGATTTCACAGAGGCGATCGGCATTACTGAGAATATAGCGCCGCCCCAGTGGGTTACTGGCCTGTCCTGGCATATGCTCTAGTACGTTGTGGTGGATCGTCACGATGATCAATTCATCGGGATTCGCAACCCGCAGATCCTTGAGTAATTCCTCTAGCCAGTCTAATTGCCCTTCATCGATCCGGCCAAGTTGTTTGCCCTCAGCGTCAAAAATATTAGAATTGAGGCCAAGCAAGCGCACCCCTGGCATAACTTCGCGGTGGTAATAAATCTGCTGGGGATCGGCATAGCCAAATGCGGCATATCGGGGCGCAAAATGATCGAGGCTGCCGATCGTGGGTACGTCATGGTTGCCGGGGATCACATAGACCGGATAGGGCAATTGTTTGATCCTTTGCACCACCCAATCATGATTTTCGGGCTCGCCATGCTGGGTCAGATCGCCAGGCAGCAACAAGAAATCCAAATCTAGCCCAGCCAGGTGATTTAGCACCACTTCAAAGGCATCTATACTCAATTCCACCAGGTGAAACCTGCTTGGGTGATCCCAAATTGTATGGGGCAGAGCTATATGTAGATCGGAGGCGATCGCAAATTTAAATTCTAGGGACTGCGGCATGATGGCTAGAGCAAATCAAAATAAAGAAGCAAATTAAGGAACTTATGGCGATCGATGCTGGTCAGTTTAAGGATATTTACCACTGTGAACCTACCTCAACTATTCCTAGCATATTTAGTTAGCATAATTGGCGCTTATCAAAATATGATCGCGTCAGCCAGGATATAGAACATATAGGGCAAAAGGAAAAGTGCGATCGCTAGGGTGGGGGATCGGCGCGACGCTGATTATGGCTAAATAACTTTTAATTGGTTGGGCAGGATGATCATTGGCTCATTGGCGCTCATCTTTCGATCGAACTGACGTTGGCGCAAAAAGAGCAAAATAATCAATGCTCGCACGGCAAATAGCCTTGACAATAGCCGATCGAGATCACAGCTAATCTGGCTAATAAGTGTTTAATTGAACAGCCAGGTTTGATGTTTACTTTCAGCCTTTGGGCTTTAATCCTCTGAATAGCTTTAAATACGCTTAATCCGGCAATTTATATTTCGATATCTCGATCGCTGTAATCGCCGTAATCGCTTTCTGGCAAGGTAAATCAAATCTAACTATTTAACTATCAAAATATCTACGCTTAATAAATAAATTAAATAATTCATAGATTAAACCATTGATTGACAGCTACTTTTAGATAAAGCCCATGCATATTAATCGTCGCCGCTTTTTACTTGGTCTGGCTGGATTTGGAACCTCACTGCTGGGACAAAACTTAGTTAGCGATCCCAGTCATAGCTCACCTGGCCGTTTGGTGCCTCAGCCCAGGGAATTGAGCTTAACTGCCTACGATAGTCTTCGGTTTGTGGCGATCGCCGATACGGGGATGGGTGATGATGGCCAATATGCCGTAGCGAAGGCAATGGGTGAATTTTATGATCAAAGCCCTTTCCCGTTGGTATTGATGGCGGGGGACAATATCTACAATCGCGGCGAGATGACCAAAATTGAAGATTGTTTTGAGAAGCCCTATGCCAAGCTAATTGAGGCTGGGGTAGAGTTTCGGGCGGTGTTGGGCAATCACGATATTATGACCAGCAATGGCCGCGATCAACTCAACTATGAGCCGTTTAATATGCTGTGGCGCTACTATACCTTTCGCAAAGGGCCGGTACAGTTTTTTGGCTTGGATACGAACGACAATGCCGATTGGGAGAAGCAACTAGTATGGCTGGAGCAATCCCTGGCCAGAACGATCGCCCCCTGGAAAGTGGTCTTTGCCCATCATCCGGTTTATTCTTCGGGGCAGCATGGCAGTAATGCGGAGCTGCAAGAGAAGCTAAAGCCAATTTTTGCCAAACATGGAGTGCAGCTATACCTCAGTGGCCATGACCACAACTACGAGCGATCGCAGCCGATCGATGGCACTACCTATATTGTGCATGGTGGTGGTAGCAATATTCGGGGGGTAGGTTGGTCAGAGCATACGGCGGCTACGGCGGAACGACTTAGTTTTGTGGCGATCGAAGCAACTAGAAATAGCCTCCGCACCAGTGCGATCGATGTGGATGGTCAGGTATTTGATACCAGCGAAATTGGTATCCATCAGCTTAATGCGGGTGAGTTAATTGGGATTTAGCCTGGATCGAGAGGCGGTGATGATCGCAAACAAGCTAAAATCAATCATCTAAAAATAGTTGCGAATCAAGTTAGACATACTTAGACTTCTTGCCTCAATGTTCAAATAGCAACTGAGATCATGATTCTTTGGTTGTGATATTGGATCTATACAAAAGATCTAGGCAAAAGCTCTATAGATATGAACTATAAGGATTACCAGTATTATCTTATCTATTAGCTAGCTATATTTTGACCGGTTTGGCTGTCCAGGCCACAATAAGCGCAACTGTCAGGGAACATAGGAATAGATTATTCATGATGATCAAAGTCAAACAAGCATCGATCGCCCACCCCCAATTTATCTCTCAGCATATTTCTCAACATATTTCTCAACATATTTCTCAGCATCAAGCTGTTAAAGATTTAGCTCCTCCGAGATCAAGAGCGAAACAAAATAGATGGCGGCGATCGCTGGATAAGCTGGCACTGGCTGGATCGCTGGCAGTGGGGACATTTGCACCATTAGGAATAGCGAATCCAGCAGCGGCAGGGCCATTACCAGAACAATCGCTCTGGGGCAATCCTACCTGCGCGGTCACGCCGATCGAAATTGGTCGCAAAAACGAGTTGCGTAAGGCCAGTTTGAATGATTCTGCGTCAGCTCAGCTTTATGAGGCGATCGTACAGCGACACAGCCAGCAATTGCATGATTGCCGCGATCGTACCTGGCCGCAAACCCAGGCGGTCTGGTTAAGGTTATATGCCAATGATGCCGAGCCAGGCGTATTAGAAGATGTGCTCGATCGGATTGTGAATCGGGGCTATAACCAGGTATTTGTGGAGGTGTTCTACGATGGTCGGGTGCTATTGCCGGTTGCCAACAATCCCACCCCCTGGAAAGCGGTAACCGAAGAAGCGGTTCAAGATGGGGAAGTGAGTGCCGAGCATGATATCTGGGCGGAGTCGGTGCGCTTAGGTCAAGAACGCGGCCTCAAGGTCTATGGCTGGGCGTTTACGCTCAATTTTGGTTATAGCTACAGTGAATTAAGCGATCGGCAGGCGGCACTGGCGCTGAATGGCAACAATGAAAACAGTATTGCCAATAGTCGGTTTGACCCGCAAGAAGTTGCCGGCGGCAAGTCTTTTTATCTGGATGCCTACGAGCCCGATCATTTGTTTATTGATCCCTATCATCCCCAATCGCAAAAAGACCTGACTGATGCGGTTAAGGCGCTCATGGAAGCACAACCGGATGGCATGGTGTTTGACTATGTGCGCTATCCCACCACCTTCGGCCAGGATACCCTGATTAGCAATGTCAAGCAGTTGTGGATTTATGGCAATGCCTCGCGCCAGACGCTGCTGAGAAGTCTGCCCGATCCGGTAGCCAAGCAGATTATGTCGGTATATATGGATAACGGTGCGGTGACGGCGGCGGATTTGATTGCGGCAGAGTCAAATTCAAGCAATCTAATTATCCCTGGTGCGACTGCCCCCTTGCCCAATGATCCGGAAAAGTCTGCCGCGATCGCGGAAAGTTTGCTCTGGCAGATCGCCGTGAATCATGCCTATCAAGGCGTAGTTAAGTTTTTAAATACAGTCACATTGCCATTGCAGCAAAACAATGTGGCGATCGGCACGGTGTTTTTCCCCGGTGGCAATCGTAAATCTGGGCAAACCTATGATGCGCGGATGCAACCCTGGCATTTATTCCCCACCAAAATGGAACGCCACCCGATGACCTATGCCATTTGTGATGATGGTGTGTGTGTGGCTAAGCAAGTGGAGCAGGTGGTTAATCGGTCTAGCCCAGAAACCCTGGTTTGCCCAGTGCTGGCAGGCACCTGGGGACAAAAATTTGGTGGCCATCCCAGCTTGGAAACCCAGATGCAGGCGATCGCGGGTCTGGTTAATCCAGAACAGGTAAACTGCGTGAGTCATTTTGTCTATGCCTGGATGGAACCAGAATCAGACAAACAACGAAAAGCAGGCACGGCGACCGGAAATTAATCACAAGCCAGACCAAATATTGATTGAGCTAAAGAGCTAAGTAACTATTAGGTAACTATACCTGATTCAGTTCTGTGATCTTTTCAATCAATTCCTGCTGGATCGCATCGGCTCTGTCATTGGCGATCTGGCAGGTGCCCGCATTGGGATGGCCGCCCCCCTCATAACGCAGCATCAACTGACCAATATTGATCTTGCAACTGCGATCGATAATTGACTTGCCCACCGCAAACACAGTGTTTTGCTTCTTCATGCCCCACAACACATGCATGGAAATATTGCATGCTGGGAACAGCGCATAGATCATAAACCGATTGCCGGCATAGATTACTTCTTCATCACGTAAATCAATTACCACCAGGCGATCGTATACCTTGGATTGGCGCTTAATCTGCTCCTTGAATTTGGCTTCCTGCTCAAAATATAATTCAACCCGATCTTTAACATCAGGGATCTGCAAAATATCATTGATGTCGGGCTTGTTCTGGCAATAATCCACCAATTGCATCATCAGCTCATAGTTAGAGATGCGAAAATCACGGAATCTGCCCAGGCCAGTGCGGGCATCCATCAAGAAGCTGAGCAATTCCCAACCTTTGGGATTCAAAATTTCATCGAGGCTGAATTGGGCTGAGTCCGATTTATCCACCGCCGCCATCATGTCCTGGGACACATTGGCAAACTTGAACTTACCACCAAAATAGTTATAAACCACCCTGGCTGCGGAAGGGGCTTCGGGATCGATGATGTGGTTTTCACTGCCTTCATAAACGCGAATTGTTTCACTGTAGTGATGATCGAAGGCCATATGTACACCCTCGACATAGGGCAAGTTGGTGGTAATATCCCGATCGTTCACCTCAACTTTGCCATCCTGCATATCTTTGGGGTGGACAAACATAATCTCGTCGATCATGTCCATTTCCTTGAGCAGAACCGCACAAACCACGCCATCAAAATCACTGCGAGTAATTAGCCGATATTTCTTTGCTGCCTCAACCATTGCCTCATTCCTCTGCCTGCTTGGTAATATTGTTAATGCTGTATGCCTGTGTCATCCATTCTAGGCAATCGCCCCGTTTTTTCATAGTTCAAAGGGTGCGATTAGGTGATGCTGCCTTGATAATTGCTGCTAGCCTTTAATGTCCGTAAGCAATAATTAGTGCTGCTATAAGCCTGCTGTTGCGATCTTTCCAGAGATGCTGATTCTTGATCTCTAGCCAAACATTCAGTAGATTTAGCCTACTACTTAGCCAACTAATCAAAAATTTACACTCATAAACATCTGCAGCAGGAATGACGATCGCCCTGGCTTAGTAATGTTCACGTAGCATCCTGGCCGAATCCCCGCAAATTGGCGCAAGACTGGTTCAGCCAACAAAAATAAAATTTAGTTAGCATGTATCTATAAACTAATCGATCGCAATTAGCTAACTTGAGCGATCGCAAGTTAATATTTAGCAACTCTAATTGATGGGACTGCTTGCATAGATGCTAGATGCTAACTATCAGACCGAGATTGTTGCCCGGACTGAGCGACATCGCAGATATACAAGTACAGCAGAATAGGACAAATTAGCTTGGGGAGCAAAAAGAGTGGCAAACAAAAAACACCTGAGTTTATTACTAGAGAGCGCACAAGCCTGGAATATCTGGCGGCAGCAAAATCGCCATATTCGGGTTGACTTAGTGGGGGCAAATCTGGGCGGTGTTGATTTGATGGAAGTTAATTTGAGTGGCGCTGACCTGTTCCGAGCCGATCTCACTGGCGCTAATTTAATGGGCGCTAATCTCAGTGGTGCTAATTTAATTGATGCTAACTTAACCAAAGCCGATTTAGTTTGTGCCGATCTATCATTTGGTTATATGCGTGGCGCTAACCTGCGTTATGCCGATCTCACTTCAGCGGATTTACGATCGGCGATTTTGACCAATGCCAACCTCAAAAATGCCACTACCAGCAATACTAATTTTAATGGGGCTATTTTTGATGGGGCGACTTTGCCGGATGATTATGTGATTAATGCGATCGCGCAGTGGCAAAAATAATTTTGAATAATTTAGTTGATTGGGGTTCGAGACAACAATCAATTTCTGCTTAGATGGCTGAGTCAAGCAAATTTGGACTGAGTTTAGAACTAGGGTTAGATATCTAAGTTATCCAGAAAATAGTAAATTAATTTAAGTTAGGCAATACGATCGCTTGCTTAGGTTCTATATGCGCCCATTAACCGTGATCTAGCGGTTGAGTAATAGTGTGGCTGGCTGAATAATTAAGGTAATCGGATCGCAATTAATTACCAATCAATTTAAGGCCGAGTCGCAGTAAGATTAATAATCGCGGCAGGTAGGTGTGATCCCATCTGTAGACTTGGAATCTCGATATCTAAACATTTAAAAATATTTAAACCCTAGCCAATTTCGGAGATACGCATGACCAACAAACTAATGCCTGGTAAGCCAGTACCAAGCTTAGACGTTGAAACCCTGGAAGGTGTGAAGTGGCAGTTAGAAAAGCAAGATCCTAGAAACTTTTCCATGATTGTTTTTTATCGTGGTTATCACTGCCCTGCGAGTAAGCCCTATTTGCAAGAAATCGATCGGCGCTTGGGTAAGTTTTTGGTGCTGGGGATTGAGGTGATCGCCATAAGTAGCGACGATCGCGCCAAGGCGGAACTTGCTCAGGATGAGTGGGGGATCGAGAATATGATGATCGGCTATGGTGCTGGCATTGATAAGATGCGCGAGTGGGGTTTGTATATCTCTAAAGCTGCATTTGAGGGTGAGCCGGATATATTTAATGAGTTTGGCTTGTTTATGGTTAGAGCTGATCACACGCTCTATTTTGCTGAGGTGAGCAGTGCTCCCTATGGTCATCCCAACGTGAGTGATACTTTGTATGCTTTGGATCTGGCGATCAATCAGGGGCACCCGATGCGCGGCGGTGCTTAGTCATTCCCCTAACTATTAACTGCAACTATTTCAACCGTTTTTGTAGCCTGCATCAACTCAAACCACTCAATCAAACTATCAAGCTGCTTTGCCGTTGGCATCACCGCCAGCCCTCGCACCGTTACTTTGCCTGGTTGATAGACAAACCGCGAATGTAAATGCGCTGGCAATCGCTGTTGCAAAATCTTCCAGGCTGGTTCTTCTAGTTTGGTTTCCAAAACCACATGTTGTTTATGCTCTGGTCGGATCCGCGAAAAGCCGATCTTCTTGGCCACCAGTTTCAGCTCCATCACCTTAATCAACTGCTGCGCCGGTTGGGGCACATTGCCATAGCGATCGCGCCATTCTTCCAGAATCGAGGCCAATTCCCGCCGTGAGTTCACCGCCGCCACTGCTCGGTATGCACTCATCTTTTGATCGGCATCGGGCATATAGTCCGCCGGGATAAACGCTGTGATCGGCAGATCGACCTGGGTATCGTCTACCTCGATGATCTCAGAACCGCGAATCTCGTTGATCGCCTCTTGCAGCATTTCCATATACAAATCAAAGCCGACCACATTGATCTGCCCCGATTGCTCCGCACCCAGCAAATTACCCACGCCACGAATCTCCATATCCCGCATTGCCAATTGATAGCCGGAGCCCAGGTGCGTAAACTCCTGGATCGCTCGCAGGCGTTTATAGGCAGGTGGTGTGAGTTCGCCCTTGGGTTGATAGAACAACCAGGCATGGGCTTGCACCCCAGCGCGACCAACCCGACCTCGCAATTGATAGAGCTGCGCCAGACCAAATTTTTGGGCATCCTCAATGATGATCGTATTCACGCGGGGAATATCCAGGCCAGACTCAATGATTGTGGTGCAAATCAATACATCCGCTTCACCACTATTAAACGCCAGCATGGTTGACTCTAGTTCTGATTCTGGCATTTGACCGTGGGCGATCGCCAACCGTGCCGACGGGATCATCTCGCGGATGCGGGTCATGATCTGTTCCATTCCTTCAATGCGAGGCACCACATAGAATATTTGGCCACCGCGATCGAGTTCCTGGCGGATTGCGGTGCGCACCGTTTCATCGTTGTAGCGCGACAGGTGGGTTTTGATCGCGCGGCGGGATGGCGGTGGTGTGGCGATCAGGCTCATTTCCCGCACGCCCGACAGCGACATATAGAGAGTGCGCGGGATCGGTGTGGCGGTCAGGGTCAACACATCTACTTCCGTTTTGAGGGTTTTGATTTTTTCCTTTTGGGCTACGCCAAAGCGCTGTTCTTCATCCACCACCAGCAAGCCCAGATCCTTGAACTTAACTTCCTTTGACAAGATCTGATGGGTGCCGATCACCAGGTCTATTTCGCCAGTTTTGAGTTTTTGGATAATTTCTTTGCGTTCATTGGCAGTTTTAAACCGATTCAGCAACGCCACCTTGATTGGATAGGGGGCGAAACGTTCCTGGAAGGTGTGATAATGCTGCTGCGCCAGGATCGTAGTGGGAGCAAGTAGAGCCGATTGTTTGCCAGTAGTAAGAGCTTTGAAAATTGCCCGCACTGCCACTTCGGTTTTACCAAACCCCACATCACCGCAAACCAATCGATCCATGGGGCGATCGCTCTCCATATCTTGCTTTACGTCCTGGATCGCCTTGAGTTGATCGGGGGTAGGTTGATAGGGAAATGAATCCTCTAGTTCCTCTTGCCAGGGCATATCGACTGGGAAAGCAAAACCCATCTGTTGCGCCCGTTGGGCATAGAGTTTGAGCAGGTCGATCGCAATTTTTTTGATCGCCTTGCGCACTTTGTTTTTAGTATTCGCCCAGGCTTTGCCAGTCATTTTATTGAGGCGGGGCGCACCTTCGGAAGTACGCCGGAACCGGGATAGGGTTCCCACTTGATCGGCGGCCACCCGCAATAGCCCGTCTTCGTATTTGATTACCAGGTATTCGCGGGTTTCATGGTTGATCGTCAGGCTTTCCAGGCGCAGGAATTTACCAATGCCATGATGCTTGTGGACAATATAATCACCAGGCGAAAGCTTATTGATGTCTACCTGCTTGGAGGCAGCACGGCGACGGCGACGCACAAAGGTTGGTGTGCCCAGGGCATGTTGACCAAAGAACTCCCGATCGCTGACTAGCACTAGCCTGAACGTGGGCAAAATAAACCCTTGCATCTCGGCCAGGCCAGAATATTTAAGCGCAACGGGAGTGGAGACGTTGTTGAGCTTTTCGATCGCGGGGAAGTCACGGCTATTGGGGACAAACTGCGCCGGGCAATCGTGCTCTTGCAGCAAGGCTACAGTGCGTGAGGGCTGAGCCGAAACCAGGGTAACGGCATAATACTTATCGCGGTATTCGCGGATCATTTTGGCCAAACTCGCAAATTGATGGGGCGTGGCCGGAATTGGCCGACAGGAAAGATTCAAGCCCTTATTCTCTTCCGCGATCTCTGACAGATAAAGACAATCGAATATTTCCACCATCTCTAGACAATCGCTAAAACTCCGATGTAGCGGTGCGATCGCTAGATCATCTTTTTGATCAATACTTTCTAAATTCTCTAATAAATGCCCATAGGCCGCCGCCGCCGATTCATACCAACGATCGCTATGGGCTTGACATTGCTCGATCTCGTCGATCGCAATTACACAATCCATGGGCAAATAATCCACCAGCGAAGCAGTAGATTTAGGATGCACAGCCAGAGTCTTGGGCTCGGATTCAGGTAAATCAGTGGAAACTGACTCTAATTCTTTAAATTTCTCAACTGCTTCTGGATTAGAGCCATCGCCCAAATCGCTTAGGTCACCCAGAATCGCTGTATAACTGACCGGGGTAACGCTGATGGCATCGATCGCGTCCAGGGTGCGTTGGGTGGCTGGGTCAAATTCGCGGATTTTCTCAATCTGATCGCCAAACCAATCCAGCCTGACCGGTAACTCACTGGAAGTAGGGAAAATATCCACAATATCGCCACGCCGACTCCATTGCCCTTCTGCATCCACCATATTGGTGCGCTCATAGCCCATCTCGGCCAGTTGCTTTGCCAGTTGCCCCAAGCCCAGCTCTTGGCCAATAGACAAATTCAGACAAGCGGCTTTGAATTGTTCGATCGATGGTAAATGAACTTGCAAGGCGCGATCGCAGGCCACGATCGCCATTGGTTTGCTGGGTTTATCTGGTTTATTTAGTTGATCGGGATCGGCAGCACCCTGTTTGAGTAACTCCGCCAGCACCTGCATTTGACCCCAGATAATATCCGATTCAGGTGTATATGGCTCATAGGGCACCGCATCGGAAGTAGGGTAAAAATGCACCGCTGACCAGCCCATTGCTTCCAGTTGCACTGCCCAACGTCCAGCTTCTTCAATTGTGGCTGTAATCACCAGTAGCGATCGATCCTGTTTCTGGGCGATCGCGGCAGCAATCAGGCCCTTGGGCAATCTTGGTATACCATTTAAGTTAAGGCTTTGGGATTTGGTTAGCTTGCTTTCCAGTTCCGCAAGCAGGGGCGATCGGATCAAAGACCGAACAACAGAAGAAAATGCCATGAGTCAGTAAGTACGGTAAGTACGAGGGATTAAACAATCAGAATTTATCAATTGGGACGATCTAAATATATCTTAATCATCTCGCTCAATGCTTGGGCATACTCCCCCCACCTCGATTATGCTAGAAGCGATCGCCTATTCTGAAGACCATGACTGAAGAAAATCCCCTCAAACTCACCCTGGAGCATTACCAGCGATCATTGCTGGTGCTAGAGAGCAGTAGTTCTAGTCAGCTTTCGGAGGTTCATGCCCTGGATATTCTGATGGTGCGCGATCGCCTCCAGGAAATTATCGATAGCCATAGTCAACTACCGCCCGATCTATTGCTAGAGATTACCAAATTCGATCGGCGGTTGAAAAAAAGAGGCGAGTTGATCGCCAAGCTAATTAACCTGGTGGAATGGCGGAATTTGCTCAAGCCCGATCCTGAAGCCTGGTGGTGGTGGTTTCCGACCAGGTGGGAGAAGTTTGATTGGCTCTGGAATGCCCTCAGTATCACCGCGATCACTATTTCCCTCAGCTTAATTGTCGATACCTCAACTCGATTGCTCAGTGCCAAGCCCGATACCTTTAGCACCTTGGCGGTAGTTGGGCAAAGCGTGATGACTTTGCTGGCTGGTGGTGGAGCCTTGACCAAGGCAGGACGGGAAGCGCTCGAAAAGATTTTGATTGCGCTTAGTATTCCACCTCGATTCTGGCAAGAAATTAGCTGTGGCCTGGCCTGGTTATTGATGCTCAGCCTGCTTGGCTTGAATGCTGGGTTACCAAGAATTGCGGTGATGATGAACCAGGATGGGATGGAAGACATTGAAGCGGGTCGAATTGAAACCGCCGCAGCCAACTTCCAAAGAGCGATCGCCCTCAAGCCAGACTATGCCCAGGCTCATCTTAATTTGGGAATGATCTATGAAGAGCTAAGGGACTTCGAGCGTGCCATTGTGCAATATGAGATCGCCAGTAATATTAAGCCCACTAATGAGGCGGAACGGCAGGCAGTATTGCAAGCCTATAGTAATTTGTCGCGGCGCAAAATTCTGGATCAAAACTACTCTGTGGCAGCCTCAGTGATCCTCTCTGGCCTGGATTTAATTGAAACTGAGCCAAATGCAGCCAGCGATCCCCAGCCCACCTATGAATTACTCAAAAATTTAGGTTGGACTCGCCTGGAGCAAGGCCGCCTGGAGCAAGCGGAAACGATCTTACAGGATGCGCTTAAATTAGAGCCGCAGAGCGGTGAGGCACATTGTTTGTTGGCTGAAACCTTTGCCGCTCAGGGGAATGAAGCGGCAGCGATCGCCAGCTCGCGCCAATGCATGGCCTATGCCGATAGTCTTAATCCGAATGAGGATGCATTGCTGGGCCAGGCGCAGGAGCGATTGCAAGAGATCAGCCGTTAGACATAAAATCTTAACTCCTCCCGATTTCTTTACTTTTTGAAGCTAATGTTAAATTGGTACATAATACGTACTTATAGGAAGCGGATCAAAAGAAGTCCAATTGTGCGGTTAAAGCCGAATATTGGCTCCCAGAGTCGAATCCTTTATTGGTGCTAGTAATAGCAATCTGGTCAAATTGTGAAAATATTTTCCATGATCAGCTATTTCAAGAATTAAGGGGGGATATACCTTAAACGAGGGGGATTTACAATTTTTATGTATGACACGATCGGTTGCCATACTTACTTTCTTTACTGCCCCTTAGCAATACCTGAATATTCTGCATATTATCTCGCTATCAATGCTTTGATGGCTAACTGCCAAATTGGGACTAGCTAGCCGGATTCCTTAACTAGACTGGTTTGAAATGACAACACAAATAATCAAATTGTTTGGATTTTGCGGAGCAGATCGTACTGATATCAGGATGAGTTTGCCTAGCCAATGTGTGATTTATCTAATCGATCTAACTGAGATCGATCGAAGTTGTGTAGCTATAAGTGAGTTATAGATGTTAAAAATGCCAATCCAGAACATAGATAATCAAGAATCTGACCTCGCCAGGATTGACTACAATAAGCTAGAAAATTTTCTTGCCCAAAAGAATTGGCGTGAAGCTGATGCCGAAACGATGGCAATTATGCTCACCGCCACCAATCGCCAGGATCGAGGCTATATCGGTGCCAAGGATGCTAGATTATTGCCGATCGCTGTGCTCCAGAAACTCAATAGCCTCTGGGATCGCTATAGTAATGGTCAGTTTGGCTTTACTGTCCAAAAGCGGATCTGGCACCAAGCCCAGCGAAACTATTCAGAGTTTGGTGATTTAATTGGCTGGCGCACAGACGGGCAGTGGCTCAACTACGGGGACATTAGTTTTGATGAGTCGGCAACAACTGGACATTTACCAGCACTGATGTTTCCCCTACCCATGCCAGGAGGTGGTGAAGTCTCCTCATTTGTGGTTGGCAAATGGCGGGTAGAGTTGCTCTCTCGCCATGACATTCGACAGGGCTAATATTAAGCGCTGCTTTGGCCTACTTTGGCCTAGCTGATATGACCGCCATCGATCGAGATCGATAAAAACTAGGCCAAGTATTGCTGGAGAACTACATTTGCGCGAGTTTTAACCACTGGTTCGGTCTCTTGAGCACAAAGTGGTTCCAGCAGCTCACCCATGCAGAAGTTAAACTGATGGCGCTCATGCTTACTGAGATTAGCCAAAGCTACTACCACTGCATAGCGTACTGACCAGTTTGGATCGGTGCAAAGATCGCTAAAAAGCTCAAAAATGCGGGCTTGCTGATTGGCGATCGGAGCCGGGCTATGGTATGGCCAGTTAATTCTCGTTAACCCTAGGATTGCGGCACGACGCACGCCCAACATTAGTTCATCGGGTTGGGCACATTGAATTAATACATCCAGCGATTGTAAGCTGCCTATATCTGCCAGAGCTTTTACTGCATATAATCTGGCCTGATTGTGATAGTTGTCGATCGCCATGATCAAAGCTGGCACTGCTGCATCCCCAAGTTCACGCAATGCTTGCAATGCGACTGTAGTGATTGCTGGATCTGGATCAGCTAGACTGGCAACTAAATAATCAATCTGGGACGCAACTTCAGCCGCTGCATCGATCGGTAATAGCGAATCAGGAATATCCGTAAGAGCTGGCTGAACCGAATTATCTGTTGGTTCTTGCCGAGCCTTTGACTCAAGATGCTTGGCAATTGGCTCCAGGGTAGCGATCGGTTCGATCCGTTCCAGGGTGGGCATCAAGCTATTAGTATTGTCCATATATAAAAAATAAAAATATAAAAAACATCTAGTCAGTTTTAAATGGCGGAAAAGTTAATGCTAATTCAGCTTTCCTGACATGAACAGTCAAACATGAGGCAATATGTCAAAATGTAACGAAATAATAAAATTGAAGAATAAAAAATGCTTTTAATTAAATCTAATTGCCCCTACTTTAACCAGAGCTGACCGAGACCGCAAGAGATGATCGAGACTCGTTTACGAATATTTACCTAATTGCTTTTTATTTATCCTGGTTATGATCTCCCAAAAACTAGCTCAGCGCTTTTCAATTGTCTTGAGCTAGCAAGGCGAAGCACAAATTGCTTGGCTTTACAGATTTACGGTAAATCCCTAACGGGCTAAGGATCTTAAAATAGCGATCGAATATTTTTTCCCAGCACTATTGCCAATACTAAAGAGTTGGCAGCCTAACTGCACAACCCCTACAACAAATCATCCATCCACAACATAATTTGCTGCAGTGGTTCAGAAAGACTTAAATCATAGTCTACGTTAGGCAAATGTGCATTCAGCAATTCTTTCAGGGCAGCCAATTTGAAGCTATCCTCCACTTCAGCTTGGGCGATCGCCTCGGCGGCAGGCAGATAGCCCAGTTGCCCTAAATTTGCTAATGCGATTCGACGCAGGCTGAGATCGGGATTTTTGAGCTGAATTACTAACTGCTCAGCATATTCAGTTTGCTCCGTGATGCCATACATGGCGCTAAAGGCAGCAAAACGAATTCGATCGGTGCGATGCCCCAGAAACAGCCGCACGAGATCTTCTGCCGATCTAGCTTTTAAGCGTCCCAGGGCTTTTAAAATTGCTTCATAGGGTTGCTGTTTTAAGCTGTTGATTGCAGCAACGTCAGTGGGCAATAACTGGCTTAGAGCCGGGATACAAGCCTGTGCTGCCCGCAATCCCTGGGGAACGCTAGCGATCGCCTCGATCGCCACCACCGCCGCCTCACGCAGATAATAGTCATCACTGCCTAGGGCTTCGATCAACGCAGGGATAGCACTCGGCTCTTTTAATTCCCCCAGAGCCCTAGCCGCATTGCGTTTGAGGGGATAGCCGCCCAATTCCGTGCTTTCTTCTTCGGCGTTCAGTGCTGCTAGTAATGGCTCCAGGGCTTCCTTGGCGCGGAGCTTACCCAACCACCATGCCGCATAGTAGCGCTGCGAATAGTCTTCGGCGCTTAAGTTGGCGATCGCCTGCTCTACGGTCAGAGCTATCTGAATTGATGGAGCGTACTCATCAGACATAGCAACCTATCAGGGGAAATCCATCGCTTTTGCTGATCTTGCTCTAGAAATGATTTTAATGCTTCAAATCTTTCTGGGTTCTAGATCGATCGACGGCATTACTTAAACCGATTTAACACTAGTTGGGAGCCAATCCCAGATCAAATTCTAGAGCAAATTCAAGTATATGCTTACTGTATCAGGATGTCTGCAATCATTGGGATTACAAAAAGTCCGTGATGAACGATAACTATTTAACCGGATTTGAGATTAGCTCAAGGATCTGGTCAAACTAGCTAACCATTAAAACAAGAAGCAATTAAATCAAAATTTTACAGACCGATCGCAACTAAGCCAAATTGGCGAATTTCAGCAAATGGATGATATCAGTCTTTTGATAATAGCTACGCATATATTAACAAAAGAGAACCTTTTGCCCTGAGCCAGTTATGCTGCGATCAGGCAATATTATTGGGCGATTACTTCGCAGTTAAGTCCCGATGTTCTCTAGTTTTGGGGGATGGGAAATTTATTTGATTAATCGATCTAAATCAACTTTAAGCCAACCAGCCAATAACAAATCTATACAATACAACGCCCAATTTTTTATAACACTGCTCGATTAGCAGCCTTGGGTTTGAGGATTGCATAGAGGCTTAAATCTAGATATGCGCCCTTTACGAAGGCATATTCACGCAACACCCCTTCAAATTGCATTCCTGCCTTTTCTAAGACCCTGGCTGAAGCCACATTTTCCTTCATACACATTGCTTCAATTCGATTCAGCATCATCACATGAAACCCAAACGCG
Source organism: Pseudanabaena sp. PCC 7367 (assembly GCF_000317065.1). Lineage (GTDB taxonomy): Bacteria > Cyanobacteriota > Cyanobacteriia > Pseudanabaenales > Pseudanabaenaceae > Thalassoporum > Thalassoporum mexicanum. Next base: position 3,016,198 of record NC_019701.1, read on the forward strand.
ATCGCCGCGCTCACTGCTTCAGTCATATAGCCATTGTGCCAATGGGATCGCGCCAGCGCATAGCCAATTTCTGCTCTGGCATGGGCGGGATGCCAATTCACAAAGCCGCAGGTGCCAATTAATTTGGCTTCACTGGCTAACACAATACCCCAATGGATCAGACGATCGCGTTCATATTGCTCGGCTAGACCGGTTAAAAATTCCTGGCTGTCAGCGATCGATCGATGGGGTGTCCAGTAAGTGTATTTGCTTACCAATGGATCTTGAGCATATTCAAATAGATCGGCCGCATCATCCAGCACCAAGCGTCTGAGCACAAGTCTTTTCGTCTGGAGCGTTAATAGCGGCTCTGGAATTTGCCAACCCTTCATCAAAACAACCTGATCGCGCTCAATTCCTTAACTATGCCTAACCAACTGGGCTTAACCAACTGATCTATCACCTCAATTATCATCCTGGGATTGATGTCGTCCAATCCGCTCTAGATCACGCTTGACTTCAAAACACAATTCCCGATTGCGTGGATCAGTGGTTAAAGCCTTATTTAAGTACAGTTCGGCTTTTTTGAAGTCCCCCTGCATGAGCAAATCACTACCCCAACGATGATAGGATACCGCTTGCCAGTGGATTACTTCCGGTGAGGTAGAAAATTTCTCGCGCATTCCCTCCGCCACCGCGATCGCTACCACATACTTTTTCTGCTTGAGCAAATCCTGCAATCGTCTCAGGGTATCTGACTTTAGTTTGACCTCGGGGTCGATGTTGCTGCCATTACTGCTGCCAGGTGTAGTTCGTTTTTTGTTTTTGCCGCCATTAGCACTAGATTTGCGATATTTGCGTTTAGCAGCATTGGCAAACCATTGGGCACGCCTTTCTTTGGTGGTTTGTTTGGTCTCTTGCGATGGTTTGGGCGGAGCTGTTTTTGGTGGTGGTGGCGGTGGCCGATGACCAGCATTGGTCTTTTGATTGGGTTGAGCGTTTCGTGCGTGGGAACGTTGGGTGTGATTATGGCGATCGGGATTGGCAGTACGATCGCTACGATCGCTATGATGGGCTGTCCTGACCTTTACTCCTGCCTGGGGCGATCGATGCGGGCGGATGGTGGGCTCATTGCCAGTATTCTTGAGCAATTGATAGGCTTCTTGCACCAGTCGAAACTTATCCGCCGCCGTGGGATCATCACGATTGATGTCAGGATGGTATTTACGCGCCAAACGCCGATACGCTGTCTTGACATCGTCCAGAGAAGCGTTGCGGGGTAATCCTAATACTCGATAGCATTCAAATTGATGCATATGGTAAATGCATACTGGCCAATAAGTTGGGATCGGCGATCGGCTGGCTTAAATCAGCTATTTATAGCTAATAAATCCGTGATTAATCTAATTGCACCGCAAGACCAGCAAGTCCTGCGTAAACAAAACTATACCCAGACATGCCAGGCACTTTAGTAAATTTTATTATTTGTATTGTTTTTACACACGATCGCTTAATAATGCAAGCTCCGATCGAAGCAGATCTGCGATCGGCGTAATTTATTTAAAAATTAAAATTAAAAATCATGTAGGCTCGTCTGGTTTTTTGCGCACCGCATAGCTACCCTTGGGGGTGTCCCGCGATCCTTTATTTTGCCGCACCAGCCGTTCAAAATAATCCAAGGCCTTTTCTTGATTCTCAAACTCTTGAATCACATGCACCTTACGCCCGCGCTGCATCCTCAAAACTACTTGAAACATACCCAATCAAACCCACCAGTCCACAACAATCACTGTAATTTAACCGCTTTACAGTTATTAAGCTCAACCGCTTACACCTGTATTTTTATAAAATCTAAATCTAGGCTTGGTATTTCTTCGGACGGGATTAGACAATTACCCACGATCGAATTGCTTAGATTTAATCACACATTTACAAACAAAACATCTAACATCTAGTCCTGGCAGCTTGTGCATTTACTAGTATATTTAAAAGCTCAGATTTAGATATATTAGATATACCTAATCCACACCAGAGTTTAGGGAAATATAACCTAAACTTACTATTCAAGTCCAATTTGAGCAAGCTGAAGTATCAATAATAGTTTGATTAATCATTCCCTGCGATCGAATTGTTTCAGCATTGCTTGAAGATTTACGCCAATTTCATGTCAACGCTATGTCAGCTATTCCATCCCCTGATTTGTCCTGGCGACTGATTCCCTATCAAAATGCAGCAGCGGGTTTGAATATGGCGATCGATCGCTATTGCCTAAATGCGGCGACTCAATCTATTCAGGTTAACGATGATTTAGAACCAAAGCGGGAGAATGATCGAGCTGTAAAGGATATCAGTAGGGCTGAAACAGGGCGATCGATGCTCCGTTTTTATGGTTGGCAGAGGCCGACAATCTCGCTTGGTCATCACCAGCGGCGCATTCCTGAGCATTGGTCCGAGCTAGCGCAAGAGTTGGATTTAGCGATGGTACGTCGTCCCAGTGGGGGGCGGGCGGTGTTGCACCACCATGATTTAACCTATGCGATCGTGACCAGGGCTCCATTTCCTAACCGCGACCAAACCTATCGCCATATGTGTGAGTTTTTAATTAAGGGATTGGCCAAGTTGGGGATTGAAGTGAATTATGGCGCGGCCAAACGTAACTATATGCATAATCCCAGTTGTTTTAATACGGCCACCAATGCCGACCTGGTGGTGGCGGATGGGCGCAAGCTGGTTGGTAGTGCCCAGGTTTATGCTCATGGTTGGCTGCTGCAACATGGCACGATCGCAATTCAACCTGACTATGCGCTATTAGAAAAAGTATTTAGAACTAAGGTGCCGATCGTGGGGGTGGCGGAGCTATTGAAGTGCGAGGCGATCGAGGCGATCGAAGAGAATGCTAATAGTTTAAATCCAAGACATGGAGCGATCGCTAACTCGTCAACTAGTTTATTGACTGATTTACAAGCCAAGCTAATTAAGGTGCTTTCTGGGGCTGCCAGTGAGCATTTTCAGGTTGAATTAGTGTCTGAACCGCTGATGGAGCAAGAAATGGGGACGATCGCCGCCCTTGAGCAAGGCTTTAGTGAGGGTCTATTAGCCCAGTCGATTAGCGTTTGAGCAATCAGATATAACAAATTAAATAACAAATTAAATAACAAATTAAATAACAAATTAAATAAAGTCAAATTAAGTGAGGAAAATAAAAAGACCGTGAGCGTTGAGTTAAAGTTGGGCTTTAATCGTTGTCATCATCTTGTTTACCTGCTGTGACCAGGTGAGTTGTTGCATAAACCCGGCGGCGGCTTGTCCCTTGGCCTGGGCGCGATCGCGGTGATTAAAAATATCTTCCAGTGCTGCCACCGCTTCATCAACCTCTGACTCGCCCCAACCCTCAATACCACGAATATAGTCGGGCGGGTTCACGATCGATCGCTGTGACTGTAACGAATAGCAGTGATTTTGATTAATAATATCCAGGTGTCCTGTATTGGCCGAAATCACAGTAGGAATACCGCAGGCTAAGCATTCCATTGCCACCAGATTTGTGCCCCCCTCACAACGATTTGGGAAAATCGCCGCATCCGCCTCTTGTACCACCCTGGGCATCAGGTAATTGGGTACTATGCCCATGTCAAGGAAAGAACCAGCCGGTAAGCCATTGGCCTGCAACCAGGCGCTAATATTCAAGCGGCGATCGCTACCTACTTCCGGTAGTCCAACCACATTACCTGTGGCTTCAAGCCCACGCATGAACTGCGGCCAGTGATTATGCCAGGCAGTGATCAGCAAGGCTTCGGGATGACGCGCTTGAAAAATCTTGAACGCAGCCACCACAATATCCTGGGCTTTGCGATATTCCAGCTTACCGCCAGAGAAAACTATAAAGCGATCGCGCCAGGCAGTGGATTTGAATGAGATAGGATGGTGCAATGTTGGATCAATGCCTTGCAGCACGGTATGCACATTGTTGATGCCATAACCTTTCAATACCTCCGCATTCCAGCTTGATCCGGCTAGAATCAAATCAAAAGTATTGGCCTTGGCGATCGCTGCCGCGTCTAAATATGTATCTTCAAAGAAAATAAAGCCCACATTCCGATCGCTACCCACCTTGTTCAAATCCGCCCCAGCCAAGTTATTACCCAATGCATGAACAATCGGCACCCCCAGATCAAGTTGCTCCGTACTACTGATCTCAATCACCCGTTGCAGTCGTTGCTGTTGATTGAGGTATGGCTTGAGCAATGCGTAATGTAGCGGATTGATGAACTGTTGATCGAGATTACTTGGTGCTGATAGCAGACAGGGGGCAAACTCAGCGTGGCGAGATAGATTCAGAGCCAGGTTTAGACCAAAGATGCCCCAACCGCTGGTGATGCCGATCGGCCAGCTAATGGCAATTGTCTGCTTATTGGCATTGTGACCGCTAATGATCTGGTTGATCAGATCGGCTTCGGCAGTGTTTTTATTAATTTCGTTAGCTTGATCTGCTGGGGAGGCGGTGGCGATCGATTCAATTGGGGCGATCGTGATACCGATCGGTTCTACGGGCATAACCCTGGGTTGAAGTTGGATTACTTGATTGCTCTGATGATTGCTTTGATGATTGTTCTGATGATTACTCTGATCGGACTGGGAATCGCCAGGATCAAGATCATTATTGGCGATCGGTTCTTGCTCTATTTCTACTTGTGGCTGATCTAAATTTTCTTGAGCTTCTTTTGGCTCAGATGGTTTGGTCGAGCTAGATTGCTGATCTGTTTGTGGCGCTGGCTCTATTTGACTGGTATCGATCGGATCGATCGGCTTGCTTACTTTGACCGGTGCGGATTGTGCGGGCAAAGCTGAGCTTGTTGATGCTTGACTGGGCAGTAGTTCTGAGGACTTTAATGGTTCCAAGGGCGATCGCGCCAATAACTCTGGAGCATTGACAACCTCGCTCAAATTAGTAGCAATGCGCTGGATTAATAGCTGCCAGTCTTCACCATATTCAGCTTGGCGGCAGAGCTTAACCTGTGGATACCAGAGCGTATCTTCAGTTTCCCTTTGCCAGAACCACAATTCCGGCACATAGGGCAGCAACACCCACACTGGTTTGCCCAATGCTCCGGCCATATGCACCGTGGTATTACTAACTGAAATTACCAGATCGACGGCGGCCACTTGGGCGGCAAAATCATCTAAGCTGGCCATCTGATCGATCGCCGGGTCATCAAAGATCTCTACGCCGTGGCGATCGCGCATCTCCTCTAATTTTTCTTGCCAATCGCCATATTGCAAATTAACCAATGTCACGCCTGGTGTAGTTAGGATCGGCAACCATTCTTCCAGTCTAGGCAAGCGTTTAGCACGATTACTACTATGCCAGGAAATGCCAATAATTAGCTTGCGGGTGGATGATTGCTGGTTTGTTTGCTTATTTGGTTGAATTTGATTTGAGGCCAAAGAATCGCGGTGCGGCTTGAGTGACAGATAGCGATCGCGGCAGATTTGAGTCAAACCTGGATCAGCTTGCAAATAAGCTTGGGGCTGGCCAAAACTAGCCCGATCGGGACGCAGCGATCGCCCCAGACTGCCCATCGGCAAAACGGATTTAGCATTCTGGTAACAAAGGCTCACCCGATCAGCGCGGGACACAAATTGCATATTTTCAAGGTGGCCAAAGGAACGACGGAACAGCGGCAATAATCGCTCCTGGCAAGCCACCACCAGGCGATCGCCTAGATTTCTTGCCTCCGCTAGCATACTGGCATAGATAATCTCATCACCTACGCCCTGCTCGCCCAGAATCAGGATTGTTTGATTACTCGGAGTCCCGTCAAATATTGGCAGAGCCAGAAAATTAAGGTAAGCGAAGGTATCACGATTACGATCGCGTAACCGCCATTCATATTCGACAAAACCAGCTTCAAACTTACCCTGCGCCAGCAAGACCAGCCCTAGATTTTCATGGCCGTCTACTGTCTCTGGTTGGATCACGATCGCTTGCCGGAAGTAGGCGATCGCCAGGTCAAAGTCACCACGATAGCGACAGATACTACCCAAACTGAGCAGATCATCATATTCGGGCTTGATCGCCAGAGCTTGTTGATAATGGCTCAGCGCTTCATTTAGCTGGTTGTTTTGCCACAATGCCTGTCCCATATTTTTATGGATTTCTGCCAGGTCGCGCCGCAGCTCCAAAGCTTTGGTTAAATTAGCGATCGCTGGCTCTAATTGACCTTCTTGGCGCAGCAGATTACCCAGATTGTTATAGGCGATCGCAAAATCTGGCTGGAGTTGGATCGCTGTTTCATAGTTGCCGATCGCTTCATTGACAAGCCCTTGCCGTGCTTGCAGATCCGCCAGGTAAAAATATGCCAGTGAGCTAGGTTGTAATTTAATCAGCTCTTGATAACAGGCAATTGCGGCTTCAATCCGATCGAGTGATTGCAAGGTTTGCCCCAAAGCATGACGGGCATCGGTATTTTGCGGCTGACGATCGATCGCGCCTTGATAATAGTGGGCGGCAGCAGCCAGATAACCACCTTCGCGGTAGGCATTGCCCAAATTAAAATACGCACTGGCATATTCTGGATTGATAGCGATCGCCCGATGTAAATAGCCCATACCGCGATCGAATTGCTTTTGCTGGCAGGCAATTATGCCGAGTAGGTGCAAGGCATCAAAATAGTCGGGATGCTGCTGTAAGATTTGCTGGCAGGCGATTGTAGCGTCATGGTGACGATTGGCCTGGAAGTAGGTGATTGCTCGTTTGAAGAGGGCGGCAGCGCCAGAGGATGAAGTGCGATCGCTTCGTTGCGCTTGTTGTTGAATTGTATGACTGATTGTCCAGGCGGCGGCAAATTCCTGGATCGCCTTACTTATTTCTGTAACTACTGCTTGCCAATCACCCGGATTGGGTTGCCGAAATAGCCGCGCCGTCGGATACCAGATACTATCTTTGCGCTCCAGTTGCCAGCGCCAATCGGGGGCAAAGGGCAGCAGCACCCATACTGGTTTGGCCAATGCCCCGGCCAGATGCACCACCATCGTATCGATCGAGATGACTAGATCCAGTTGGGCGATCGCGGCAGCAGTGTCGGTTAAATCCAATAGCCGATCGCTGAGATTCCTTACTCTGGGCTGGTTTGACAATAGCTCTAAATCGGCCGCGTCAAGCTCTTGTTGCAGAATATAAAAATCTATATGCTCCACCTCAAATAGTGATTGAAAGATGGCCAATGGGCAGGAGCGATTGCCACTGGAAGAACTGCGGGAAGTGGTTGCCCAGAAGATGCCAACTTTTAAATTACCTGTGGATCTAGCTAAAGGATCAGGCGATCGTGATCTTCTGCCTCTTGTGGGGGCAATTTCTTGATCAAGCTCTAAATCAAAATCATTCGCAGCCGTTAGATAGGGGACTTGATTGGGAACAGTTGTCAAAGTTATGCCCAGCATATGCGCCAGACTCATCAATGGGGCGCGGAGATCGAAATGGGGGGTAGGATCGCTTGGTAGGGAAACCTGATCAATCCCATCGCAGTTGTTTAATAACCGCGCCAAACCATCATGATTGGCTTTCACCACAATCCGATCGCCCCTTTGTTTAGCGATCGGCACGAAGCGCAAAAACTGGATCGTATCGCCTAAACCCTGCTCTGTATGGATCAGCAGCGTTTTGCCAGGGAAGGGCTGACCATCCCACAAAGGCTGTTTGGGTTCGCGGCTGGGGTCTTGCAATCGCATCGCCTCAGTCTGCCAGCGCCATTCATATTCCCGCAAGCCATTGCTATAGTCGCCACTCAGCAAGAAAGCGATTCCTAAATTCTGATGTGCTTCAGCATAGTTGGGCTTAAGCTCGATCGCCCTGCGTTGGTAGTCGATCGCCGCCGCAAGATCACCCTGCAATCGTTTCAAAACACCCACACACACATAGGCTTGCACAAAAGAATGATTGAGCGCGATCGCCCGTTGATGTTGCTCGATCGCTGCTGTCCATTTCCCTTGCGCGGTTAAGGCCAAACCCAGATGATATAGGGCTTCAACATAGTCGGGTTGAATGGCGATCGCCCGTTCATAGTAATCGATCGCTTGCGCTAATTGTCCCTGCTGTTTATGGATCACCCCCAGATGATTCAGGGCTTGGGCATGATTGGGGTTTTGATTGAGCACCCTTTGATATTGCTCGATCGCTTGCTCTTGTTCACCGATCTGCCCCAGAGCAACACCAAGCAAATAATTGGCTTCAATGTGTTCGGGTTGTTGATTCAGGAATTGACGATAAAGAGCGATCGCTGCATTAATCTGATCAGCCTGGTGGTTGGCGATCGCATTTTTCAGCAGGGCGGCAAGTTCTGGCGTTGTGGCGCGAGCAATTTGCGATTCGGGAGGTGGCTCAGTTGTTGGATCGCCAGGAGCAATATTAATCGCCCTAACTGTTGCCTCAATTTGAACAGGTGAATCAGGTTCTGGATTGTCGGCAGGCTCGTTGCCAGGATCACCACCAATATTAATTGGGTAATTGTAATTACTATTGGCATTGTCATTAGAGTCAATCGTTTGATCTGCGCCGTTATCGTCAAACTCAAGATCCAAACTGCCAGGGATTACATCATCAGGATTATTAATATTCGCATCAGCTTGTGCCCCAGATTGTGCTCCGACCAAATGCTGTTGATTTAAACTATCAAGATCCGGATCGGCATCTACCGCATCGATCGCACCAGATTGATTAACCAGATCGAGCGATTCTGCTAGCGGTTCATTCCTTGATGCTTGCTCAGACTCATAGCCACTATCTACCATCGTTGCAGTTGTAGGTGAAGCGATCGGTGATGCATCAGAGCGATCGTAATTGGTGGGATTGTCTACCTCGTTGCCATCAACTGCGTCAGTTGAATCGATCGAGTTAGACCCATCAGCTATATCAGTATCAGTGGTATCAACGGCATCAACCCTATCAGGTTCGTCAATTTCAATTACTTGATCACCTTTAATTACTTGATCATCAACCGGGATATTCGCAGATAGATCAATTGTATCTATGCCGATCGAATCGTTAGTATCTGTAACATTTGCGGCTAGAGGATGTAGCGGTAGCTCCGGCGTAAAGCGCTCAGGATTAGCGATCAACTGCTCTAGCTCAGCCCTGACTTGAGTGATTACGGGCTGCCAATCGCCAAACTCAACCTGCCGAAACAATCGCATCGTCGGATACCAGGGACTATCATCACGCCCCAAAAACCAACGCCAATCCGGTGCAAAGGGCAATAATAACCACACTGGCTTTGCCATCGCTCCGGCCAGGTGCGCCACCGCCGTATCCACACAAATAATTAAATCTAGTTGTTCAATTAAGGCCGCCGTATCCGCGAAATCCTCAATTCGATCGCTCAAATCGATTACCTTCTCCTGCCAGCCCAATTCTTCGATATCCGCAGCATTACCACCCACCTGCAAGCTGTAAAACTCAATCAGTTGGTTATTTTCTTGAGCATTGCGATCGCTAGCTAATTCCAACAGCGGCGCCAATAATGCCAAGGGAATCGACTTGGCCTCATACTGCCACTGGGAAATATCCACACTTGCGGTATGTCCACTCGCCCAGACAATGCCAATTTTAAATGTTGGTAATCCTGGCCGATCGGCTTGATCTACACCTAAATCTAAACCTAAATTAGGGTGATCGCCCGGTTCAGAATTTGCCCATAGATAGGGAACCTGATCAGGAATAGTGGCCAGCTCAATTCCCAACACCCTCGGTAAACTCATCAACTGAATATAAACATCAAAATCCGGCAGTGGCGCTTGTTCATCTTGCACTAGTTCCAGCCCCTCGATCGTCTGGAATAGCCTCACCAAGGGCGATCGACATTGCAAAATAATCCGGCCACCCTGCGCCAATAGCATCGGCAAAAACCGCACAAACTGGATCGCATCGCCAAAACCTTGTTCCGGCAGAATCAAGATTGTTTTATTGGTTAAGTCTGAACCATCCCAGACTAATTGGGGAAAGTTATGCACGGGCGCATATTTCAAGCGTTGCCGCCATTCATACTCAACCAATCCCTCAGTAAAGTTGCCAAGTTGCAACAATGCCATGCTCAAGCCAAAGTGGGCATTGACATAATCTGGTTGTAGCGCGATCGCCTGACGGTATGCCGCGATCGCCTGATCGGGTTGGGCTTGCTTAAGGTATACAGTAGCCAGGGCATTGTGGGCGCTGACATAATTGGGCTTGGTTTGGATTGCCCGTTGATAAAACTCCGTTGCGGTTGTGAATTGGTAAAGCTGGCTATGGGCTTCCCCCAGGTTGTGATAGGCTTCCGCTAGATTGGGATTGATCGCCAGAGCCTTGTGATAGTTTGCGATCGCGGTTTCTGGTTCCCCTTGCCGCATCTGCGCCGCCCCCAAATTGCAATAGGCATTGGCATAGTTAGGATTCAGGGCAATTGCCTTTTGATAATGGGCGATCGCCAGCCCCAGGTTATCCTGCTCCGCCGCAATTAACCCCAATACCATATAGGTACTGGCATGATTAGGATTATGTTGAAGGGCTTGCTGGCAATTGGCCAGGGCTTCGAGCAGGTTCTTTTGCCGAAATTGGGTCATCCCCAGATTGGCATAGGCATCGGCATAGTTGGGCATCAGCTCGATCGCTCGTTCATAGCTACTAGCCGCTTGATCCAGCAGGTCACGATTGCTCATCACCCCACCCAAACCATTATGGGCTTCGGCTAAGTTGGGATTAAGCTCAATTGCAGCGCGATAGGATTGCTCAGCCTGATCTAACTGTCCGGCGCTGAGTTGCGCATTTCCCAGTGCAACCTGAATCTCGATGCGATCGGGATTTATGGCGATTGCCCGCTCATAACTGGCGATCGCCTCAGTTAATCTGCCCACCTGCCGATAGGCCAAGCCGAGGTAATAATGGGCTTCTTTGTGGTCGGGCTGAAGCTGGATTACTCTTTCATAGCTAGCGATCGCTAAGCCAAACCGAGCTTCCATAAAGAGACTGTTACCCAACTGCAAATGTGCGTCAACCAGGTTGGCATCTGATTCAACTGCCCGTTGATAATATTGTTGCGCTTCCAGCTTTCGTCCCTGAGCCTGCAAAGCTCTGGCCATTAAATAACAGGCGATCGGTTGGTGGGGATTTTGCTTCAGGATTTTGCGACACAGGGCGATCGCTTGGGCAAATTGCTGCTTGGCAATGTGGGTTTCGGCTTGCTGGAGTCTGGTTTCAACTGACATTATGGCTTGCTAGCTACAGTTGACTAGTTGACTAAATGTATGCAACAGCATAACTCCAGTACCAGGGTTTAAGCTACAGCCAATTAACCAGGTTTGAGCAGCCATCGCCAAGCTTAAAATTTGCCAAAGGTACGGTAAGCCGATCTGAATGGGATCGCAATTTGGAGTATCATTAGCACTCGGTTGGGTAGAGTGCTAAACGATTAATAATTACTTGAGTATGTTTTGTTTCAAACCTGCTGAAGTTAATTAATTAACCTGGCAGTTGTGGCTTGTAGTTGCAGCTCTCAGACAATGGCATCGGACAACAAAGATGCGTATTTTAGCTAGCAGTAGCTTAATTAAGCACATCATTTGTGCTGATGGTTTAGCCTCAAAAAACTCGGTAATTCCAACGGTTTCCAGAAATTCAAAAATTTCTATGGTGACTGAATAGTTTTTAAGTATTCAGCAAGTATTCAGTAAGTAATTAAGTAGTTAGGCAAGTTTGTAGGGAGGATATCAACGTGGCATCTGTAACTTTGCAAGGCGGCGCACTCAAGCCCCTGGGCGATCGCGTATTGGTGAAAATTGCAGCCAAGGAAGAAAAAACATCAGGTGGTATTTTCCTACCTGATACCGCCAAGGAAAAGTCTCAAGTTGGCGAAGTGGCTGCCGTGGGTCCTGGCACTCGTGATAAGGATGGCAATCGGATTGCCCCCGAAGTGAGCGCAGGCGATAAGGTGATGTATTCCAAATATGCTGGCACTGAAGTCAAAATCGACGGTGCTGACTATTTGCTGCTCACTGAAAAAGATATTTTGGCGATCGTTGAATAGGGCTGGCCTGAACTAGTTGATCTAAATAGTGAATGTGACCAGTTAAATGCCAGTTAAATGATTGACGATCGCGCTCTTTACCGATGGTTTAGTTAGAAGCTTGGGGCGATCGTTGCCCTGTAAGCGCTCTATAAACTAACTCTCCGGTTACAGGTTGAGACATATGAGACATAGATGAGACATAGAGCTAACCCAGCTAAGAGTCTTCATCACTGCAATCTCACTGTAATCAATTTGTAATCAATTGGTCATCTGCAAGCGATATTTAGATCCGCAGTTAGCGATCAGCCAGCAAAAACAAGGCCAAAAACAAGGCCAAAAACAAGGCAAGTAATCGATCGAGATTTATTACAAATATCCAATATCCAATATCCAATATCCAGATATTGAGTATTCAGGAAAAGTTGACAAGGACTACAAGGACTTAAATTTATGGCAAAGCAAGTCGTATTTGATGAAGAATCCAGACGCGCGCTGGAACGTGGTGTAAATGCGATCGCTAATGCGGTCAGAGTTACGCTTGGCCCCAAGGGTCGTAATGTGGTGCTAGAGAAAAAATATGGCGCACCCCAGATTGTGAATGATGGGGTCACGATCGCCAAGGAAATCGAGCTAGAAGATCACCTCGAAAACACTGGCGCTCAATTAATCCGTGAAGTGGCCTCCAAAACCAATGATGTGGTAGGTGATGGTACGACCACGGCGACCGTATTGGCACAGTCCATGATTCGTGAGGGGCTGAAGAATGTGGCCGCTGGTGCTAATCCCATCAGCCTGCGTCGCGGCATGGAAAAAGCGGTCGAAAAGCTAACCAAGCTAATTGCCGATCGCGCTCAGCCGGTTGATGCTGGTTCTGGTATTACCCAGGTAGCCACCATTTCTTCCGGTAATGATAACGAAGTGGGCGAAATGATCTCCGCCGCCATGGATAAAGTTGGCCAGGATGGCGTAATTACCGTTGAAGAATCCAAGTCAATGGTGACCGAGCTGGAAACCGTAGAAGGGATGCAGTTCGATCGTGGCTATATTTCCCCCTATTTTGTCACCGATCCAGAACGGATGCTGGTGGAATTGGAAAATGCCAAGCTTTTAATCACCGATAAAAAAATTGCTCTGATTCAAGATCTAGTGCCGATCCTGGAAAAGGTTGCCCGTTCTGGCGCTCCTTTGCTTGTGATCGCCGAAGACATTGAAGGTGAAGCCCTAGCTACCCTGGTGGTCAACAAGCTGCGTGGTGCATTGAATATTTCCGCCGTGAAAGCGCCAGGATTTGGTGAGCGTCGTAAGGCCATGCTCGAAGATATCGCGGTGCTAACTGGTGCCCAGGTGATTTCCGAAGATATGGGGCTAACCGTTGATGCGGCCACCCTGGAAATGCTTGGCACTGCTCGCAAGGTAACGATCAGCAAGGACAAAACCACGATCGTGGCCGAAGGTAATAAGGCCGACATTGATGCCCGTGTGGCTCAGATTCGCAAGCAATTGGCGGAAACTGATTCGGACTATGATTCCGAAAAGCTGCAAGAGCGGATTGCTAAGCTAGCTGGTGGTGTAGCTGTAATTAAGGTTGGTGCGGCCACCGAAACCGAACTAAAGGATCGCAAGCTGCGGATCGAGGATGCCCTCAATGCAACTCGCGCTGCTGTCGAAGAAGGGATTGTGCCTGGTGGTGGTTCTACCCTGGTGCATTTGCTCAAGCAGGCGGATGAAGTGACGGCTGGTTTGACCGCTGAGGAAAAAACTGGAGCCGAGATTGTACTTCGATCCCTCGAAGATCCGCTGCGTCAAATTGGCGTAAATGCTGGCCTGGAAGGTAGCGTGATCGTTGAGAAGGTCAAAGAGATGGACATCAACATGGGCTTTGATGCGTTCGAGTCCACCTATGTGGATATGCTCGCCAGTGGCATCATTGACCCGGCTAAGGTAGTTAGATCGGCGATCCAGAATGCTGCTTCGATCGCTGGTATGGTCTTGACCACTGAAGCTTTGGTGGTTGAGAAGCCTGAGAAGAAATCCGCTGCTCCTGCTGATGCTGGCATGGGTGGCATGGGCGGCATGGGTGGTATGGGCGGCATGGGTGGCATGGGCATGATGTAGTGCCTAGAACATCGATGACTGTTTCAGCTTAAATGAGATCTCCGTAAGGATTGCCACTCAAGCTGGATAGCATTAAATTTCAATTGATTTTGAATATTGATTTTGAATAGAGAGAGCGATCGCCTTTTTTAACTGGGATCGCTCTTTTTCCTTTATAGCCATTTCGAGAATCCTAGGCATATTTTTGCCGCAGCGCCGCCTGAGCTTCTTCCCGATCGTCAAAATGAATCTTTTCTGTGCCCAGAATTTGATAATCCTCGTGCCCCTTGCCCGCAATCACAATCATATCGCCAGGGTTGGCCTGCAAAATTGCCATCTCGATCGCCTGATGCCGATCCACCTCGACGATCGGCTGAACTTGCTCAGGGATGCCAGCCAGAATATCTTCTAGAATGCCCTGGGGTTCCTCGGTGCGGGGGTTGTCTGAAGTCACATAAACCCGATCGGCCAACCTAGCTGCAATCTCACCCATCAAGGGGCGCTTGGTGCGATCGCGGTCGCCACCACAACCAAACACACAAACTAGCTCTGCCTGGGTAAATGGCCGCATTGCCCGTAACACGTTTTCTAAACTGTCGGGCGTGTGGGCATAGTCAACCACCACTGTAATATCTTGTTTCTCTTTGCGATCATTACCATCAGTGAGAATCACCTGCTCAACCCGGCCTGGCACTGCCTTGAATTGGGGTATCAGTGCCGCTACTTGATCTAGCTCCATGCCCAGGTGCAAAGCCGTGGCGATCGCCGCCAACAAGTTAGCCACATTAAAACTACCTACTAGCGTAGAGCGCAGATCTACTGTACCGACTGGCGTGTGCAAAATGCCGGTCACCCCAGTGGGGGTATATTGCAATTGCTCTGTATAAAAATCAGCATAAAAATCGGCCGAGTCGTTCTCTAAGCTATAGGTCCAGACTGGTTGCGATCTGGCTTGTAAATCCGTGATTAACCTTTGCCCATAGCCATCATCCAGGTTGACGATCGCCCGACCTGACAGATAAACAGGGTTAAACAGTAGCGCCTTGGCCTGGAAATAGTCTTCAATGTCTTTGTGATAGTCAAGGTGATCCTGGGTCAGGTTGGTAAATACCGCCGCCGCAAAGGTGCAACCACCAACCCGCCGTTGAGCTAGAGCATGGGAGCTAACTTCCAAAACTGCGGCCTTAACGCCATCGTCCAGGGCATCGCGTAGTTTCGCTTGCAGGTCGATCGCAAAGGGGGTAGTGTGGCTGGCCGTATTAATATAATTGGGCCATCTGGCATAGAGGGTGCCCAGCAAGGCAGTGGGTTGTTGGGCGTTGAGCAAGAACTCAATAATATGAGTGGTGGTGGTTTTGCCATTGGTGCCCGTTACCCCCACCAGTTGCATTTTGGTCGCTGGATGATCGTAAAAAGCGGTAGCGATCGCGGCACAAGCCCCAATCACATCTTCTACTACAATTAATCTATCTAACTCAGGTGTGGCGGGATTAGCATCAATCAAATTAGAAATATCTGCTTGCTGGGAAATTATGGCGGCGACTGCCCCTTGCCTGATCGCCTTGAGCGCAAACTGAGCGCCATCTACCTTTGTACCAGGCATGCCAATAAATAAATCACCGGTCTGGCATTGCCGCGAGTCAGTCACCAGGCGATCGATCGCCCCCGCCAAAACCTGGGTGGGAACTGGCCGATCGCCATAACCGCTATATTCAACCCCTGATTTAGCCAGCAAATCTGCCAACAACCAGGTTTTACTGATTCCCTGGCGATCGCTATCCTGTGCTGTTGCGATCGTATTATTGATTTGACCGATCTCGCCCATGTTCAAAAGCCTCGCTTCACCCTAAACAATTACTTGCAATTAACTATAAAAGCACAATCAAAAATGCTAAGCAAAATACCAATTCCTAGATTCAGGCCGATCTAATCTGATTAGCCGTATGTTTTGTAAGTGGCGATCGGTGCAAAACTGCAACATTTCTACACATTCACCAGCGATCGGGTTTTCTGTCATGATGTTAATAAATGCCTGTGCCCTGCCCTGCCAGGTTATTTAATAAACTTAAATTACTGTTTACTGTTGCACTTAAATTAAATTAAGTCTAAGAGAGTGCGCGTTTTGAAGTTAAATAAAATAAGGACTAGCTATGGGTTTTGCTGATTATTCAATTGCGGAAATAGCACAAGACTATAACCTCAAAGTTGAAACTGTGCTTGAACTTTGTCAGCAGCTTGGCATTAACTACCAAGATACTGATACTAAGTTGGCACTCGAAGATGCTAAGGCTGTGATTCTGGCAGCCCAAAAACAGGCATCCTCATCCAGCTAAGCGTAATAGCGATTAAGATCTTGAGCGATTAGATTTTGGCTAATTTAGGTTTGGTTAACTCCCAAATCGAGAGCCCTCGAAAGCCTTGATTAAATTTGTCCCTAATAACCTAAATATCAAGTCGAGCATTCAAATTTATAATCCGATTGATCGGCTGAATCTATAAACTTGACTTGGGCTTGACTTTGTTTTACCTGGTCATAGATCTTGGATTTAGTTGAATTGATCGCCTTAATTTATTTAAGCGCAATAGTAGATCGAGATATTAGAGTTAATATTACAAACGCATTAACGCAGTCATTCATAATTTCTTCTAGATCAGATATATGAGATACATGAGCAAAAACATGTTTAGATATCTTCTGGTGGCGATCGCTACCATATTTATGTCGTGGCAATTATTTACCACTAATGCGATGGCGGCCAATTTTACCGAATCATCTGCCCGCATTGTCAAGCAAAACGATAATCAATCCTATACCCTTTCCAGTGATGAGCTGGCGATCGGTAAAAAATTGTTTAATAGTGCCTGTGCCAATTGCCACGTGGGTGGGATCACCTACACCAACCCTAATGTAGACTTGAACTTACAAACCCTGGCATTGGCTACGCCGCCGCGCGATAGCATTGATAGCCTGGTGGATTACCTGAAAAACCCCACTACCTTTGATGGCGAAGTTGAAATTTCGGAAATTCATCCTAGCCTCAAGAGTACGGAAATTTTCCCGATGATGCGCGGTCTGACCGACGAGCAACTCAAGGATATTTCTGGCTACATCCTCTATAAGGGGCAGTTGGAAGGGATTAAATGGGGCGGCGGTAAGATTTATTATTAACAGCAGTTAATATAAAATTGAGTCGATTGCCTTTGCAAATCTTAATTAGTGATTGCATTGCTTTTTTAGTGAATTATTTCAGTAGTGAACTTCTGAGTGAATATGAATATCAAAACTTTCAAAACATTGGCAAAGCGCCTGAGCGTGATTGCCGTTAGCTTGGTGTTGGCCTTTGGGATCGCCTTTATTGGTGCTAATCCTGCTGCTGCTGATAGCGTGACGGTTAAGATGGGTGCCGATAATGGTGCGCTCAAGTTTGAGCCTAGCACGGTCACGATCAAAGCTGGTGACACAGTCAAATGGGTAAATAACAAAGCCTTCCCCCACAATGTGGTAGTAGACGGCCATAGTGAACTATCCCATACCAAGTTGATGATGAAGCCTCAGCAAGAAGTAACCAGCACCTTTGATGAGCCTGGTACCTATGACTACTATTGTGCTCCTCACCGTGGTGCTGGCATGGCTGGCAAGGTGATTGTTGAGTAATTGCTAGTTTTTAATTAGGAACTTTGTGACGATCGATCGCTAGTCTAAAATTCTGTTTCGCACATTGCGATCGACTCAATCAAGCCTTAACTTTCAAATCTTTCAAATAAATAAAGATTAATCTATCCATCTAGCTTGCAGCCGTTCTGCTCTGGGTGGATAGTTTATTTTTAAATGCTAGGTAGCTAGGTATGGCGCAGTAACTAGATCTGGCGGGTAACTGAGAAGCTGCGCCCTAAGGCTTTACAGCTATGATAGGTGGAGCTTACTCCTGGTTGCTACTGCCTATCTACTTAGTTAGATGCCAGAGAAGTTAAGCAGCTTCTTGCTGATATGGCTTGAATTTAGACATACTGCATTTTGGTTAATTGAGAAATCGAGGATACTATGCCATACGTCAATGTGCAGATTACCCGTGGTGCAAGTCGATCGCAAAAAGCGGAAATAGTTAAACAAATCACCAACACCCTGGTTAGCACTCTGGGTAAGCAACCGGAACATATTCACATTGTGATTCAGGAGATTGAAGAAGAAGACTGGGGTTTTGCAGGGCTGCTTACTGACGATTGGAAAAAGCAGAATCAATAAACGTAGCATCCAGATATTTAAATTCGTCAGGCAATACTTATAACGAAAACTATAGATACTAATAGCTAGTTATTTTTTACAATGGATCTCTGTTATTTGAATAAACACACTTGCTAAGGGGCTATGCCTTGAGTTGTGATGGCCAAAATTACCAAAGATCAGCTATTCCAAAAATTGAGTAGTGGTGATGATTTAACCGGTTTTGATTTATCCTGGATTGACCTCCATGAGGCTAATTTGGTGGGGGCAAATTTAAGTGGGGTAAATCTGGAAGGAGCCGATTTATATAATGCTAATTTAGCCCAGGCCAATCTCTCGGAGGCTAATTTGTATGGCGCTTATTTATATGGCGCAAACTTGGAGGGGGCAAACCTGAGTAAGGCAAACCTGACGCGAGCTGATTTAGAGGCAGCAAATTTGCTCAATGCGAATTTAACCGATACTAATTTGATTGGGGTGAACCTGCGCGAAACCAAGAAGGATTTTTGATTTGCAGGCTGGTTGATGGTGATGCAATTTTCTGGGCTTATGTATGCATGAGTATATATACATAGCCTGTCCGTATGAACGGAATGGGGGAAGTTTGTGGGTTAGTCAACGAATTATGATTTGCTCACAATCCTTAAACTAGCTGCGCTCGGCAACCCTGCTGAGTCTTTTTTTGCCTGATTAGATATTATTTGGTATTTGGGATTGATGGGATTAATTTGATGAGAGGGGCAGAATCAAGCGACTAAGGATACGGTTATCTTCTAATTTGTAGAGGGATAACTCACCACCAGCTTCCTGCATCAGGCTTTGGCAGATGGCTAAGTGCAATCCAGGCGGTTGATCCAAAATTGTGGAAGTGAGTAGATCGCCGCTATGGCCATCGCGCAATGCATCTAATAGTTGTTGATCGATCTCACCAGAATCGGTAATTGCCAGCTCTAGGGAACTCTCATCCAATTGCCGACACCACATATCAATCCGGCCACCCACTTCCGATCGCCCACAGGCAAACAGCAGCAGCTCATTGAGGATCATTTCAATCTTGGCAATATCACCGCCGACGATCGCATTGGCCTGATTATGCACCTGCGACCACAACTGACGCTGCTTAACTAAGGCATCAACCCGCTCCAGCGATCGCTTAATCAAACCAGCCAGCGGTGCAGTTTCATAGGTGGGGCGAAGTCGCCATTGTTCTTTGCGGATAATCTGTGGCAAAGAAGACATCGAAGCTTGCAGTTGCTTGAGCGATTGTTGCATCCGCATACTGCCCACACTGTTGCCACTGCCGGCATCAAGCTGAATCAAGCGTTGCACCCCACCACCTACCGATCGATACATATCTTCGATCCGGCGATGTTTATACCAGTTCAGCCGCTCTAATTCATTGCGATTTTGATGCAGTTTTTCAACCAAAACAATATGACGACGAGTCCAGGCCAACTGATTAGTGAGTATATTAAAGGCTTGCAAATGGCGATCGAGCCAGCGTCGTCCCGGCTTATCGGCCACCAGAATCATCCCCGTTGGCTGATGGTCAGGCGTAGTGCGTAATACCATCGTCAGGATTTGGCCAATTCCTGGCGCATTCAACCAGTCCAGGGTTTCGGCTGGGAGATCATGCACACTCAAGGGCAAAATCCCTTCAGTTTGGGTCGTCCATTGCACGAGTGGATCGCTTTCTACTGCCAGCACCGCATCTTTGACCCGCAACTTAAACTGATCGGCACTCCCAAAGGTGGCGGCAATCTGACCACCAATACGACCAGGAATCCAGGTCACCAGAACCGCCAGCGGTGCCTGCATGATCTGCGACATCAATTGCACCACCATCGGATTAAGCTTTTCGATCGTATTGGCCTGTTGAAGTGAAACGAGGCCAAACTGAGTGGCTTGGTGGAGCTTCTGGCGTTCGTCGGCTTGCTTTTGTAAGTTAGCCTGGTGGGAGATCAAGCCCACTTGCTGAGCCACGGCTTGGACTAATTCTCGCTCTGGACGTGACCAGGTGCGGGGTGATTCATGGCCGACTGCCAACAGACCTTCCAAGGGTTTACCGATCGCCGTACTGCTGATCATCATCGATCGCACTTCTAGTTCCAGCAAGCTCGATCGCCAGGTCATAAACTTGAAGTCACTTTCAACATTTTCCACCATCACGGTTTCACTAGCCTGCTCCATCATCTGGCGATCGACATCGGCTAGCTCTGTAAAGTGCATTGGTAGGGGGCGGCGGTTTTTAGGATGATATTGAAAATGGACATCAAAGCATTCAGTATCACGGTTATAAACCACAATCCAGAATCGTTCGGCATTTAAGCGCTGACACAATTGGTTGGCCGCATGGTCAAGGGAGTCTTCCCAATCGTGATCGCTATAGATGGCTCTGGCGATCCCAGCGGTTAGCATTTGGTCAGAGGCGATCCGCTCCACTGCCGCTTCCATTTCCTCCAGGGGAGCTGCCATTGCCAAGAGCTGCGCCACACCCTTAGTAAAACCACGCTCATCTTCAGTCCACAGCCTGGGTTCGTCGCTTTCAACACACAAAAAACCAACTAGCTCTCCTTGAAATACGATCGGCGCGGCAATCATGCCAATACAACCAAATTGCTCCAACACGCAGGAGCTAATATCCCCTTTGGTCATTGACTGGGCATCCACCACCACCACCAACTCATCCTTAGATAGAGCCTGATACATGGTTGGTGCATTTTGGACGGTGATCCCAGCGGTATTATCGTTCCGAGCGCTAACCATTTTGCGCTGGCGATTGACGGCTCTGCGCCAAAAATAACGATGCTCGCGCTCAAACCAGTAAACACTGGTGCGATTTGGCATCACAAAACTATGGGTGACCTCCACCACCGCATCGATCCGCTCGGCCAGGGATTGCAGATTGCGCAACCCGTCCAGCAAGCCCAGCAAAGGTTGATCCGGGCGCTTGGTTTGTTGGGTTTGCCAATCAGTTTCAATCCGTTGCAAGCTGGCCGCCAAACCACCAAACAACATGGAAAAGCGGGCTTTTTCGTCGGGGCGGGGGGAAATGTTCCACAGGTGCGAACCCAGGATCGCCACGCCGAATGCGGTTTCATTATGATAAATTGGCCAGAACAGAGTGCCCTGAATCTCAAACTTGCGTGCCACCTTACGCCAATCACCACTGCGACTTTCTTGCCTAAGATCGGGGATGCCCAGAGGTTTGCGCTGCAAAATCACCTGATCGAGGCAATCGCCCGGTTCTAGGGCAAATCTTTCCTTCAAAAACTTAATTTCACCGGCTGGAGTAGATCCACCTTTGCCCACCAGACGATGATTGGCGCGATCGTAGAGTCCCACCCAAACCAATTTGTAATCAAAATTGTCGCGTAAGTAGTCAATCGTAGACGCAATCAAGTTGTCAACATTTTCTTCCTCACGCAAAACTTGCATGACGCGCCCAAGGTTAACAAATTGCCGATCCGCAGGATTGGATCTTGCTTGACTCATACGCTGTGACCTTCTATTCCCCTAACCGGCATCATGACTAAACTAAAATTTTTTAATGTCTAGCTATTGGTCTGGTGATATCAAATTATTAATTCTCAAATTCTTGATTGATAATCAAGCTACCCGCAATTTCAATATTTACTAACTATTTCTATCTATTTCTATCTATTTCTATCTATTTCTATCTATTCGGTGGTGGCTCCACATTTAAATTTGGTTACAGGAACAATACTTGGTTACAGGAACAATACTTGGTTACAGGAACAATACTTGGTTACAGGAACAATACTTGGTTACAGGAACAATACTTGGTTACAGGAACAATACATTTTAGCTATTTAGAATAGAATAAATCAATAAAATTAGCGTGTTAGACACTATGGCTTAATGCAAAAAGCTTGGTTAAACCTAATTATGTTACTGGACGTTAACTTAACCAGATTTTGCCATTGCTTGTCGATCGGTAGCGACATAGCGGTAAAGATTTTAGCAAATAGAGCTTAAGCCAGCCACAGTTTCATCATCATATCAGAGTCACTGATGTGATCATGGTTACATCGTTTTATTAGCCAGGGATTCAATCACCCCATTGAAACTATTGAACCTATTTAATATCTGTGTTGAGATATTTAGCTAGTAGAAGTTACCACAAATCTAAGCAATGCGCCTTGATCCTGATTAGGGAAAGACGATCGAAAAGATTGTAAATATTGCCTATTAGTCCCCATGTCGCCAATATTTAGCGGATTTTTGCGCCAACAGCCTTAACTACTCAAATTGCTCAGGGCTAACTAAAGTTAAACTACCCAATTTCCGTGATTTAGCAACATCAACGATCGCAAACCCAACCAATCATCCCCACAATTATCTTTTTTGGCCAAATCTGCATAGACCAAATACCCATTTAATCTGGATGCAACTTCTAGCTAG
Organism: Pseudanabaena sp. PCC 7367; assembly: GCF_000317065.1. Lineage (GTDB taxonomy): Bacteria > Cyanobacteriota > Cyanobacteriia > Pseudanabaenales > Pseudanabaenaceae > Thalassoporum > Thalassoporum mexicanum. Next base: position 3,038,953 of record NC_019701.1, read on the forward strand.
GCTTGATCCAGTAGCCATTCCAACGATCGATCGCCGATCGCCAGTGGAATATTAACCGCCTTACCCAACCTGGGCTTACTTTTAGTGGTCTGGATAAATTCTTTGACCTGCTCCGTTACGCCCCAATCACTAAAGTAGGTGGCTACTACACCCAGTCGATCGAGATACTCAGCTTCACTCAGGGGAAATGAGGCCTGCTCTAGATAACGCCACATTACCTGGGCAATGATCCGATCTTTGAGTCGCCTGAGCTGAATATCATAGGAAAAGCCCCACTTGGCGACAATTATTTGCCTCAGTTCTGCTCCAGTCATTTTAAGTTGAAAGAAATAATCCAGTGATTAACATTAGCTTACCTCGATCGTAATTATTGACCCTATCCCTGGTCAAATATCAACAGGGCGATCTTCTCCTTGCTCTACCCTATTTCGCTCATAAGTTGTCTATATGCCAGCCGCAAAACTCGAGCCATAAGAAGTAATTAAGTAATTAAATACAGTTGATTTTAATAGCGATCGTCTTCTATCAGCAGCTTTAGATTGCGGATAAATACCACAACAGGCATGCAAGAGCTTTAATCACCATAGCATCAAAAAAGTTTAACCAAATTTGCATTTGAGGGCACATCAGCCAAACTTGTAGTGTTTTTTCACATCCTGGTTAATTTGCCAGGTGCAAGACATTCCTTCCGGAAAAGTAACCAGATCACCTTTGCCCATTTGTACTGGTTCACCAACCTCTGGAGTGACTACCACGTCGCCATCCAGAAAATAGCAGGTTTCAGATTCGCCATAACTCCAGGGAAACGTTGATGCTTCCTTGGTCCAGATTGACCAATTGAATACACCGAGTTGCTCAAGTTTGGTTTGGGAAGGTTGGCGATCGATTTGGATTTCCATCGGCTAGATCTGCTAATAATTACAAAATTACTTTTGCCTATTGTATGGCAGAAACAAGCCGTAAGGTTGGATTGATCGTATGGTCAAGCTGTCAAGCTAGCTCTCAGCAGCAACCAACCCCAAAGCGCTGATTGATCTGGTCACAAACCTCTGCCATCGCTACATCGGTACTCAGCCTTGCGAGATCAACGATCCCCAAGCTAGATAGATTTTGCTGGCGTTCTACTAGTTTACTGGCAAGTTGCCCTGCCAGGTTAGGATGCGCTTGCAAGACATCCCCCAAACGCTCCCGATTCAGCACAAACAGAGTCACCGCAGTCATACTCCGCACCGTAGCAGTTCGCTGTGCACCAGTTAGCAAAGAAATTTCACCAAAGAAATCGCCTTCATGGAGTATGGCAATGAACTGTCCCCTTAGTTCCGAAATCACCTCAGCCTCACCAGCCAGGATCACATAGAAAGAATTACCTAAATCACCTTCGTGGCAAATAAATTGACGTGGGGGCAGCCTCTGGCGATGACCTTGCTTGACCAGGGTGGTTAGTTCTAGGGATGAAAAATCCTCAAAGTAAGGCACTTGCCGAATCAGTGCAACGATCGATTGTCTGGTTTGTGATAACCTTGCCATTGGTTTTTAATCCGCTTTTAATCCGCAATTAATTGATTACATGTTAGAGAGCGATCGCTGCGATTGTTATAGCGTCATTACGATCAAAACTAATCCCTAACAACGATCCCTAATAAAGCAGTGGAGTTCCAGTTTCAATCTATTTCTGGTAAAGACTCTAGTAAAGAAAAGTCATGAGAAAAAACTGTCGAACTCAGGTCTTATGAGTAGGTCTTATAACTCAGGTTTTATAAGATTTGCCGTTGATATATCTCTACTCAAATATCCGCCGACCTAGACTAATCTCCCATCTTTCTACAAAGCTATAAATCCTTGTGAGTGAATGGTTTAGCCCGATCGCCAGCATAGGTGGCCACCACATGTCCATCCCCAACTAACTGGTATTTGTAGGTAATTAACCCTTCCAGGCCAACGGGGCCACGGGGCGGCATTTTGGCGGTACTGATCCCCACCTCAGCGCCAAACCCATACCGGAATCCATCCGCAAATCTAGTCGAGCAGTTGTGATAAACCCCAGCAGCATCAACATCACTCATAAAGGTTTGAGCATTACCAGGATCGGTGGTGGCGATCGCCTCGGTATGATGTGAGCCATATTGATTGATGTGGTCGATCGCACCCAGGAGCGAATCTACAATCCTGACCGAGATAATTAAATCACTATATTCTGTGTCCCAATCAGCGTCGGTGGCCTTAATCAAGCCCATATTTGGCACACAGTCGATCGTGCGATTGCAACCCCTGACTTCCACCCCAGCTTGCTTGAAAGCCGCAACCATTTGGGGCAGAAATGCCACCGCAATATCTTTGTGCACTAATAAGGTTTCGATCGCATTACAGGCCGCCGGGTAACCAGCCTTAGCATCGATCGCAATCGCAATTGTTTTCTCGATCTCCGCGCTGGCATCCACAAATAAATGGCAAATGCCATCTGCATGACCCAGCACTGGGATTTTTGTATTTCCCTGGATATAGCGCACAAATTGATTTGAGCCCCTGGGAATAATCAAGTCGATCTGCTGATCCATCGTCAAGATTTCCTTAATCTCGTTGCGGGTGGTGAGCAACTGTACAATGTCTGGGGCGATCGCCGAGGTAACCAAAGCCTGCTGAATTACTTGCACCAGTGCGGTGCAGGATCGCACTGCTTCGCTACCCCCCTTGAGGATTAAGCCATTGCCAGATTTAAGCGCCAGGGCGGTAATTTGCGTCACCGCATCGGGGCGAGATTCAAAAATGATCCCCACCACCCCCAACGGGCAGGATACCCGCCGCAACACCAAGCCCTGATCTAGCTCGCGGTGGATCTGCTGCTGGCCAACTGGATCACTTAGTTTGGCTACATCACGCACACCTGCGATCATGTCGGCTAATTTGGCTGGACTTAGCTTGAGGCGATCGATCAGTGGTTGGGCAATCTGGGCTTCCTTGGCTGCTGCTAGATCAGCTTGGTTCGCAGTCAAAATTTGCTCAGCGTTCTGTTCTAGCGCCTGGGCAACCAACTCCAATGCCTGGTTTTTAGCTTCGGTTGACATTTTCGCCAACCAACGCGCCGCCAACCTGGTTGACTTGACCTGCTCCAGCAGCGATCGTGAATCAGTTGCAACAGCCATAATTTATGATCCTATTTTTAACCTTGCCCACAACTATCGTTAATTAAGCTTTAACTACTCACATCTGCTCTGATATTTCTATTTGATATTTCTAGCAAATATGTCAGTGATTCAGATGAAATAGCGATCCTCTGCAAATTGCTGATCTAGAACCTTGTCGATCGCCTTGGAAGCCCAACAATAATAACTATTCTGAGGGTATTTAACCGGAATTACGATTAGCTTTATGCTGTATTTGTGGGAGATGATCGAGGGCTAGTAAATATTGTGCATCTTTCCACATCTTAGCTTAGCCAACCAAAAGTTTGTATATAACGATACATTTATACTTCTTTGAGGAGCCAAAATCCCGCAAAATCCTCTGAATCAGGATTATCCTGGATTGCCAGAAAATGGACTTGCGCTGCTTTTTGTTTAGCCGTCTCAAAGGCTTGGCCATCGGCGATCGCCTTAGCATTTTTGGGTGCCTTCGCTGATTGAAAATTAGCCACCAGCCATCTGGCATCGGCATTAGCTTCTAAAAGCATCTGACTGCTACCATCGTTCTGATTAGTCACAAATTTAAGAAACACCGGATCAACCCCTGCCATCCATGCTGCTAGGGGGGTGGCGCGATGGGAGTAAATAATCAAACCTGGGATCAAAGTGTCATCGCTTAAATAACTCAGGTCAAATAACTCCTCAAAGTCGATCGACCAATCGCCAGCCGAGGCAAACTGATCAGCTCGCAATGATACGATCGCCCAACCCTCACCAATCAAAGCATCGGGGATCGGCCGCGTAGATATCTGCTGCATCGGCACCGCCAGGGGCAGGGGATTGGGGTCAGCGGCTTGAAAGCCCTCTTGCTGGGGATAAACTTGCGCCATGCGCTCTTGCAACCAGGCCGCCAGCGTAAATACCCGCCGCGAGGCGAGGGGATTCAATCCAGCTTGATTACAACCCCGCGTAATAATATTGGCCATACTGGGGCGGAAGAATCTCACCTTTTGGGGCGTTTGCCCAGTTTTTTGGATCACAGTCTGCAACTGCTCGGCCAGCCAAGCTGAATTAACCCGATCGCTGGGGCATTCTTGCACCCACTCCATTTGCCTGGTGCGATCGCAAATCAACAATTCCCAGATTTTTTTCTTATTCTGGTTCAATACTGGTCTTGAATAAAAATCAAGCTCCCAAATTACGGCCATAGTCACTAAAAAAGTAAGGTGAAATCAATTAGTTAATCTCACCTTACCTCAATTAAAAACCTGAATTAAAATAACGAGCTTCAAAAATAAATTATCGATCGATGCTTATCGGGGCTTAAGAGCGGCAGATATATTAAGCGTTAGCAAATGGGAGCAGCACCCTAAATTATAAATAATTAAGGTGATGTGCTTAAACTAGTAGCAAACCCAAACAAAATTGCTAACTAGCTACTTATTTGTCTTGATCTAGCTCTTGACGCAGCGCATCTAACTCAGCATCGATCATATTTCCTACCGATTTTTTACCAACGTCATCCGCTGGTTCCAGGGCAGGTGCCTCTTGGCTAGAAGATTCCAACATTTTCATTTTCAAAGCCGCCAATTCATCATCCACGCCGCTCGATGCTTCTAGCTGGGCAAACTGTTGCTCCAAGCCGTCAGAGCTTAATTCAGCACTAGCGCCTGCTTTGGCTTCCGCCATCATCACCTTCTCTTCCATCCGCTCAAAGGTGGCACTGGCTCCACTGGTATTAATCTTGCCAAGCATGTTGTTCAGATTTTCCTGAGCCTTAGCTGATTGCATTCTGGCCTTCAGCATATCTTTCTTGGTCTTGGCTTCAGAAATCTTACCTTCTAAGGCAACTAAATTCTTTTTGAGCGTATCAACCTGTCCAGCCTGTTGATCGACACTGGCCTTGAGGGAACCTGCCGTGTCTGCATAGCCTTTTTTGCGATTGAGTGCCTCGCGGGCCAAGTTCTCATCACCCTTTTGTAGCGCCAGCATAGCCCGTCGTTCCCACTCATTGGATTGAGTTTGAGCCTGATTTAGCTGCTGTTCTTGCCGTTTCAGTGCGGCCATAGATTGGGCAACCGCCTGACGCAACTGCACCATATCCTCTTGCATATCAATAATTGACTGCTCCAAAATCTTCTCTGGATCTTCGGCAGAGGAGACCATGGCATTAATATTGGATTTGAGCACCATGCCAATGCGATCGAGTAATCCCATTTCCTTAATTTTTCCCTTAACAACAAACGCAAAATCCTTGAACCGACTCAAGCGATCGATGCTTCAAATATAGCATAGGCTCATGATTACATTTGATCCACATCGCCTAGTTATTAAGTAAATTAATGTCTCGTAAATTTATGGCTGCGATCGCCCCAGCCTAATTACCACAAGGGGGCAGACAGAGTTTCAAACATTCTTAGTCAAAACTGATCTAAAGGCGCGAACAACAGATCATTGGCTAAAGTTTTGCGAAATAAATAGCGAATCACAACCCAGCGCATAAGTTGGTAAGTGGTTGGTTCGGTTTGCCCAAGCTAATTACCGATCGTGACTTATTTTTTGCCAAACAATATACCTGCACCTGATATACACAACCTTTAAAGACTTGATCTGCTGGCGGTAGGATCGCAGTAAGCAGATTTGCGCCAGTTGCAACCCTATGGCCAAATATCATTAAATATCATTATATATATGGCCGAGGCTAATTCTGGGGCTGCGTTAAACAGCTAGCTTGCCATTCGGCATCGTGGCTCCGGTCAGGATTGCATGATCCAGGGTAGTCGCATCTAAACTAGCGCCGCTGAAATTTGCTTTGCTAAGCTGTGCCTGTTTTAGGTTGGCATTACCAAGATCGGCCTGACTAAAATTAGCCTGCTCCAGATTTGCCCAGCGTAGATCCGCATGTTGAAGATTAGCCATTTGGAACAAGGCACCGATCGCTACCACATTAGTTAAATGCGCTTCGATCAAGATTGCTTTGACAAAGTTAGTTGAATTAAGGATTGCATTGACTAATTCAGCTTGCTCAAGAACTGCGCCGCTGAGATCGGCCTGGCTGAGATCGCTGTAACTTAAATCTGCACGGTAAAGACTGGCTCGACTTAAATTGACTTGAATTAATTTGGCATTACGGAGACGTGCCTGCTTGAGATCGGCACCAATTAAATTGGCTCCACTGGCATTAACCTCCAGTAAATCAGCATTACAAAGGATCGCACCAATTAGACTGGCATCAACCAAGTTAGCTGTTCTGAGGTTGGCACTGGTAAGGTTACTGCCGACCAAATTGGCGGACTCCAGTTTTGCAGCGGTTAAATTAGCTTTACTAAAATCAGCAGCGCTGAGATTAGCCTCCACTAAATTCGCCTCGGTCAAGTTTGCCCCGATCAGATCGCAGTTATGAAAATCTACGCGTTGCAGATCTCGATTACTCAGATCCGCATTGCTGAGATCGGGTCTGAGTTGTGGATTGGCCTGCCGCCAACTAACCCAAACGGTCATGCCATTTTGCAATATAGCTAGGTGGTTGGCATCTGCCATGCCCTGTACCTCCAGCCATGTCTAAATTTATGAATATTTCCCAATCGCCCTGTCCCAATATTATTCTTTACGACTACTACCCACATTTGCCAGATCGGCATAGTCTCGACCGATCACACTTGCCATCGCCGCATCGATCGCCCTTGCCGCTGCCATAATATCCCGTTCTTCACCGCCCAGATACAAGCGCCCAAACGTGCCGATCGCGCTGATTTGCAGGATATTAATTTGCGCTGCTTTTTCTGCTTCGTTAGCCGCCAATGCTGCGTAGGCTGCTGGCTCCACCTCAAACACATAGAGGGTTTGCCCCGCCAAGATCATTTGGCCTCGTCTGGTGCGGTTGATTAGTTGCACATGGTGAGCATCGAGATTACGGATAATCTGGCTAGAATTAATCTTTGGTCGCATACAGTCTTGCCGGCTAGCACCGATCGATCTGAGGATTGCCTCCCCTGCCGCCTTGACATCACCTTGATTGCTGGCATGGATTTCTAGTAAGCCATAGAGCCGCTCCACCATCAACACCCCTGGCCGCACCAGGGTGGCCTTGAGCGCCACATCAGTAATCTTATTAATTTCAATCCCTGGGGAAACTTCGATCCACAAAGAGGTATCGCCGGGAAGGGGCAAAAAGCCGATCGATACAGTTCCCATATAGGCAGCGTGCTGTGGTTGCAAACTGTCTATGTATACATAACTTCTCAGGTCTACGCCCAAAATTCAACTCTCCGCGCATCTAAATTGGGGTTCATCCGCTATCAGTAACGTTGATTCCCTCCTACCATCTAACCATTTATTCTGGTCTATTAGGATTATTACTAACCCCAAGAAATTAGTTGAGAAATTAATTGGCAAATTAATTACTATAAACAATTGCGATCGCTGGTTAGTTAAGCTAATCTATCAAGTAGTTGCAATTGCAATTAAAGTGATTCCAACTATTTGTTGCTTCTGTAAATAGCATGGATAGGATTATTAGTTTGAGATGTAGGTGTCGCTAGGTTTGGGCTCTAATCCTGGTAATGACTCATGCTTGGCGGAACTGAATAAATTATTTTGGTGCTCTACTAGCTAGATATTGGGCAGGAATTGAGTCGATCATATTTATGCGAATTGGTGCGAATTGGCGTTCATAACGGTATCCAGAAATAATAACGGAGAAAAATAATGAACTTGGCTGAAAAAACTAATCTAGCGACTAATCCCTTGGCCGTACCGGAGGCGATCTTGAAGCGGCGATCGACTCGTAGTTTTAATAGTGAGCCGATCGCGCCTGAATTATTGAATCAACTGTTGGACTTGACGATCGCGGCTCCCAGTAGCTGGAACTTGCAATCCTGGCATTTGATTATGGTGCAAGATGAAGCCCAAAAAGCAGCGCTGGCGGAGGCCGCCTGGGGTCAAAAACAAATCATTCAAGCCCCAGTTACGTTTGTATTTGTGGGCGCTTCCTATATCTGGCAAGACCAGGAGCGGTGGCAGGAAATTTGTCGGCTCGGAATTGAAAATAATGCCTGGAATGATGAATTTGTTGGTTTTCTCAATAGCAGCATGCCGCCATTTCAGGAAGCACTAGGCGAAAAAAACCGCGAGTATGCGATCAAAGATGCCATGATCGCGGCGACGCATCTGGCCTTGGCGGCAGAAAGTTTGGGTTTGGCCAGTTGTTTTATGAATGGTTGGCTGGAAGATCAAGTGAAGCAGGTGATTGGCATTGCCGATCGAGATGATCTGGCGATCGCCCTGTTGCTACCAATTGGCTATACCGATGAGCAAAAGTCTAGCCCCGGCAGATTGCCCAAATCACGACGGGTATTTGTGGGCAGCCTGGATAGTCCCTACAATGGCTAGCCTGAAACCATAAATCTAAGCAACTCGATCGAGGGTGCGATATTGAATTGCTTCCGCCACATGCTTGGGCTGGATCGATTCGGATTTAGCCAGATCCGCGATCGTACGGGAGACCTTGAGGATCCGATCGGTACCCCGCGCCGACAATCCCAACCGCTCGATCGCCGCCTCGATCATCTTTTTGGAGCTGGCATCAAGCACACACCACTGGCGCAGGTGGCGGGTTTGCATTTGGGCATTACAATTTACATCGGATTCAGTTTTAAATCGTTCCTGCTGGATCTGGCGTGCCTTTTCCACCCGCGATCGCACTGCGGTTGAGCCTTCCCCCTCGCGGAAACTGGTCAATTCCTCTGCCTTCAGCCGACTCACCTGCACTTGCAAATCAATCCGATCCATCAATGGCCCCGATAATCGTGCCCAGTAGTTTTCCCGTTGCTTGGTGGTACAGGTACAGGGATGCACCGAATCGCCATAGTAACCACATTGGCAGGGGTTAGTGCTAGCCACCAGCGTAAACTTAGACGGAAAAACAACCGATTGACGGGTACGGGTGATCGTCACATAGCCATCTTCGAGCGGTTGACGCAAAAACTCCAATACATCGCGCTTGAACTCGGTTAACTCATCTAGGAATAACACGCCATTGTGGGCGAGGGAAATTTCACCGGGCTTGGGATAGCTGCCGCCACCTACCAGTGAAGGCCCAGAGGCAGAATGGTGCGGACTGCGAAAGGGTCGTTCTGCCACTAAATCCTGGCCTTTGAGCAATCCGGCCACGGAATAAATGCGGGTCGATTCGAGTGCTTCATCAAAGCCGATCGGTGGCATGATCCCTGACAATCGCCTGGCTAGCATGGTTTTACCCGATCCAGGCGGCCCCACAAAAATTAAGTTATGGCCACCGGATGCCGCGATCTCCAGGGCTCGCCGTGCCATCGATTGACCTTTCACATCTTTCAAGTCAAGGTGAAATTTGGTGGTGGCACGATCAGAAAGATCGGTGCGAGTTGGTGCGGGTGCGAATTTATCCGGGATATTAAGGAAATCCACCACCTGTTCCAGATTTTCCATACCATAGACATCTAAGCCCTCTACTACCGAGGCTTCCCTGACATTGCCCTTGGGCACTACCAGCCCCTTGATGCCCATACTCTGGGCGGCAACCGCGACGGGCAAGACCCCAGGCACTGCTCGCAAGGAGCCATCCAGGGACAGCTCGCCCAGGAATAAATGATCGGCCAGTAGTCTTACATCAAGCTGTTCGGAGGCTGCCAGCACGCCCACACTGATCGGTAGATCGAAGCTAGGCCCTTCTTTGCGCAGATCGGCTGGGGTGAGATTAATCACAATTCGGCGCATGGGAAAAGCAAAATCAGAGTTTTTTAGCGCCGCCTTGACCCGCTCTTTGGATTCCTGCACCGCTGCATCGGGCAAACCTACCACCACGATCCCTGGTAAGCCTGCATTCACGTCTACTTCTACACCCACCTGGATCGCATCAATGCCCAGGATTGAAGCACTCCAGACCCTTGCTAACACTGGCTCTCCCCATGCTTTAAGCTAAGATTTTGGTTTAAATTTAAGTGATTAGTTAATCCCATCTGCCTGCAAACCAGTAAAAACTTTTACCGCTGGCCCGGTCATCATCACATGGTTGGTGGTTTCTGACCAGTGAATGCGCAGATCACCACCGGGTAAATTAACTGTACATTGCCGATCGCAAACATTATTCAATACTCCCGCCACCACCACCGCACAGGCTCCCGTACCACAGGCCAGGGTTGCGCCAGCGCCGCGCTCCCACACCAGCATTTTGACATAATTGCGATCGCGTACCTGAATAAACTCGGTATTAATCCGTTGTGGAAATGCCGAATGATGCTCAAACTGGGGGCCGATCGCTGCTAAATCTATTTTGGCCACATCATCTATAAACGTGATGCAGTGGGGATTGCCCATGCTAACGGTAGTAACTTGCCAGGTTTGGCCAGCAACTTCGAGGTCTATGGCGATCGCCTTTTCCTCGGCATCAACTAAAGTCGTGGGGATTTCCTTAGCCAACAAATGGGGCTCACCCATATCCACCGTAATTTGGCCATCGGCATCCAGTTGCAACCCAATCAAGCCCGCCCCGGTTTGCAGCTTGTAGTGGGGATTAGGCTGACCATTAGTGGGATCGGCAGCGATCGGTTTGATCTCCAAATCCTGCATGAACTTAGCCAGACAGCGCACGCCATTGCCGCACATTTCCGGCTCCGAGCCATCGGAATTGAAAATCCGCATCACATGGCCATTACCCTGACCACTTTCCTGACTATTAGTATCTGGCAATAGAAAAATCACCCCATCCGCACCAATACCAAAATTACGATCGCACCATTCGATTGCCTCTGCCTGGCTCAGCAACGGCTCAGCCTGGTGGCGATTATCGATCAAAATAAAATTATTGCCCAGGCCATGATACTTACTGAAGGCGATCGGCATAGATCGTGTGACTCCTAACTCCATTCACAAACTACTCTAAATCCATAGTAATAGCTGCGGTTATCGCGTTGGCTGCTGATCCGCGCCGAAGAAGTACAGCAATCGGCCGACAAAAACCAGGAACCGCCCCGTAACACTCGATCTTTGCTATTACCGCCCTGCCAGGCACTACCGTCGGTGGGTGCGCCCTCATAGCTGCTATGCCAGCAATCCAAACACCATTCCCGCACATTACCATGCATGTCATGGAGCCCAAAGCCATTGGCAGGAAATTGATCGACTGGGGTAGTGCTCTTTACGCCAGTGGCATAGTAATTGGCTAGTTCTGGTTCGAGAATTTCACCAAAATAAAATGGGGTCTGACTACCAGCCCGACAGGCATATTCCCATTCTGCCTCGGTGGGTAAACGATAACTACGCTTGGTTTTATGGCTGAGCCGATCGCAAAATTCCACCGCGTCCTCCCAGGAAACACTGTCAACGGGCAGGTTTTCGCCCTGGAAATAGGAGGGATTGCGACTAAAAGTGGTCAACCATTGTGCCTGGGTAATCGGATAGCGGCCGATCGTAAAGGTTGGTAATTGCACCGTATGCTGTGGACTTTCGTGGATGGCCTCACCCAGGTGCGATCGGGATGCCCCCATCAGATATTCACCACCAGGAATTAACGCCATTTCTAGGGCAATGCCAGGATCAAGCGGTTCTTTGAATCCAATCTGCCGATTACTTTGTAGCTGACCTAAATCTCTAGGTATGCTCGATAGGCTATAGATGTCGCCATAGTCGGCTGCATAGTTCTGGGCGATCGGGATTTCAAAAATTGCTAGTTTAGGGCTTTGTAAAGCCTGCTCAGCTAGCTTAACTTGAATGCGGCAGAGCAGTTCATAGGCTTTGGCCTGCATTCGCCAGGATTTACTGCCCAGAGCGGCAGCGAGTAACCTTAAACCTGCTTCACCGCAACTAGCCGCCTGATCTAGTGCTACCAGCCGTTCTTCGATGTTGCTGCTTCTCAGGCGCTCCATCAATTTAGTCAGATCGTTCTCGGAGATGTTCACGGATAAATATGCGTTTCCCTAGCTAGATTAACTGTCTAACTAACAATCTGAATCCTGATTGCAAATCAGATCAAGCAACTTTTAGACTTGCCAAAAGAGAGTTAGTGGCATGGAGGTGCTGAATTTCAGGATCAGAGCAGCCTTGAAAATCTTAAGTTTAACAAAATCTAAGTTTAACAAGTTTAAATTTAGACCATCAGGGTTGCCGCCACTATTTATTTACTTATTTATTATTTACTTATTTACAGATCGCCTAGGCATTGATGGCTTTAGGCCACCTTACCTAAAGCAGGTTCCTAGGACAAATCTATTAGTAACATATTTAGTAATATATATTGATATTAGCGAGGATTAGCGATAGTTAGTAAATTGTAAGGCAACGGGGAAATCTTCCGATTTGAGCAACTGAATTACCTGTTGCAGTTCATCTTTGGATTTAGCCGAAACCCGCACCGCGTCACCCTGAATGCTAGCCTGAACTTTTTTGAAACTGTCCCGAATCAACTTCGAGATCTTTTTGGCCAGGTCTTTGTCGATCCCTTTTTTGAGGGTGATTTCCTGTATGACGCGATTGCCACTGGCAGATTCAACCTTGCCATAGTCGAAGATTTTTAAGGATAGTTGCCGCTTCACTGCTTTGGTCTGCAAGACCCCTAGCACTGCTTCCAGGGTGAATTCACTATCAGTTTTCACGGTGATCGAATTGGCTTCTAGCTCAATTTCTGTGTTTGTGTCTTTAAGATCATAGCGGCTACCAATTTCCCGCTTAGCCTGATCGATCGCATTTACCAATTCCTGGCGATCGAAATCGCTGACGATATCAAATGAGTAGGTTCCAGCCATTGTATGTATTGATTTAGATGAATCTATTGTTTACAACCATAGCCAATTTACCGCAGCAGGGCGCAACTTTTTAGACTATCTAAACTTTTCCAGGCCATAAAGCGCCAGCGGATCGGTAATCCTCCCTAGAGCAAGTAATACAGCTAAGCACATGAGCAATGGTGGACTTAAGCCATCAACTTAACCTGTCTCTATGTAGTTTTAAGTATGTTGACATACCGAAGATGGGGTTAACATAGAAGTGGTAAATGATTGAATTTCTAGAATTCAGAATCTCAGTGGGTAATTGATAAAGGCTAACTAAATACGCCCATATGACGCTAATAGGGTAATTTAATTGGGACGGCAGCATTGTTAAGAAAGTTGCTGAACAATGAACGGCAGCAAACTTGAGGAAGCATAAACTTGAGGAAGCATAAACCTGAGTATTGCTGGATACTTAATCTTTAAAATTAAGGCTAAACACTTAGTTTATTTTGGGATTATTTTGAAAATACCAACAGTGGGGTTATTGCGGTAGCAATCGAATCATTACCAACCCTTTAATTACGATATTCATATATTTATTCATCTACTCAGCTAGATGTATCTAAGCTACTCGGTAGGTTAACTGTTTGATTAAGTTAACAAAATTAAATTAACGGGATCAACTCCCAGTTAGGCAAATTTTCTGGCTCACTATGATGAACGCAAATGAAGTTGGCAAAGATAAGCAAGCTCCATCAGAAGACCTGGCAACCGGGATTCCTTTTGATGTCTTGAAAGGTTTTTGCGATCGCAAAACAACCGGCCTGCTCCAGTTATTTGGCAATCAGGTAATTTGGATTGTGCGGATTGAGGGAGGAAAAATTACATTTGCGACTAATTCGATCGAAAAGTTCGATCGCCTCATTTGTCATATGCGGATGATGAGCCATCAGATACCGCGCTTGACTAAGGAATTTCGGGCACAGGTGTGCATGAAGTTTGAGGATACAACCGAATCAATTAGTGAGGATATGACTGGTTATGGCAATATTGATCCCTCGCTGCGTACCAATGACTATACGGCAATTTGCTGGCTGGTCAAACAACAATATTTAACCTATGTACAAGGAGCCCTGTTATTAGAATCGATCAGCAAAGAAGCGATCGAACCTTTATTCTGGCTAGATAATATTACCTATCGGTTTCATCCTGGGCTGGGTAATGAACCAACCATCTATGCCACGGAGCTGATGCCACTGGCCATGTTCTGTCAACAACGGTTGCGCCTTTGGCAATTATTAGCACCGCAAATCTGGTCTCCTTATCAACGCCCCTATTTCTTTGGCCAAACCGAAAAACAAAAGCAAATCCTCCCGGAATTACAGCTCCATCAGCGCTTCAGGACAATTCTGAAGGGATTTAGTTTTCGGCATCTGGCGATTTTGCTCAATCGGGATGAACTAAAAATTGCGGGCAGCTTGATGCCCTATATCTGTGAAGAGGTGGTGATCCTACGCGATCCACAGCCTCCCTTTGATGTCCTGCCGAAGGTGCCAGAGGCTTTGCCCACCTCGTTTGCACGGTTGACCAATCAGGTCATTTCCCAACAAGTGGATATGATGGCACAGGGGGAAGATCCAACCCTTCTGCAAACTGAAATTCCGGCACAAACCAAAAACTATACGATCGCCTGTGTGGATGATAGTCCGACGGTTTTGAATGAGATCAGTCGTTTCTTGAGCGAAGATAGTTTTAAAATTGTGGCGATCCGTGATCCGCTCAAAGCCCTGCTGCAAATCCTGAAAGCCAAACCAGACTTGATTTTGATGGATGTAACCATGCCGAAAATTAATGGCTATGAGTTGTGTCGCTTAATCAGGAAAAATCCGAAGTTTAAAAGCACGCCGATCATCATGGTTACAGGTAATACGGGCATTATCGATCGGGCTAAGGCTAAATTGTCTGGGTCAACGGATTATATGACTAAGCCATTTACCCAAGAAGGCTTGCTGAAGATGGTGTTCAGACATTTAGATTAACTTTTAGATTAATATTTTAGATTAACTTCAGGATTGATTTTAGGGTTATCGCTATTTTAATGTCAGTATCCGCTAGGTAATTAATGGGCAAGTGGCAATCGGTGGAGATGGGGAGCTAGCTAATGAGTGAGCAACTGATAGAAAGTAATACCGAGTCGAATGACGATCGAGCGATCGCTACAAATTTAGAGCAATCAGCCACACCTGACCTGCTCGAATATATTCAACTGCACCTGAATAATGAAACCTGGGCAGCGATCGAGATGCTGCGGGCAGATACAGTGATCAGTATTAATGCTAAAAGTATTGTGCCCATCCCCAATATGCCTGCTTGCTTCCTGGGTTTATTTAATCATCGTGGGCATGTTTACTGGGTGATTGATTTACCGGCCCTTTTGAATATTACGCCCCTAGAAGATGCCCATCATAGCTATGCGGCCATGATGGTGACACCGCAGCTAGAAAAAGTTATACCATCTACAGAACAAGAACAAGAACAAGAACAAGAACAAGCTGCTAATTCTGAGTCAAGTGGTTCACGCAATGGTGATGATCGTGCCAACCGATCGCCCTTGCTTCTGGCCGTGAGGGAGATCGCCGGAATTGTCAAATTTCGCCCTGATCAGATCCAAGCCTGTATTCCACCGATCCCACCGGGACTACATGCTTATACTAAGCAGTGCCTGGATAGTGACCAACATCAGCTTTACATTTTGGACATTGAAGCGATCGCTAATTCACCTTCCTTGTACGTGCAGTAAAACTGTTGCTAAAGTTATGCAAAATCTTTAGTAGCGATATGGCAGTAAGGAATTTAGTCAACCAAGAGCAAACCAGGGAGTAAACAATAAAACTCTTGCAAAAGCTCAGTATTGCCAGCAGGGAATCAGGCAGACTGGATTATTAATTATTGATTAGTCCTTTCTGCAAGTAGTAGTCCGCCACAATGAATTTGATGATCGATTAGTGATTGTAATAATTCTCTGGCAAGAGTGCTACCAATCATAATTAACGTGGTCGAGTAGTAGTAGACTGTCAAGGTAGTTATATCGAAAACCCCATACTTGAAATTAGCTATTTGAGCTAAAGTGATTGCCTATGAGCCGCCCCCGTAAGCGGTTTGCCCAGCATTGGTTAAACAGCCTGGATATTCTCTATAAAATTGTGGCCGCTGCCGATTTGCATTCTGATGACTGCGTTTTGGAAATTGGCCCCGGCACTGGCAATCTGACCGAAATGCTGTTGCCCTGGGTGCGATCGCTGATTGCCGTGGAAATCGATCGGGATCTATGTCGGCAGTTGCGGCGTAAGTTTAAGCATAAAGATAATTTTGAGCTAATCGAAGCTGACTTGTTGCAGATGCCGCTGCCAGAAACGCCTAATAAGGTAGTTGCGAATATCCCCTACAACATCACTAGCCCGATTTTGCATCGGCTGATGGGCAAAATTGCGCAACCAGTAGGGCAATTCGATCGGATTGTTTTACTAGTGCAAAAGGAAATTGGCGATCGCCTCACTGCTAATCCTGGCACTAAGGCATACAATGCCCTCAGCATTCGCACCCAATATTTGGCTGATTGTGAATATATTTGTGATGTACCACCCAAGGCATTTACACCACCGCCCAAGGTAAGTTCGGCTGTGGTGAGTATTATGCCGCGATCGCCGCTGCAAGCCGCTCAGAATCCTAAGCTGATGGATACCTTAATTTCTCTGGGGTTCGCCACCCGCCGCAAGATGCTGCATAACAATCTGGGGTCGGTGATCGAGCGCGATCGACTATTACCTATTTTTGAAGACTTAGAAATCAATCCCAAATGCCGCGCCGAGAATTTGACGGTGAGCGATTGGGTAAGGTTAAGTGATGCGATTGATCGTGCTAAAGCGATTAATCCGCCAGGATCAAACCCGATCGCGCCGATAGATCAAAATTGATCGCCGAAGTAGTCTGATTGCCCAGCCAATTAGCCTGCCCTTTCCCATAAACAATCTGGCTTGGTTTGTGTTCCAGTTCAGCCCGAACTTGAATCGAGATTGCTTCATTACCAGCATTCACCGCCACGATCGCCGTCTCTTCCGGCTGACCAGGTAAAGATCTTGCAAACACATAGGCCATATCCTTAGCGAATAGCACTTCATATTCACCAATTCGCAAAGCGGGATGGGCATGGCGCAGGGCGATCAATTCCTTGTGATATTGCAATACTTGTTTATCCCATTCGCTGGCATCAGGGAAAGCGCGACGATTGTCGGGATCATGGGCTCCTGGCAAGCCAACTTCATCGCCGTAATAAATGCTGGGCGCACCAGGAAAAGTGAGCAGCAACAGGGTCGCCAACTCTACGGTAGTTTTTGCTGCTGTTTTATGGTTACTCTTCCTCTTCTTATTAGCGATTTCCCCGCCTGCCACCGTAAACAGCCTGGGCACATCATGGGAATCGAACAAGTTAAGCTGGGTAAGCTGGATTGGCCAGGGATGGAGTTTTAATAATTCTTTGAGCCGATCGGCATATTCACTGGCATCGATCGCCGGGTATGGTTTATAAGCTGTTTTTTTGACTTCCTCAAGCAATACCCGTTCCCCCGCCACGAAGGCGATTGTGGCTTCGGCAAAGGGATAGTTCATCACGCCATCAAATTGAGTGCCATCCAGCCATTGACTCGCATCTTCCCAGATTTCACCGACAATATAAGCATCGGGATTAACTGCCTTAACGCGATCGCGGAATTCCTGCCAAAAGCCCTCTACCTCAATACAGTCCGGCACATCCAATCGCCAGCCGTCGATCCCCTGCCCTAGCCAATATTCCGCCACCTGCATAATATACTCACGCACCGCCGGATTCTGGTGATTGAATTTGGGCAGAGCGCGATTGTTCACCCAGCTCAAATAATTGGCAGGCAACGAGCCATCATAGGCACTCAGTGGCCATTTTTCGATCGTGAACCAATCCAGCCAGGGTGAATTAGGGCCATTTTCAAGAATGTCATTAAAGAAAAAGAAACCACGACTAGCATGGTTAAATACCCCATCAAGCACCACTTTGATATCTCGTTGATGGGCAGCAGCAAGTAATTGTTGTAGTGCTTCATTCCCACCCAGGAGTGGAGCGATTTGATAGTAGTCGTGGGTGTGGTAGCGATGATTGCAGGCAGACTGAAATACAGGGGTAAAGTAGATCGCAGTGATGCCCAGTTCTTGCAAATAATCAAGCTGATCAATTACCCCCCACAGGTTCCCACCCATGTAACCTTCATAGGTGGGTTCAGTCCCCCACTCTTGCAAGATTGCACGGGCGATCGCATGATTCTGATAATTGGCTCGCTTGCCGCTGCGTTGAACATTTGAATCCTCCGGGGGGGCAGCTCTAGCAAAACGATCGGGAAAGATTTGATAAAAAACGGCATGCTTAACCCAGTCTGGTGTATTGATAGTTTGAGGACTTGGATTTATCATAAATTTCTCGATTGCCACCACCTGATGTACTTAACCCTTTCTAGCCTAAGATGATCAGGTATGCAACTTAATTGTTATAGGAAGATAAATTAATGTAGCAAAAATTGCCTAAACAGCCCCAGCATCACTCAGTGGAATAGTTATAGTTGATAGGATTGCATTGAGCAAGGAATAATGAAAGAGCCGATCTTCAAACTTTTGCTATTTGTGGCTGGCCTGATCATCACTGTTGCGGTTCTGTTCTTTTGGCGAAGCTATGTGAGTTGTGTGAATGATGTAGAAATTTGTCTGGAAGAGAGATATAACGATCGCCCAGCTCAGTAGGATATCCTATACAACCGATCGATGAGTTGATTCCGATTGAGTTGATTATATATGACAAGCTATTTTGACGGATGCTAGCCCAAACCCAAAAACGCAAATTCCCATTGTGGCGATTGCCGCTACGCACTACCCTGGCCATGATATTTGGTTTGCAATTGGTGGTAGTAGTGGGGATTATTGAATATTTGAATTTCCAGGATCGACATGCAGCGATCGAAGGCTTGGTTAGCGAGCTATTAAATTTGAGCTCTTGGGCGATCGCAAAGAAGCCTGCCTGGATAAAAATACAGTCAGAACTGTGCTGCAAAATTTATTATCCAATGCGATTAAATATTCCCCCGACTCTAGTACGATTAATCTAATTGTAACGGTTGACCAGGATCAAGTTGTTTTTACAATTAGCGATCGCGGTATTGGCATTCCCACCGCCGAGCAAGGAGAACTATTTGCTCCCTTTTACCGCGCTAAGAATGCTGAAAATATACCTGGCACTGGCCTAGGGCTTTCGATTGTCAAAAAAGCGATAGAAGTGCACGGTGGTAAGATTGAGATGGCCTCCCAAGAAGGGCAAGGCACTACATTTAGAGTCACTCTCTTTACCCACTCACCTTTAATTTAGTCCCTTCTATGAGTTATTCCCCGAATCAAGCTCCTCGCGCCAAACTTGCCACCCAGAGGCTTCAGTTTAGCCGCCAACTCAGAACTCATTTTCAGATTAAGCTGAGCTTATTTCTGGTTACTGTTGTTCTATTTGTGCCGACCAACTTGGCGATCGATGGTCAGTTTGACTGGTGCTACTGGCTAATCCTGCTGGCTACTTTTGGGATTTCCTGGGAAGGCTGCAAGGCCTATCAGCTTAATTCAGAGCGGTTTGAACGACAGTTCCAACAATGGCAATCCCGACAACAAGAATAGCTTGCTCATTATATTTAAGAATTCAAGGATTTATGAATATAACGATCGCCGCGAAGCAATCGGCATCCGCCAACCAGAACCAAAGGCGCGATCGGTGATTTTGAGGCCAGGGGCAGCCTGACGGCGCTTGAATTCAGCCCTAGTGGCCAGTTGGATCACCTGTTCAACGATCGCCGAGTCATATCCAGTTGCGGCGATAATCTGCGATACATCAGCTTTTTGATCAATCCAACGTGCCAGAATATCATCCAGCACTTCGTACGGTGGCAGGGAATCTTGATCCACTTGATCCGGCTTTAGTTCGGCGCTAGGCGGTTTGCTAATGATGTGGGCAGGAATGATTTCGCTTTTACCCAAGGTGGGAATTGGCGGCTTGTTACCATATTGCTGAGTTTGATTCAACCAGCGACAGAGTGAGAATACCTTAGTTTTGGGAACATCGGCGATCGCCGCGAACCCACCATTCATATCACCATAGAGAGTGCAATAGCCCACCGCCAGTTCTGATTTATTCCCAGTAGACAATAGTAAATGGCCAAATTTATTGGAAATTGCCATCAATAAATTACCGCGAATGCGTGATTGCAAGTTCTCTTCCGTTACATCGCTTTCAGTGCCAATAAACAGCTTGCTGAGGGAGCGATCGAACGATGCCATTAAATCACCGATCGCAATTGTTTGAGTCTCTATACCCAGGCTATGGGACAGCTTGAGGGCATCACTGATTGAATGTTCAGAGCTATAGGGCGAAGGCATGAGAATTCCCAATACATTATCTGCTCCCACTGCCGCTACAGCGATCGCTGCCACCAATGCCGAATCAATCCCGCCGCTTAAACCCAAAACTACTTTCCTAAAGCCACATTTACGCGCATAATCACCCAATCCCAAAACTAAGGCTTGCCAGATCTCAGCTTCTTCTGTCTCTGGCAAATCAACCAGAGTGGAACTAACTAACTTGCGCTCTTTCGCATCAAAATCAAGAATCAATAAATCTTCACTAAAAGCATTCGCTCTACCAATTAAATAACCTTCGCGGCTAAAGGCGACACTATTGCCATCAAACAATAAATCATCATTCCCGCCCACTTGATTCACATAAACGATCGGCAAATCATATTGCTTGGCGCTGTGTTGAATCATTGCTTCGCGTAGTTTTTGTTTATTCACCGCAAACGGAGAAGCAGAAAGATTTACCAATAAATCCAGGTTGCAATTCACCAAATCAGCCACTGGATTCGCCGCATAATTGCGCTTGCCCCAGAACCTCTCGTCGTTCCAGAAGTCTTCGCAAATGGTCACGCCGATTCTGATCAAGTCCCCATTATCATGATCCTGAGCTGGATCTAGATCTTCTGCATAATTAAAATCATTCATATTCGTGGTAGCAATCTGATCCTGTGGCGATCGCGGTAATACTGGCAATACTGGCAATACAAAGAAGTTACTTTCTGTACCTTGGGCAAAATAGCGATCTTCGTCAAATACATCATAGGTGGGCAATAAT
Source organism: Pseudanabaena sp. PCC 7367 (assembly GCF_000317065.1). Lineage (GTDB taxonomy): Bacteria > Cyanobacteriota > Cyanobacteriia > Pseudanabaenales > Pseudanabaenaceae > Thalassoporum > Thalassoporum mexicanum. Next base: position 3,060,057 of record NC_019701.1, read on the forward strand.
CGCTTATGGAAAATCCGCTGCACTTTTCCACCTGCTAAGAGTGCAGCACTATTAAATAAAGGCTTGGTGCCGATTTGAGCAGCCTGCTCATTCACCGTTACGGTCCCCACCAATACCGCCAGATCGGTTGGTAGCTCCTGGGCCAAGTGTGCCAAGGCGATCGCCATATCTTGAATAAAGCGATCGTAAACCAACAAATCGCGGGGTGGATAACCGCATAAAGATAGTTCGGGGGTGAGCATCAATCGCACCGATCGATCGCTACATTGCTGCGCAGCAACTAAAATCTTGGTGGCATTTCCGGCTAGATCGCCGACGATCGGATTTAACTGGGCAACTGCGATCGAAAAGCTATCATTCATGCTAATTCTCCTTTTTGATTCTATTTCCTGATTGGGCTACTTCCTGGATCCGAATGTAGAATAATTGGCGATTGATCTTGTAATCAGATTCTTAATTTATGCTTGAATATGTTTTAGTGGATTGTGGTAGCACGAACTCCAGAATTGACGATAAAGCAAAGATTATACTTAAATTGACTGACTCAGAATTAAAGGTTCATACCATAAACCATGCTCCATAGAAATTGAGTGGAGCCCAGCCAATAATAATAGTTAGGTTAATTATTTAACTCGAGCGGGAAATTTTTAAGCCGATTGACAAACTAATAGAGCCTTAACTAGCAAGAGTCTAGACCTATTTCAGAAGAGTGGTTAGGTAAGCGTCAGTGCAACTATTTTGATCGATTAGATCTACAGGTAGCCTTGCAAAAGAGGTGTCTTGAATCTTTACTAGTGCTATTTCAAGCAAGACGTTATGCAAGTAATGACCTGAATGCTTTGAGCTAGATGTATTCATGCAAAAGAAGTCTTTTGAAGATGCACTAGGAATGCTTTTATGATTTCGATAGCAAGATGCTGACTAAATACCTAACTACTAAATAAACACCATTGGCTTATCCTTATGTAAAGAGAACGCCGCTGCATCGAATTTATATAAACTGGCTGGGCGACCGGCTCCCCGCGAAACCTTCTCTCCCGTATCATTTAGGAATCCTAACTTTAACAATCTAGTGCGAAAGTTAGAATAATCAGAGAAGTTCTCACCCAATACTGTGGCATAGAATTGATACAAGTCATTGAGGGTAAATAGTTCTGGCAACACATCAAAGGCTACCGGGCTATATTCCAACTTATTGCACAAACGGCGATGGCCATATTCAAGGATGCGATTTTGACTAAATGCCAACTGTGGCACTTGCTGCAAAGAATACCAGGCGATCCCACTTACGCCATTGGCGATCAACTCCGCCTCTGAAAATCGCACCAGGGCAAAGTAGCTAATTGATAGATAACGAGCCCATTGCAACCGATGCTCTTTGCCAGGATCTCCAGGATCTTGGCGTGGATCGCGGCTATCTTCCACTTCGCCAAAGGTATAAAGCTGCTCAAGGTAGAGGTTCTTAACCCGAATTTTCTCTGCCAGAATGCGATAGGCGGCATCCTCTGGGGATTCACCCTGGCGCACCAAGGTTCCAGGCAAGCACCAATAATCCCGATATGGCTCGGCATCGCGCATCACCAACAGCACCAACAGGCGATTTTGAGCGGTGTCAACAGAGAAAATTACATTGTCAACCCCAACCTTAAACTCAGCTAGGGGGAAACGGGTCTTGCTTCCTGCCATTCGTACAGGTGCTCCTGGTGAATATACTCGGCTACAGATGATACTATACCCGAATCATCGTCACACTCGCGGTATGCAGAGGATGAAACCTGTGGCACACCAATGTTGGCGATCGCAAAGGTTGCTCTCCTGATCCGCAACGCCTCTAAGTCTTGCTCCGATAAAGCATAGCCTTGTCTGGGCACAATTAACAAATTTACCAGGTTTAACAACTGATTGGCGTGGTACCAGGAATGCAGTTGCGGCACAATGTCTGAACCTACGACTAGATGAAAAGTAGCATCTGGCCAGATTTGCTGAGCTTGCTGCACCGTAAACAAGCTGCGGGGACTACTAATTTCAGGATGTAGTTCAATATTTGGCCGATCGGGATGAGCATTATTAATTTCAGCGATCATCCGTCGTACCATCTCTAACCGTTGCTCCATACTGGCTTGGTGGGATTTGAATGGGTTATTGGAAACCCAAATCACGCATAGGTCAAATTTTTGTCCTAGCCATTCAATGATCGCTTTATGGCCAACAGTGGGCGGGTCAGCACTACTCCCAAATAGAGCTATATTCATAGGCGGGTTGCTCATAAACTTTTTGGTAACCGGTCAGAGTAATTTAGAAGAATTTGCAGCAAGCGACGATGAAGCATGATTACAGGCAGATCGTCACTCCGTCTAGGTTATAGAATATAGAACCAAACCAGTAACATTTATTTTAGGACAGATAGCTCAAGTAATCTGTTTACAATTTGGGCACAGTATTACTGCAATCTAGTGCTAGACAATCCTTGCACTAATTCATTAACGGAACATGAAATTTTGATCATGTTTCAGTATGGCGATCGCCTGAGCAAATTCAGGTGATTGATTGATGCTTTGCATGGGCTTGAGCCAATTGATCGGTGAGAGTTTGCAACAGCGGCGAAACTTCGATCGGCAGCGATTGGGGCTTATCCACAGCTCTTATGGCTTGAGGCAATGCCATTACTGATTGCCTGGTGAATTGGGCGATTGTTGATAGGTCTTGCCGTGGTGTCAATAATTTTCCTGCTTGCATAATTAGTTTAAGTAAAGGCTTCGTTGAATAATGCTCACCATGATCAGTTGATTCAGTTGATTCAGTTGAATTAGTTGGTTCCGGTTCAGTGAACAGGGCAAGGCGATCGCCCACAATTCGACCAGCGCGATCGGAGGATCGCCACACCTGCTTTCGGCCTGGATAGGTTTGCTTGCCGCTGGAAAACTTGGCCACAGGTTTATTGGCAATTTCCACTAATTTATAAACACCATTTACCGGCGCACCAGTAACAAGCTTAGTGCCAATGCCATAACCATCAATGCAGGCAGAAGCTTGGTTTAAGCGCTGGATTTCCGCCCCGTCAATATCACCACTGGCAAAAATGAATGTATCTGGCAAGATTTCATGCACCTGCTGCGACAAGGCCACCAGATCGCCGGAATCAAGCCGCACTGCCTTGACTTCGATTTCCCCCGCCACTTGTTTAGCTGCCAGATGCTTCGCTGCCTCAACCGTATCAAAGGTATCGATTAACAGGGCACTGCCAGGAAAATAACGATCGAAAGCCGCAAAGGCCATTTCCTCTGTACCTTCTAGCGCCGCGATCGCCATCACCAAGGCATGAGCCATAGTGCCGCTGGGCTTTTGACCTAGTTTTAAGGCTGCCAGCACATTAGAAGTTGCATCCATGCCACCGGCGATCGCCGCCCTTGCCGCCCACAACGAAGCCTGGGGACTGAATGCCCGTCTGGTGCCAAACTCCAGCAACTTAGCATCATCGCCTGCCAGATCCCGCATCTGAGCAGCCTTGGTGGCGATCATGGTTTGGTAATTAATTGTGTTTAAAATATAAGTCTCGGCGATCTGCGCCTGCCATAATGGCGCTTCGATTCGTAAAATTGGCTCATTTGCAAATACCACGGTTCCTTCTGGTACCGCCCACAGATCACCCGTGAATTTTGCCTCGGCCAGGAGTGACCAGAAGCGATCGCTCACCTTGGGCTCAAGCTGGTCAAAGATACCTGTTTGCTGCAAAGCCTCAATCTGGCCTGGATCAAATCGCCAGTTTTGTAAATAATCCAACACTTGCGCCAAGCCCATCGCCACCAGATAGCCCATTCCCGTTGGTAATCGTCGCACGAACAATTCAAAACTTGCCCAACTTTGATCAATCTCCTCGCCCACATAGCAAGCAGACATAGTGAGTTGATAGAGATCGGTGAGCATGGCATAGTCATTTGGTTTAGCGATCAGAGCAGGATCGATCGCCAATGCTTGTAAATTTGAGTTTTGTTGATCGACTTTCATTAAAGGTTAACTAAATTCGATTTTTTGATTATAGTGATAATCACCAAATTTGACTAGTGTTAATTTTTGATCTGAATCAATAGCTGGCCTGTTGGGCACTGTAGAAATTGAACAAGGCAATAACTTGTTAGTGGTAAAAGTCCCTTAGAGATTGATTGCTATTGGTAAAAGTAATGTCGGGATCTGAAGCAAATAACTAATTGATCAACAATTACATATTCTGATGTCAGGTTCTGTATAACTTGTGTGCAAAAATATTTATAGTGTGATTTAATATAACCAAAGGAATAGTCAAATATAAATTTGGGCTAACTCTAATTGTCTTTGTCCCCGATCGATTTGGCATCAGCGATCGCTACTATGATCGCCATTTATGATCTTTTATTGCGAAATCGGGGGGTAACGCGACCGTCGATCGCTCCGATGGGCTATCGTGGTTTATACCAAAAGAGGCTTAATAACCGATCGTAAAGTTTGAAGGAATTGCCAAAATGACTAGCCATCTCAGTGATCATGCCCTTGCCACCCAAGATATTCAAGTCAGCAGTAGCTCTGGCAGTATGACGGTTACTGGCAACCGCATTTTCAGGACTGGAGCTGAAGCAGGGCTCCAAACAACAAATCCCACCGAAGTTCATCTCAGCTTTGAGATCAAGCAGCCGATCGAGCTAAGCAATCCTGATGCCGAGAAAACAGAGACAACCGATACATTATCGCTGGGACTGAGTGCGGATGATGCGGTTGAAGTGGGTTTGCAGCTTTTGATGATGGGGATGGAAGGTAAGTCAGATATTGAAATTGGCTTAATCCTAGAGCGGCTTTCACACCTGTTTGGTGAATATAATCTGTTTTCTTCTTTGGATGGCAAAAACTAGCGCCTTTAAAATAAAAACTAGATATTGCGCCAAAGTGCCTTGATTAGCCTGGATTATTGGCGTTGCCTATTGGTGGGATGATTACACTACTAGGCGATCGAGCAAACTGCTACCAGATATATACTTGATATTTAAGCCATTCACATTTTATGCCTGGATTATGCAGCACCGGATTATTTGATAATCGCACTGAATCTACTTCTGCGATCGCTACTTAGAACCCAATTAAATATTTACGCCATTCCTGATGGCCGCCGTTTTGAAGATATTTCGTGACTTCAAAATACAGCCCGCTATAGGGTTGCTTTGGCGATCGCCCCAATGGCATTTGTGCTTCCTGGGGGGTGCGATTGCCCTTTTGCACGTTACAGCGCACACAGGCAGTAACGATATTTTCCCAGCTCTCACCACCACCGCGCGACTTGGGATACACATGATCTAGGGTCAGATTTTCACCCCCATAGCCGCAATACTGGCACATATGGGCATCACGGTGGAAAATATTACGCCGCGTGAGGGGGATCTCTTTGTAGGGCAAGCGAACATAATAGACCAGGCGGATCACGGTAGGCAGGGGGAACCCAGGATAGAGTAACTTGCCATTATGCTCGATCTGCTCTGCTTTGCCTTTAATAATCAGGACAACTGCACGCCGCCAGCCGGTAATGTTCAGCGGCTCGTATGAAGCATTGAGTACCAGTACCTTAGCCATAGTTAGGCAGAAGCGATCGCTTGTTAAATACTTTTTCCTGAAGACTCTCCCAGATGCTAGCACAGCCAGATTGGCTAAAGGAACTAATTGCAACTGCTAAAAAAACATCCGTCTGTAGGGAAGCGTTGAAGCCGATTTTGTCTGACCAGGTGGAGAGCCCTTGATGTTCTGATTATTTCAAATAGATGCCATCTTCGCCAATCTGGCCTGCTCCATTAAGAACATAGATTCCCGCGGAGTTTGCTCTCACCAGGAATGAGATGTTGCCATTGTCCACCTCAATTCTGTTACCAGTCACAGCATCTCTGTAGGTGCCATGGCGAATGTTATTAACAGTAATATGCTGCTCGTTGCCGATCGCTAAACCAACGATCGCGTAACTTTCACCATTATTGTAGTCTCTAACAAAGCTCATGCCACCACCCCACTCATGAAGATGACTCATTGGTGCTTTTTGCAGGGCAGGAATACTATGCCGGATTAAGTTTAATCTCTGGATGTGCAGGTAGAGAGGATGGCTTTTGGTGGTGGCGATCGTCTCTGTCTCTAAGTGATCGCCGAAATAAGCTCGCCCAGTTTGATCGAGGGTGTCATCATTGCCGATGATATCCTGGGGAGCACCCTTCATGAACTCGATCTCCTCACCAAAGTAAAGGCAAGGAATGCCGCGAATTGTCCAAAGCAAATTATAAGCCGCCGCTGCCATCCACTGTTCGCCTTTAAACCGGAACCGAAAGTCATTATCAGGACCAACATCATGATTTTGTAAAAAGGTGACTAGCTTGGTTGCATCACCATAAACCCAGTCCCGCTCCAAAACAGCTCCGATACCACTGTAATTGCCCCGACTCAGGTTATCCCGAAAGGTAGAGAACAAGCCAAAGTCAAGCACCGCAAAACCTGAATCATCGCCAGCATGAGGATCTGTTGGATCATCCCCCAGTCGTGTATACCACCAGGGTCTCAGAAATGAGGGTGCGTTATCATCGCCAAACAAATCCCCCCAGCCAGTCCCTTTGACTAGATTTTCGCCAAAGACAAATAAACTGGGTTTGTGTGCTTTCCAGGCATTGATATATTCAAGCAGGTTATTGCGTTCCACATGTTTGACCGTATCAATCCGCAGCGCATCAACCCCCATATCTAAATACTTGCAGATTGCATTAATAATATAGTTTTTGACGTTGGGCCTTGTGGTAGCCAGGTCGATCGTGTCTCCTGCCATATGCTTAGTCTGAATGGCAATACTTTCCCAGTCGCCGCCTGCCATGAATCCATCCTGGTGATACCATTCAGGGTCAAGAGTGCTGGCATCAATGCCAAAAAAGCGATTGGGATCATAACCAGGACTCGGTACGGTAGCTCCTGTTTTGGGGTCAATCAGAGGCTCAACCCCATCTGGGTCAGAGTTTTGCCGTTCGCGGAACCATTCTGGCGCTACAGGATTGTCGTTATCTGCTCGAAACGAGGATTGGTAGTTCCCCAGATTGCCCTGGTAGGGGCCATAATCGACTTTCCCCTGGGTTGAGCCCGAAGGAACATAGTATTTGATCGGCAGGTGATCAATCCAAACTTTTCCCCGAATCCCATATTGAGATGAATGATTGACCACCACATCCTGAATGATTTTGAGCCCCAGGCTATGGGCTTGATCAATTAAATCCTGATAGGTGGCATCAGCAGATTCAAGCCTTGGGTCAATTCGAGTCCAATCGTAACCGTGGTAGCCATGATAATCCAGCCCGCTGCGGTTCTCAATCGGTGGGGTAATCCAAATAGCGGTAAATCCTAAATCTTTGATGTAGTTGAGTTGCTGAATCAGACCTCTAAAATCACCGCGCCAGTGCGGGTCTTCTGCGTGGCCTGTGGTGGAATTAAACTTGATCCGATCGCGGCAAAAGAAGTTGTTACTTTGATCGCCGTCGTAGAAGCGAGTGGTGATCAGGAAGTAAATTGTCTCTTCTCGGAAATCTATCATCAGTTAGGAAGGAGTTGGTAACTCAAACCATCTTAGTGCAACTAGCCCAACTAACTGCCCACTTTTTTGAAGTAAGGTCACCTTAAACCTTTTCAATATCCCTCAGCGCCACCGTCATCTTCATTTGACCCAACCTTACCGACAACTCATCCGCATTCGTTGGTTCAGACAACACCTGCACCACCTGCCCCAGCTTTGGCACCCGCACCCGATCGCCCACCTTAGGTACATATTTTTGCTGAGCCTGAGATTGAGTTTTAGGTTGAGGTTGCTGCGAAGGCAAATGGCGTTTGCTTAGTTCTTGTACTCGCCGCTCCGCAAAATGCACTGCCTCCGGTGAATCGCCCTTTTGCAATTTTCTAATCACCCGTGCGATCTCCTTTTTGGCCTGTTTGATCGCCTCAGTTACTTCAATTTCTTGGTTTTGGCGTAACTCCCGCTCACTTTCTTTTAGCTTGGCTGCCTTCTTGCTAATTTCGACATATAAATGCTCGGTTTGCGCCAACAGCTTACTGGCTTGCTTGAGCTTATCCTCGTGTTTGCGGCGTTGTCCTTCCAAGTCAGCGATCACTGTGTTCAATTCCGCCGAGCCAAACCCGACATGATCCTGTGCTTGCTCCAGAATTTCCGCTGGGAAGCCCAACCGCGCCGCGATCGCCAGCGCATTCGATCGGCCTGGAATCCCCCACTGCAATCGATAGGTGGGGGCTAGCTTCACATCATCAAACTCCACCGCCGCATTTTCAAAGCAGGCATGGTTATATTTGAGGGTTTTTAGTTCGCCAAAGTGAGTCGTGGCAACAGTTAGACAGGCATGGGTAGCCAGGTATTCTAAAAGTGCCTTAGCGATCGCGCTGCCCTCGGTGGGATCGGTGCCTGCGCCCACTTCATCAAGCAAAATGAGGGATTCAGCGGTGGCTGCGGTCAAAATTCTGCCGATCCGTTTGATGTGTCCTGAAAACGTAGACAGATTTTGCTGGAGCGATTGCTCATCGCCAATGTCGGCCAAGACCAGATCGAACCAGGGTAATTCCACTGGCTCCCGTGCGGGCACAAACATACCCGACTTGGCCATCAATGCCGCTAGGCCAAAGGTTTTGAGGGTGGCGGTTTTGCCCCCTGTATTTGGCCCTGTGATCACGACTACGCTAATTTCTGGCGCGATCAACACGTCCACCGGCACAACCTCGCGCCCCTGTTCATGTTGCTGCTGCCATACCAGGAGTGGATGTTTTAAACCCCTGAGGGTCAGTTGGGCTGGCGGCAGATCAGCGTTTATTTTTGATGCTGGCTTTTTTAGCAAAGAACTAGTGGCAGGGCGATCGCCAGGTTCAACTAATTGACTATTTCCTGGATCATCTGATTCTGACTGCAACAGTTGATCGACATCACTCGACTGGCTAGCACTTTCTTTCTGATTACTCTCGATATCAGTAGCCGCATCAGGCGCAGCAAAATTAATAAAAGTAGGTGCATTAGCCCCCAACCACAGCGCATATCTGGCTCGTGCGATCGCCAGATCTATTTCCGTCACGATCGCCAACAATCGCCACAAGTCCTCGCCTACTTCTGCCACTTGACCACTGAGCTGACGCAAAATAATTTCAATTTCCGCTTGCTCTTGTTTAGCTAGTTGCCGCAGTTGATTATTGGCCGTCACGATCGCGTGGGGCTCCACAAACACAGTCATGCCAGTGCTGGAAGCATCATGCACCACGCCAGGAATTTTATCTTTTTGCGGTGCTTTAACCGAGAGTACATAGCGATCGCTGCGCTGGGTAATAATGTTTTCCTGCAACGCAGCCGACTTACGCTGCATAATATTTTGCAAGATGCCATAGATCCGATCGCGTACCTGTCGGCTTGAAGCACGAAGCTGGCCTAGCTTTTCCGAGGCGCGATCGAGCACCGTGCCGCTTTCATCGATACAGCGATAAATATCTTGTTCAAGCTCAGGATAGGTGCGCAGTTCACTTACAAATGCCTGTAAATATTCGCAATCATCCGCATTGTCAATGATGCGCCGTAAGTTACGTGCCCCTGCCAGGGTTGTTGCCACTTGCCATAGCTGCTCGGCGTAGAGCATGCCATTTTTCTCAACCCGCTTGAGCGGAACTGTGATGTCCTGGATGCCTTCCATGGTCAGGCCACCGAGCAAAGTAGATTCGAGCCAGCTAACCTCTTTAGTTTGGGTCAACAGCTCCAGGGTGCGATCGTAGCGATCGGGTGGTACTAATTGTCGCGCGGCAACTGCACCTAGCTTGGTGGCGGCAAAGGTGCTGAGGTGCTCGCAAAGGCGCGACCATTCCAATAATTCGAGGGTTTCTGATTGCATTAAGACTGAATTTGAGCACTGTTTATATTGTGCCATCTTCCAGTGAAGCTAGATTCAGCCATAGGGTTAGCATTTTGGTTAGTGGCTATATCCGAATATTTGCTGCCAAATTCCCCGGCCCAGAATTTTTCTTGTTCGGTGGCGTAGTTGCCCATTATGCTATGACCCTCTGCGATCGCTCATCTCATTTACTTTAAGCGATCATTGATTACTTGAAATAGAAAAGGCGCTTTGTCTATCACCCTAAAAACACCCCACCATGGTCATGCTTAAAAGACTAGAGATGGGGCATTTATTACTATTTTGTTGGATCGATTAGGCAATACTTTTTAGCACTTCGATCGCTAGCGATCTACGAAGTGCATTCGCAACCAACATCACTGCAATGACTATCATTGGTGCCATCCACATGACCACTGGCACATGCCTTGCAGCAGTAATATTTACCATTAGCCTCGATCGCATCACTAGGATCGATTACACACAAGCATTTAGAACAGGCACATTTAACTAAAGTGGCACTAGCCATAATTTTCTCCTGCCGAAAAATCAGCTTATCTACTGCAACCACGATACCTGAACATATATTCATATGTCAAGCACAAGATATACTATTACATATGCCAGTACATATCCTAAATCGCTCTGAAAACGTCTAGCACTCCCGATCGACCTATGCCCAAATCTGCCATAGCTAAGCAAAAGAATAAATTAACAGTGACGAAAATATCGCCAGAGACTGAGCATACTGCTGCTGATACTCCCATCTGCGAGCCTGAGGTATGTGATGGCAAAAACAGCGATGATGAAGCGATCGCTAAGATTCAAGCCCAGATTCTAAGCCAGGAAAAGGCGCAACGCATGGCGGAGTTTTTGGGTGGGCTGGGAGATGCCAATCGCCTGAAAATTATTTCGCTGCTGGCTAACCATGAATTGTGTGTGCATGATATTGCCGCAGCAGTGGGGATGAGTGAGTCGGCGGTTTCTCATCAACTAAGAATTTTGCGTACGTTGCGATTGGTGAGCTATCGCAAGCATAAGCGTAAGGTTTATTATCAGTTGCTCGATCACCACATTCTGGAGCTATACCGCGTCGTGTGTGAGCATTTGGACGAGGTGGAGTTGAATTGTTGTTGATGCGGCTGGGGCTATGGTTCCCGATCTTAAGTTAAGTAAGGAAGTAAGTTAAGTAAGGCTGAATGGTGACCGACGGCGAAGAGGGTTACTGCTCTATGCCTGGTATTAGCTGATATTCAAAATATTCAAAATATTTAATGTTTTCGATCGAGCCTCCGCATTATCTAGTTTTGCAGCGAGACTGACAGCCAAAGGCTTCTGAGCCAGTATAGCGATTGCACATTTCCCGATGGATTTTGGCGATCTCCCCGACGGCATTATAATCGCCGCGATCGTTGTATTCGGCTTTGCGAGCAAAACTAACTCTGGTTTTATCGACATCATGCATTTTCATTGCAGCACCCCTCTTGTATTTACGATTGCTTTATATTTACTATCTTATAAGATTTACTTATTGCACTGATAGGGTTTAACAATAGCGTATGGAGGGTTATCCACCTCAGATCGCAATCATTTGTTATCAAATGACGATAAATAGTAAATTTGTGTTGCGGTTGTAAATATTCGTAAATGTTGAGTTATTGAACTGGCTCGATATCTAGATCGCCATTGCCATAAAAAGTAACCTCAAAACTCACCGATCGCTGCGGTTGCTCTGGGCTTGCGCCTGTTTCGGGGTCAGTTTCGATTACTAATAAATCTGGCAGCGGAATTCCTTCTGGTACGTCAGTGGGCCTATAGCCAACCACTTCACCAGCCTCATTCACCGCCACTGTAAAGGTAACATCTTCTTCGATCGCCACTGACCAATTATCATCAATCTGCTCTCGCAGGCTTTGCGCCAGGGCATCAAGATCAGCATCCTCGATCGCTTCAGGTAATGGGGTTGGCGTTGCGGCTACGGTTGGATCGTTCTCTGATTGGTTAGTATTCGATTGCTCAGGTGCATCAGGCTGCGGCGGAGTTTGCTCCAGATTATTATTATTTGTGTTCTCGCTAGAGGTTTGCTGCTGCAATTGCGGTTCTGGGATTGGTTCTGGCACTGGCAACAAAAAGAACCCAAACGCCACGATCGCAAAGCTGGCAATGCCACCGATCGCAGGCACTAATTTTTCCTGGAAATTAACTTTACCTCTGACCTTAGTTAGATCCAGCGGTGCTTTCAAATCCTGAAGGGCTTGCTCTTCGGCACAAAGGCGATCGAGACTTTCGACCAGATCAAAAAATTGCACCGTGTTGAGCTTAATCTCCACCATGCCATCTTGTTTGGCGCTGCCAGCTTGATCCTGGGGCTGATTGGGTTGATCGATCGCTGCCGCAATATGGAGACTATGGTTATAGCTATTTTCTGGTTCGATCCGCACCGCTTCAGCCTCAGTTGTAATCAGATTCCCAGCCTGTAATGCCTGGGCATAATTACTAGCACATTTAGTCAGGGCGCTTAATAGTTCTTTGCCACCCACGATCGCGTCCTGGGTGTGGTTAAACGTACATTTAAAATTAGTCAGCATCGAAAGCTGATCGCTATCGCCCAGGCTGATTCCTTCCACCAGCAGATTGCAACTGGGCATGTTGTAAATACGTTGAACAGTCATGCTATCGCTCCATAAAATAAAGCGTGCCAGAGCCTTTCTGGGGCGGCAGTACCACTACAGAATAAAAGCTGACTCAACATATGGGTTGCTAGTTCGCTCAATTCGTCATCACTCAAAATAGAAGGCGATCGCATTCGGCTTTTGTAGAGAGCCTGAAATCGCTTGATGTAATGGTCTAGATAGCGTTGGTTTTGTTGCAAGCCCAGCGCCTCAATTTTTTCCTCGGCCACATGCTGAGATGTGATTATCAGTTGCCGCAATACTGTATTCAATGGCTTTGCCACTTCACAGGCAATTAAAACCAGGGCTCTTAGTTCATCCCAATTTAAATTAGTACGTTGATAATGGCGGCGCATGGGATTGGTGTTGCGCATTCGCCACAATTTAACTTGAGTAGGGATTAACTCATCTAATCCTAATTCAGGCAGGCTGAGCATGATTCGATCGACAGCTCGCAGATCGATCGCCTCAACCGCAATGAGCAAGTTATCAATGTCCATGCGCACACTGCGGGGACACCCTCTGGAAAAGTGGGCAGGAATAGGCAAATCTGGCTGGGGATGGTCAGTGGTAGATATATCGCGCTGCATAGTTAGCGGCATGGTTCGGACAATATTTTGATTTTAGTGCTTGAGATCGATTAATCGATTAACTGTAGATTGATTGGCAGTTGGCTTTAGTTAGCTCTATTGCAGACCGCAGTAGCTGAGGAGTAAATGATATTCAGAACATACCCTATTAATGTCAATCGAGCTACAGATCGCAATTTAGTTTTATCTTTCGATCTAGTTTTAGTTGACTGATTCGCTTAAATATATGTGCCCTTGTGCTGGCTTGAGTTGGCAATGGATGTTAATAGGCAGAAAATGGCGATCGCTAGACTAGTAATTGCTCGTAGAGTCGAGGTTCGACTGAGATTAGCGCCAGGTAATTCTGGGTGATTGGGCAAAGCCAATTGGTGGCAAGCGGCAACCTGCTGCTTTATATCAAAAATTACTCATTATTGCTAGTAGCAGCAATGCCAGTTATTGATCGCGCAGATGGCCCCCTCTGGCTAGACCATTTTATACCCTCTGTCACACCCAAAGTAGCAAAAATCAGCGGCAACATATGCAAAAGCCTGCGCTAAGGCAGGCTAAATACATGTGAGTAGCACGTCTTAAATACCCAATAATACCCAATAATATCCATCTAAAACATCTAATTGGCTGTATTTAACTCGATCGCGCCAACCGGAAAGATGCGGGCATTGAAGCCACTGATACTACTGAATACTGATACTACTGATAATGGATAAGTTCTAACGTGAATAATACTCAACCACCAGCAGCTCATTGATCTGAAGTGCAACCCACTCCCGCTCGATGACGCTGTTGACCTTGCCGTGCAATTTTGACTTGTCAAATTCAAGGTGACTGGGCACATTAGCCAAGCCAGGATATTGCAGATTTAGCTCGACCATCTTGCGCGATTTGTCATTGTTCTTCACGCCGATTTCTTCACCGGGCACACATTGATAGCTAGGGATCGAAACCACTTTGCCATTTACAGTGATGTGACCATGATTGACCAACTGCCTTGCACCGGGGATCGTTGGTGCCATACCCATCCGAAAGACAGTATTATCCAGGCGCATTTCGAGCTGCTCTAGCAACACCTTACCGGTTGAGCCTTTGATCTTACGCGCCTTTTTCATATAGCGCACCAATTGCTTCTCGGTTAAACCATAGTTGAACCGGAGTTTTTGCTTTTCTTCTAAGCGAATCGCATATTCAGAGCGCTTTTTGCGTGCCTGACCATGCTGCCCAGGGGGATAATTATGTCTGGGTGATTTGCGGGTAAGACCTGGTAACTCTCCCAAGCGTCTAACTATTCTGAGGCGTGGTCCTCGGTATCGAGCCATGATTTTTCCTAACTGCTTCCAAACAACTAAAACTTACTAAGATTTTGCTTAAACTGGTTGGCTGATGGTAAATCAAGCCGGACTAATTAATTATTAATCCTGAATTAAGCGATGCGATCGATCATTGGACTGGATTGTATTGGGCAGGCAAACTTTGTTGCTAACCCACCATCACATGTGCTAACTGTCACATGTTCTATATGTTCTAATAATCGAGAAGATCCACGATTAATAATATAGAGTGACAAATATTTTAGCGTCGATCGCCAATTGGATTAAAATTTTTCCAGACTTTCTAGTATATAATCTATATGCCAAACATGCCAGTCAATTTGTCAAGTTTTTTATTCTCATTGCTTGACCTTGATTTGTAGTGGCTTTCAATTAAGATCAGCCTTACAATATATAGTCACATTAGTTAGTTGTAGTTATAGACAGCAGGGGCGTTTTTGACTCAGTCAGTTAATTTACCGAAAGTAGATGAATTTCTGCAAGAGCTAGCAACGATTCAGCAGACCGGCTCTAAGCGGATTGCCATTCTTGGTTCCAGGCATGTGCCGATCACCCATCAGCACCTAATTGAGCTGCTCAGCTATGCACTGGTGTTGTCGGGCAATCGCATTATTACCTCTGGCGCAACCGGCACAAATTTTGCGATCATTCGCGGGGCACTGAAAGCAGACCCTAATTTACTGACGGTGATTCTGCCCCAAAGTCTCGATCGGCAGCCCTATGAATCGCGCGAGCAACTGGAAAATGTGATGCATTTGGTGGAGCATAGCGAAAGCGATCATCTTACGCTGGCCGAAGCTAGCACACTGTGTAATCAAGAAATTATTTCTAAGTGTCAGCAGCTCATTTGTTTTGCATTTCACGATAGCACTACGCTGCTCAAAACCTGTGAGGTGGCGGAAGATCAACGTAAGGTAGTGACTTTGTTCTATTTTGACTAAATCCCTCAAAAAAATCATGGCAAAAGCAATAAAAGGCAAAATCTTTGTGGTTGATCACAACATCGACACCGATCAGATTATCCCCGCTGAATATTTAACCCTGGTGCCCTCCAAGCCCGATGAATATGAAAAGCTGGGCAGCTATGCCATGGTTGGTTTGCCCGATCGCTATGGCAAATTTGTAGCCGAGGGGGCAATGAAAACCGATTACCCGATCATTGTGGCGGGTGAGAATTTTGGCTGTGGTTCTTCTCGTGAACATGCGCCGATCGCCCTGGGTGCGGCGGGAGTGCAGGCAGTGATCGCTGAATCCTATGCGCGGATTTTCTTCCGTAATTGCACTGCCACTGGCGAGCTATACCCCTGGGAAGCGGTCGAGCGGCTTTGCGATCGCTTTGAAACCGGCCATGAAGTGACGATCGATTTTGACAACAATCAGCTCATCAACCACACCCTGGGTGAAACCTATGAATTGAAATCGTTGGGTGAAGTGGGCCCGGTGATCGATGCCGGTGGTATTTTTGCCTATGCACGGCAAACTGGCATGATTCCTACCAAAGCTGGTTAAGCTGGACTGCTAAAACTATGACTTATGACTAAAGAGCCACCCATTTATACGGTGCGAGTCCACGATCGCCGCACTGGTGAGATCCAAACCGCCAGGGTGAGGGGCGATCGCTATATCCTGGATCAATGTGAGGAGCAGGGCATTGATTTGCCAGCGGCCTGTTGCAATGGCACTTGTACCACCTGCGCGATGCGGGTTAAATCTGGCCAGATCGATCAATCGGAAACGGTGGGATTGTCGCCGGAGACCAAGCAGCGCGGCTATGCTTTAATTTGTGTGGGCTATGCTTGCTCCGATTTGGAACTGGAAACCCAGGACGAAGATGAGGTCTATATGCTGCAATTCGGACGTTTCTTTGAGCAAAAGCAGCGCATAGTATTTGGCATCCCGATCGATCACGATTAATTTATCTACCTGGTTAGCTTAACCATGAGTTCCAAAGAAGCAACCGCAAGCACTACGACTTCGATCTTTAAAAACAAACCCAATCCCCGTAAAAAGAGATTGAGGCGGTTGATGGTTTTTCTGGTGGTGGCGATCTGGCTGGCGATCAACATTGGCATCCAAGCTTCCAACACCATTACCCCAATCGATGGTGAGAGCTGGCGGGTGACGCGGGTGATCAGTGGCCAAACGATCGAAGCGATCGACAGCAATGATCCCGATGAGCTGATCCAAAGAGTGCGGCTATTGGGGATTAGCGCACCATTACGGGAACAAGCACCCTGGGGCGATCGAGCCAGGAAACGCCTGGAAGAATTAATCAAAGACCAGAAAGTACTGCTGGAGTTTGATCAACAGCGCAAAGACAATTACGATCGGGTCTTAGCCTATGTGTGGCTGGGTGATCAGTTAATCAATGCCCAACTGGTGCGTGAAGGGCTGGTGCTAGCAAACTCCTGGCAACCCAATCAACGCCATGATGATTTAATGTCACGATTGCAGGCGGAGGCCAGACTCAAGGGGATCGGCATTTGGAACCCCACTGAGCCGATGCGCCAGACTCCAGAGAAATTCCGCCGTGATCTTAATTATTCTGTGAGTGTACCCATCTCTAATTAATGTTTGTTTGCTAATGTTTTTTCCAGTTGCCAGGGGAATCATTGCGCCAGATCGATATAGTCATTGGTAATAGCAAATCCTCGATCGCCATTTAATAATTAGATTGTAAATTCGCCAAGATTCAAGCCAACCAGGATAAATAGATAAATATGTACCCACTGACATATGCAATACAGGCGATCGTTTGAGCTACGCTGAAGTCGTTAGGTTTAAGTTTTATTTGGTGATATCTGCCCAGTTATGCTCAGTCGCACAAATATTCCCTTTGGCTTTGGCCGTCAAGCTGAAATTGTTGAAGTTGTGGTTCGTAATGGTTGGGATTATTTCCGCAGCCGGCTAGCGTTTATTAATGGTCAGCTTAATTCCAAGCCCACCGAGCCATCTCTGCCGCTACCAGATGTCCTCAAGCAAATTTTGATTGAGCTAGGCCCCACTTTTGTAAAACTAGGGCAAATCCTGAGTACCCGCCCCGATCTATTGGCACCGGAATATATTGAAGCTCTGGAAACCCTGCAAAGTGATGTGCCGGGGTTATCCTGGAGTGAGATTGCGCCGATCCTGGAAGCAGAATTAAGCAAACCGATCGTTGACAGCTATGCGGAGGTCGAAGAAAAAGCGATCGCGGCTGGCTCGTTGGGGCAAGTGCATAAAGGCAAATTACTAGATGGCCAAGTAGTAGCGATTAAGGTGCAACGCCCTGGAATTCAGCGCATCATTGAAGAAGATTTAGAAGTGTTGCGATCGCTGGCGCAGTTTTTTAGCGGTGATGCCCTGGGGGAAGCCTATGACCTGGAAGCACTGGTGGAAGAGTTTAGCAATAGTATTACCGGCGAATTGGATTTCACCCGCGAGGCGCGTAATACAGAGGAGCTAACCAACAATCTGGCCAATAGTGAGTTATGGAAACCAGGTCAGGTTATTATTCCCAAGGTTTACTGGCAGCTCACCAGCACAAAGGTGTTGACCCTGGAATGGATCGATGGCGTGAAAATTAATCAAACAGAGTTACCAGCACCAAAGCGGAAAGAATTGGCGGCGCTGGCGGCAAAGGTGGTAATGCAACAGATTTTGCTAGATGGATTTTTCCATGCCGATCCGCACCCTGGCAATTTCTTTTATGTGGGCGATGATAAGCAAA
The DNA here is from genome assembly GCF_000317065.1 of Pseudanabaena sp. PCC 7367. Taxonomy (GTDB): domain Bacteria; phylum Cyanobacteriota; class Cyanobacteriia; order Pseudanabaenales; family Pseudanabaenaceae; genus Thalassoporum; species Thalassoporum mexicanum. Next base: position 3,078,258 of record NC_019701.1, read on the forward strand.
TCCGTCTGGCCATGATCGATTGCGGCATGGTGTCGCGGATGGACCCACGCACCAAGTCGATCCTGACCGATCTATTGATTGGCATTGTCTATGAACAACCGCGCCAGGTGGCTCAGGCGGTGAGGGAATTGGGGTTTGCCAAACTAGCGATCGACATCAAGGCAATCGAATCAGCCTTCGATCGACTATTGCGCCGTTTTTATACTCGCCCCCTGGAGGAAATTGATCTCTCGGAGTTGCTCAATGAAGCGTTGCGTATTCCCCGTGAAAATAAAATTCAAATGCCCGGCAGCATTGGCTTATTTGTGAAGGCGATCGCCAATGTGGAAGGGATTGCCCGCAACCTCGATCCTTTGTTCCCATTCATTGACGTGGCGCGGCCAGTGGTTGAAAAAGCAATTCAACAGCGAATTCTCAATTCGGCTAGCTTACAAAGTGTGACCTATAATTCGCTCTATTTGTCCCGTGCCCTGATTCAAATTCCCCAGCAGATTGAAACCCTGGCCGATCGGCTGGAACGCTCTGAGCTGGGCTTGAACCTGAACTGGCAAGACCAGGAAAGCTTTCAGCGATCGCTGTCCCGTTCCTTTCGCCGCTTAGGGTTGGCAATGCTGGCGGTGGGGGGAATGCTATCCGGCTCAATGCTACTGGCGGCAGGCGATCGGGTTAACTCCACGCTTTCGCCCAACTTGAGCCTGATCTGGAGTGAGGCGGTGCTAGTGGCCGGCTTGGCACTGGGGATCTGGCTGTTGGTGGAATATATTGTCAAGTCTTAAGCTATTTCGATGGCTTCTATGGCACATTAAGATCCAGCCAAGATCTGGGTAGAACAATGCAGATGCGCTTGCTAATTTGCTGGGAAAGTTCTCTGAGTTCTGAGTCTATCAAGTATCCCCTCGCTAAACATTAACTCATATCTTGCGCCTAACGAGAATAAGGGCTTTAGAGCGTCAGGAACACCAATCAATCCAATTCAGGATATTGTCATTAAAGCCTAGATACCTCTATCTATCTGGCTTACAGCTCAAGCTAGATTTTAACCTTAGCAAGTGAAAGTCGCCCCCCGCAAGGAACTAGTTAAAGATGTTGATCTAGATTGAAATAGGGTTAGCGATTTAAGGCACTCAAAAACTGCTGCATCCGATCGAGAAAAGTGGTCTGGCGCTTGCCTGTTGCTCGCAGGAAAATGCGTTCTAGTTCATCAAAGCTGGGTTTGTGATCATCTTCGTTAATCAATTGCCAACCGCCCTGATTGTCGTCCGGTTCAGTTGTTACAGATTGAGATTGCTCAGATTGCTCAGATTGTTCAGATTGCTTATCAGAGTCAACCTCATTCCCCTGGCGATACACCTGCCAGAGGCCAGGATAGCAGCGCCACAACAGCCCCGCATCCAGTGGTTGCATGTAATAACAAACCGTAAACGTATTTAAAAACCGCTCGCGCATTTTGCGGGTAGCCAAACCGATCCCCACCTCACTATTTTCCAAGCGCGGATTAAACATAATAAAGGGGCGATCGCCTGCCAGCGCCAGTAATTTTTCCACCTGATCAACTTCGACTGAGCTGGGCGCAATCAATAAAAAAGCTTGATCATCTTCTCTGATCGCGGCTCTACCTTCATTCACACCCCGCATTGATACTTCTTGATCAGAAATATCCGGCCAATCTCGCTTAGCCAATGCTGCTGCCCCCGCATCGGAAAACAAAGCCTGCCATTGATTGCCATACCGCTCCTTCATTCGGATTGCCAATTGTTTAGCGAGCGGTAGTGGTTTTAGTTCACCAAAGCGCAGATCGATTAAAATCCGCCGATCGCCCGCATCGATCGCCGTGAACATGGCATCGATCGCTTGCTGGGTGGCTTCTTCCAGGGAATTGGGTAGATTAGGCATGGGGTTTGTGGGGATGTGATACAGGACTTGAATAAAACAGCTCACGGAGCCAAATCAATATTATCAAGCAGTGTATCCGAGTTGATCGACCAATTTTTGCAACTGGCATTGGTTAAATTTGCGCCCTGAAAATTGGTTGCTAATGCTATTGCTTTCTCTAGATCAGCATTAGTGAGATTAGCACCGACGAAATTAGCCTGATTTAGCTTCGCCCCACATAAGATCGCTGCTAACAAATTTGCACCATTGAGATCGGCATTGCTGAGGTTGGCACGCTCCAAATTCGCCCTGGTTAGATCTGCCTCGCCCAGGTAAGCATCGCTCAAATTAGCATCAGTCAGATTAACCTGGTGTAAATGAGCTTGCCATAGGTTTGCCATCCGTAAACTACTGCCCGATAGATCGGCATCAAAAAGACGGGCTTTGCGCAGATCGGCTCCTTTGAGATCAGCACCACCCAAATCAGCTTTGCCCAGATCGGCTTCACCAAGGCTGGCACCAACTAACTTGGCATCCTTAATTTTGGCTCCCACCAGATTAGCTCCATCGAGGGCACTGCCTTGCAGATCACTGCCGCTCAGGTTTGCGCCACTGAGGTTAATTCCTGCCAGATTTGCCTTGGCCAGAATAGCCTGCTGCAAGTTGATCGCCCCCAGGTCAGCGGCACTAAGATCGATCTTGGTATCGGGATGATCATTGCGCCACAGGTTCCAGATTTGCACACCTTGGGCGATAATATCTAACTGCTCTGGATTAGCCATGCTAATAACTGCAATTTATTTAGTGTTTAAGTTTGGTTACACCGATCGAACTGAGTCAAAAGCGCAGCACGATCGCGCTTAACTTGGACTTTCTAACGCAAATACATCTTCAGGCAGTTGCTAGTATAGATTTAAATATATGTGTGCTCGAATCCCCCATCTGGGGCAAATCGATCGGCATTTGGTTACTTAACACTTAACTACTTACTAATTTAGTGAACCACCACCTGAGCAATAATCGCAATTTAGCCTAATCTTTGACCGCGATGATTTTAAGATCGCTAGGGATCGCCTGTTTAAAGCAACTTAATGCATCTTCAAAAGACCTCTTTTGCATGAATACATCTAGACATCTAGATCAAAGCATTCAGGTCATTACTTGCACAACCTCTTGCTTGAAATAGCATTAACTAGCTTCACCTAACCAACCCTTTGCCGAGAATGCCGAGAATTAAGAACTTGCAACTAACCCAATCAAATCAATCCCCTCAATTAACTGCATCTACGGCCACCACCTACCCGATCGTCGAGACTTTTCATTCGATCCAGGGAGAGGGGGCTTGGTTTGGCAGCAGTGCCTATTTTATCCGCCTCGGTGGGTGTGATGTTAAATGCTGGTTTTGTGATACCAAAGAGTCCTGGGATGCCAGCTCCCATCCGCGCCAAACTGTGACGGATTTGGTTCGGCAGGTTGAAAAGGCTAAACCAGCGATCGTGGTGATTACTGGTGGTGAGCCGCTTATGCATGATCTAAGGCCAATAACTAAGGCTTTGCAAAAACTAGACGTGCGCGTACATCTAGAAACCTCTGGTGCTCATCCCCTCTCCGGCGAATTTGACTGGATTACCCTTTCGCCTAAAACCTTTAAACCCCCTGTCGCTAATATTTATATCCATATTCACGAGCTAAAAGTAGTGGTGGCTAAGCAGCAAGACCTAGGTTGGGCAGAGCGGCAGGCAGATTTAGTACCAACTACAGCAATTAAATATCTGCAACCGGAATGGAATTCAGTTAATGCCAACAAACTAATTTTTGATTATGTGCGGCAAAACTCGCAATGGCGGATGAGCCTACAAACCCATAAGTTATTGGGGGTAAGGTAATGCAAGATATTAATTATTCAATAGTTACTGCTAACTACCTGCCAATTGGAAGTTCTGGCAATATTTATCAAGCCCAAGCCTCTATGCGGTAAAACATATACCAAGATTTGCTCTCACCACAGCCATAGGTTTTCGTTGCCATTATGTCCTCTAACAATCTTCACGTCGATCGATCTGAATTAAATGAGCCCAAGGTCGCTAAGCCCAAGGCCGTAGTTTTACTCTCCGGTGGCCTCGATTCTGCTACCGCTGCCGCCCAGGCGATCGCCGCTGGCTATGAACCGATCGCATTGTCATTTAACTATGGCCAACGCCACAAGCGGGAACTACAATCAGCTCAGGTTGTGGCTAAGCAATTGGGGATTACTGAGCATCATGTAATTGATGTGAACCTGTCGCTGTGGGGTAGCTCGTCTCTGACTGACAAATCGATGCATTTACCCATTGAAGGATTGCAGGATAATGTGATTCCTTCTACCTATGTGCCGGGGCGAAATACGGTGTTTATTGCGATCGCTCTTTCTTTGGCCGAAGCTAGATCTGCCAAGGCGATTTATTTAGGCATCAATGCGGTGGACTATTCCGGCTATCCCGATTGCCGTCCTGACTATCTGGAAGCCTATCAAAACCTGGCTGCACTTTCGTCTAAGGCTGCGCTTGAGGGCAACGGAATTGAATTGGTTGCGCCGTTGGTGATGGATTCAAAGGTGGATATTGTCAAAAAGGCAATCGCCCTTGGTGTACCGATCGCGGCGACCTGGTCTTGTTATCAAGGGGGCACAGAACCTTGCGGGGTGTGCGATTCCTGTCGCATCAGAGATCAGGCTTTGAGCGAGGCGGGTTATCCTGAATTGGCTTCAGCAGTTAGCAAGGGTAATTAAGAAGTAACTAAGAAGGAGCAGTAGCAATTGAAGCGTGGAGCAAGACAATGCATAATACTTGACTGGTCTTCAGCCAAACTTTCTAAGGAATTTATGTGTACTAAATCATTGTATTTACTATGGGTAGAAAGATCTAGCCTATTCCTTCATTATCTACAGCACTAATTGTATCAACCGTAGAATTGTGGAGCCAAACTGGTATAGCCTGCTCATCACTACCGCGCGATCGCTGGGTGCTGATCATGGCGATCTGTGCGGTCAATAAAAAACTCACAAAACTAGCAATTACAATCACTGGCAACATTGCCGTATCCGAAAGCACACTGAGGATAATACTGCTACTAATTGGTGTTTTGGTCACTGCTACATTCATCGCCGCCATCAAACAAATCATGCCCACGGTTGGATGAATCTGTGGCACTGCTAGGGCGATCGCCAAACCCACATTTGCGCCAATGAAAAACAGCGGAAAAATAAAACCACCCAGAAAGCCAGAGTGAAGCGTAAAGCTAATCGCTAGCATTTTTGCCACTGCGATTAATAGCAGCATACTTACTCCCAGGGTCATACCTGTTTCAATCACATCATGGATCTGGGCTTCACTAAAAAAGAGGGTTTGCGGCAGGAAAAGGGCGATTAGACCGATCGCCAAACCACCCAATGTGGCACTGAGAATCTGATCATGTTCTATGAACTGAAAGAGATAACCAACTGCCCGAAAGATATAAATAAATAGCACCGCGATCGCTGCGCCAACTATTCCCAGCAAGAGCCCCTCCAGTAGATTCATGGGGGTTAGGGATGGTACGGACTCGAAGTGATAGATACCACCAATGGTGATGCCGGTGCTAATTCTAAATATTGCAAAGGAAAAAATTGCCGAAATCACCGCCGGGGCGATCGCTTCATAATATTCCAATCCACGTCGGTGGGGAATTTCTAGGGCAAACAGAGCTGCACCAATCGGGGCTCCGAAAAATGCTCCCAAGGCTGCACTCATGCCACAAAAGGTTAGCACCCGCACCGAACCAATGCTTAGTTTGAGCCGATCGCCCAGCCAGCTACCAAAACTACCGTTGACCTGAACCAATGGTGCTTCTGGCCCCGCACTTCCCCCAGCGGTAATAGCTAGCAATGAAGCGATCACCATTGCTGGGGTTTTACTAATATCAATTTTTCCTGGCTGATGAATCCGATCGACCACTTGAGCCATTTCACCGGGACAGCCAAGTAAATAAATCGCTATGCCAACCGCAACTCCACCAATTGTTGTAGCAATCCAAACATAGTTGTTTGTAGGTAGCCAAGGTGGAAAATATGGCTCGATCAACTCCGGCAATACATGCCAGACCTGATCCATCATAGTTTCTAAAACGAAATAATAAATGGTGGCAACCAATCCACCAAAGATGCCGATCGCGGCGGCACAAAGCACTAATTGTGTATGGTTAAAGTTAAGCTGACGATGCTGGTCATGGTCATCAGTAGTTTTTGCATGACTAATATCTTGGATTGGCTTAGATTGAATTGTCACCAGCCCGCTCCTTAAATTCAAACTACTTTGCTGCCTATGCTAGAACCTAAGCACATAGAGCTACGTAGCCTGAATCACATTATGGCTCAACGGGTACATTCATCACTGACGCGATCGAGTTGGGTAATTTCTTCTGGGACGAGTTTAAACTCCAATGCTGCGGCATTTTCCTGAGCCTGCTTGGCATTTTTTGCACCAGGGATCGGGATCACATTTTGCTGCGCCGCCAGCCAATTGATCGCCACCTGTGCCATTGTTGCATCATAGACCTCGGCCAAATCCGCCAGCACCCGCAGCAGTGGTTGCACCTTGGTAATGCCATCGCTACCAAACTTAGGATCGAGCTGCCGCGCCCCTTTGGGGGGATTGGTAGAAGTATATTTACCGGACAAAACCCCCTGCGCTAGGGGGCTATAGGCCAGGATTGTCACACCCAATTCTTCGGCCGCATCAAGGGTGCCATTGGTTTCCACCTTCTTGGCGATCAATGAATATTGCACCTGATTAACCGTCAATGGAATTTTGCGTTTAGCTAGGGTTTCATGGGCTTTGCGCATTTGATCAGCCGAAAAATTACTCACTCCCAACGCCTTAATTCTGCCTGCTTTAACTTCATCGGCCAGCGCATTCAGCAGTGTTTCTTGCCCCATCAAAAAGGTAAACGGTTGATGGATTTGATACAGGTCGATCGATTCTACCTGCAAGCGCTCCAGGCTCTTGGCCACAGCATCTTTGACCGCCTGCTTGCCTAATCGCCAGGGTACAGGCATATATTTGGTGGCAATTTTAATTTGCGATCGGGGCACCCTGGGGGCGATCGCCTTCATAAATTGGCCTAATAACTCTTCCGATTTACCCAGGCCATATACTTCAGCGGTATCAAATAGCGTTACTCCTGCATCCAGGCTGGCGCTAAAGGCTTTTTTGACCTCAACCTCGCCATAATCACTGCCATACTTCCAAAACAAAGTATCGCCCCAGGCCCAGGTACCCACCCCGATCGCTGATACTTCTACGTTACTGTTGCCTAATTTGACCTTTTGCAATTTTCCCAGCCCAACTCTTTGATCATGATTTTACGCGCTGCGGCTCAGAATATTAACCGTGGATTAGAAGTTGAGCCGATCGGCCTATATGGTTTTGCGGGGCGATCGATTTTAATCAAAATTCATGTTAATTAATTGGAATAAAACCATTATTGGTGGCAAGCTGCTGTCCTTGGGGCGATAGGGCTAGTTCAATAAATTCCTTTACTGCTGGGCTGGTTTGCTTGGTGGTGATCAGGAAAATATTCCGGCTAATGGGATAAGTATTATTTCTGATCGCATTAATATCAGTGGGCAATGAGTCATCGATCGGCATAATCCTGACCGTGGACTGATTTGCCACCTGTGACACCGTAGCATAGCTAATGCCGTTATTGCCCAACTCCCGAATAATTGCCGTAGTTTCGTCCTGGGGCCAGGTAATAAAATTAGCGCTATCTGGCGCAAAAGATTGCGAGAGCAAAACCACATTTTGAAATAGATCCCTGGTGCCGCTGGCCTGGGCACGATTGATTACTTTGATTGGTACATTGGGGCCGCCCACCTCTGACCAGTTAGTAATCCGCCCTTCATAAATCTGGCGTAATTGACTCATGGTAAGGCCACCGCGATAGGGATTACTAGCGCTAACCACCACGGCCACTGCATCCTTGGCGATCGCTACTACCTGTAGGTTGGCAGTCGCTTCTTCGGGCTTGAGCGGACGGGAGCTAGCCGCTAGATCCACAGTGCCATTGATTAAATTGCGAATGCCGCCACTGGAGCCATTGGGATTATTAGCGGGTTGGCCATAGATCGCGGGAATACTGGGATTAGCCTGGGCATAAGCATTATTTAAGTTTTGCATTAATGCCACCATGGTGGTGCTGCCATCGATCTGCAACAGATTGGGGTTGGGCAGAGTCGCTTCAATGCTGGCCAAACTAGCACTAGCCGGAGCATCGCCATTAGACTGATTATTATTGCTATTACTACTGGGTTCTGAGGTCGTTGGCTCAGTTGGATCAGATGACTCAACCACGATCGAATCGCCGCCATCCCGTCCCCGCACAAACCAATAGCCTGCCCCCAAGAGACCCACGGTAACCGCCAGACTGGCCACTAGTACGATCGTTTCATTATTTTTCTGTGCCATTTCTACTAACTTCCCTAATTCCCATGCATAGCTAGAGTCTAGGTTAGCTTATCGCCGTGGAGATTGCAGCTTGTGGTGGTTTATTGGTGTGTTGCATATTTCAAATGCTCTTTTGCGCGAGCGATCGCATCAACTCAGCAGAGAAGCAACAGAGTTTTGTTGAAAAACGATCACAAAAAACAAGTTTTACTGCTATATTTTGGATCTGTTGCGCGTAATGGCGTAGTGACAATCGGGCTCATGTGACGTTAGCTAATAATTAAAGGTCTTTTATTAGTGTCATATAGCCATATAGAACTATGGAAGAAAAAGCGGGGAAGTGCAGGCATTGCGGGGAAATAGAAGTAAGACGCTCTCGGCGTAGGTATATTTACGATTACCCATTGTCCTGGGTGGGAATCTATCCCTATCGCTGTGCTTTTTGTGTAGTGCGGTGCTATAAACTTGGCCGCGATCGCTACGTGGCGGAGTCGATCAAGTCTTCTGTTCAATTAGTTAAACCAAATCAGCCAGTTTCTCAAGCCGTTGATGGTTAATATTTAGCTACGGAATAGGCTTGTGGGAGAAGAAGTAAGGATTTTTTTAGCAAAGGATTTGTAAGTCAGTCTTAATCCTCTAGCTAAATGTTATGCATGACTGCTTAGGTTAGCCATTGCAAGCCGCAATCAATAATTTCAACTATGGCGATCGCAACCCGATCGTCATTATTCTTGGCCGTTTGCGACCTACACCAACAACAAGCCAAGGGATTATCTAAATCTATCAACTTAGCTTGTAATTAATCTCGTGAATTAAGACTTAAAAAGCCCCAGTTATTGCTCTAAGCGTCTCAATCTAAGACATTAGACTTGACTCGTTGAGAGCTAGTCAGGAGCAATTTGCTACTCTTGCTTTGTTTCGTCCATCTCTAACCATATAAATTACTCAGGGCTACTGAAGTAGGCTAAGTTCATTTCGATTTGCACTAAATGAATATACAATGAAGATAAACCGACTGGATTATTGCAAAAGATGACTGGCACACCACAAATCACGATCGCCCAAATCACGGACATTCACCTGTTTGATGATTCTGGCCTGACTCTCAAGGGCATTGATACCAATAGCTCATTCCAAGCCGTGTTGGCAGCGATCGCTAACCTGGAACAGCAGCCCGATCTGCTTTTGGTTACTGGCGATCTCACCCAGGATGGGCTTAATCACTCATACCAACGCCTGCACCATGAACTATCGCACTTATCAATTCCTGCCTATTGCATTCCTGGCAACCATGACAGCGCCGAGTTAGTCCAAAACTTCCTGGCGGATATGGCCGCGATCGATCGTCGCCTGGTTCTGGGCAATTGGCAGATTTTATTATTAAATTCCGCCGTGCCAGGACAAGTGCATGGCCATCTAGCTGATGCCACTTTGCAATGGCTGGAATGCCAACTAGAAGCGAATCCCGACCTAAATACCCTGATCGCGCTGCATCATCCGGCTCTGGCGATCGATTCCGAGTGGATGGATATGATCTCGCTCCAGAACCGCGATCAATTCTGGCAGATTTGCGATCGCTACCCGCAGATCAAGGCGGTGATCGCTGGTCATGCCCATCAAGACATTGACGCATTTTGGCAGGGGAAGGGCTCACAACAAATCCGCCATCTGGTTACGCCATCTACCTGTGTGCAGTTTGCGCCCCAGAAAAACTGTTTTGCGCTGGATTATGAGCGATCGCCTGGATTTAGACTGCTATATCTCTACGGCGATGGCAGGGTGGAAACAGAAGTGAAACGCTTACCTCAAGGGAAATTCGTGCCGACTCGATAAGTCTCGATCGATAAAGATGCAAAATCTTCGATCGCTCTATTTAATTAACTACTTGGGCATCGTCAGCCGATACATTTTAAATAATTCACCCTCCCGCTGAGTGGAGATTCTGCCAATATTTGCGGCGATCGCTTCAAATTCCTTGAGTGGTGTTAAAAATACTTCTGCGCCTAAGTAGGTTTCCAGGATCGCCCAATTCTCGGCAATTTCTGAGTTCGGATCGATCGCATCAAACACCAACACCCCGCCCGGTTTCAAAACTCGTTTTGCCTCTTGCAAGACCATTTGCCAATATTCGATCGGGTAATAGCAGCTAAACCCCGTGGCCACGGCGCGATCGAAGCTGTCATTTTCATAGGGCAACTGGTGGGCATTCCCCAACTCTACGCCCTTAAATAGTTTGGAATTGAGTTGCGACCCCCTGGAGTTAAGCGCATCCCTGGCGACGGTGCTGATCTCCAGACCATGAAAATAGACATTCCAGTCATTCCAGGGATAGATCAAAAAGCTTACGCCGCAGCCAATATCCAGGCAATGCAGATTCTTTTTGAACTGGGCGATCTCCCAGAAGGGTGAACTAGTCCGGCTGGAGAGGGTATGGCCGACCCATTCTCGAAACAGGGGCATCGCTTCGATCTCATCGGGCAAATCAAAGGATTCTTGTTTATATTCCTTATCAAACCTTTTCCGCGTCGCGGCAATCAGCTTTTCCCAATCGGGTGAGCTTTGGGGCTTGGGGATTTCGTAGTTGATCGCGGGCATAGGCTATTTTTGGGTTTGATCTATCCTTAATCAACTAACAGCCTATCCCTTAACCTGGTGATAAACGGCGATCGTCATAAAAACTTAATTCACTTATTTTAAATAGGCGTATAGCAATCTAATGCAATTGGCGATCGCGCCGAGGTGGGCAATCTCGTAGCCGTGGGTGTTTTCGGTGGGGAAACCCAGACAGGCGGCGCGGGGCACATGGCCGAATTTCATGGCGATCGAGCCATCGCTGCCAAAACTATTCAACACCGCAAATTGCAAGGCTAATTTATGATCCTGGGCAATCTGGGCAATGCCGCGATTCAGGTTTTCATCATAGACCCCATAGGCATCCTGGGACAGCAACACGGGGGCATCGTTGTCCTCGATCGGATATTCGCATGAGAGCGGGATGATCTCCAGCGCAATCAGGGCATCGAGCGATCGCTGGTTACTAAAATACATCGCGCCGATCGCGCCTACTTCTTCATTGGCGGAGGCCAGCAGATAGACATCGGTTTTGGGTTGCCCATTAGTTTGCCCAATTACTTCGGCCAGGGTGAGCAGGATCGCCAGGGATGCTTTGTTATCGAGGGTGTAGCTGGCAACATAATCCTCACTGAGCCGAAAGGGTTGCTTGCGGTGTTTGCTAATCACCATGCGGGTGCCGGGGCGAATCCCTGCTGCTGCTAGCTTCTGTGGGCTGGCTTTGGTTTCTAACCAGGCATCGTCCCAACTCAGGGCTTTGCTGGTTTGAAGTTCTTTCTGGGGCGATCGATGGGAGATGTGCCGCGAGCCAAAGCTCAACACGGCGGAGATGGTTTCACGATCGCCGAGCAGGTCTACGATCCCTTCGCCATAGACCCAGGGGAAGGAGCCATCGAGTTTACCGATTTCGATCTGGCCGTATTGGTTAATGCTCTTAACGATCGCGCCGATTTCGTCTTTGTGCGCGGTGATGGCGATCGCGCTGTTGGAGGCTGGATTGTTTTTGGGGCCAGGAATTTTAGCAACGATGTTTCCGGCGGCATCTTGCCAATGTTCTAGCTCTAGGTTGGCAAACTGGGCGAGCAGGTATCGATCGATCTCGGCTTCTGCACCGCTGGGGGAGTGGCACATGACTAGTTCGCTGATCAGGTCGTAGAGGCGATCGGGGCGCAATAGCTCTTCCATTGGCGATTGTTGGTATGGGGCTTTTTTGAGTCTAGCTTATTTGTGGTTGTCCCCTTGCGGGGTAATGGGTTTGAAAGCTCGTTTCAGCCCTCGTACATTGCAACAGATGTTCCCCAGTTTCAGTCCCCTTGCGGGGTAATGGGTTTGAAAGACCCGACGAACACCCTATGGCCGTCAAAGCGGTTAACAAGGTTTCAGTCCCCTTGCGGGGTAATGGGTTTGAAAGCTTGCTGAACAGGGCTGGTGTGTTGTTGGTGACCAGAACGACGGTGGTTTCAGTCCCCTTGCGGGGTAATGGGTTTGAAAGTTGAAGCAATATCATCATTAACAGACATTGATGCATATAGTTTCAGTCCCCTTGCGGGGTAATGGGTTTGAAAGCCCCACCCCTCAGGTGGAGTTGGTTAGCTTCAGGCCAGTTTCAGTCCCCTTGCGGGGTAATGGGTTTGAAAGTCCACATGGCAGCTAATTTTGCTATTGAGCTTGCAACTCCAGCAGGCAAGTTTCAGTCCCCTTGCGGGGTAATGGGTTTGAAAGTCTTTTGCTTTAAAATTTTACTCACCGATCTTGTTTTTCGGTTTCAGTCCCCTTGCGGGGTAAAGGGTTTGAAAGTTCAAAGCGAATGGAACAAGCTGCGCAACACGTGGCTCGACCATGTGTTTCAGTCCCCTTGCGGGGTAAAGGGTTTGAAAGAGACCGAATTGGCCCATCTGCTTCTAGCGCAGTTGATCAGACAAGTTTCAGTCCCCTTGCGGGGTAAAGGGTTTGAAAGCCAGTCTTGGTCTGTCCAAATCTGAGATACAGGCCGAAAAGTTTCAGTCCCCTTGCGGGGTAAAGGGTTTGAAAGAGCTATCAAGATGCTTTCTGGATCGAACTGACTGGTCGTGTTTCAGTCCCCTTGCGGGGTAAAGGGTTTGAAAGTCTGACGATGACCAATATCATGTAAAACATTCCAACAGAGACGGTGTTTCAGTCCCCTTGCGGGGTAAAGGGTTTGAAAGAGCCCCAATTTTGAGCCCATACCCAGAGCGGCATCTGGAGGTCAAATCTCCATAGGTCATTTTTATTGCCAAAAACAGCCCATTATTGCCACTAAAAATCAAATTTGGAGAGCTGAAACCCTTGCTAGGCAAGGCATCTCCATAGGTCAACGTAACTATGCGGTTTTCAAGGATCGGGCGACCTGTGGAGATTATGTAAGGTCACAATCAATAATCTACTGAAAACCACCGCAAAAGTCCAGCGATCGCCCCCAGCTTAATTTAAATTTACAACCCACTATGCCATCCCACAAAGCGGCACATAGACCAGCCCAACCAGCAGCGATCGCCCAGTAAGATAGCCCAGTAAGATTAATCAAATTTAATCGCAGCATCGCCCCCAGCGGCTTAAGCTGAAAGCTCACTTGCCATCTCTATAAAATCACCTATGTCCCAGGGAACCACTTCACAATCCACCGCCTCAGAACAACTCGCCAAGCCCCTTAGCTTTTCTACCAAGCTAGCCTATGGTGCAGGCGATCTGGGTACAGCGATCACCGCCAACATTCTGGCCTTTTTCCTGCTGTACTTTTTCACCAACGTAGCTGGCATGAGGCCCGACCTGGCTGGAAGTGTTTTATTAATTGCCAAGGTATCTGACGCGATCAACGACCCAATCGTGGGCGTGCTGAGCGATCGCACCAACTCCCGCTGGGGCAGACGGCATCCCTGGATGGTGGCCGGAGCTTTGCCGTTCGGGGTGTTTTTTGTGATGCAATGGCTCGTCCCCACCAGCAATCAATGGGGCTTGTTTTTCTATTACGTAGCGATCGCGGTGCTGTTTAACCTGTTCTATACGGTGGTCAACCTGCCCTATACCGCCATGACCCCAGAGCTAACCCAGGACTATAACGAGCGCACCAGCTTAAATAGTTTTAGGTTTGCCTTCTCGATTGGTGGCAGCATTGTCTCATTGCTCGTGGCAGGAATGCTCCTTGACCGGAACCGGATCCCAGATCAACGATTGGCCTATATGTTGCTGGGACTATTCTGTGCGGTGGTTTCGGTGATTGCCATACTTTGGTGCGTGATTGGCACCCGTAAGCGGATGGCTCTGGCGGAAGGGGAACGCAGTTCATTCAAAACTGTAACGCCAATCCCAATCCGGCAGCAGCTCAAAATTGTCCTGAGCAATCGACCCTTTTTATATGTGATCGGCATTTACTTTTGTTCCTGGTTGGCACTGCAAATCACCGCCTCGATCATTCCGTTTTTTGTGGTTAACTGGATGAAAATGCCAGAAAAACAAATTTCCTTAGTTTCGATTGGTGTACAGGGAACTGCCTTGCTGATGCTATTTGTATGGAGCTTTGTCAGCAATCGGTATGGCAAAAAGGCAGCTTATTTTATGGGGATGGTCTTGTGGATTATTGCCCAGGCGGGATTGTTTTTACTACAGCCAGGCCAGGTGATCTTACTTTATATCCTGGCGATCGTAGCTGGGATCGGCGTGTCGGTGGCCTATCTAATTCCCTGGTCGATGGTGCCAGATGTGATCGAGTTGGATGAATTAAACACAGGTCAGCGGCGTGAGGGCATTTTCTACGCCTTTATGGTGTTCTTGCAAAAAATGGGCTTAGCAGTAGGTTTGTGGTTCCTGGGGATTGGCTTGCAACTGGCTGGTTTCCAGAAACAGATCCCAGACGAAGCAGTACAACCCGATTCAGCGCTAATGGCGATCCGGATTGCGATCGGCCCCCTGCCTACGATCGCCTTAATTCTCGGTCTGGTGCTGGCTTACTTTTATCCAATTACTAAAGAGTTCCATGCCCAGATTATGTTGCAGTTGCATGAAAAGCGGTTGGCGGAGGCTGGCGAGACGATCGAGGGGTTGGAGCGTGAAGATAGTTAAAGATATTGAGGACAGAACTTAAATATCTTCGATATTATCGATCGCTACTTTCTCGATCCCATAGCTACCAAAAATCTTCAGGGTTTCGCATAGTGATTCTAGCTCGGCGATCGCTTCCTGGACATGCTTTTCAGCGATCGATGCTTCGATATCGGCAAAGAAAATATAATCACCCAGGGATTTTTTAGTGGGGCGCGATTCAATCCGACTCAGGTTAATGTTGCGATTGGCAAACACTGACAAGGGGCGTACTAAAACTCCCGGCATGTTGGCTTTGACACTAAACGCCAGGGAAATATGCTCATTGTTGGCGATTGGATCTTGCTTGCTAAGATCGTTATTAACTTGATCAAGATCGCCTGAATCTCCTGTCAATTCAGATTGCTTAGTCTGATTAGTACCAGTATTAGCAGAGCGATCGAGACTCAGCACCAGAAAGCGGGTGTAGTTGTCGGGATAGTCATTAATCGGACAGGCCATGATCGGCAAATTGTACATGGCGGCTGCCCGTTGCGAGGCGATCGCCGCTGCCGTACCTGTGCCATCTTCTGCCACCAAACGCAAACCGTCGGCAGTCGAGTGGGCAGGGATTTGTTGTACCTGTGGTAAATTTTCGCCAACCCAATTTTGACATTGCGCCAATGCCTGGGGATGGGAGTAAACGGTTTTGATCGCTGCTTTCTCCGGAGCCTGGGTAATCAGCGCATGGCGGATCGGCAATACCAACGCCTGTTGAATTTGCAATTGCTCCCACTGCCACAAACTGTCAAGGGTCATGGTCACGCTACCCTGGATCGAATTCTCGACCGGAACCACCGCCACCAGTGACTCTCCGGTTGCTACCGCTGCCATTGCCTTTGAGATCGTGGCATAGGGCTGTAGGTGTACATAATCTTGAGGCCAACCGCGCAGCTTCAAAAAGCTGATCGCTGCCGCCTCTGTATATGTGCCCGCTGGCCCTAAATAAGCAACCGTGGTCATAGATTCATTTTGTGATTACGGTCATTAGCCTTGCAGCTTTGCGATCGCACTCTATCTCAACTTGATAAAGCAGGCAAGTGCCAAAAAAGTCACATTAGAGCTTAACCGTTTCCACCTGTTTTTCTGGCACTTCGGTATATTGAGAAACGATTTGCCGGAATTCATCCCCTTCGATCGTTTCTAGCTCTATCAGCGTATCGACTAGGTAATCACACAATTGGCGATTTTCGCTGATGATTTTCTTGGCGCGATCGTAGCATTGCTTGACAATATGGCGGATCTCACGATCGATCCGGCTGGCCACCTCTTCGGAGTATTCTGCCTTGGGCATACTATCCCGCCCCAGAAATACCTGGCTGTCTTGACCTTCGAGCGCCACCAGACCCAAATCGGACATGCCAAACCGGGTCACCATCGCCCGTACCCGTTTCGCCACCATTTGAAAATCTGACCTAGCGCCAATACTAACCTGGGCATCACCGAACACCACTTCTTCGATCGCCCGTCCACCCAGGGTCACCGTCACTAGATCCAGCATTTCGGCTCTGGTTTCCAAGCCCAGTTCCTCCGGTGGGATCGGTGCTGCAAATCCGGCTGCGCCAGTGCTACGCGGAATTACCGTCACCTTATCGAGGGGATAGGAATGCTCCAGGAGCGTAAACAAGAGCGCATGGCCAATTTCGTGATAGGCAATTTGAATCTTCTTGGCATTATTTAACAATGGTTTAAGCGTCAAGCCACTACGCACCCGATCGATCGCGTCGAGGATTTCATTCTGGGTGATCGCTTCTTTGCGACGGCGGGCGGTCAAAATTGCCGCTTCATTCAGCAAGTTAGCTAGATCTGCCCCGGCAAAACCAGGCGTACGACGGGCAGTTGCCTCCAGCGAGACCGCCTCATCAATCCGCTTATTACGGGCATGAACCTTAAGAATGTCTAAACGCCCTTGATAGGTCGGATAATCGACAATAATTTGCCGATCGAAGCGGCCAGGACGAAGCAGGGCGCGATCGAGAACATCAGGGCGATTGGTCGCAGCAATAATAATTACCCCCGTATTGCCCTGGAACCCATCCATCTCCGAAAGCAATTGGTTCAGGGTTTGCTCGCGCTCGTCGTTGCCACCACCAATCCCAGTGCCCCGCTGCCGCCCCACGGCATCAATTTCATCAATAAATACAATGCAGGGCGCATTTTCCTTGGCACGGTGGAACAGATCGCGCACCCGTGAAGCACCCACACCCACAAACATTTCTACAAATTCTGACCCAGAAAGAGAGAAAAATGGCACCCCTGCTTCCCCGGCGATCGCTCTGGCCAGGAGGGTTTTACCCGTACCTGGTGGTCCTACTAACAGCACGCCTTTAGGAATCTTGGCTCCCACTGCGGTAAATTTCTCTGGATATTTCAGAAAGGTAACTACTTCTTGCAGTTCTTCCTTAGCGGATTCTACCCCCGCCACATCATCAAAAATTACCCCCGTTTTTGCCTCTGGCGAGAACCGTGCCCGACTTTTACCAAAACTTAGCGCCTGCGATGGGCCACCGGGCGAATTGCTAACCCGACGCATCGCTATAATCAGCAATAAAATTAGCGCCCCAATAAAAATAAAGGAGCCCGCAAATTGCCGAAATGCAGCATCTTGGCTAGGTTCTAGCACATTAATATCAACATCGTTTTCGCGCAGTTGTTGAATTATTTTGGTGTCCTGCGTGGGTAAATCAACAATTACCTGACGATCGCCCTTGAGTTCAGCCTCAATCCTGAGTTGATCGCTATCAATATCAACCGATTCAACTTGATCGTTTTGAACCTGTTGGACAAACTCGCTGTACTCCATTTGCTTGGGCTCACCTTCTTGTGCGGCCAGGGTTGATGGTGCAAGGGCGATCGCTCCCTGGCAGGCCAATACCCCAATTAGCAAAGTTTGCAATCTCCGCCCCAGGGACTTATATCGAGACCCATTCAGGGACTTATTCATAGAAAGCTTCACTGTTGGTAGCTCCTGACAAAAAAATCACAGAAATTTTCACTAAATCCATTAAATAAGATTGTGCTAGGAATAGCTATACGTGGATAATTAAGTTTTGGTTCTACTAGTTTAATCTATTGCACCTAAGAACTGTCGGCAGTGAAATTAGGCAAAAGTTAAACTTAGGGATATTACAATTAATCTATCTATCGATCGTTTGGATGCTCCATGACTGCTAACAATCCTAGCCAATCTTTCTCAGCCAATGAATTTTTGGAAGCCCTCGACCAGCATAACTATGAATTTGGTGTCGGCCAGATCATCAGTGGCAAAATTATTAGCCATGCCCGTGATGGTGTGTATGTAGACGTGGGTGGCAAATCACCGGCATTTTTGCCCGCCGATGAAGCCATGCTTGAAAGCGATACCGATCTAGTGACATCGCTTCCCCTTGATTCTGAGCATGAGTTTTTGATCATTAGTGAACAAAATGCCGAGGGAGAAGTTAAGCTATCGATCCGGCGTATGCTAATCCAGAAAGCTTGGCAACAGATGCAAGCCTACCAGGCTGAAGAGACCATCTTTGATTGTGTGGTGCTTCACACCAATAAAGGTGGTGTGGTAGTAAATGCGGCCGGCTTGCGTGGTTTTATTCCCCGATCGCACCTGACGGTCAAAGACAATTTGGAAAGCTTAATTGGCAAAACTCTGCCCGTTAGTGTGATTGAAATCAATGAACCCACCAATCGCCTGGTGCTTTCTAATACCAACGCGGTGCGTACCTCGGTGATGGGTAATCTAGCCAAGGGGCAACTGGTTGCTGGCACTGTCTCTGGCATCCGACCATTTGGCGTATTTTTGAATTTTGATGGCGTGTCAGGACTCCTGCACATTAAAGAAATTTCCCAGGCCAGGGTCAATGATATCAATGCTGTATTTGCGATCGGCGATCCGGTTCCGGCTGTAATCATTGATATTGATGAATCCCGCAATCGCATTTCGCTGTCTACTAAGTTGCTGGAAAATCACTCTGGCGAACTGCTCGAAAATACCGCCCAAGTATTTGCAGAAGCACCAGAGCGGCTGGAGAAAAACATTCAAAAGCTTTGGAATACTTGAGCCCCATCTAAGCCCAATCTGAGCCCAATCTGAGCCAAATCGATCGTGGAAATTCTTTGTATTAGTAATGGGCACGGCGAGGATATTGTTGCTGCTCGTATTTGTATTGAGTTAGAGAAACTGGGGGTGTCGGCGATGGCGCTGCCCCTGGTTGGTAATGGCCATGCCTATCAGCCACAAATCCCGATTGTCACGGAAGCAATGGGGGGCGCAATCCAGAAGATGCCCTCTGGCGGATTTGTGCGAATGGATAATAAGCAGTTGAGGCGTGACTTACAAAATGGTCTGGCTCAATTAACCTGGAAGCAATTGCAGGTGGTGTGGCAATGGTCGCGGCGGCGCAGCGGCGATCGACGATTGATCCTGGCTGTAGGCGATATTGTGCCATTGTTATTTGCCTGGTTGCCCACCTGGTGGTGGGGCTGTGATTATGTATTTGTGGCCACTGCCAAGTCTGAATACTATTGGCGCGATCGTCAGGGTAAACTACCTGGCCTCAAGCCACCCTTCGGCGGATCATTTTTTTACCCCTGGGAACGCTGGCTGATGGGCAGTCGCCATTGCCGCGCTAATTTTGTGCGGGATACGCTCACCGAAAAATGGCTGAATCAAAAATATCGACTACCTGCTTTGTATCTTGGTAATCCAATGATGGATGGGCTGGAACCCAAGGGGCTAGATTTCGGCCTGAGAGAAGATGATTGGGCGATCGCCATTTTGCCCGGTTCACGCGCCCCCGAAGCCTATGAAAACTGGAGTACCCTGATGGTAGCGGCGGAAATTACGGCTAAAGTCATGCCCCATCGAGCTACTTTTTTGGCGGCGATTACTTCGAGCCTGGAGCTAGATAAATTCATTGAAATTGCGATTCAGCGTGGTTGGCAACGCATTGATGAATTAAACTACCGCTTTAGTCAAGCCCGATTGCGATTGGTACAGGGCGGCTTTGGCGATTGTATACACCGTGCCCATCTGGGGCTGGCGATGGCTGGCACTGCCACCGAGCAAATGGTGGGATTGGGTAAGCCGGTAATTACGTTTGTGGGCAGAGGGCCGCAGTTCACGGCCAAGTTTGCCAGGGAGCAGGTAAGGCTGCTTGGTTCGTCGGTGATTTGCCTTGAGAAACCAAATCAGATTGAAGTGGTATTACAAAAAATTCTCAATGATCCAGATTATTTCCAGGAAGTGCATGATAATGCGATCGAGCGGATGGGCAAGGCAGGGGCATCGGCCAGGATTGCCAAATACTTAGCTGAGCAGGTTCTATCGCAGAGTTAAGTGATCGCCTATAAGCCTATCCTGATGCCGCTATTTTTTAACTTTTGCCCTCAACCCCAGCCAATAAGGTTTGCACTGCCCTGATCCTGGAGTCCATTTGCATACAACTGGTGAGCAAATTGAGATCCAATTCAGGCAACAGCCCACTTCGATCGCTTAGTTCATAACCATCATCGGCATTTTCTCCTTGCCATTGATAAACCATGATTTGGCTATTTTGCCAGAACCAAACCTCTGGAATTGCAAATTTGGCATATTTGTCTAGCTTGGCTGGGCTACCACTGGAGATGATAATTTCGATCGCCAAATCGGGTTGCCCTTTTGCTTCGGTTAAATAGTAAGATTCATCTGGCTCAAAAGAGACACCTAGGGCTTGATCGCGTCGTGTTGCACTTCCGGCTGGCACAAAATCAATGCCGATCGCTACTAAATAGCTTTCCAACAAAAACCCAAGCATTGTTTTTAAATATTCATGCTCCTCACCTACAGTCATAAATTCAATCCAGCCATCTAAATAACTTAGCCGTAAGCCAGTGGCTTTGGTTAGCTGCTCTAGGGTCTCAAACTGTTGCCAACTATAAATTTTCGGCAGGATTAACCGCTGCTCAGCGATCGGATTGAGATGGGATTGGGCTGGGAATATTTCTGCCTTCATGGTGGTAATTGAATAGCAAATCCTAATTACTTCAACTTCTCAGGAGCTTTTTAGGCATCATTGCGATCGGTTTGTACAGTTAACGATTAATACATAACTATGCTATCAAGCTACCACAATGCCTTACTTGAAAGACCATTGACCATTAGTAAGCAGCAAAGCCCGAGCTAAAACCTTCACGCAAGCTTCTTGGCTTCAAGTTTATCGTGAACGCTATAAAACTAATGCTAATTTACTTCTAACCAAAATTATGATTAGCAAAAGAGACATAATAAATACAAACTGATTATTAGGTTGGGACAGATGGTGCAAGCAAAACCTAGATTATCCCTAACTGAATTTCTGGCTCTGCCCCAGACAGATGTTCCTTGTGAGTTGGTTAGTGGCGTAGTAGTGCCGAAAATGTCTCCTAAATATTTCCACTCGGCCTTAACAACGGCACTATGGTCATTAATTAGTCAATCCTGTGCTGACAAAGGCAGAGTTGCGGTTGAATGGGCTGTAGTTCTAACCAGGCAAGGGGAAGATTGGGTGCCGGTGCCAGATTTGCTCTATGTCTCTTACGATCACCTGGCGGCAGATTGGCTACGTGATGAACCCTGCCCGGTTGCGCCAGAACTGGTAATTGAGATTATCTCCCAGGGGCAAGCGTTTAGGCAGTTGCTGGAAAAGGCGGCTGATTATCTCAATGCTGGGGTCGATCGGGTTTGGATTGTTGATCCTGCGTCGCGGAGTATTTCGGTGTTGTTTGGCGATCGCCCACCGCAAACTTATATGGGCGTTGAAATGGTGAGCGATCCACTGTTGGCTGATGTGCAGCTAAGTTGCGATCGATTGTTTCAACTCGCCGGGATCTAAATTGGCTTATTTTATATTTGTTTTGGTGCATTCATTGATTGAGATTAACTCTGGCTGGGCTTTTCCCGTTGCTAGAGCTAGAGCTAGTTCTTCGGAAGCAGGTACAAAGGTTACTATCTCTGGTGCGCACCAAACAACTCCATCTAAGATAGCGCTATCCAAGTTAGCATCTTTGAAGTTTGCATCCACCAGGTTAGCTCCACTCAAGTTGGCATTTTGTAAGTTTGCTCCCCCCAAATCAGAGCTATGCAAAATAGAATTGCTAAGGTTTGAGCCACTTAAATCAGCACCTCTTAAATCGAGCATTCCTAAATAAGAATTACTCAGATCAAGATTGCTTAGATCTTTACCTACGCCGCCTTCCCTAGCTATTTCGTATAGGATACTTAGCTTTGGTGGCAGCAAAGTATTTTCATCGATCGTGAGCATCCCAATGGCTACAAATCCTTTTTCAGGATGGACAAAAGGAATACTAACTTTCATAAAATCAACATTTGCGCCCCTTAGATCAGCTCCGCGCAGATCTGCATGTGAAATACTTACATAACTTAGATCTGCATTGCGCAGGTTGGCTCCCCTCAAATCAATTACTTCTACCAAGCTTCTTAATATAAATTTAGCTCGACTTAAATTAGCGTTGTTGAAGTTTGCCCCTTTCAGATTTCCGCTTAATAGAGCATTTCTCAAATCAGCGCCACTAAAATCTGCTCCCTCAAACCTACCCCTGAGATGTGCGGCTCGTAGATCAGCATTACTTAAATTAGCATTGGTAAAGTTGAATAGTAATGTTGCGCCATATAAATCTGCTTTGCTCAAATTAGCTTGACTAAAGTCAATATCAATATCAGAGGTATCGTCTACTGAGTCTCGGAATTTTACAACATACGATGCGGGCTCTAAGAAATTATAGGCATAGGTTATCAAGCTGGGTTCGTACCAACGATAATTTTGTGTGTGATCGCCATTAGAGAAGAAAAAGCTGAGAGCGCACCCTGGACATTTCTTAGTCTGTATAAACTGCCTTACATCCTCAATATTCTCTGCCCCAGCGGTTAAACCAAACCCCACAAAGCCAAAAAACATCGATAAGATAGAAACTGCCAGAGTCGTTGTTTTCATTTGCTTAGCCAGCTCAACAAAGCAAGCTCTTGATTGAAAAAACTAATCCTAGCAGAAAAAGTAAATTATGGTGTGGGGAAAATGCAATCGCAACAACTAGTGATCGCCAGTGGCGATCGATTGTTTCAAATTGCCAGGATCTAAACGTTACTTGTCACAAAACAAGTTTGCTCATTTTGAATCAATCAAGCTAATTACTTACTTTCCCAATCATCAGGCATTGTCCATACAGTTGACTCTCCGCTGGTTGGTGGGCATGGGAACTCGATCGCTTCATATGGCATTAGCATGACATTACAACCATCAAACCAAATACTTCGGGTCATG
The DNA here is from genome assembly GCF_000317065.1 of Pseudanabaena sp. PCC 7367. GTDB lineage: Bacteria > Cyanobacteriota > Cyanobacteriia > Pseudanabaenales > Pseudanabaenaceae > Thalassoporum > Thalassoporum mexicanum. The sequence goes on from NC_019701.1 coordinate 3,101,548, forward strand.
CTGTGATCGCTCCAGAAATAGCTATTTATTTTTGCTGAATAGTCAACCTGAGAATTTTTGATATTAGCATCGTAAGTGATTGCTCCATTGAAATTAGCTCCGACCATGTTTGCATATTGCAGGTTCGTCTTTGTCAAAATCGCTCTTGTGAAATCAGCATTTTGCAAGTCTGCCCCTTCAAAATTTGCACCAAATAAATTTGCATTTCTAAGATTAGTACCGCTCAGATTTGCGCCGCTAAAGTCTACTCCAGCCAGGTATGCCCCACTAAGGTCAAGATTACTCAGATCTCTACCAACTGCACCATCTTTGACGATTGTATAGATTTGACGCAATTTTGGGGGCATTTGAGTAGCTTCATCGATTTTTGCCATATAAGAAGCCCCAATTTCATCTCTTTTGGGGCTATGCAGTATGACACCATCAATTTCTGCATCGCGCAAATCCGCTCCACTTAGATCCGTGGAAGAAAGATTGGCAAAACTCAAATTGGCACCTCGTAAATTCGCTTTGCTAAAGTCAGTCCATACATACACAAGAACACCATTTAGGTTGGCATGACTGAAATTGGCTTCCCTAAACATCCCATGTATAACAGCTACGCTTAAATCTGCATTCCTAAAATCTGCCTGATTAAAATTTCCCTTTAGATGGGCAGCTCGCAAAAATGCGCTAGTAAATTTAGCGCTTTCAAAATTGAGTCTTAAAATTGCTCCATTCAAGTTTGCATCGCGTAGATCAGCTCCGCCGAAATCAATAGCATGGCTTACGGAAATTTGCGCCATTTCCATGAATTCCTTGGCGTAAGGCTTATCCCCGCCCATTGTGTAATAAAACGGTTGGTTAGACATCCATGAAAACATTAGATCCTCTGGAGGAGAGAAACCACTTAGATCGCAACCTGGGCATTTTTTAGTCTGTATAAATTGCCTTACATCCTCAATATTCTCAGCCCCAGCGGTACCAAACCCCACAAAGCCAAAAAACATCGATAAGATAGAAACTGCCAGAGTCGTTGTTTTCATTTGCTTAGCCAGCTCAACAAAGCAAGCTCTTGATTGAAAAACTAATCCTAGCAGAAAAAGTAAATTATGGTGTGGGGAAGATGCAATCGCAACAATTAGTGATCGCCAGTGGCAATCGCGGCAAGGTGGCTGAGTTTCGGGCATATTTAGCACCATTGGGCTGGGAGATCCTGCCCAAGCCGGAGGCGATCGACGTGGCAGAAACCGGCGAGACATTTATTGCCAATGCATATCTAAAAGCTAAGCAGATTGCTAAGGCCACAGGCACATGGGCACTGGCCGATGATTCGGGCTTAGAGGTAAATGCTCTGGGCGGCGCACCGGGGATTTATTCCGCCAGGTATGGCAATAGCGATCAGGCCAGAATCGATCGCCTATTGCAAGAATTAGAGGGCAAAGCAGATCGATCGGCGCAATTTGTCTGTGCGATCGCGGTGGCCGATCCCAGTGGCAAAGTCGTCAGCGAAGCGATCGGCATTTGCAAAGGCGAAATTATTACCGAGCAGCGGGGCGATCATGGCTTTGGCTATGATCCGGTTTTTTATGTCCCAGAGCAACAGCGCACCTTCGCGGAAATGACCAAACCAGAAAAAGGCAAAATTAGCCATAGGGCGATCGCCCTGGAAATCTTAATCCCCCAACTGAAGCAAATCTGGCAACAGGATCATTGAGGTCAACGCATAAATCAATGGACTTGCCGATCGTATATCACCCCAACTATGTTGCGCCCCTGCCCGCTGGTCATCGCTTCCCCATGCCCAAGTTTGGCCTGCTCCGCGATCAATTAATTGCCGATCGGGTGGCCACAATCGACCAATTTCATGCCCCAGAACCACCGCCCCAGGATTGGTTTGAATTGGTGCATGATCCCGATTATGTGGATGCCTATTGCAATGGTACGCTCGATACCAAGGCACAACGCCGGATTGGTTTGCCCTGGAGTGCCGGATTAGCGCTACGCACCCAAACCGCGATCGCGGGATCGATCCTGACCACCAAGTTAGCGATCGAACATGGCTTAGCTTGTAATACCGCTGGCGGCACCCACCATGCTTTTCCTAGCTTTGGATCGGGGTTTTGTATTTTTAATGATTTGGCGATCGCCACCAAGCTTGTCCAGCAGCAGAATTTGGCGCAACGAGTGCTGATCGTGGATCTGGATGTGCATCAGGGCGATGGCACTGCGTTTATTTTTAATGCCATTAACCAAGCGCAGGCGAGCTTAACCAATGAGACCAATAACTGGGTTAAGGATGCTCGCAAAACAGAGGTATTTACCTTTTCGATGCATTGCCAGGATAATTTCCCCCATCGTAAGCAGACCAGCCACCTGGATGTACCGCTACCGGTGGGGATGGAAGACGAGGACTATTTACGCACCCTGGCCAGTTATTTACCGGATCTGCTCGATCAATTCAAGCCAGATTTAGTCCTCTATGATGCGGGGGTGGATACCCACATTGGCGATCGCCTCGGCAAACTTGCGCTTACTAACACGGGACTGTTTCGGCGCGAGATGCAAGTGCTGAGTACCTGTGTGGGACAGGGCTACCCGGTGGCCTGTGTAATTGGTGGTGGCTATGCCGAAGATATGCGGGCGCTGGTCTATCGCCATACCTTGCTGCATCGTGCCGCCAGTGAGGTTTATCATCAATATCGGCTCTAGCAAGTAGAAGCAGTTAGAGCAAACGGCGATCGCCCCTCACCTGACAAGGTTCGACTAATTTCCCTACCAGCGGGTAAAAGGATTACGAACTGTCCTTCCGTTTGGTTGTGGCCACAAATGCCGATGGGGATCTTGCCACCAAGGCCCATAGGGACGAGGATCATGCCGATCGGGGATGCCATCTTTATCTGTATCCTGATGCCCTCTAGGCGTTGGCAACTGTGGTTTTACCGGCTTTGTTAGCACTATCCCACCTGGATAACCTGCCCTGGTTACTTTAATACCAGTATTCTTAGTTCCTGGCAGATACTGTTTTTTTATACCTTTTAAATTCATTAACCGAGGCGTTTGGTACTTATGGCTAACATGGGAAAAGTTGTATTGTCTAAGTTCACTTTTCGTCATTTTTCTCACCTCCCTTGCCCTTAGCCATTGTGACTAAGTAATTTTTAGCGCAACCCCCTCTTCACCGCAGATGAACATAGTGTAACGATCGCTGACACAGATGATATTCATCCTACCTTTAGTTTATCATCAAGATCTGGGATTAGTGCTGAAATGACAAGAAAATTGACTATTAGCGATGGCAACCTAACGACCAGTTTGCAAGGTTTTTTCTAGCTTCTGGCTGCCCATTGACATGGCATAACAGAACACCCAGTAGACCAGGCCAATGAAAATAAACCCTTCGGGGCTGTTGCGGGTGAATTCGGGTTGCGCCAGGATCGATCGCGCCATGCCATAGAAGTCCAGAATCCTGAGTACACCAAGCAGGGCGGTATCTTTGAACAATGAAATAAACTGACCGACGATCGCGGGGATTACGGCTTTGAGCGCCTGGGGCAACACAATCAAGCTGATTGACAGCGGCACATTTAAGCCCAACGCTCTGGCGGCTTCTTCTTGACCTCTGGGGGTACCCTGCAAGCCACCGCGCACGTTTTCGGCCAGGTAGGCGGAGGTAAAGACAATAAACCCGATCGTCACCTGCACGATCGCATCGATGCTGATTTCCTTCGGCACGATCAACGGCATCATCGTTTTGGCAAAGAACAGAATGCCAATCAGGGGCAGGCCACGAATTACTTCAATGTAGATAGTGCAGAACCATTTCACGATCGGCATGGTTTTGCTTTGTCTACCCAGGGCAAACAAAACGCCAAAGGGAAACGACAGCACAATCCCCACCACGGCGACGATCAAGGTAAGTAACAGGCCATTCCAACGATCGATCCGGACTTGCTCCAGTCCCAGGCCACCACCCACCAACCAGAGGGTGACAAAGAAGGAGAGAAACCAGGTAATCGAGAGGGCAAGGCTAATATTTTTAAATCCTTTCAGGGCTTGTCCGGCAAAGAAGCCAGCAAAAACCATTACCCCAGAAACCACTGTCCAGACACGGGGGGCAAAGTCTTCGACGGGGACAATAAAAGCCAAACCGATCGCAACTACGGCGGTGAGGATCGCAAAGTTGCGACTGAATCTGCCCCAAATGCCCCAGGATGCCCCACCCAGAAAGCAAACCATGCCCAGCACTGTCCAGATCCGCCAGTAGAGTTCGCTGGGATAGCGCCCGACCAGGAAGAGGCGAAAGTTTACTTCAATGATTTCCCAATCGGCCAGGTTGAAGACCCAGTTGATGCTGGCGGTTCCGGCGATCGCAATGAATGAGATCGAAATGAGCGTCAGGGCGGTGTTGTGCCACGAGCTGAAGAGGTTTTCCTTGAGCCACAGGATCGGCGCGCTGGGCTGCTCTGGTGGTAATACTTGGTTGGGGGTTTGGGTCATGCTGATCGCTGGTAGTAATTCGAGTTCCCGCTATTTTACGATCGGGTGATCAAATTGTACGGGGCGATCGCACCTTAATTGGTATTGATTTAACGGTTTTTATTGTTTTTTGTCCCCTTGCGGGGTAGTGGGTTTGAAAGCTACCCAACCTTATTCATCCTGGCTTACCAAAGGTTCTTGTTTCAGTCCCCTTGCGGGGTAGTGGGTTTGAAAGTCCTCGAAGGTTTTACCCAAAACTCAGGAGCAAAAAGAGTTTCAGTCCCCTTGCGGGGTAGTGGGTTTGAAAGAATGCTATTTCTATTCACGCATTTAATTCAGTACAAAGAATTGTTTCAGTCCCCTTGCGGGGTAGTGGGTTTGAAAGGAACTAACGCGTGCAATGCATGTATCGGTTCTTGGGAGTTTCAGTCCCCTTGCGGGGTAGTGGGTTTGAAAGAAACTGGAAAAACTGTTGTTGTCCCAGAGGATTATTTGCAGTTTCAGTCCCCTTGCGGGGTAGTGGGTTTGAAAGATGCACCAATTAATTTTGCTGTGTTGGATGAAACCGCCAGTTTCAGTCCCCTTGCGGGGTAGTGGGTTTGAAAGTTTCCGCTATTTGTATAGCTGCGGTCTTTTTGGGGGCATGTTCAGTTTCAGTCCCCTTGCGGGGTAGTGGGTTTGAAAGCAGTATTTATAGAGGATCCAAAACAAGGAAGGAAAGAGGGTTTCAGTCCCCTTGCGGGGTAGTGGGTTTGAAAGATACTCTGATTTATATGATCTCTATTTACATTACAAGTGTTTCAGTCCCCTTGCGGGGTAGTGGGTTTGAAAGGCTTTGAAGTAGTTGGCGAATCCCTCAAAGGGATCGTTTCAGTCCCCTTGCGGGGTAGTGGGTTTGAAAGCTCAGTTTATACTTGGCCTTAAAGCTAAGGTAGCTGCATGTTTCAGTCCCCTTTCGGGGTAGTTGGGATGTCAAGGTCTACCCTGATGGTTGCTGGAGTACATGAGTGCTTCAGTTTCAGTCCCCTTTCGGGGTAGTTGGGATGTCAAGTTTAGAAAGTGTTGCGAACACTTCTAACTCATCTACTTGGTTTCAGTCCCCTTTCGGGGTAGTTGGGATGTCAAGGCTGCATGAGTGCGTTTAGCTACTTATATTATTAACCCCGGTTTCAGTCCCCTTTCGGGGTAGTTGGGATGTCAAGAGCCCTGATCTAGAGCCCCTACCCAGAGTGGCATTGAGAGGTACAAATCTACGGAGGGTATAATTATTGAGAATTGACCTTCATTATTGCCAATCAAAACAATGCGTGTAGACCTGAAACGCTTGCATCGCAAGGCATCTACACAGGTGAACGAAACTATGCGGTTTTCAAGGATCTTATGACCTGCGTCGATCACTCTTCTAAAATACCCACTAATCCCCCATTTTGTCGATAGCAAAACCTTTAATTTATGTGAAGCAGCGATCGCTACCATAAGAGACCTTAAAAATAAATCAGCAAATGACTATCCTGAAACTTCGCCCCCGTCGCCTGTTTACCAGCTAGCTCAGGTGGCAAAAACAAATTATGGCGTTGATCGCCCGCTTCGATCGTGATTTCTGGCCCCGATTGAATCAGCTTCACCTGCTTTTTATCAAACGTCGGCAAATAGAGCTTCACCAGCTTCGCCGCCACATCGATCGAAAACGACGGCGTAGCCAAACGCGGCGACATATGGTCAGGGATAATTAATTCACCAGGGCGATCGGCCAAAGTCTCCACTGGCAACGGTGCAAACTCGGTGGCATCAAATTCACCGCGCCCAAACACCCCCGCCACAGTCAAACCCACCTGCTGGGCACTACCCCACAAATACTTAGCCACATCCACTGCGATCGGATCAGCAGTCGTGACCAGATAAGCCGCCACGCGATCGGCATCTTTTACCGCCTCGCGCCCCTGACTCAAAATATCAGTCGCTTCCCCTGCCTGCTTATTAAAATCCTCGGTGCTGGAAACATGCAACACACTGCGCAACACCGGCTCCACAAACGGGCTGAGTGCCTTACCCAACGAAGAAACCGAAATTGCATCCCTGAAGCGCCGTAAATACCAACTCAAAATCTCCGGCATCCCCAGCATCCGCAGCGCATACATATCGCCCATGCCGTCATAGATAATCAGATCATAATTACCCTCGGCCTCCCGATCGCGCAACCAGGCCAGACCCAGCGCCGCATCCATCCCCGGCAAAATGCCCAACTCCTGGCCATAGACTTCCTTAAAAAATGGCGTGCGTAAATACTGGTTCTCCAGCGATCGCATCTGCTCCCAATAGCGCTCGATCAGCGTGGTTGAGACCAGATTTACCGCCATCAAATTAGCCTGCACCTGCTTGGGATCGCAATCCAGCTCGGTTTCTAGCATTTGCGCCAGGGAGTTGCCCACCTGCTGCCCCACCAATAATACTCGTTTGCCTTGACTGGCATAGGCTCTAGCCGTAGCGATCGCGGTGGTGGTTTTGCCCACGCCACCCTTGCCTAAAAAAGTCAGGATTAAACTCATTGCCTGTTTTAAGATTTCCTCTGCTCAATTATTAATATCTGACTAATACTTAATACTTGACTAATACCAGGAAGAGACGGTTTCAGCCTAGACCATTGGGACATAATTGGAGCTAAATTTCTGGGCGCAGCATATCTGAGGAAGGTGAAATACTTTATTAAGTTACTTTTAAGTGATTCAGTAGGATGCTTCAGATCGATCGCTGTTTAAAGCTGATCTTGAGGGTAGCGATCGCTAATATTGCTGTGGCTAGAGGGCTTGAGCAATTTACCCCCAGACTTAGACTGTTGCCGATCTTGGTTAACCAACTGCTTCAAAGTGGGGCTAGGCGCAAAATGGGGAATCGAAACCGCCGGAATCTCGATCGGTTTGTGGCTATGGGGATGCATGCCGCGTCTGGCCTTTCGATCGCGGACAGTAAACTTACCAAAATTTTTGATCACAACCGATTGGCGATCGCCTAGGGCACGGCTGACGCAGGTTAAAAAAGCCTCCAGACTGGCCGCTGCCATGCTGTAGGTCAATCCATCCACCTCAGCCATCATGCCCTTAATTAAATCTTGGCGATTTAGGTCTGCCATATTAATGCGATTTAATGCGATTAAGTCAGTTGAATCCAGTTGAATCCAGTTAAAAATTGAATTACCAGGCGATCAAAAATTCGGCTATTAAAAATTCAAAGGCGAATCAAAATTGCTAGACTATTAGCCTGCTACTTCCAATTCTTCCGCAAAAAACCAAGCCGATTGGCTGTCGTTGAATTCAACCACATAGCCCATGCCGCCATCAACGATCTTGGGTTCGGCGATCGTGCCTACTTCGCCCTGTTTCGAGGCCATATCTTGATTTACACCTTCGCGGAAGCCCTGAATCCGCACTCGCTGCCCGATTTTAAAAGAATTAGAACTTTGCATCTGAGAAATATTTTAATTGAGTGAATTTACGCAAGAATTGATTACATCTTCTTAGAAAAGTTTACATTAGTTTTGGCGCAAGATTGCGATCGCTAGATCGGTTACTTACAGATAATCATGGCTACTGCTGGCGCTTGCTCCAAAGCCACCGTTAATTCTTTAACTAGTTTTTTAGCTAGCTATTTCCCTGGATATTCCCTCAGATTAATTTTCTGCCCTATGACCGTAACTACCGCCAATTTGCAAACCTTCAAAGAACGAGGCCAGCCAATTACTGCCCTCACCGCAACTGAGTACGCGATCGCAAAATTAATCGATCGGGCTGGTGTGGATCTTATTCTGGTGGGTGATTCGCTGGCAATGGTGGCGCTGGGACACAAAAATACTTTGCCAGTTACCCTCGATCAAATGATTCACCACGCCCAGGCAGTTGGTCGCGCCGTGGAGAATGCGCTATTGGTGGTAGATTTACCCTTCATGAGCTACCAGGAAAGTGATGAGCAGGCGTTGCGATCGGCGGGGCGGGTAATTAAAGAAACCCAGGCACAAGCCCTCAAACTGGAGGGGGGCTATCCAGATATGGTCGATCGGGTGAGCCGGATTGTGCAGGTGGGCATCCCGGTGATGGGGCACATTGGCCTTACGCCCCAGGCAGTGCATCGCTTGGGTTTCCGTAAACAGGGAATCGATGAAGCTGCCGCCGCTGAAATTTTCAAGCAGGCTGAAGCGCTGGTGGAGGTGGGTGTATTTGCGCTCTTATTGGAACATATGCCGGTAGAGTTGGCGGGCAAAATCACGCAGGCTGTACCCATACCCACGATCGGGATTGGCGCTGGTGATGCTTGCGATGGCCAAATTCTGGTCACCCACGATCTACTGGGTTTATCAGCATGGCAGCCACCCTTTGCACCTAAATACATTGATCTCAGTACGATCATCACCACGATCTTGCAAAAGTATTGTCAGGATGTGCAAGATCATAACTTCCCCACAAATTAATTGGGCAGACATGGTTTGAGCCATAAAGCGATCGCCACCACATCGGCTAAATCCCGTGCAGCAGGTTGATCCCAGCGATCGTAACAAACCCACAGTCCATAAAGACTACAACAATTATTCTTGGTAGCTACTCCCCAGGTATAAGTAAATATCCCTAGCCAATATATCTTTATACGGATTACACCTAAGTAAACTTTCGTTACATTACTTCCATCGCAGCAAATGAAGGTTTCAAGTTCAGACAACTGCGATTCAAGTAGGTAAAAATTTAGGTCATCAAAGCTCTTGCAGCTTCTGTAGTTCAAGGCTTTGTAATTAAGTAATCAAGGTTAGGGTATTAAATCAAATGGCTAACATCTCAAACTATAACTCCACAATTTTCCCCGCGATCGCTGTCGGTAATGATGTTGAACTCGCTACTGCTCAGTACAAGACACTAAGCACCGACGACAAGCTTGGTCTGCTCTGGATTGCTTACACCGAAATTGGTCGTAGCATTACTCCTGCTGCCCCTGGCGCTGCCCGCTTAGAATTGGCTGCTGGTTTGCTAGACCAAATTAAGCAAATGTCCTATGACGAACAGCTTCAGACCATGCGCGATTTGGTTGAGAAGAGAAACACCCCAGTTACTCGCGCCTATGGTGTATTCACCACCAACACCAAGCTAGGCTTCTGGTATGTTTTGGCACAACTCATGGATCAAAAAATCGTGGTACCTGTGCCGGCTGGTTATCAACTATCCCGCGATGCTAAAAAAGCATTCGAAACGATTACATTGTTGGAAATGAGCCAGCAAATCACCGTACTTCGCAATGCTGCCGCTGAAATGGGTGTTGATCCTCTTTTCTAAATTTGTCTAATTAACTTAGCTAATTAACTTAGCTAGTTAGTAGTTATATCTATGGCTTAACGATCCTAAGTATAACTATGCATCTAAGCATCTAATCTGTTTTCTCGATCTACTCATCTAAACATCTCTGTATCTCTAATTTATCGCAGGCTTTGATGCCTGCTTTTTATTTAGGTCTCGCCACTATGACTAATCCTAATCAACTAACGCTTGCCCAGAAACCGCCAACTTTAAGCCCAAATAACATCCAGACCAGGCAAATATCGATCGCTGGGATCGATGAACCAAACGTGATCGCATATTTTCAAACTCTAGCCAATCAAGATTTTGAGGCAACCGCCAGTCTGTTTGCCCCCGATGGTGAATTATGCCCCCCGTTCGAGGATGGCGTGGTTGGTAAAGTGGCGATCGCCAACTATTTAGCCCAAGAGGCGATTGGCATCAAACCCAATCCCAAAGAAGGCTTTGCTGAGTATTTTGCGGATGGCACTGTGCATTTGAAAATCACTGGTCGTGTAGAATTGCCCTGGTGTGCGGTGAATGTGGCCTGGCGGTTTGCTCTCGATCGCAATCGGCAAATTACCTGCGTGGCGATCGATCTGCTGGCTACTATGCAAGAGTTACTCAAGTTTCGCAATAATCGTGGCTAAGCGATCGATATCCGCGATTCTCTCTACGGCAGTTGCAAGAAGATTCCCTAGTTTTGCTTTAGCCCCGCTTAACCATTTCTTGACTTATCACCCAGCATGATTGGGTAGAATTAGTTTGGGCGTTGAATGTTAAATCCGATCGGCAACTCATAAGTAAGTTGCTAAGCTTGTCGTCTATTCAATTAAAATTTGGCGATCGTAAAAAACGATTAATGCCAAGCCTAGGCAGGATAGTAAGCGATTTTCAATCATAAAGATGATGATTTTTTGTAAAAAAACATCTTGCCAGAATCAGTCGTTTTAGCGCATTATTTAGAGATATTAATCACATTACTGATGGCACTCGGCTTTACGTAACCAAAGTTTAAGCAACTATCTAAGCAAAAGTGGCAGTATTGCAACCCAAAAGTCGCCAATTAGAGCGATCGCAGCAGCGGATCTATGATTACCTGATGCGAGTCGTTCGGCGCTGGCCGCCAGAAAAAGTATTAATGGCGTTTGGTGATTTATTCATTAACTATGAATGTGTCGGCGATAGCGCTGCTTGGCAGGCTCTGGGCGAAGTGATTGATGCAAATAATGAGCAAGAATTTATTTATACCTTGCAACGCTCTTGCTTTATTTTGATCAACTTTTGGAATGTAACCAGCAATTATTGCTATGGGCAGCGGTTAGTTACGCTCCTGGCCGATACAGCCGTTTATCAACATACTAATTTACCCAAGCTGACTACCCTCAGGCGCTGGGTGCAGCGGTTTGTGGTTTCTGGGAATTATCTCAAGCTCAAAACCCTTGCCACCAGACACATCGCCGTGCGGGCACGCTGGTGCGATCGCTACTCTGCCTATTTGCTGACCTCCCAATATGCGAATTTAAATAACCCCCTCGAACAACGCCAGATCGCGGGAATGCTATCCCACAGTATTAAAAGCCAGTTTAGGTTTGACCTGGCCATGTATACGGTGCGGGTCAATCGGCCGATCGGTGGTAAGTATGCCCCTCCTGCCAATCCCACCTGTCTTGGTGATGATGTTTTGTCGTTGATTCGGCTTGTGTTGGGCTCACATTATGGTTTCAACTACCGAAATCGAGCCAATATATTTATGCGCCTGAATAGTGGCATAACTTTTGGCCAGTTCAAAGCTAATTTTGAGCAATTTTTGAAATTTAGCTACGACGACAGCGATGCAGTGACGGCCTATTGGCGCGTAGTCGAAATGCTCTATAATTCTTTTCCTAGTTGTGACGATCGCCGGGTTGATGCTGATTTGATGCGGCGTACTTGCGATCGGGTCGTCAGGGCAATGATTTTGGGCGAAGACTACAATACTCCCTCAGATTTAATTAAGGTATTGCTTCAGCATGGTCATCCTCTGGCAATGGTGATTCCACTCCTGAAGATTGTTTTGATCTCTCCGGATAGCCGCACTTGTATTGAAACCTGCCTCGCTGAACTGATTAAACACTACAGTCAATTTGCCGAGGATGAATGTCGGCCATTAATTGATTTCCTCGAAATTCTGCGGGTGACTCTGACGATCTATACCGAAGACACCAACTATAATCTGCTCAAGATGAATAGCAACGGCAATGGCTCTAGTAGTAATGGCCATAGCATCAGTGGCAGTGCTGACTATCGCATCTTTTCCCAAGCCCGATTGCCAAGCAAAGCTTAAACAAAAAATATTAAAGACGTGGCGATCGAAAATCTAGACCCATTCAGCCAGATTATTGGTCAGACCAGCGCCGTTGACCTGCTCAAGGCGGCGATCAAACGCGATCGGATCGCCCCTGCCTATTTGTTTGCTGGCACACCGGGCATCGGTCGAGCCCTGACCGCTACAGCTTTCGCCACCATATTAATTCAAGACCATAAATCGACCCATCGCATCCACGATCGCAATCATCCCGATCTACTCTGGGTGGAGCCAACTTACCTGGATCGTGGCAAGCTGCTCACCGCCTCGCAGGCAGCAGAACAGGGACTTAAACGTCGGGCTGCGCCCCAAATTCGCCTGGAGCAAGTGCGATCGATCGCCGAATTCTTGAGTAAGCCTCCCCTGGAAAGCCAGCGATCGATAGTGGTGATTGAAGATGCACACACAATGGCGGAAGCGGCGGCAAATGGTTTGCTGAAAACCCTGGAAGAACCAGGTCATGGCACGATTATTTTGATTGCGCCGGCGGCGGGTAATTTACTGCCAACGATCGTGTCGCGGTGCCAGCTAATTCCGTTCTATCGGCTCTCGGTGGCTCAGGTGCAGTTGGTGCTAGGTAAGCTTGGGTATAGCGATCTGCAACTCCAAATTTTAGACCTGGCTCAGGGATCACCTGGTACGGCACTCATGGCGATCGATAAACTAGCCGAAATCCCAGACGAGATTCTAGAAGCCCTAGAACAAATCCCCGCTCAACCGATCGCTGCGCTGACCACGGCCAAGCAAATTGCCAAAGATCTAGATATTGAAACCCAGCTTTGGTTAATTGAATATTTACAAAATTACTTCTGGCGGCTTTATCAGGGGCGATCGCTCCATCTGCCACAGATCATCCAATGCTTGGAACAAGCCCATAAATTATTAAATGGCTATGTGCAGCCACGATTGGTATGGGAAGTGACTTTTTTGAAGATGACAGATTTACGGTCTGGTAGGCTGGCAATAGTTTAGCGTTGATTTTTCTTAATGCTTGGATTCACTAAATTGGATTCACTAAATTAGAAATTTTTAAGTGCCTGAGTTGTTAACCTATAATTAGCTGACATAATAACTGCATGGCGATCGATGTCTACACCTATTCCATGAGTGGATCGCCGTGAGTATGACTAAACTCCTAACTGTTCTAAATTATTCTAAATTAACTGACAAAATCGGCTCCCAAGCCGCAGACTAAAACCAGAAGGAAAACAATGACCACCAGACGAACCGACTCTGCCTTCCCCCTCAGCCACAACAAAGAATCCGAAGAGATTATTAATGGTTTGACTAAGCGCGAACTTTTCTCTGTGATGCTGATGCAGTCATTGACTAGCTCTGATATCCAATTTGAGGATATTTACCAAAAAGCACGCATGGCAGTAATGGAAGCAGATGCCCTGATTGCGATCCTGGATAGTGAATAATCCAATTGTGATGGTCAAATATTGCTAATTTGCGTGGTATGCGCCTCAAATTCTGAAGCTGCATATCCTTCTTCCTCCACAAACAGACCAGAAATATGCAAAAATCTCTCCCCATCTGCCAGTTAGGGCGCTCTGCACAAGAAGATCTGAGCCTGCGGGGTGCAGCGGTGCCAGTAGTAGATATACATGATCCATTGATCCAGCAGTTGATTGATGATGCGATCGCCACGATTAAGGCTGCTAATGGGGTTGGGATTGCCGCCCCCCAGTTAGGTCATGCGCTGCGTTTATTTATTGTGGCTTCGCGCCCCAATCCCCGCTATCCTGAGGCTCCTACAATGGAACCCACCGCGATGATCAATCCAGTGATCCTGGCAAAATCCAATAATATGGTGTCTGATTGGGAGGGTTGTCTTTCCTTGCCCGATCGCCGCGCTCAAGTATTGCGCCATCAATCAATCGAGGTTACCTATCTCGATCGCTATGGTAATCGATATCACCAGGAGCTGACTGATTTTATTGCCCGCATCTTTCAGCATGAATATGATCACCTAGAAGGCATAGTATTCAGCGATCGGTTAGTAGATGAGTCGGAATTGATCACCGAGGCAGACTATCTACAACAAATTAGTGTCTCAATTGCTTAAATTTAAATACAGCGATTTTAAGTAACTGGAGCATAAATAACTTACTTAACGATGCTTTTTATGTTTTATGCATTACTGCGATCGGCTCCTCTGCTGCAACTAGCGCTAAATTGAGATAAAAGACTTGATCTTAGGTATATAGTCTAAGTGACTGGATTTACTTCCCCATTCCAGTACAGCAAGTACGGATCATAACAGATAACAATAGACAAGCTAAATGCCAAAAGTAATCTCAATTCATTCCTACCGAGGCGGTACTGGTAAATCTAATTTCACCGCCAACCTAGCCACGTCCGTTGCGGCTCAGGGATATCGGGTTGGGATAGTTGATACGGATCTGCCTTCACCTGGCATTCATACTCTGTTTGGTCTTGACCCGCAGAATATTACCACCACCCTGAATAGTTTTTTGCAAGGCAGCAGCCCGATCGAGAAGGCCGCCTATGATGTTAGTGCGGCGGTTGGCTTGGGTGAAAACAAACGGCTTTTTTTGGTGCCAGCCAGCATCAACGCCGATCAGATCGCCACAGTGCTTAAATCTGGCTATGATGTAAAGCTATTAAATGAAGGGTTTCGCCGTTTAGTAAAGGCTTTGTCGCTGGATTATTTATTCATTGATACCCATCCGGGCTTGTCTAAGGAAACTTTTCTGTCGATCGCTATTTCCCATATTTTGATTCTGATTCTGCGCCCCGATAAGCAGGATTTCCAAGGCACTGCAGTTACCGTGGATGTAGCCAGACAACTAAAGGTCAGGCATATGATGCTGGTGGTTAATAAAGCATTAAGCAGCCTTAATTTTGATGCATTGAGCCATAAGGTAGAAGAAATTTATAAAACCCCAGTGGTAGCAGTTTTTCCGTTATCCGAGGAGATGGTGCAATTGGCAAGTGAGGGCGTTTTCTGTGTTGAAAAACCTGATCACGCGATCGCCCATAAATTTGCCAGCGTAGCCCAACAGATCATTGATCAAGCATAGCCCTGTCGCCCCATAGCCTTATGTCTGAAAACATTGCCCCAGTCGATCGCCCCTCCTCAAACCCGATTGCCAAGGTCGCTGGCCGGGTTTCGATCTGGACGCTCCTGGCCGTGCCGCAGATCCTATTAGTTACCATCATCGTCGGTGTGGTGGGATTTTTATCCTTTCGCAATGGACAAAGGGCAGTAAAAGATGTTACCTCCCAATTGCGCGAAGAAGTCTCCAGTCGGGTTGCCCAACGCTTAGAAAGCTATCTGCATGAGCCAGTGTTGGCAGTGGAGTCTAGTGCCAACGCCGCCAAGCTCGATCAACTGCCATTAGCTGATTTAAACAATGAAAACCTCGGCTATGTGGAGCGTTTTTTGTGGCAGCAAATCAGACTATTTGACTACATGTATGCCGTGTATGTTGGCAATGATCAGGGCAAATTTGTTTATGTTAAGCGTGAGGATAATGGTGATTTGGTGGCCAAACCAGTAGAAACACCACCGCAACGAATTGCCTATTTACTTGATGCCAATGGCGATCGCACCGTTAAAATTGGCACCGATCAATATAATCCCCGCCTGCGCCCCTGGTATGAACAAACAGTCGCTCTCGATCGGATCAATTGGAGTGATATCTATACCTATATCGGCGGTGAGCTAGGTATTACAGTCGCCGCGCCACTCTACAATCGCCAGCAGCAATTTCAAGGCGTGGTTGGGGTTGACTATACCCTGGACTTAATTGGTGATTTTTTACAGGATTTAAACATCAGTACCAACGCTCAGGTTTTCATTGTGGAGCGATCGGGCGGTCTGGTGGCCACTTCAACCACCGAAGCACCCTTTAGCCTGGGTCGTGATACTGAGCCTCAGCGTAAACTGGCGATCGAGAGTAATAACGATCTGACCAAAGCGGTTGCCAATCACCTCCAAGATAACTACGACAAGTTGACTGCTTTTCAGGCTCCCATGCAACTTGACTTCCAGGCGGCTGGCGATCGCCAGTTTGTGCAGGTATTGCCATTCCAGGATGAAATCGGTCTTGATTGGCTGATTGTGGTAGTAGTGCCAGAACAAGATTTCATGGCGAATATTAATGCCAATACTCGCATTACTGTGCTACTTTGCCTTGCTGCCCTGATCGTGGCGATCTGCATTGCAATTTTGACTTCCAAATGGATCGTCAACCCAATTTTAAATCTCAATCATGCGATCAAAGATATTAGCAAAGGGGAATGGGATCAGCGAGTCAATTTAGATCGCAATGACGAGGTCGGGGAGCTAGCCAATTCCTTTAATCTCATGTCGGCACAACTTCAGAGTTCATTTGAAAGTCTGGAGGCGAGGAATATTGACCTGAATGAGGCAAAGCAAGAGCTGGCTCAGGCCAATGAGCAAATGGAAGCGGTGCTAGGTGCAATGCCTGGCTTGGTAGCCTGGTTTAATAATCAAGGGGCTTATTTGGGTGTCAATCGCTACATTTGTGAAACCTGGCAGATTGAGGCGGAAGATTTGATTGGCCAAAAGGTTGGCTATCTGAGTGGCAATGTTGATCTGGCCAAGTTTATTCATGCTTTCATTGACAGCGATCGGATCGCTGAAACTAAATTAGTGGAGGTGGCAATTAATCGCTCCCTGCGTTTCTATTTACTAGAGGTGCAAAAATACCAACAGGGTAAAGCGATCGTGATGGTGGGTATTGATATCACCGAGCGTCGCCGGGCTGAAGAGGCGCTGCGGATCGCTGAGAATAAATATCGCAGTATCTTTGAGAATGCCCTGGATGGTATTTTTCAGGCCACCCCTGATGGCAACTATCTCAGTGTTAACCCGGCAATGGCAAAAATCTTTGGCTATGATTCACCAGAGGAGATGCTAATTCGTACCAGGGAGGCAAGCCATGATGTGTATGTTGATGCTAGCTACCGCGATCGCTTCACCAGCCTGCTTGACCATGTGGACGAAATCGAAGGATTTGAATACCAGGTCTATCGCAAGGATGGCAGCCAGATCTGGATCGAAGAAAATGTGCGGGCGGTGCGCAGCGATCGAGGCAAGTTATTGTTCTATGAGGGTATGGTGCAGGATATTACCCGCCGCAAACAAGAAGAAGCCGAACTGCGCCGACAGGTACAGGAACTGAAGATCGAAATTGATCACCAAAAGCGGGAGCGGGATGTGGCGCAAATTATCCAGGATGATTATTTCCAGGAACTTAAGCTAGAGGCCGATCGGATGCGATTAGATTTTGAGGATTTCTAGTTAGCGATCGGCTTGGGTCAAGCTGCCATTCACAATACTTTCATTGGGATTGGCGGAGTAAGTCCAATCAAAGCCAAGTGAGGATTGCTCCGGTTTGAGCGTAACCAGACCACCATCAACGCATTGTCTGGTGCCATAATCAATCTTTTCCTTAGCACGAAGCCGATCGCCCCTGACCTCGATCACGGTTAAATAACCACCACATTGCAGATCGGGGTAGTCGATTTTGGCGAGCCGATCGCCCACTGCCACTGGCTTAGCCGCCTCAAAATTGATCACCACTAAGTATGGCGGTGCATCCACATCTTTTTGAATTACGCGACCTTGCCAGGTTCCAGCAAAGAGGGTAGCTGGATTAGCGCGATCGTTGGGGGAATCATTGCGTATGACTGGATCTGCTGGATTGGCGGGAATCGATCGACTCGGTGCTGGTTTAGTCTGGGGCGATCGATTAGGATTGCTAGGCTTACTCTCTACTGGGATCAGAATCAACCTGGGCTGATTGTTGGGATTGGGATTAGATTGACTCGATTGATTAGTTTCTACGGGGATAATATCAGCTTGCGCGGATTTATTAATTGTGGCGATCGGACTAATCGCACCCACCCCAAAAATTGTTAATCCAGTCAGAATAATTTTGCTAAGGCGATCGCTATGCATAGATTTAAACCCTCTAGCTTGGCTGGTTGTGCAAATTTGAAATTTGATTATAAAAGCAAGGAAAGGATGAAACAATTGCTAGATCTGCTTTTTAAAGAAATTCAGAATAGCAAGAAACGGGTGGCTTTAGATCGTTGATCCAACTATAAACATCTAAGACGGCTTTTACGATCGGCCAGGAGAATTATCCATGCTTGAACAGACCTTAACCAATCCTAATCAAGATTGCGATACATTTGGGATCGCGTTGCAGCGGAACCAGTCAAAATTGAGTATGGATCTTTCCTCGCAGCAAAATCATTTAGATCGCAACGATAGCCAGACCTATGAGCTAATTTCAAAAGCGATCGAGTTTATGCGCGATCATCACCGCGATCAGCCTGACCTGGCCACGATCGCCGCTCAGACTCACCTCAGCGCATATCACTTTCAAAGATTGTTTAAAAAATGGGCTGGCATTAGCCCCAAACGCTTCAGCCAATTCCTCACGGTTGAATATGCCAAGGCAAGAATTACGCAAACTCCCAGCCTGTTGGATTTAAGCTTAGATGCGGGTTTATCTAGCTCTGGCCGCTTGCATGATCTATTTGTGAACCTGGAGGCAATGTCCCCAGGGGAATATAAGGCAGGGGGAGCGGGTTTGAAAATTTGGTATGGCGTGCATCCGACTCCCTTTGGCGATTGCCTGATTGCCACCACGTCGCGGGGAATTTGTAATTTGTATTTTATTGATGCAGCGGATCAAGCTGAGCAGGAATTGCGGCAGGATTGGTCAAGGGCTGAGCTGATGGTTGATCAAAATCGCACCAGGTCAATTTGCGATCGCCTCTTCAACTCCAATCCCACCGATCGCCCCCTATCGCTCCATCTAAAGGGAACTAATTTCCAGATTCAAGTGTGGCGAGCCCTGTTGCAAATCCCTTCCGGTACGGTCACAACCTATCAAAATATTGCCGCTGCGATCGATCGACCCAAATCATCCAGGGCAGTTGGCACAGCGATCGGTCGGAATCCGATTAGTTATTTAATTCCCTGTCATCGGGTAATTCGTGGCTCTGGGCATTTGGGCGGCTATCGCTGGGGACTGACCCGTAAATCCGCCTTGTTGGGTTGGGAAGCGAGCCAGTTTGAGGCTCAGGAGCAACCCCAAGAGAAAAATCAAGATCAAAATTTATGAATCGAATAGATTAACTTTTAATTTATATCAAGTTTCTACAATTTCAACCGCAATCTAAATGCTTCTAAATGCTTAAATATAGAGAAAAGCCAGCAAAGCCGCCGCCGTCAGGACAGTAGTTGCAAACGTAGCGATCAGAAAAGTTCTGGTATCCGCCGACTTATAAGCCTTCTCCGGCAAACTCGCCATCACCACGATCGCGGTAATAATCACCAGCGTGATCATAAAAGCAGTGCGATTCATAATTTTAATAACCCCCTTGATGCTCTGGGTTCCATCACGATCGACCAGCAACAATAACTAGCCGTAAATTAGTTCTAGCAAAATATAATAGTTAACTGGCGATCGCTTCACTTTTCTTAAGCTCCCCCTTGCCAGTTTTTGAATTTTTAATTGCACATTGAGGTGATTAACCCAATTGGGTGATGTCTTAGCCTACTCCTCAAGTTAGGATTAGATTAATCTTTTTCATGTCTTCTCCACCCTAGCCAACGCGTTGGGGTGTTTTTGTTTCAGCCCGCGTACAACAATCGAAATTGCTATAACAAGCCAACCTGTCGCAGCGCAGCCTCAGCGGCTTGTTTTTCTGCCTCTTGTTTCTTGTGGCCAGAACCAACCCCATAGCTTTTGCCATCTACCACCACCTCAGCGGTAAAGTGCTTATTGTGGGCGGGGCCCGATTCGGCAATGATCCGATATTCCGGTGGATTGCTGCTAATGTTGCCCAGCACCCACTGTTGAAACATAGATTTACTATTCACCACCCTGGTTGTTTCCAGGATCGGCGCGAATAATCCTTCCAGGTAAATTTTGACCGCCGCAAACCCCGAATCTAAATAGTAAGCACCAATCACCGCCTCAAACGCATCACTCAGGATCGAGGGCGATCGCCTACCACCACTCAAATCCGTGCCCTTACCCAGTTTTAATTTCTCGCCCAGATTAATTTGATTAGCAAGTCTGGCCAGATTGGTTTCATCCACCAACATCGATCGCCGCCGGGTTAGCTCCCCTTCCGCCATTTGGGCATAGCAATGATAGAGCATTTCACCCACCACAAAATCCACCACCGCATCCCCCAAAAACTCTAGCCGCTGGTTATTCACTGCCACCAAGTTATTTTCATAGGCATAGGAAGTGTGGGTTAATGCCTGCTCTAATAGTTGCGGATCTTTGAATTGGGGCAGCGGCGATGGGGTAGACACAAATCATAGTTACGATCAACTGTTGCTCAAATTTAACCCCTAATTCGATCGACAAGCAACCGCTAACCCCAAAACCAGTTATTGCCAATCTGCCGGTTGAAATTAAAGGTGAGGTGGCGATCGCTTGCTCAGGTCTTCAGGGATGTAGTCTCATGAAGATTTTTTGTTATTTGCAATTAAACCTGAGATTTGAAATTAATAAAGGCAATCTTTCACACAGTTGACGAGCAGACCATTTATGATGGAAGCAGAGTTGAGCTTGATCAATTAAGTAAGCTAAATAAGCTATGACTGCAACAGAAATCCCCTACTCCAATACTCAGATCACCGCCTGGCTCAGGGGGCTGATGAGCATCGCCTGGGCTGATAATGATTTCAGTCCATCCGAAAAAGAATTATTACAAGAATTTACCCAAGATCGCCACCTGGAAGCATTTACCGATGCCTCTAGCCTGGATCAGCTAAAACCAATCACCCCCCAGGAGTTAAAGGAAGCCTTTGGCGATGATGCGGATATGGCTGAGAACTTCCTGCGCACCGCCGTAATGATGGCGATGGTGGATGGTGAATATTCCATCTCTGAAGATGATTTGATCCAGGAATATTGCGAGGCTTTGGGGCAAGAAATCCAAGCGATCGCCCAATTGCGCAAGGCAATCCAGGCTTCACCGGATGAAGAACAACATCCCAATTTATTGGAGCCCGTCAAGGAATGGATGGATCACCTGGATATTAAAGATCAACGGCTGGCCAAGTTCATTTGTAAGGTGGTTCCAGCGCAATGCCCATTCGAGCGTGATGTTTATTTGTTTGGCAAAAAAATTATGCACATCCCAGCGATGTGTAAAATCAATCCTCTGTTCGATCAACTGATGGGACTACGCTTCAAATCGCTCAGCTACCTGGCCGATGAATGCGGTCAAGATGTAAGTAAATATTGCTAGAGCTAGCCAGGCTTTCCTGCTAAACTCTAGGCATTGTTTGATTGGTTACTAATTGGTTACTAATTGGTTACCGAGCAACAGATTCATATGAACCATTTGCCAGTTGATTGCGATCGCCAAGTTCTATGACCAGAGAAATTAAAGGTGCCGAGCCAGGATCGGCTGCTTCTGCCAATATCCTTAAGGTGATTGTGCTGCTCCGTCGCGCTGGTTGGTGGGGGTTTACGGTGGAAGTAATTCTCACGGTGATCGCGGCGGTGATCTTGGCGCAGGCTTTCTTTACGATCACGGTAGTAGAAAGTGGTGAGGGTAATCCTGGCCTGGGGCCGGGGCTGACTCTGGCCTCGATCGGCCTGCTCTTGGCCTGTGCCAATGTATTCTGGATGTATTGGTATACCCGTCTGGCGAAGAAATTAGGTGCTGCCAATGGCGATCGCAGCGATCGACCTTCCAAGGCCAGTACCCTGAATCAGGTCAAAATCGGCGTTTATATTAGCTTGTTTGGGATCGGTGTGGCTCTATTGGGGGGGTTTGCGATCGTTGGCGTGCTGTTTAGCAAGGCGATCTCGGTACCTGGTAATGCGGTGGCTACCACTGGCGGTGGTTTTAGTAGCTTTGTACAACCGTTGGATATTTTTATTGTGCAGGCCAACACAAATGTGATTTTGGCGCATTTTATTGGCCTATTGATCTCATTGTTTTTGCTGGTACGCATCCCCAGCATTACGGAGCGATCGAATAATTAGTAATGATGATCTTGCGATCGAAAGGCTTTGCGGCTAACCCAGTCTTCAATTGCTATATCAATTAGCTCATCTAACTTCTTGATGTGATTTTAAGCCAAAGATATAAACAGCTAAGCCTAAGCCAAAAGGAAATGGCCTAACTTTGGCATCCACCAAATAGGCATGCACAAATATATATATTAATAAGTGACCGTACCATCCGCTAAAGGAATGATACGGGAGTATTTAAACAAGATTTAGCTGTGCTTGTCGCCTAGCCAAAACTAGTGGTAATCGCTATAGGGCCGGTTCTTGTAATACTTATGGGGGTTGTTATTGTAGTACCGATCGCTGCGATTGTAGCGATTGTTGTTATATCTCCTGGGGCTATTCACCTCATAGATGCGTTGATTATGGGAATATGGCCGAGGCGTTACTAAAACCCGGCGGCGCGGTGATCTGTTGTAGTAATTATCGTTATAGCGACGATTGTAATTGTTATAGCGTCTTTGGTTGTAATACCGATCTTTCTTGTAGTAGTTGCTATCTTTGTAATAACCACGGTTGTCGTAATAGCGATTATTGCTGTAATAGCGATCGTCAGTGTCTAGATATAGACTCACGCCATCATTACCAAACCGAACTGCCACGTCTGCTTCAGCAGGTTTGGCGATCGCCAATGAGCCAGGAATCGCCAGCGCAAGGATCGCGGCGGCTGTAGTGATAAACCTTTTCATTTTCCCTCTTTCTTAATCTAAGCTAGCAGGATGAAGATGTTAGTAAAGTTATTCAATTTAGATGGGAAAGCGACCTACATCTGGGACTTCGGCAGAGCAAATCCAGAACAAATAACTATTTGCACTGATTATTTACACTTAATCAATTGCGATCAAACTCAACCTGTGGCTAGTGTTGGCACAGGAGAACATAACGCGAGGGTAGTGGGCAAACTTACTAAAAGTAGTTTTAAGGCCGCGATCGCTACAACTCAACACCAGCTCGATCGCTCTTTGTTTTACTTAGGTGTTTTACTTAGGGGTGTTTTACTTAGGTACTTAGCACTAGCCTCGTAGCTTGGCTATCTAGGCAATACTGGGAATTGCGTCTTTTAGATTCCCAAGCTTTGTTTTTTGTACCTCTCCTAACTCTATTCTAGCATTGCTGCCTGTCTGATTAGAGTTTCCATACATCTATTCGCAGCTACTTATCCGCGGATCGAACAACGGCATAAATAAGAAGCTCATAACTATTTAGCAATATTTAGAAATATTCATAAATATAAGGCTCCAAGCTGAGCAGCGATCGCCCATTGATAAACATGGGATTGGCGGAAAATTTTTGAGCCTGAGCGAATAGAATCAGCAATTTTTATTGTTGTAAATTCAAACTCAATTCATGTTAATTCCAATCAATAGCTTGCCCAGAATTACATTCACCTACTACTTGATCGCCAACATATTACTCACTATTACTCATCACTTCGGGAACATGTTGGTTTAAATACTTGTCAAAAACAATAATCAATGCCAATTCCGCCAGTATAAATACTGACAAAAGTATAATAAGAGCATCAGACGAAATTGATTAGGGTGAAATAATATGGCAAGACAGATCTTTGTCACCGGCAGCCTTGATATTAGCGATGACGATCAATCAAGCTTTGAATGGTGTCACTACCGCCTGTCCGGGAGCGCTGCAATTGATATAGACGAGCCAGTTGAATTACTCCAGGTCACCAAGGTATGCGGCGGTGAAGTGAGGGTGGAGCTGGATCTCAAGGCGATCGCCCTGCCCAATGGTGATGCGAGGGTTACTGGCACTGCCAAGCTCTATGAAGGAGTTTCAGGGTTTACCACTACTGACCTGGATGATCAAGAAAATATTGATTTTTTGCTGTCGGCTGACCAATCTTTGCCCTTAAAAATCAAGCTGGAAAACCAGGAGGTTGATAGTGATGATCTGGCCGAGATCAAGCTAACCTTTGAGAATGTGGCGATCGAAGAGGTGGCATAGGGCATTCTCTCTGGCTAGATTACCCGCAAATTTGCAATAATCTGAACTCGATAGACTCGATAGATTGGATAGATTGGATAGATTTTTGTAACTCTAGTTTGTGATCCCTTCATCTCTAACGATCGCTAACCGAGCAATGGATCTGTCTGGCGATCGTTTTTTATTGAGACCAGCCAAGCCTCGATCGCCTTGCCGATTAGCTCAAACCGTAAGCTTTGCATCACCCATCCATTGCCAACATAAGGAATAATGTTCCAGAGCACATAATAAAGTTGGCGATGCAAGAACTATTACAAGCAACGATCGATGGGATCGCCCTGGGGAGCATTATTTCCCTGGCGGCAGTGGGTCTAACCCTCACCTATGGCATTCTGCGGCTGGCAAATTTTGCCCACGGCGATATCCTTACTTTTGGAGCCTATGCGGCCTTTTTGTGTAATGTTGCGCTCAAGCTAAATATTTGGCTATCGGTAGCGATCGGCTGTGGGGTGGCGATCGCCCTGGTGATAATTGTCGAGAAAATTCTCTGGGCTCCGTTGCGGGCAAAGCGGGCAAACTCAACCACCTTGATGATTGTCTCGATCGGCCTGGCGTTAGTAATTCGCAATGCAATTATTTTATTTTGGGGGCCTTCGCCCCAGCGATTTGATTTGCCTACTTTTCCGGCCTTGCAGTTCTTGGGGCTGACGATCACCCGCAATCGGATCTTGGTGATTGTGCTGGCCTTGTTGGCAATCGGCGCACTTTATTATCTCTTGCAAAATACCAAAATTGGTCGGGCGATGCGGGCAGTGGCGGATAATCCAGAACTGGCCAGGGTCTCTGGGATTAATGTGGATGCGGTAATTCTGTGGACCTGGGTGATCGCTGGTGGCCTGACTGCCCTGGGTGGCAGTATGTATGGGATTGTGCAAACGCTACGGCCAAATATGGGCTGGTTCTTGATTTTACCCATGTTTGCCTCGGTGATTTTGGGTGGGATTGGCAATCCCTACGGGGCGATCGCGGGGGCGATGATCATTGGTATTGCTCAGGAAACCAGCACTTTTTGCCCCTCAGAGCTAGGTGAATTGGCGCAGTATTGCTTGGGTACTGAGTATAAATTGGGGGTGGGCTTGCTAATTATGATCTTAGTGCTATTGTTTAAGCCGCAGGGATTATTCCGGGGCACATTTTGATTTTTTATAACTTCAAAAAATTTAAAAATCTTTAAAGTAGTCAGCCGTTCACTGTTTAAAGGGGAGATGGGATATAACTAAGATGCAACCAGATCAGACATCGAATCACACCTCAAATCAAATGCCTAATCCTGAGAATCCAGACAATCAACAATTACCAGCGATCGAGACCTTGATCGACCCGCAAGTAGCCCAACAGCTTGATGATCAAATTGCGGAGCTAATCAACGATGCCCCCCAGGATGGCGGCATGCCCCAGGCAGTGAGTATGCTCTCTTCGGTACTCAAGGCGATCGCGGCAAAGCTTGAGCATCTCCACTATTTTATTATTCAAACCCAGGCTGGGGATTGGCTCTTAACTACCCTCAGCCATCGGGATTTGCCAGAAGTCTCGAAGCGGGTGATCTATGCCTATGGCGATCGCACTGTGGCTAATGTGGAGCGATTGAAGCTGGATGATCCCAAATTGATTTGCGTAGAGATTGGCGTAATTGACTTGTTATTTCGCTTAATTGGGCTGCAAGCGGTGGATAGCTTGATTGTGTTTGATAGCGTGGCGGGAACTACCAATGGCACTGAGATCGTGCGGGCAGAGTTGCAACAGATGTGCGAGAAGCACCTGAAGCGCTTGCAGTATGGACGCAGTAAGCTGGCGGAGGTGCAACGGCAACGTGCTGCTGCTGATCCGTTACTTGCCAGACCTAATCAACCCAGACCACCAAAGGGGTTTAGTTCGATCGCTTAGCAACTAATTTAGTTACTTATTTAGTTACTGATTTGGGTGATCCCTGATCAGTTGAAAGTTGCCAAGATCTAAAGATCTGCCTCAACTCAGATCAAATCCAGTTAAACACCCTGAATAAAAGCGGCCAGGAGCTTGCGACAGTAGCGCTGCAATCGTGGTTGAGCAAAAAGAGCCGAATCTTAGTTATTTAGTTATTAATTCGTTTTTGAAGAGGATTAACTTATTAACTTACGGATTAACTTACAGAAACCAGATCAACCGTAGGAATCGAAGCGATCAATTGTTGGGTATAGGCTTGCTGGGGATTGCGATAGATCTCCTCAGCGGTGCCGATCTCTTCGATCTTGCCCTGGTTCATCACCATAATTCGATCGCTCATGAATTCCACCACGCTGAGATCGTGGGAGATAAAAATATAGGTAAGGCCAAATTCTTCCTGCAGCTCCTTGAGTAAATTAAGCACCTGCGCCTGTACCGACACATCCAGCGCCGAAACCGACTCATCGGCAATAATCAGCTTGGGATTCAGCGCCAGCGCCCTGGCAATGCAAATACGTTGTCTCTGGCCACCGGAAAACTCATGGGGATAGCGATCGATCGCCCCTGCTCCCAGTCCTACCCGTTCAAGTAAATGAGCCACCCGATCGCGTCTTTCTTGCTTAGAGGCATAAAACTTGTGGATTTCCATTGGTTCCCTCACGATCGCGCCCACACTCATACGGGGATTGAGCGATCCATAGGGGTCTTGGAAAATAATTTGCATTTCGCGGCGCAGCTTTTGCAATTGCTTGGACTTCATCCCGACCACATCCTTGCCCTCGAAAGCGATCGCGCCACCGCTGGGCTCTTGCAAACGTAAGATCGCTCGTCCCAGGGTGGTTTTGCCACAACCCGATTCACCCACCAAGCCCAGGGTTTCACCGGGATATAGCTCAAAACTAACCCCATTTACGGCCACGTTATAGCGGCGGGTCATGCCAAAAATGCCTTTGACCGGAAACTCTACCCTCAGGTTATCAACTTTCAAGAGTGGCTCTTGGGTTTGGAGTTGCGCCAATCGTGCTTCAGCTTGTGCTGGTGTGATCATTTGCTTAAGGCGATCGTCATCGGGCTCTTTGGCCAAAATTTCACCTGTTTCGGTCACTTCCATAAAATCGCTCACCGTGGGCAAAAATTGCAGCCGCAAATCTGGCTGAGGGCGGCAGGTAATTAAGCCTTTGGTATAGGGATGTTGGGGATTCTTGAAGATATCCCTGGTGTTGCCACTTTCCACCAGAGCGCCCTTGTACATCACCACGACCCGATCGGCAATTTGGGAAATTACGCCCAGGTCATGGGTAATAAAAATCACCGACATTTGGCGCTCGGCCTGCAACTGCTTAATCAAATTTAAGATTGTGGCCTGTACAGTCACATCCAGCGCCGTAGTTGGCTCATCGGCGATCAAAATATCCGGGTTGCAGCTCATTGCCATGGCGATCATCACCCGTTGCAGTTGGCCGCCAGAAAGCTGATGGGGATAGCGATCGAAAATTTGCTCTGGGTTGGGCAGTTTTACTTCGGCAAATAAATCAATCGCAATTACCTTGGCCTGTTTTTGGTCTACTTGCTGGTGCAAACGAATTGCTTCGACAATCTGATAACCACAGGTAAACAAGGGATTGAGCGAGCTCATGGGCTCCTGGAAAATCATCGCCAGACGATCGCCCCGATATTGGCGCATTTGCTCCGTGGGCAGCTTTAAGAGATCAATTTCACCACTGCCTTGCAGCTTGAACCGCACTTCACCATTGGTAATCCCCGTTTGCCCCAGTAAACCCATGATCGACAGGGCTGTAACCGACTTGCCCGAACCCGACTCGCCCACAATCCCCAGGATCTCACCCCGCTTTAGCTCAAAGGAAACATCTTTAACTGCGGTGGTGCGTCGTTCATCGCCCTTGAAATCTACTTGCAGGCGATCGACGGTGAGGATAATGTCAGCGTTGTCCATAAATTTTTTAATTGGCTCGATTGGCTCGATATGAACGGCGGTATGCACTTAAAATTGGCAACAGTTTAGCTAATTAATTTAATCTAGTTAATCTAACTAATCTAACTAATCTAGATTTAGCCAGGGCAATTGAAGCAATTACGAATATAGCCAGAAACTAGATTTATTGCTGTTATAGCAGATCTTGTAATCTAGGCTCTGGAATTATCTGCAATTAAAATAATTACGCTCTAAATTGCTGGATTTAAATATGCTTGGGCATAAATCAGCTAGGGCTAGATTGGAACTTGGCTGCGATCGACTTACTTTTGCCCCATCTAATTGTTGTTGGTGCTAGCTGTGATCATAACTAGATAAGTTAATTGCTAGTTTTATAACTTATTGTTAACCACGATAACCGATCTCAACTTTTTGCGGCGATCGTCAGCTTAAAAATGCACCCTTAGCTCTTAGTAACAACAGCTAGTAACAACAGCAATCAAAACTCAGTTAAGTATTAAATAATAAATAGTCAGCAAGACTGCTCAAATCAACATTCCGTATTTGTTTATGATTTGTTTGTGCTGTTCTTGTTCTTGTTCTTAAGGTCGGGGTAGTCTACTCAATGGCAGAATCAGCATTTTCGGCATCACCATCCAAATCCAAATCAGGATCTAGATTCTGGCAAAGCTGATCGATGCTAAGTCGATAAATATAGGGCCAACCACCATGGGTTTCAATGTCTAAGAGCATATTAAATAGCTCATGACGGCTATTGGGCAACGCCGGTTGAAATAAAGAGTCATTTATATCTCGGTGGAGTGACTCCAAAACCCGTAAAATATGTAGAAGTTGGTGGGGGTCGCCGCGATGCTGCTCAGCTAGCGATCGCAATTGCTCAACTAGCAAATCCAGATCCTCTGAATCCACCGGAAAATTAGCATCTTTAATTTGCTCCAAGAGAATTACCCTCGTGCGAGTTAATATTATGATTGGAAGTTGTCTGTGGTTAACACAGATAGTCTAGATCAAGTAGTGCTTGATTGTGGTTATCTTCAGTCTAAAATCAGAGAATCAAACCCCTATATAGATACAAAGATTAGTAAGAGAGATTTGTCAAGAGAACAACTATGAATTATCGCAATATCATCAAAATTATTTTAGTAGCATGTATTAGCCTGACTACCCTATTCTGGAGCAGCAATGCGATCGCATCGACTAACTTGCCTCTCACCTACGAGGATGTATTAGGTACTGGGCTAGCCAACAAATGTCCGGAAGTGTTTGGCTCTTCCCGTGGGCGCGGCGTGATTTCGATCGCCCCTGGTGAAAGCCTTGATTTTGACGGCATGTGCTTGGAGCCAACTGAATTCTATGTCAAGGAAGAAAGCGGCAATAAGCGCAAGGAAGCCGAATTTGTTAAAGGTAAAATTTTGACTCGTTCCACCTCTAGCCTCGACTTTGTCAAAGGTACAATCACCGCCAAGGAAGATGGCACCCTGGTGATGACAGAAAGAGAAGGTTTAGACTATCAGGCCATTTCAATCAAGCTGCCCGGTGGTGAGATGGTTGCTTTTCTGTTTAGCATGAAAGACTATGTTGGTACTTCCCAGCCTGGTCTAGAGGGTTTAAGCACTTCCACCAACTTTGAAGGCTCTACCTTTGTACCCACCTATCGTGGCGCTAACTTTATCGATCCCAAAGGGCGTGGGATGGGAACGGGCTATTCTGCTGCGGAAGGTCTGCCAGCCAAGCGGAGTGAATATGATCAAAGAAGCGTTAAGGATGACAGCACCTCCACTGGTAAGCTCTATTTGGAAATTGCCAAGCTAAATTCTGAGACCGGCGAGATCGCTGGCACGTTTGAGTGTGAGCAGCTATCCGGTACTGACCTGGGTGCAACGGAGGCCAAAGAGCTAATTATCCGTGGTGTTTTCTATGCCCATGTTTCCTAGGCTTGCTAGGTGTTCTGGGTTTTGTTTAGCCTAAATTTAGTTTGTATGGTTAGCTAAGCCACAATTGGCGTTTAACTATCTTAATTAATTAAGCTAAAAGTAAGATCAGGGTGGTTAATTCTGCCCTTTTTTATTTTTTAGTGATTGGCTGAAGGGATCGCCAATTCTGGCACAAGTTACGATCGCCGCCACCAAAATAACCACCAAAATAATCACAAAAAAATAGCGGTCTGTGGCAACGTCAGTAAACCACAACCCGCTACTCTTGTTCAATGAAACAATTGAGACGCATATATAAGTTGCCATGACAGCAAACCCTGTTGCATCGGCTAAATAGCCTAAATCCAGCCTGAACAAATACGATGTTTCCCCTAACATTACGGGCAATATGTCACAAACCAGTTAGACCCAGTTTTAACCCTGCATAAACATGAACTAGACAGAGCTTTGCAACTCCTGACTAGTTATTTATGACAGAGGATCGCCTGAGAGCCATTGAGAGCTATATTTTTCGCTGGCGATCGCTTTCATGGCACTGAAGTTCTGAGGTTCTGAGATTCTGAGATTCACAATAACAATATTGCTTGCTAATTATCGATCGATTAATCGATTAGCTACTGGCCTTAGCTAGGGGCGGAGCATCACTCTTGGCCTGTTCTGGTGCGATCGCCGGTAACAAGGGAAAGCCCATTTCCTCGCGTTGATCCAAATAGAGTTTGGCAATTTGCCGCGCCAGGGTACGAATCCGGGCAATATAGCGCACCCGCTCAGTCACCGAAATCAAGCTGCGGGCATCGAGCAAATTAAACGCATGGGAGCATTTCAGCACATAGTCAAAGGCAGGTAAAACTAGCTGTGCTGCCACCAATCGCCCTGCTTCCTGTTCATACTGGCCAAATAGCTCAAACAGCATCTGGGCACTGGCATGACTTTCTGGGCTCTTGCTAACTGCCATATCTACATCATCTTCAGTCATGGCCTGGAAATTACCAAAGTTGTAGTGGCTATTTTCGACTTCGCTCTGGAGGTGAACCTGACCATATTTAATATTGCCCAGGGTCGGGTGCGATCGCCAGATGATGTCATAAACCGAGTTAACGCCCTGTAAATACATCGCCAGCCGCTCTAGGCCATAGGTAATCTCGGCAGCCACCGGACGGCAATCGAGGCCGCCTACCTGCTGAAAATAGGTGAACTGGGTGATTTCCATGCCATCGAGCCAGACTTCCCAACCCACGCCCCATGCGCCCAGAGTCGGTGCTTCCCAATCGTCCTCCACAAATCGCACATCATGATCGGCGGGATCGACTCCCAGCATTTTGAGGCTATCGAGATACTGGTTTAGTACATCATCGGGCGAGGGCTTGAGCAACACTTGAAATTGATAGTAATGCTGCAATCGATTTGGGTTCTCGCCATAGCGGCCATCGGTGGGACGGCGACAGGGTTCCACATAGGCCACGCTCCAGGGCTCAGGGCCGATCGCCCGCAGAAAAGAATGGGGGCTGTTGGTGCCAGCGCCTTTTTCGGTGTCGTAGGGCTGAGCAATCAAACAACCGCGATCGCTCCAGTATTGTTGCAGGGACAGAATTATCGATTGAAAGTCTTTTGGTTGGCTCATGGTTTGATCGTGCAATTGCGATCCCTATTCTACAAGTCCGTTGCCGTTTCTTAATTAAATCGCAAATATAACTATGTGTTGCAAAAGGTAAACAAATAGCGCGATCGCCCTGCAACCGATATTTAATAGATAGATAGAAAGCACTGGATTATTGATTTTTATCGATCTTGGGTCGGGAGTTAATCCAGATTGATCTTTAAACTATCTACTTGCAAGTTAAATAAACGAATTGCATAAACGCTTGATTCTATAAACAAAAGTGGAGCAATTCAGGGAGATAGTTCTAGCGCTTTTCCATTGAAATCTAGTTAGCAGTAATTAGTATTAATAAGTTTTAGTTTTCTCTGTTTTTAAAAGCCAAGCCTCACTAAAAAGCCCTACTAAAAAATCTTACAGCAAGCAGCATGTTACAAACCCATCGCCCACGTCGCCTCAGACGCAACCAAACAGTTCGCAATCTGGTCAAAGAGACCACCCTCACGGTCAATGATTTGATCTATCCCATGTTCGTGATGGAAGATGCTAACAACGAAAGCCACAAGGTTGAAGTGCCTTCCATGCCTGGATGCTATCGCTTTACGCCCGATCTGCTGCTCAAGGAAATTACCGAGGTGTATGCATTGGGAATTAATGCGATCGCCCTGTTCCCAGCGATCCTGGAGCATAAGAAAGATGACACTGGCAGCGAAAGCTATAACCCCAATGGCCTGATCCAACAAACGGTGCGGGAAATCAAAAAAGAAATCCCCGACATTATTGTGATCACCGATGTGGCGCTAGACCCATTTACCAGCCACGGCCATGATGGTTTGCTGGGTGAAGATGGTTATATCTTGAATGATGAAACCGTAGAGGTGCTGGTTAAAATGGCGCTATCCCAGGCGGAAGCTGGCGCAGATATGGTGGCTCCCTCGGATATGATGGATGGTCGAATTGGCGCGATCCGCGATGCGCTGGATGAAAACGGGTTCGATCGGGTTAGTATTATGGCCTATTCGGCTAAATATGCTTCGGCCTACTATGGCCCCTTCCGCGATGCATTGGGTTCTGCGCCCAAATCTGGCGATAAAAAAACCTATCAGATGGACCCGGCCAATTCGCGCGAAGCCCTCAAGGAGATCGCCCTGGATATTGACGAGGGTGCGGATATTGTGATGGTGAAGCCAGCGTTGGCCTATTTAGATATTATCTATAAGGTGAAAGAAGCCACCGATCTACCTGTGGCGGCCTATAACGTCAGTGGTGAATATGCCATGATCAAGGCGGCTGAGGAAAAGGGCTGGGTGGATGGCAAAAAAATTATGCTGGAAACTCTGACCGCGATGAAACGGGCTGGCGCAGATGTGATTTTGACTTATTTTGCCAAGGAAGTTGCCCAGATTTTGGGTAAGGACTACAGCTAGTTTTTGGCAGAGCTATTTTTATCCCATAATTTACACGCATTTACCCTGGCTTTAAGTTGCTGGGGTATTTGTTTGGTTAGAAATTAAATACCCCATCGCCAATGGTCGGCCAGCATAGTCACAACGCACTTTGCCACAGGGACAGTCGCCACTGAGCTTAATGTCCATGTGATCTTGTGATCTCCTTAGAACATTTAGATCTCAATGCGATCGCCAACCCGAATAGTTAAAGCTAAGGGTAGACGATCTTTTTTCTTTAAAACATACTTATTGATTTTCTTGGCAAATTTGTTTTGCTAAATCAAAGTTATCAATGCTGGAAAAGACAAACCTATTACTATCTTTCACTTGCAGTGAATTGTAGTGTTTGACATCTTCTTCAGTCATTTTCAAAACTTTATTATCTTTGTCAAGATCATCTGTGTAATGAGCCTTATCTTTAACTACTAATATAAGATCTTTACTCAGAGGAAACGCTATTTCACTCCCAGGCAAAAATAGACCATTAAGCGACGACGCAACAGGATGATCAGAGGTATAAAAGCTCATCTCACTTTCATTAACCCCAAATATCCAAATAAAGTCATTGCGAAGCTTTAAAGCATATTCTTCAAAACGATTTTCAATAAGACGACGCTGAAGCTCTGGCTCATCATTCACTACCTTATCAACCAATTGAGATAAACCATTTATTAAAACTTCCTCATTTAAATCATTCTGGCCATTAGCTACCAGTATATTATTGGCCGTGGATTTAACCAGATCTTGTTTCTTTGAGACAGTAGATGGATGTTGTTTAGCTTGATTTTGTAGGTTTCTTATCTTCCTTGTCCTCAGCCCCTGAACTGCAACAAATTCAGATAAGTATTCTTTCTCAACATCGGAAATTAAATCCGTTGAGTGCAAATTATTATCTAAATTCTGGATTTGGCCAACTCTTGACAACAAGTCATTAATAAAAGGCGATTGCTGACTTTCAATGAGTCCAAGTTCTTTCTCTACCTTTTGTCTGTCAGCAGGAGGAGCTGAGGTAAGATCATAAAAATATTTTTCAACAGCAACGTTCTCTATATTGGCTTTAAACACTTTATTTTCGTCTTTATCAAAAGAAAATACTTGACTCCCCCTCTGTTTTTTATTGTTTTTTTGCGCAGACCTTTCTTGAATTGAAAAATTTCGTAAGTATGAGCGAGGCACTAGATGTTGTCTGATAACTTCAGTCATTACTTTAAATAGGATTTAATAAGTGTGTTTAAAGTTAAAATCTGCTTGCAATAAATATGAACAAGTAAATTACTAACTGTATTTCTAATGTAGAATACAAAAAAAGAAATAGCGGTAAAAGTGTGGATTACCGCTCTTAATAAATTGATTTTCGTTTGCAACTAGAAACTTAGCGCCAGATTAACCAACGTTCGCACCGGATAACCAGTCCCACCAGGATTAGTATAAGCACCAGAATCCTTATCCGTCCAAACGGGTCCTGCGATATCCAGATGTGCCCAGGCCGGAGTATTGGCCACAAATTTCTTCAGGAACAACGCCGCTGTGATCGCCCCACCAGCACGATTGCCAGTATTTTTAAAATCAGCCACCACCGACTTCATCGCTTCAAAGTAGGGTTCTTCCAACGGCATCCGCCAGAATTTTTCACCAGCCAACTTAGCCGCCGCATGGATCGTGCCAGCCAGGTCATCATCATTTGACCACATCCCAGCGATCTCATCGCCCAAGGCCACCACGCAAGCCCCAGTTAGGGTAGCTAGATCGACGATTCCATCCAGCTCCAATTTGTCGGCAAACACCAAGGCATCGGCCAGGGTCAGCCTACCTTCGGCATCGGTGTTATTTACTTCGATCGTTTTGCCATTGGAAGCAGTCAAAATATCGCCGGGGTGGATCGCTCGGCCACTGATCATATTTTCACAGGCGGCCACAATGAAGTGAATTTCAATGTCCTGGGGTTTGATCTGAGCGATCGCCTTGGCTGCCCCCAGAGTCGCGCCTGCCCCGCCCATATCGGTTTTCATCATCGCAATGCCACTATTGGCACCGGCTTTGATGTTGAGGCCACCGGAATCGAACGTAACCCCCTTACCGACGATCGCCAGCTTTCGCTTAGCTGCTTCATCACCGCTGGATTTACCAGAATAAGTAAGATGGATAAATTTGGGTGGTAGCTCGGAAGCCTGGGACACGCCAAGATATGCTCCCATCCCCATCGCCTCGCATTGTTCTCGCTCCAGGACTTCAACGGTCATACAATCGCTATAATCACTGGCGATCGCTAGTGCAGTCTCTGCCAATGCCTCTGGGGTAATTACATTCGCAGGCGCAGAAACCAATTCACGGGTCAAAATCACACCATCAGCAATTTGCTTTGCTCTGGTTAATCCAGCTTGAGCAGCATCGCTATCCAGACCAAGGATCTCCACCAACTCCAAGCTATCGCCATTTTTAGGCGTTTCATCATCTATATCCTGGGATTTAAATCGATTGTCCTGGTGAGCTGCCAGTAATGCCCCTTCGGCGATCGCCTGGGCGGTTAGCTCCTGGTCAAGATTGTAGAGCGGGAAAGATAGAGCTAGAGTTTTACACTTAGCTCCATTTGCCCATTTAACTGCCTGCGCTGCTGCCTTGCGCCAATTGTCGATCGTACCCTGGGCAGGATCACCTAGTCCGACTAACATCACCTTGCGGATCGCGGCGCTACCACCAACCCGGCCACTAACCATGCTGCCACTATCGCCTTTATATTCAGCTTCGGTGACAATCTCCTGTAATGTGCCTAACAGGGTGGTTTGATCCAGGTTTAATAATTGCTGATTGAGGGCAGCGGCCACAGTTTCCTGGCCAAAGGTAGCGATCGCTAAGCCATCGCCAGTCCAATCGGGGGCAGTTTTGCTTGTTAGTTTGATTTCCATTTTGTTATTTGATTCGATTCCTATCTCTCAATGCTTCAATAATTTGCCAATGCTTACAGATTTCTAATGCTTGCCGAAAATCTGGGCTAAAAAGTGGGGGATTTTCTCGCCACGTCTATTAGTTGATGGATTTAATTTAGGCTCAGGGTTTGGATCATTGGGGCAGTTGCCAACCAGCTTAATCAGCTATTCGATCGGTTCAAATAGTGCTGTACGAAATTAATTGTGAATGGGAGTAATATTCAATATTCAGCCAATTTAAATATCTAAATTAAGGGGATCTCGCCATCTACCCGATCGAAGCGGCAAGGATGCATGATCTTTGTGGTTAACCAATGTAGTTAATCAATCCAGATAGATTAAATTAATAGCTTATGAATATAACCGAAGATTAGTCATATCAGTATGCCATTTACTACAAATCCTGTTGCCTATTTTAGGTTAGGGGGGAAGGCAATTCATGGCTACTAGCTAATAATCTAATCATCTTAAATTATTTGCTCAGTTCAATTACTTGAGCCCGATGGACTCGATGGAATTGTCTTGGTTGCAATGGTTGATTTGGTTGAACTGGCTGATCTGGTTGAATTAAGCCGATCGCTAAAACTCCGCCAATATGCGCCGCCAACCGTGACTAGGAAAAACACATAGACGATCGCTTGCCCCCAGAGCAACTGATCCCGATAACCCAGCAAAGTATGTAGAATTACACCAGGGAATTGTTTGGCAGGCAGGATGGCGCGCAAATCCCAGATTAGATCGCCCAGGATGCAGGAATCTTTGGCAAAGCAAATTTGAGCCAGGCTAGGGCTAGATTGCGCCGCGATCGCCACGGCCTTATCAAAATGCCCCAACGCCGAGATAACTAAACCCGCCACAATCAGGAGCAACAGAGTACCAACGGTTTGAAAAAACAACCTGATATTAATGCGTACGCCAAACTTGAACAGGGCGATCGCAAAGACCACTGCCCCAGCAAATCCACTGATTGCGCCCAATGCGGCCATATAGCTTTGTTCAAATCGGGCGGCAATAAATAACACCACCTCGAATCCTTCGCGCAAAGTAGCCAGGGCAATCAGGCTGAAGATCGCCCCAGCCGCATTATTACCCTGAGTAGGGTGATCAGGAGCAGCGAGGGCAAGATCTAAATTACTTTCAATCTCACCTTTGATTTTTTTGCCCTGCCTGGTCATCCAGAGCAGCATCCACGAAAGCATGGCGATCGCCAGGATACAAATGCCCGTTTCCACCAATTGCTTAACTAAGGGCGAACTGAGGGATATTTCCGCCAAGCCCCAATAGAAGCCAGCCGCGATCAAACAACTGGCCAAGATCCCGGCACCAATTCCTTGAAACACCGCACGGTATAAATCCTGGCGTTGCACTTTTTGCAGATAGGCCAACACAATTCCCACCACCAGAGCCACTTCTACCCCTTCGCGCAGGGCGATCGTAAAGGTGGGCAAGGCATCAGTTAAGTTCATATTTGCAACCCAATTAAAGCCCAATTAAAGCTCTTCAAACTCCTCTTCCGGCAATCGCTGCCGTTTTTTCATGCCACCATCTGACCAGGCATCTTCAATCTTTTGTTGGGTTTCGTCATAGAAAGGCTGTTTTTCTGGCTCTGGGTTGGTGGGGATCTCAGCTTGCTTGGCGCGACTGCTGTCTATATATTTGCGCTCACGGCGATCGACATACTCCATTTCATACTCATCGTCGAAGTCGTCGTCATAATATTCATCGTCTTCGATCGGTGGTGGTGGTGGCGGTGGGGTGATTGGTTGGCTGCGGCGGGCTTGCCTTGGTGGTGGAGCGGCAGCAGCACGTTCATCCGCCCAATTATCCTCCTCTTCCCAGGCTTCTTCGCGGCGATAAACTGGTTCAGCATAGGGATCGCCGTAGGATGGAGCGGCATAGGGACTACTACGTTGGCCAGAGCCCAGGGCATTCCCAGAAATTGGTGTTGGTTGGAAGAAATCATCCTCATAATCACTTTCCCAGGGTGGTTTACCCAAGCCCAATTGCTCTAGCAAACCGCGATTAAGCTGAGTCAGGCGCTCTTCCATGCCCTCGGTGACAATTAATTTTTCGCGGCCTACGGCAATGATTTCATTGACATCCAACTCATAGGTGCTAATTAGCACAGATGGTACATAGGGGCTGCTCACCGAGGAAATAATTAAGTAGAATAACTCGCCGGATCTGGCATCAAAGCGATAGTCCCTCACTTTGCCCAGTAGCTCGCCGGATTCAGTTACCACTTCATCGCCAATTAGAGTAGTGTAGCGATCGCTAACTTCGATTTCCTGGAGCGAAGTTTCATCATCGATCAAAATCGCATCGGGGCCCAGCAGGGAAATTGCTGTTAAGGGCAGATAGAAGGTCTCGCCAAAACCAATTGGGGTGCCAGGCAAAAAGCTCTGCGCCACCGTAAATCCCATAATTGTTCTTTGGTCTACATCAAGCCAAACCTCGGTCACAATGCCTAAGCGTCTGGCTGTGGCTTTGCTGATAACTTGAGTACCCAAAATCGAGGCGCGTTGGCTGATTCTTTCAGGTGTCATCATAATGGCGGTACGGATAGTTTAAATTTCCCAAATGTTTAAGACGGTCTATGCTGCGCTGATCGCTAATGTCTATTTAATCTAACACTAAGTCTCTAAGTCTCTAATAGTCTAATGGTTGAGTGTTTAGCCCCATCAATTCCATTAATTATGATTGCAGCAATTAATTAAATCTAGGGCAATCAAGGTAATGAAATAGTTGATTATTTAGACTAACAGTTAGTGGTAATTGTTACAAAGCCCACCAGATCAGCCGTTGCAATCTAGATTAGTGCTGGCTTTAGGCTTTAGTAAATTTAGTAAATCAGCTCCAAATCATCGACGCGCTAAATTGTCTGTTGCAAAATGACAAAGCATATATTTAGAGGATACAAGACCTTGGCGATCGAGGGGGTGAGGTTTCCCGCCTTTATGGCTTGCCTAGATTATCGACTCAGCCACAATCACAATTTTCATCGGTTACCGTTGCCACTAACCCCATATCGATAATCCATATAATAAATAATATAAATATAGAGCCAGATCGTAGCTAATGCCATAACCAACGTCGCCTTAATAGAGCCAATTTGAGATCTTTGCGATCGTATTCTAGCCAGGCACAGGGCTTAGATCTGCGGTAACTCTGGCTAGCAAAGTAGCTAATTTAAGTAACTCAATCTAGACCTAATCTGGATCTGGTTGCGATCGGTTAGAGGTTGTGGATCGTGCGATCGGCGATCGGCATATAGCGAATATCCCGCTTACCGGTATATACCTGGGTTGGCCGGAACAGGCGATTATCCACCAATTGCTCTTTCCAGTGGGCTAGCCAGCCGGTCACCCTGGCGATCGCAAAGATCGGCGTAAACAGATCGACCGGGATACCTAATTTTTTGTAGACCAGACCAGAATAAAAATCTACATTTGGATAGATATTGCGGTGAGCCAGCTTTTCGAGCGCCACTTCCTCCAGTCTGAGCGCCACTTCATAGTAGGGATCATGGCCATACTTATCAAACAATTCCCTAGCCAATCCCTGCAAAATGATCGCCCGTGGATCTTTGACCTTATAAACCCGGTGGCCAAAGCCCATAATTTTTTCTTTGCGAGTGAGCTTGCCCTCTAAATAGGCTTCCACGTTTTCCGCCGAGCCAATCTCTTCAAGCATCACCATCACCTGCTCATTTGCGCCACCATGCAAGGGGCCACTGAGGGTGCCGATCGCCGCGGCCAGTACACTAAAAGGGTCAGAAAGGGTAGAAGCCGTAACCAGGGCGCAGAAGGTAGAAGCATTCACCGTATGCTCACCATGCAGGAGCAGGCAAATATCAAAAATTTTGGCCATGAATAGATCTGGTTCTTCGCCATTGAGCATATAGAGGAAATTGGCGGCATAGCTCAGATCATCGCGGGGCAAAACTGGATCATTGCCCTGGCGCATCATATGGAAGGTGGCAACCATGGTGGGGATTTTGGCCAGCAAGCGCAGGGTTACATCCCTGATATAGTCAGGACTCTTGAGATCTTTGGGCGTAGCGATCGGATAGAACAAGCCCATCGCGGAAACGCAGGTTTGCAACGCATCCATCGGATGGCCATTGTCGGGAAAAGATTTGATCATATCGCGGATTCGATATTTAATCCGGCGACGATGTAATACATCGTGATCAAACTCTTTTAGCTCATCTTCCGTGGGCAAATTACCAAAAATAAGCAGGAAGGCTGTTTCTAAAAAACTGCTATGTTTGCATAACTCATCAATGCTAATACCGCGATATTCTAATATGCCCTGTTTGCCATCAATGTAGCTGATGTTGGAGCGAGTTGCCGGAACCCCTTCTAAACCAGGCATATACTCGCCTAGCTTATTTTCATCTACCATAATCACAGTTATTTAACCTAACGATCCTATTTCTTCTGATGATTCTCAATTTAGCATCTCGTGGCAAAGGGTTTGTGTTCCTTGTTGCCTCATGTTGCCTCTACTCAAAAAATCAGGTGCAAAAACATGGGGATGCTCACAAACACCCCCAGGCTAATTCTTGTGCAGACCAATGATCCAGACCAATGATTTAGTGTGGCTCTAGGCTAGCTTGGCAATGGCTAGAGAGTGCTAGATATGATTAACATGATCAACGCTCAACCATTGCGACTG
Organism: Pseudanabaena sp. PCC 7367; assembly: GCF_000317065.1. Classification (GTDB taxonomy): domain Bacteria; phylum Cyanobacteriota; class Cyanobacteriia; order Pseudanabaenales; family Pseudanabaenaceae; genus Thalassoporum; species Thalassoporum mexicanum. The sequence goes on from NC_019701.1 coordinate 3,142,184, forward strand.
AAATAACTAACTTGATCCAGGGCTTAATCTAAGGCTATTTCTAAACGCTTATTCTTCGTTTAGATCCAGCGGGTTGTTACCGCGTTTACCAAATAATTTGGCTTCGCCTTTTGCCGCTGCTGTCAGGATGTTAAAAGCAGCCCAGCCAATCACTAATACAATTGGACCCAATACAATTAATACTCTTAAATCCATATCGATCTATAACCCCATCAAAAGAAATGTCATATTCTTTAATTATTACAGTTTCTGAGCGCGATCGTTAGATTGATCACGATCGATGTGGCTCAATCTGACTCGATCTGACGAAAAATCTTAGACTAGACTGCATATTTATATTGATTATTGATTATCGATTATTGATAACTGGGCAGCAAAATATTTGGGTCAATTAGTAATTAACACATGGAATATCTGAAGGCTTTGGTGCTGGGCTTGGTGCAGGGCATTACTGAGTTTTTACCAATTAGTAGCACTGCTCATGTCAAGGTAGTACCGGTTTTATTGGGTTGGGGCGATCCTGGGGCTAGCTTTGCTGCCGCAATTCAACTGGGTAGTGTGGCGGCGGTGTTGTGGTACTTCTGGACTGATCTGGCTCAAATTGCGATCGGCAGTGTGCGCGCAATCCGCAAGGCTAACTATGATGCGCTGGAACTGCGGTTGGCGATCGGCATTATTCTGGGCACTATTCCAATTGTGATTGGTGGCCTCTATATTAAATTGTTCGTGACCGACTATGATAATTCGCCATTGCGCAGTGTGGCCGCGATCGCCATTGCCTCGATCGTAATGGCGCTTTTGCTGGCCTTGGCCGAAAAGGTCGGGCTGCGTAAACGTAGATTGAATAACATTACGATCATGGATGCGCTCTGGATTGGTCTGGCGGAGATGCTGGCGATCATTCCTGGGGTATCCCGTTCTGGTTCTACGCTCACCGCTGGCCTGTTTCTGGGCTTGGAGCGAGCCCCTGCGGCTCGGTTTTCGTTTTTGTTGGGCACGCCGGCAATTTTAATCGCTGGTCTGGTAGAACTGGAAGCCATGTTTGATAGTGGCTTTGGCGATATGGGGGCAGGGGCATTTGGGGTAGCGATGATCGCCTCGTTGGTTTCTTCATACCTGGCGATCGCCTGGCTGCTGAAATTTTTCCAGACCCAAAGTACCTGGGTGTTTGTTTGGTATCGCTTGGGGTTTGGGCTTTTGTTGTTGATTTTGCTTGGGCTAGGTTATGTGAGCTAGTTTTTACGCTGGCCTTTACGTTGGCATTTTCATAAACAGGTGCATATGCGATCGCGCTTAATTATTTTGTGCCAACCATATTAATTAACCCTTAATAGATCGTTGCTTTTAATCGATCTATAGTTACAATTGCTCAACAGGTTTAGCCTTTGTATTTTGGCGATTAAATGAGTAAAGCAATCATTCCGATCCCCCAGATCCTAGACCATCTAAAAAACTTAGTTAATTAAGTTAATCGGTTGGTCATATCAGAATCAGATGATTGAATTTAAATCCGGTAATTTGGCCAGGATCACAAGTCTAAGCTCCAAATAATTAAGCCGATCGGCAAACCTGACCAGCAACAACACTAGTAATAAGTAGATACCCACTAGTAATTAAACAGCCTAAAATTTTTTCCTATGCTCGATCTGCAAAATTTTCCCTGGCTCACATTCACCATCATATTTCCAGTGGTGATGTCGCTATTCATCCCCCTGGTGCCGGATAAAGGCGATGGTAAAACCATACGTTGGTATGCCCTGGTAATTGGTCTGATCGACTTTGCCATCTTGGTGTATGGCTTCTACTCTAGCTATGACATGTCCAGCCCAGACCTGCAGCTAGTAGAGAGCTATAGCTGGGTACCCCAACTAGGCTTGAATTGGTCAGTGGGTGTAGATGGTTTGTCGATGTCGCTGGTGTTGTTGACCAGTTTTATTACCACCCTGGCGATCCTGGCGGCCTGGCCAGTTTCGCTGAAGCCACGTCTGTTCTACTTTTTGATGTTGTCCATGTACGGCGGCCAAATCGGTGTGTTTGCGGTGCAGGATATGTTGTTGTTCTTCCTGATGTGGGAGCTGGAGCTAATTCCTGTTTATTTGCTACTTTCGATTTGGGGTGGCAAAAAGCGCCAATACGCGGCCACTAAGTTTATTCTCTATACCGCTGGCGGATCGCTGTTTATTCTTACTGCGGGCTTGGCGATGGCGTTCTATGGCGACACCACCACCTTTGATATGCGATCGCTGGCCGAAAAGGACTTGCCGCTGACCTTCCAGCTTTTTGTCTATGCGGGGCTATTAATTTCCTATGGCGTGAAACTGCCGATCTTCCCGCTGCATACCTGGCTGCCGGATGCCCACGGCGAGGCAACCGCCCCAGTACATATGCTCCTGGCTGGAATTTTATTGAAAATGGGTGGCTATGCCCTATTTAGAATGAATGTGGGGATGTTACCCGATGCCCATGCGGTGTTTGCACCAGTGCTGGTGATTCTGGGGATTGTCAATATTATTTATGCGGCCTTGACCTCTTTTGCGCAGCGAAACCTGAAACGTAAGATCGCCTATTCATCGATCTCCCACATGGGATTTGTGCTGATTGGCTTGGCCTCTTTTACTAACCTGGGGCTGAGTGGGGCAATGCTGCAAATGATTTCCCACGGTTTGATTGGCGCTAGTTTATTCTTCTTGGTTGGTGCCACCTACGATCGCACCCATACTTTGATTCTGGACGAGATGGGCGGCGTGGGGCAAAAAATGCCAAAAATATTTGCCATGTTTACCACCTGTTCGTTGGCTTCGCTGGCGTTGCCGGGGATGAGTGGGTTCGTGGCCGAGGTAATGATATTTGTTGGTTTTGCGACCTCTGATGCCTATAGCGGCACCTTCAAGGTGGTGGCGGTAGTGCTAATGGCGGTGGGGGTAATCCTGACACCTGTTTATTTGCTCTCAATGCTGCGCGAGATTTTCTATGGTGCGGAGAATAAGGAACTAACCAGCAAAGAAGCCCTGATCGATGCCGAGCCACGGGAAGTGTTTATTATTGCCTGTCTGCTAGTGCCAATTATTGGGATTGGCTTCTATCCCAAGATTATGACCCAGGTGTATGATGCCACGATCGGCAAATATACGGCGCTGGTGCGGGCTGCTGTGCCAGATCTGGATAATCCTGATGTGGGTACGCCACCACTGGTCTATCAACGATCGTTGCCTGCTGAATTTGATCAAGCGGCGATCAAAACTGCCCCAGCGATCGCCATGTTGAGTCGCTCATAGCTTGGGCTGATTGGGCTTAATTAAGCATAACTAGTTTGATTTGCCAGTTTGATTTGCCAGTTTGAGAGTTTAAAAGTGAATATCGATCAGCAAGGTGGGCTTTAGTTAGTCCGTCTTGTTTTTTGGTTTCTTTAGATTTGTTTGATTTCTTTGATTTGCAGGGCAACTTAATTGCCAGGCGATCGTCATTACGGCAACGGGACAATCGGGCAAGATCACGGCGTTTGACCGCCACTCGCAACATTGCTTAACAAAAAACTGGCCGATCGTCAGCTAAAAGTCGCAGAAACAGGCTTACGCCATAAAAGTGATTCCCCCAAGTCCCATAAACTCGATACAATAGGCTACCGGGATCAGAATATGTAATATGGACATAATTCCTGCAATTGATATTTTAGATGGTCGCTGCGTCAGGCTTTATCAAGGTGACTATGATAAGTCGGAAGTATTTGGCGATGACCCATTAGAAATCGCGCAACGTTGGTATAACCAGGGTGCAAAGCGGCTTCATGTGGTGGATTTAGATGGGGCCAAAGAGGGAGAGCCCAAAAATTTAAAGGTAATCGAAGCGATCGCCCGTTCCATTCCCATGCATGTGCAGGTGGGTGGTGGTTTGCGTGATCGGCAAAGTATTATGTCGATTTTTGCCGCCGGCGTGAGTCGGGTGATTGTCGGTACGATCGCCGTGGAGCAACCGCAGTTGGTGGCCGATATTTGCGCAGAATTTCCTGGTCAAGTGTTTGCAGGCATTGATGCCCGTAATGGCAAAGTCGCAACCAGGGGCTGGATGGAAAACTCGGAGGTGATCGCCACCAATCTGGCTCAGCGCATGACTGCCTTTGGCGTGGCGGGAATTATTTATACCGATATTCACCGCGACGGCACCATGCAAGGCCCCAACCTAGAAGCACTCAGGTCTTTGGCCGAAGTGGTCAGTGTGCCTGTGATCGCTTCGGGCGGAATTAGCTCGGTTACCGATCTGCTTAGTTTGCTAGCCCTGGAATCGCTGGGGGTGAATGCGGCAATCTTAGGTAAAGCTCTTTATACTGGTGATGTGGATTTACACGAGGCGATTAAGGCGGTGGGTAATGGCCGTTTGCAGGATGTACCACCGGATATTGGTTCGGCGATCGCCTAATTATCGCCTGATTGCTTGCTTATTTAACTGCTGTCAATAGGCCAAATTTTACCAACCCGCGCTCATAGCCCCGCGCCATCTGTCGTAATGACAAGGCGGCAATGATGCTGGGTAAACCTGCTTGCAAGAGGCCGATCGCCGAGTTGATCGAAATGGCCGAGTCGATCACTTCATCCCAGAATGGTGCCACCTGCGCTGACCAATCAGCGGTTTTAAGTTGCTGGAAATTTAGCGACCGGGCGATCGCCGCATATTCCGGCAACGAAATTACATAGGGCAAACAATAGACATCATAAATTCTTTGCAAATGCTGCTGTTCGTCTTTGCTGAGGGGGCGATCGCTGGTGGGTCGATGGCACCAGGTCACAAAAATCAGTCTGCCGCCTGGCTTGAGCACCCGGTAACATTCGCGTAAAAATTCTGCTTTGTCGGGCATATGCTCACCGCTTTCCAGCGACCAGATCAGGTCAAAACTATGATCGTCAAAGGGCATTGCCATGGCATCAGCAACCTGAAAACCAGTGCGATCGTTGACTTTGTTTTCGATCGCCCTTTGGCTCGCCCTAGCCGCCTGAACTGGACTGAGGGTAAGGCCAGTCACCTGGGCCCGATCGGCGCTATATTTCTGCGCCAAATAGATCGAGCTACCACCAATGCCACAACCCACATCCAGAATTTTGGGTGCTGGGTCTAGCGATGGTAATTGATGCTTCGGTAATGCCCAGATCAAGATCTCCTCAATCAGGTCAATTTGAGCCTGGCGGCGATCCTTAGTCAGATTGGTTTCACCGGTGGCGTAATAGCCATGATGCATATGCTCGCCCCAAACTTTCTCCCACAACGAGGACGAAGTATCGTAAAAGTTTTGAATGCGACGGTTGAGGGTGGGCATAGGTTGCTCTAATTTATTTACAGATCCAGATTTACAGATTTATTTACAGATCCAGATTTAAAGATAGAATCGCTCCAGCTTATGATTGCAAGTTAATCATAACCAATTGCTGATCCCGGAAATTCAAAAATTAGTCATTATGTATTTGTTGTAGTAACAATACTCCTACCTCGATCGCTTATGATATTTAGGGCACCTAGGATCAAGCTAGAGTGAGTTAAACAAATAGCTAATCACTCAGTCTCAATATTCGTTATTATTTGGATTATTTGGCCGCTGATGTAAATACCCTATCTAAATCTAATGGCGGCGAAGATCGTGATTTACTTGTCCTATACATGAAAACATTAAGCTTTTACATCAAAACATCAGGCTTTTACATCAAAACATCAGGCTTTGGCAAATCTTCTATCGCATTTTATGGAAATATCCTTTCTGAGGCCAAATCCACAGCCCTGAATTAGTTGAATTGAGGCGATTGCGAGTTAAAGTTAAATATATTTCAATATTTCGATTCACAATCGATTAACCAAGTAGCGGTATTCATAGTTAAGCAAATTTAAGTAATTTTAGGTAATTTTAGGTAAGCCACATGGAGCTACAAGCATCTAAAGGGGTACAAGAACTAATCGATCGCCTCAAAAGCGAGGGGATTAAGTCTGGTGAGGATCAAGCACAAAAGATTACTGATCAAGCTCACCAAAAAGCACGTCAAATCATTGCCGACGCTAAGCGAGAAGCTGAGTCAATTCGCAAAGAGGCCAGAGAAGACGCAAAACGTACCCAATCATCTTCAGAAGAAGCAATCCGGATCGCTGCCAGGGATGCCCTGCTTGCTTTGAAGAGTAAAATGGCGCAGTATTTCAGCCAGAGACTCTATGAGCGCGTGGCTGTAGAATTTAACAACCGCGATTTCTTGCGCCAACTGCTGCTAGAGGTTTGTCGCCGCAAAGTACCAGAGCTGGCTCCAGAGCAAAAAGTAACGATCCTGTTGCCCGAGAAGCTATTGAGTGTGGAAGATCTCAAGTCTAATTCTGTCAATATTGAAGATGACCCGATGGCTCAGTTCATCATCTCGGTAGCACAAGACTTCTTGGAAAAGGGGGTTGATTTTGATACCAGCCCCAATTATGAATCGATTAAGGTGCGCCTGGAAGGTCAAGAGGTGTTAGTAGATTTGAGTGACAACAGCGCTGCTGGCATGTTAATGCAATATTTGCTGCCCCGCTTCAGAGCGATTGTAGAGGGCTATTTTCAATAATTAGTAATAAAATAATTAGTAATAATTAGTAATAATTAGTTTGAAGATTGAAAGTAACTCAGTCTCTATCACTAATGCTAATTAGGATGATTTAAGTAATTATTGAAGTGAAACAATTGCCGCACAGCCAACGATTTGGTAGACCGATTTGGTAGACCGATTTGGTAATTGGTATGTTGACTAGAGGATGAGCAGGAGTTTAAATTGAGCGATCGCTACTATGGACTGGCCTCCAGTTTGCCCCATTTAAAAGTGGCAGACGATGGCTACTTTCAGATCCAACATTTGCCGATTAGTTATGAGACCTTAACCAAGCGATTGAATTCGCTTGAGCTAGAGGACTACGAACAAATCAAAGCAATTGCCGAATATTTCCGTGCCCTTGATGCGGTGATGAACCTGACCAACCAGCAGGTTTGCGACATTATGGCCAAAACGGCGGCAAAATTATCACATCCTGGGGTCAAGAAATTATTCACCGATATCTGTGAAGTTTGGATTGTGTTCAAGGCGCTACGGCAAAGACATTATGGTCGCAACTCAACTGAACTACCCTCAGTGATCCTGCTTTCTAATCATATTCGCCGCAATTGGAATCATCCTGATTTTTCATTGGCGGGAAAATTCCCCTGGATTCCCAGAGCCAAGGATTTGCTGGAAAAGGCTCAGTTTATGGAACTAGAACAACTATCCGATCAGATTATGTGGCGCATTGCTGAGCAAGCTAGCGTAATGGATCCATTTGGTTTCAATTTTCTGTTTGCCTATGCGATCAAGTGGTCAATTCTGGATCAGTGGCGCAACATCGATCGAGAAGCTGGTAAGGCTCGCTTCAATCAACTGGTTGATGATGTGTTGTCTGGGGTTTGAGGTCAGGGTTCAAACCTAAACTAAAACCTAGGTGTTATATCCTGGGCAAATATTAATAAGATATTAATTAAGATAAAAAGTGCGCCGAGAGACGAGAGAGGCGATCGCTAACGATCAATTGGCCTCGTTCTGGGGCGATCGCGCTATTTTTTAATCTATTTATTATCCTGATGTGCTGGGCATTTAAACGCAACAAATCTGATGCCTTAGATCTGATGCCCCAGACCTACCACCATAATTTTAAGATTTAATTAGCCACAGCGATCGAACTAGTGCTTTGTCAAGATCGCCATAATTGATTAGCTTTGTCTCAACCCGCTGACGATAGATAGATAGTAGGCAAACTATTCAATCTATTACTGCTCATCTCTAATTTTCACAGAGTAGACAGAGTAGTAGGACAGAGTAGTAGGTAGGATAGGTGTGCTAGCAGTTAGGGGAAAACCCACGGATTAAATAAACAAGATTGGCAATTTCAAATTCCAGGAACTGCATCTTAAATTCAAAAATTTAGATTTCATGCCTTAAAATCGCAGCCAAAGCTTGAAATCTGTTAACTAGATAACCTAAACTTAACCCGTTTTTGCAATCCGCACCTTCCAAAAGCATTTACAAGCGGTGGGAATAGGTTAAAATTAGAGCGTAGATGAATGATTTTAAGTGTCTTCGTAAAAACCATACCTAAGAAGGGCTTTTTCTATTCGATGTCATGTGTAAGAATAGGGCGGCACACTGTAAACTCATTTCATTTTGAGGTGTGAGGAAATTAAAATGTCTAAGCTATTGAACAAATTAACTGCTGGTTCCTTGCTAGTAGCTGCCGCTCTGACTGCTCAGAGTGCTAAAGCTGCCGAGCTAGAAACCGAGCTTGAAGTAAATCAATCCGCTCCCCAATTGCTAGCCCAAAACTATGATGCTAGCGTGCTCGATTCGATCAGCAGAGATGCATTGGTTCCTGCCGCCACGCAAACGGCTCAGGTTACTTCTGTATCTCAGTTAACCGACGTGCAACCCACTGACTGGGCATTCACCGCCTTGCAATCACTAGTAGAGCGCTACGGTTGTATTGCTGGTTATCCCGATCGTACCTATCGTGGCCAACGCGCTATGACCAGGTATGAATTTGCCGCTGGTTTGAATGCTTGTTTGGACAAAATCAACGAAATCATTTCGTCCGGTTTGGCCGACAAAGTCAGCAAAGAAGATTTAGCTGCATTACAAAGACTACAAGAAGAGTTTGCCGCTGAGCTAGCTGCCCTGCGTGGTCGGGTTGATGCCCTAGAAGCAAAAACCGCTCAACTAGAAGCACAGCAATTCTCCACCACCACCAAATTGGCAGGTCGTGCCATCTTGGCTCTCTCTGGTGCCGCTGGTGCTGATGATTTGGCTGACACCAATGTTACCTTCAGCGGTCGGGTTCGTTTGAACTTCAATACCAGTTTTACTGGGAGAGATCGTTTGACCACCAGACTTCAAGCTGGTAATGTTACCCGTTTTAACCAAGCCACTGATATGACCAGACTTGGTTTTGACACCAACACTGGTAACACCTTTGAGCTGGATAACCTCTGGTACCGCTTCCCCGTTGGTGAGCGAATTACGGCTTACTTTGGTATTGGTCTGGATTCTGATGACGTATTTGGCGTTTTGAACCCATTCTTGGCCAGCTCTGACAGTGGTGCAATCTCCCGCTTTGGCCGCAGAGACCCATTCATGTTCCGTGCTCCTGAAGGTGCTGGTGCTGGTGTTAACTTCCAGATTAACGAAAAATTTGCGATCAACGCATTCTACCTTGGTGACAAGGATGAAAGTGCTGATCCTGAAGCTGGTATCACTGGTGGTTCCTACGGTGCTGGGGTGCAATTGCTATTTGAACCTAATGACAAGTTGCAATTGGCATTGGCTTACAAGCATGCCTATGAAAGCGAAGGCAATGTTAACCTGACTTCTTCGACTGGTAGTGAGTTCTCTCAAGATCCATTCGGCGATCGCCCTACTGAGTCCGATCGTTATGCGTTCTACATGAACTGGCGCGTCAGCCAAGGCTTCAACTTTGGCGGTTGGGTATCCTTCATCAGCGCTAACACTGCAGGTAGCACCCTTAATGGTAGTGCTGACTTGATTAACTGGATGGCTCACTTCTCCTTCCCCGATCTATTCATGGAAGGTAGCACTGGTGCGATCCTGTTTGGTCAACCACCTCGCGTAACTAGTTTCAGCGGTCCTGCGGTAACCCCTAACGAAGGCACCGATGATGATACTTCCTACCATTTGGAAGCTCTATATCGCTGGAAGCTCTCCAAGCACATCTCGATCACTCCTGGTGTATTGGTGATCTTCAATCCGCAGCATAACGAAGAACGCAGCACAGCATATGTGGGTACGATCAGAACTACTTTCTCGTTCTAATTTAACTAGTTAAAAATAGTTAAACAGCTTGAATATTTGAATCTAGAATCTTTGAATCTAGGTTCGATGATCGCCAACAACTAAGCTAAGTGCTTTAATGTTGATTAGTAAAAGCCTCCTCCTGTGGGGGGCTTTTGTTGTGATCTCAAGTTTTTTGCGAATAAGTGGCGATCGCCGTAGGGTTGGAATCGAAGATAAGCTAAAATGTGCTAGAGAATAGCCTTGTGCCTAGTCATTGTGTAGATGCAGGATGGATTGGGGCTACGGCATAATTTAATACCTGGATTTGTTGAGATGAAATCTAGATTAGCAGGCGCAGCAAACAAGTGCAGATAGATAAGTCAATCCTGATCGGAGCTATGTATGGAAACCCAATCTAGCCAACTTAACTATTAGCTGTTTGTTTTGACCCCGATAATCATAGAAATTCAGGGATATTTGATTACTGCCTGAGCATCTTTAGTTTTGCAAACTGGGATAAGTCTATTTCAGGAACTTATAGTTTAATAATGGGCAAAATAGTTGGGATTGATTTGGGCACAACTAATTCGGTTGTTGCCGTCATGGAAGCTGGAAAACCGATCGCGATCGCAAATGCCGAGGGGAGCCGGACAACCCCATCGGTGGTGAGTTTTAGTAAGGATGGCGATCGTCTAATTGGTCAAATGGCTCGCCGACAGGCGGTGCTAAACCCGGAAAATACTTTTTACTCGGCTAAGCGCTTCATTGGCCGTAAGTATAGTGAATTGAATCAAGATGCCAAACGGGTTGCCTACACTGTTTTTCGGGATCAAACTGGCAACATCAGGATGAAATGCCCGCGCCTGAGCAAGGACTTTGCGCCAGAAGAGCTATCGGCCATGGTGATCCGCAAGTTGGTGGATGAGGCTTCCCGTTACCTGGGTGAAGAAGTGACTGGGGCAGTGATCACCGTGCCAGCCTATTTTAATGATTCCCAACGTCAGGCCACTAAGGACGCGGGTCGGATCGCCGGGATCGAAGTAAAACGGATTTTGAATGAGCCCACCGCGGCTTCATTGGCCTATGGCCTGGATAAAAATGAAAGTCAGCGCATTTTAGTATTTGATCTGGGCGGTGGTACTTTTGATGTCTCGATCCTGGAAGTGGGGGATGGTGTCTTTGAGGTGCTGGGCACAGCAGGCGATACTCAATTGGGCGGTGATGATTTCGATCGCAAAATTGTTAATTGGCTGGCCGAGCAATTTAAAGAGCTGGAAGGAGTAGATCTGCGCCGGGAGCGTCAAGCACTGCAACGCTTGATGGAAGCGGCCGAGAAAGCCAAGGTGGAATTGTCTACCGTTGGTGCCACCAGTATAAATTTGCCCTTCATCACGGCAACGGCCGATGGCCCGCTGCATATGGATATTGATCTAAAGCGATCGCAATTTGAGCGCTTGTGTGAGGATTTGATCGAGCGACTGAAAGCACCAATAGAGCAAGTGCTGAGGGATTCTGGCCTTTCCACCCGTGAGATCGATGAGGTGGTTTTGGTGGGTGGTTCAACTCGAATGCCAGCGGTGCAGGAGTTAGTTAGAAGCTATATCAACAAAGAGCCCAACCAGAGCGTGAATCCCGATGAAGTGGTGGCAGTGGGGGCAGCGGTGCAGGCGGGAATCCTGACTGGCGATCTCAAGGACATGCTGCTGCTGGATGTAACGCCATTATCTTTGGGCGTGGAAACCTATGGCGGCATTTTCAAAAAGCTGATTACCCGTAATACCACAATTCCCACTCGCAAAACCGACCTGTTTACCACCGCAGAGGATAATCAAACCTCGGTGGAAATTCATGTGCTGCAAGGTGAGGGCGATCTGGCCAAGCGCAACAAGTCCCTGGGGCGATTCAAGCTGAGTGGCATTTCACCCCAATCGAAGGGGATGGCGCAAGTTGATGTGATGTTTGATCTCAACGCTGATGGCATCCTGTCAGTTACGGCCACCGATCGCCGTACTGGGGTAGAGCGCCGCGTCACAATCAAAGGAGCTTCAACCCTGGACGAACGGGAAGTAGAGCGGATGGTGTCCGAGGCGGAAAAATATGCCGAGCAGGATCGATCGCGCAAGGAACGAATTGAAAAAATCAATCGTGCTGAAAATTTAATTACCAGCTCTAAGCGTTTGTTGAAAGAACTATCACTGGAGTTTGGCTATTTACTCAGCTATGAGCGGCGTAAGGATGTAGATAAGCTAATTCAAACCCTGGAAAAAGCGATCGCCCAGGAAGACGATGCCCGCATTGATACGGCACAATTAGAGTTGCAAGATGCGATCTCGACCCTGTCGCGGGAAATCTATGAGCAGGCTGAATATGAAGATGATTACTATGAAGGCGACTTCATTGATGACATTATCGATCGAATTGGCAATTTTGCCAGCAGCCGTAGCGATCGCCGCCCCAAGGATGACTACGATTACCAGCGTCGCCCTGATACCAGAGTTAATTGGGATGAAAATGATGACGAGTGGGTCTAGCATTTATGGCCGAGGTTTTTGCCAATAAATTTATAGAGGTAATGACACCACAAAACAGGTCTTACCCGGCACCGAATCTATGATCAAGCTACCGTTGTGACGGATTTCCACAATCCGACGTACCACATCCAGCCCCAGACCAGAGCCCTTGCCCATCGGCTTAGTTGTAAAAAATGGCTCCAGAATCCGGTTTTTTAGTTCCACTGGAATACCAGGGCCATTGTCTTCAAGCTCAACCCTGAGCCGATCGCCCTTTTGGCAGGTGCGAATCTGGATTCTGGGTGAATCTCCATTGGCAGTTTTTTCATTTACAGCATCGATCGCATTGTCGATTAAATTAGTCCAAACTTGGTTTAGCTCACTGCCATAGGCGGTGATTTCTGGCAATGCTTGGTCATAGCAACGCTCCACCTTGATTCCATATTTAAGCTTGAAGGCAAACAGGCGCAATGTATCTTCAATTCCATCATGGACATTCACCTGCTGCTGAGCCGCCCGATCCATATAGGAATAAGACTTCATCGATTGCACCAGGGTGGAAATGCGCTCCGCCCCATCCAAACCGCTGTTAATCATTCCCATCACATCAAAGGACAACGCCAACCAGCGCAACCCCATATCCCTTAGTTCCGAAGGATCATCCCGCCAGCGCTCCATCAGCGAATCTAGCACTTCTGGCTCTACTTCGCCTGCCGCCAGGGGCTCTGCCAGTTTCCAAGCATTTTCTACGCCATAATCCTCCAACCAATCGGAGAGCAAATCTTCCCGTTCTCCCTGAGCGATCGGGTTATTTTTAGGGTTGGCGATCGCGGCAAACCCATGATCGCGCAATTCTTCCCATTTTTGAGTATGGGCCTCGTCCACTTGCTGTTGACCATAGACCAGATTCATCCGCTGCAACTCCAACAGAGCCGGTTTAACATCCTTGAGGGCACGCACCAGAGCCGCCGCTGGGTTATTCAGTTCATGGGCTAATCCTGCCGCCAACGTCCCTAGAGCTGCCATTTTTTCACGACTGCGAATAAATGATTCTAGCCCCCGCAAGCGCTGCTCCATCGTGCGCAGAATATCTTTTTCAAACTCCCGGCAACTGTGGAGCATTTCGACGAAGTCAGCACAATCAAGACGATATAGATCAACGTCGCTGTCAACCGTAAGCGTTACTGGCACTAGATCATCAGTGAGACATTGAACTTCGCCAAAGAAAGCGGGTGCCTGGTGACGGCCAACGGGAATATCCGCCCCATTACTCATGCGGGTGACCGTGATCAGACCGCTAAGCTGGATAAAAAATCCTTTCGGCGGTTCACCTTCACCCACCACAACTGCACCAGCACCAAGCTGAATATGCTCAGCCCGATCGCAAATCCATTCCAGGCGATCGGGAGGCAGAACCTGAAAAGCTTTTATTTGCAACAATGATTCTGTACATAGCTTTTTGGGCGTTGATGGCATTGGTATTCTCCACTGTGCCAGTTGGCATTAGTTATTCGTGAATAGGGCATAAATTTAGCTAGCACATCCCAGACTGATGCAAAACCGGAGTGAATGGCTAGCCTAGAGTGGTACCAAAAGACAAAGGGGGCAACGATCGCTACCCCCCCCCATATCTTAGCCTCATCTTAGCCTCAAGCTCGAATTTGACAACTCAAGTTGCTTCAAGCTGTTAACTCATGCTTAAAATCAAATCTATGGAATCAGTGGAATCCGAGCACTTTGAGTAATTTGATCGTAGGCAACTTCTAAATTGCTCTTCAAACCAATATCATTAGGGCCGTACATGGCCTGAAACTTGAAGTCGCTATACTTAGCGGGCGGGATCGCTGATTGGGCAAAAGCCTCTTCGCGGGATAAATCCTGAGCCTTCCAATCCAAGGCCATCCGCTCCAGGTCTCTAATGTATTCTTGAGCACCCTTAATACCACTCAAATCAGTCACAGGGCCATGTCCAGGCACCACCGTGGCATCGGGGAAAGTGACAATCAAACGATATAAACTACCCTGTAGCTCGCGGATATCACCATCTCCTAGATAGGGGAAACGCTGATGGAAGACAATATCACCAGTGAATAAGACCCCCGCATCAGGCACATAGGCGATCAAGTCAGTACCACCGGAATGACCTTCTACCCGCTCGATTTGCACCTGACGACCACCCAGCCAGATCTCGGTTTCACTATTCACAATCAGGTCGGGTAGTTTGGGACTGGGATCGTATGCTTTGTTGTTAGTGGCAATAAATTCCCGGATCAGCCCTCGACCAATGATCGGAATGCCGCGATCGCCTGCGGCTGGATTACCACCGGTATGGTCAAAGTGATAGTGGGTATTGAGCACATACAATACTGGTTGCTCAGTCAAGCTGGCCGCCACATCCAGGATCAAATTGCCCAGATCTTTAGACTGAAATGGATCGATTACCAATACACCCTCATTGCCAATTACAATTCCACCATTGCTGATGGCAACATCCTCGCTAGCAGGCGGAAAGTCGGTATCGGCAACCAGAGCATATACGCCAGAGCCCACTTCAGCCAGGGTCAAGTTGGCCTGATTCAAACGTGCTTCGATCGAGGCTGGGGCAATGGTTTCTTGAGCCTCTTGGGCTTGGACGGCTGGTATATAGTTATGCCAACCAATAATGCCAAAGAAGGTGAGCATTGCCGCAAGGGCTGTAGCAGCTAGACGGAGAGCTTGAGATCGCATTTTTGCTTTAATTTGAGGTTTTGTTTCTATTTTTGGTTTAACCATTCTCACACCTGTTCTTATGCATGTCCTTGCGCCATCGTAACCAAAGATGAGGTTTGGCTACCAAATCCAATGGATTTACTTAAATTACTCCTAACATGCCTGACTGCAAGCTACTTCACCCGATCGGTAAAAACTTGTTGTTATTCTCTTCCATTGAGGAAAGTCAGCATGAGCCCAAAATTTACAGCGTTATGTTGTGTTTTTACTTAGACCTAAACAGACTGTTATTGCAGCATATCAATAAAAACATTACATCACTCCAGGTATAAGGCTTAGTTAAGGATCTCTAAGGATCTCTGTTGATGAGTTTTTAAATTAGATCTACTACATATGTCAAATTAAAATTGAGGCATAACAGACTGGCAGGGTTACTTGCTGGCAATGGCGTGGCGATCGCTTGAGCCCAATCACTCTATGAACGATTTGTTCTAAACGATTTGTTCTATATGACGAGCATCTGCCGTAATGATGCTCAGGCCAGCCTCGATCCCTTGGCCGATTGTGATTAGATGGGCAAGAGATGAGCAAGACTAGCCGAATTGAAAACCCAAACTGAAAACCAAAATAATCCAGATATCAGGCCACTGGCAACGGCCAAACCCTAATAAAATAGACTGACAGGGGCAGAATCAAAAGCAATCGCAAACTTTAGTAATTAACCCATGAAAGGAATTATCCTCGCCGGTGGATCGGGCACCAGACTCTATCCGATCACCCAGGTAATCAGTAAACAACTGATGCCAGTTTATGATAAACCGATGATTTATTATCCGCTGTCGATCCTGATGTTGGCAGGTATCCGCGAGATTATGATTATTTCTACACCCCGTGACTTACCCCTGTTTCAGCAATTACTGGGGGATGGCAGCCAATGGGGACTAGAGTTTAGTTACATGGAACAACCGAAACCAGAGGGGCTGGCGCAGGCTTTTTTATTGGCCAAGGATTTTATTAATCATCAGCCAGTATGTTTGATTCTGGGCGATAACATTTTCTATGGTCAGGGGCTGAGGAGCAAACTGCGGGAATCGGCGCGGTTGAACACAGGGGGGATCGTGTTTGGCTATCGGGTCACCGATCCACAACGCTATGGGGTGATTGAGTTCGATCGCCAGGGTTGGGCAATCAGCCTGGCGGAAAAACCAGCCGAGCCTAAGTCTAACTATGCGGTCACTGGTATTTATTTCTATGACTCTCAGGTGGTTGACCTGGCGGCACAACTTCAGCCCTCGGCGCGGGGTGAGCTGGAAATTACCGATTTGAATATGCTCTATTTAAAACAGGGCAACTTAAAGGTGGAAATCCTGGGGCGGGGCAATGCCTGGCTGGATACGGGCACCCATGAGTCTTTGCATCAGGCGGCTAATTTTATTCAAACCCTGGAGCAGCGGCAAGGCGTAAAAATTGCCTGTATTGAAGAAATCGCCTATCGACAGGGCTATATTGATGCCGATCGCCTCAAGGATTTGGCTCAACCGTTGGCCAAGGGAGCCTATGGCAAGTATTTATTACAGGTCTGCCAGGAAATTCCTCATATTGAGATAGAGGATTGATTGTTTCCTCATCACCTACCACCACCTAGCCAGCAAGATATGGCCTAAGCCAGTCGCCATTGGCATAATTCATTCGCATCATAATTATGTGCAATAGCCACCGTCGATCGCAAAATCCGCACCGCAATACCTTCTTCCAATTAATTGAAAATTGAAAATTGAAACTGAAGCCTCGCTCGCCATCTGCATAAGCAATCTATGAATAAATCGATCGCCTCCTGGCAAAATCTATTTACCGCTAAGTCTGTGCTCAAAAATCTCCGTAAGTTAGTTTCGCTGGATGTGATCGCCCCTATGCTGGTTGGCGTGGCCGTCTTATTAATCTGGGAGGTGTCAGTTCGGGTCACCAATACACCGCCGTTTATTTTGCCGGGGCCCTGGTTAGTGCTAAAAACAATGCGGCAGGAATGGGGCAATCTTTTTCCCGCCCTGTTAAATACCTTGGCAGTGACGGTGGTGGCATTCCTGGTGTCGGCGGCTTCTGGGTTGTTTGTGGCAATTTTGTTTGCCCAGAGCAAGTGGATCGAAAAAAGTCTTTACCCCTATGCGGTGGTGATCCAAACTACGCCCCTGGCAGCGATCGCGCCGTTAATTATTATCTGGCTCAAGAACAACACCTTTGGTGCATTGGTAATTTGTGCCTGGATCGCGGCGCTGTTTCCAGTCATTTCCAACACCACCTTTGGCCTGAATAGCATTGATTCTAATTTAGGCGATTTGTTTAAGCTCTATAAAGCTTCGCGCTGGCAAACCATGCTCTATTTGCGATTGCCCTCGGCGTTGCCTTACTTTTTGGCTGGGTTACGCATCAGTGGCGGTTTGGCCTTAATCGGGGCAGTGGTGGCTGAGTTTGTGGCGGGTACTGGTGGTTCTGGGTCTGGCATTGCCTACAAAATTTTGATCGCTGGCTATAATTTACAAGTGCCAAAAATGTTTGCCGCATTGCTGATGACCACCGCCCTGGGGATTATTATTTTTGTGGTTTTATCCGCCCTCTCCGATTTGATCTTGCGGGATTGGCATGAAAGCTCTGTCCAGCAGGAAGGCAAGATTTAAGCCTAAACAATAAACATATGTGAAATTAAGTCCGGCTAATATCTCACTAAAAGCATCTGTAACCTTTGCTCCTATTATATTTGCGATCAACTAAAACAATCTGCGATTAGATCTACTAGGAAAAAATGAAGCCAGAGATTGACTTTGCCTTACATCAGCAATGGATTGATCAGGCGATCGCCCTGGCCAAGGCTGCCGGACAGGTTGGCGAAATCCCGGTGGGTGCGATTGTGGTCGATCATCATCAGCAAATTATAGCCACTGGTGTAAATCGCCGCGAACGCGATCGCAATCCGATTGCCCATGCTGAAATTGTAGCGATCCAGGCCGCTGCCCAAAACCTGAAGCGTTGGCAACTGCATGACTGTAGTTTGTATGTCACGCTGGAGCCATGCCCAATGTGTGCGGGGGCAATTTTGCAGGCGCGAATTAAGCGTTTAGTTTATGGTGCAATAGATCCCAAAGCAGGCGCGATCCATACGGTTTTGAATCTTCCCCACAGTCCCGCTACTTTTCATCGGCTCGAAGCGATCGCAGGGATCAGGGCACAGGCTTGCCAACAACTGCTCCAGGATTGGTTCCAAGCCCATCGCCATGCAAGTGATTAAAGTGATTAATATTATTGCAAAAGTAAGCGCTTCAAGCCTAATTAACGTCAACTTAGGTTAAGAATAAGCTTGAAAGAATTGTGCTAGTAGGAATAACTAAAAATTAGTTAGAAAATGTCGGGATTTAGTGATTAAGCGTTATTTAAATTGTCTACTAAATTATTTATGCTCCCAACAACCCCTAGCGGCCGATTTTATCGACTCGGCAATATGCTTCCCAACGTGGATTTTCCCGATAATTTACAATTACTGGATTGCTAAGGCTATTGATTTCCACATTATCTTCCTTCAGGTCAGGCGGCCACAGGAACATATTTTGCATCACCGCCGGAGTCAGGTAGCGAGTTGGGATCGGCAGCGCCAGTTGATTACTGATATTTATTGCCTGCCTAGCTGCCAGACTAAACCCCCAGGGGCCAAAGGTGGGCACATCTGCCACATATTGCTGCACCACCAGACCAGCACTCTGCATTGTTTTACGAATACAAGCAGTTGCCTTGGGCGCAAAAAACGGACTGGAGGATTGACAGCCGATCGCGCCGTTCTCGGCCAAGCGTGGCAGTAATTTGGCATAAAACTCCTGGGAATAGAGCTTGGAAATCACATCCACCACCGCATCCGGAAAGTCAATAATAATCACATCAAAGATGTCGGTGAGGTCAGCGATCGCCGCGAATGCATCCGCAAAGATAAGCTCCACCTTGGGATCGGAAAACGAATGCTGATTGAGATTACTCAACAATGGCTCATTGATCGCTAGGTCAACGATCGACTCATCTAAGTCAATTAAAACCGCCCGCTCCACTTCTGGCCATTTCAATACCTCCCGCATCGCCAGCCCATCGCCCGCGCCGAGCAATAGCACCTGTTTACGATCGTTATCAGTAGCACCACTGGCACTCATGGCCGGATGCACCAGCGCTTCGTGATAGCGATATTCATCAATGCTGCACAGTTGCATATCCCCGTCGATAAACAACACGAAATCATCGCCTTGTTTGACAAACTCAACCTTTTGGTAAGGGGATACAAATTGCTTCAGGATCTGGGCAGGGAAACAGATCGAGCTAAGGGGTGTGATCGTTTGTTCTTGCATTGATTATCTCCTGCTCATTCCTGCCTACTCGCTTAATAAATATGCCTGCCTGTTTTAAATTAAATTAAATTAAATTAAATATGATAATGCTCACCATTGGCGATCGCCGCACTGAGTTTATGTCTGGGCAATTGCAACAACAAATGATTACCAGCCCGAAAAGTTTGCACCAGATATTCACATGCTTCCTGGGGGCGAGTTTGCTCACCACAGGTAAACACATCAACCGCAGCATAGTTTGCTTCCGGCCAGGTATGAATCGAGATATGGGATTCTGCTAGCAAAACCAGCGCCGTAACCCCCTGGGGCGTAAACTGATGGGAAACTTCACTCAAAAGGGTCGATTCTGCTACCTTTGCGGCCTCGCGCAGTGCCTTTTCTACAAAGTGGCGATCGTCCAGCAGATGGGAAGGACATTCGTAGAGTTCCAGAATACAATGTGCCCCAAGGGCTTCTAAATATCGATTCCCCAACCGATCGACTGTAGGCATGTTTAGGGAATTGATCGGTTTACGCCGCTCAAGCTGATCTCGCAATTAGTCACCTCACATCCTTTTTTAAAGGGCTAATGGTTGGCAGGATTTTTCTAGATATTTAAACTAGATGTTAAAAAAATATGGTCTGGTTCCGCTTAAGTAAAGGTTACGCTCGATCGTTGCTAACTCCCATCCACCAATGGTTACTAATTTGTAGCCCCCTATTCAGGTGATAGTTAGAGTTGTAATTAAAAGTTGTAACTAAATGCTCGATCGTAAATCAACCTCTTTTCTGGCGATCTAAAACGTGATCTAAAATTCAGTTCACGACTTAGAATTGACGCGTGATTTATTGATTCAGACTGGGCGATCGCCGAACTTAACCGTTCCTTTACTTAAATTAACCAAAACAACTATAAATCGTAGCACAGCTAAAACAATCCTAGTAGCAGCACAAGGAATAGATGGGTGCAAATATTGTTGAGATCATTTCGATCGCCTCTACCTCGCAGGAATTAGCAAGAATTGTTTGAGTTTGCGATAACTCCTGTCAGTCCAGAATTAACAGCGACCAATGGCTTTTATACGATCAACAAAGGTAAATAGAGGCAAGAGGGGAAAGAGCGATCGGAATATATCTGCTGAGTTGCTTCGATGAAATCACTTACCTTTGTGGTGTGGGGTGGCATAGCCGTGTTGCTGTGCCGATCGATTAGGGGAAAAGCAGCACTGGCGATCGCAATGCCAACTTTGTGCCCTGCCTGCCAACAATGACAAGTGGGGCGGAGTTTTATTAAATAGTCCAGGACTTCTTCAGTGGCGATTAATTTCGGTGCTTGCCAAGACTGCCTAAATCGGGCTCGCAAAACTCCCATACTGATCAGCATTTGCCGCCCATCGGGATAAATGTCCAACAGTTTAATCACCCAATCGGTATCTGCCACATTCGTCGCCGCATAGAGCTTGAACTCCGGTGTCCCAGCGATGCTTAAATTTGTGGTCAATGGTTCGGCCTCATAAACTAACAAATCCCAACTCTGGTGGGTTGGCCGTTGATCATGGGGGCCATAGTTACTCATGGGGTTGGGCTGACGTGGATCATAGACATAAATATCCGGCGCGCGATCGCTGTCTGGTTCAGTGCTAGTCAATTGTCGATCGGCATTTAAAAATAACTGGGCATAATCAACACCAGCCTGACTATTTGCGATCTTAATTGCGCTGTGATCATTACTAGACAAATTCGGCTGATCAACCTGGCTCTGGATATTTTGATTTAGCTCAACAGAACTAGATCGATCAAGGCTGGTGCGATCGAAGTTAGGGCAATGGTTAAACGATCGCCATTTATTTTGTCCCATCATAAAAATTTGCAGCGCTGACCGTTGGGCAATCCCGTTGTCGATCCCTTTCAGCCAGAAATCAAACCAATCGATTTGTAACTGGTCAATGTGCGATCGCGCCGCCTCACCAAAATCAATCTCACCCACCTGCGCTAGCCAGGGCATATGCTGCCAGGGGCCAACTACTAAATGCTGGGGTTTATTGGTATGTTGCTTGGCTTGCACATAGGTGTTGAGGGTGGCTTCAATGAAAATATCCGCCCAACCAGCAATATGCAAAGCCGGTAGATCGAAACTTTCAAATTTGCTGAGTGGATTTAAGTCTTGCCAATATTGATCATCAACCTGGGGATTGCCAATCCAATCAAAGAAAAACTGGCCAAGCGGTTCATCTCTCAGGATCGCCAATTGATCCAGCGGGGTGTAGTTCAACCACTTGTCTAGCTCCCGTTGCGCCGCGATCAGGTTAGTGGTCTGGGGCTCTTGTTTGAGGTAATAGGCACGATTTTGGGTCAGTTGCAGTGCCCAACCAAGATCAAACCCCAGCGCGATCGCCCCACCAAAATAAAACCAGCCGTGATAAAAGTCGGCAGTGGCCATACCAGGACAGATCGTTACCAAGCCCGGTGGTTGCATCATCGCCGCTTGAAATTGTGTCACCCCCTGATAGGAAAACCCATACATCCCCACCTTGCCATTGCTACCCGCTAGCGATCGGGCACACCACTGCACCGTATCGTAGCCATCGTTATATTCATGGCGAAAGGGATAAAACTCGCCCTCTGCGGTGCCGCAACCGCGTACATCCTGGATCACCACAATATAACCCTGCATTGCATACCAACTGGGATGTTTGTAGGTGACGGTCGAAGCGATCGCCCGACCATAGGGTAGTCGCATCAGCAAAACTGGCAACGGTTGATCGACTCCCTTGGGGCGATAGACATCGGCGGTGAGGTTAACGCCGTCGCGCATGGGGATTTTGACCTGGCGATCGACGCTGACTTTACGATTAAAGGATGGGCGGGTGGCGGACATAGATAAATTAAGAAAATACTGCTTATTGGCTTATTGGCAAACATATAACAAAATATCAAGCAATAATTATATGATGGCGATCACCTGATGATTCTGACTCATCGAGCTTAAACAGCGATCATTGTTGTAAATGTAAAATGCAGTTTTCGATTTGCACCAATGAGCCGTGCTTTGACTAGTTGTATAAACTCTTTCCTGGTTAATTAAATGACGCTCTAGTTCAGTTATCCCCCTGTAAGATAGGTATAAGCTAAACCTAAGCGATGCAATTGCCCTGAGGTGAATTATGGCTGCACCAGACCTGATCAAGCCACCAACTCAAACTCTGCCCCTTGAAAGTGGTGACAAGCTCTCTCGTGAGGAGTTTGAACGCCGATATATGGCTATGCCCCACGTTAAGAAAGCAGAGTTAATCAAAGGAATTGTTTATATGGCCTCACCCCTGAGATATCGAAGTCATGCTAAACCTCATATCCGGATTTCGACCTGGCTGGGCACCTATGAGTCAGCAACCCCAGGCATCGGGGCAGGAGATAATGGCACGGTGCGTCTGGACGAAGATAATGAAGTGCAACCGGATGCCTTCTTGATGATCGAGCATGGTGGACAGGCATCAATTAGCGAAGATGATTACATTGAAGGGGCTCCAGAGCTAATCGTTGAGGTTGCCGCTAGCAGTGCATCGATCGACTTGCATGACAAACTCACTGCCTATCAACGCAATCAGGTGCAAGAATACCTGGTGTGGCGAATTTATGATCAGAGTTTTGATTGGTTTCATCTGGTAGATGGCAGGTATGAACAAATGCCAGTCAATGAAGAAGGGATAATCTGCTCTAAGGTATTTCCTGGATTATGGCTGGATCAGAATGCTCTGCTGGGTGGGAATATGGCTAAAGTCCTAGAGGTATTGCAGCAAGGACTGGCTACGCCTGAGCATCAAGCCTTTGTCGAGAAACTGTCACAATCTGGTAACTAATTCATCAGTCCTAAGCCTAATCCTAGGCAACTGTCTATGAGTTAACTAACTAAAATGATATCCGTGATACCATGTCGAGTCGATCGCCTTAATCAAATGAAATAACCCAATGAAAGAACTAGTCGCCGCAGCGATCGCCAAGCTTGCCTCCACCTTCGCCGCGATTGACTTACAAACCAAGCACAACCTGGAGTGGGTCTTGGCCGCCTTTCGGGAGCATAAACTGGGCGCACATCATTTCGCCAGCGTGTCTGGTTATGGCCATGACGATGCGGGGCGGGAATTATTAGATAAAGTTTGGGCGCAAATTTTTGGTGCAGAGGCCGCGATCGTACGGGTACAGTTGGTTTCAGGAACCCATGCGATCGCCTGTTGTTTATTTGGCATCCTCCGTCCCGGCGATGAGTTGCTCTCGGTGGCAGGCGCACCCTATGACACACTGGCACAAGTAATCGGTCAAAATGGGGCTAAGCAAGATTCTGGTCAAGGATCGCTGTGTGATTTTGGGATTAGCTATCGCCAGGTAGATCTAACTGCAACGGGCGAAATTGACTGGCAGGCATTAGCCACTGCAATTCGGCCAGAAACCCGGATGGTACTGATTCAGCGCTCCTGTGGTTATGATTGGCGTGCCAGCCTTTCGATCGAAGCGATCGCCAGAATTATTGAAATAGTAAAACAGCAAAATCCCCACACCATTTGCTTTGTAGACAACTGCTATGGCGAGTTCATTGCCGAGCAAGAACCAACCGCAGTGGGTGCAGACCTGGTGGCGGGTTCATTGATTAAAAACCCTGGCGGCACGATCGCTACCACGGGCGGTTATATTGCTGGTAAAGCTGAATATGTGGAAATGGCAGCCTGTCGGCTTACTGCACCAGGGATCGGCACTTCTGGTGGTGCCACCCTCGACCAAACTCGATTAATGTTTCAGGGGCTCTTCCTAGCGCCGCAAATGGTGGGTGAAGCGATCAAAGGCAATCATCTTGCTGCCTATGTGTTCGATCGGCTCGGCTATGCAGTAAATCCATTGCCCTTTGCGCCCCGCCGTGATCTGATTCAGGCGATTAAGCTAGGTTCGCCAGAAAAGTTAATTGCCTTTTGTCGATCGATCCAGAAATATTCACCTGTGGATTCCTATGTTGATCCAGTGCCTGGTCATATGCCGGGATATGAAAGTCAGTTGGTGATGGCGGGTGGCACATTCATTGATGGCAGCACCTCGGAGCTTTCCGCCGATGGCCCGTTACGATCGCCCTATGTGGTTTATTTGCAAGGCGGCACCCATTGGAGCCATGTGGCGATCGCCTTAGAGAATCTGGTGCTTTAGCCAATTTTTCAGATCTTATCGGCTAACCTAAGTGCTTTTTAGTGCTTTTTAGACTTTTGTAACAAAGCTGGCAGGGATCTATATGGATATCTATATGAACAGCAATTGAACCAAAGATATGACTCTTGGGTCTAAATCAATGCGGGATAGGTTGTTAACCGCTGCGATCCGCTTGGCTAGATTAATTTGAGGTTGCCAAAGCTTTCAATTTAACCAAGCTATCACCCAACCGGATGAATCGAGTGGAGGATGAGTCGATTGATAACAACCACATAAAGTAAGTTCAACGCCAATTTAAATTGATATTTCTATCATTTGGTAGTTGCTCTGAATTTTTACAACATTTTTGCTACTCAAAGTAAAACAAGGGTAATTCTAGGAAAAATCATTAAAATGGCCGCAATTCATAACCTCAATCGATCGAACTTCCGTCACTAACTAGCTTGAATCATCAACTAAATTAATCAATAAGGCTTGTCATGATTACCACCAAAGAGTGCCCTCCAACTCTTAAGCGAAGTCAATTAAATCCATTAGATCAAACTACTCATATTAAATCAGTAAGAATTGTAATTGTTGATGCCAACACCATTTTTAGGCAGCAACTCGATCATGCCCTCAGTAAGATTTCCTATCTAGATGTAGTTGGTGTTGCCAACGACGGCTATCGCGGTGTCGAGGTGGTGGCCAGACTAATGCCAGACCTGGTCATTATGGATATGGGGATGCCCCTATTGGATGGGGTAGCAGCAACCCAAAAAATCAAGGCTGCATTCCCAGAGATCCGATCGATTATTCTCTCAGCCCGTACAGCCGAGAAAGAAATTATTGCCGCTCTTTCCGGTGGTGCTGATGCCTACTGCATCAAGGGTGACCATGGTGACAACATTGATAATCTGTTAACGGCGATCGCCTCAGTGCAGGACGGCGCGACTTATCTGGATGCCCAGATTGCTCAAAAGGTATTGGAGCATTTAAAACCTGCTAAACCAGCTCAGTCTAATTCATTTGGGCAATTATCCCAGCGAGAACTAGAGGTATTAAGGCTGATCGTTGAAGGTTATAGCAATCCCCAGATTGGCGCGACGCTCTATTTGAGCACCAATACCGTCAAAACCTATGTACGCGGGATCATGAACAAACTGGTAGTAAACGATCGAGTTCAGGCCGCAGTAGTTGCCCTAAGGCATGGCATCATCTGAGTATTTAGCACTAAAAACCTAAGTAAAAGCTATTTTTGATGAATCGTTAACATAAGCCAGGAGCTATATGTATATTTAGATACAGTCGCTATTTGCTTGAATTGCATCAATGTCATGCAAAAAAAATAAACAAAACTTTAAGATTACCCCTAAATGGCGATTGACATCACTACCGATCATCTGTGAATATATGCAGTGGACAAAAGTTTAGGTCGTAATCGTTCATCTTTGGCAGTCGGGTGTCGTTATATTTGTAATATTCATCTCGTATTTCCAAGGACGGAAGTAAGGTTCATAGCCTGAAGGAACGCATTAAAGTAACCTTCTAGTATGCGAGCCTAGTTAACGTTATGTTTGAATACTTTGCAGTAGCGTGTTGTAAGTTTCTGTTTAAGTGCATTGGTTTCTTTCTGTTGGTTAGTTTTATTTCTACCAATATGTCTGGTTAACCCTTCACAAGGATTTGAATTTCTAGGATTTTGAGCGACCACAATAGACACGATCGAGATTTATATCTCTACTGTCCGAAAAGTTTGGTAGCTATCTAATTAAGAAGGTTTTGAGTAATCTTCTAGTAGGGGATAATCATAAAAAATTTCCTGATTTTGATGGTAGCTATCAAACACATAAACGCAAGATTGTAATTATTGCGATTAATTATTTAAGCAGATGCATCGATCGACATATTGGTCGATTTGAATGCAAGTTAATAAGCTTAAGCCCTCTGAATGCGAGCAATGTAAGCAATGTAAGCTGTCACGCCACTACAGCTTTGCTTCCTACAAGGGTAACTTTTGCTTAGCTTTGGTTGAGGGTTGATCTACAGGATTTATGCTTCATCAGCTCCCTGCGCAATTCCCATTCAGCTAATTTCACTGGTGGGCGTTGCCCATTGGCGCAATGATTTAACGCTCAAGCGATCGGTCAAACTAATATCAGGTATGTGTTTGATATTTTGGCTTGATATTTTTGTTGATCGCATTTTCATCCCTGGAGCAGGCAATGCCGACTTTGAGCTAGAGATTACAAATAATTATCTGTGCCGCCACCTCAGGCATTAGATTGATAACTCCAGCCTGTTGCATTTTCATGATCTTAGTGTATATTTCTGTTTTGCCTCTATTGCATCAGTTACATCAGTTGCATTGGTGATTCAGCTAATCCCGATTGCGATAGATGGAACAAAAACAAGGGCGATCGCGTCACTTGGTGTCGATCGCAATGGCTTTCATTTAGTTTTAATTTAATGCAATGGGGAGCCGAACATAAAATCAGTGGTTTAGGTAGCCGAGGAGCTTGCTTTGACATTTTTTGACTTAACTAATAATTCTGAATTTAGATCCTTCTTCCCAGGGGAGCTATCTGGTTTTAACCAGGGAGTACGGGCATTTGAGGGGAATGATACCCTGGTGGGCTCGTCTGATTCGGAAACCTTCAATGGGAATGGCGGCAACGATATTATTTCTGGGAATTTTGGCTTCGACTTTATTCGGGGTGGCCGGGATAATGACACGATCGATGGTGAGGCCGATAATGACATCGTCAATGGCAATCGGGGTGATGACATTGTGCGCGGTGGCGAGAATGCCGACGTGGTACGCGGTGGCCGAGGTAATGATGATTTGTTTGGCGATCGCGGTAGAGATACCTTGATTGGTGATGCGGGAATTGATGATTTATTCGGTGGGCAGGGCTCGGACACCTTTGTGTTGCGTACTGATAATGCTGCCTTTGGGATTGTTAATGCTGATGCGGTGCGGGACTTCAACGCGGCAGAAAACGATCGCCTCGGCCTCGATACCAGGATCACCGTAAACGATATTATCCTGGACGATCGGGTTGACTATTCTGGCATCTTTGGTGGCACGACTGAAAATGACACTGTGATTAGTATTGGCAGTTCTGGTTTGATTCTAGGCGTTTTTCTGGATACGCCACTGGGTGAGATCGCACCTCGCACTGATATTCTGCCGGATTCACTTATCTATGGTACGGGCTGATCTAGTCTAGCTATATCTCGCTTAAATATTCCTGTATCATTTATCTAATATATAAGTGGCTGTTATTGATGGAAATGTAGCGATTGATTGATATTGGTGCTTATTCGGTAAATATCAGATCTCGTGGTGAGCCTCAGATTGCTCAATTATCTTTTGCCAGCCAAGATGAAATGCCGATAAATTGGGTTTTCTATTGGGATGAGCTATGGCAGCGTACCTATTTTGAGTCTGAGCGAATCATCAAGCTGACATATACCGATCAGGTGTTTGGTTTAATCCGGTATGCGATCTACCCCAATCAAGATGACAGGCAGTTTTTGGAAATATTGCACTTAGAAGCTAACCCTGTTTCCAGTGGTAAAACAGATAGTCGCTCAGTTGAACCGATCGGCAAATGGTTGATTTGGTATTCTGCCAAGACCGCTTTAACAGTATGTTCAAATAGTGGCGATCACTTATTGGTAATTCTTACCTCCGTTGAAGATGCGATAGATTACTATAGAGATAAGGTGGGGATGGAGTTTATTGATTTTGAAACCATAGCACCAGGGGAAGAAGGTTATGTCTTTGGATTTAAAAGGTCAGCAGCAGCAGAATTCTGCCGACAACAAGAAGCTTTACATGGAAAACCGTCCCGACTCGATCGAGACCCCGCTTAGGGCAGGAGCCAGAACCGTGATGAGCCATGCAGAGCGCTTAGAGTTCTGGGAACAATCTCGTCTGGCTAAAAAACTAGGGTTGGCTAAGGAAGATTAGTTGTTTGGCGATCGCTTCTTCCTTTTAACTCAACAAACCTAAAAACTTAAGACAAACCCGCCTGCGCCTTCGCCACCACCTTGCCATTCCTGAACTCAATGATCGCATTACTGCCCTTATCATTCCGCCAGGAATAGACCTGCCCCGACACATCACCAACACTACTATTAGCGATCAACTTGCCCGGTGCGCCAATCACGGCCTCCACCTCTTCAATCGTCATGCCCTGATTGATTTGCTCAAACTCAGTCAGAGTGATTTTTAAATCCTGGGGGGCAGTATCATCTACAACTGCCAAATTAGGATCAGTTGGATCACTAGTGGAGATATCACGATCGGTTTGGGGGCTGGTTTGGCTCGTTTCCACATTTGCTTGCCGTAGCACTGTTAGCACCCGAATACCCATGCCCATGCCCATACCAGCGATCGCAATAAACATCCCCACAAAAATTAATTGAGCCGGTAGGGTGCTATATTTTTTGCGCTTAACCGGTGCATTACCAGAAATTACAGGACTTGCACCGGAAGGATCGATCGGGCTGGGAACTGAGTTATGCGGCGCAGTGGGAGCTTGATTAACTTGTCCTGCCACTGGACTAAAACCGCCCACCTGATTCTGCTGATTCTGATTACTTGGCTTAGCGTAGGCACCATTAACACTATTATTCGCTCTGTTACCACGTTGAATTGGCACATCGGTACGCCGCGAGGTAATTGGCGGAACCGCATTAGCGATCGCCATGCCATTAATCCGCGCCATCGATCTAGTGGGCGCATTAGCAGGATTAACTTGAGCTATGCCTTTAGGATGCGGAGCCGGCATCGCAACTTGAGATTTATATTTTGGTGGTTTCACAGGTAGATCCAGTTTAAATTCCTGATTCCAAGTTAGCCGTTGCTCTGGCTGTTCTGAATCCTTTAGCCACCCGTAAACTTTAACCCTTGTAATAAATTTTAACCCCATTCTGGCCAATTGCGATCGAATTAGCACCACAATTTTGCGCGGCTCCAGCATATCGGTTGTGATCAAATTAAGCGATAATCGCCCATCGGATAGATCGGCCTCAACGCTGAGATCATTGATCGCCCTATGGCTGACTCCGATCGCAGCGGCATTGGTGGTAATCAATTTTTTAATCAAATTAGCGATCGCGTCTGCATTGCCCTGCTGAGCATGCTCGGATAATGTTACTTGTTTCATGACCAAAGTAGGTTAGCCTTGGGGCGTGCGGCGGGTTTTAGCTGATATACCTATTTTAATAATCTACTTGGTTTTTAAATTGATTTGCTACGGCCAAATTGCGCGATCGCTAAATTTACAGTCTTAACCAATATATACGGCAAGGCTTGGCGCGATCGGCCAAACCATTAAGCTTCATTAAACCGACTAACCCAGGCCAGGAATCAGCCCCTTGGTCAAGCGTTTGATTGCCCCATTTGCCACATCCCGATAGCGCTGCTCCCCACACAAAATCTGCCCCATTCGCCTGGTGGCCGATGGCTTTCTCATCCATTTTTTGTAGGCAAACTTGGGCACCCGATAGAAAATATTCGACAATCGCTGTGCCCACACCATATCCGCGCCCCATTCTTCACTTACCCGCTCGGTATATTCCGCCAGGGCATTGGTGTTGCCAGCCAAAGCACTATCGATCGACTCGGCAGCAAGCATCCCCGTAAACAATGACGGGCGAATCCCCTCGGCAGTAAATGGATCAACTACGCAAGCCGCCTCCCCTGTTAAAACCGCGTTTTGGGTATGCAAAACCTGATCGCCATTCCAGAGCGAAATCGGATGGCCATATTGCTTAATCCCCTTAAAGCTCTCAACCCCAAACGATTGCGCATATTTAGCGGCTACCTCTTTCAGGTTTTGTTTCTCGCCGCCAATAAAAGTACCACTGCCGATCGAATAGCCATCGGCCTTGGGGAAATTCCAGATATAGCCATTGTTAACCATGCCAAAGTCAAAATGGATCATGGTGGTGGGTGATGCTGGCGCAGGTGCTTCCACTTCCAGGGCTGCGCCCATGCGTCTTTTGCGCTCTTTGAATCCAAGCCATTTGGCCATCGATCCACGCGATCCATCGGCGGCAATTAAATATTTGGCGATTAGGGGCTCGTTTGCTGTGTTTACCTGCCAGCGATCGCCTAGCCATTCAATCCCACTCACAGCGGTATTGTCGCGCAGTTCTGCACCTTGTTTTTGGGCTTGTTGAATCAGATAGTGGTCAAACACATCGCGGCGTACCATCCAGATTGGCTCGGTGGTTGCTAGTTCTACTTCCTGGCGATCGCCCATTTGCCAGGTGTAGCAAATTTGATCGAGTTTGAGGGAGACGGCGGGGGAGAAATCAAAGTCAAACCATTGCTGGACTGCGGGGGATACGCCACCACCACAGGGTTTGTAGCGGGGTAAGGATTCTTTTTCTAGCACCAAGACCGATCGCCCCCGCTTGGCGAGGTGATATGCGGCGGAGCCACCGGATGGCCCTGATCCAACCACGATGCAATCGTACATAGTTTGTTTGCTCTAATTTTTTTGGCGATCGTTTCAGGTTCTATTATTAAGCTAAAGTGCTAAAAATGGTCATTCAAAGCAAATCTAAATAACTTGGTATAGCAGTCTTAGGTACACAAGTTACAATTTAATCAGCGCTCAATTTCTAATCATGAGTCTACCAACTCCCGACTTGCTCAAAAATATGAAGCCGCAGCCTTATCATGAAGGCTTTGTAAGTCCTGGAGATTTGGAGCGCATCCTAGATAAAAATATTGATTCTGACACTGTCCAGGATTTATTTACACAAGGGTTTGAACTGGCTCAACAAGATGAACTAGAACATGCGATCTTGGTTTGGGATAAAGTTTTAGATATAGAGCCTGATTTCGTTTCAGCAATATATAACCAGGGTGTTGCCTATCTTGAGTTAGAACAAATAGAAAATGCTCAATTGAAGTTTGAAAGAGCTTTGCAGTTGGATTTCAACTATACGCAAGCCAGGCTAAATCTTGGCGTGGCATTAATTGCTCTAAAACAATACAACCGCGCGATCGCCAATTTTGAGATTATTTTAAATAAATATCCTAATCTTGCACAGGCATGGCATAACTATGGCCTTGCTTTATTTGAACTTAATCATTTAGAAGCATCCATAGAGAAGTATAACAAGGCACTAAGTATCGATAGCAGTCGTTATCTTCCGCACTATTGCAAAGGTAAGGCGTTGTTTTTTCTCGATAGGTTAGATGAAGCAACTCAAAGTTATTCCACTGCCCTTAAAATTCAACCGGATACCCCGATGGCTCTTCTTAGCAGAGGTATGGTTTTAGCCAGAGCTGGTAAATATGAGCAAGCAATAAATGATTTTGATAAGGTTATTGAATTAGATCCATCAATTGTAGACTCTCTGGTATTTCATGAGAGAAGTGTTGCTTTAGCGGAACTAAGGCAATTTCATGAGGCTTTAGAAAGCATTACCACGTTTTTGCAGGAAAGCCCTAACTTACTTCCTTTGGCTTGGTATGTGAAAGGAATTTTGCTTATTCACCTAGATCGAAAAACTGAAGCTGCCCAGAACTTCAATAAATTTCTAGATCTATTAGAGCCTGACTCCGACGAAATTTGGTTATATAAACCTGCAATCTATGGCTATAAAGGTCAAGTTGATAAAGCGTTTGAATGTTTGTATGGCTTAGTTGAAACCGACCCACGACTTTTTATTGAGGTGTTAGATAAAGGTGGTTTCGATAATTTAAAAGATGATGGACGTCTTGATGAGTTGAAATTAAAAGCAGAGGCTCGAATCAAGGAGATTTTGAAAGAACAAGGAGAAATATTGGCCTGGATTGAACATAAGCGTAAAACTGATCCAGCAATGCGCGGTTTACCAGATCCAGTTCAGATCATCCGCGAGGCACGCGATCGATGATCCTTAATACACCGATTAGATGTGTGGTCGATGCCAATATTGCTATTAAGCTCTTTATAGATCAACCTGACTCGGATAAAGCCAAGCTGATTTTTAGCCACCTTGATTCTGATATAAACGCCAGTCTTTTTGTGCCAGGATTTTTTTTTGTAGAGTGTACACATGTTCTCTTGAAATATGCCCGTAATAAGGACTACAAATATTCAAATAAAGATGCGAAAGAGCACTTAGAAGCTTTACAGCTATTGAGATTACAGAAGAGTTCTACTTATGGGCTGGTAGAAGATGCTTTGAATGTTGGTTTTGATTTGGGCACATCTGCTTATGACAGTTGTTATATAGTTCTGGCCAATAGATTGTCGGTTCCTCTAATCACAATTGATGGGGGACTAATTAAGAAGACAAAAAATTCACTATACCAAGTCTATTCACTCAAGGATGTTGAAATACCTGAACCTGGTAAATAAGCCAACGCAAAATCTATGCAAACCGATCGCCCCACCGTTAGTAACGAACCGCTAGATCCTATTGCCCTAGACGATCGCATTCGGTCAGAAGGGCAAATCCTACTGCACGGCGTTAGCTGGGAACAATTTGAGCAACTTTTAGAAACACTCGATGAACATCGACCTTATCGACTTGCCTATGACAATGGGAAGCTAGAAATTATCATGCCAACGGGAAAGCATGAATTTAATAAAGAAGCCTTCAGCGATCGAATCAAAGAGTTAGCAGATTATTTAGATTTAGACTGTACTTCTATGGGATCTACAACGTGGAAGCGTAAGGATCTACTGAAAGGGGTTGAGCCAGATAATTGCTTCTACGTTCAAAATGAACCTGCAATTCGGATGATCAAGCCGGATCTAGATTTATCAAAAGATCCGCCACCAGATTTGATCCTGGAAGTTGACCATACCAGCCCCTCAGTTAAAAAATTACCAATTTATGCCGCTTTAGGTGTACCAGAAGTATGGATTTATAAAACAACTAAAAAAGAGGAGATACTCGATATCTATGTACTTAAAGATGCTAAGTATCAAAATGTTGAAACAAGTTTAGTTTTTGCGGGTTTCCCAGCTTCAAAACTACCCAGTTTTATATCACAGAATATAAAACTAAGCCCACGTCAGGCTAGACGGAATTTTAAGGCTTGGCTAGACGAAATTTACATCCAATCGATCGACTAGACTTTTAACCTCATGCCGATCGCCAAACTTAGATTGGAAAGAATACCCAACAGGTTGAGGTGCGCCAGAACCAGCTAGCTATAATAGTCATTACCAGTTAGCTAAATTTGATGAGATTATGTCGGTTGAAACTAGCCTGAATCAGGGTAAAACCATTGTGCCGTTGCCTCCGTTAGCGATCGCCCCAGCCCAATTGTTACGCGGTGCAGGCGTGATTTCGCAATTAGGCCAACATTTGCCCCGCTTCGGCAAACGCGCTCTGGTAATTTCTGGCGATCGGACTTGGAAAGCAATTGAACCAGCCCTGGCAGAAGTTTCAACCACTACTGATATAAAGTTTAGTTATGCCCTGGCGATCGATCAATGCAGCGATCGCTTGTTGGCAAATTCACTAAAAATCGTCAACCAAGATCAAATAGAAGTGATCATTGCTGCTGGTGGCGGTAAGGTGTTGGATTTGGCGAAACTGGTGGCATTTCGAGCTGGCTTGCCGATCGTGACGATCCCGACCACAGCGGCGACCTGTGCAGCCTGGACGGCTCTGAGTAATATTTATACCGAGGCAGGCGCATTTGATTATGATGTAGCGCTCGATCGCTGTCCAGATCTGATGGTGGTTGATTATGAAGTAATCGCCACTGCGCCACAACGTACGCTGGTAGCTGGGATCGGCGATGCGATCGCTAAGTGGTATGAAGCCTCAGTGAGTAGCGGTAGCAGTGATAAAACTATGATCATTGCAGCGGTGCAACAAGCACGAGTGTTGCGCGATATTTTATTGCAAAAGTCGGAGACGGCGATCGCACAGCCTGGTGGTGATGCCTGGCGTGAAGTGGTCGATGCTAGTGTCTGTCTGGCTGGGGTAATTGGTGGTGTGGGTGGCGCGCAATGTCGGACTGTGGCGGCTCATGCGGTTCATAATGGCCTCACCCACCTTAAACAGGCTAAGGGAACCTTACATGGTGAAAAGGTGGCCTATGGCATTCTGGTGCAATTGCGTCTGGAGGAATTCAACGGCAATCAGCTTGCAGCCACGGCACGTCAGCAATTACTGAAGTTTTATGCCCAGATTGGATTGCCTCAGAACCTAGATGATCTGGGCTTGGGAGATGTGACTTTGAAGGAATTGGAGCAGGTGGCAGCGATCGCCTGTTTGCCTAATTCTGATATCCATCATTTGCCTTTTGCGATCCATGAACAGCAGCTTGTGGCGGCAATGGTTTCTACAACTGTGCCGGTTGCTGTTAATCAGTAGATCAATTAAATCAATAAGTAGTTTAGGTGTTGCTGTATCAGTATTTTAGTAACTTACCTGAACAAAATTTTTGCGATCGCAACCAGCTAAATGCAACTGGCAAAATGCTTTCGCCCAAATCTTTCTCCCTCGGCGATCGCTTCCGGCTTACCTGCGTCAATATCCGCAAAAAGTTGTATAAACTGGTCGTTTGTATATTCCAGTTGGAATTTGTCGAGGAAGCATAAACAAATCCTGTTTTTCTGGATCACCGCGTTGGTGTCGTTAAAGTTGGGCGGATCATCCAACAGACAACCGGTCATGTAGACTGCTCTGCTGCCGAGTGGATATTGATATTGAGCGATCGCAGCCTGGGGTAGAGAGAGGGCGATCGTACCAACAGCACCAACAGCACCGACAGCAAGAGCTAGCAGCGGCTTAATAATTTTCATGGCTTCTTTGATTTACTAATCAATATTTGCTGATAAATTCCAAGTGATTAGGAAGATAATTAATAATATCAAACTCTTTCCAAGCCAGTTCTTGATTGACATACATAGCAATAATTATTTAGTTAACTAAATCTGCCAATCAATTGATATCAAGTTGTTTTGAAAATTTATAGCTGGGGTAAATCCGGTTAAATGGTGGGTATTTTTGAGAAAATCGATATCGATCAAAACCGTCTGATCACTACTTGCACAACATCTCGTATGAACTAGCAGTAAGGATCTTTGTTTCTATATCACTACTAACTACCTTTGCTGGGCGAGGTGTGATATTTTTAGGGCTGCAAATTAGCGATATCAATTTTTAGATTAATTTAGAGCAAATCTGTCTAGCTTGCCAATCTAAAACCGCTTGATTGCTACTTGCCATATCCCAAAGCAGATTAGCAAATAAGTTCGATAGAAGTTCGATGGACACTGAGGTAATGAAATCAATCTCACCGGAAATAGTCGATCGGGTACGGGAGCTACATAAAATGCTCACCTATGCCAGCCATGCCTACTATGTGCTGGACTCGCCTGTTTTGGAAGATAGTATTTACGATCGCCTCTATCGGGAGTTGGTGGAGCTGGAAGCTGAATATCCAGAGCTAATTGAGCCAGATAGCCCTACCCAGCGCGTGGGTGAAAAACCCGCCGCTAAGTTTACTTCGGTTAAACATAATGTGGCGCTCTATAGTTTGGATAATGCTTTCAGTAGCGAGGATATGGCCAGTTGGCAACAGAGTTGGCAGCGTTATTTGGGGCAACAATTAGAACCAGAGCAAGCCGCAGCATTGAGTGAATCAGCCACCTATGTGTGTGAATTAAAAATTGATGGTTCTGCCCTGGCGCTCACCTATGAAAATGGCCTATTGGTGCGGGGGGCGACCCGTGGGGATGGGGTCTCAGGCGAGGACATTACCCAGAATGTAAAGACGATCGGTGCGATTCCGTTGCGGCTGAATCTAGAAAATCCGCCCCCGATAGTAGAGGTGCGGGGCGAGGCATTTATACCGATCGCCACCTTTGAGAGCATTAATCAAGAACGTCTGCAAAAGGGGGAAGCGGCCTTTGCCAATCCGCGTAATTCGGCGGCCGGAACCCTAAGACAACTAGATTCCAGAATTGTGCGCGATCGGCGGCTCGACTTTTTTGCCTATACTTTACATCTTGACGGGTATCTTGATGATGCTGAACCAGACCCTGAGCTTGCCCCCAACAGTCAATGGGAATCGCTGGAATTACTAGAAACAATGGGTTTTAAGGTTAACCCCAATAAAAAACTATGTCATTCCCTGGCTGAAGTGCAGGAATACTATGACAATTGGTCAACCGCACGGCTGGATTTGCCCTATATGACCGATGGCATGGTGGTAAAAATCAGCCCCTTTGAGCTGCAATCGCAACTGGGTTTCACGCAGCGGTTTCCGCGCTGGGCGATCGCCTGGAAATATCCCGCCGAAGAAGCGCCGACCGTGGTTGAGAATATTACGGTGCAGGTGGGTCGCACCGGGGCATTAACGCCAGTGGCGGAGCTAAAACCAGTGTTGTTGGCTGGCACAACGGTTGCGCGCGCCACGTTACACAACAGTGATTTTATTGCCGAGTTGGATTTACACCTGGGCGATACGGTCGTGATTCATAAAGCAGGGGAGATTATTCCTGAGGTGGTGCGAGTGCTAACCGAACTGCGCCCTGCGGAGGCTCAAGCCTACAAAATGCCTAGCCATTGCCCCGAATGTAGTAGCAAGGTAGTTAAGCCGGAGGGCGAAGCAGTCACGCGGTGCATCAATCCAGAATGCCCAGCGATCGTGCGGGGGGCGATCGAGCATTGGGTTAGTCGGGACGCGATGGATATTAATGGGATTGGTGAAAAGCTGGCGCGACAAATGGTTGACCAGAAGCTAATTAAGTCGGTCGCTGATTTATATGAGTTATCTCAGGAGCAATTGCTCAAGCTGGAGCGGATGGGGCAAAGGTCGGCGGAAAAGATCACCAAGGCGATCGCCACCTCTAAAACTCAACCCTGGTCAAGGGTGCTCTATGGCTTGGGCATTCGTCATGTGGGTGCGGTTAATGCCCAGTTGATTACTGCTAATTTTGCCAGTGTGGAGCAATTGGCTGAGGCTGATCTGGAGGCGATCATGGCGGTGCATGGGATCGGTGAGGAGATCGCCCAATCGGTTAATGCCTGGTTTGGGGCAGTAAACAATCAACAATTGATCGATCGGCTCCAGAAATTAGGCTTGCAACTACAAAATCCCGACAATCCAGCCGATTCAACCGCAGCAACTGGAACTCAAAAATTAACTGGCAAAACCTTTGTGATTACGGGTACGTTGCCCACCCTGAAGCGGGATGAAGCAAAGACTATGATCCAGCAGGCCGGAGGCAAGGTAACCAGCTCGGTGAGCAAGAAGACTGATTATGTATTGGTGGGGGCGGAGGCAGGTTCCAAGCTCAAAAAAGCCGAAGACCTGGGGATTACCTGCCTCTCTGAATCGGCGTTTCAAGAACTGCTAAGCAATCCGTAACAATCCGTAAGTCAGTCAGCCAGCCATCGAATATGCAAACCCGAATTAAACAAGAGAATGCTATTGGGCAAATTTGCTAATCCCGCCACCGCCAAGATTGGATTGCTAACCAGTAGTCCCCAGAACCAGTAGTCCTATGACTTGGCAACGGCAAGATCTTCCTTGGCGCTCACATGCAAGCCGCATTCCTGGCCGCCTTGTTCCCACCACCATCTACCAGCGCGTGGGTCTTCACCTGGCTTCACTGCTCTGGTGCAAGGGGCACAGCCAATACTGGGATAGTTTTGATCGTGAAGGGAATTGTAGGGCACAAAGTTCTGGCGGATATATTTCCAGACCTGTGCTTCGCTCCAATCGATCAATGGATTAATTTTGGCAATGCCGCGATCGCTGTCCATTTCCACCACTTGCATATCAGCGCGATTGGCGGTTTGATCGCGTCGGAGGCCAGTGAACCAGGCATCAAGGCCAGACAGGGCCCGATTCAAGGGTTCTACTTTACGCACATAGCAGCATTTTTTGCGATTTTCAATGCTTTCATAGAAAAGATTGATCCCCTGCGATCGCACCATCTCCTGTACTGCCTGAGTATCGGGAAACATGATTTGCAGTTGCAGTTGGGGATATTTACGCTGCACCGCTTCAATTACATCATAGGTTTGGGTGGGCAATCGACCGGTATCGAGGGTGAACACACGGGCATCGGGGCGAATTTTGGCCAACATGTCAATTAAAACCACGTCCTCTGCGCCAAAGCTGGAAGCGAGCGAAATTTGAGGATGGAATTTTTCCAGCGCCCAGCTAATTACTTCCTGGGGCGATTTCCCGGCTAATTGAGTGGCGGCGGTTTCAACTTCAGTGGCAGTAGTCATAGGTGAAATATGGATAGGGGCAATAGTCTAGGTTTGATTTTTTGGGGTAGGCGGCAACTATGTATTCAGTAAACGCAAGCATCAATATAACTAACAATATTTGCACTTTAGCGATCGCTACTTTTGCAAAATCATGTCTCTTAAAATTGCACTAGCAATATATCTACCCGGTCTTTAATTTTAGCTTCATATGGTAACCATTGGTAAGTGAGGATAATGGTTAGTTGTTCAAATATGTGAATGGCTCCGCTAGAAATCAATTGACAAGGTGCTTTCCCTAGCCCCTGCCAACTACCAATCAGGCGATTAAATAATCATCGACCGAAGTTGTTGTTAAAGCTAAAGTGATCGGCGATCGCCTCTTTTACCTCCTGCCAAATTTGTTGCCGGGTTTGATGATTCTGCTGGCGATTGCTTTTTAGCTCCAAGACCTGCGTACCTGGCTTAGTGAGCGATGCTAAAACTTCCGTTTTAAACTGAGCCCAAGACTCGATCGCCACATGCTCACAACCATAGACGGCGACGATCGGTGCAAAGTCCAGATCATGGGGGGTGTTGAATAATGGTTCGCAGACTTCCGGGAACTGGGCGATCGGCAACATATCAAAAATGCCACCGCCATTGTTATTCAACAAAATGATCGTCAGGTTGAGTTGGTATTGCTTCACCGCCATCAAGCCATTGAGATCGTGATAGAAGGCCAGATCGCCGCAAATTAAAATCACTGGTTGGGGATTGCGATGATTAGAGCTGTAATTATTTTCGATCGGGCGATCTTTACTTTGCACCAGATTTTGGCCATTACCTGCACTCTGACCAGAAAGCAAGCTACTACCCCAAGCTGCCCCCAAAGCGCTGGAGATCGTGCCATCAATACCATTTGCACCGCGATTGGCGATCACCCTGGTCATGGCTACAGGCTCACTAGCTAATTTATCGTCGCTGCTTATGGGGGTATTTGCTGGATCAACTCTGCTGGGGCGATCGCCTTGATTTATTTGATTTAACCGATCGGCTCGCTCTGGATCACTAATGCTTTGACTTTCTGGGCTGAGCTGCTCCTTTTGCCGAAAGAAAGAATCAAGATCGCGGATCGGCATACTGCTAGCCACATAGATACAGCAATCGATCGGCAACCATTTACCCAATTGGTCAAACACCTTGCCTTCAAACAGGCTTTCGATCGGAGCTAGGCACTTGGCGATCGCGGCGATCGTAATTTTTTCTGCTTGCCAAAAAGCTTGTTGCCATTGGGTTTGTTTAGCTATGTTGCTTCGTGATTGGTCTGAGATAGAGCCTGGATCGATCGATCGGTTATCTGCTGCTGATCTGGATGATTGAGGCGATCGAGTTGGCGATGGCAGCTCCTCTTGCGGCGTGGCGTAATCACTTGAATATTGACTCTTTAGATTTAAATATTGCTCATTCTGGGCTAAATAATCACTTAACTGTTCACAAAAACTGAGCGCATCGGCATGGACAAAAATCCCTAAACCATGCGTAGGGTCATTATTACTGCCATCGCCAACAATAATTTGCTGGATTGGTTGGCTGTTGAGGTGTTGCTCCAGCCAAAGACGATAGCTTTTGGCGGTGGGCATGGCACCAAATCTAATTACTAGTTCTGGGGCGTAGGTTTGACAGAATTGGGGCGATCGCAAAAAGACATCATAACTACCAATTACCTGCCGATCGCGCATGATTCCAGTGGCCTCTCCCAACAAAGGATAGCCAGTAATTTGGGCTAGCTTTTTGACCGCTGCCGCAAATCCCGCAGGCGGATCATAAACACCCACCACAATGATGCCCTTGGCACAGGTAGCGATCAAATTGCCTAACTGAGCTAGAGTAACCTGACTGAGCTGCGATTGAGGGGCTGCAACTTGAATGTAGCTTAACTCAGTTTTATAATTTGGATTATTGTCTGATTGCCCTGCTGTTGATAGTTGATTAGTTCTTGGCCAGGAATTAACCGTCAATTCACGCCCCTGCCATGCCAATCGATCAGTTTGAGCTAAATTGGCAGGCACTTGGTCGGCGATCTCGATCGGTGGCAATGGATCGGCAAAGGCAAAATTTAGATGTACTGGCCCCGCTGCACTGGCAGTTTTTCCGGTGGCGATCGCCGTGGCATGACCAATCAGCGATCGTAAATGCCGCAATTTAAACCCGCTTAGATCTGGTAATCCCACCTCAAAAAAATAGCGTACATGGTCGCCATAGAGCTTAATTTGGTCGATCGTTTGGCCTGCCCCACAATCGCGCAACTCAGGCGGGCGATCGGCGGTGAGCACGATCAATGGCACCTGGGCATAGAAAGCCTCAATGATCGCCGGATAAAAATTAGCTGCCGCCGTTCCCGATGTGCAAATTAATGCCACGGTCGCCCTGGTATATTTCGCCAAACCCAGGCCAAAAAAGCTGCCCGATCGCTCATCAATGTGCACAATCGTTTGCAGGTGTGGATGTTGATAACAGGCGATCGCCAATGGGGTAGAACGTGAACCAGGTGAAATACATACGGCGCTCACACCAGCACGATCGAGTTCAGCAGCGACAAGGCTGGCCCAAAAGCTATTACGGTTTGCAGTATTCACTCAAGCGCTGATGATTACTTTGGTTGTGAATTGTCAATATGTTCAATAATCAATATGTTCAATAACATTTGACCCTATGTTTATTGGTTCTTATTGGTATTGCATAACCCAGGGCTGCAAATACTGCTCGCCAGGATCTCAAGCATAGATCTGATCATAGTTTGACCGATCGTTTGATTGTTAAATCATCTTACCAATGAGTAACGCCAATAATTCTGCTCTTGGGCAAAACCGACAAGCTTAATCAAGCTTCAAGCTTCATTTTAAACTTCCAGGATTTTACCAGCAGCCAGCATTCCTGCAAATTCCGTCGCCGGCACTGGTCGACTAAAGTAAAAGCCCTGAATGCAATCACAATTAGCCCGCTTCATAAATTCAAGCTGAGCCTGATTTTCAACCCCCTCGGCTACCACCTCCAAGGAAAGTGCCCGCGCCAAATCAATCACCGCCATCGTGATCGCAGCATCACTATCATTTTTATCAATGTTTTGCACAAAACAACGATCGATTTTGAGCGTGTCTATGGGGAAGTTGCGTAGATAGCTCAGTGAAGAATAACCAGTGCCAAAGTCATCTACCGTAATTCGGATACCCAGGGCTCGTAACTTAGCCAGAATTTCTTTGGTGAGGCTAGTATGACTGACAATAATACCTTCGGTGATTTCTAGTTCCAAACAATTCGGAGCAATTTCATGGGCAGCGATCGCCTGTTCGACATTTTCCACCAACCGATCGCGCTTAAAATCCCGCCCCGATAGATTGACAGAAACTCTGATTGGCATCAAGTCCTGTTGTTGCCATTGCCGAATTTGGCTGCAGGCTTGCTTGATCACCCACTCACTCAAATAAACAATTAACCCAGTTTCTTCCGCCAAAGGAATAAACTTAGAGGGCATCACTAAACCAAGTTCGGGGTGCTGCCAGCGAATTAATGCTTCTGCACCCACAATGCGGCCAGTTTTGAGGTTTAGTTTTGGTTGATAGAATAAACAAAATTCATTTCGCTCTATGGCGCGCCGCAATCCATTGCTGAGCATGACTCGCTCAGAGGATCTTTGATATAGTTCCAGGCTGTAAAACTTAAATGTATTGGCAATGCCGTCTTTTTTGGCGTGATACATGGCCAGGTCGGCATTTTTTAGCAATGTATCCACATCCTTACTGTCTTCAGGATAGATGGTTATGCCAACGCTAACTGAAATACTCAGCTCATGGCCGCAAACCGCATAGGGTTGATAGACAACTTCAAGCAGGTTGTGTAATTTTTGCCTGATATCCTCAATGCCGGTGATATCTTGCATGGCGATCGCAAACTCATCCCCCCGCAATCTTGCGATCATGCTCTGATATTCCAGATGCCCCAGGTGCGATCGTAAACGTTCTGCCAAGGCCTGAAGCAGAGCATCCCCTACATCCTGTCCTAGAGTAGTATTGATATCATTGAATCGATCGACATCAATAAAGATGATCGCAAAGCAGATTTGCTGTGCCTCTTCATTTTCTGGTTGTAAAAGCTGATGTAGATATTCGTGGAATAAAATGCGATTGGGCAGCTTGGTTAGCTCGTCTCGATTGGCCACATATTCAAGCTTTGCTTCCGTTTGCCTCAGCTTTTTGTCGTATTGTGTGCGCAGGGCAGCATATTTCCGCAGTCGCGCATTTACTGCGCCAATTAACTCAGAAACCGTAAACGGCTTAGTCAAATAATCATCCGCCCCCAGTTCCATACCTTGGCGCATGTCGCCTTTATCCGCTTTAGCTGTTAGGAAAATGAATGGGATCGCGGCTGTCTCTGGGTTTTGGCGCAAAATCTCCAGAGTTGCATAACCGTCTAACTCTGGCATCATCACATCACATACAATCAAATCGGGCAAGAAGCTTTGGGCGATCTTAACCCCAACTAGGCCATTTTCTGCCCCCATCACATCAAACCCTTCATAGCTCAGCGTGTCTATCACTTCTTCACGAAGTGCTTCCATATCCTCTATGACGAGAATCTTCATTGTCTGGGGCAGGATTGGGGATTCAATCAAGGTTCACGAGTTGGCAATGATGATGCAATGAGTTTAGGGCTAAATCATTAAATTGGCTAGCTATTAGCTAATAAATCAAGTATTAACTAGTGTGAGTGGCTTTGGCTAGATTTTATATTTAAAGATAAAAAAGTGCAGATTGATCCTGTGAATTGTAAGTTGAGATGGGTTTCCCGAATCGATCGCAAATCCTACCAGTATGGCCAGAAATCGATTAGCAAACTAAGTTAATAAATTAATTATGACTAATTAACTATGTTTAAGTATAAGGCCATGTCTTGAATCAGATGAATCCAATGTATATCCTAACCATACACATTCCTAATTATAGATATAGCTAGTAAATAATTCGTTGGCTAAAAGGCTAGTTTATTTATTTATTTTTTATATATTTAATGATTTTTAGTAATGGCTTCGGGGCTTCTGATTTGGATATCCTTGCTTATGGCCACGGCTAGTCAATGCCTTAATGCAAATCTCAATTCAATGACTATGCAATACTATACATGAGTCAACTTGCGATATTTTCAGCAATCCCCGCCTAATGCCAGAGTCCAAATTATGGTACTGGGGCATCACATTTCTAAGAGTATTCTAGCTCGCAAAATTTGATTGTGTATTATGCATCTACTTTCTTTGATTGCTCTAGATGGGATTTGTTCTGGATTGAGAGCTACTTGCCGATCGAATGACTAGGCTTGATTGCGTTTTGGTTCAGCTATTTGATTAGATTATTTAATTAAAATTAATTAAACTATCGGAACCGTGGTTTAGAAGCAGGGATTTTCAGCAAGGGGCGCTTGAGTCAGTTTCGAGTCCATGAATGATCAAATATGATCACAATTGCAGGACTAGCGAAAACTTTAAATTTCCTTTAGTCATTTCTTTATATTTGCCTGTTTAAGAATATTTTGATCAGAACGTTGGTGGTGAGGTCAAAAGGTGAAAAAGATGGCGATCGGGATTATGGGACCTGGCCTCGGAGCTAGGCCACAGGATCTAAGTTGTGCTTTTGAGCTGGGTAGGTTGGTTGCCCAAAATGGTTGGGTTTTGCTCACTGGCGGTAGGGAGATGGGGGTAATGGAAGCTGCGAGTAAAGGAGCGAAGTCCGCTGATGGATTGACGATCGGCATTTTGCCTGGTGATAGCACGATCGGTTGCTCTGATTTTGTTGATGTGGCGATCGTCACGGGAATGGGTAGCGCCAGGAATAATATTAATGTGCTTTCTAGTGATGTGGTGATTGCCTGTGGCATGGGGGCGGGAACTGTTTCGGAAATTGCGTTGGCGATTAAGGCTAATAAGCCAGTGATTTTGGTAAATGCAACTGATAGCGCGATCGCTTTTTTCCAGTCTCTTGTGCCTTCAAATATTACGATTGCGACTAATGCTCAAGAGGCAATTAATCAGGCCAAGCTGCTGGTTAATTCTTTGTCTTAGTAGATTCGATTGCTAACTTGGGGACTAATTAGAGCTATGGGTGAACCTACCTTAATAGACCACTAGCTCCACGCCAAAAAACATGATATTCTGCAATTATGA
Organism: Pseudanabaena sp. PCC 7367; assembly: GCF_000317065.1. Classification (GTDB taxonomy): domain Bacteria; phylum Cyanobacteriota; class Cyanobacteriia; order Pseudanabaenales; family Pseudanabaenaceae; genus Thalassoporum; species Thalassoporum mexicanum. The sequence continues at coordinate 3,187,134 of NC_019701.1, forward strand.
TATTTGTGCGTATATCATTTTTTAATCGCTTACTTACTAACTAATCGACTAATCGACCTCATGCAATTTCTAGAAGTCTCTCTAGCAAGAATTGTGATTGCTTAGATGTAATTGAATTGCTAACAGCTCGATCGCGTTGAGGTAACATCCCGTTTGCGAGCAAGAGAATCCTTAAGTTGCAAATTGCTAAACCGATTCTTGCTCCGAACCAGTTTGCCGAAACGAGTAAATATATCGGTTCCAAAACGACTTGAACTAATTACCGTTGTCAACTAAACTTGCCTATCCGCGTTTTGTGGTACAGATGCTGGGAGCCTAATTTACAGGCTGTTTGAGCCCAAATTCAAGCAACGGCTGCTGTTTAATGACGTAAATTATTACTCTATGTCAGTTACAGACACAGTTACCAAAGAAGCGATCGCCATGTTGATTGACCTGGCGGAGCAGGGCGAGATTGATCCCTGGGATGTACAGGTAATTGATGTTGTCGATCGGTTTTTGTCACGATTAATTGACATTAGAGACGATCGCCACGATCTCTACGAATCAGGTCAGGCGATTTTATATGCCTCAATGCTGGTGTTGCTGAAGGCCAATAGTTTGTCTGATCAGCCAATGAATTTTGGTGAAGAAGAAATCGAAGAAGCAGGAGAATTGGATTGGGACGAAACCGACACTTTAGCAGAACTGCCGCGCAACCTGGAAAACCACATCAAACGCCGTCCTGTGGCAGTACCACCCCAAAACCGCCGGATTACGCTCAATGAGTTGATCGAGCAATTAGAGGCGATCTCTGTGATGATGGAGGAGGGGACGCAGCGGCGGAGTCGGCCACGGCCACCCAAGCAATCGCGCCGAGCAGCAATGAAGGCGATCGCGCAGTTGGCGCATAAAGAAAACCTGTCGGAGATGGCGATCGCCCTAGAGGATTATTTCGTCAAACACCAGATCACCAGAACTGAAGTTTCAACGCTGGCCGAGGCTTTTAATGACAAGGTGGGGGTTTTCTGGGCGTTGTTGCTACTCTCGGCGCAGTCAAAGGTTGAGCTGTTCCAAACTGATTTCTATGCCGCGATCGAGGTAGTGCCAATCCAGAATGCCTACAATGGTGATGCCAGAATTCAAGACGTGTCATAATAGAATCTCATTCAGGCAATTAGTATTCATTAGTATTCATTAGTATTCAGGTAATTGGTCGAGTATTAGATCTAAATCGCTTAAATAACCTTGCATAAGCACTTAGCGACACATTCACTATTTTTCCTGGCAGGCTTGGCAAACCGGATGCAAGCAGCTAAAAAGCTGTCGATCGCCTTATCAGTTGGGGCGATCGCGGCAATGGTGGCGATCGAATTGCCGGGGATCGCGCAACAAACTCCCTCCTATGTGCCAATTCCACTCCAATCCGAAGTAGTGAGCGATACTCTTACCGATCGAGATATCCCTACTGGTGAAAAAGGCTTTGCCAAAGATTATGTTTTAAAAGTAGATGCGGAGAATCGCCTGGAAATATCGGTTTCCTCTGAGGCGTTTGATACGGTGGTGAGCCTGATTGGCGATGATGGCGATGTGATCGCTGAAAATGATGACGGCCAACCCCGTGGCACTGATTCAATTTTGTTTGTCAAAGTAGATAAACCTGGCGAATATATTATTCGGGTCAAGTCTTTTGGGGGGCGCAGTGGTGGTAAGTTTACGCTGCGGGTAACTAAGCTAGTGCCAGTGGAAAATTGGATTCAACCTGCTGGTGCTGGTAAGTAGCAAGCAAATAAGCTAATCATAATTTATGGAATTAGGGCAAGATCGCACAGGGAAAAGGCTACATGCGGATTCTGGGCATTGATCCAGGGATTGCCACGATCGGCTTTGGCCTGGTTGAGTTGGCCGGTGCATCTAAACCTAAATTATTAGATTTTGGTGTAATTAAAACCCCAAAACATACCCCCGTTGGCGATCGGCTGAGTATTTTGTATGACGACATGCATACGCTGCTCAACCAGTGGCAACCGGATGTAGTGGGGATGGAAAAGCTATTTTTCTATCGGATGGGCAATTTGATCAATGTGGCTCAGGCCAGAGGCGTAATTATGCTCACCCTGGCGCAACATAAAATTGAACCAAGGGAATTTTCGCCACCTCAAATCAAGCAAGCCCTGACGGGATATGGCAATGCGGATAAGGCAGATGTTCAAAATGCAGTGGCTCGTGAGCTGGAGCTAGACAAAATTCCCCGGCCTGATGATGCGGCTGATGCGATCGCGGTGGCGCTTACCTGCTGGATCTATGCCGATTGAGGGTATTAACTATTAACTACTTTTGCTTAATCACCAACAGCGTGACATCATCATAGACCTGATGATCGCCCACAAACTGACACCAATCAGCGATTACCATCTCCTTAATTGTGGCTGCCTCATGCTCACGGTTTTCCCGTACTAAAATAGCCAACTGATCAATGCCATATTGTTGGCAATCATTATTTTCGGCTTCAGTAATTCCGTCTGTGTATAAAATTGCCACATCACCGGGATTAAACTCAATCATTGAGTGATCGACAAACTGCGAGATTTCCTCCTCCAGGCCGATCGGGAAACCCAGATCAACGGTGTCAAAAAACTCAATCAAGCCATCTCGGCGCACCAGGATCATTTCTTCATGCTGACCAGTCAGACAAAGACTATTATCGACGTAGTGCAGCATCAACAGGGTCATGAATTTTTTGGAACCCATCCGCTGCGTATTCTGATAAATAACCCGATTCAAAATACTAATAAATTCACGTGGGTGCAGATCTTCGCTATTAGTCATAGTCCGAACCGCCGATTGCACCATCAGCATCAACATGCCACTTTCCAGGCCATGCCCAGTTACATCACCCACGCTAATAATTAAATGCTTGCCATAGGGCAGCACGTCATAATAGTCACCACCAACCCGATCGGCAGGTTTAATAAATGCGGCAATATCCAGCTTTTCAACCTGGGCTAATTCCTCTTCCTTTGGTAGAATCAGCTCTTGCAAGCGGGCAGTGACTGCTAGCTCTGATTCCATTTGAATATTCTCGGCCTGCAAGCGTTGATTGAGTTGACTGATTTCATCATAGGCCAAGGCCAGATCTTGAGTGCGTTCTTTGACCCGATCGCTTAGGTCACGGGAGTTGGCTCGCAGCCTCCGAATTGCTAAATACAAACCGGCAAAGCCAATCCCAAAGGATACCGCCATGATTGCGATCGTACCTGTCAATCCATCATTTGTCTTGGCAATATAAACATCAAGGGGTTGAGTCACCTCCAGCACACCGCGCACATCACCAACCTGCCAATCGGTCTTAGGGCTCTGGGGATGGCTGTTGTGGCAACTCACACAACTGGGTTTCATGAGATCGGCCTGGGCATACCGAAGTGCTTTGCGGCCACGAAAAACATCGGTGCGATAGTAAACCTGGGTAGGATTTTCTATCAAAAATTTCCATGCTTCCTGCTCAAAACTATCCCTTGCCCCACCTTCATCTTCTCGCCAGGGGAAAGGATAAGCGCTATAGAGCCGAAAGGACATGCCTTGATTTAGCTCCCTGATCCGGCTGCTCAGTTCAATTAAATAGGTGGCCGGCAGCGGTACGGTATTTTCTTGCTGGTCATAGTCATGGCTGATTTTGAGCCCATCGATCGCTTCCAATCGTGACACTACTGCTGCACTGTAAAGGGTGCGTGCCTCTGCCATAATCTCGGCGGACAGTTTGGCATTTTCGAGTGCCTGGGATTCAATTAAGCTTGATGACAACATCGATATATCCAGCAAAACACCGATCGCACCAATACAAAAGAAGATGGTCAATACCAACACCACCCGCCGTTGCAATAATTTAATTAAACTTTGCCAAAGCTGGGAAATTGTTTTACTCATCTACTGCTTGTATTATTAGCGATCGAGACTGGAAATGTGCCCATTCTGGTCAACCATGCCAAGCTCTAATCCAGTTGCCCATAGTTGTGGTTGTGCATATTAATTAAGATGCTGCCTACAGCAAGGTAGCAATTTAATAACTTGCTATAAACTAAAAGTGCGATCGCCACGATCTATGAATTTCTAGATTGGTTGTATCGTTGCCAGAAACAAAATATTTCACTTAAAAGACATTTTGAGCAGGGCTAATTGGGGATGCCTCTCTTAGCATTCTAGCCGCCTGATTAAAGGTGTGCGTAAACCAGACCTAAAAGTTCTATTAACAAAGTCAATTTATGAGACTTTTCGCTTCAATTCTCAGCTATCTTGCCCATGACATCGCATATGAGCGAGAGGATTAGTAAATCATAGTTACCTCTAGCTGCTGATCGATTAACTGCTGATCAATCGCTTTGGCACATCAGAAAGGGCATCAGGCGGTAGGAAATAGGAAGAAGCGAGCAGATCGTCATTGTGATCAATGATTTCGGGGAATTTAATCTGAGGTAATACCTGCACCGCAAACACTTCCTGAATCATGTCTTCAAATTTCAAGAAAGCGACAATCTGCCCAGTTGTTAAATTAACCACCCATACGCCACTATTACGCTCACTGGCTTTTTCGGTGATCGGCACGCCACTAAAAACCGCCGTTTCCCGCACTTGCGAAAGGCCAATAAAAGCCAGATTGCCACAGAAGTCTAGCCCCCTGGTAAATCCCGGCATTTGGGCGATCATCTCGGTGCTGCCATTGTTCAAGTCAACCTGGGAAATGCTGCCATAGCCGGACTCTAATAACCAAGTTCGATCGCCATAGCGACGGGGCGAGTGGGGCATTGATAGACCCCTCAGCAAAACTTCCTTACTTTCCACATCCATCAACACACCACCATTAACCTTGTTCTGTCGCCAGCCTCCAGCCATGTCCGTCTCACCCAGGGCAGTGACATATTTAGGCTTGCCATCTACCATCGCCAGACCATTGAGGTGACAGCGATCTTCTGGGGCCAGGGCAGTTACATAGGCAGGCCGCCAGCGGGGCACAAAACTATGCTGGCGATCGAGGGTACAGAGGCAAGAAAATCTCGTATTCACAAACCAGAGCCCATCTTCACCATAGGCCATCTCATGAATATCAATATCTCCGGTGATATGGGTGCTATAGGGCAAATAACAGGCATCATGTTTATCAGGGGGATCTAATTTTTGCGCCACGTTGGGCATATTGCGAAAATTAATGATTTGCGGGCCAGAGCCCAGACTGAGTTGATTACCCGTCATTGCCATCCCCATTGGTTTTTTAAACACTCGAAAATGGGTGTTGAGGTTTTCGCCATCGGCACGCACAATAATGATTTTGCCAGCCTGGTAAGTAGTGACGGCTAACGAGATTCCCAATTGCGAGAGGATTTGGGGGAAGTTACTGGTATGAATACTGCGAAGCGGTGACTCAGCGGGATTGTCTGGATTTTCTGGGTTCTCTGGGGTGTTGTTAGGTGTTTCAGCGCTCATATTAATATGTTTAAGCTAATTCAAATATTTAACTCAAGTTGCCACCTTTAAAAAGTAGTGCGATCGGTGATGCAATTCTTAACTAAGCGGTAAAAATTAATATTTTGTCCTGCTCTACCATGCTCGCTATCAACAGCTACACCCCAAATTCAAAAATTCTGGTTAGAATTTATGCGCCGATTGCTTTAGCGTGATAGAGTTTAGCACCATAGATTGATGCTATGGCTGCGATCTTGAGATCGAATTGCTTTATGCTCTGTTTGATCAATATTTGATCAATATTTGATCTATGTTCCAGTTAGGGATTTAACTATTTTTTCCTCCAGCTTTGGAGTTGGGCAAGGGCGATCTAATCTATCAAAACCTGTATCAAGCGATCGCGCCAAAATTTTGCTGCTGCTAAATGCATGTTCAAAAGACTACTTTTGTCTGAATACCTGCTGGAGCAGAGCAACCGAACTACTTCTCACCAGATATCTTGATTAGTATCTCTATTGAAATAGTATTAAGTCGATCTAAAACTGCCAAAACCCTGCAACCAAACCATAGTCCGCAATGCCCAAGCCGAGTTTTCTAGATGCACAACAACCCTGGCATAGCTGGGAAATTGAGCAAGTTCTTGAGCAGCTTCAATCTGGGGTTGAAGGTTTATCTTATGTGACCGCAAGACAGCGGCTACGGCAATATGGCAGTAACAAACTACCGCGCCATCACAAGTATCGATCGATCGCGCGGCAGGTATTTACGAATCCGTTTACCTATGTGGTAATTACCCTGGCGATCGCGGTGCAATATTTTAGTGGTTATGGTTGGGCGATTTTGCTAGTAGGGGTAATTCATGCGGCAATGGGAGGCTCATTGATTGTTTGGTCAGAACGCACCAATCGATTGGCCAGTCTGGGCAGGCAGGAACGGAGACATTTTTTACCCGCCAGTGCGATCGTGGTGCAACGGGATGGCGAGACGATGGAAGTTCCGGCGCGTGATCTGGTGATGGGGGATTTGGTGCAGCTCCAACCGGGAGTTCGTCCTACAGTTGATTTGCGGTTACTGGCAAGTGAAGATTTACAGGTTAATGAAGCCAATCTCAGTGGTGGTGCGATCGTTGCGAAGCAGGCTGATACTGTTTTACCGGCCGAAACGATCGCCCTGGAGCGCACTAATATGGTCTTGGCAGGCAGCGAAATTACCGCTGGCTCTGGTTGGGGAATTGTGATCGCCACTGGCAAAAATACCTTTTGGCAATCGACTACGGCCACCAGTCAAACTTTTTCAGCCTTGCACCGTCAGCTTAGAAAATTAAGGCGCTGGTGGGTGATTATTACCCTGGCGGTGGCATGCGGCATGGGCATAACTGCCTGGCAATTGGAGTTTAATGATCCGGTGGCGCTGGCGGCGGTAATTTTAGTGGGTTGCTATCCCCAAAATTTATTGCGGATCGCCACATTAGCACAACTCCTGGCGATTAAGGTACTGGCTAAAAAACGGCTATGGGTAAAATATCCAGCGGCGATCGATGCCCTGGGGCGGATTGCAATTATTATGTTGATCCTAGAATCAGATACGACCCTCAATATTGAAGACCTCAGCCCAGCGGGGATTAGCTGGTGCGGCTTGATTCGGGCTTCGGCCGATGATGCCAATTCCCTGGGGCAGGTGTTTGGGTTGGAGGTATATAGCTATTTTGACCAGCCGATCGAACGGATCCGCAATTGGCAGGCAAGTCAGCAACCAGTGGCGGTTATGGGTAAGGAATTGGAAGATATTCCCCTATTGGTGCAGGCGGATTTGGGGCTGAGCGATCGCTCCCATCCCCGCGAGGTGCGCGATAGTGCGGGTTTGGTTTTGCCCAAGGAAGATTTTACCTATTTGCCCTTGGCGATCGCGGCGGGTCGGGCGGTGTTCGATCGCTTGCAACGACTGTTGGTGCTAATTTTTACTGGCCTGGCTGCAACTTTATTGCTGGTGATTGCAGCTCTGGTGGGCAAGGCGGCATTTGATACGGCTCTGGATGCCACCCTGGTGCCGCTGGAAATTCTCTGGATTGGCGCGATCGTTACTCCGGCTCTAGCGTTGCCGTTTATGATTGAACCGGGCTTGAATAACATCATGGCACAGCCAGCGGCGAAGTTTCAGTCAATTTCCCGCCCAGGTAATTTAATTCGATTTGGGGCAGCTAGTTTAACCACCACGATCGCCGTGATCGCTGTTTTTGCGCTTAAATATCAGGGCTTGGCCGCATCCCTGGCACAGGCACGGACAATGGGTTTTACTACCCTGGTATTTGCCCAGGGGTTCTTTGCTTTTGGGTTATGTCGGCGTAGCTTGCTTAAAAATATCGTTTTGGTGGTGATTATGGCGATCCTGGTGGTGGTGCAAATTGCCTTCGTCGAGGTTAACTTCCTGGGTGAATTGATGGGCACAGTACCGCTGACCTATACGGAATGGGCGATCGCGGCGCTGGCTGCTACTTCTGTTTTCTGGGTCTATGAATTATTGCGAACTAATTAAATCCTTTTAAATCCTTTTGTTCACTAGCGCTCCGTTGGCCAAATTTCTCGATAAATTGCCTAAAGCTTTTGACATAAATTAATCAGGTAGCTTGCGTTTTGGCATGAATTGGCATGAATGAATATCTTTCTAATTTTAAGCGAGACTTACAAGTAGCGGTGATTGGTGCTTCCGGGGGGATTGGTAGCGCCTTTGTAGATCATCTGGTGGCAGAAACCAGAGTTAGCCAGATCTATGCCTTTTCTCGATCGCCCCAATCTTATCGCCATCCTAAAGTTAGCTCCCATGCGATCGACTATGCCACCGAAAAATCGATCGCGGCCGCTGCTGCCCAGATTCCTAGCCCGCTGGATCTGGTAATCGTCACCACTGGCCTGTTGCACAATGAAAGAATCCAGCCCGAAAAATCAATGCGAGCCTTGACCACTGAGGCATTCATGGCGGCTTTCCAGGTAAATACGATCGGCCCTGCGCTGGTGGCTAAGCACTTTTTGCCCAAGCTCAGCAAAAAACGCAATACAGTCTTTGCGGTACTATCGGCAAGGTTAAGCAGCATTTCCGATAATTATCTCGGCGGATGGTATGCCTATCGCGCTTCCAAGGCGGCGTTGAATATGGTGCTAAAGAATGCCGCGATCGAGACGACCAGACGGAATAAACTGGCAGCGATCGTAGGTCTGCACCCTGGTACGGTTGATACTGCCCTTTCTGAACCGTTTCAAGCCAATGTACCCGATTGCAAGTTGTTTACCCCTGCCTATGCCTCTGCCTGCCTGTTGCAAGTAATCAATCAAGTCACTCCCGCTGATTCGGGCGATCTATTCGCCTGGGATGGTAGTCGCATTCCTTTTTGATTAACTAAGCTTAACCAAACCAGCTTGCCAGCCAGAATATTAACGGCGCAACCACCAGGGCGGGCAAAAATGAAGCCACCGCGATCGCACCAATTCCTAATAAATTAATGCCAATCCCCAAAATCATTAAACCGCCCACACCAGTGAGCAGCGCGATCGCTGGATTGGTGGCCGGATCAGCGATCGAACTGGAAAGTAAACCCGCCGCCAGCGAAACCCCACCCTGAAACACCATAATCACCAGGGTGGAAAAACCCACACCGATGCCATAGCTGCCGGTCAGGGCGATCGCGGCGATCCCATCCATAGTCGCTTTTAAAGTTAAAAGGGCATTATCGCCAGTCAGGCCATTGTTCAGGCTACCAATCAGGGTCATGGGGCCAATGCAAAATAGCAAGCTGGCTGCCACAAAACCTTCCGTGAATTTGCCCTTGCCTTTGAATTTGAACTTAAGCCAATCGCCGATCGCGGTTAATTTTTGCTCAAGCTGCCACCATTCCCCCAGCACGCCGCCAATGGTGATCGATAAGAGTCCGGCGATCGCGCCTGGTAGCTGTCCGGCCTGTGCCTGGTTGAGGCTTCCGGCCATGCTCACACCAATCCAGATCGTGAGTAAACCAATGCCCTGGGTGAGGATTTTTAGGAGGCGATCGGGCAAACGGCGATGCAATAATAACCCTGTGCCAGTACCGATTAGAACTGTCAATATGTTGATCCAGGTGCCACTGGTCTTTGCCCAGAAACTAAGCGCCATTGATTAAGTAGACCGCAGACATGAGAATTTTCTATATCTATATACCTACCAGTAGGAAAATCAATATTAGACTTTGATCAAAACGACTGTATCACTACTGTTTGAGAGCAGGCGAAAGCCTCTGCTGTGCAAAAACTTAACTTGCCTTGCTAAAGGGTTGGCCATTAATGCTTCGAACTCATCTCCATTTGAGCTCAAAGCAGTTGCTGCAGTTGCTGTACTACCACCTATTCCCAACATTTTTACGAATTCATTATCTGCTTTTGCACCCGCAATGACTGCTGCAATACTAATTATTGCACCGGCCACAACCATATGATCTTTCTTTAGCTTTCCGTCATGCTTTTTTATCTGGTTATAAGCCTTTGAAACTTTTTGTGAAACTTCGCCTAAAACAATTATCCGGTCACAAACTTCATTTTTGGTAATTCTTGCAATCAGGTCATTTATTTCTTCTTCACTCTTGACAACCTGAGTACCAAAAATTTTACTTATAACAGTTCCACATTTAGGACATGCTGGAGCCTTAGAAGAGACTTGTTGATTACAAGAAGGATTGTAACAAGATATCAAAGCCATGTTTAAATCACTCCCGATAATTAGGAGGTTGTAAATTTACCAAAATTGCTTATTCTTAACCTGTAGCAGATAAAGGTCATAGTTTCCACAAACACCAGAATAGATCCAACAGAATGGAGCAAGGAAACCAGTAAAAGGAAGCACAAGCAAAATTACTCCTTTAAGCCATATCCCCTTATAAAGGTACCAAAAAGGTCCAAAAAGAAGAGACCACCAATTCCACGTAGGTTTAAATTCACCACCAACGTTATCGAATTCGTTAAATACTCTTGCATAATAACCAGTATACTTTTCGGGCTTTGGAACCGTAGTATTTAATGGTGCTCCACAGTTAGAGCAATATAAAGAGTTTTCCGGATTAGATTGGCTACATTCACTGCAAGTTATGAATTGCATACTAAGTTAGTGTAGGATAACTAAGTGGAATATAATACTTAATTGCAAATATATCATGATTAATAAATTCAACCATATAATTAGCTAATATTATTAACTATTTTTTCTTTCTCTTTTCTTTATCCTTAGCCCGCTTAGCCGCCCGTTTCGCCTCTAATGCCGCCTGTTGCTTTTTATACTCCGCTTCCCGTTTTTCCTCGTCCAGCTTAGACAGATAATAGGCATAATCGCCATCATACATGCGTAATTCCCCATCCCGCAGTTCCACGATCTTGGTAGCGACCTGGGAAATAAAATAGCGATCGTGGGAGACAATAATCACCGTACCTTCATAGGCTTGCAGTGCCTCCTCCAGCATTTCCTTAGCGGGGATATCCAGGTGATTGGTAGGCTCATCCAGCAGCATCAAATTCATTGGATTCAATAACATTTTGAGCAGCGCCAGTCTAGCCTTTTCGCCGCCACTGGTTGCAACCACTTCCTTGAACACCGTATCGCCACTAAACAAAAAAGTACCCAGTATGGTGCGCACTTCCTCGTTGGTCATTTTGGGGAAGTCGTCATGAATCGTGGCATAGACCGTTTTATGCAGATCCAGCGCCTCGGCCTGGTTTTGTTCAAAGTAGCCCGGCAGCACATTATGCCCCAATTTAATCTCACCTTCGTTATGGGGTTCATGCCCAATGATCATGCGCAACAGGGTAGACTTACCAGCGCCGTTGGGCCCCACAAACGCAATCCGATCGCCCTTTTCGATTAGCAAGTCCGCACCCAGGAACAAAATATTTTCACCATAGGCATGGGTAAGATCGCTGATTTCCACCACTACCCGGCCACTACGCGGCGCAGGCGGGAACCGGAATCGCAACGTTTTCACATTGCTAACCGGCGCATCGATCTTCTCGACTTTGTCTAGCAACTTCTCGCGGCTCTTGGCCTGGGTGCTGCGGGTGGCGCTGGCACGGAATTTTTCCACAAAGACTTGCTGCTTGTCTAAATATTTCTGCTGGCGATCGAAGGCACTTTGCTGGGCGGCCTTGGTTTCTTCTTTCTGAGTCAGGTAGGTGGAATAATTGCCCAGATAGGTCTGCGATACGCCGCGTTCCGTTTCCACAATCTGAGTACAGAGCCGATCGAGAAATTCCCGATCGTGGGAAACAATCACCATCGGCACTTTGATCCCCTTCAGATATCCCTCCAACCATTCGATCGTTTCTAGATCCAGGTGGTTGGTCGGCTCATCCAGCAGCAGCACATCCGGTTCCTGGAGCATAATTTTACCCAGACTCATCCGCATCTGCCAACCGCCGCTAAATTCCTTGACCTGGCGATCGGCATCGGTGGCAGAGAACCCTAACTCCGGCAAAATCTTATCAATCCGGCTATCCAGTTCATAGCCATTGAGTGCTTCAAACTTGCGCTGTAACTTGTCCATCCGTTTGAGCAGCTTATCAAAATCATCATCGGGCGTGAGTTTTTCCATTTGCTGATGAATTTCAGCTAGCTCGGCCTGGATCTGGCAAGCTTCAGTGAAAACCTGCCAGAATTCTGACTTGACCGATCGCCCCGGCTCCACTTCAAATTCCTGGGTCAGATAAGCAATGTGGCAATCGCTGGGCTTAACCACCTGTCCGGCGGTGGGTTCAATCTCGCCAGCAATGATGCGTAATTGGGTGGATTTGCCTGCTCCGTTCACACCCACCAAGCCAATTCGATCGCCTGGTTTGACTTCCCAGGTCACATCTTTGAGGACTACGCCAGTGGGGTAAATTTTTTGGATATGCTCTAGACGCAACATGGAAATACTTAATACTCTTACTTGGCTCTACTTTTAACTTAGCTTTGGGTAGCAGGCAGCAATTGATTAATCAACTTTCCGGCAGCCATCCCCATATTATCGTTATCGGTAAGTTGATCAAGTAATCAAAAAGAGAGAGGATTTGCTTCGACTTTACTGACCAGCCTGCTCGGAAGACCAATTTGCCAACTAACCTGTTCGCTTGATCGATGGCGCTACCAAAATTGAGACAATGCCAGGTGATTTGCTAGCAATCGATTTGGGGATTTTCATCCCACCAGCGATCGCTTACAATCAACTTTGGTCTAGACATAAAATATGCTGCAATCGATTTCTATTTCCCCTCAGGCAACTGGCATTACCCCCACTGGCCTGCTCGTTGCCCTGCATGGTTGGGGCGCAAATGCCCAGGATTTGGCCTCGCTGGTGCCGTTGTTGAAGTTGCCCACCTATCAATTTATTTTCTTGGAAGCGCCTTTTCCGCATCCGGCGGTGGCTGATGGCAGGGCTTGGTATGACTTAAATAAACCTGGTGCAGAGGGCTTGGTGGAGAGCCGTGAACTGTTGCAGGCCTATTTGCAGGATCTGCCTCAACAAACTGGCATTGCCCTGGATAAAACAATCCTAATGGGCTTCTCCCAGGGCGGGGCGATGACGATGGATGTGGGGCTGGGGTTGCCACTGGCTGGATTGGTGGTTTTGAGTGGTTATTTACATCCCTTTGCCCAGCAATTACCCGATCGCAAACCGCCAACTTTGCTGGTGCATGGTAAGTATGACCAGGTGGTGCCGATCGTGGCGGCGCAGAGTGCGCAAAAAACGCTAACCAAGCAGGGCGTAGATCTTGAGTATGAAGAGTATGAGATGGGGCATGAGATTACTTTGCCCGTAATCGATCGGGTGCGGGAGTTTATTGCTGATATTTCGGATCTAGCTGGTGCTGGTGAGTAGTGGCTAATTTATTAGCACAAAGCAATTTAAGTTGATGTAAATTCATCTAGTAATGATAATTTAGGGGTTGCAAGATACGACAATCCTCCTTAGCATCCCCTCATAAAATTAAATCGGAACAAATAGACTTTGTAGAATAATCAAAAGCTTATCAAATTCTTAAATTTACTCAGATAGGAGTCTCAATTATTATTTGTGAGCTATCTTATAAATGAAATTTTATAGGGGGGGAATAACATGTCTTTACTAGGTGCAGGTGTAGCAAGCATTCAGAGAGATAATGCAATCATGAAATTTTCAAGTGCTGCTTCCGAGAACACTGATTTTAAATTGGATATTATATTGATTATCGGAGAACACATAATTAAAGGAACTTTGGTGCATCCCGATAAGTATTATGAATCTCTTGAAGATGAAGAAGATGTAAAAGCGGTCATTGATTCAGTAGCTAGGGATGATAGTAATTACTTCCACCTCTTAAATGCTCGTTGTTTTTACAACAATGATACGTTTGGGGCTTTGCGTGTTAATAGTACAACCATTACGGCACTAGCGTTTCCACATAAAAGTTCAAATACAATTTCAACAGGTAGATATAAGCTATAGCGAGTAGATTGATTTGAAGAGCTAAGCGATCTGCTTGAATCTAATCTTAATCTGACGCTAGTTTTGCTCTCAGTTAAAACTCATAGAAGTTGATTAAACTAAAACATATCAAATTTATTTGATTGAGATCCATTGATCAACAACACGATCGGAGGTGGACTATGAATAGCGTTTATCATCCCGGTGAATTAGCCGTACAAGCCAAAGCAGGCGTGAGCCAGGAAGCCCAATTCCTGGCCAAAATGATTAATTCCCAATTGCAACCAATGGCAAAGGGATTCTTAGCCACGCAGCAAATTGCGATCGCCACCTCGATCGATCGGCAAAATCAAGTCTGGGCATCGCTATTAACTGGCGAGCCAGGATTTATTGCCCCGATCAGCGATCGGATTGTACAAATCAAAACTCCTCCTACCGCAGGCGATCCCCTCATTGAAAACCTCGCCCATCATCATGAAATCGGTGTATTGGCGATCGACTTGGCTACCCGTCGCCGGATGCGATTGAACGGTTGGGCGGAATTATTGCCCGATAACTTTGGCATTCAACTCCACACCAAACAAGTCTATTTCAATTGTCCTAAATATATTCAAACTAGGCAGATCGAGCCTGCACCTATAAACAATGGGCAAGTGAATTCAACACCTGAGCGATCGAGCGATCTAAGCCTTAGTCAACGGGAATGGATCGCTAATGCGGATACTTTTTTTGTCGCTAGCTTTGATCCCGATAGCAGGGGTGCAGATGCTTCCCATCGGGGTGGAATGCCAGGGTTTATCAAGGTGAGTAGCGATCGCCAATTAGTTTATCCTGATTATGCTGGCAACAATATGTTTAATACGCTGGGTAATATTAATGCCAATCCTGCTTCTGGCCTGCTATTTGTGGACTTCAACCAAGGAAGCACGCTGCAATTAACTGGCAAATCTAAGATCATTTGGGATCAAGCTCGAATTCAAGAATTTGCTGGTGCAGAACGGCTGGTGGAATTTACGATCGAGACGGCGATCGAGATTAATAATGCCACTCATCTACGCTGGCGCTTTGGTGAATATTCCCCCTTCAATCCAATGGTGGCTGATCCAGGGGCAAATTTAAAGCAGCTAGCTTGCAACGCATAACTAATATCAACTAACCAATATCAACAATTTTTGAGCTAATACTTTTATGCAGATAAAGATATCTCAAGCAATTGTGAATAGACTCTAACGGATCTAACTGGTGGCGATCGGCTCTATGCCCTATGTATTATTGGTGCGCGGGAGAATTTTGCGGAGCTAATCCGCAGTGGTACGCCAGTAGAGCTAGATCAAGAGGATCTCTCGGTGCTACATGGAATTTGCCAATTGTAATTGCAATGGCGATCGAGTACATAACCCACGCTTACTTGTTTGATTTCGATCGCCCTACAAGCGGGGGACTGAATTTAATAGCGATCGCGTGTAGGGATGTTGAGGTGCATATAAAACCTGGTTAGTTTTGCCCTGCTCTACAATTTTCCCCTGCTGCATCACCGCGATCCGATCGCAAAAGAAATTTGCCACCGCCAGATCATGGGTAATGAATAGATAAGTGAGTTTAAATTCTTCCTTCAAGGCTCGCATTAGCTCTAATGTCTGCGCCTGGATTGTGGCATCCAGCATACTAACCGGTTCATCACAAATAATAAAACTGGGTTGGGTAATCAGGGCTCTGGCGATCGCCACCCGTTGCAATTGGCCGCCAGATAAGTCTCTGGGTAACCGATCGGCAAAACTACTGTCTAAACCAACCTTGGCCAAAATATCAAAAACTGGTTCCCTGGCGGCTTGCAAATTTGCCACCCGCTGATGAATCAAGAGCGGATCGGCCACACTCCTGAATACATTCATGCGCGGATTAAGGCAG
Source organism: Pseudanabaena sp. PCC 7367 (assembly GCF_000317065.1). Taxonomy (GTDB): domain Bacteria; phylum Cyanobacteriota; class Cyanobacteriia; order Pseudanabaenales; family Pseudanabaenaceae; genus Thalassoporum; species Thalassoporum mexicanum. The sequence goes on from NC_019701.1 coordinate 3,202,924, forward strand.
GCACGCGGATCTTGGAAAATCATCTGCATTTGCGATCGCAATTTGCGCAATTTCCCACCCCGCAACTTGGTTAACTCAGTGCCATTGAGCTTGACCGAGCCGGAATCAGGCCGGATTAACTGGAGGATTGCCCTGCCGGTGGTGCTTTTGCCGGAGCCACTTTCACCAATCAACCCCATGATTTCCCCTGGCCAGATTTTGAAATTAATGCGATCGACAGCCTTGACTACGCCAGCGGAGCGATCGGCTAAGCGAGCCAAGAAGTTTGCGCCAACCATAAAATGCTTAGTTAATTGCTTGACTTCCAGCAAAGGCAGGGTGGGGCGATCGCCCTGTTCAGACTTTGGCTCCCTAATTATTTCTTTGGTCTTAGTTGCTTTAAAATCTTGCGCCGACTCACGATCATTCGCTGAATCAGCCGTACCCTTGCTGGTCGATGGTTCAAAATAGGGCACATCAAAATGAATCACCGAGTTTAATAATTGCTGGGTGTAGGGATGTTGGGGTTGCGCCAGAATTTGCTTAGTAAGGCCAGTTTCCACGATCGCCCCGTCATACATCACCGCAATGCGATCGCAATATTTGGCCACCAAGCCCAGATCATGGGTAATCAAAAGCAAACCCATCTGCCGCTGTTGCCGTAGTTCGGTCAGCTCCTGCAAAATCTCCGCCGCCACGGTCACATCCAGGCTGGTGGTGGGTTCATCGGCAATCAACAAGGCTGGATCGAGTAATAAAGCCAGGGCGATCGCTACCCGTTGCCGCATCCCGCCGCTGAATTCATGGGGATATTGATTGGCACGTTTGGGGTCGATCCTAACCGTGGCCAGAGTCTCATAGAGCTTTTGCTTAGCCTGACGCGATGAGAGCTTTGGCAGATGGGAACGCAACACCTCCAGCCCATGTGCCTCGATTGTCATCAGTGGATTGAGCCTGGTCATGGGGTCTTGAAAAATCAAAGCGATCTTTTCACCGCGCCAATGTTGCAACCATTGCTCAGACAATGGCTGGATTAAATCCAAGGAAATATCCTTGCCAAAATCCAACCGTCCTTCCACCTGAGAACCCGCAGGCAGCAGTTGAATCAGCGATCGCCCCAGCGTAGACTTACCACAGCCACTTTCGCCCACCAACCCCAGACTTTCACCGCTGCCGATCGACAGGCTCACCCCCTCAACCGCTGGTAGGGCAGAACCAACGTATTGAATTGTCAGCGCATCAACGGTTAATAATTTATCCACTTGTGTTTATTGAGTTGATTTGCCACTTATTCCCACTCGATCGTGCCCGGTGGCTTGGAAGTCACATCCATCACTACCCGATTGATGCCAGGTACTTCATTCACAATCCGATTGGCGATCGTACCGATCAGTTCATAGGGCACTTTGGCCCAATCGGCGGTCATACCATCTTCGCTGGTGACAAAGCGCAATACTACGGGATGGGCATAGGTACGTGCATCACCCATTACCCCAACACTACGCACTGTGGGCAGCAGCACCGCAAACGCCTGCCACAATTCGTTATACATCCCCGATCGATTGATTTCCTGGCGCAGGATCAAATCAGCATCGCGCAACATTTCCAATCGTTCTGGGGTGATTTCGCCAATGATTCGGATCGCCAAACCAGGCCCAGGAAAAGGCTGACGCTTGACAATTTCTGCGGGTAAACCCAGGACGGTGCCAACTTTTCTAACTTCGTCTTTAAATAGCTTGCGCAGTGGCTCCACCAGCACAAACCGCAGATCGGGGGGCAGACCACCCACATTGTGATGGCTCTTGATCTTTACAGCAATCCGCTTGCCGGTGGCCGGATCGATGTTGGTATCCGCTGACTCGATCACATCGGGATAGAGTGTGCCCTGGGCTAAATAGTCAAACGGCCCCAACCGCCTTGATTCTTCCTCAAAGACCTTAATAAATTCATAGCCGATCAGCTTGCGCTTGCGCTCCGGTTCAATAATGCCTTCCATTAGGTTCAAGAAGCGATCGCTGGCATTGATATATTCAACCGGAATATGGAATTGCTCCTTAAATAGCTTAACCAGGCGTTCTGGTTCACCCTTGCGCATAAAGCCCTGGTCGATGAACATGCAGGTGAGCCGATCGCCGATCGCCCGGTGCAATAAAAACGCCAGAGTCGAAGAATCCACCCCACCAGAGAGAGCCAGCAAAACCCGCTTCTCGCCAACTTGGGAGCGAATTTCCCGAATCGATTCTTCAATGAATGATTCCGTCGTCCAGGTTGGTTCACACTCGCAAATGTGATATACAAAATTACGAATCAGCGCCTTACCACCGATCGAATGCACTACTTCGGGATGAAATTGCACGCCATAGAAGTTGCGCTCTGGATTGGCGATCGCCGCACAGGGAGTATTGGCCGTATGAGCCAACACCGTAAATCCAGCCGGCATTTCCAGCACCGAGTCACCATGACTCATCCACATCACTGCGCCATCATCCACATTAGTAAGCAAATCAGTGGGATCATCAATCGTCAGGCTGGCCTTGCCATACTCACCGCGATCAGCCTGTTCCACTCTGCCACCAAGCTGCTGCACCATCAGTTGCATCCCATAGCAAACGCCCAGAATAGGAATGCCCAAATCCCAGATCCCTGGATCACAATGGGGTGCATTGGGAGCATAAACCGAGTTCGGCCCCCCAGAAAGAATAATACCCCTGGGTCTAAATTTGGCGATCTCCTCGGCGGAGGTGTAGTAGGGCATTACTTCCGAGTAGACCTGGGTTTCGCGGATGCGTCGGGCGATGAGTTCGGAATATTGGGAACCAAAATCAACGATCGCAATCATGGGGCGATCGCTCACTTTTTCCGATTGGGTAGATGGATCGGTGCTAGGGATGGGCTGGGAAGTGGAAACCATTTGTTTAACTTATGTACTTTGGGCCTTGGGGTGAGATAGTTGAAACTATTAGGTCGCATTATCAATACGACGGCAAAAAAGAAGTAGTTAATTTTACAATCCTAACAAAACTTATGCTGATGCTGATGGATCAAGATTGTGGGCTGAGTAACAATTAATAGCTGGATAAATAACTTAGTGACAAGCTTAAACCAGTCTGGATACTCATTTGCGTTGATTAATCTTAAACCACATGAATATTTTCCTTTTACATTCAAGGTAGTTAATTAAATTAAGCCTTGGGATAAATCCTAAATGTGGCAATGAAATCAGCCATCAAGGGGCGATCGTAGCCAAATATGCACCAATAATACTTACCGTGAAACCAAAGTAAGTGTTGTGTAAATTTACTACTATTACCTAATTAAATATGTTCGCTGGAAAGCTGTTTTAGCTACTATCAGTCGAAAGATATCTCTGCATGTCTATATGCATACCTTTTGCATACCCAATGTGCATAAAAACTATTTAGAGCTTGGCATTAGTACCTGCACATTAGTAACTGCATAGGATACTTAAAGATGAGAGTGGATCTATTTCGATCGGCTATAAACCCTGCTAGTTAAGCATTTTTAGCTAAATATTAAATAAAATATTAAATGGCCTTTATCTCTATATATCTACGATCGTCTCAAGAGCCCGACTAATTGCGGGTAAAACCTGATCAGTAAATGTATTCAGCAAATGTATTCAGTAAATATAATTCAGACAATTGAACCGAGCAGGTTTGACGTACTCCCATCCTCTGCATCCAAAGCCGCTGAGCCAGCTTGCACCAGAGTAAGAGAAAGCGGTTTAGTCGGCAACTAAGTGAGTAAAGATATATGCTTACAGGCATAGTATATTTTTTATGCGTGGGTTTAGCTATGCCTAAATATGCCTATGCCGCTAAATTATTTAACTTTGATGTATTTAACTTTGATGTATTAAGTTAGTGCTGTTGCCAAAGTTTTAGCGCGGGTGGAATCACGATCACAGCGGTTATCTAAGCCCCCCTAAGTTACTGGGCAATTTAGGCAAACAGGCCATTGATGAGCAACCCAATTAACTATGTCTGATATGTCTGAGTCAAATCCCCTGTCGCACCAAGACTTTAAAGACTTAGCTGTAAAGATTGATGCCCAGGCCTATGCCAGGTTACTCGAACTTGCCGATCGCTCCGCACAAAGCAAGTCTGAGCTAGTTAAGCAGGCTTTGAATTTATTATTTGCACAATTTGAGCAGGCTAAGCAGGATGCATCGGCTAATTTAATTGAACAGGGCGATCGACCCACCGCTGCTAATCCTAATAACTTTGCTAATTTAAAAAGTCTGGCGGAGCTAAATGCGCAACTGGATCAACATAGCCAGCAAATAGCTCAACTTCAAGCTGAAATCAGCAATTTAAAGCAGCAATTAGCCAGTTCGGAGCAGAGAAAGAACATCGTAAAGAATAAAGCGATCGATCCACCGCCACTTAATCCCCTCACCACCGACAAAAATCCAATTAGCAAAAGTCCAGCGCCAACAGATGATCAGCCAGTAGATTTCAATCTTAGTAAGCAGGCCAAGGCTAATGGCGATCGCAATGGCAAGGTGAGCCAACCGATCGAAAGTGATGTACCAACCATCCCCTCGGTGCGCAAATTGGAGATTGGCGACCTGGTTCAGGTGCGCGATCAACAAAGCCCCTACTATTTGCAAATTCTGCCGATCACCAAAGTGGGACTAATTCGCGCCAGTGTGACTGGGGAGCTAGGCGAGAGCAGTATATTGAAGCGGGATCTACGCTATGTGCGATCGCCCAGTGAGCTTGAGTAGAGTTTTTGTTAACGCAAGTTTTAATTAATGATTAATTAATCCTGCCAGAGTCGATGGGAAAAGATCGCCTTGATCGTTTTATTACCGCGAATTTGATTTGACAGGGGTAAATGACCCTTGGGGGCGGATATATCCCAGCTAAACCCATCCGGATAGCGAGTAAACTTACCATCACTTTTCCAGCCGATTTTTTGCCACAGCTTGTCCCAGTTTTTGTTCAAACCTAGCCAGAGCTTACGCTGCATACTAAAACCAAATTTGTTTTCCGAATAGACCAACCAGAGCTGATCGATCGCGGCCAAATCCACCGGCGCAATTTGATCGACATCGGTAAAATAGAGCCAACCACGTTCGGAAGCTCCATTCCCAGCCGCCACGCACATTTTTTGAGAAGTTAATTTATCCGCGGCCTGATAATCCTGGCGAGCGAGCAGATTTTGCAGCAGTTCTAAATCCAGGCTCACGGCTGGATCACAGGTAACCACGCCCTTAGGGAAATGAGTAGCGATCGCCTCGATCGCCTGGGGCGAACTTGAACCCAACAACAATTGATAGGCTTTGCCATCTAGATAATTGGGGGTAATGCTAGCGTTACGCCGCCGCAACAAAAAATCAATTAAAGGGGCGATCGCCGCCTCGCCAAAACCAGCTAACTCAGAGATTGCTTTTGCCTGGGTAGTTTCTTTGGGGGCACCAAGTTGCTCTATTAATGCCAAAATTGCCCTTTGGTTGGCTTGGGCTTCGCTAATTGAGGAGTTGGGGGGATCAATTGCAGCATCATTGCTAGTAGCAGCTGTAGCGTCAAGACTTGGCGATCGCATATCACTCATTAGTTATGGTCAGTTATGGCAGTTCAGCGCTGTTTGGGACAAAAACAACAAAAATATATAAACAGAAATGAAATGGTTTACTAAAGTTATGACTCAATAAAAGCAATAACTATCATAATGCCTTAGCTTTACCTTAAACCAGTTTGCTATTACATATCTTGCAGTTTATAACTTGGCTGAAGCGATTTCATCAAACCCTTGAATTATCTTTATTATCGGCTAGTGCTAAGCTCTTCAATGACGATCGACAGTGCCAAAATCTAGATCGATCGGCTTGGTAATCAGCTAATCATGTTTACAAAACTTCGTAATTATTGAGCATTTCCTCCATTTTAAATATTCAAACTCAAATATTCAAACTCAAATATTTAAACTAAAAGACCATAAAAACAAAACCCACTCAATTAGAGCGGGTTCTCTATAAATTATTAACTGGCTCATCGATGTGGTGAACCATATTAATGCGACTGAACTTAATGGAACCGGGCAGAGTCGAACTGCCGTCCGCAACAGATCATAGCGCTCCACTCATTCACAGGTTTAGCCGATCTAACCCTCACGGCAGGAATTACCTATTATCCCAGGTAACAGGATGCTCTGGTAAAGTCTTGGGCAAATGATCTACCAGAGGAGATCATGAGCTGCATCCGTTGGGGGTTTAGCCTAGTTTGCTTAACGGAGTCACTAACTAGGGCTCGAGATCAAAACAAAGATTTGTTTCTTAAGGATCCTTAAGCGGCTACAGGAGCGGCCTTACGAGCTACTTTAACAAGAGTGTTTTTCGCATTTACTTGTTTTGGATCATTGATTAACGAGAGGTAACCCACTCTCGACCTGCTTCACGGAGTAGCCTCCACTGAAACGTCGAAACCCTTGCGGTCCCTTGTAAAAGTAATTATAGCATGACTCAAAATCGCTCCACCAGAGGGTTTTAACTGCTTACTTTATGCATATTTAAAGAGAGCAAACAAACCCTGACGATCGCTGAAACTACTACCATATATGCATCACGCCGCAATACATGATGCGATCCTGCCATTTCCGCTCATCTCAACCGCGATCGGTTATCCACACTATTACGCTGCTTTGAGGCATAGCATTAAAAGCTTGCGGATAAAAAAATAGCTGCTTCGGGCTTGAGCCAAACCCAAATCAATAAGACCAAATCAAATTTATGGCTGATTATTGCGGCGTTTTATTGTGGCGTTGATTTATTCAATCTCGATCGACTGTGGCCCTTTGCCATTACCATTGGTGCTGCCATCTGGATTGGCGATCGACTCGCTTGATACCCCTTGATCTTGCAACCAAGACTTCAGCGGGTCTTCATCCAAATTCAACCGTAGCAACCCAGACGTTAGGCCACCCATAAAAGCCAGGGGATGGGAGATGAGCTCTTGAAAAATTGGCTGTAGTTCGTCCATAGCTGTGATCTTGCCTGTGTCTTAAATTTTTACTTACTTTACTTTTAATTACTTTGCTAATCGCATTCTCTAAGTCATGTCTGTCTAATCACGATATCTGCCTAATCATGGCTGCACTGTCAAGCAAACTCGGAAAATTTAAAATCTTGAGCTTGTAAAGCAATCCATGACCAGGCTGCTTTGATCGCTCAAACTAACTCAATTGTACATTTTCTTAACTTATATTTACAATTCGATCGCAATTCTATTTTTATCCCCAGCCTCACGGCGTGAATGCCATTTGTTTGCTTAAGATAGATGTTAGAGCAATCAGCCTGATTAGCATTACATAACTTTAGGCATGAGCAAGCAGCATTTGAATTGCACTTCCACAGCACCCCCACAATCAGTATGATTACTTGCAGTACCACTACTGAGGATTTTGAACACATCACAACATCAACAATATTAGCTAAATTTAATCGCTCAGGAGTTACTGTGGTTGATAGACATCGTGATGGAGGTCAGGAACGGAGGTTTTCATGAGCACGCTTAATAGTTTGACCCTTCATCGCCTGCAACGACTGCCGCGATCGAGTGCGATCTGGGAGGGCGATCGCCGTTCCTTAGATAAGCCCCATGAGCATCTCGAAGGCACTAATTTGGTGCAGCTTAATGCTCGCCTCTTAAATGATGCCCAAGCTGAGTATGTGCTGTGGGTGGATGGCTCCAGTGGTATTGTCAGAGCCATGGATGTAATTGGCTCAAATGTGGGCAAAGAGGCGGTGGTAAGAGCCCTATTACAGGCGATCGAGCGGCCCCAGAGTCCAGCCCAGCCCAGCTTGCCCCAGAAAATATTAATATGCGATCGAGAATTGCAATTTTATTTGCGCGGCGTTTTACAAGGCTTGGACATTACGATCGAACATACCGATCGCTTGCCCTTAATTGATGAATTTTTTGAAAATATCTTGGCTCAGGCCAGCTCCCATCCGCCAGATGTCCCGCCTGAACGAGCACCAGATCTCTATCAGCAAGCGCATATTCTGTGGCAAAACGCCCCCTGGGAATATTTGTGGGATCATCAGGTGATTTCGATCGAACTAAACCAGTGGGGACTAGGCACCATTTATGCGGTGACAATGGGTCGCTTAGGGCTAGAAAAAGGGGTAATTTTCTATCGATCGGAAGAATCACTCCTAGAATTCCGGCATCATATCTCAGAAGAAGAAACCGCCGAAGATGCGGTCGAGGAAACTTTTCTACATCAAGATTGTTTATTTTCCCTGTTTGAAGATAACGGCTCCCTCTCTCCACCAGAACTAAGTATGTTGCAGTCCTATGGCTGGGGTAAGGAAGTAAAAAGTAATCACGGCACCCATCCAATTTTTGGTGCCATCCACCCCCTCGAAGCAGGGCGGCCATTTTTGTATGAAGAGGAGGCGATCGCTTTAACTGTGATCCTGTCTGCCTTCAATGGGTTTATTACTCAGCATAAAGCCAAACTTAAGGCCGGCAAATTCGAGCAGCTTAGCAGTAAGATTACGCTGCCAACCCCAGCATCGCTGCCTGAGCCAATGGTATTGAAGGTTAAAGAGTTAAAGCTACAAGTGGGTACTCAACCCAATCTGTCGCAAGAAATTCACGACATTATTACGGAAAATCCTTTCCCTGATTCCACTGCCCCCCTAATTCACGAAGATCTCTGGCCGAATAATGTTGCTTTTCGATTTTTAAATCTGGAGTGGGACAAGGTTGATTCAATCCGCCAAAGCCCTCTCTATTTACAGTTGGCGGAAACAGATTTCCCCCGTAAAGCCGACGCTCTGTCGGTGCTTTTGATCCAAACCTCTCGCCCCAAGGCTCACGCCCTAATCGAAGCGATCGAAGACAACGGCGGGATCGAGGCGGTTTGCTTTAACCCGGCAGAATCGATTTTTGGGGATAAATATGATTTGGGGCTGGTGGTTTTGGGTACGGGCGAGTTGCATTTGTTTGGTGAATTTGATCATAAAAAAAATGCCCAAACTAAGTCCTATCGAGCATGGAAAAAGCAATGTAAAACCAATCAGGGTAGATGTGCAGTAATTATTGCCATGGGCATTACCTCAACTGAGTTCCGTGGTAAGCTGGCGCAGCATCACATCATGGCCTATTACGAAGTACCGTTGGTGTCAGCTCAGGAATTGGGGTTGGGGACAATCTCGGCACAACCGATCTTAGATTACGAGTTTGATCTCTAGGCGATCGCTTGGCGGTGAACTAAGTCTGATGTAAACATAACTGCCAACCCAATCAGGCGAAGACAACGATCGGCATAATGATTACGATTGATCATAAGATTTTCTTGGCTAGTCAAGTTAACATATTCATGTTTCAATGCTTGAATCGATCTTGGCGCTAGGCGCTACTAACATATTAGATTCTTAGATCGCTTCGATTGAGAAAGATGACATTGCCAGATCAGCGCCATTAACGCGGCATTAACAATAATTACAGTCGTGTGAATGGTGATCTGATTAATCGCATTAATCGCAGGATTTGCGCTTAGTTGTTTTTCTGGATCATTCGGTGGCAACATAGGGTGATTAGATTCAGTCAATTAGACTCAGTCAATTAGATTAAGCCAATAATCAAATAATTAAGTAACCATAGAAGCTTGAAAGATGAATTCAGACTCGTCTTGCCCCAGCCATTCCCACAATTCAGTTGTGAAAGCGCAACAGAGCCAGCTTACCCTAGCCAGCCCTAAGCCTGGTTTATTTAGTTTAGCTAAGGCGATCGCCACCGCTGGACTATCCTTGCTATTGCCGTTGGCATTGCCAGTAATAGCACTAACCGGGCTAGCCACTCGGCACAGTCCACTTAGCCCAGCCGCAGTCCAGGCTCAAACCACAGGCACTGCGTTGACGATCCGGGCTGATGTGCAGGAAGCTAACGCCCAAACTGGCATAGTTACCGCCAGGGGCAATGTACAAATGAACTATCCTGCCCGTCAAATTACCGCCACCTCTGCTCAGGCTGAGTATTTTTCCAATGAGCGGCGGATTGTGCTGTCGGGCAATGTGGTAGTAAATCAGCGTGGTAACAGCATCAAAGCGGAAACAATTACCTATTTGATCGATGAAGCCCGATTTGAGGCGCTGCCCCAGGAAAGCCAGCAGGTAGAATCGGTTTACATTGTGCCCGACGAGAACCTCTCGGCAACAACCGCGCCTACCACTACGCCAGTGACGGAAATTAAACCCACCTTCAAGAGCCTGGTCAGCCCACCTAACGATCAACTCAACTCCGCTGAAGGTGAGGAAGCTGCGCCTGATGAAGATGCAGATGCAGCAGATGCAAAAGATACACAAACCGCTGAATAATCGATCGCTCAGATTTTGGCAATGCTTGTGGAGGTATTACGCGATCGCATCTTTCTGCTGAAGCTAATGTGTTTTGATGATCTAGGTCTGGTATCGATGCTGTTGATCATTTTCATTTTTGCAATCAGCCCTTAGGTAAAAACTAAATTGCCAGTTTGCCAAGTAGAGCTGCCAAGCCTATATCCCATAAATGAACCCAAATATCAGCCTAGAAATAAATTGAGAAATCAAACCATCAAGAGACTTCGATCAGAGTTGAGAAAATAGCAATATGCAACTAGCCCTCAATGATGTGAGCAAAAGCTATGGGCGGCGCACCGTAGTTAAGTCCGTTAATCTAACCGTAAAGCAAGGTGAGATTGTGGGGCTATTGGGGCCAAACGGGGCTGGTAAAACGACTACTTTTTATATGGCAACAGGTTTGGTGCAGCCTAATCGGGGTTCGGTCTGGCTCGACGATCGAGATATTACTGACCTGCCGATCCATGAGCGGGCGAGGTTGGGGATGGCCTATCTGGCGCAAGAGCCAACGATTTTTCGCAATTTATCGGTGCGAGATAATTTGCAACTGGTAATGGAGCAAACCGGGGTGCCCCGCTATCAACAAAAAGCCAGGGTAAATGCCTTAATTAAGGATTTTCAACTCACCCATGTTAGCGGCACCAAGGGGATTCAAATTTCTGGGGGTGAACGCCGCCGCACCGAAATTGCCCGTGCCCTGGCGATCGGCAAAGAAGGCCCTAAGTTTTTGCTGTTGGATGAACCATTTGCGGGGATTGACCCGATCGCAGTGGCCGAAATCCAGTCGATTATGGCTGATTTGCGCGATCGAAATATGGGTATTCTGATCACAGACCATAATGTACGCGAGACTCTGGCAATTATCGATCGAGCCTATATTATGCGGGAGGGACAAATCTTGGCCTATGGCGATCGGGATCAGCTCGCTGATAACGCCGAAGTGAGGGAATACTACCTCGGTAAAAATTTCCGATTCTAGGTTCAATTACTCCTTTAATTCCAGGGATCTAATTCCAGGGATTGGCTTTGGCCTATAAACTAGACTACGTGTGGCAAAAGTTTTAGTATTTATGTTTACCACTAGCTTAATTTAGGTCATTGGTTTGCTATTTTTTGGCTTGGCCTTGTTTAAGATCAACTAATAAGACCGCTATTTTTATCTAGTCAATATTTTGATTAAATCCACGCCGCCATAATTGCCACAAATTCTATGCAATCTCGTCATTAGATTGGACTAGAGTTAACCACTTAACCCGCCTTGCTGGGAGGCTCTAGCCATATTGATTGATCAGAGCAATTAATAGTAAATCAATAAATAATAGTAGAAAAGATTGCTCAAGTTTAAACATGCCGAAAGCATACCAGTGGGATTGCTGCTATTATCCTGATGCATTCGCTAGCCTTAATCATTCTTAGGGCGATCGCCAGCAGCTAAACTTGATGAATGAGCAATAATTTGCCTCATTGGGGGATAGTAAACCAGCAAATTTTGGTTTAAACGTATTAAAGGGTGGGTAACAAGAGACAATAGCTTAGAAGCTTTAGATTAAATGGCAACCGTAAACAAGTTGAGAGATCGCCGCAAACCCAAAAAAGCTAAGCAGCTTAATGTTAGCAATCGCCCATTGCTAGCGTTGGTGCCGAGCATCTCAATTATGGATCGCTATCTTAGCTATGAGATGATTGCACCCTTTATGTTTGGGGTGGGCGCATTTACTTCGATCGCGCTGGCGATCGGCTCGTTGTTTGAGCTGGTGCGCTTGATGACCGATGCCGGGTTAGACCTGTGGTCAGCGATCCAGATTTTTGGCCTTCGCTTGCCAGGGTTTATGGTTTATTCGTTCCCGATGGCAGTTTTATTGTCTACCCTGATTAGCTATAGTCGTTTGTCTTCCGATGGTGAAATTACGGCGTTGCGCAGTTGCGGCATTAGTGTCTATCGATTGGTGGGGCCAGCGATCGCCCTGAGTTTGATCGTATCGGGGCTGACCTTTGCCTTTAATGAAGTGATTGTCCCTTCCGCCAACTGGCAGGCCAAAACAACCCTGCGTACTGCCTTGAACGAAGACAATCCGTTATTTAAAACCAACGATATTTTCTACAATCAATACGGTGACATTGTTTATCCCGATGGCAGGGTTGAGAGCGGCTTGGTGCGTAGCTTTTATGCCCGTCGCTTCGATGGGACGCAGATGATCGATCTAACGGTGATGGATTTTTCCCAGGGATCATTGCAGCAAATTTCTGTGGCTAAGTCGGCATTTTGGCTCACCTCCCAAAATGTATGGCAGTTCAATGATGGCACCACCTACATCATCAGCCCCGATGGGTCTTATCAAAGTATTCTGAGTTTTGAAGAACAACGCCTAAAATTGCCACGGGCACCATTAGACCTGGCCCAGGAACAACGCAGCTCCGATGAAATGAATATTCGGGAGTTGAGTCGGCATGTGGAGTTAATTCGCCAGTCTGGCAACATTAAAGAAGAAAGAAAACTGGAAGTGCGATTGCAGCAAAAGTACGCGTTGCCATTTATTTGTCTGGTGTTTGCCCTGGTTGGTGCGCCATTGGGAATGCGACCGCAACGCACCAGCACGGCGCTGGGGTTTGGCCTCAGTGTCTTGATTATTTTCGGTTACTATGTGCTGCTGTTTATTTGTGGCGCACTGGGACAGGTGGGGATCATTGCGCCATTGGTGGCGGCATGGCTGCCCAATATTATTTGCCTGTCGATCGGTGGTTTGCTACTAAGCCGAGTCAACTAGAAATCAATATATATCCTGTGATGGTTGGTTTAGGACAAAATACAGGCTTATCGATAGTTGCAATAGCCTTGTCTGGCTCAGCTATATCCTAATTATCTCAGCGCTTGCTATTAACCTTGCTATTAACTGAATTTAGCTAAATCATAAACTCATGACCGAAGCTTGGCGATTGACCACGATCGCAACAATCTAGGCCTCAATCATAGGCTTTATATCAATATCTATCAATTCCTCTGCCGGGTTTCTGCCCTGAGATCAGGTTACAAATTAGCCTGACCCACCAGATCCGGCTGCATCACCGTAATTCTGGGTAAGCGATGCTTGAAGCCGCAGAGAATCTCCCAGGAGATCGTGCCCAGCAACTCCGCCCAATGATCGGCACTGGCATTATCACCATTGCCAAGAAAAGTTACTTCATCGCCCACCTGCGCTTCTGGCACATGGGTAATGTCGATCAAACATTGATCCATCGTGATTGTGCCCACCTGCGCCACCTGCTTTTGATGCAAAGACACCGAAATGCGATTGGATAAACCACGGGGCACACCATCGGCATAGCCGATCGCCACCGTGGCCAACTTCATCTCCTGGGGCGTAATAAATGAATAGCCATAGCTGACCCCCGTACCCGCCGCGATCTCCTTAATTTGGCTAATCCTTGCCTTGACCTGCATCGCTGGTTTGAGATTAACTATGCCCCGGAGATGGGGCGCAGGATAGAGGCCATATAGACCTAGACCAGGCCGCACCAGATCATAATGCATTTTCGAGGAGGTCAGCATTCCTGCGGTGTTGCACATATGGATGTGGGGTGGGTGAATATGTGCCGCTTTCAGGGTTTCGATCACCTGTTCAAAACGTTGCTGCTGCGATCGCATCACGGTTTGATCCTGTTCATCGGCGGTGGCCAAGTGGGAATAAACACTACTGATCAATAACTGCGGCAAGCTCTGCACCAACTGCACAAACTCCCTTGCCTGTTGCCAGTTGACCCCTAACCGTGACATGCCCGTGTCGATCTTGAGATGGACGGGTACTACCTGGTTGAGTCCCAACAGGGTTTCATGGAAAACCAATGCTTGCTTGGGATTGCAGATCGTAGGTTGTAAACGATGCTCGGCGATCGCCTTGATTTCTGCGGGAGTGTTGGTAGCGCCCAAAATCACGATCGGGGCGGTGATGCCAGCGTTGCGCAGTTGAATCCCTTCGGGGATCGTGGCCACCCCCAGCCAGCTTGCCCCACCTTGCAAGGCCACTTGACCCACACCAACGGCACCGTGACCATAGGCATCAGCCTTAACCACTGCCATTACTTCTGTTTGGGGGGCGAGAATTTTTTTTAGCTGTCTAACATTATGCTCAACCGCAGAGAGATTAATCTCCACCCAGGCTCGATGATTTTGCTTTAACATAACATCTCCTCACCAACGCTAACTAAAAGCTTTCTGCTTGTCCAAATCATCTAAATCCAGAGTTACCGATCGCTCAAAGGTCTAGGTATTAACGCCAAAATAGCCCTAAACCAGCTATTTACTCGGTTATTGGTGGTAATCAATCGGCAAAAATCAATAATCCCGCGTCTAACTCAGTTTATCGCTTCGATCGGGCGTAATTTGCGTTATTTAATCAATCGATCGCGTCTATCTTCGCTCAGCTTATCAAACCAGGTTGAATATTACTAGATATTACTAGGTAGCCGTGATTGGCGATCGATGTTACCGACTTGCGCTTATTTCCGCCTGTGGCCAGCGTTTCAAGATCACCGTAAAAATACTGCCCTGGTTTTCCTGGCTATTAACCTTGATCTCGCCCTGCATTTTACTCAGCAGTTCCTTGACGATCGCTAAGCCAATGCCACTGCCAGGAATATTGCTATGGGCTTGACGACCGCGAAAACGCCGATCGAATAAATGTTCTAGATCCTTGCTGGGAATGCCATAGCCGCTGTCTTTGATGGCAATCGCCACTGTTTCTGGCAATACCCGCACTGCTATTTCTACCTGCCCCTGGGGTGTATATTTCACCGCATTGTCGAGTAAGTTACCCAGCACCTCCCGCAATGCGCCACCATTGGCCTTGATCGGTGGTAATTCCGCTGGCATATAAGCCCGAAAGCTCAGTCCTTTGGTCTCGGCGATCGCTTCTGTGGATCGCAGCAATGGCGTTAATATTTCAGCCAAATCCGTAGCCGCCAATTCCAGGGTTGAAGCTGGCAGTAAGAACATTTCCTGTTGAGGTAAAGCCAATTCTTCCGCCGCATATCTGGCCTGGTCTACTTCTGCCAGAATATCTTGCATATGCTGGGATTCTTGCAGGATACCCGACACAAAGCGATGCATGGGGTTGTCGGGGGCAATCCGACGGGCGAGCAATTTGGCGAAGGTTTTGATCGCCGTGAGCGGGTTGCGCAACTGGTGCATCACCGTACTCAAAAACTGCTGTTGCCCCAGATAGGTCTGCTTTTGGGATTCCTCTAGCCATTGACAACGCCGATCGAGGGCACAGGCGATCGCCAGGGTATTGGCAATCTGTTGAATCTGGAAATGCTCGGTTTCGGTCCAGTTGCGATCCTCTCGTCCTGCCATCAATACACCCACGATCTCACCTTCATATACCAGGGGCAAAACCACCCGACCGGGCTTAACCAGGGCACTGCTTGCTGACGCTGGCAGCATTGGTGCGCTGTCGGCGGGTAATTCTTCGCTGGCTCCCACCGGATAGGCGGCCACTTCCACCAGATCAGTGGGCATTCCCTGGGCGATCCCCTCGGCCAGATAAACCACGCTAGATGCTGCACCCAAACTTTGCGTGAGTAGGGCGATTTGGGACTGAGCAATCGAGACTAGGTCGGGGCTGGCGGAATTCATATCACTAACTAATCACGATTTAAGTTAGTTTGAGCGGTGTGGTTAATCAAGGTGGTTCTTAACCTGTTTAAAAATAGATCGCTATATAGTTTGCCTTAGTGGTCAACCATGAAAATAGTGATTTGGGTTCAAGCTGGTTGATGAGACAATCATCTGGATTACAATCCTGCCTGTTTATTAAATTAGGCAAGCATTGGATTTAGTTAGCCAGATTAAGTCAATCGGTGGTGGGCTGCTACCTACCTTTGGGTTAGGTAGAATTTGGGGTGGATAAGTTTGCTAACTTCGATCGCCCACTAAGATCTGCTGGAATATAATTGTATGCTTCCACTCTAATAGTAGCTAACAATAAACTTACTAATCATGAAATAAAAGCATCCAATAAAAGTATCCAATAAAAGCTAGGTATGCTGTTTGGATTGAAATTTTGGATTGAAAGTAAGCTCGACTACATTAAATTATGGGCGGTATATAAATGTATATAAATTGGGCTTCCCTAAAAGCTCTATTCTAGAAGATCTGATTAATTGTCATTAATCGCAGGAAATCTGGGCAAACAAATAAAATATCTATGCAAATTGCCACCTGGAATGTTAATTCAGTGCGAACCCGCCTGGAACAAGTGCTTGATTGGCTGCGATCGCATCCCGAAGTAGATGTGCTCTGCCTTCAAGAGACCAAAGCGCCGGACGATAAATTTCCGATCGCCGCCTTTAATGATCTGGGCTACCAGGTTTATATCTATGGCCAGAAATCCTATAACGGCGTGGCGATCGTAGCTAAGCAGCAAATGGACGAGATCGCCAATGGATTTGGGGCGATCCTGGGGGATGGGTTTAGTGCTAATAACCCAGATCTAGATTTTGATGATCAAAAGCGGGTGATTTCTGGCGTGAGCAATGGCGTGCGGATTGTAAATCTCTATGTGCCCAATGGTTCAGCCCCTGGCAGTGAGAAATATGACTATAAATTGCAGTGGTTAGCTAAATTAAACAATTACTTAAAAAAGCTGATTGAGCAGGATGGCGGCATTGATGCGGCGCAAATTCTGGTGTGTGGCGATCTGAATGTGGCGATCGCCGATATTGATATCTATGACCCCAGCGATCGAGCTAAGCATATTATGTCTACCGATCTTGAGCGTGAGACCTTGCAAGCGGCTGTACTTAATCTTGGCTTCCAGGATGCATTTCGCAAATTCACCCCAGATGCGGGGCATTTTAGTTGGTGGGACTATCGGGGTGGGTCATTCCGGCGTAATCATGGCTGGCGGATTGATTACCACCTACTCAGCCCCAAGCTTTATGAGCAGGCGATCGCCTGTACCATAGACATCGAACCCCGTCGCCTGGAAAAACCCAGCGATCACACTCCCGTAGTGGTAGAGTTGCAATTGGCATAATGGAGTCAAAGTATTCTAGTTAGCGCCATAAAATAACCATCAAGCTTTAATATCATCGATAATATGCCCAAGCAGGGTGATGGTTAGCTCATATTCACCCGGATGTATGAAGCCCACTAATGATCTAGCACCTTAGGCTTAGTTAAGCTGACACAAATACTAACTATTTCTGGCGATAAACATTCTTCACTGCCCGCACCTGACAAAGTATCACTCTAACGATCGAGTAAGTTATGCAGACAAGGAATTTAACCAAGCTAGGTAACTTAACCAAGCATGTAGGGCATTTAGGGCATTTTGGTAAGCTAAGCATTACCGCTTTCTCTGTGGCTATGCTTGGCGCTTGTCAAGGCGGACCCCCTCCTGGCTCTGGCGGGCAAGCAATTCCGGTGGAGATCAAAACCGTAGAGCTGGGAGATATCCAGGAAACAACCGAATATATTGCCAACCTTAATTCCCGTGAGTCGGTCACGCTCCAGCCCAGGGTTTCTGGTCAAATCGCCCAAATTTTGGTGCAAGCCGGTGATTATGTGGAAGCAGGTACACCGATTATTCAAATTGATCCTACTGAGCAACAGGCCGCATTACTAAGTACGATCGCGGCAGTTGAATCGGCAGCAGCGGCGGCAGCCTCGACCCAGGCCAGACTCGAAGATGTGCGTTCTGTTTTGCGATCGCTCGAAGCCAGCAAGCTAGCCAATCTTTCCGATGTAGCGCTCAACCAACGTGATTTACAGCGAGATGCAGAATTAGTCCAAGAAGGTGCAATCACCCAGCGCGATCTTGATACCCGCGTTAATTCGCTCGAACGAGCCCAGGCCACTTTGGGTCAAGTTGAGCAAGAGATCGAAGCCCAAAAAGCCAGAGTCCTAGCGGCGGAGGCTGACCTCGCGCGAAGTGAAAGGTTGCTGGTGCAGGCTCAGGCTGATGCCGAGGAACAACAAGCCCTATTGGGTTTCTATGGCATTACGGCTCCATTTGCCGGTACAGTGGGCGATATCCCGGTTAAGGTGGGGGATTTTGTTGATTCTGGCACCCAATTACTCACGATCACTCAAAATGAACAATTAGAAGTAGAAATTAATATCCCGATCGAGCGATCGCCAGAGCTTCAGGTTGGCCTGCCTGTGGTGCTGCTGGACTCGAATAATAATATTTTGGGTGAAAGCCAAATTTCCTTTATTGCCCCAAATACAGAAACTGTGACCCAGTCAATTTTGGTAAAGGCAATTTTTGATAATGCTGAAGAGCTACTCCGTGCCGATCAATTTGTGCGAGCCAGAATAGTTTGGAGCGAAGGTAAAGGGGTGTTGATTCCCACTTCTTCGATCTCGCGTTTGGGGGGTCAAAATTTTGTGTTTCAGGCCGTACCACCGGAAGAGATCGAGCAAGAGGAGCCACCCGAAGGCACTGAAGCTGATCCGGAACAAGCCCAGCGATCACCGATCGAGGCAACACCAGCAAATGCTCAATCCAGTGAAGACTCTGAGAATCAGGGCCCGCCTACCTTTATCGCCGTCCAAAAGCCAGTCAAGCTAGGCCGAATTCAAGGCAACAGTTACCACGTATTAGAGGGGCTGGAAGCAGGCGATCAACTGGTTACCTCTGGCATTCTTAAGCTAACCGATGGAGCGCCAGTCATGCGCTTGTCCGATCTACCGCCAATGGATGGCCCGCCTGATCAGGCTCCGAAAGGAAGTTAATCAAATTTCGGTTGAGTTGAAAGTATGGATAGTTGAAAGTATGGATAACCTGTACATAGGATATATCACCAGAATATGCGTAAAAATCATATGGTAGCTTCTGCAAGTAAATTTAGACAGGAACATCCAGCTTTAGATTTGCTCTCGCTACCCCCTATATATATTCTCAAGCCTTATATTCTCAGGTCTATTGATAAATTGATAAGCGGATTGCTCTGACCTAGTTTGAATAATTCACTTATTTTTTCTTATTCTGCTCTGATTCAGGCATTACATCAGACCAAGTCCGGTTCTAACTAACCTCCAACATCCATATGTTTGTTGATACTTTTATCAAGCGACCAGTATTGGCATCTGTTGCCGCGATCATTATTGTTCTTACTGGTGCGATCGCAATTCCGACCCTGCCAGTGGCGCAATACCCCAACGTCAGCCCGCCGCAGGTAGTAGTAACCGCCAACTACACTGGTGCCAATGCGGAGGTAGTAGAACAAACCGTAACTTCAATCCTGGAGCGGGAAATCAACGGGATCGAAGGCATTCGCTATATGAATTCGGTCAGTGCCAACACTGGCACCAGTACGATTACAATCACCTTTGAGCTCGATCGGGATCAAGATATTGCGGCGGTAGATGTGCAAAACCGGGTGCAAACTGCCCAGGCCCGACTCCCAACTGATGTAACTGCGCTGGGGGTAACAATTAGCAAAGAGTCCAGTAACCTGGTGATGGTAATGGGGCTCTATGCCGAAGATGGAGTCTATGATGACACCTATGTTAGTAACTATGCTGACCTATTTATCAGGGATGCCCTCAAGCGGCTTAATGGTGTAAGCAATGTAGTTATTTTCGGTGAACGCCAATATGCAATGCGGGTCTGGCTCGATCCACAGCGATTGGCACAACGGGGTCTGGCGGCTCAGGATGTGGTCAATGCCTTGCGTGAGCAAAACTTGCAAGTAGGTGCGGGGCAAATTGGTCTACCACCCACCACCAGCGATCAGCAATATCAGCTTAGTATTGTGGCTAAGGGGCGCTTAAGCACAGCCGAGGAATTTGAAGATATCACTATTTCTGCCAGCGATGATGGCACTCTAATCAAGATCAGAGATATTGGTCGGGTCGAGCTTGGCGCGGAGAATTATTCTTCGTTTGTGCGGTTTAACCGCATCAAGGGGGTAGGGATTGGCATCTTCCCGCTGCCAGGAGCCAACTTCCTTGATGTTTCCAGGGTGGTGAAGCAGGAAATGGCGGTATTAGAGCGCAACTTCCCGCCGGGGCTAAATTATAGGGTTGCCTTTGACACCACTGACTTTGTGCAGGAATCGATCCGCAGCGTGGTAATTACCCTGTTTCAAGCGATCACCCTGGTGGTATTAATTATCTTTGTGTTTTTGCAGGATTGGCGCACCACAATTATTCCAGTTGTGACCATTCCTGTCTCACTAATTGGCACCTTTATCTTTGTAAAGGCCTTTGGTTTCTCGCTGAATAGTTTAACCATGTTTGGTTTGACCCTGGCTACCGGGATGGTGGTAGATGATGCGATCGTAATTATTGAAAACATCTCTCGCTATATTCAAGATGAGGGGATGAGGCCGATCGAAGCAGCTTCGGTCGCCATGAGTGAGCTATTCGGCGCAGTAATTGCCACCTCGCTAGTGTTGATGGCGGTGTTTATTCCGGTGGCCTTTTTCCCTGGCACCACAGGGCTACTGTACCGCCAGTTTGCGCTCACGATCGCCTTTGCGATTACCATTTCCACGTTTAATGCCTTGACCCTGACCCCCTCGCTATCGGCTCTATTGTTGCGGCGATCGCCTCCCCCAGATAATCGGTTTTTCAATGGCTTCAATTGGCTGCTTGATCAAACCCGCAATGGTTATGCCTGGTTGTTGCAAAGGTTAGTCAATTTAAAGGCACTGGTAATGGTTGTGTTTGCAGCTTTGCTAGCGCTAACCTACTGGCTATATACGGTTGTGCCTCAGTCGTTTTTGCCGACCGAAGATCAGGGCTATTTAATTACCCTGGTAATTGCCCCTGAGGGGGTTTCGCTCAACTATACCGAGGGTGTAATTGAGCAGGCCGAAGATATTTTGCAGAATGTACCGGAAATTACCAATACCTTTGGTGTGGGTGCGTTTGGATTCAATGGTAATGCACCCCACTATGGTGTGATTTTCTCTACGCTCAAGCCTTGGTCGGAACGCAAGCGACCTGACCAATCGATGCAGTCCGTGATTAATAAGGTGCGTGGCCCTCTGTTTGGAATCCAGGATGCCTTGGTGATTACCTTCCCACCACCGGCGATCCAGGGTCTAGGTAGTGTGGGTGGATTTACCTTCCAACTCCAAGATCGCGCTAATTTGGGCTTTGATGTATTAGCTCAATCGATGGGAGCAGTGCTTGGTAGAGCAGCCGAATCCGGCAAAATTGTAGATATCAGACCGAATTTCTCCGGCAATACGCCCCAGTTGAATGTTGAGATCGATCGAGATCGCGCCAATGCCCTCCAGGTGCCAGTTGATGACATTTTAAACACCCTGCAAATCAATCTCGGTTCGCAGTTTGTGAATGAATTCAACTCCTTTGGCCAAAGCTATCGCGTTTTTGTGCAAGCTGATCAGCAGTTCCGTTCTGAGCCGAATGATATTAACCAGCTCTATGTGCGATCGCTAGCGGGCGAACTAATTCCGCTGGGTAACCTGGTTAATGTCACACCCACGATCGGCCCTTCGATTATTAATCGCTATAATCTGTTCCGGGCAATTCAGATTGATGGTTCGCCTGCACCTGGGGTTAGCTCTGGTGAGGCGATTAGAACCATGGAGCAGATTGCGGCAGAAGTTTTGCCCAATGGGATCAGCTATGAATGGTCTGGGCTTTCGCTCGAAGAGATCAAATCCGGTGGCCAAGCACCAATCATCTTTGCGTTGGGTCTAGTTTTTGTATTCCTGGTGCTAGCCGCTCAATATGAGAGCTATATCACACCCACGATCATTATGTTTACTGTACCCCTGGCGATCATGGGGGCACTGTTGGCGGTGGCGATGCGTAGTTTTACCAATGATAATTTTGCCAATGATATTTATGTGCAGATTGGCCTGGTGATGTTGATTGGTCTGGCTAGTAAGAATGCGATTTTGATTGTGGAATTTGCTGACCAGCTTCAGGAAAAAGGTTTGCCTCTGGTCAAGGCAGCGTTGGAGGCATCTCAGCAGCGATTGCGACCGATTTTGATGACGGCATTTTCTACTATTGTAGGTTTATTTCCCCTGGTCATTGCTACTGGCGCAGGGGCGGCAAGTCGGCAATCGCTAGGTACGGCGGTAGTTGGTGGGATGATCGCATCAACTTTCTTGAGTTTGTTCCTGGTGCCGATCCTCTATATTGTGGTGGGTCGAATTGTGGAGCGCTTTAAGCCCAAGCCACCTAGTTTACCTGAGGCTACTCCTCCAGAACCTGAGCCTACTCCGGTGGAATCAGAGTGATCTAGGAATTTAGCCATAATCACATCTTCTTCTAAGCTTAGACTTCAGTAAGGTTTAGGAAACTGCGCGAGACTTAAAGGACACGATCGCCATACAATAGCAACAATCGCAATTGTTATTAGTCTTCGTCAGTCTCGACCCAAACCAAGCCAAAAAGAATAAAACCAACCATGTCAGAAGATGCCAATCAGTTTCTGCAACTACTGCGATCGCCGCTGATTCTATTTAAGCCACGCCTATCAATCAAAATAGTCTGCTGGGTCTTTTTTTGCATTGTGGCGATCGAAGCGATTATCCTGATCCCCTCCGTCAGGCGGCGTGAGCGCGAGTTACTGACCAGACAAAGGGAGATCGCTGCTGGCAAGGTAGGCTTACTCGCTGACACCAGTGATGCTAATGCCTCAAGCCAGGAGTTATTAGCGCAATTTAGTAATCTTGCTTCAAGCAAAACAATTCCTGGTGATATTAGCAATCTAAACGCAGGGAATGTCAATCAAACCGAGTTTGCACCTACTATTCTCGGTGGTGCGCTTTATACCCAGGAGGGGGATCTGGTTGGTAATTTTGGAGAAACACCAGAGTTGCAATTTGAACAGGTTGCCAACACTGATGCGACTGCATTACGCAATGACAATGGTACTCGCTATGATGTGGCTTGGTCACCAGGAAAACTTGGTAACGAACATGTATTAGTGGTGCGGATTGATTCCACCCCGGTCAAAGATGAATATTATGCTTTTATCTGGCGGATTGCTGGCCTGGTATTAATAATTGGCCTATTCACCACCGTAGGATCGCTGGTTTCGCTTTGGCTAATTGTAATCAATCCTATTTTGCAGTTGCGGCAGGATCTGATCGCTGCTGGTGATGCGGTCAAAGAAGATCGTGAGCCGCCAGAATTTCATTGCAATTCAAGCCAGCGGCGGGATGAGTTGGGCGATGTGATCGCCGCTTTTTTTCAAATGTTTCGTAAAATCTCCGAGACGATCGACGAGCGGAAGCAGGCTCAAGCGGCTCTCCAGGAAAGTTTGATTAAAGTAGAAGCCTATTCCAGTGCCCTCAACCATGAGCTGGAAAAAGGCAGACAGATGCAATTGGGGTTCCTGCCCAGCACAATCACCCAAAAAACAGGCTGGGAAGTGGCGGCATTTTTCAAGCCTGCTAAACAGGTGGCTGGCGACTTTTATGATGTGTTTGAGCTACCGGGCGATCGCCTTGGCCTTGTGATCGCTGATGTGTGTGATAAAGGCGTGGGCGCTGCCTTGTTTATGGCTTTGTTTCGCAGTTTGATTCGGATCTTTTCTGGCCAAACCGTATTAGATGGCCTGGTGTTATCTAATGGACGTGGTATGGATGACAGCCAGATCGCTAACATGAATGAACATGCGCTCAAATCGATCAGCCTCACCAATGACTACATTGCGATCAACCATGCTGAATTGGGCATGTTTGCTACCCTCTTTTTTGGTGTCCTGGAGCCGAATACGGGCAAACTTACCTATATTAATGGTGGCCATGAACCATTATTTATTCTGCATCCCAATGGCGGGATCAGAGGCGAACTAAATTCTTCGGGACCAGCGGTGGGGATTATCCCTCAAGCTACATTTAAAATTGGCGAAGCGCAACTAGAACCCGGCGAGATGCTGATTGGCTATACCGATGGTGTGCCGGAGGCCAGGGATGCGGATAGTAAATTTTTTACCACCGATCGGCTCAGGCAAATTCTGGCCAAGCCACCAAAATCAGCCAAGGAGCTAACCGCTGAGATTTCTGGCCTGGTATTAGAACATACGGGCACAGCGGAGCAATTTGATGATGTCACCTTGATCGCGGTTAAACGGCAGGGGTAAATAAAATAGCAACTAAATTATTTTTCGATCGGCTCCAGCCCCAAATAAAAATCAGCCTGGATATGCTCAGCCGTAGAAGAATAAACCAACGTCATACTTTGCAGCGCATTTAAAAGCTGGATCGCTTCTGGTGGGGCAAGCGTCAAAAATTCTGGCGAGATGGTTGTAAGTGTAAAATCTACCAGCCCATCCAGGTTCATAAAGAAATAGCCAAGGTTTGGTTGGGGCATATTGGCGATCGCATCTTGAAATAGCTGCGTATCGACGATCGCTGGGTCAGGCTCCGGGCTAAAGGCAAATAGCTGGGATTTACCAGTGGCCACCGCGATCGTATTATCATCCAGCCAGCCATAGGCAAAGGCGCTGGTTAGTAGTTGAGCATTTTCCGGCTCTGGTACTTCCCAACTGGTGAAAGTTTTGCCACCAATCTGACGCTGGGCAATCTGAATATTGCCATCTGAGGCGGTGAGGGCAAAATCAGTTAGTTTATTCAGGGTTCTGGTGGCTGCTAGGCGATCGCTGGTTTCTAGCAAAAAGCCGATGCCCAAATCCAAATCAAGTGCCTGCCCTAAACCTTGATTACTGGGGAATAACACCGCGGCATATTCACCATCCATCCAGGCAATAAGATCTTCTTCTAAATCCAAACCAAGGATTTCGGGCGTAGCCTCCCGCAGAAAATCCAGCATGAAACCATAGGTGGGATATAGCTCGGTCTGTTCGTCTAGCCATTGCCACTGTTGCTTAAAGTTGCGGCTGGAGATCGACACCAGCGATCGGCCAGGCAATTTGGCCAGAATGCCATTGGCATCATTCAGATAGGCACGGCTAGGGCTGGGGTTGGCATAATAGCTGCGCGATTGGGCATACATGCCATCCTTGGCGATCCAGAAGTAGCCATCAAACTTGCTGTATTCCTTGGCAGCGCTTTCTAAGCCCGTTTTGATATCTTCGTAGTCGAAGGGGAATTCTGCTTCAAACTCATCTGAATCTGGGAAAAGCACCTCGGCGATGCGGACAAATTCACCATAATCGCCGTAGGTAGTAGTGATCGAATTAGACCACTGGGGATGCATCAGCACCCGCAAGAATTCTTTGCTGCTCAGCAGGTTGCCTGCTTCCGCCCTGGCATCAATCATTGCTTTAATCGGCACAGGATTAGAGGCTAGCACCAGATTGCCGTCAATATTGGCGATCGCCGTGGCATTACCCAGTTCCCCAAATATATCTATTTTGGGAAAAGTGCTGGTAGGCTCCTCTATCTGCCATGCCAGGATTTCATACCCGCCATAGCTGATTCTTTCGGGAGCGCGGCTATGGTTATCCAGGAGTTCGGTTAAAAAATCATCCAGTAGACTGTCATCGCTACTGGGCATAATAATCGAGATACTGGACTCAAATACGGTAATAAAACCAACCGGATCATCTAAATCTACCGTCTCTAAAACTAAATCACTGGGTGACTGGAACGCGATCGCCACCTGACTATCTAACCAGGGGGCAATATTCTCGCCAAAACTCATCCCCTCCGGCAGCACCAAAATTTGCTCTTGCAAATCAAGCTCTTCTAGCCCCACCGGAAATGGATTAAACAGTTCGACATTTTCCCAAGCAGGGGTTGAAAAGTTGAAAAACGCCACTGCCATAATATTCCCAGGTAAAGCTTCACTGGATTTAGTCAAGGGAACTTTAGTACCGGTCAGTTTTAATTGGACTTGGCTAGGAAATTGGCTAAATTCTGGCGATGTAGCTTCTATATTTGCAGTAATTATTGGGGTTGAGGCGATCGGCTCTTGCACTAAAACTGGACTGGAAGCCTGTTGGGAATCAGTGGCAAAGGTAGCGGCTGGCACTGGTTCACTCACAGTATTGGTGACACCACCAGTCAGCAGCATTAGTAAAAGAGTTAGCAAGATATTTACCCCTCGTTATAGCTTAAAACCTACTATATATATACCCTAGCGGAATTTGGTTACTACCTCGATCGTGATTGTAAATTAATTACGATTTTATTTGATTATCACTCTAACTTGTGGCTACTGACGATCGCTACTCTATTTAATCAATATAGTTTGCACAATCTTCGTAAAAATGCGCTCGGGCAGGAGCTTGCGCAAAAATAGCAAAAACCTGGCATTGCGATCGGCGGGATAACGCAATTGCCTACTGCGATCGGTGCTAGCCCTGTAGATTACTTTTGCCACTTGCTCTGGTGCTGCGCCTTCTTCGCCCGCTTTCAACATCTGGGGCATCACCTGAGCGGCAAATTGATCATATTCAGGGATCTCAGAACTGAGCGACATATCGGCGGAGCGATCGTAAAAATCGGTTTTGATCGGCCCCGGCTCAATGATTTTGACCTTGAGGTTAAATGGCCGTAGTTCATATTGCAGTGATTCCGAGAATCCTTCTATCGCCCATTTTGTAGCGTGATAAAGACTATAGATCGGGAAGGTAACCCGGCCGCCGACCGAGGCCACATTTACAATCGTGCCCTGGCGTTGTTGACGCAAATGGGGCAAAACTGCACGAGTGACAGCCATTAGGCCAAATACATTGGTTTCAAATTGCTTTTGAATCTGGTCTGGTGTAGTCAGCTCAAATGCCCCCACCAGCGCATAACCAGCATTATTTACCACCACATCGATCGAGCCAAATTTATCCAGCGTGGTAGCGATCGCCTGGACAATTGATTCCGGCTCGGTTACATCCAACCGCAACATCAATAAGCGCTCTAGATTTGCAAATTCAGGGTCTTGCTGAGCCACTCGCTCCGGCGATCGCATCGTTGCTGCCACCTGCCAGCCCTGCTGCTGGAATAAAATTGCGGTTGCCTTGCCAATGCCACTGGAAGCACCGGTAATTAATACAGTTTTGGTCATGTTTGAGTTTTACTCAAATTATCAGCGCATTATTAGCGCAGCAATCAACTACGATCGCCAGTTACAACATACCCGACCCGCTGGCCAATATTCGTGGCATGATCGGCCATTCGCTCCAAGTGGTGGATCGCCAGCACACTCAGCATAATTGGTTCCGAACTACTAGAATCGGGCTTTTGACACGACAGCAGGTTATACAAATCCTGGTAGTCATCATCGACCGCATCATCTTTAATCTTGATTTTAAATCCGGCCTCTGCATCCATATTTGCAAGCGCCACCAAACTTAGCGCTAGCATGGCTCGGCAGCGATTGGCCATCATTTCAATTCGCGCTATGTAAGTAGGTATTGGATAGGGGAATAGCTTTACGGCGATCTCACCTAGGTTTTCGGCATAATCGCCGATCCGCTCTAGATCCCTGGTTAATTGCATCATGGCACTGAGCCAGCGTAAATCACGGGATACAGGTGCTTGGAGAGCGATCGCGTTAATGCAGTCCTGTTCAATCTGGCGATAGTAGCGATCGATTTGCTTATCTTGGAGTGCCAGTTGCAGTGCTGATTCTAAGTTCCGCTCAAACAGGGCAGTATGTGCTAGCCAAAAAGAACTTTCCACCAGAGCTCCCATCCGCAGAACGTTCTGCTGGATTTGGATCAATTGGCGATCGAACTTGCTTCTAATTTGACCGTGATCGGATAGTTCTTGCATTGGTTTCTAGCCGGTAAGGAAAGTCAAAAAATCGCAAAATAGCTAACTTCAATTAGTTTGGTTGAATTTGTCAGAATTAGCAATAATCTCAATCACTCCTCAGCGGTTACCTTAATCACTAATCACTATGCCAGTCAGGACTTAGCTAAAAATGTAGGGACAAAGATCTCCAACTAGCCAAGTCACTCTAAAGTCGGCAAGCTTTCAAACTTATTTAGTAAACCTAAAGAACCATAATTTATCTATTCTAGCAGTGGCTCAGTTAAAACCTGTTTAACGCCTAGTTTAATTACTGTTAAGTAGTAGATGGCCGGATTCAGGCAGGGGGGTTGATTGCTGGGTTGTTAACAGTAAATTCTCACTAACAAATAAATCTAATGCCAATTTAGATTAGATTAGTTAAATACTGCGCTATTAATGCCCCATAACTAAGTTAAGTAGAATACAGAATTAATAACTTTTATGGGAATTGACAAAATTCTTTGGAGTTCAAATGCCATAGCCTAGATTAAAACGCTTGCCAAAGTTCAAGCTTGGCACGAAAGAATCACGATCTTGGCTTTTATCTTTTATTTACGCATTTGCATAAGAAGTTTAGTCGTAGCGATCGTTTCTGACCAAATTTAAATTTTGGGATCACGATTAAATATAGGTTATAGGTTTGGAGCAAGTTACAGCAGATAATTTTAGTTAGAAAGTCGCTGCAATTTATTTATATGCCTCAGCATCTAAATATCCTAAGTATCCAGATACCTAAATATTGGTAGTCATGCAGTAGCAAGGATAATTG
The DNA here is from genome assembly GCF_000317065.1 of Pseudanabaena sp. PCC 7367. Classification (GTDB taxonomy): domain Bacteria; phylum Cyanobacteriota; class Cyanobacteriia; order Pseudanabaenales; family Pseudanabaenaceae; genus Thalassoporum; species Thalassoporum mexicanum. Next base: position 3,231,738 of record NC_019701.1, read on the forward strand.
GCAATCGATTTAAAATTCGGAGCTTAGCTTATTTGGGTTATGGATATTCAACTATCTCCTAGATCCTTACTTGTTCAGCACTACCTAAATATTTAAATATTCCCAGCTATGTCTTGGTCAAAATCACTACTACCAATCACTTCGTTTAAATAGTTAGTTATTAGCGATCGCTATCTGGCGTAATAAGATCGCTCAAAATTTTCCTAGCCAATAATTATCATGAATAGACTGCCACATAAATACTTAGACCCTGGTTGCGATCGAGATTCGTTGATTACATAAGCTGACCAGATAATTGCTGTTCTCAGAACATTTTATTTAGGCTTGTTTAAGTTAGCTAACCTTTTTGCACTTGCAGCGCTGCGTAATGAGCCTGAATCTGGGCGATCGAGAAAACGCGCTCAAACTTAAGCCCTTCTTTGGCATAAAGTTCAGCACCACCGGATTGGCGATCGACCAAACTAATTATTTGTTGAACGGTATATCCCGCCTGCCTAAGCTTTTCGACTGCAAACAATGCCGATTGGCCAGTAGTCACCACGTCTTCTAAAACCACTACCTCAGCCCCAGCAGGAGGGAGTGGCCCTTCGATCCAGACTCCGGTGCCATGCCCTTTAGCTTTTTTCCTGACAATCAAACCGGAAACAGGGTGATTCTCGATTGCCGAAACCACACTTACTGCCGTAACAATTGGGTCGGCTCCTAATGTTAAACCAGCAACAAAATTTGCGGTTTCTGGCAACATTTTAAATAATGTTTCTCCAGTCCAAAATGCTCCATAGGGATGAAGAGTAACTAGCTTACAATTGACATAATATGAACTACTTTGTCCAGACGATAAAGTGAAATCACCTTCTCTATATGCCAATTGACAGATAAGATCTAATAACAGTTGCTTAGAATTGTTTTGATTATTATTCATTGGTATGTATAGCCGTATATTTAATTAGTAACTAAGTCGATTGATTGATTGATAAGATTATTAATTAATCGCTCAAAACCTGCTTATTTCTGATAGATTATATGGCATCAAATGTGCACATTTTAGGTCGTGAGGATTTTTATTATGAAAGCTAAATCGCTTTTATTAGCCTCATCATTAGTAGCAACTACTGCGATGATCGCTATGCCAGCTTTTGCTGAGCCACATATGACTAGTCAAGAAGTCTTTCCCCCAGATTATCCTGCCACCTATCGGGAGGTAATCAGGCATGTCACAGACATAACGTCAGATACCAATATCCAGCAACCGTGGATTCAGTTTGACTATATGGACATGAAAGTAGAGCGTGAAGGTCATGCGCTACGAGCGATTTTCCAGGAAATGATGGATTTGCAAACCCTTAGTTCCTACACAATCCGCACCAGGGATCTAGCTAGTCCCTATACTACTTCCTTGGCTGCCTATGCCAGTTATTACCATGTTAGTGGCGCTGAAGCTCCGGATGGTGTCTTGCTAGGGCCGATCGAAGTACACCGCGAAGAAGTGGTCAAAACTCCTGTGTTTAGACCCCGTGTACCGGTGGTGCCAGTGCCGCAAGAGCCAGTCCCAGCTTTGTGGTAGCCATTAGCATTATCAGGTTTAGGGCAAATACGGCAAGGATATAGAAGTGGGGGAATGCCCTAACTTCTAACTTAAGGTACTTAAGTTTGTGTGGTTAGAGCTGATTAGCCTCTATTTGCTTTTTCTAAAATTCAAAACAATTAAACTGCTATCAGTGAAATTCGCTTGGGCACAGTTAATTGGTTGACTAGCTAGCAACCCTTTACAGCCTAGAATTATTACTGGTAGCTTTTTGGTGGCGGGGGATGAGATTTATTTGGCGCGATCGCACTCTTCATTTTTCTATTTCTAAGCCATGACGCAGCGCATGATTGGCCTGACTGGTGGCATTGCGACGGGTAAAACCCTGGTGTCTGACTATTTAGGCCAGACGTACAATTTGCCGATCCTGGATGCTGATGTGCTGGCGCGTGAGGCGGTTGATCCAGCTTTTGCGGAAATTCATGGCGGCAAAATTTTAAAGGCGATCGCCGCTCATTTTGGAAGTGACGTACTCAAGCCAGATCGTACGCTCAATCGCGCCAAGCTCGGTGAGCTAGTCTTTACCAATCCTGATCAACGAAATTGGTTAGAGGCACAAATTCATCCGTATGTGCGCGATCGCCTGGTTGCTCTAGCCGCAAACTATGCACCTCAAACCGTAGTGATGGCAATTCCACTGCTATTTGAAGCCAAGCTGACTGACCTGGTCACGGAAATATGGTTAGTAGTGTGTGAGCCAGAGCAGCAATTACAGCGCTTAATTGCTCGTAATAACTTATCGATCGACCAGGCAAAGCAAAGAATAGATGCCCAAATGCCCTTAGTAGAAAAAGTGCCTCTGGCGGATTACGTGCTGGATAATTCTGCCCAGCCGGAAGATCTATATGCTCAGGTCGATCGCTTAATTAGCGCCCAGGAAAATAAAAATGCCTGAGAATCGATATTCTAATCTCGAAATTTAGACAAAAACGGTGTTTTTAGCGATCGCATTTGCCTATAAGCATAAAACCACAGCGAATCGAGAAGTTTTAATTAATTACCCAAAAAATAAAAAACAGCAGCAAATCTGCTCCTGCGTAAATTATTTTCATCTAAATGCCTGGTTAAAATTGAATTACCAAGGGCGATCGAGAAGATCAAAACTGCTATTGGCTTCAAAATCGCTACGAATTAGATTTACTTAGCGATCGCTATAAATGCTCTTAGTAATTTTTTATATCTAGTTATATCTGGGAACATCAGCACGACATGGGAGTCTAACTGCACATCAGCCAAATAACTAATCAATTGGCGCAAAGTAGCAAGATCAAAATGAATTTACTCGCTTGGCAAATTCAAGATCTAAGTTACTAATGCCGCCAGCATCATGGGTGGTCAGGTCGATCGTGACATTGTTGTAAACATTAAACAGCTCAGGATGATGATTAATGCTCTCAGCCACCAAAGCAATACGGGTCATAAAGCCAAAGGCCTCATTAAAATCCTTAAACTTAAATGACTTATTAAGCTTCTCGTTCTTGATTTCCCATCCTGTCAAGGTTGACAAACCATCATTAATGGCCTGAGGGGATAATTTTTCTACTGCCATAACTCCAAAATATTTAACGCCAAGTTTAGAGCTAGGGTTGTTTGATTGGCTCATCACGGTACCACCATGCCAAGATCTGTGTCCAGTTCCAGCCTCTTTCAGCCATCTGTTGAGTCATTTCCTGATCCAGATGTTGGCCATCGGATACGGGCATGTAGCCATTACCCCAGCTAATCCAGTTGCGTGGCAACCTAGCTCTATAGTAACCCTTAAAGCCAGAGCGGAGCATGTAGCCAGCCGTGGAAGCAACCGCATGATCGCTACGCGGGTGAATCAGTGGCTTGGTTTGAGAAGTTTTGGGATCGAAGCGAAAGAAACCCACATAAACCTGATCGCGGGTGTCGCTCACAAGATCATAGGGTGCGCCACCCCATTTATCCTGGCGTTGGGTATTAATCGCATAACTACGTGCCGCCACCGCCTGAGCCATCAAAGCATCCATGTGCCAGCTAGCGGGCATTTCATTGGGGACAACGCTGCGTAAATATTGTTCGAGGGGCAGTACATTCACCGCCACAGCCTTACCCTGCCAGGACTGAACCACGATCTCCCCTGGATAGAGGTTTTGGCCAACTTGCACCAAGCCATTATTGGTGGGCACAATTGTACTAACCCGATCGACTGGGATGTTATACCAGCGACCTGGCTCTAAGCGATTTGCCTCTTGGCCATTGACACTCAGGGTTGCTGATTGGGTGACGGCAACTGGTATTTGAGATCCAGCATCTTCCTTAACCAAAATCCTGAGTACACTTGCGGCAGCAGGATGAGCAATACCAGCCAGCATCAGGAAAGCAATAGACAAGCCTAAAGTACGAATACTTTTTGAAATACTCTTGATCATTTAATGATTCTCACACCTATTGGGAATTAAGCGATTCAGCAGAAATAGTATTTTTATTCAATTAGGCTGCTTAAGATATGCCTAAAGTACAACAAAACCGAAATAAATCAAGTTGCTGCTTTCCTTGCCGTGAGGTCTCCCATATAACCAGAAATAATAACCTAAAAATGGCCAAATTTCCGATTTCCCTATCAAGATAGAAGTAATTATGCCAGTCAGTCTAGCATTTTGTGAAGATATTTTAGCGAAGAACGGCAAAAAGCTTGCTACAACTTAATTCTAGTCTTTGCCATCCCCAATCAATTGAGTTCTGGTCGGTGGCAAATTCAACACTGCTAAACCACTTGTAAACAAAATGACTGGTTTGCCTAACTTTTAGTGCCCCAGTCAATCTGCTTAAGCAACTCAGTTGATTACCTTTTAGGATGAGTTCAATAATGATCTCTAGCAACGTAGTAAGGCTCTCAGGCGATCCTTCCTGAGCAACAACAACTAATCAGGTTGCAAAAATTCTGTTGCGCACTTAAATTAAGCTAATCTGCCGATACCTTAGTGTGTGGGTTCCAGACACCCACTCTTTAGCCGATTCGATTCATTCCGCACTAACCAAATCCCCATAAATACATTAGGATGGAGGCGTAGGAGAGTAGGTGCGGTGGTTGCAGCACAACTCAAGGATTAACTAATTCTTGGGCTCTGCTGAGGAAAGTCCGGGCTTCCCCAAAGGCTAGACTGCTGGGCAACTCCCAGGGCGAGCGATCGTGCGGAAAGTGCCACAGAAATATACCGCCATCTTGGCAATTCATAATTCATGAGCGCAAGCCACTGAGAATTAGGTTAAATAGCCTGATGAAATCACGGTTTAGCTGCCATGATATTGCATTTTTAGCTTAATCAAGAATGCTGAGATGGTAAGGGTGCAAAGGTGCGGTAAGAGCGCACCAGCAGGATCGGGAGATCCTGGCTCGGTAAACCCCAGTCGGAAGCAAGGCGAGTTGGAAAAAGAAGCTGCTGCCTTTATGATTCTTTTGCCAATTATCTGCGATCGGGCAACTGGTTGTAGATCTGAGCCGCTAGAGGTATCTGGCAACAGGTATCCCAGATAGATAACCGCCAGTAAAGCTTAGTTAATCAGTTTTGCTAACAGAACCCGGCTTACGGCTTACTCTTCTACTACCTTAAAATATGCCTTGCTGAGATATTGACTTTGAGATATTGACTTAAAGTATCTAGTAATTGGGTAAGGAGAGGGCTAATCATACATTTACAGCCAGGGGTTAGTTATATGGGGCTGATCCCAGTTAAGCAAATTTTATGTTTTACTGTGCTTAAGGCTGTGATGATATTATGCAGAATTTAATTATGCAAAAAGGGCAATCGCAAAACGCTACAGTTAGGTCTATGGCCAAAATATAGATCCATACCAATCGCTGATATTCCTTAAGTGATCTAGTTAAGTTATCTAAGGCTAACTTGGGGGCTCAACCTAGAAATTGATCGAAATGTGCTGAATTGTGATTAACAATAATGTAGCTAATATCATTAATCAGCAGGATCTAATATTATCTATTTATCGATAATTAAGTTCAAAAATTAAGTTCAAATATTTTTCTAGCTACAATGCTTAATTCTCCTCGCTTAGTAAGTTTCACTGTCTCGGATATTTGGGATATTACTTAAATGTCTATGGGAACGATTCCCAAACCATTGCAAAGATTGTTTTTTTGTCCGCCTAAGAAATGGATCGGACGAGCGATCGTGGGCTTAACCTTTGTTAGCCTGAGTGCTACTTTGAGTGTGCGCTTTTTGTGGGAGCCCCAGTTAAAAGTAGGCACATTTGTAACCAGAGATATTCGAGCGCCGCGTACCGCCGAAACAGTCGATCGGGAAGCCACCCGTGAGGCCAAAGAGCGGGCTAGACAGGAAGTGCCGCAAATATATCGGGTAGATAATACTGCCAGGGTGCGATCGGTACAGCATCTAGAAGAATTATTGATTGTGGGCGATCAAATTCGGGATGCGGTTGGGCCTAGCCCTTATATTGATACCAGCTTGCTTTCCTATGGCGTGCAGCTATATTTGCGCGAATGCCCAGAGCCAGTGTGGCAAGATTTGCAAAAGCGGGTTGAAACCCTTCAGCAACAACTAGAGCAATTGCAAACCGCTGACTCTTCGATCGCAAACCAAAATAATATTTATGGCCGGGTTGTCACAGAGTTGCTGCGGCGGCGGAATCTGATGTCTGAGGCAGAGTATCGTGACTTAATCAATCAAATTGAACAGGCCAGAGGACGCTATAAAACCGCAGTTATAGCTTTGGAAGCAGGGCCAGATCTATTCCAGGATTATTTATTAGACCTGCGTGATTCAGAATGGGATGTAGACAAACAGGCTGCCCTTTTGGCTTTAAATAATTTGATGGCCGAAGGCTTAATTCCTGGGCTACCACCCGAGCTCAGGCAGTATCGAATTTCATCACGTCCCAATCTGCCGATCGCAGAATACCGCCGTCAAATAATTATCGACTTACTTGATACTGTCTTAATTCCCAATCTAGAGCCGGATTATGTGGCCACTGATCAATTGGCTGCTAAGGCGGCTGAGGAGGTAGAAGCTAAAGTAATTACCCTTCAGGCTGGGGAAGTGATTGTGAGGGCTGGTCAACAAATTACCGAGAAAGAATTTGCTTTTCTTGATAGTTTGGGATTAGCTCAGCGTCGACCTAACTTTCTAGGGATCGTGATGGTATCTGGGGCAGTGGCACTGGCAATGTCAATTTTTGGCCTGGTTAATTGGCGGCTTGGTCATTTGCTTGGGGTGCGGCTGAAGCTAATGGACGTAGCCGCGATCGGCATCGTTTGCACCAGTGTATCGGTGGCAGCGGTTTTGCTGAGCCCGGCGGTAATTACTTTCATTCCCTTTGCCACGGTGGGCTTAATGCTAGGTAGTTTTTATGGCTCTCGCTTGGCCGCCCTAACTACAATTTTGCTGGCGGTGCCTTTGGTGGTGGGACTTGCCCCAACCGCGATCGCATTTAGCCCAATTTTAGTCGGTGCAATTTTGGCAGCTTTGTTAACCAATCGACCCCATACCCGATCGCATCTGGCTACCGCTGGCATTTTGGTGGCAATTGTGCAGGCTGCTGCCTATGCTTTTGCTGCCCTGTTGTTCGCGCCCAACTTACCCCTGGTGGCCGTAGCGACATTAGCTTTGCAATATGCGGCCGGTGGCTTGGTTTGCTCGATCGTGGCTCTGGGGGCAATCCCCTATCTGGAGCAAGTTTCCTATGCGCTTACGCCAATTCGACTGGCAGAACTGGCCAACCTCGATCGCCCCCTATTGCGGCGGCTGGTCACCGAAGCACCGGGCACTTTCCAACACACTTTGTTTGTGGCAAATCTAGCTGAAGCTGGAGCCAGGGCGATCGGTGCGGATACCTCTTTAGTACGCACTGGCACTTTGTATCACGATGTGGGTAAAACCTTGCACCCAGAATTTTTTATTGAAAACCAAATGGGGCAACCCAATCCCCATGACAAGATCGATGATCCCTGGCGCAGCGCCCAGATTATTCGTGAGCATGTGACCGGTGGGATCAAACTTGCCCAAAAATTCCGCTTACCGGAACAATTAATCGCCTTTATCCCAGAGCATCAGGGCACTATTACGATCGCCTATTTCTATCACAAAGCCAAGGCGATCGATGACACTGTGACCGAAAACGATTTTCGCTACGAAGGGCCTATTCCCCAATCCCGTGAGACGGGCGTGGTGATGTTGGCAGATGCCTGTGAGGCAGCATTGCGATCGCTGGGTAGTGATACCACCATCGATGAGGCCTATGCGATGGTACGGCGAATTTTTAATGCGCGATTGGCTGATCATCAACTGCGCGATGCTAATCTTTCGCCCGAAGATTTAGAAAATATTATTCCGGTGTTTATTAAAGTTTGGCAAGAACGCAATCATGGCCGGATCAAATATCCTGCCCTGGCCAAAAAATTCGATCCAACTGGTTCTGAACTACCAGAGAAGAAAAAGCCACCAGAACCGTCTGAGCAATCTCAACAATCTGAGCAATTAAATCAGCCATCACCGGAACCATCGCAGCCAAATTCTTAATGGCATTAGTTTAAATGCATGGGTGAAAAATTGTCCCAAAGTCTTGATCACTTGATCACCAGATTGGATGAGTTAGATGAGGATGAACCTGTTTTAATATTGCATACCGATCGCGTTGAGTTAAAACATCGAATCAAACTGCCAATCGTTATTTAGGTATTGCGTAAACGAGGGATGAAATTTCGGCATCACCCATATCAAAATATATGCTTGGTTTGGCCAATCGTTGAATAGTTGCATCATCCCGCCAAAACGCAACACCGTTATTTGAGCATTTCGGCAAGAAATCTGAGCAAGGATCGGCTAACAGTTTATTTATCAACTTATCAACTACTCCTCAACTTGAGCATGAGTGCCAAAACCCTGAATCCAAGAGATCCTGTCCCTCAAATCAGCGCTAAAGACCTAGTGAGCCGCGATTGGTTGTGGCGCGGTTGGCAAACCCGTTATACATTTAAGCGCCCAGCAATAAATGCAATAAATACTGAAGTAAATAACGATCGCCCCGATCGCCCTGATCGCCCCCTGCCAATTTTGCTGATTCATGGCTTTGGTGCAGCGATCGGTCAATGGCGCTATAACATCCCGGTCTTGTCGCAAAAACATGCTGTCTATGCCCTGGATCTGGTGGGTTTTGGCGGTTCGGAGAAGCCACCCACCCGCTATGTCACAAACCTGTGGGTAGAGCAGGTCTATGATTTTTGGCGCACATTTATTAACCAGCCGATGATCCTGGTAGGCAATTCGATCGGTTCTCTGGTGGCACTGATCGCCGCTAGCCAGCATCCAGAGATGGCCGCAGGGTTGGTGACCATTAGTCTACCCGACGTGGCGGTGCGCACCGAGATGATTCCCAAACCAGTCCGGCCGATCGTGCAAGCGATGGAAAAGCTATTTTCTGCGCCAGTTTTACTCAAGCCAATTTTTTATTTTGTGCGCCAACCCAAAGTAATTAAGCCCTGGGCGGGTGTTGCCTATGGCGATCCAAATGTGGTGGATGATGAACTGGTTGATATTATTGCGACTCCAGCCCAGGAACGCAAAGCGGCTGAGGCATTCTGTCGCATTGCTCGTGGTGTAATGGAGTCAGACTATGCACCTAATGTAGCCAGGGCGATCGCTGGGTTGCAAATTCCATTTTTGATCCTGTGGGGTACAAAAGATCGGATGATTCCCCCTCAGGAAGGCCGCAGGCTCGTAAAATTTTCAACCCATGCCCAGTTGATCGAGCTGGAGGGTTTGGGGCATTGCGCCCATGATGAAGATCCGAAAACAGTCAATCAAGAAATTTTGAACTGGATTAAGAATCAATATCATAACCAGGCATAATATTGGTAAGAGCGGCATTGAGACCTCGCCAACACCAGATTAGCCAAAATTAGTTCCAGGCAGCCTGAGCTGAGCAGAGTAAATAATTTCAACAAAATTTAAGCTTCGATTAAACTGCCAGCTAAATTCCCAAACAGGCTAAGATGATTGCTAAGATTAGGTTTAGATGGTCGCTTGTTAATAGTTCTGTTAAGATAAAATTTAAGAAGTATTACAATAAATACATCAATAATCATTCTTCCCGTTAAACGATATTTGGTTTTAGGTTCTTTATATTCATGAGTAAAGTCTACGAGTGGTTCGACGAGCGCTTAGAAGTCAGCGCCATTGCCGAAGACGTAACCAGTAAGTATGTCCCACCCCATGTCAATATTTTCTATTGCTTGGGTGGCGTTACCCTAGTTTGCTTCATTATTCAGTTTGCAACTGGCTTTGCTATGACCTTTTACTACAAGCCTACTGTGGCAGAGGCATTTAATTCGGTGAGCTATATCATGACCGAGGTCAGCTTTGGCTGGTTGATTCGATCGATCCATCGCTGGTCTGCCAGCATGATGGTGCTGATGATGATTTTGCACGTGTTCCGGGTCTATTTGACCGGTGGGTTCAAGAAGCCCCGCGAGCTGACTTGGGTAACTGGTGTGGTATTGGCGGTAATTACTGTTTCCTTTGGGGTAACTGGTTATTCCTTGCCTTGGGATCAGGTTGGTTACTGGGCGGTTAAGATTGTGTCTGGCGTTCCCGCCGCGATCCCTGTGGTTGGTACAACGGTTGTTGAATTGATGCGTGGTGGCGAGGCAGTTGGCCAAGCAACCCTAACCCGTTTCTATAGCCTGCATACTTTTGTATTGCCCTGGTTTATTGCTGTCTTCATGTTGGCTCACTTCCTGATGATTCGGAAACAAGGTATTTCTGGCCCACTCTAAACCGTGGTTCTAGATTTGCGCTGAACTTATTGCCTGAAATGATTGATCTTAATTTTTTGTCTGGATTGCCTTTCCTAAAGTATTAGTTTTGGTTTTTGGTGCGTCTGATCACCGATCGAACCTGAGCTAAAAATCTATAATTGATCAAGAGCAGTAATTAATTTACTTGTGATTCAAGATTAGTTACTGATAGACAATAAATCCCAACCAGCAATATATTCTCTATTTATAAAGTTTGAAAGGAGAGTTGTTTTTAATATGTCCAAGATTGAAAAGCTGCCGGATCTTAGCGATCCTAAGCTAATTGCAAAATTAGAAAAGGGCATGGGGCATAACTATTATGGTGAGCCCGCCTGGCCCAATGATTTGCTCTATATATTCCCAGTCGTAATTATGGGCACGATCGCCCTATGTACTGGTCTTGCGGTGCTTGACCCTGCCATGATCGGTGAGCCTGCAAATCCCTTTGCTACGCCATTGGAAATTCTACCTGAGTGGTATCTCTATCCGGTGTTCCAGATTTTGCGGGTTGTACCTAATAAGTTGTTGGGCATCTTTATGATGACCGCTGTGCCCCTGGGCTTGATTCTGGTACCGTTTATCGAGAATGTTAACAAGTTCCAGAACCCATTCCGTCGTCCTCTGGCTACGGCTGTGTTTTTGTTTGGTACTGCGTTCACGATCTACTTGGGGATTGGCGCTACCATGCCGATCGATGAGTCTTTGACTTTGGGCTTGTTCTAAGCTTTTTGTTGATTATCTAGATTTTCAAATATTTAGATTTAATTGAATAATTAAAGTCTTGCCCTGGTTCTAGCTTTCGGGTTAGCTGGGCAAGGTTTTTTTATTTTGCTTTTTACGGGTTTTGGCTTGATTAATCCCACATTCCGCGGTTAAGAAATAAAATAAGGTAATTTTGAAAAAGCCGAATCGAGCCAGTGGAAATTGCAGTAGAAAACATAGACCATCTGGGCATTGTGGCCGGACTCATCGATGAGATGGGTTTGGTCGATTGTATTAACAACAACAGTGTAGGCAAGCATCCAAAGGAGATCGTAAGCCCAGGTCAGGTAGTCAAAGTAATGATTCTGAATGGTCTGGGATTTGTGAGTGCGCCATTGTATTTGTTTGAGCAATTTTTTGTAGGCAAAGCCACGGAGCATTTGCTCGGGAAAGGGATTAAGCCAGAGCATTTAAACGATGACCGCTTGGGCAGGGTTTTGGACTTGCACTTGATATTGTTTTATATATTGACCTGACACTGCTGACGTTCCACTTTCCTGTTTGAACGTCTTTAGTGTCTTTCTTTTTTCCCGTTTTGATCTCTTTTTTTCTAGTTGTCGCTAGCCTCCCATGGCGATCTCATAATTCTGCTGGCGATCTGCTTTTTATGCCAAGTAATCGTCATCCAGCCGCCAAGGTAATTGTCGTTTAATACGTCCATTTGCTCCAAATCGCTGGCGTTAAGCAGATTGCCAATCTTACTGAACAGCGTTCACTAATCCTGAATTTCCTGGGCGCTCCCTGTCAGAAATATTATCTACTTTGCTGACTAAACCGCGGAATGTCGGATCAGAACAAATCAAGCAAGGCTTTTTTGCTGCTTACGCTTCTTGATTAAGGTATAACCGCCAAACATACTACCAAGTGCAACTAAACCCAGAGTCGATTCAAATTCAAAAGGAATAGGTACAGCAGACACAGTTGGGCTTAGGGCGGTATTTATAGGTCGAGAAAACCCACCGGCTGAATAAGCTTCTTCGCTCGCTGCCGTTATATCAATTGTGCCACCCGCATTTGTTAACCCTGTTAAAAACTGAAGATTAAGAGTATAAGTGCGACCAGAACCACTAGTATCTGCAACGGTTTCTGAGATGTAGCTACTGGCGGTAGGGCTACCGGATGTGCTTGTGTAATTTATTGAAGTACCTGGATAAAAATTACTGTCCTGAAAGGGAAAAGTTGTGCCAGCACTGGAGACAATATTGATACTTGAATAGGTATTAGTATCAGAGTCGTAGTCAAAGGAACCAGCTATAGTTGTGCCGTCAGTATATTGCACATTATTTAATGTCCAGACGATCGCTTCTGCTGAGGCTACATTGAATCCAAGACTGCCAATAACTGCAGCAGCAGTAACAGCTGCTACATTTTTAACTATCTTTCGCATGCCTGATATCCTGATTTTTTGCAACAACTTCATATTTATGCAAACATTAGCATAATCCGTGGATTGTCTGCAATCGATAATTATTGATGATTATTCAGTTTTTTATGCCAAGTGAATTGCGATCGTAAATCCTTTTACCCATAGTTGTAGCTTCTAGAGCTAGAAGCTGTTGATAGTTTTCCTGCGACCATGCCGATCGACTGGACAATCGCCGGATTATTCTTGCTTAGGTTTGTGCCCGACGTGGTGCCGCGTATCCTGGGGCGATCGCTCTATTGGGTTGGGGTGCCGTTGCAAATTTTGGCGTTCACGCTGCGCACTGAGCTAGATCGATCGTTGTGGTTGGTTCCGGCGGTTGTGATCGCGGCTTTGATTGCCAGTATTGGCATTGCCTGGGGTTTTAGTTGGCGATTGCCCGTTGAAGATAAGGGCAGCTATGGCTTTGGCGTAGCGATCGATTATCAAAACACCAACCATCTGGGCGTTTGCACTGGGAATGTATTTGCAGCCAAGTCAAATTCAGCCAACCTCAAACATTGAGATTGTGCCATTGTACGCATAATTAAATATTTCAGGCAAGCGTCGCTATATTAGGCAATATTGGGCATCAGCTTGCATAAACCATAGACTCAGCTAATTTATCAGCGATCGCCTGTCCCTGCACCAGTTCCACCAGCTTGAGTGCAAACGCCATTACTGTCCCAGGGCCGCGACTGGTGACAATCTTGCCATCTACCACCACTGCCTCATGCACATATTCACCCACCTGCATGTCAGCTTCAGTGCCGGGGAAGGAGGTTGCCCGCTTGTCGGCCAAAACACCTGCGGCGGATAATACGGTTGGTGCTGCACATACAGCAGCGGTTAGCTTCCCGGCCGCCACATGATCTTTCACGATCTCAATGATGCGTGGGTCTTCCCGTAGTGTCTTGGTGCCAGGGCCTCCAGGCAAAACCAGCAGGTCATAATCATGGGCTTTGATGTGCTGCAAAATCTGATCGGCCATGATTGTAATTTGGTGTGAACCAGTCACAATGATCGAGTCCAGACCAGTGGTCATCACCTCGATCTCACCACGCCTAAGCACATCCACAATTGTGATCGCTTCTATTTCTTCAACCCCTTCAGCCAGGGGTACTAGAGCTTTAGGCATTATTAATTTGATTTAGCTATTTTAATTAACTTTTTGGAAAAGAGATTTTAAAGAATTTGATTTGCAAACAATAAAAATATTGCCCGAACAAAAGTCCCATAGAGCTTTAAAAGGCATTCTGGACCTAATAAGCATCCTGAAGTTCATAGAAATCAGGCGTGACATAATCCTTGCGCATTGGCCAACCCACCCAATCTTCCGGCATCAAAATTCGCTTCAAATTAGGATGGCCTTCATAGACAATGCCATACATATCATAGGTTTCGCGCTCTTGCCAATCGGCACTTTTCCAAATCCAATAGACCGATGGACAAGTGGGATCTTCGCGGGGCAAGAACACCTTAACTCTCACTTCCTCTGGTCGATCGGCATTGTCATCAATTTTAGCCAGGTGATAACAGCTAACCAGGGCACTACCAGGGCCATCATCATAGCCGCACTGACACATCATGTAGGTGAAGCCATAGGCATATAAAGCAGTGGCGATCGGAATTAAATAATCACGCTCCACCTTGATCATTGGTACACCCTGATGATCGGGTCCCAACGATTCATGGGCGAAGTTATTCTGATTCAGCCATTCCGAGACCTTACTGGTAGTGGCGATCGCGCCTTCTTGCTGCTCTTCTTTGTTCTCTTCTGCCATCTTGCTTGATTATTAAGTTTGGTTTTGCAATTATCTACATATAAATATCCACCATCTGGTGGGGAAGCGGAAGGTTGATGCAAGCCAATCTGCTTAAAAACAGCCTGGTTGTTTTTGACTAGCAAAACAATATGGCATTTCTAGCGATCGAAGACTACGATAGATAGCCTGATCATTAAGTGGCGTAGCCAGGTTTAAAATTACTACCTGAGCCATTAGCTCACTAATAATTAAATTATTACTAATCAATTACTAATCAATTACTAATCAATTACTAATCAATTATTGTTCAGACTCTAAAGGTACTGTTTCCTTCTCGGCAATTTTAAGCGTTGGCAGCGGAATACCAGATTCAGCCAGGGCTTTAGGTGGTGAAATACGGGTTGGCGCTTCCAAATACTGGCCAGTCAGGATCGGTGCTACTACCTTCATCTCATGATTAACGGTGTAATAGCGGTGATTGCGCTGGAAATTCGACCGTTGCTCAAATCCTTCGGCGCTAATTTTCTTGCGTAGCTTGATGATCGCATCCATGATCGCTTCAGGACGAGGTGGGCAACCAGGAATATAGGCATCTACCGGAATCAGCTTATCTACGCCGCGCACGGTGGTATAGGAATCGGTACTGAACATGCCGCCGGTAATGGTGCAAGCACCCATAGCGATCACATATTTGGGCTCAGCCATTTGCTCATAGAGCCTGACCAATGCCGGAGCCATTTTCATCGTTACCGTACCAGCGGTAATAATCAAATCTGCTTGGCGGGGGCTGGAACGGGGGATCAGGCCAAAGCGATCGAAGTCGAAGCGCGAGCCAATCATTGCCGCCACTTCAATAAAACAGCAGCTTGTGCCATAGAGCAGCGGCCATAAACTAGACATCCGCGACCAGTTGTAGATGTCATTGAGGGAGGTAAGGATCACATTATTAGATAGATCCTGAGAAACCCTGGTTTGGTCGATCGGGTTGATCAAACGTTGGGTTTGCTCTTCAATGCTTAAATCTAAGCCAACATTTTCAGGTTTCATGACCACTCTAAGGCTCCTTTTCTCCAAGCGTATACAAGTCCTAGTACCAGGATAGCAATGAATATCAATGCCTCAATAAAGGCTAATAGCCCCAATTTATTGAAGGCAACTGCCCAGGGGTACAAAAACACCGTTTCTACGTCAAATATCACGAATGCGAGGGCAAACATATAATAGCGAATATTGAACTGAATCCAAGCACCACCGATCGGCTCATTACCTGATTCATAGGTGGTACGGGTTGCGGCACTGGTGGTAGTTGGACTGAGGAATCGGGCTAAGACAATCCCAATTACAGGTACAAGGGCACAAATGACTAAATAAACCAACAGATATTCATATCCATTCAGAACCAATGCGCTTTCCTCCTTGATCTTGTAGGTGTCCCTATATCTTAAGTATCCATATCTTAAGTATAAGAGATTGTAACTAATCGCAACCAGTTGCAATCAAGATGAAACTTGGATAAGTGACGAAATATTGCAAACTTAAAACTTTGATGTAGTGACAATAGTATACTTGCTCTGCGGAGCTCAAACATAGCCCTGTCCATTTAATAAATTTTAAGTTAACCATTTGAAATTGCTATACAGCTATAAATAAAATTTAGGAGGAAAAGTGACTCAAGGCCTAGCCACTAAGCTGCGTGAAGGTACCGCAAAAGCCCACACAGCCGCAGAAAATGCTGATTTTATTAAGTGCTTCTTAAAGGGCGTAGTAGATAAAGAGTCGTACCGTAAACTAGTTGCTAACTTCTACTTTGTATATAAAGCGCTAGAAGAAGAATTTGAAAAGCATAAAAACCATCCTGTGCTCAGTAAGCTCTTTTACTCGCAATTGTGGCGGGAAAAAAGTCTAGAGCGCGATCTGACCTATTACTATGGTGCCAATTGGCGGGAAGTAGTTCAGCCCTCTGAAGCTTGCCAGAAGTATGTAGCCCGAATTCACGAAATTTCTGCCCAAGAGCCAGAATTGTTGGTCAGCCATGCCTATACCCGCTATATGGGCGATCTTTCTGGTGGTCAAATTCTCCAGAAAATTGCTAAACAGGCGATGGGCTTGAATGATAGCGATGGTACGGCTTTCTATGAATTTGAAGCGATCACTAATCATGGTCAATTCAAAAAGGACTATCGCAATGCGCTCGATACCCTGGAAGTGTCGCCAGAGATGCAAGAAAAGATTGTGGCAGAAGCTAATCATGCTTTCCACTTGAATATGGAGATGTTCCAGGAACTGAAGGGTAATTGGGGACTGACCCTAATTAAGCTGAGTTGGAATTCACTCAAGGGTCTGGTGACTTCGCGCAAGAATGGCCGCACCCCTGCCCGTGCGTCTCAATCTACTGCTGGTTAAAGCTTTGTTTTATGGTTTATTAAGAGTTGATTGAGATTAACAGTGATCTTAATGCCTAGCTAAACAATTACATATCCATTACATCTCCAAAGCAGCGATCGCGCTTCAGGTCTAGTCATCTTAGTTAACTAATTAAGAGGCGGCTTGGAGCGTGATTTATTGGAGGTTTAATTTTTTTGAGAAGTCCCTAAATAGTTAAGAGCCAGGGTCTTAATCTTAACCCCAGCTCCTATTAATGAGTAAGCAAATCTAAATCACCACAAGCATATTCAATTTTTATGGTGGCGAGTTAGATAACCGCCCTAAAACTTAGCAATGTTCGGCTCTTGGTGCGTCAAAACAGTGCAATCGGAGGTGGGGCTACCAATGCAAAGCAATCTGAACCCGGCTTCCCGCTGGCTGCTATTAAAAAACATTTCGGGGTTGCCGCCCTGCTCCTTGAGATCGCCTTCAATTACTCTGCCAGTGCAGGTAGAACATGTGCCCGCGCGGCAGCTAAAGGGTAGTTTGATTTCCTCGTCTTCTGCTACGTCTAAAATAAATTCGTCTTCGTCAACCTCAAGGGTGACATCGAGATCATCTGCTTCGTTGATTAATCTAACTTGATAAACTGCCATATGCACTTTAGTTCTAAATACTGCTGATTTTGATATTTTGAAGCAAATTAGCGGAATCAAGTATTTAGTTATACTTTCTTAAGCTCCTAGGCGATCGCCGTTGGTTACCCAAGATATACAATTGCGATCCAATGCCCCTATCTATCGAATGTTGGCGGATTGGCGGCTCACTAATTTGATGATTTGGGTCGATCGCGCCGAAATGCCAAAATCATCAGCACCACGATCGCCACCTGCAACGCCAAGCTACCGAGATCTTCAGTAAGATTGCCCTTACCTGCCAAAATCCGCATCAAAAAAGTAAAGGCACCAATTAGCCCCGATGCAGCCAGCGATAGATACACAAATTTTCTAAGATTGCGATAGGGCGCTTTGGATTCAGCCTTGAGGCGGGCATATTTCTCTGGGTTTTCCTGGCGGAATTTCTCGGCTGCGGTTGGTTGGCGATCGGGGTTTAGTTCGTTATCTGGTTGGCTGGGCATATTTTTTTAGCGATCGGATGGCATTAGAAAGTTACATAGCTTAGTTTATTGATAGTTTATCGGGGTTAGCGATTGAGTGGATCACCATAGGGCTATAGATTTATGCCGCTTTTACTTTTCGTGAATTGATCTATTCAGCTTTGGAGATGAATTTGATTTAGGGCGATCGCTATTCTCTGGTCTAGTTAGTCTAATATGCCCAAATTTCAAACTTAGCCGTTGACGATATATTTGCTTCTAAAGCCCCATCGTGCTGAATGCAGAAATCCTCAAATATCGATTATAAACTCAGCAACTTGCTCAGCGATCGCCCCATTTAACCATCGAGCCTGATCATAATCTGATCATAAATTGGTGCAATCTGGTCATAGTAGTTAAACTTAGACATTTACATAAATTGGCCATAGACTCAGTTAAAATTGCCAGACTGGTCAACTGACCACATAAAACCTTGACTTACAACCTAGGTCACTTCAATAATTTGACATAATCTAAATCGATCGCCCCATAACAAAAACGCGATCGCATCATAATCACTCCGCTACAGGGTAGAGTGAATATCGATAACAGGTTATTGTGCTCAATCAAGCATAGTTCAGCAGATCAATTAGTACATTAAATTAACTAACTTATTAAGTTTAAGGCTCAGCAATAATGCAATTTAAACGCTCCAGTGGAATTTTGCTGCATCCAACCAGCTTGCCTGGTGGACATGGGATCGGCGATCTTGGTAAGGCAGCATATGAATTTGTGGACTTTCTAGAAAAAAGTGGCCAGAAACTATGGCAGGTCTTACCACTGGGGCCCACGGGCTTTGGTAATTCACCCTACATGAGCTTTAGTGCGATCGCTGGTAATTCCTTTTTAATCAGCCTCGATCTGCTGGCCGAAAAGGGTTTACTAGAGCAGGCAGATTTTGGCGAAATACCCGACTTTCCCACCACCACAATTGACTTTGAACTGACTAAATCCTATAAGGGCAAGCTGCTCAAAATTGCCTATGAGCGATTTATGAAAGAGCCACCCAGTGAATTTAAAACTTTTTGCGATCAGCAAGCAGACTGGCTTGATAACTATGCTATGTTCATGGCCATTTTGGAGGCCAATAAGGGAGCTAGCTGGCACAAGTGGGAAAAGTCGATCGCCAAGCGCGATCCAGTGGCGATGCAAACCCAGACCAAGCTCCATAAATACAAAATCAATTTGCATAAATTCCTGCAATACGAGTTCTATTGCCAATGGCATCAACTACGCGAATATGCCAACGATAAAGGGATTCAGATTATTGGTGATATTCCTGTCTATGTGGCTCACAACAGTGCTGATGTGTGGGCTAACCCGCAAATTTTTGAGCTAAATCCAGAAACCTTTGAACCAGCCTTGATGGCAGGTGTACCGCCCGATTATTTTAGTGAGACGGGGCAACTATGGGGCAATCCGGTTTATGACTGGAAGTATCTCCAGAAGACAGATTTTGCCTGGTGGGTAAAGCGATTTAAATTTCTACTTCAGTTTGTGGACTACATCCGCATCGATCATTTTCGCGGCTTCGAGGCTTACTGGCAGGTGGAAGAGGGCGAAACCGTTGCCACTAATGGTAAGTGGGTTAAAGCACCTGGGGCTGAGCTATTCACCACGATCCGCAAGAAACTGGGCAAGTTGCCGATCATTGCCGAGAACCTGGGTGTGATTACCGATGAGGTGGAAGCGCTGCGACATCAATTTGGGTTCCCAGGGATGCAAGTATTGATGTTTGCCTGGGATGGTAATTTTGTGGATAATCCCCATTTACCCCACACCTTTGAGAAAATAAGTCTGGTCTATACCGGCACCCACGACAATGACACTACCGGTGGCTGGTGGGAGCGGGTTGAGGATTACCAGAAGCACAATCTCTATAAATATTTAGGCCACCAATTGATTGAGGACATTCACTGGACGTTTATCCGGATTGCCCTGGCTTCGATCGCTGATTTGGCCATTATGCCGCTTCAAGATGTATTCGGGCTAAATAATGTTGCCAGGATGAACAAACCGGGAACCCCTGATAACAACTGGGCTTGGCGTTATGAACCAGATGCGATCCACAATGAAGATACAATCCGCCGCCTATATGAAATGGTGGAGATTTATGGCAGATTGGTTTACCCAGAGTCAAAGGATAAAGACCAGGAGAATGCGAATGATTAAATTTGCTTAAATTGAGCCATATTCTAATTATTAGCTATTGGCGTTGTAGCATTTTGAAGACTCTTCACTCTGGCTAAAAATTGAGCAGACAAATCGAGCAAACGTGGGATATTGGCGTGGCATTTGATAGCATCTCGAAGGTAATCACAGGCATTAAAACCTCGCAGAAGGGTTGGCAAAAGCACTATCAGTTCCAAAAGATTGCTGCCCAATGGCCAGAGCTGGTGGGCGAGATGGTGGCGCAACAAACGCGGCCAACCGGAGTGCACGATCGCATCCTTAAGGTGGCAGTCTCTACGCCCCAATGGTCCCAGGCGTTGGCCTTTCAACGGATTAAGCTCCTGGAGAAACTGCAAGATTTTTTGCGAAAACCAGAGGCGATCGTGGATATTCATTTTTCCACTGCCCAATGGTACTCGTCGCCGCGATTGCCACCAGGCATGGATAAGCCATTGATCCTGTCTCGATCGGCCAGGGAGAAAAAAGATGGCAGCAAGGATCTTAAATCCAAACAAATTGCCAACCAGCCAACCGCAAGTATTCAATTGCAAATGCCGCCCCAGGATGCCAAGGAAGCCTTTGAACGGTGGGCAAAGCTAATTAAGCAACACACTGCCAAATCCCCCAAGTGCGATCGTTGTGGTTGTGCCACCAGTGCAGCCGAGTTAAACCGCTGGCGCATGTGTCATATTTGTGCGTCCCAGCATTTGTTTAAGTAGGTCGATTTCATGACTTTCATGACTAAGGTTCAGTTCGATCAAAACGATCGCTAACGCATAATAGGGTTTTCACAGGATTCCTGGTGACAACAAATTAGGGTTGCAAGAAGCTGTCAGCTATATTGTTGAAAATTAATCCAGCTTCAACAGACCTGAACAAAAAATATTAAGTGATCAAAATCTAAGCAATTAAATCAACGGACAAAATAATTTGGAGCTAAAAACACAAACAATAGATCTAGCATCCCATCGCGCTCAATTTCCTGCCCTAGCCGATCGCTACTATTTTAACTATGGCGGTCAGGGGCCTTTGGCGAATTCAACCCTGAACAAAATCAGCGAGAATTTTGGCAAAATTGAATCCCTGGGTGTTTTCTCACGGGCAGCTAATGCCTGGGATGTGGCGGAGAGTAATTTAACCAGAGCCACGATCGCCGATCAACTCAAAGCCCAGGCCAGCAATATTACTCTGACCGAGAGCACAACAGCTGGATGTAATATTGCGCTCTGGAGTGTAGATTGGCAACCGGGCGATCATTTGCTCATCTCCGATTGTGAGCATCCCGGTATCATTGGCATTGCCGACCAGCTCAAGCAAAGATTTGGGATCGAGGTTAGCTTTTTCTCGCTGCAAGCATATTTAGACCAGGGCACAGATGCGATCCTGGCCACGATCGAGCAAAATTTGCGATCGCACACCCGCATGATCGCCATCAGTCATATTTGCTGGAACACTGGCCATGTAATGCCGCTCAAGCAAATTAGTCAGCTCTGCCATGCACATGATGTGCTGGTGATGGTGGATGCGGCTCAATCGGTGGGAGTTTTGCCGCTGGATTTGCCCGACTGCGAAGCAGATTTTTATGCCTTTACTGGCCATAAATGGTGGTGCGGCCCTTTGGGGGTGGGTGGTTTATATGTGCGGGATCAGGCTTTTGATCAGGCTTTGCCCACCTATATTGGCTGGCGGGGGATTAAGGATTGCCAATTACCTGAACCGGGTACACAACCAGAAATCACCTGGCAGCAAGATGGCCAAAAATTTGAGATCGCCAGCACTTCCTATCCCCTTTATGGCGCCTTACGAGAGGCGATCGCCTA
The DNA here is from genome assembly GCF_000317065.1 of Pseudanabaena sp. PCC 7367. Lineage (GTDB taxonomy): Bacteria > Cyanobacteriota > Cyanobacteriia > Pseudanabaenales > Pseudanabaenaceae > Thalassoporum > Thalassoporum mexicanum. The sequence goes on from NC_019701.1 coordinate 3,253,556, forward strand.
TGCCAACACCTGGGGCAGCCAAGCCCAACGCTACGATCGGATTTGCAAGCTCAGCAAATGGTTGTGGCAGGAATTAGGTAAGTTGCCCAAGATTAACCTGGTGCGGCAAACACCACCGGATTCAGGGTTGATTGCTTTTACAATTAAAGAAAAAATACCGAGCCAGTTAATGACCGAATTGGAGGAAAAGGAAAATATCTTATTGCGATCGCTCAATAATCCCGATTGCCTCAGGGTTTCGATCCATTACCTCACCACCCAATCCGAATTGGAGCAACTCCTGGCCATATGCTCAGAATTGGCAAGTTAATCAAGACCAAGAGCACAATTAGCAGCACAGCTCAAGACATTTGTAGAAGTCCATTAGAAGTCAACTCGTTAACAACTACCAACATTGGTCTTAGTTTGGTTTCGATAAGTTATGTCAATATGTCGGGACGCGGGATGAATAGGCCACTAATGGCGATAGACTTGTTACTATGATTGCATAGCAATGTATAGATTACCTGTGATATCTTAGGGCTGGTCAGACCTACTTAACAATTGATAAGCGATCGATAAGCGATCTTTAGTTTTAGTAGGTTCTTAGAATTGAATTAAGAATTAAACTAACAACATCAATAATTCCCTTACCTTCACTATCTCAAACTATCTAAAGTCATCTAAAGCCATCTAAAGAATATGCCCGACTCACCCCAAACCCCAGCCCTAACGCGATCGAATATCCTGGTGGGTATGGCGATCACTGCCGTAGTGCTATTTGTGGTTGCCCAGTTATGGTTGTATGTGGGGAATTTTGCAATGGTGCCAACCACCTGGCAATGGCAACATTTATTGATAGGTTTGGGTGTGGGTGGATTAATTACCCTGCTCAGTAAGTTGGTTTATATGGCTTGGCCAGGTTACCGCGAAGCCGCTAATGTTTACCTGGAAATGGTGCTCAAGCCCCTGGAACTGCCGGATATGATCTGGTTGGGGTTGTTGCCAGGTTTCAGTGAAGAAATCCTATTCCGTGGCGTTGCTTTGCCTGGGCTAGGTATGAGTATCCTGGCAGTAATTGTGAGTAGTATTGTGTTTGGGGCTTTGCATATGATCAGCCTCAAGCAGTGGCAGTACACGGTTTGGGCGATGACGATCGGCTTGATTCTGGGTTTTACCACCTATTTCACTGGCAACTTGCTGCCGGCGATCGTGGCCCATGTGCTGACTAACTCAAGTTCGGGAGTAATCTGGAAGCTGAGCCAACCGAAACAAACCGATCGCCAGACATAACCTTGAGAAATCTTGCTAATTGCTGAATGGTCAATCAATGCCCCAATCAACACCCCAATCAACACCTCAGTTAATCATATAGATATAATTCATAGAAATTTGATCCTTCGATCGGTTGGAACAAGCCAAATTTGAGTCAGACTGGATTAGATTAGGTATTAGGTATAAATTTCGTGACTAAGCAAGCTAGTTCGTTAAATTAGCAGTACAGTTTAATCAGTCGAATTAACTCATCAATTCAACGCATCAATAGCCACCACAAACAAAGCCAGTTAGTTTTATTTGTACGCATGGATAACACAACCGACGCTCAAACCCCACAAGATATTAATACTCAAGCCTGGCGGCGATCGCTCCAACAATCACCCAACTATTTCCGGCGTGGTTTTGGGCATACCGACGCAGCCGAAGCGACGATGAAAACTGAATATAACAGCGATCTGATTCAGACTATTCGTGAGCATAATTATGTTTACAGTGAAGGGGATGTCACGATCTATTTAGCTAAGTCGTTTGGTTTTTGTTGGGGAGTGGAACGGGCAGTGGCGATGGCCTACGAAACCCGTAGCCAGTTCCCTACCGAGCGGATCTGGATCACCAATGAGATTATTCACAATCCCTCGGTGAATGCCAGGCTGAAGGAAATGGCAGTGTTGTTTATTCCCGTTGATGAGCAGGGTAATAAGGATTTTACTGGGATTCAGCAGGGTGATGTGGTAATTTTGCCCGCCTTTGGTGCCAGTGTGCAGGAAATTCAATATTTAGAGCAAGTTGGCTGCACGATCGTGGATACGACCTGCCCCTGGGTGTCGAAGGTGTGGAATCGGGTTGAAAAGCATAAAAAATCTGACTTCACCTCGATCATTCATGGCAAGTATAAGCACGAGGAAACGATCGCTACCAGTTCCTATGCCAAGCGCTATCTGGTGGTGTTGAATATGGCTGAAGCGGAATATGTGGCTGATTATATTCTCAATGGCGGCGATCGGCAGGAATTTTTAGCCAAGTTCAGCCAAGCTACTTCAGCCGGATTTGACCCCGATCGAGATTTGCAGCACATTGGCATTGCCAATCAAACCACCATGCTGAAGGGCGAAACTGAAGATATTGGTAAGTTGTTTGAGCGCACCATGATGCAAAAGTATGGCGTAGACAACCTTAATCAGCATTTTTTGGCCTATAACACGATCTGTGATGCTACCCAGGAACGGCAAGATGCCATGTTTGAGATCGTGGAAGAAGCCTTAGACTTGATGGTGGTAGTTGGTGGCTATAATTCATCGAATACTACGCATTTGCAGGAAATTGCGATCGAACGGGATTTGCCTTCCTATCACATCGACAGTGCCGAGCGGATTTTGTCAGCACAGACGATCGAGCATAAACCCCTGGGCAAGGAAATAATTCAAACCCATGAATGGCTGCCAGCGGGCAAAATCAGGGTGGGAATCACTTCGGGTGCTTCTACGCCGGATAAGGTGGTTTCCGATGCGATCGAGCGGATTTTTGCCTTCAAAGACAGTCAGGGTGCATAGCTCAAATCATCAAATCAATTCAAAGTAATTAAACTGGCCTATGCAAACTCAACCGATTGATATGAGTACCAGTGATAATTCAATATTTTTTAGATCTCGGTTAAGCCGAGTGTTAATCAGAGCGATCGGTAAGTCTATGCTGATGGCGATCGTGTTTGGATTTGGTATTTTCAGCTATGCCAGGATCGGGCAAGCCAATGTAAATAGTAATGTGCGGAAATTACTGAATCTAAATAGCTGTAAGGGGTGCGATCTGCGTGATGCCGATCTCAGTGGCGCGGATCTCAGTGGTGCTAACCTCGATCGAGCCAAGTTAAATGGTGCGGACTTGGAAGGTGCCAACCTGAGTGGGGCAAGCTTACGCCATGCTGATCTAGATCTGGCTAACTTAGCCCAAGCCGATTTAAGTAATGCCGATCTTAGTTTTGCGCATTTACTTAAAGCAGACCTGGAAGCAGCAAATTTAAGTGGTGCCAATTTACGCAGTGCCATGCTCAAGGAAACGGATTTGCAAAGTGCAGACCTGGTGGGCGCAAATCTGGTGTTTGCTAATTTACGGGCTGCCGACCTGAAGCAGTCAGATCTAGGTAATGCCGATCTCAGTGATGCGAATTTGTATGGTGCGGATTTGTGGAAGGCGAATACTCTGGGCACTAAGCTAGAACATGCGATCACCTGCGAGGCGGTGATGCCCAGTGGTGCATCTTCATATAGCAACTGTTAGGTGACATTTTTATTGATTTATTGATTTTACTTATTCATCAACTAAAAGCATTGGCGGCCCTGCCTGGTTGCTAAGGGTATAGTCAGCCATAAAAACTGCTTCTTCGGTACTATATCCACCATCTCTGGCCAGTCCCGCAAAATCGCCTCTGGATCTGGGGTATTCCACATAACCAACCACCTGACCAGCTTTGGTGAACACTAATAAACTAATCCGATCGCTTTGATAAATAGTAGTGGTGCGATCGGTTGCCCAGGCATAGCCCAGCGACTCATTGATCTGGTCGATCGAGGTATAGGGGGCAAAAATATAAACCCGATCCCAATCAAGTTGTGTATAGGCGTTGGCCAGAATTAATGAATCTTGCGAATTTGATGGAAGTTGTTGAGCGATCGGATCTGGTTCTAATTTAAGGCTCGATTGTCCGCAACCTGTTAGTGCCAATGTTGCTAGCGCGATCGCTATGAGCAAACCACCCAGCCTTAATTCTCTAACTACGTTTAACATTTTGCGATTTGCCCAAAGTTAAGTTGCTTAGACTTAAATTGATTATTTAATTTTCTATCTCATCTTGATCGGTGACTGGGGGCATAGATATTCATAGATATAGGAGCAGGCCGATCTGGAGATTGTGCCAATAATTTGGCGTTCTCTTTCCTTTGCCTTAGATGTATTACTTAGACGCAAGCCAACCGGATCATGTTTCGATCGGTAAAAAGATTCTGGCCAGGTCGATTGGAGCTAGTTCATATTGATTGTGCTGATTGTGCTGACGATCGCTAGAAATCCACTAAGTTCTTAGGGTTGCTATTCTAAAGCAAATCCTAAGACTACCGCCGCGATCGAAAAATTTGGATTAGTATATAGCTAGATTAGTCAGCATTTATTACTAGTCGGAGCTTTAAAGCTAGGAAATTACCCTTTCATAATTTGGCTAATAGCTAGTCAAAAGTAATTCAAGTAAAAGTTTATTAAAGATCAAGAGAGATCAAACAACCTATGGAAGCACTGCTCGATTTTAAAGTAGTCCTCGCTGCCCTCACGGTAGTTTTTATTGTGACTACGTTGTTTTTCGGTACTCGTAATGGGTTTTACGACACCGATAATTATCATGGTAATGGCTCAGCCCATTAAACTTGATTAATTAAATTAATTAAAGTTTAGGTGTTGCTAAATATTTAAAGCTAGATACTAATGCGTATTGCGATCGATTACCGCTAGTTTAGTTGGAATCTCAGCCGTCTATGCTTTATATAGCTTGGAATTGATCCGGTTGGGCGATCGCCATTGTGCTGAATAGAATGTGGTATCACTTGCGATCGTTGACAGCAAATAGCCTCAAATCAGTCTATCCTAGCTAGCCTCACCTATGATATGCTAGCTAATCGGTCATTCATTTGAGAATTATAGACAATTCAAGCTATGGCACTTTTGCAAGAAGAAAAGCAAGAAATTTTTGGGAAGTATCAACTTCACCCCACCGACACAGGCTCATCGGATGTTCAGGTTGCCCTGCTCACCGAGCGCATTAATCAATTGAGCGCTCACCTAAAAGAGCATTCTAAGGATTTTTCCTCCCGGCGGAGCCTGCTCAAAATGATTGGGCAACGTAAGCGCTTGTTGGCTTATGTCCGTCGCCAAGACCTCAATCACTACAAAGAATTGATTCAACGATTGGGTATTCGTGGTTAATTAGAGGCGATACAAGTGGCCGATCGCAAAGAACGCATCCCCTTCGAGCCGAAGAAAAGCAAGAAGGCTCAGGCAAAACAACAAAAACAAAAAAGCCAGCCAGAAAATCAACGCAAGAAAGCTACACCATCGTCTAAATCTGCTACTAAGCAAAAGGTGGAGGTTGGTGGAGGCAAAAAGCCTGCGGTATCCGGCGATATTCCCCCAGAGGTGAATCGTCGCATGGTGCGGCGGGCAGCCTTGTTTAGTGGTATCCCTTCTGCTTTAGGGGTGACGATTTTTGTGGCCAGCTACTTGGTGGTGGTCAATAAATGGGCTGAGCTACCCAATACAGCAGTGGTATTGGTGAGTATGCTTTGTTTTGGCCTGGGTGTAGTCGGCCTCAGTTATGGTGCTCTATCTGCTTCATGGGAGCCTGGTCGCAGCGGTGGCTGGTGGGGTGGTGAAGAGTTTGGTAAGAATTTTGGTTATCTGCGATCGGCCTGGAAGTCACAGCGAGATCAGAAAGCCGCTAAGCGATCGGAGTAATCAGAGCGATCGGAAAATCGGAAGAATTGAATCATAGGCAGCAAAACTTCAACAATTTTGATTATTAATCGTGCCATCAGGCATGGTTGTATTACAAAGCCAGGCTTTGGTTAATTGGGGCGGAGCAACTACGGCATTAGCAAGATTCGCATCGCTGAGAATAGTTCCACTCAGGTCGGCACCAGTTAAGTTAGTGCTGCTTAAATTGGCGCTTTTGAGGTTGGCGTTGCGCAAATTAGCATTGATTAATTGCGCATTCAGTAAATTTGCATTCACCAAGCTGGCATTAATTAGCTGAGTATTGCTGAGGTTGGCGGCCACCAGATTAATATTTTGCATGTTGGCATTGATCAAAACAGCGCCCTGCAAATTAGCACTATTCAATCTGGCACTGCTGAGGTTAGCTGCCAGGAGGATCGAACCCTGAAGATTGGCGATCGCCAAGTTAGCGGCTTTTAGATTTGCATCCTGTAAATTTGCATCCTGTAAATTTGCATCTCTAAGATCAACATTACTGAGGTTAGTATTTTTGAGGCTAGCGTTTTGCAGATCCACATCCATCAGCTCTGCATCGATCAGGAAGGCATCATTCAGGTTGGCGCCTTGCAGTTTTGCTTCGGTCAAAATAGTGGCACTGAGATCGGCTCCCCGCAGGTTGGCATCAATCAGATCGCAGCGGGGGCAACTTCTATTTTTGAACAGTTGATTTAAATTGGCAGGATCGGCCTGAACCTGGCTAACGATTGTGCCAAATGTAATACCAAATGTAATAAATGTAGTGATGGTGGCGATCGCCAGGTCATTTGCCCATAGGGTTCTAAGGCAAGATATCAGCATGAATAAGAATTTTTATTCTGCTTTCTCTGCCGTTGTTAATGTCCTATACGCTGACTTTTTGGGATTGGATCTCTAGCTTGTTTTGTGATTTTGCCAAACTTTCTACTCTGCACTGAGGGGATGGCAGAGATAGCTTTAGCAACTGGCGTACAGGATTTTGAGCTGATATAAAATAATCCTCAAGTTAAAACATGGGTAAAACATAACCAAGGCCAGCTCGATTACATTTAGTTACGTTAAATAAATTGCCCTAAGCCGAGTGCCATCGCTTAGAATTGCAGAGAAGCTAAACTTGATTTAGGCTGTATACCCTTAGCAGTTAAATATTTTAGCAGTTAAATATTTTTGTAGCTAAATATCAATTTCCGTTATCTGCCCTAGATCAATCAATATTAATCATGTTGAATCTAGCGGCGATCGATCGGATTTGTTTTGATCTTTAGCTAATCAAGATTTAACTCAACTCACCAAATACTTGTAAAGAAAGAAGGATAGAAAACATGATTGTGGTAATCAAAGCTGGTACACCGGAAGTGGAAATAAGTCGTGTATGTGATGAACTTTCCACCTGGGGCTTAACACCTGAGAAGATCGTGGGTAAGCATAAGGTAGTGGTTGGTCTGGTGGGTGAAACCGCTGAACTGGACCCATATCGGATCGAAGAAATTAGCCCATTTATTGAATCGGTGTTGCGGGTAGAGCAACCATTTAAGCGAGCCAGCCGCGAATATCGCCACAATGAACCCAGCGAAGTGATGATACCCACCCCAAATGGAGATGTGTATATCGGTGAACATCACCCGATCGTGGTGACGGCTGGGCCTTGCTCGGTCGAAAACGAGGAAATGATCGTTGCTACGGCACTTCATGCTAAAAAAATGGGTGCTAAATTCCTGCGTGGTGGTGCCTACAAGCCGCGTACTTCGCCCTATTCATTCCAGGGACACGGTGAAAGCGCCTTATCTCTGTTGGCGGCAGCAAGAGAAGCCAGCGGCCTGGGCATTATTACCGAAGTGATGGATACACCAGACATTGACAAGATCGCCGAAGTGGCAGACGTGTTGCAAATTGGCGCTCGGAATATGCAAAACTTCTCGTTGCTCAAGCAGATCGGTAAGCAAACCAAGCCAGTGTTGCTGAAGCGGGGCATGGCAGCCACGATCGATGATTGGTTGATGGCGGCGGAATACATCATGGCTTCTGGCAATGCCCAGGTGATTCTATGTGAGCGGGGCATTCGCACCTTTGACAGCAAGTACACCCGCAATGTATTAGATATTTCCTCGATCCCGGTACTGCGTCGGCTCACCCACCTGCCAATCATGATTGACCCCAGTCATGGTACTGGTTGGGCGCATTTTGTGCCGAAGATGGCTCTGGCGGCGATCGCAGCAGGTACGGATTCATTGATGATCGAAGTGCACCCCAATCCCAAGAAGGCTTTGTCTGATGGGCCCCAATCGCTTACGTTTGAGCAGTTTGGCGAGTTGATGGATCAAGTTAAGCACATGGCGGCAGTAGTTGGTCGTGGCGAACGCGAACCAGCAATGGCCTAGTTAGTAGTTAGCTAGTTAGTTAGTTGAAGTTGATTTGCGATCTGCGCCTTAGGTTTTAGCCCATCGGTCAGGTCGCAAATAGAATAAACCTCACCTTCAACCCAAAACCATTCGTTAATCTGCTGACCGGTAATTTAATTGTTTGAATTTGCTGGGGCAAATGCGATCGGCATCAGTAAAAGCATGAGCAAAATACTATTGCGATCGTTGGCTCAAAACTCAGTCAAGCAATTATTTAGCTAGGGCAAAGCGCGATTAATGGCTATGGCCATCGGGGTTGAGGTGTTCGAGGGAGTGGGGGCGCTCTAGTCCATGTTTGTGCATCAAGTTGCGATCGCCCATGATTTCAATTGCCCTACCATCGGCCACAATCTTGCCTTCATCCAGCAAAATGACCCGATCGCACAGTTCCAAAATTAGCTCCAGGTCATGGGAGCAAACCAGCCTAGTTGCATTGGAAGCCTGCAAAAATTCAATTAAGCGCCGCCGCGATCGAATATCCAGATTGGCGCTTGGTTCATCATAAATAATCAACTGAGGGCCACAGGCCAACACCGAGGCGATCGCCACCATCCGCTTTTCGCCACCAGACAGATGATGGGGCGGACGCTGAGCCAGATCAGCAACACCAGTAAGCTCCAGCGCTGCTTGCACACAATGTGTGACTTCCTGAGCGGTCATGCCCATATTGATCGGCCCAAAGGCCACATCATCCCAAACTGAAGCGGAAAAAAGCTGATCATTGGGGTTTTGAAATACCAGGCCAATCTCGGAGCGGAATTTACCTGGCGCGATCGCCTCGCCAAACAAATTAACCTGGCCACTGGTGGCACTTAGCACCCCACAAATAATTAAAAATAAGGTGGTTTTACCGGCGCCATTGGGGCCAATCAAGCCAATTTTCTCACCTGCGCTAACCTGTAGATTAAGTCCCTGCAATACGTCGGCGCGATCGGCATAGGAAAAGCCAAGTTCGGCGATCGATAAAACTGTTTTTTCAGGGTCATTTAGTTGCTTTGCAGATTGTTCTGGCTTTATGGCGATCGAATCACTGAGGTGGGATTGCACCGGATGATTGTTTATATGATTTGAATTACCTAACTCGCTCTGCCCCTGATCATTACTAATATGCTTGACTTCAGGCTGCTCCATTTCTGCGCCAACTAGTTGTTCAGACTCAACTTGGCGATCGATATGCTGATCAGAATGATTAGCCTGATTAGTGAAAACGGCATTGTAGCGATCGCTTTGATCTGAAGTTAATTTATCTGTCATCTTGGGCGGGGATTAGCTGAGCTTAGCGGTGGGTAAATTGAACTACGATCGGATTTGGCCTGATTTGGCCTGATTCGGATCATAGCGATTAACGAGCGTTGGGGATGAGAATTTTAAGTCTAATCTTAGAGCAAGATAACCAGGGAGATAGATATTAGGGAGTATAGATATATTGCATTTAAGTTGAAAGTCTATTTTAAAGCAGTAATCCAATTACCCGCCCAATAACCCACCCAATAACCCATTAGTACCGAGTTGATATTGGGTTATGCCCAAACTAATCGCCGCCGCAATTGTTAAATACAAAGCGATCGCATCGCCGCCCAACCAGGTTTTACGAATCGATCGCGGATTTCCAAAATCATGCCTATTCAATTGCTGCTCACTACCATAGCCCCGCAATTGCATCGCTCGATAGACCCGTTCCGATCGCTCGTGGCTGCGGATTAGCATTGTCCCCAACAAAGAAGCCAGCAAACCCAATGTGCGCCAGTTTAGTTTGCGGCCATTAAATCCCCGCAATCGCATCGCCGTTTGCATCTTATTCAGGTCGGCGCTGATTTCGTGCAAATAACGATAGGACAATAGCAGCATATCAGTAAGGATACGGGATAGCCCCAGCGATCGCATCGCTCTGATTGTGGTCAAAAAGGTGCTGGTGCCGAACAGTACCAGAGTGATCGTCATGATCGCCAGAAAACGACAAATAATAATCAAGACGGCAATGCAACCTTCCAGATATAAACTCAATCCGCCCCATTGCCACAGCACCGTTTCGCCAGACAAAAAAGGCACCAGAGCCACTACCCCCAGCATAAACAGACCAGGATATTTAAGCCGATCGCACCAGTAAGCAACGGGCAAGCGCGATAGACCGTAGCAAAGAATGGCGATCGCTAGCATAATTAAAATCAACCGCCAATCTTCCAGGCTGGCAAAGGCAAAAATTAATGCCATTAACCCAATCAGCTTGTAACGACAATCCCAGCGATGGATCGGTGAGTTTAGTTTGGCATGTTGATCGAGGCCATGTTGCATGGTTTTGTTTGATAGCAGTCCGATTTAAAACTCTAGCATTTTGCTAACGCCGTTATTATTGAAGTCGCTTGAATATCCAATTAGTGATAGTCCCGCATAATCATGTTAATCAGGGTAGAAATATTTGCCGATCGGTTTAACCGCAATGATTCGCTCCAATCCTGACAATTACCCCACAGCACCACTCGATTAATTGTATGTGGCAGGCTATTGCTTAAGAAATCACTAGGCCTCAAAAACTTACAGGATAGAAATACTATGCTGATAGTCTGAACAAAGCGATCGCTACCCCTACATTTAGCCCTGTCAAAATGCCCCAAACCGTAGCCCAGATCAACGAAAAAATTATTGCCAAAAAAGCCAAAGTCCTGACCGTCAATGAATTAAAAGCGCTAGTTGCCGCAGAAGGAGTCAAAGCCGCTGCCAAACAGGTAGACGTGATTACAACCGGCACCTTTGAGCCCACCGAATCAGCGGGGGCAATGATGAATCTGGGGCATACCGATCCACCGATTAAAATTCGTGCTTGCTGGATCGATGGCGTGCCAGCCTATGCGGGTTTGGGGGCGGTCGATCTCTATTTGGGCGCAACTCAGGAACTGATCCTGGATGCGGCGGTGGATGAAGAGGCGATCGATCGCGGCGGCGGCCATGTGATCGCTGACTTGATCGCTGGCAAAAGCTTGAGCCTACGCGCCAATGGTCAGGCCAATGACTGTTTCCCGCGCACCCTCTTGGAAACCACGATCAATAAAGACTCAATCAATCAGTTTTATTTGTATAACCCCCGTGGTCTGTATCAGAATTTTATTGTGGGCGTGAATGGGGGCGATCGCCAGCTCTATACTTATCTGGGGCCATTGCAACCAAGACTGGGTAATGCGGTATATTCCAATCCTGGCGCAGTTTCGCCGCTGTGGAATGATCCTGATCTGCGATTGATTGGCGTGGGCACGAAGGTATTTATGGGCGGTGGAATTGGTTATATTTCCTGGGAGGGGACGCAGCATTTTCCATTGCAAAAGCGCTTACCAAATCGCACGCCGATCGGCCCGGCTTCCACTCTGGCCTTGATTGGTGATGCTAAGCAAATGAGTCCCCAATGGGTGCGCGGTTGTTATTTCCGTAATTATGGTTCGGCGTTGATGCTGGGGGTGGGGATTCCATTGCCAGTGATCGATGAGGAGGTAGTGGTAATGGCAGCGGTTCAGGATCAGGATTTGATTGCGCCAGTGATCGATTTTTCGATCCCCCGTCGGGTGCGGCCTACCTTTGGCTCGGTTACTTATGCACAGCTTAAATCGGGGCGGATTACGATCGATGGCCAGAAAGTTCGTACCGCGCCATTGGCGAGTATTTATTTATCAAATCAGGTGGCAATCATGCTCAAGGCATGGATCGAGGCAGGGAAGTTTACCTTAACTGAGCCGGTGGCGATGATCCCAGCCGATCGCCCCTTTGTGCCCCAGGATGCGCGGGAATTGTAGCAATTAAGATGCTGTTGATTTAGCAAATAAGCAAAGATTCTGGCTGTCCTTACCGCCCTTTGATCTAGATCAATATGAAGCGAGGCAAAATAGAGAAAGTAGCTTAACTACATCATTGCTAAATCATTGCTAATCACCTTGGGCGCAAGTAATAAGAAGGGGAAATATGAACAGCGGTAAAAATAGGTTTGGGCAATTAATCCAGCGGATCGGCTTGGGGCTGACTGGCGCGATCGGCATCTCGCTGGTATCAATGGCTGGCAATCCAGCGTATGATCGGTTTGCTAGTTTCGATCGCCTTGCTGTGATTAAAACTGCTTCAGCTCAATTATTTGATGGCCCAGTCGATCGCTTGCCGCCGATCGAGCGTGATTCATTGCGCAAGGGTCGGGCTGTGGTGAATGGCGAAGATGGTAAATATGTGGGTAGGGTTTTGGTGACTGCTTCGCCGGAGGTGGTCTGGCAGGTGCTCACTGACTATGATAACTTTGAAGAGTTTATCCCCAATCTTACTTCCAGTGAGGTTCTTGAAGACAATGGCGATCGCAAAATTGTGGAGCAGGTCGATAGCCGCCAGTTGTTTATTTTAAATATTAAATCCACCACCCAATTAGAAATTAAGGAAAAGGCGCAGGAGCGGATCGATTTTGAACTGGTGGCAGGGGACATCGAAAGCCTGGTGGGTTCCTGGCAAATTGAGCTGGTGTCGGAATATCCAGGCGCAACACCGACGCAGGTTTTGATTACCCATTCTGTGGATGCGATCCCTGGTTCGGGTGTTCCCAATGGGATCTTTTTTGAGATTTTGAAGGGGTCGATCAATGAAACGCTTAGCGCTATTAGTGATGAGATATTGGTGCGCAATGGCAATTAACTAGTCCCAAAAGCTCGATCGCCCGCATCACCCAGCCCCGGCACGATCCAACCCTTCTGATCAACCACCTCATCAATATTCGCCGCAAAAATGTTAATTCCCGGATACTGTTGATTAATCTTCTGCAAGGCCGGCGGCGCACAAACCACACAAATAATCCGAATCATGGCCGGATCAGCGCCTCGCTCCACCAGCATTTCCAGCGTAGACATAATTGTGCCCCCAGTGGCCAACATCGGTTCAGCGATCAGCACGCGGGTTTGGGGTGCAAATCGATCGGGCAGGCGATTTAAATAGCAACTCGCCTCCAACGTTTCCTCATCCCGCACCCAACCCAGATGATAAATACTGGCGGTGGGTAATAGCTCCTGGCAACCATCCATGATTGCCAACCCTGCCCGCAAAATCGGCACGATCGCAATCGGCGTGGACACATCCATAAACTGCCCAGTCATGGCTTGCAACGGCGTTTCGATCGCCACCTCCTGCACCGGCAACCACTCGCGGATCGCCTCATAGGTAAGCCAATGGCCAATTTCCTTCATTGCGGTACGAAACAGAGCCACAGGAGTATTTTTATCCCTGGCCACGGTCAGCCAATGGCGGATCAGGGGATGGGGCGGAACATATACGCGCAGTTGAGCCATAGATGATTAGGTTTCTTCGATCGCTAGGTAGTATCAAGTTGAATTTAGTAATTGGCTTAGGGTTAAACCAAAGCCCTGCCTAGTTTAGCGCGGTTTGTGGCATTGGGCACGCTTTTAAAAGCAGCGATCGCCACAGCCACCATTTAAAATTTGTTATATTAAATCCATAAAGTTTAGTTTGTGGGTAATAAATAGCTAACCATCCAGGCGGTGGGGAAGATAACGGCGATCGCGTTGGCAAAGCAAGAAACTTTTAGGCAATTTGATTAGTCTAAATGAATATCAGGATGGTTAATCAAGATCCATAAATTCAATCAAACAGTCCGATCGCTAATCAAAAAAGAAGCTGCTTCTAAATTAGCGAATCAATTGAATTAGATAAAGCAGCAAAGCTCTATAACTTGTCAATCTGCTCTAGATGCAAGTAATAAATCAACCTTACTAAGTTGTTAAGTATTGAATAATTGCTAATCTCAGGTGATTCTGGTCGATCGCCGATCTAATCTCTAGCTTGCTCTAGCGTAGATGTATATCGTATGGAAGGCTAATGATTGTGCTTTCACAAATGCTTGTATTGATCCCAAAAATGTGAATAGCGATAACCAGCCAATTACGATAGTCATAAATAGATGTGTGAGTAGTAACTATTGCTACGCAATTAAATATATTGAATGGTCACTGATTTTGATTGCGAATATTTGATTTAACTTGCTGGGAATGTAATGTTTGCAAATAGTTATGCGATTGATTACTTAGATTGATAATTAGTTTAAGGCTAAGTATTGGCGATCGCCCTAAAGCTGTTTGAGTCAGGCATATAAGTGCGAATCATAACGATCGGAGTTAATTGACCAATTGAATTAACCACCGTCTTAAGTTCGCAATAAATATGTTGCAAATGCTACATATTTGCCCGATTAATTGTTAGTAAAAAGCCACACAAACCCAGCAATAAGTGTAATTAAATACATTAATTTAAGTCTTGTCCCTGATAATTAATCAAGCGATTTAGATCGCTCTGCAGATACATTGATCGATTTTGACAATGTGCTAAGTTTATTCAATCTTGAATTTTTATTACAATTCATCCAGAAGTGCGCAATTTATGTATGGCGAGCAAGCATACAGGCGTGGGATTAAAATAATAATCCTCGTTATTCTTGGCCTATCTAACCTCAAATAATTGATGTGATGCAGGTGGGTCCGTGATTCTGGGAATTAGTTGATAGAGGTTTAGGGTCTAGTGAATTCTAAAAAATCCACAACTCGACTTCATTAACATTCAGGAGGAGAACATGAGCAGTAATAATAACCTACCGTTGGAAAAGCAGTTTGCCCACAGTACGTTCTGCCGTCAACTTGATGAAATTGATTTAGACGCAGCGAAGAAATTGTTAGAAGATTTACACCTGCTGTACCTAGGGCAGCAATCGCTTTTCGCCAAAATGATTAAGCAAGGCGAATTTGGTAGTAACAGAATTGATTTTGAAGCCAGTTAGAGCTAGCTAGATTGATGCTCAATTTTGGCTCTAGTCGGGATCAAATGTGATCGCTTCTCGCACTTTAGGATCAATACCCATTCCCTGCATCCACCCAGGATAAAGCTTAGGCGGTGTAGTCAGGGCATCTAGTTGCTCGATCTCTAGATCATCTAGTTTCAATTCGCTGGCACCCAAGTTATCGATCAAATGTTGGATTTTGCTAGCTCCCAAAATTACAGATGAGATAAAGGGCTTAGTTAAAATCCAGGCGATCGCCACTTGGGCAGGGGAAGCATTGTGGTTATGGGCAATGCGGCGCAACTGTGTCACTACCTCATAGCCTTGATCAAGGTCGATCGGTGGGAATTCAAACTTATTGCGTCTGGCTTCGTCTGGGACAGGCGTATCTCTAGTATATTTCCCGCTCAGAAAACCGCTGGCCAAAGGGCTCCAGACTATTATGCCTAACCCAGCATCCTGTACAAATGGTACTACTTCATGCTCAATATCTCGACCCAGCAGCGAGTAGTACATTTGCGCTGAGACAAACCGAGCATAATCATAACTTTCTTGCATTTCCACCATTTTGGCTGCTTCCCAAGCTGGGTAGTTGGAATAGCCGATATATCGCACCAAACCACGCTGCACCAGGTTGTCCATGGCTCGCAGGGTATCATCTAGGGGCGTGAGTGGATCGGGGATGTGTAATTGGTAAAGGTCAATATAATCCGTGCCCAATCGCTTGAGGCTAGCTTCTGCAGCGGCCAAGATGCGGCGATAGGATAGCCCGGTATCGGTCAGGGCATTACCGGTGCGAAAGCCTACCTTGGTGGCAATCACAACCCGATCGCGGAATGGGGCTAATGCCTTGCCCAAAATAATTTCCGATTGTCCGCCCGTATAAGCATCGGCGGTGTCAAACAAATTAATTCCCGCATCCAGAGCCCTGGCCACCATCTGGTCAGCCATTGCCTGGTCAATATCATTGAAAACACCTGCCACCAGCTCGCCCACCCCAAAGGTCATGGCTCCAAATGACAGCCGTGATACCACTAAACCTGTATTGCCTAAGGTTGTGTACTGCATATACTCCTTCCAGTGCTCAGCTTAACTTAGCGATCGCCCTACGACTCTTAATTTCTTAATCCAACTAATTCAATCAATCAATCAATTTATTTATCATGCCGCTGCTGTTTATCCTCTGGATTAACATAAATACCTATATCAATGCCTGCGATTGCTCAAGTTAACTTAAGCGCCTCAAACAACAGCATTAATAATGTAAATAACGGCACAGATACTTTCTCGCTTGATTCCTAACAATAATTAATTTTCTGGCTTAGCACTTAACCTGGTTCGATCGCTGTAATTTCGTCGCAATACCTTCAGTCAAGCAACTAAGTAAGTAACTAAATAACTAGCATCAACACATAGCCATCACCTGCTCAGCGGTTATTTCTCTAGCCCAGGTGTCCGCTGCCAAAATATCCTCCAGACTGCAATCGCTCTCACTGTTGTGCTGGGCACAGACCGCTTCAATTAGTTGGGGAATCTGGATAAACTTAATTTTTTCTTGTAAAAATAGCTCTACTGCTTTTTCATTAGCCGCATTCAAAACCGCCGGCATTGTACCGCCAGTGCGTCCAGCCGCATAGGCCAATTGCATACAGGGATATTTACGATGATCAGGAGCAAGGAAAGTAAGACTAGCGCATTTAACCAAATCCAGGGGTTCCCAATCGGTGTAGATGCGATCGGGATAGGATAGGGCATAAAGTAGCGGCAATCGCATGTCTGGCCAACCTAATTGCGCCAACATGGAGGTGTCTTGTAGCTCAATTAGGGAATGAATAATGCTTTGGGGATGAATTACAATATCGATCTGGTCATAGTCCAACCCAAATAAATAATGGGCTTCGATCACCTCTAAGCCTTTGTTCATCATGGTGGCGGAATCGATCGTGATTTTGCTGCCCATCGACCAGTTTGGATGTTTGAGAGCATCGGCGATCGTTACATTGGCCAACTCCTCAACTGGTAGATCGCGGAATGAACCACCAGAGGCGGTGAGCAAAATTCGCCGTAGTCCTTTCTCTGGGACACCCTGCAAACATTGAAAGATGGCGGAATGTTCTGAATCAGCCGGGAGGAGCTTCACCTGATGTTTGGCGATCAATGGCATCACCACTGGCCCCGCTGCAATCAGGGTCTCTTTATTGGCCAGGGCAATATCTTTACCTGCTTTGATCGCGGCCAGGGTCGGCAACAAGCCCGCACAACCGACAATGCCCGTAACTACTGCTTCCGCATCACCATAGGCCGCCACAGTTTCTACGCCTTCTTTCCCGGCCAGCATAATTGGCTTGGGCTCCACCTCAGCGATCGCCTCTTTCAGCTCGGCTAGTTTGGTTGCATTGGCGATCGCCACTATTTCTGGCTTGAACTGCCTAATTTGGGTTGCAAATAGCTCTACATTACCCCCCGCACTCATCCCTACGAGCCGGAATTTGTCTGGGTGATGCTCAACTATATCCAGGGTTTGCGTACCAATAGAGCCTGTAGAACCAAGCAGGGTGATTTGTTTCATAACTTAATTTATGAGAACGTTTATAAAAATTTTGATCGGCAAGCGATCGCTGATAACTAAGAATCTATATTTTTTTAGTAAATACCTTGCTCTAGTTTATCGTTGAGCGGTAACGTTCACACATCTAGTTCCTAATCGATCGCTCTAGTAATGCAAGGCGCATGTATGCTAATCTAGTAAACCGTGTGCCAATTTTGGAAAGTTTTTAAAGCCGATGAAAGTAATGAGTTCGCTGAAATCAGCCAAAACTCGCCACAAGGACTGCAAAGTGGTGCGTCGTCGTGGCAAGTTATATGTAATTTGCAAAAGCAATCCTAAGTTTAAAGCTCGTCAAGGTTAGTCTTTGTGCGGCCAATCGAGTTAGTTAGAATATTTGCTTGATTGGGGTCGATCGCGGCCCTGATTTTTTTGCGTTAAATTCCTGGTGAGGCAACCGATCGCTAAGATTTATGTTTGCTGATGTTTACGAGTGGGGGATTGGGTAGGCTGCGATCGAAAGGTATTCACAGAACACGATGGCAAATCATAAAAAAAGGTGCCGATTCTACAGCATAAGTGGGTTAATCATACTTAGCTTAATCATGGCAATCGTTATACAAATACCTTTCGAACACTCAAACAGAACAAGACAGTCAGAGGCGAAGACATATGTTGCTGCAATGAATAGGGCACAACAGGCATATTTTCTAGAAAATAGTTTTTTTGCTGGCAACGTTGACTCATTAGAGCTTGGTATCCCGATTGAAACTGAGTATTATACTTATTCAATCAACTTACAAGCCGACCGAGCAACAGTCCAAAACATTGGCCAATCTAAAAGAGACGATGCCAAAAGCTACATCGGACTTGTCTGGGTGACCCATCCTGAAAGTGAGTTATCCCCTTTTGCCATTCTCTGTGAAGATGATCAGCCCTCTGCCGCGCCTGTAACAGAATTCAAACCGATAGAGCCAGGAAACCAGATCACAGATGTAAACTGTCCTCCAGGTTACGTTGATGTTAATTTATTGTTCTCAACAAAGAACACAATTTAAAAAACTGTGCAGCGTGGCATAATTTTCATTTCTGCTTGCCTATTTATCGGGTCTGGTTTCTGGTTTATATTGAGTAACTTAAATAAAAGAAACTAAACCCAATGGCATCAATCGTTAGCTCCGTCATCTGTCCCGTCTTGAAGTTGTGGTTACGATCGCAGGCCGACGCAGTAGAAAACCTGGAAATTGAGATCGCGGGGCGCAGTAAGCAGATATTGGGCGGTAATATTCCCAAAGCCCTGGTGTCGGGGGAATCATTAATTTATCAAGGGTTACATATTACCAACGTTGACCTACGAGCAGAAAACATTAACCTGAATATCCCCCAAATTCTCAAAGGCGAAGCGCTAAGGTTGCTAGAACCGATCGAAGTGAGTCTAGATATGCTCCTGGCCGCCCATGATCTACAAAAATGCCTGGCCAGTCCACTATTGACCGAAGAATTAGGCTATCAACCCCAGGCTCAAACCGATGCAGAAATTGGCGAGTTTATGGCGATCCTGCTCAAAAAACTAGGCGATCAGTTTATCTTGCACGACCTGAATGTACAAAATGGCGATTGCCGCTGTCTGGGTGCTTTTATGATCTCGGCCACCTAAGATCATTGCTTAGCCAGCTTTTCCCGCTTCCGGTAATATCAACCTCTGTAGATCGGCATAAACTTAATAAAGGTTTCATCTTCCCTAGGTAGCATTACTTACAATTTCCCCCATGATCTAAGTGTGACTGTAGTAAACTACCAATGGCAAATATTGCAAAATTATTATTAGGGCTAGCCAGTTTTAGTTGAATTAGTTGAATTAACAAAGCTTTGGTTAGCTTATTTACTATTTTCTGCCGCCATTTAAATAACTATTTAACTATTAATTATTACAAGTCGGGCAATTATAGCGATCGATTCGATCGGCTAAATTGAATTAAATCAACGTTAATCTAGGTTTTTAGGTCAAATAGAGTCAAATTAGAGTCAACAACTTCCAGATATGGATTCTTTGTATCAATATGCATGGCTGATTCCCGTGTTGCCCCTCACGGCGGCATTTATAATTGGGATTGGGCTACTAGCCTTTAGTGAAATTACCGCTACCAAACTCAGGCAAGCCAGTGCGATCCTGAGCGTTTCAGCGATCGGCGCAGCAATGTTTTTGTCGGTTGGCATCCTGTGGAGTCAAATCCAGGGACACGACACCTACTTACAGGCATTTGAATGGGCGAAAGCTGGCAATTTCCATCTCAGCATGGGATTTGTAATTGATCACCTCACCGCGGTGATGCTGGTGATTGTGACCACAGTTGCTTTTCTGGTGCAGATCTACAGCGATGGCTATATGGCTCATGACAAGGGCTATGTAAGGTTCTATGCCTATCTCAGCCTATTTAGCTCTTCAATGCTTGGTCTGGTAATTAGCCCCAATCTGGTGCAAATCTATATCTTCTGGGAATTGGTGGGGATGTGTTCATACCTGCTAATTGGCTTTTGGTACGATCGCAAGAGTGCGGCCGATGCCTGCCAGAAGGCGTTTGTGACCAATCGGGTCGGTGACTTTGGCCTATTGTTGGGGATGCTGGGTCTCTATTGGGCGACTGGTTCATTTGAGTTTGAAACGATCGGTGCAAACCTGACCGCAGCAGTTGAATCGGGCTCGATCAGCGTGTTCCTGGCGGTTTTGTTTGGCATTCTGGTATTTATGGGACCAGCGGCCAAATCAGCTCAATTCCCGCTGCATGTGTGGTTACCCGATGCGATGGAAGGCCCTACGCCAATTTCGGCATTGATTCACGCGGCCACAATGGTAGCTGCGGGCGTATTTTTGATCGCACGGATGTTTCCAGTGTTTGAGGAGCTGCCGGCAGTGATGAATACGATCGCCTATACGGGGGCGTTTACGGCTTTTCTGGGCGCAAGCATTGCAATCACTCAGAATGACATTAAAAAAGGTCTGGCCTATTCCACCATTTCCCAGCTTGGTTACATGGTGATGGGGATGGGTGTGGGTGCCTATGGTGCTGGTCTGTTCCACCTGATGACCCACGCTTATTTCAAGGCCATGCTATTCCTTTGCTCTGGCTCGGTGATTCATGGCATGGAGGGTGTGGTTGGCCATGATCCCGATGTGGCACAGGATATGCGGGTGATGGGTGGTTTGCGTAAATATATGCCGATCACGGCGATCGCCTTTTTTACTGGTACGCTAGCGATCTCTGGCATTCCGCCCTTTGCTGGGTTCTGGTCAAAGGATGAAATTCTTTCTGCCACCTTCAATGCCAATCCTGTCCTGTGGGTAGTGGGTTGGTTAACCGCTGGGATCACGGCCTTTTATATGTTCCGGATGTACTTCAGCACCTTTGAGGGTGAGTTTAAGGGTACTGACAAGGAACTATTGGCAATGGTAAAGGCGGATAATTCCGGGGTGGCGATCGCTGGCCACAATGATCAAGAAAGCCATGAAAGCCATGATAGTCACGCTGATCATGCTGGCCACGACGAGCACCATGCCAGTGAACCCCATGAATCGCCCCTGTCGATGACCTTCCCGCTGATGGCCTTGATTGTGCCGTCGATTTTGATTGGGTTGGTGGGTACACCATTTGGTAATTTCTTTGAAGAATTTATCCATGCACCGGGCGAAGTGGTAGCACCGATCGAAGTGGGTGTGCCAGCAGACATTGGCGAGTTCTTGACCCTGGGCGGGGCTAGTGTGGCGATCGCCTTGGTGGGGATTGTGCTGGCGGTATTGATGTATTTAACTAAGAAAGTTTCTGCCGAATCGATCGCCAAGCAGATTAAGCCGTTGTATCAAATCTCAAAACAGAAATGGTACTTTAACGAAATCTATGATCTGGCCTTTGTAAAGGGATCGCGCCGCCTGGCTCGTCAGGTTTTGGAGGTTGATTCCAAGATTGTCGATGGGATCGTTAACCTGGCTGGGTTTGTGACTCTGGTTTCCGGTGAAGGCTTGAAATATTTTGAGAATGGCCGCGCGCAGTTCTATGCCCTGGTAATTTTCCTCGGTGTGTTGGGCTTGGTTGTATTCTCAAATATCAGCTAGATTCACTAGCAACAGATTGAATCTAACTGAACTTGATCCAAATTATTCTCCCTATTTCCGATTGCCGTTACGGTATGGAGTGGGGAGTTTTTATCTATGATCTCAATTTCTATTTGCTCAACCGCAGCTTTTTCCCTCTCGATCGCAGCCTACCCAATCCCCCACCCGCAAATATCAGCAAACATAAATCTTAGCGATCGCCGCAATTAAATTAAAACCATTTGAACCGATCGCCAAGTACCCAAGTCTTAACCTATGTATTGAGTGTATTGAGTTGATATTGAATCAATATTTAGGCAATCAGCTTAAAAATTGAGAAAACCGTAAATATGTTAAGTATGTGGATTGGTTGGACGGTCATCAATGATCAGATTCAACCAACCAATGACCGAAGTATGGGGGATACCAACCGCGATCGTGATTTCTGCCAGTAGCCCAGTTAGCTCAAGTCAGCCAGAGTCAGATGATTACCTGGTGCAGCAATGCTTGCAAGGTAATAAACAAAGCTTTGGCCAGCTCTATCAACGCCATCAAACCAAGGTGCGATCGACCCTCTATCAGCTTTGCGGCCTGGATGGGTTAGATGATCTGGTGCAGGATGTGTTCCTGCGTGCCTGGAAAGGATTGAGCAAATTCAAACGCAATGCCCAATTTTCCACCTGGCTCTATCGGATTACCTGGAATGTGGCTTGCGATCGCCGTAGAGCCTATGCCAAAGATCGTGCCAGAAGTGTAGCGGTTGATGATGAGCAACTGCAAAACTTTACTGATCCAGAGTTTGCAGGTCAGGGTAGCGATCGGAATCATGGTCTTGCCCAATTGCATTATCAAGATCTAGTGCAACGGGGATTGATGCAACTGAGCATAGAACACCGCACTGTATTGGTTTTGCATGACTTAGAAGAACTACCCCAAAAGGAGATCGCCCAAATTCTGGGCATCCCGGTGGGGACAGTCAAATCCCGTTTATTTCATGCCCGCAGCAGTCTGCGTAAATTTCTAGAATCACAGGGAGTGGAACTATGAGTAAGGCGAATTTTGAGAACCAAGTAGATCAAAACTTGATTGCTTTTATTAAGCAACACAAGCCGATCGCCCCACCTTCCACTGTCAATCTAGAGCAACAAATTATGGCGCAGATCGATCAACTACCCGTGGCAGAAGACTCGGCTGTGGTGGTTAGCCAACCTGGCCAAAGCAAGCTCCGTCAGCTAGTTAAGGGGTTGTGGTTATTGCCAGCGATCGCGGTTGGGGCAGGGATCTTTTGGGCTAGTAATCGCCAGCCTCAGTTTGCGATCAGCGAAGCGGAAAGCTTGGAGATTGAAGCGGCGTTGCTCAGCAGTTGGTCAGGGGCGATCGACTACGATCTTGATGCGGTTGGCGATCCCTATGCAGAACCAGTCACACCGGAGCTATTTAAGGATAGCTTTGACGGTGAAGAGAGTGATCGTGATACTTCTTTAACAGAATCAGTTGGGGAATAATTGCAGCCATTCTACTCCAACCTCCAACCAATTCAGAATTAGGCTTAGCTCAATTTGCCCAGTTTATTCAAGTTGTCTAAATACACGGCTAAAGCTCAGGTTTACCCCCGGTAATTCAATGCAATTCAATGCAATTCAATGTGATTCAAGGCAATTAAATTAGTCGAAAACAATTTTCATAGAGGTAAAACTATGTCTCGTTCAATTGATCCCAAGCAAAGTAACAAAAGTATGATGTTGGGTGTATGTGGCGCGTTGGCGATCGCTGCCTTTGCTGCCCCCATCCTGTCGCAAAATATGGCAATGGCGCAGGAATTTGAACAGCCACTTTTGGCACAGGGTTTTGAAGGGCCAGAAGCAGGCAGGCGGGGTGGCAGGCTGCTGGAGGAGTTAGATCTTTCTGATGCTCAAAAGCAAGAAATTAAGGAAATTCACGATCGCGGCCGTAGTCAATCTCAATCGCTTAGAGAACAACTGCGCCAGGAACAGGAAGAACTCAAAAACTTGATGACTGGCACTGCTTCTGAAAGTGCGATTCGCTCTCAATTTAATCAGGTGAAATCGCTGCGCACCCAACTGGCGGATATCCGGTTTGATCACATGATGGAAGTCCGCGCGGTGATGACTCCAGCCCAGCGGCAAGAGTTTGCCCAGTTAATGGAAGAACGCCGTGAGCAGTGGCGTGGTCGTCGTAATAACGGTCGTCGTCGATCGCGCTAATTAATTTTGTAGTCGTTAGCGAGATTAACTGGTTTAGCTGATTCAACTAATTTCAAATCTAGTTAAACCGTCTTAATGAAATGCTCGAAACTGATACCACTCAAGGAGCAATACCATAAGCGATCGGCTGGATCAGCGTCAAGTTCAATTGATTTCTAATCAACTTCAAATATTAAAATAAGGGGAGCGAAATTGCCCTACTCGCATTCCCTTATTTCTATTTATTTTATTAATATCGAATTATTAATGTCGAAGTTGAGGCAGATTATTAAGCTCGGAGCACTTCAGGTTATACCTGGCTAGCTATGGCAGCCACCAAATATGAGGATCGCAAGGACTCAGCGAAATCCAGCTAAACAGGCACTATGAGTTTTTATTGAGTGTCTGTTGAATTTTCTGGCGATATTCTTCATATTGGGAAGAATTCAATGGCGAGTAGTTTAGGTTTTTAAACAGACCAGTTAACTGGACAAAACATTCACGCACAGCCTCTTTGCTATCGAAGACAAAATCCGTATCTAGCACAATGTCGCAAACCATCCCAAAGGCCTCTTTTTGGCGATCGGTACTGGTTGAGGCATCCACATCATCAAAGGCATCCTGTTGCAGGTAAACCATATCAATGAACAGAGCCTTTTGGAAGGTGGCATAATCTTCTACCGAAATACCCTCTTCACCGGTTACCTGAATCATTTGATTGATCCCATCACCACGTTGCAATAAGTCCTTACAGGCTTTAACCCGATCGACCCAACCGTGGGAGAAGTTTTCTTCAAAATAGCTTTCCAATTGGTCTAAATAGCGAGACCAGGAAATTAAGGGTTCGATCGCGGGATAGAAACGTCGATAGGCGCGGTTATAACTCAGTCCCAAAAAGGTTTTTACCGTTGACATGGTCGATTGGGTAACTGGCTCTTCAAAGTTGCCGCCCGCTGGCGAGACACTACCAATGATCGACAGGGAGCCCACCGATTCATCGCGGGTTTTAAATACCCCAGCTCGTTCATATAATGCCTTGATATAGGAGTCTAGATAGGCAGGGAAAGCTTCTTCACCGGGAATTTCTTCCAAACGCCCAGACATCTCGCGCAAAGCCTGAGCCCAACGGCTAGTAGAATCAGCCAAAATCAATACATCTAGACCCATCTGGCGGTAATATTCACCCAGGGTAATACCGGTATAAACCGAAGCTTCACGGGCAGCCACCGGCATACTGGAAGTATTACAAATTAGAATTGTGCGCTCCATTAATGGGCGACCAGTGTGGGGATCGGTAATTTGTGGAAATTCAGTCAGGGTCTCTACCACTTCGCCAGCCCGCTCACCGCAAGCCACAATAATCACTACATCGATCGATGAGTGTTTGGCAATTAGCTGCTGCAAAACGGTTTTACCCGCCCCAAATGGTCCTGGCACACAGGCTGTACCACCCTTGGCGATCGGGAAAAAGGTATCAATAATTCGGATCGTGGTGTTGAGTAGCTCACTGGGAAACAGCCGCTCGATCGTGCGATTGCTACCCATTTGCTCGGTCAATGGTTTCTTGACCGGCCAGGTTTGCACCATAGTTACATTTTTGCTCTTGCCCTGCTCATCGGTGACTCTGGCTACTATGTCACTGACCTTAAAGTTACCTTCCTGGATGAACTCAACGGTAACACTACCCTTGAGATCAAATGGCACCATTACCTTGTGTAGGATTGAACCTTCGGGCACAGTACCCAACACATCCCCAGCGATGAGGCGATCGCCACTGCGGGCTACGGGCGTAAAAAACCATTGCTGATTGCGATCGAGCGCATCCACATACTCGCCCTTGGGCAGAAAGAAGCCATGTTTTTCGGCCAACACATTCAAGGGACTTTGCAAGCCATCGAACACCTTGCTCAGCAGGCCTGGCCCAAGTTCCACCGAGAGCATCTCGCCAGTGCAATCAACCTTGTCACCAACCCTAACGCCTTTGATGTCTTCGTAGACCTGCATGTCGGCACGATTGCCCCGAATCCGAATCACCTCAGACTTGAGGGTTTGCTCACCATTTTTGATGTAGGCAACCTCATTTTTAACCAAGAAACCGGACTCTAGTTCGACTGTGGCGATGTTGCCATTAAGACCAACTACACGGGCGACGCTGCTTTGACCACTCATATTGTGCTGATACCTTCTGGGAATACTTGACGATGAAAGGAACGTTAAAAAAATTTCGGGCTGGAACTTATAAAGATATTTTTGTTTTTTTTGGACTTTAGCGTAATCACACTATGCCATTCACACTATGCCATCCTGACTAATACTTAACCAACTTAAATCATGAAGGATGGCCATCAAAATCAGGTTAATACCTAATTAATACCTAATTAGCTCGACATCGATCATAATTTTGTGGCTGCCTATTAGTTTAGTTGAATTTGGAGCATCAGCTTAGTTGACCTCGGCGATCGGACTAACTAATGAACCATAACTAGACAACAGAACTAGTCTACCTGGAAAGGAGGCGATCGCGCTAAGTCCCTCTGACTTTTTAGCTGGTGCAGGTGCTAATATCAGCTCCCCTCAATTGATAATTCAATTGATAATAATGTCAACACAATGTCAGGGCGGGTTTTAAATACTTGAGCGCCCCGATTAACTAACAGAATTTGATGTGGCTATAACCCAATTAATCTAGTCTCTAAAGATGCCAATGGAGCCTAAAACAACTTGGCAGTATGGTTAATCGGATCAAATGTGTACCGCTGTTTATAGTTGGTCAGGCCATATAAATTAAAAGTGATCGTGGGCTCTTCGCTGACCACTTCCACATGGTGGATCGCTTCTGGCGTAAAGCTAATTATGTCACCGGGGTTAATGATTTGCTCACCCACCTGCTCAATTCGATCGCTCTGATCGCTGCGATCGCTTGGTTTCTGTTCGTCGGCAAACCCTTTTTTAGGCGATTTGTTAGACGATCGTCGCCAGACCACGTTTTTTTCCTGGCCATTTACCAGCGCTACAATTCCCCAGGTGGCATGGTTGTGGATTTTTGACTTACGACCTGGTAACCACACCACTGTTTGCACTGTAAGTGGGAAATCGGGCTCTTCATAAAGGGTTAAAACCGACCAACCCCGCTCCGGATTAGGGGCTTTATATTCTCCTTGCAGCCAATAGGAACTATTCAACAATCGCCTGACCAAAGGTCGGATTTGCTCTAGCCGCTGGCGATCGTCATCATAGCGCCACAATATGTCCTCGATATCAGTTAGGAACCGATAGAGTCGGTAGGTTTGCCCTGAATTTTCCCATTGATCTTCAACAACTGGGCAGACCTCCAATTGGCCATGATCATTTACCAACCAATCATTATTTTCAAAATTCATCTGCCGTTTCATCTGCCGTTTCATCTGCCGTTTAATAGGTTTAACGCTTTTGTGGGGCTTTAAACATGCTTAACTTAAATTTAAAGGGATGCAACTCATATACGTGACCCCAAAGGCGATCGGATCTGTGCCCAGCTTATAAGCCAAAGATGAAAATGCTGCCAACAAAAAATTTCAAATATCTGTCTGAGCTGATATATCTCTGAATCGATTGCTGGATCATTAAATCATCCTACCAACGAGTAACGCCTGGAAACCAGTTATCAAAGCCTTTTAGCTTGTTTGCCAGCTTATCTATAAACGGGTGAATAGCTTTTTTCGATCGCCAATGCTATATTTTGGGTACATGTGCTTAGCTTAACCTAAGCTTAATTAAATTCAGGTATTAAGTTTGGATTGCTTAAGCATATATAAATTTAAACTAATCCAACTTTATCCCCGTCTAGTGGAATATCTGTGTGTGGTCTGACGCGAAAGCTAATTGTCCGATCGCACTTAAAAACATTGTTGAAATTGCTTTAAATAGTTTGTGGAGAAATCAAAAGTATGAAGGTTAAATATTTTGCCTCTGTGGCAGTTGCTTCTATTTTGGGACTTGGCCTAGTCACTTCTTGCGCCCAACCAGAAACAACCACCCCAGCCGATCCGGCTGCTGAGCAGGAACAAACTAATGAAGCTGAGCCAGCCGCAGACACTACTACTGAAGATCCCTGTGCCGCTGAAGATCCTTGCGCCGCCAAAGATCCCTGTGCCGCCAAAGATCCCTGTGCCGCCAAAGATCCCTGTGCTGCTGAAGATCCTTGCGCCGCCAAAGATCCCTGTGCCGCTGAAGATCCTTGCGCCGCCAAAGATCCCTGTGCCGCTGAAGATCCTTGCGCCGCTAAAGACCCCTGTGCCGCTGAAGATCCTTGCGCTGCCAAAGACCCCTGTGCCGCTGAAGATCCTTGCGCCGCTAAAGACCCCTGCGCTGCTGGCTAATCATCTCTAAGTCAGGCTATTGATGTGCATAACCTCTAGCAGCATTTAATTGTGGCGATATTATGGTGAGCGATCGGTACCACTTTTAGCCGATCGCTGCCATGCCCAAAACTTAAGTGAATTAATGTTCTACCCCCTTTGCTTTGAACCCTGATGCTGGTTGATTGATCACTAGTCAGGCGGCAGGGGGATGTTTTTTACATTAGCCAACTATTAATTCATAGAATTCATAAAACTTGCGCTTGGCCGGTAACCTATAATAGGATTTGGCATTGTGCTATATCACTTAGCTTAGGCAAACATAGCCTTTGGTGATTTATGCTCCCATAATCCAATAAGATTAAATAGCTGCCACGATCGCAGCAAATATCGATTGCGAATAGCTTTATCACGTATGACATTTCTATCGCCAAATGGCTCACAAGTAGCTATAAAAGCCCAAAACCTTGCATAGATTGATTATTTAGGTTTATTTAGATAACCCATGCGCAATCCTTCCCTCAGAGAACAACCCCGCCGTCAGCCTGCTCCCGTTGTATCTACCAAGCAAACGGTTTCCATTCTTGGTTGGCTCCAGCAAAACAATCGCTTACTTGAGCGCGAGACGGAGATCGGCTTTGAGTATAAAAATGAAAGCCAGGAGCTAGATGCACTTGTGGTTGGTGATAACTACGAAGATGACGACGACGATGATGATGATGACGACGACGATGATGATTAGGCGATCGGCTTAAACCGATTAACTTGAGCAAATCTTAGGTTGCCCTAATCCACCAAAAGTTAGAACTAGCTATAGACAGAAGCTAGTTTTTTTGGTATGAATGGCACGATCGCTGAGTGAAGCCCCTGTGACCTATCTGTCAAGATATCTAATATCTAAGGCGGATGTGTTCTGGGATTGTTTTGTGCATTAATAGGCATGTACAGAAGAACATATGTGAATCTTCTTAACTCTGGTAAGGCTGGTTCCAGGCGATCATTTCAAAAGTTAAATATCTAAGCTCGAATAGCCCAATATTTGATCATCAACATCCCTATAAATTAAGTGGTCTAACCCGCCCTGTTTAATTTAATTGGCTCTGGTGTGAGAATAACTATGGCTAGGACGATCTATCTAGCTCACCCATTAGTAAATCAAATAAGTTAAGTTCAGGTTTTGGCCTGAGTTTCAACTTAACTAATAGTGAACAAATGGCTGGCTTTAAATATTTAGATGTAGTGATTTAGATGTGGTGGTTAGATCCCATACCAAATATTTGGAACATGATATTTGGAAAATGGACAGCTAACTAATTGACTTGATAGTTTGACTTGATGGTCATTGCCTAATTCTGAATAAGCCATCTAGGTATTAAAAAGTATTAAAAAGTAAATAATTAAGATCGTAATTTTGATCGCTTTGACCCGGTGGGTAACGTGGTGTGTGAGTAGTGAAAACGCATGGTTGATACAGGAGTACGCGTAAAGAGGGCGCAATCGCCGTCGGGATCGATGTTGGCGTTTGTTTTGGCTCTAGGCTTAATTTCTTTGATTCTGGGTACTAGCTATTTTTTCCCGGCTGTACCTGGATTTGGCATATTAATCCCCCTAATGCTCAGCAGTATTGGTGTGGTGTTGTCTGGCAAGTTTGTGATTCCGATGTTACGGAAAGTCAAGGCGGGACAGATTGTGCGTGAGGATGGCCCTCAGGCTCATCTGGCTAAAACCGGCACGCCTACAATGGGTGGGATTTTTATTCTGCCAGTGGGATTGTCGATCGCGCTAATTTGGTCTGGGTTTAATCCAGCCGTGATAGCAGCTTGTTTGCTTACCTTTGGGTTTGGTTTTGTTGGTTGGTTAGATGATTGGTTGATCCTGCGCTACAAGTCCAACAAGGGCGTATCCCCAATGGCAAAACTGGGGCTGCAAACACCGATGGCGATCGCATTTTGTCTGTGGTTAAACCATTATCTTTCTATTAATGGCCAATCGATCGGCCTGGTGAATTTGCCGTTTGGTTGGGCTTTGCCACTGGGATTGCTGTTCTGGCCGCTGGCTTTGTTTGTGATTTTTGGTAGTAGTCATTCTACTAACCTCACCGATGGTTTGGATGGCTTGGCTGGTGGGACTGGGGCGATCGCCCTGTTGGGTATGGCGCTGCTGGTTGGTGCAACTCACCCTGAGCTGGCAGGCTTTTGTGCATGTCTTAGTGGTAGCTATCTTGGTTTCCTGTGGCATAATCGCAATCCGGCCAGGGTATTTATGGGAGATACTGGTTCGCTGGCATTGGGTGCAGCCCTTGCCGCCACTGCCCTGATTACTAATACGTTATGGGGTCTGGTAATAGTTGGCGCTTTATTTGTGTGGGAATGCCTTTCAGTGATCGTTCAGGTCAGCTACTTTAAATCAACCAAACGATCGACGGGCGTTGGTAAAAGGTTGTTTAAGATGGCTCCCTATCACCACCATCTGGAGCTAAGTGGCTGGCATGAGACTCAAATTGTGGCTACTTTTTATATTGTTGGTATGGCGCTGGTAATTTTGGCGATCGCTTTAAATTATTTCAGCTAGCTTTGCTTCTCACCATAGCTAGGTTTAAGGCATTGCATAATTCAGGGATGATAAGGTCAGCATCAAAAATCCAAACCCATTATCAATCGCGGTTAGCATTGACTTTGTTTCTCCAATCATCCCGCTGATGCGCAACGCCAGGTTTAACAGTGATTGCGATCGGCGCAAGTGAGCAAATGAGCGATCGCAGTAGCGACTAATCAAGCTAGCCTGCTCTTGATTTTTAAATTCAATTATTGATATCTACTCCTAAGCTCATGCATGGTTGTTGTTGCAACTAGTCATGGGCTTTTTGTTTTGCATAATTGTATCTCTGCTCAAATTTACGTTACTGCTTCTGATCAATCCTCTCGATCGCCACAATTTATAATCAATCATTCTAATTGGTATTGAGCGAAGCATTCAGCGCCTGGGCAATGCGATCGCGGGATTCAGACAAATGAATTCTGGTGTAGTCATCCAGATTGCGTCTACCCATTACACCTTCCAAATCAGCTTTGAGCTGGCGCAACTGATAGCGGGCGATCGCGCGGGCATCTTCGGGGGCTCCGGCGGTATAAATTAAAGCCACGGCATCGGCAAGGTCAGCGGCACTATCCAGGTTGCTGGGTCGCAGGGCAATGCTAATTAAAATATTCATATGTTGGCGCTGCAACGATCGGCGGATGCTGTTGATCGATTCAAGTTGGCCGCTAGACAATTCTGACCAGATTTGTTGCTGGAGTGTAGAAAATAATTCAGGTAAAGTTAAAGCCTGTCCTGGACTGGTTTTTAATTCATTATCACGCAATCTGGCGAGGCGATCGGCGGACAGCAAATCAGCCAAAACGATCGTTTGCAAAAATTTAATCCGCTCATGGATCGGATAGGTATAGGCCGAGAAACTAGGTGTTTCGCCCCAATGGGACCACCGGGATGGAGCCAGTCGATTTAAAAATTCGGGCGAGAAGTCAAAGGCATCGGCAGCAAATACATTTTTGTTGATTACAGCCAGGGCTTCCCGTTGTTTGCTAGCTGGAATTGGTTCAAAGGGCAATCGCCCCACCGCATCCCCAGACTTATAGCGATTGAATCTCTGGCCACCAATGTAGTTGGGCAAGAACATCGCATTGCGGAAATAGTAGTTAAATACCCGATCGAAGGCAACCCGTACATCATCGTAGCTTTCGCCTCGCCCCGGATAGCGGGTTTCGATTTTGCGCCACATCTGCCGCGCATTGTCCATTTGCCACTGGGCATAGGTAACCAGGTCATTACTAAGATCAAATAAATTGGTGTGGGGATCGAGACCACCATAAGTATCCTCATCAGTAGCATAGGCCAGATCAGCTTCGGGGGCACGATTGGCAATCCGGTTGAGCTGGTTTTGCTCTTGGGCGGGAATAATCACATCCTCGAAGGGAGTATAGCCATAGGCGATCGCCCATTCATCGTAGGGGCCAACCACACTGGTGAAATATTCACCCTGCTCAGTGCCACTTGGCGCAATATTCACCGGATGATAGTCCATCACCGAGGCAACCAGACCTTTTTGCTTGGTGATCGCCGGATCATTCAGTTCCGCAGGGCTCAGCATCGCACTAGCGCGGAAATTATGTCGCAATCCCAGGGTATGCCCCACCTCATGGGCAGTTAACTCCCGCAAAAACTGGTTGACATAATCCCGTGATTCCTTGCTGCTGGGCAATGCATTTTGCAAAAGAGACATCGATAGGCTACCGGTGGCCAATTCCTGGGCTGCTGCCATCCCAAAACACATTTCATAGGCTTCAGGCAGTTCTTGCCGATCGACTTGATGAGCCTGCTGAAAACGACGTAACAAATTAGCCTGTGCCTGGTTGGGGTGGGCAAGCTGGCTTTGCAGCGATCGCATTGCATCACTGGTATTACAGGTAAAAGGATTACCAGTTAACTTGGTAAAGACCTGGGGCAAGAATGGTATCGCTTCGGTCTGTTGCACCAAATCTCGATAACGCCCCTCCGTAAATTTGACAATATTTGCATCAATAATAATATCTGCATCCAGAATTTGCCCAGTGAGCGGATTCACCCGCGATGGCCCCATCGCAAAAGCGGTGTCGATCGAATTGAACCACCGGATAGTGTTGTAGCGAACATCTTCCGGGTCCCAGGTGGCATCGTCGGGCATTTGCTTGATTACGATCGCATCTTTGAATCCAACTTTTTCAAAGGCATGATTCCACATTAGCGCCCCCTCGCGGATGGGATCGCGGTATTCATTGGGGACAGTATTTTCAATCCAGAATACGATCGGCTCTTTGGGGGGGGATAGGGCTGCTGCTGGATCTTGTTTTTGTAAATGCCAGCGCTCGATGTAGCGCACAAATGAGTCACGCCCTTGAGTCGAAAAATCCTTATAAGCGGAAATGAAATAACCGACCCGATTGTCGGCCAACCTTGGCACATAGCCATTGTAGCCACTGTTGTCGGGCAATTGGGAAATGCTGTAGCGCACCTTGAGATCGAAGGAGCGATCGTCGGGGAGCGATCGGTTAAACAGGCGGCTCTTAGTCGGATTTTCACTGGCGAATTGATAAACCAGTTCGGTTTCCACATTCAGCGGCAGTGCCTTGGCCACAGCAATATAAGAGTTGTCTTTACTAAGGCTATAGGAATTATCAAACACATAGGCAAAGCGGCTGTTCAGATTGGCTAAGTCATTATTTAGGAGCTGCTTAAAATCAATTAATAGATGACTATTCTGCGCATGGATACTCAAAATTGGCACCGAGGCCAACACCGAATCACTGAACGATTGCCGCACCGATCGCACTTGGGGATCATTGGCGCTGGCGCGAAAATTGATATTGGGCAGAACTAATTGAATCGAGTTGTTCACCCGCCGCAATTGGAACAAAAAGTCATTAACGGGTAAACCGCGATAGAGCCCTGCTTCACCCACACCAGAAGCCAAGCTAGCCACCAGCAAAAAATTGCGATCGAGCTGGTTGGGGTCAAGCTCCAGGTAAAGCTTTTTATAGTCGTCCTTGGCATAAATTGTAAATAGACCTGCTTGCTTTTCGGTATCCTTAATTACCTCAGCAAACGGCTTTAGATCGTCATCTGTTGCAGATTTATCGTCTTTATTGTCCTTTTTCTCATCTTTCTCATCCTCAAGATCAGGCTTGTCGGCTTTTTTCGGTTTGGCCTGATTAAGCTGGTTGAGATTAGGCAGAGACTGGGGCAATTGGGGCGATCGCAGCTCCTCAGCAACCCTCCTCTTTTGATTTCCCTGGGTATTAATTTGGGACATTTTGGCAACATTCTGCCCCCACAATTGCGCTGGTTGAACTAAATATGAGCAGGCGATCGCCAAGATCAAACTCAAGCCAACCCATCGCCAGAAGTGCCGTTTTGTCATGCTTTATGTCGCTTTAGATGTGTAAGGGATTTGGTGCGAAGTAATTTTTTACTTAAGTTGCGATCGCCACAGGTTAGAATCAGGGGCGAATTTGCATTTTAAGCGCTCATTTAATCAAGCTTGGTAAATCATTGCCAAAATTTTAAAATTCATTGCCGTTAGGGCTAATAAATCGTCAAAATCAGCCAGATTAATTACCCTTGGGTATTAACCATTAGATTTGCTGGCTTTTAGTCAATCCACAGCAAATTTAATCTAATTATGTTGTGGCCTAGTGCATTTTCAAGAGACTTCTTTGGCATGGGCACCTAGTAGAGCAAAGCATTTGAGTTAATACTTGCACAACATCTCGATTGAAATAGCACTAGGGAAAATCAGATTTGTTCTTGCTTGTCCCCGTGCAATGAAGAATTTTTAGCAGCGCTTAAATACATCCTTTATATTTTAGCCAAATAAATTTGTTTAATTATTGGTTTGTTTAAATAAAACACAAAATAAAAGAAAAATGAATAGGTATATTAATCAGCTTATTAATCAGCGGGCGATCGCCAAATTCAGGCGCATTGCGACTACGCTTTTTGTCTCATTTCTGGCTTTTACCCTGGTGGTGGCCTGCCAGCCGAATACGCCGCCTCAAACCCCTACACCCGATAGTAATCCCGGCACAACTGAACCCACCACGGGCGATCAAGATGGCATCCCGATCGGCATTGGCGTGGCACAAACCAGTAACGTGGCGCTTTTGGGGCAAGAAGAAGTAATCGGCGCAGAGTTGGCTGGCACTTATTTTAATGACCAGGGCGGGGTGGATGGCACACCGATTAAACTTGTCTTTCAGGATACTGGTGGCGATGAGCAGGGCACCATTAACGCCTTCAATACGCTGATGAACCAGGATAAGGTGGTGGGGATCGTGGGGCCAACCCTATCTCAGCAAGCCTTTAGCGCCAACCCGATCGCCGATCGCGCTGGGGTACCGGTGCTGGGGCCTTCAAACACAGCCAAGGGTATCCCCCAGATTGGCGAATATATCGGTCGGGTGTCTGCACCGGTGGCCGTAGTAGCTCCAAATGCCCTGGATGCAGCATTGGAGATTAACCCAGACATTAGCAAAGTGGCGGTTTTCTTTGCCCAGAATGACGCATTTAGTAAATCGGAAACAGAAACTTTCCAGGAAGCGGTCACCGCCAAAGGCTTAGAGACAGTCACGGTGCAGCGGTTTCAGACCACCGATACCGATTTTCAATCCCAGGCCACCAATGCGATCGGCCTTGATCCTGATCTAGTGATTATTTCCGGTTTGGCAGCGGATGGCGGCAACCTGGTGAAGCAATTGCGGGAACTGGGTTATGAGGGCTTAATTATTGGCGGCAATGGCTTGAATACCTCTAATTTGTTTCCAGTGTGCAAGGCGCTGTGTGATGGCATTTTGATCGCTCAAGCCTATAGCCCTGAACTGGACAACGAGATCAACCAGGCGTTTCGGGCTGCCTATCAGGCCAAAACCCAGCAAGAGCCACCCCAATTCAGTGCCCAGGCGTTTACGGGTGTACAGGTCTTTGTGGAAGCGTTGCGGGTAGTCAACCAGGACACCCCGATCGCGGATTTGCCCTTGCCTGAATTGCGCACCAAGTTACGCGATGCCATTTTTGCTGGCACCTATCAAACTCCCCTGGGTGAAATTTCCTTTACCGCAGAAGGAGAAATTATCCAGCAGCAGTTTTATGTGGCCGCGATCGAAATGAGTGAGGATGGTGAACAGGGAAAATTTAAGTTTATTAAGTAGCTTTAATTAATCAAATTAAATTTAATTCAAATTAATCTTTTATTTACACCTTTATTTAAACCTTAAGCTGAATCTAATTAGAGCCTGTGAATCAGCAAATTACTATTAGCCCGAAGAATATGGGTGTGAATGTTCTGAGCAAGATTCAGAGCGGGGTTGGCGATGCTTAGTGAAGGCCCGATTTGAAATTCAGGATCGCCTTGACTAGTTATTAATACTTACGTGTTCCCAATCAGTCCTTGGCCTGCCTTCCCCATCTGTTTTTCTTTACAAAACTTATCGTCAAGAGGTTACAGATCTATACTGCAATATAAATAGTATTCTGTTGTTATAGATATGCGGCTCCCGTAACTGGGTGCTTTTTAACCTACCCTTTTATATAGAACTCTTATAGGTAATCGAATGAGCGTAACAGCATCAAGCGGAGCAGTTAATGCTCGGCCCGGACTATACCAAACTGCTTTGACATCAACCATTTCCCAGGTGGAACAGCAGGACAGATTTCCCGGTCGCACTGAATTGGAGGACTTGAGCACCTATTTCAAGTCTGGTGCTAAGCGGATTGAAATCGCCGAGATCTTAACCAACAACTCAGATAACATCGTTTCCCGTGCTGCTAATGCAATTTTCACTGGCGGCAGTCCAATGGCTTTCTTAGAAAAACCAAGTGACGCATCGTCAGTTGAGATGGCGATGGACGGTCAGCCCATTGATACTAAAAGAGGGATGGCTTTAGGCACGGTTACATATGCCCAGTCCAGCACGGGAGTGCTTGGGTCAATCCAGAATTTCTTGAATTCACTGGGATCGACGGAAACACCACAAGGATTCCGGCCGATTAATGTGGCACGCTATGGCCCAGAGCGGATGAAAAAATCATTGCGCGATCTGAGCTGGTTCCTGCGTTATACCACCTATGCGATCGTGGCTGGCGAGCCTACGATTCTGGCTCAGAATGTACGTGGTTTGCGGGAAATCATTGAACGCGCTTGTTCCACCGATGCAACGTTGGTGGCTCTCAAAGAAATGAAGCGGGCTGCGATCGGTGCTTTGGGCAAAAATGATCAAGAAGCGATCGATATTGTCAGCCAGTATATGGACGTGGCGATCGCCGAATTCCAAGCTTCTACTCCTTCCCAAAAGCTACGCCAGCGCAATTCCACCGATCTGCAAGGTTTGACCCTACCCCAGATCTACTTCAACACTGCCGAGCGTCGTCAGAAGTTTGTGATGAAGCCCGGTCTGTCTGCTTTAGAAAAGAACGACGTAGTTAAGGCGGCCTATCGGCAAATTTTTGAACGGGATATTACCCGTGCCTATGCCCTGTCGATCTCTGATTTAGAGTCGAAGGTGAAAAACAACGAGATCTCCATGCGCGAGTTTGTGCGCCGCATGGGTAAATCACCCCTCTATCGAGCCGAGTTCCACGATAAATTTGTGAACTCCCGCGTGGTTGAGTTGGCATTCAAGCATTTCATGGGGCGGGCTCCAGAAAGCCGCACTGAGTTTTCAAAGTATTTTGCAATCCTGACTACAGGTGGTCTTTCTGCCTTAGTTGATGCGCTGCTCAATTCCACTGAATATAGCGATTACTTCGGTGAAGAGACGGTTCCCTATAAGCGTGGTTATGGTCAAGAAGCCCAGCCAGCACGCAACTGGGGTGCTCAGTTTGACTTGTATAAATACTCTGCCCCCTTCCGCAAAGTACCACAGTTCATCACCCTATTCTCTGCCTACACCCAACCGCTGCCCGATCAGCATGTCTATGGTTCTGGCAACGACCCATTGGAAATTCAATTTGGCGCGATCTTCCCCAAAGAAGTACGCAACCCCAGCGCCAGACCAGCTCCGTTCAGCAAAGATACCCGTCGTTTGTTGATCCGCCGTGGGCCTGGCATTGATAACCAGGTTGGTAATCCAAAGGCATCTGGTTCTGCGCCGGGCACCCTGGGGCCGAAAGTATTTAAGCTGGATCAACTTCCAGGAGCCAGTGGTAGTAACTTTAATGCTAACGGTAGCGTTAAGTTCTCTGAATCTTCGACTCAGGCAGTGATCCGCGCCATTTATTTGCAGCTAATTGGCTTTATGCCATTTGCCGGCCAGCGTTTGACCGTGTGGGAAATCAGGCTAGAAAATGGTGATATTAACGTGCGTGAGTTTGTGCGCCAAGTTGCCAAGTCACCAGCGTTCCGGAATAAATACTGGACTAGCCTCTATGTCTGT
This sequence comes from Pseudanabaena sp. PCC 7367, assembly GCF_000317065.1. GTDB lineage: Bacteria > Cyanobacteriota > Cyanobacteriia > Pseudanabaenales > Pseudanabaenaceae > Thalassoporum > Thalassoporum mexicanum. The sequence goes on from NC_019701.1 coordinate 3,291,655, forward strand.
AAGGCAGTTGAGTATATCCATCGTCGCTTGCTTGGCCGTCCTACCTATGGTCGTCAAGAGATGAACAAATACTTTGATGTTTGTTCTAAGAAAGGTTTCTATGCCCTGGTAGATGCAATCCTGGACAGCAAGGAATATGAAGAAGCCTTCGGTGAAGATACGGTTCCCTATGAGCGCTATTTGACTGCCGCTGGTGTGTCACTGCGTAGTAATCGGGTGGGTACAGTTGGCGATCGTGGTGCTAAGGCACAGAAGGATGCTACACCTCGCTTTATTGAGCTGGGTCAAGTGGATGAAGTTCGCACCGAGCCAGCGATCCAATCGCGGATCAATCAAGGTGTGGCCAAACGACGTGACCAGACCAAGGTATTCAAGCTCACCAGTCTTGATCCGGTAGAAGTGAATAATGCAGTTAGGGCTGCCTACCGCCAAGTATTTGAGCGTGATATGGATGCCTATGTGGCCGATGCCCAATTCAGCCGCTTTACCAGTAAGCTGCAAAATGCAGAACTGACGGTGAAGGAATTCATTCTGGCGATCGGTACTTCTGATCTTTATATCAAGGAGTTCTATACCCCATTCCCCAACACCAAGGTGATCGAATTGGGTACTAAGCACTTCCTGGGTCGTGCCCCGTTGGATCAGGTAGAAATCCGCAAGTATAACTCGCTGCTGGCCAGTCAAGGGCTCAAGGCGATGGTGACTGAAATGTTGAGCAGCCGTGAATATCTCGATGCCTTTGGCGAAGATACAGTGCCATTCAATCGCTATGAAACCTTCCCTGCCGCCAACTTCCCGAATACGATGTCCTTGTATGGGCGTTTAACCAAGCAGGACGATTCGATCGTGGTGCCCAGTTTCAAGCCGGTTAAGTCTAAGGTTATCTTTGAATAGTTAGTTCGGCAAAGCTGTATTGCTGTGCGCTTTAAATCACTATCACTATAAGTAAAACAGGATTTGGAAGGGGTGCTTAATTGCATCCCTTTTTGATCTCTATTTTTCTAGTTGTCGCTAGCCTCCCATGGCGATCTCATAATTCTGCTGGCGATCATCTTTTTATGCCAAGTAATCGTCATCCAGCCGCCAAGGTAATTGTCGCCTAACATCTATTTTGCTGTAATTTACTCTAGCTCTTATTCACATGCTTATTGTCACCCTGCTAGGGCTCAAACAGCATAATTGAGCTAGCTTTGAGGCATTGCAATCATAAGTTTAGATTAGGAATTTAGATCAGGAATTTACAATTCCGAACATGACTGTCTTCCTCTGAGCGATGAAAAAGATAAAAGGATTCGGTGGGGCTGCACTTGGCTTGGTTATCTGGCATCACCTAGCTTTAGGAATAGCAAAGTCAGAATTGCAAACATTAATATAAAGGTAATAGGAGATGGCAATAGCTATTATTTCCCAATCATCTCTCCGCTGTACAATGTCGGGATATTTCGATATATTTTAGAACTTGAGCGATCGCTGGCTATGTGGTCAAAGCATCACAAAAATGTCAGCATTGATGTAGTTAGTGAATCAATCAATCACTAACCAAGGGGCTTACACTAGTAAATCCTTGATTTATTTTCCACCCAAAATATTCAGTTAACCTTTAACAGTAATTAGAGCTTAAGCAGAATTAGGAATTAGGAATTATGCTGGATCAAATATTTACGCCGATTGGCGATTCTCTCCCCTTAGTTTCTCAAGACCTACGCAAGGCTGCAATCATTGGGGCAGGACAGGTTGGCATGGCATGTGCCTACTCAATGTTGATTCAAAACACCCTAGACGAGCTGATCATCACCGATATTAACCAGGAAAAACTGGAAGGTGAAGTGATGGATCTAGTGCATGGTCTGTCTTTTGTAGAGCCATCTGTAATTAAGGCTGGCACGATCGAAGATTACCAGGATCTAGACCTGGTGATTATTACCGCCGGAGCCAAACAGCACCCTGGCGAAAGTCGCTTAAATCTGGTGCAGCGAAATGTCGAGATTTTCAAAAGCATTGTGCCAGAAGTGGTTAAACGATCGCCCAATGCGATCTTGCTAATCGTCAGCAATCCAGTGGACATTATGACCTATGTGTCCCTCAAGCTATCTGGTTTACCAGCTTCGCGGGTAATTGGTTCGGGTACGGTTTTAGATACGGCTCGATTTAAATATTTGCTTGGCCAAAAACTAAAACTAGATTCACGCAATGTGCATGGTTATATTTTGGGAGAGCATGGCGATAGCGAAGTAGCTCTGTGGAGTGAGTTACACATCGGTGGCTCTCGTTTAGATCAACTGATTCCTAATTGGCGCGAGCCAGAGGTTTATGATCAGCTAGATCAGGTTTATAACCAGGTCAAAAATGCGGCCTATGAGATCATTCAGCGCAAAGGGGCAACTAGCTATGCGATCGGCCTGGGGGTGACGCAGATCGCACAGGCTATTTTGCGTGACCAGAACCATATCTTGACTGTCAGCAGCCTGATTAAAGACTTTTATGGCATCAATGATGTTTGTTTTAGCATTCCTGCTGTGGTCAATCGTCAGGGGGTGGAGCGGCAAATTGCGATCTATCCCAGTGACGAAGAACTAGCCCAACTGCGAAAATCAGCCCAGTTACTGAAGGAAATCACGAGTGGAATTGGATTTTAGTCTAGATTTTTAGTCTAAGTAATCGATCGCTGTGGGGAATCACTGGGAGTGAAATCTGGCAGTACCAGGTGACACTCGCTTAGATCTGGCGAGACTGAGCCCCAATAATCGTTTCAGGCTATCCCGCTGTTTATCAGGCTTATTAAAATGAATCACTTCGTTGCGATCCGTGATTCAAGTAACACTACTTTTCTCAATTGATTGAGATCTCATTCCCATTGAGATACGTCTGAGTATTTGCTGAATTATGCGATCGCTCATGCCATCAAATCCCCCGTTTCGATCGTAATGCGCCTGGGAAAGGATGGAGGGGGAGATTGGTTTTTTTCATCAAAATTTTATCAATAAACTTCTTGATTTAAAGGCTAACTTGTATAAAAGAAATTGAAATTACTAACTTACTGAGCCTGCAACGTTGAAAGTAAAGCCTGCAGAAAAATCGAAAGACAAACCTATCCCAAGACCAACAATGAATCCAGTACCACTACTATCAGCTTCAACATAACCTGATTGGAATCCTCCTGCTGAGAAAGTACCTGTTAGATATGTGCCAGTAAGTCCTGTATAGCCTAAAAATCCTCCTGCAAAACTTCTCGCAACGCCTCCGTCTGAATTTGGCAGACTAACAAAGTTTGGCAAGTTTGTTACATCTACAGGTGATGTGCCAGTAAATCCACCAACGCTCAACACTGATAAAGCATTACTAGACGGTAAACTACCTACTAGGTTAGAAGTAACAGTAATGTTTCTGCTGACAGCATTAACAGGAATTCCCCGGAACTTACTTGATACAGGCAAGAAGAAAGGATCTGATTTAGCATTTATGAAGGATGCACTAAATTGTGATGATGTCGCACTGACAGGATTGGCAAGTTTTTCTATGAACTCTTTAAAATTGAAAATTGACCTCACAGAAGAAATAATTGGGGCAAGAGTGTTTAGCCCCGTAGCAAAAACTTCGCCTTCCCAGTAAACTAAATTATTATTTTTAAGCCTTTCATAGTAAGAAGCATCTTTTTGAACTAAGGATAGTGTCAGTCCACTTAGTGCCAAACCAGCCCATATTGCAGTCTCTGCTGCTACATTCAGATCAGAACCTTCAAGAATACTCTGAATTGTTTGTGACGCAACAAGTTCATTTATATTGAAAGCGCCAGTAGGATCAATATAAGAAATGGGATTATTAAATCCATACTGATAACGATGCTTTGACATAGGGTTCTCCAAATCCCCCTCAAACGGATCAACACTGGGGAACCTGCCTAAGTTCGGGTCATAGTATCGTGCCCGCAAGTATTGCAGATCCAGATTGGGATCAAATTGCTCACCGCGATAGAGGTAATTATTCGTAGCCGTGCCAGTGGAATTGAGCAAATTACCATAGGCATCATAATCATAGGTACTCACCACCCCACCCAGGTCATCGCTTAGTTGCCGCACACCACTGTGGGCATCCGAGAGATAGAACAGCGATTCACCATTCCGTTCCTGCGAGATGAGATCCAAACCATGTACATACGATGCGATCGGATCGCCATTAGGGGCATATTCTTCTAACACCTCTGGATAAGGGCGAGTCGTATCGATCAGGAAGCGGGTTTCCTCGCCATCCACGATCGAAGCTACCCTGATCCCACTAGCATCATATTTGTAGTCAATTTCCTTAATGCCATTTACATCGGTGATATCCGCCCCCACCAACTGATTCATCGCATCCCAATCATAAACCACCTGGCGATCGGGATTATTAGCGCTGAGCAAATTGCCGTTATCATCATAGGCATAGGTAGTCTCTACCCCATTCAAGAACGAAGTTAAGAGGCGATCGTTATCATCGTAGGTGTAGGTAGTGAGCCCCTCGATCGAATCATCACGGCTGAGGCGATTGCCCACCTCATCATAGGTATAAGTAATTGTGCGATCGCCATTGACCGGGTCAGTAATTGTCTCCTGGGTCAGGCGATATAAATCATCGTAGGTAAATTCAATGATCCGACCGCTGGATTCTTCCACCCTGGTGCGATTGCCCAGTTCATCCAGGGTATAGATATAGCTGGATAAAATATTTCCATTAGCATCGGTATTAGTAACACCAACTAAACGATTGAGATCGTCATAACTCATCGTCTCAGTTACACCATTAGCTAATATAATCTGAACTAAATTACCCGCATCATCAAATTCGTAGTCGGTTACCTCGCCATCCTTAGAAATAGTGTCAATTCGATTAACCTCATCATAGGTGTAGGATGTGGTGCCAGTGGGCGTAGTAATCGATTCGATCGCGCCACCGGAAACGTAGGTATAACTGATTTCAGTACCGTCAGGTTCGAGCCTGGAAGCAAGGCGATTGCGATCGTCATAGTTATAGGTAGTGATGCCGCGATCGTCAGCGTAGGTGGCTAGCTGTCCTGAATCATAGTAAGTATATTCAAACAGTCGGCTCTCATTGACATAGTTCTTCGCACGAAGGCGATCTAGCTCGTCATATTCAAATTCAATTACATCACCATTGAAATTGGTAATACGATCAACCCGCCCAACTTCGTCATAGCTCATCTCCTCGCGTTGGCCTAAGGGACGTTCGACCGCAATCCGTCTGCTAAGGCGATCGTATTCATATTTAGTAAGGCGATCGTTGGCATCTTTTTGCTGAATCAGATTGCCTAGCTCATCATAACTATATTCAGTGCGTTCACCATTCTCATCGGTAACTGCCACCAGGCGATCGAGCACATCATATTCATACTGGCTGCTGCGGCCAGCTTGATCAGCTAAAGAAGTAACATTACCAAACTGATCGTAAACTACAGCAATACTCTCGCCATCAGGAGTCTCTACTCTGGTAACCCGGTCTAACTCGTCATAATCAAATAAGGTAGTGCGACCGAGGGGATCGGTAGTGGCGATCGATCGACCTGCAGCGTCATAAACTGTGGTAACTGAATCATTGAGGGTGTTACTTGAGCCAACTAACTGACCCGCCGCATCATAAATTAGCTCAACCGGATCGCCATCTTCATCCGTTAATCCTGTAGCTAAACCACGCTGATTATAGTCAGACAGGATTCTTTGATTGTCAGACAAATCCCCTGGTGTATCATCCGGCGAGATAGTCTCAGTGACGAGGTTGATCGGATTATAAACATAGTTAGTTGTCTTGCCACTCGGATCAACGATCGCCGTTCTATTCCCCACCACATCATATTCATTCCTCAATCGCAAGTTATCTAACAAATCACCAGGTGTTCCATCTGGGAAAATAGTTTCCGAAGGGCGATTCAGATCGTCATATACCTGCTCAGTACGGCGACCCAGCGGATCGATAACCACGGTGCGATTGCCATTGCCATCATACTCAAACCGAGTCAAATTATCTTCCGCATCTAGAACTGAAGTGACTCTATTATCATTATCGTAGGTTACTGTGGTTGTGAGTGTTCTCTCTCCCTCGGGAGTAGTTTGGGTTCTGGTCTCGGTCAGTGGGTTGCCATTCTCGTCATAAGTTAGGGTGGTCTCGTGACCTAGGGCATCAATTAGGCTGCTTAAATTACCAAAACTATCGTAGTTAAACTCGGTAATATCTCTACCGGCATCCTCAACAATTAACTTAACCCTGCCAACAGGATCGTAAATGTAAGAGCGAGTATAACCAGTAGCATCAGTTTCCGCAGTTAGATTACCTCTACTGTCATATTCATACGATGTGGTGTGACCAAGCGGATTAATAATTGTCGAGAGCTGGTTAAATGAATTATATGTATATCGGTTGGTGCGATCTAGAGGATCAGTCTCAGTTAGAACATTGCCACGACTATCATAGGTAAACTTACTAACAAATCCATCAGAGCCACTTTCATCCGTGATTACCTTCTCAGTCAGGATATTATTATCAGCGTCATAGGTGCGCTCAGTTACCTTGCCAACCGGGTCAGTCTCCTTGACCACATTGCCACGGTTATCATATTCATAGACCGTATCAAAGCCCCGTTTGTCCTTAACAATCTGAAGAGAATTATCAGGGTCATAGGTCATCTCAACCGACTCACCATTGACATCCAGAATTTGTTTCAACCTGCCCTTGTCGTCATATTCAGTTCTGGAGGCAGGCCGATCGAGCGGGTCAATAATGTCTGTGAGGAAGTGATCTCTGGTGGGTTCGTTGTATTGGAACTCAGTTTGATTATTCTCCCGATCGGTCACGGCAATGAGATCGCCATTGGCATCATAGTCATAGGTGATGCGATTGCCCGCTGGGTCTATTAGTGCAGTAATCCTGCCCTGAGCATTGCGCTCAAATACCACCTGCTTGCCAGTGCTGCTTTCTACGCCAGCATCGGTAAAGGTGAGTTGATTGCCATTGCGATCGGTCACGGTGAGCAGATCGCCAGTATTACCATCAATCTCATAGACAATCCCTTCCTTGGTCGTCAGTACAAACGTGCCACCAAAGAAGCCATCGGCAGGATTATATAGCTGCCCACCCAGACCAATAAACTTGCCATTAGAGCGGGTTAGCCTGGTATCCTTAACAGTCAAGGTATTGTAAGAACCAGCCTCCGATTCAAACGCAGGTCTGTAAATAGTGGTATCTTCACCATCCACCACTGGTGGGAAGAAATTAGAGAGCGGATCGCGCTCTGGCTTGAAGGTATAGACCTCCCGATCGCCACCAGGCAGCGTAATGAATACCTTGGTGCCTTCCTGATATGCTTCAGAGCGAATCCCAAGCTGTTCAAACACTTCATCTCTGCCCAGGCTGGTACGCAGGTCTGTATCCCTGAACTCCATCCGCCAGCCAAAGCCAAAGTCATCACTGTTTTTGCTGGTCAGTGAATCATAGGTGCGAGTAACAGTAATTGGAATACCTGTGACTGGAATTTGCAGGTCGGTGAAGGAGAGGCGGAAATTGCCCAGCTTCAACTCACCAACTACATTCACCTGCCGATCGACGATCGCAATATTACCTGCTACATCTGTCGCTTCTAGCCTGAGGGTGTAGGTATCATTCTGGAGAACAGTCGGGTCAAATTCACCCAGGGCAGCGCCATTGACTGTGTCACTGCCACTAGCGATCTCGGTAAAATTATCACTATCGAGTGGCGCTACACTGAGGCTGTAACTGGTCAGGTCATCATCCAGCACTGAACCGATAATATCTTCTGGGGCAGTGAACTCAGTGCCTTCAATTACATCCAGTGAGATATCAGGAGCATTGTTCATCGTAGGATCAATGACCCCGAACTCCTGCTCCACTGTGGCCATATTGCCTGCCGCATCGGTAGCGATCGCCTGGGCAGTGAATACCCCTGACTGGGTTGGTGTATATTCAGCCACACCATTGGCATCGAGGGTAATTGATTCACCATCTATGATCAGCAAGAGTTCAGTCACTCGGATATTATCCGTTGCCGTAACCACGATATTGGCAGGTTCATTGATGTTGACATTGAAGGGGGCACTGAGATTGATGACGGGAGCCTGGTCATCGCCACTGACGGCAATGTCAAAACTCTGTTGTACCGATGCACCACGATTATCAGCTACGGTAATGGTGACAGGTTGGAGTACATTTAATCCTAGTGGTACATCCCAGCGCAATCGACCGAGATTATCAATCGTCATTCCCTCTGGTGCTTCCGTCAGGGTGTAGGTAAGTGGATCGCCGTCGGGCTCTTCTACCCTCAGATTATAGAGATAGGTATCACCCGATTGAATTCCTGTAGCTGGGGTAGAAAGGATTACTGGTGCACTGTTGACGATTGTACTGACCACAAAACTCTGGGTTGCTGTGGCACCATCTGGATCAGTGACAATTACTTCAATACTGAAGTCACCAGTTTGGTCAGTGGTTGGTGTCCATTCAATTAGACCAGTGTTGGCATCGATCGTCATGTCCGTTGGACTATTGCCCAGTGAGAAGGTAAGCGTACCATCTTCTGGATCGCTGGCCGTGGCTTGATAGGTGTAGGGTTCATCGATCGCCGCTGCGTAGATTGGCTGTGAGGTGAATGCAGGCGCTAGATTGGCAGCAGTATCACTAATCAACAAATCATAGGTTTGCGTGGCAATGCCACCCTGGCCATCATCTACCCTCACCTCGATCGTGGCATTGCCCAGGTCAGTGGCAGTCGGTGTCCATTCAATCAAGCCAGTACCAGGATCAATAATCATGCCAGTGGGGGCATTGATCAGCTCATAGCTCAATTGGCCATTATCGCTATCTTCTGCCTGCACCAGATAGCTATAGGCTTTATCCTGAGCTGCTTCTGTAATTGGCGCAGAGGTAATGATTGGCGGAATATTGACCGCATTAACAGTAACGGTGAACTCTTGTAATTCAAATGCACCCTGGGAATCGGTCACCCTGATTACCACATTATTGGTGCCGATATCATTCAAACCTGGTGTCCACAATAATCTGCTGGTGGCAGGATCTAAGAACATGCCATCGGGGGCAGTATCGAGAGTCAATAGTAAATTGTCATTGACGATGTCAGTATCATTGACCTCGATTTGATATTCATAGTCCAGGTTGGCAGTGGCATTCACCCTGGGATCAGAGACAAAGAATGGTGGTGTATTGGGGATGGTGCCAGTGCTGGCTACTGTCAATTCATAGGTGTCACTGACGATCCCACCGCGACCATCATCCACTTCGACTGTGACAATATGAGTACCCACCTGGTCTGGCTGGGGAGCCCAGAATATGTTGCCATTTGGTTCGATCGTCATTCCCGTTGGTGCTTCGGTGAGGCGATACTCCAAGGGGTCATTATCGGGATCGCTGGCTATGACTGTGCCTACATAGGGAATGGCCTGAGTAGTAATGCGGGGTAGCCCTTCAATATTCAGGGTCGGCGCATCATTGGGCAGGTTATCTACTACTTCAATCTGGAAACTAGTTGCAGCTGTACCACCTTCTCCATCATCGGCAGTAATTGAGAAGTTAAAGATACCGGTTGTATTGGGTTGCCACTTGAATAGAACATCCTCAAAGGTATTAAATCTTGGCAATCGCGGATCTTCATCAACTACCGTGGCGCTGGTACCATCGGGCTCAAGGATAAAGGTAAGCGGGTCTGATTCTGGCGTGCGGGCTTCCACCAGGAATTGAACATTTTGGCCGATCGCGGCTTGGCTGGTAGCTGGCGGCACTGTGTAGAAACGAGGCGGTAGATTCTGTGGTACTACCTCGATCTCGAATTCTTGCAATGTCACCGCACCTCTAGCATCAGTAGCACGGATAATCACTGTTTCGGTGCCTACCTGGTCAGCAGTAGCACGCCAGGCCATGATATTGCGATCTATATCAAAGGTCAGTCCTTCTGGGCCACTGACCAGATCAAAGGTAATCAGATCGCCGTCTAAGTCGATCGCTTGAGGGCGATAGAGGATACGTTCATCTACCTGGGCTAGGTTAGGGCCATTGGTAATAAACTCTGGAGCTTCATTCTCATCGGGCGCTGGTGGCACGATGAAGTTGCGCACATTACCGAAGTTATTACCAGTTAAGACTTCACCACTGGCCAGAGTGAGGTTATAGTTGTCGCTTTCAGGGCTGGTAACCTCAAAACCCTCTTGCACTTCCTGGACCACTTTGTAATCGCCAGGAGCCAGGTTGAAGTTGTAGATACCGTTATCATCAGTGGTAGTCCAGATCTCGCCTGAATCGCGGAGGTTGTTATCGTTTTCATCGATGAAGACTACTTCATTAGCTAGGCTCAGTGGTTCGACTGCAGGAATATCGCCGATCGCAACTGGGGCAAAGGTTCTATCTTCACTGAATGTTCCATTTGCTAAACCACCATCCAGGGGAGGGAATTTAGCTGGAACCTGAACTATCCTGACATTTTCTCCATCCCAGTACATTAGGCGTGATCTAGAGCCACCACCACCATCTCTAAGCGCCATTAGATCGCCAATATATGGCTGGAAGTAGTCAGCCCCTATGGCAGACACACCAGGATTCAAACCAATACTAGGAACAGCAAAATGATTTGCAACTAGATTTTGATTTGGTTCAACCAACCTAAATCCAGCCTGCTTAAATTCTAAATCACCAGGAATAAGGGAAGTCACGATATAAGGGACTTCTTCGATCACTCCAGATGGATCTATTGTGTACAGAGTTGTCCCATATGTTGCAAGAATCTTGCCAGCTAAAGGACCATAAGAAAGATCATTTGGGACGATATCACTTACTACTGAAGTAGAGATTTCAACATTGGCTATATTTGACACCTCACCTTCAGAATTTACCCTGTTAATCGCAAGATTAAATCCTGCAGTCCCAGCTTTTGAATACCAAGACGAAGTTATTAAATCACCACCAAAAAGCCCCGTTTCATCAAAAAGAATACGCTGAATCTCTTGAGAAGTTGTATTTGGATCATCGGTAAAAGAGAATGGAGGTCCACCAATATCAGCAAAATCTGGCTCGAATTCAAAGCCACTTTCACCAGTAGTTATTTTCTGAAGTCCAGTTTGCACTAAGAAGTCCCTTGTTACAAACTTGTCACCAGGATTAAAGTCACCAATAAAGTCTTCTGGAACTACCGCAAAACCATCTCTACCTAGGATAATTCCAGGTTCTGGTGTAGCTGAGACAATTTGAGTTAGACTGCCATCTTGTTCAAGCGCAACAATATCTCCCAAACCAACCCTTAAACCAGGAGGATTAACTAGGGTTGCTAGTAGTTGCCCAGTCGTATCATCATACGCAAAGCTATCAATACCGAATGTAGGGTCTTGATAGCTAATATCTACGATCTCAACATTGCCACTATTCAACTCCGGTGGCGTGAGTCGGTTATTCGTTCTAGGTTTAAATACCTGCGGTTGATTGAGCAAATCCTCAGGTGGCTCAAAACTGTCATAGAACACCCGACCCCAGATTTGGCCTGGCTGCTCACTGGAAAGGTCAAGGGTAAAGGAAAGATTATCAAACCCACCCCTGCCATCATCCACCATCACCGAGATATCATGGGCACCAGCATTTTCAGGCTTGGTCGTCCAGGAGATCCAACCCGTCTCAGGATCGATCGCCATCCCTGTTGGTGCTTCGGTCAGTGTGAAGGAGAGGGCATCATCATCAGGATCGATCGCTTCGATCCGTTGCACATAGCCGGTCGCGGTGAATCCATCGGTCTGTGGTTCAGAGATAATAATTGGGGCATTATTACCTTCCTCTGCGGCCGTGAAAATCTTATAGGTCTGGAGCGCTTCACCACCACGAACATCAGTTACCTGCAGGGTCACATCAAACGTACCCGCCTGCTCACCCGTGGGAGTCCAGGTCACCAAACCAGTATCCGCATCAATTGCCAGACCATCCGGTGCGTCTACGACCGAGAAGATAAAGCCATCCTGGTCGGGATCGCTAGCCGTGGCTTGATAGGTATATTCAGCATTGATCGCTGCCTGCACAATCGGCGTGCTGGTGAATAGAGGCGGGCGATTACGATTGCCATCGAGCACACCCAGGTTATAGCTCTGCTCAGTGATACCACCATTGCCATCACTGACCTGCACCGTGACTGTGTAGTTACCGACATTATCAATAATCGGTGTCCAGGAAATAGCCCCAGTGCTGGCATCGATCGCCATGCCATCTGGTGCCGCTAGTAGCTCATAGGTGAGCTGGTCATTATCTGGGTCGGTTGCCTGTACCTGATAGGTGTAGGGTCTATCAACAAATGCTTCTACCCCTGGCTCAGAGGTAATATCAGGGCTGCGATTGGTGCTGGCCAGTACTCTCAGGTTATAGGTGAATTGCGATTCATTGGGATTGAAGAACGAAAGCGTCCGCTGATCGCTAGTAGAGCCGATTGCTAAGCCTTGCTCGTTAATTAAGTTAGTGAAGTCAAAATAGGGAATCCCATCCGGGGTAACGCCATCGAAGTTTTGCACCTGCACGGTTGGATCACTGAGGTTGTCGATCGCCACCAGCAATGGCCCATTAATGTCATATTGACCAATATTCTCCAAACTAACTTCCGTGGAGAGCACCTTATCCTTGTTCACATAGGAAGTGCGACCATATTTCGCTTCCAGGCTGGGTGTCACCTCGGTGATGCTGCTGAAGTCTATATCTGCTGAAACTGGTGTTTCTGAAGTTGGCGTAACTGGGGTACTGGTGCCTGTACCACCGGGCAGAATTGCAATATCAGAAATGGTGAAGGTGGTCTGGGTATCGCTGTCGTTATTGATTAATTCAAAGATTAAATTGGTAGTTTGCCCCAGCGTAAATGCAGGTAGGTTCAGAGTTACGGTCTTATCCACCAGGCTGGCATCAATGCTGAATGCAGCACCTTCGCCTTCGGTCAGATTAAAGAAAGCATCTCTACCCGTAGCAAAGGGTTGCACCAGCGGATCGCCATTGGCATCAACGATCGCTACTTCCAAGGCATCATTAATGCCAGCGGTATCAGTTAAATCAAAATCATCATCATAGGTGAAGGTGAGGATTGCTGGTTGCTCCAGGATATCAAGCGATTCAGTTAAATCCACCTGGAACGATTGCCCCTCTTGCAGGATTAGTGTTCCTTCTTCTAAGCGCGTAAAAGTCTGGGTGGTGGTGACCTCATTGCCCGCAATATCGGTTGCGATCACATCAAAGGTATTCTCACCTAGAATCAGTGGCACATCGGTAAAGGTATATTGACCAGTAGAATCGGTGGCCGTGACCTGATTCGTCTGCACCAACCTGACCTGGGTATTTGGATCGCCCTGGCCTGTGAGCGTGACAATTTCGGCAATGGTTCTGCCATCACCCAGTGGCTCCGTATCAAAGACAGGGTCTAGCTCAAGAGTGGGGGCAGCAGGTGGCGTGGTATCGAGTGTAAAGGCAATGTCAACGTTGCCAGAGGCATTGCCAAATTCATCGGTGGCTTGCAGATTTAAGGTGTAGTCACCATCTACCAGTGGTGCGCCATTGATAGTTTCTAAATCCGCCTGGTCTAGATTAAAGCTACCATCGGGCAACAGTTCAGGAATCAAGCCAGTATATTCACCCACTGGAATATCGCCAAACCCAGCGATGAATTCGTCAATGTTGCTAGCATCGGTGACTGTACCCGTAATCGTTGGGTCTGAGGTAATGCCATCCCCATTAGTGCCGCCGATCGCTGTATCATTTGCCAATTGCCCCGTAATCACCGGTGGGTCAGCGTCTACAGGCAATCGGGTGAAGGTTGGCGAGATCGTAGTTTCATTCCCAGCAATATCTGTTGCCTTTACATCAAAGCTATTATCACCGAGTGCTAAGGCTACATTGGTAAAGGCATATGCACCAGTGCCATCAGCAGTAGTGGTCTGTCCAGTTTGAATTAGTTCTATCTGGGCACCAGGATCACTTTGACCCGTGAGGGTAACAATCTCAGCCGTGGTTTGCCCATCACCAACGGGGTCTGTATCAGAGGCAGGATCTAAGCCGATATCAAGATTGGGAGCAGTTGTATCGAGGCTAAAGTCAATCGTAAAATTAGAGGTATTGCCAAACTGATCAACCGCTTGCAGATTGAGGACATAATCACCATTCGCTAACGGTGCACCATTGATTTGCTCTAACATAGTCTGGCTCAGCGTAAAACTACCATCACTTTGCAGTTCGCTCAGGATATCAACATAATCGGCAACTGGAATACTACCAAAACCTGCAGTTAGCTCTGTAATTGTGCTGTCATCGGTTACAGTACCGCTGATCGTTGGATTTGACGTAATCCCATCACTGACTCCTGTATCATTTGCCAATTGCCCGGTAATAATTGGGCTATCTTGATCTGAGACGATCGCTGTGACCGTAGCATTATTATTAAAAATGGCATTCCCTTTAGCACCGATCGAACCAATTAGCTCTGAGCCATTATTGGAAATAAAATTCTTCGCGGTTAGGAATTCGCCTCTGGTTGCCGATGCCCCATTGAAGATGATGTCACCCTGGGCGATCACAGTCAGGAAATCAGCCTCATCGGTAGTCGTCGTAGCACCATTGAAGATAATGTTTTGAGAACCTGCGGCAATCAAACTTTCACCACTAAACCTGGCTCCGTTATTCAGGTTGATCGATCTAGAAGCCAGAATCGCACTATTGTTAACTTGCGTGTTCGCCAGATTAACACCGCCATTGTTGGCTACGATCGCCACATTATTGAGGGCATGGTTATTACCATTGAAATTAATGTTGCCCCGCTTAACAATGATGACCGTATTCTCGATCGTCACGCCATTGGGAATATTCAATCCACCATTCGTGATTTCAACCACCGTGGGATTATCTGCAGTTCCACCAGCAGGGAAGTTCTGATTCCAATTGTTGGTATTGTTGAACTGATTTGCACGATCAAAAACAATCGGCGTGATGCCTGCAGGAATCCGATCCGCTAGCTCTTGATCCTTAACTGTATTAAAGCCAGGTACATCGACAGTCTGCGGGTCTACGATCTGTGGTGGCAGTAGATTGCTGTAGGGATTATTGGGGGCATTAGCTACGTTATATCCTTCAGAAACAGCGACCGCAAAGGGCACCAGAATCGGTTTGCCCTCACTATCAAGCACAGGATTACCCTGGCTATCTCTTTCTACTGGCAGGGTGGCAGACTTGTTAATCGTAAAGCCTTCTTTGCCATAAACCAGGGCATCGTCACTGGTATCCAGGGGTGCACCATCAAAGTCGCCACCATTGTTGATCGTGATTCTACCCTCAGCTTTGATCGCAAATTCGGGAATGCTAGTTACTGCCGATGCTGCTAGAGGACTTGATGATAGCGGTGGTGAGGATAGCTCGCTTGATTCTGGGCTGCTACTGAGCGATTCCTGGACTTGCAATGACAAATCACTACCAGCAGAGATGGGTGCGATCTGCTCGTCGTCTAGATTAAAGGTAGGGATGCGATCGCCAAATCCATTACCACTGGTTGGATTAGTCAGGCGGCTCTGGGCTGGTACTAGCAGATCGTCTGTAATGCCTGCTAAACCATTAATATTACTGCCATTACCTAGATCTAGATATGGGCTATTTGGTTGCAGTGGATTGCGTTGGCTACCACTTTTATAGCGGGATGGATATTTAAGTGGTGCATCAAGACTGGCATCTAATAATGGATTCCCTAACGTTGCTGCATCCAACAACGATGGCGTGTTTGCTAATAACGCCTCATTACTTATTTGCATGTTTTGTTAATAACCCAGTGCAACCCTATCGATATCTACTTAGCGCCAGCTTTAAGTAAATTCACTTATCAATATTGCAGGATAAGCTTTTACTTAACTTACCCTCTCTATTGAAATTATCATCTCCAGGTTAAATTTTGACCAAATAACATCCAAATTTATGTTTATTCAGCACTTTTATGGCGATTGGTATTGCTTAATCACCATGTAAATATTTGTTGCTCCGTAATGAGACCTTGGTCAGATACTCAAAGATCATTTGGATCAATACCTAGCTCTTTAAGTTTTTCTGCTAGTCGATCTGCTCTTGCTCGTTCTTGCTCTAATTGCTGTTTAGCCGAGTTGGCCTGCTGTTGAATAATTTCTGCAGGTGATGGATATCTGTTTCCATCCTGGCCATACCAGAACAACCACTCCCGCTCCCAGGAATCAAAGATACTATCGGCTCTACCAATCCCCAGGTTTAGTTCCGGTAGCCATACTGGTTCGCCTGCTTGCAATACATATTCACCCTCAATCAGCTTATAAACTTCAAATGGTTCATGCCGATCGCGTCGATAGAACTGTGGGTTATAGAGTACATAGTAGAGGGCACCCAACTTAGCATACTTAAGCATCTTGGCATCGTATTCACCACCATAGGCATGGGAAACATGCTCAAATACCATAATTGGCGGGATGAAGTTTTCTTCCCACATCACATAGCTCTTACGGCCAAACTCACCCTTGTGTTTGGTCACACCAACGCTGAGAAACCCATCCGGCACGATCGGCACCCTGGGGTTGTCCAGGTCATAATAAATACCCATATCACAGGCCAAAATCCAATCCTGGCGATCGGCCCATATAATTGACAATATGGCTCGTAGTAGGGCGGGAACTAAATCCTGGAGTTCATTATCCACAGGTGTATCGTCAGAGTCGGGTAATTCATCTGAACTGGGCAGACGCAGCAGCGCGTTGTACTCTACCATGACGATCCTCCTGACTGACTGGCTAAATACAGCAATTTAACTCTGAACTAATCTTGACTTGATTTTAGCTGATCCATTTAAATCAATGTCCTAAAGAGTATCGGGATCAATACCTAGCTCTTGCAACTTCTTGAGTAATTTCGCATTTTGAGTTTCTTGCTGTTGGATTACTTCCACAGGCGATGGATATCTGTTTCCGTCCTGGTCATACCAGAATAACCATTCTCGCTGCCAGGCTTCAAAAATGCCACTGGCTCTACCTATACCTAGATTTAACTCTGGCAACCAAACTGGCTCACCTGATTGCAATATATACTTGCCTTCAATCAACTTATAGACTTCAAAGGGTTCATGCTGATCACGGCGATAAAATTCAGGGTTATAGATCACATAGTAAAGCGCGCCTAGCTTGGCATATTTTTGGATTTTCTGGTCATACTCGCCCCCATAGGTATGGGATACATGTTCAATCACCATAACTGGCGCAATGAAATCCTCTTCCCACATCACATAGCTCTTACGCCCAAATTCACCCTTGTGTTTGGTCACACCAACGCTGAGAAACCCATCCGGCACGATCGGCACCCTGGGGTTATCTAAGTCATAATAAATGCCCATATCACAAGCCAAAATCCAATCCTGGCGATCTGACCAGATAATTGACAATATGGCTCGCAACAAAGCAGGGATTAAATCTTGCAGTTCACTATCCACAGGCGTATCGTCAGAGTCGGGTAATTCATCTGAACTGGGCAGACGCAGCAGCGCATTGTACTCTACCATGACGATCCTCCTGGTTATGAGGTTTAGGGGTGAATGTAGTTCGATTCTATCTTACAAACTTAAACCCATCAGTAGTATTAATAAACAAGTCAGTAAACAGACTGATTACTCGCCGATCGCGCACCAGGATATTGACAGAAAGTGACATACCCGATTGCAGGTTGACGGGCTTTTCGCGGATCATAATATCCTGGCGTTCTAATTCAATGTGGGCAGGATAGCTATAGAATGGCCTGATTTGATCCGGTGGCAATGAGTCAGAGCCAATGAAAACTACTTTGCCTTTCACATCGCCGAACTCACTGAATGGGAATGAATCAATCCTGACATCCACTGACATCCCCTCTTCTACAAACCCAATATCCTGGCTACTGATATAAACTCTGGCGATCAAAGTCTCGTCAGGTACTAACTTGAGGATAGGCTCATTGGCAGCAGCTACAAACCCTGCCGAGGTGGGCTGGAGGTCAAATACTTTACCTGCTACCGGGGCTCTCACTTCTTCATATTTGATTGTTTGCTCGGTCTGGGTGATGCGACTATCGATCTCGGCGATCTCCCTGGTGTTGGTGACAATCTCCCTGGAGATATCGCTCTCTATTTCGGCAATGCGTTTACTATTTTCGGCGATCTCAGTGAGTAGATTCTGACTGGCAGTGGCCATGATGCTATCGGCGGTTGTTTTAGCTCTGATAATGCCAACCTGTAATCCCTGCTTTTCCTGCTGCAATTGATCGATTTCCGCCTGGATATTCTGTACCTCTAATTCCTGACGGATAAACTGCACCCGCGATACCACACCATCGGCCAGGAGTGGTTTTAAATTATCCAGTAGCTCTTGATTGATATCTCTAACCTTAGTTAAATTAGCAATCCTGATATCGGTTTGCTCTACTTGCTCAGCCAGTTGATCAGCTTCCAGGTTGGCCACCTTAAAGCGGAGATTCAAATCAGTTTGATGAGCCTGTAAGCGCTGAATTTCGGCAGGATTAAACTCGCCATTGGTTACACCCTGCAATTGAGCCAGGAGTAATCTATTCTCTCGTAGCAGCGTATCGCGGTTAATCGTGAGGGTTCTCAGTCTAGGTGAGGCTGTTTCACTTAGCTCTGGCTCCACGCCATCCATCTTGGCTTCATAGTAGGCACTTTCTTGCTCAATAATTTCCTTGACCTGCTTAAGTGAGTCGAACTGAGAAGATGAAACCGTGGTATCAAGGCTCACCAGCAGATCGCCTGCTGCCACTTCCTGGCCATCAACCACATGGATCGCACTGACTACCCCACCTACTGAAGATTCGATTTCTTTCACTGCCCCCTGGGGTTCTAATTGACCCTGAGCAGGTACTGCTTCTTCAATCCTGGCAATGCTAGCCCAGGTGATCGCTGCCGTAGTCACGCCAAGCAACGCCCAAAGGATAGAACGTGACCATTGCCCCGATTGCTCGAGCGTAACAGGCTGATCAAACTGGCCCAGCCGTGTTGCACCTGGGGTGAGCTTTCTAAGTGGTGATAAGGCTGAGCTGGGCGGAATATTTTGCGGCAGGGAAATTGAACCCGCACCATTGGTTTGTTTGGGAGTACTCATGAGTTTGTATCTTTTGCCCTAGATGAATACTGCCACCCGATTATTCAGTTGTTCTAC
The DNA here is from genome assembly GCF_000317065.1 of Pseudanabaena sp. PCC 7367. Classification (GTDB taxonomy): domain Bacteria; phylum Cyanobacteriota; class Cyanobacteriia; order Pseudanabaenales; family Pseudanabaenaceae; genus Thalassoporum; species Thalassoporum mexicanum. Next base: position 3,310,863 of record NC_019701.1, read on the forward strand.
ATTTCTACTATTACTACTAATATCACGGATAAGTTACGCATTTGCGCTTAATATTTCTAGCTAGCTTGGCATAGAGGTCAAACACTTACATCTGGGCACTTTGCTGTTGATAGAGACAGTAATAACTACCTTGACTTTGCATCAATTCTGGATGGGTACCCTGCTCAATCAATCGCCCTGCTTCCAGCATCAAGATCTGGTCGGCATTCTGGATCGTCGGCAATCGATGGGTGATAAAAAGTACCGTCCGGTCTTGAAAAGTATGGCGAATATTTTCGCAAACCTGGCGCTCGGTTTGGTAATCCAGCGCACTGGTAGCTTCATCAAATATCAACAAGCGCGGATTCTGGAGAATCGTTCTAGCGATCGCAATCCGTTGCCGTTGCCCACCGGATAAATTAGCGCCCCGCTCACCAACTCTAGTGTTATAGCCCGCTGGCAGAGTCATAATAAAATCATGGGCACAGGCGATCTGCGCTGCTTCAACGACTGTTTCTGGTTGCACATCAGGATTAGATAGCATGATGTTTTCCTGCACCGTGCCATCGAATAGCATTGTTTCTTGCAAAATGATGCCAATCTGGGTGCGCAGTGAATACAGCTCGACTTTGGCAATGTCATATTGATCGATTAATATGCGACCGCTATTGAGTTCGTAAAGTCTGGGCAGTAACTTAGCCAGGGTGCTCTTTCCTGCCCCGCTCTGGCCAACAATACCCACAAAGGCTCCAGTGAGGATTTCAAGGTCTAGATTAGTGAGTTGAGGTTGGTCAGTTTCATTAAAGCTAAATGTAACGTTTTCATAGACAATTTGCCCCTTGATATAGGGCATGGGGATATTCTGCTGTTCGATTTCATCTTGCTCTTGCGGGGTATCGAGGATATCGCTAAGGCGTTCCAGTGAAAGGGCAGTTTCCTGGAAATTCTGCCACAGTTGAATCAATCGCAGCAGCGGACTGGTGGTATAGCTGGCAATGATCCGAAAGGCGATCAATTGCCCCAGGGTCAGCTCCTGCCGGATTACTAGATATGCACCCACCCACAGCAACAGCAGGCTGGATAAATGATTGAGAAAATTACTCATCGATCCGGCGGCGGTGGAGGTAAGCACCGACTTAAACCCAGCGCTTACATATTTGGCATAGTGCTTTTGCCAGCGCCATCTGGATAGTAGTTCAATATTCTGAGCCTTAACGGTTTGGATCCCAGCAATTACTTCCACAAAATAAGCCTGGGTCTCGGCATTACGCTCGGCTTTGGTGCGCAGTTGTTGTCTAATTAAGGGCGCAACGATCAGTGTCAACAAAGCAAATAAGGGCACCGTGGACAGGGCGATCCCAGTTAGCAGCACACTGTAGAACAGCATCACTACAATGTAAATCACCGAAAAGATCGCATCCAGAACTACGGTTAAGGCTGTACCAGTTAGGAATTGGCGAATGTTTTCTAATTCATTGACGCGATTTGATAGCTCACCAACGGGGCGACGTTCGTAGTAACGTAATGGCAATCGCAACAGGTGATCAATCACTTCTGCGCCCAGGTTCAGATCAATTCTATTCGTCGTATCCACAAATAGATTGGTGCGGATCGCGGAGATTATTGCTTCAAATACCGCCACCACAATCACGAATGAGCCCAAAAAGTTAAGCGTTTCTACCCCATTCTGGATAATTACCTTATCAATAATAATTTGAGTAACCAGGGGATTAGCGAGACCAAATAGCTGCACAAAAAACGAAGCAATTAGAACTTCAATTAATACCCGACGATGGCGGATGATCGAGGGGATGAACCACTTCAGGCCAAACCTTTGCTGTGGCGTATGCTTGGAAGCTTGCAATAACAATACCTGCCCCTCTTCACCCCAGGCTGCAATCATTTCCGCAATTGTGTAAGTAACAATCCCCTGTTCTGGGATCGCCAGGGTGAGATTATTATTGCCCACCTCATGGATAATCGCACCGCTATCCTGCCAGGCAATCATTGCTGGTACGCGGATCCGATTGATGTTCTGGGTCGGTAGATGCACCAGTTGTGATTTCAATCCCATCAGCTCTGCCAGCGCACCGCAATATTGCAGAGGAATACTACCATTACGATCAAACTGGTTAGCGATCGCCCTCCTGAGCACATCTCTTCGCGGTGGCATTTGCCAGTATTTGGCCAGCATCTGAAAACAGGCCAGAGTGCCATTGATTGGCCCCTTGCCAGGAATGAACTCAAACCGTGGACTATTAGTTACAGTAGTAATTGCAACGGTTTCGCTGGTTTCTGGATAATCAGGTGCATAGGGGACATCAGCCAGTTCATCTTCAGGCTCTTCCTGGTTAGCTGTTTCCACATCCACATCAAACATCTGACTCAGGTCGATTTGCAGCCAGACCTGCGGATTAATACCAATCAAACGCGCATTGCCAGGTTGCTTAATCTGGATTGACTCTCTCGGATCATTTGGCTCTAAAACTTCACCGGGCTTAAAGTTGATGACACTACCACCGCTATAGAACCAGGTCAGGTTCGGGTCTAGCTGTGACAGGGCAACCTTACTGCGCGAGGCATATTGCACCACGCTATGCTCCAGGGCATAGGAAGATAATTGCTTTAAGCTGATATGACTTAGATCTGGTCGGCGCTCTAGTTCTGTACCCAGAATGTCATAGATTTCCACCAGCGGGATTTGTCGCGTTATAGCCTGGGTGAATTCAGCGCTTTGCTTTAATAGGCCAGAAAACACTTTAGCGGGAATCGCCAGACAGGCGGTATCAGTCGTGGCGATCGCAGTCTCGCAGGACACTTGCCTGATTAAGCTCAGCCACCCGGTCAGATCGCCTGGCTCTAATAGCTGCAATGTCTCAGGGACATTACTATTTGGTGGTTGCCCCAGGATTCTGGCCTGGCCGCTGTAAATTACATACACATGGCTGGGCATTAAACTACGCACCAGGATTGCTTGTCCCATCCGATAGCGCAGCGGATGGATGTGTTGAGCAAGTCGGTCTAGGCTATTGGGTTCAAGTTGACTAAATAGGGCATGTTGACTGAGAAACTCACGCAGGGGCAGTTTGGTATTAGTCATGGGTAGGCTTAATCGGGGGATGGCTGCATCCGGAGTTGCTGCTCTAACCATTGCTGAAACAATTGTCCCAACAGGCTTTGGCGCATCACATCATCCAGCACAGCGGCTTGCTTTTGCTCCAGTCGAAGCAGAATATACCACTTATCGATCGATATGGGCGGCTGGATCTGACCTGGCTTAGCGATCAATAAATGCTGGGCAATACTGGGATGTAAGTTATGCAGCGGGGTTGGCCCTAACAGCCCACCAGTCTGAGCCTCTGGCCCCTCAGAATAGGTGCTGGCTACTTCGGTAAAGCTCTGCTCACCATCCTTGATCCGAAAGTACAATTCCTGCACTACTTCTGCACTGTTGGTGCGAATCAAAGAATAAGTAACTATGTCTAGTTGACTGCGCTGGGTCAGAAAGATCGATTCCAGCTTATGCCCCCAGGTTTGCTGCTTATAAATCTCAATCCTGGCTTCACGATCAGCAATCTCAACTAGCTGATCTCCTGTCAGGCCGTAATAGTTTAAATAGGCTTGCTGGGCTTCCGGTTCACTAATTTGATATTTCGCCAAAAATTGCTGCTGTGCCTGTTCTTGCTGCGCTGCGGTTAGGTGGATATCAGCGATCGCTTGATCAATAATCAATTCCTGCTTCAGCTTTGGCAGCAATCGATATTTGGCCAGTAATGGCAGCAGTTCACCAGCCTGAATTGGAATATCGTCAACCACTGATCCTATTGTTTAGCTTTGCTAGTAGGTTGTTCTGGCTTGGCTTGATCGCTACCGTTATCATTAGCCAGACTCGCTTTTTGATTCTGGGCAAAGCTACCCACAATATCTGAATAGGCTTTTATACTCTCTGACCAACCATCAATCCGTTGTTGTAATTCACTTAGTCGTGTCGATTGCTCTTCACCAGCTAATTCATATTGGATACTCCCACCAAATAAGATCGCGGGTCTGGTTTCCTGACCTGGCATATTGACCCGTGCTTCGCTCACGGTTAGACGCAGTTGCCCTTCGGCCAGGGTAAAAATGTAGTTGATCGTGGCACCGATCGGCTCTTGGCTATGCTCATACCAGGGGCCAGGTTTTAATAATGTTTCAGTGATGTATTTACGCGCTGCGGTTTCTTCCCCTTCAAAACTCAGCACCGCACTGGGGTTAATGCTGATCGCCATATATTCTGCCAATGGTAGCGATTTACAGCATTTGCTAGCAATGTCAATTATCTTTGGCTGTTCCTGACGCTTAGCCGGTTGCGAGAAAATCAGCCGATTTGACTGGGCGGCGATCACCAGATTACCTTCAAAGGTTAGCTGAGAAACATATTCGGTTTGAACTGGCTGACTGATTAGTTGTAGATCTCCTGGGACTATGCCGCTATACCTCAGGAAATCATAATTAATCACACCTGGGTTTAAGTTGTTGACAATTAATACGATTGAAATCTCCGCCAGGTCAAGATTGCGGTTGGTTTTACTATTGGTGCTCTCGGCATTCATATATCTAGTTTGCTACGGCTGGTTTATAGCAAAATCCTATGCCAATTCGCTTACCATCTATCTCTTCTATATGCTTTCTTTAGGTTTCAATGATCACTCACTGTAAGTAATCTAGTGTAGCCCTGAGCATAGTTTCAACTAGCGAAGGAGACTGAAATGACCGTCTCTATTTTTAGCAATCAAAATTGTCTAATAACTCAACATCTTCATGCGTGGTGGCTCGTTGAATTATAGTATTGCTTATTGCCGTTCTACTTACCGAGACCACTACAATGCAGACTATCGTTATTTGGGTAGTCATGCAGTAGTAAGGATAATTGGCAATCGATTTAAAATTCGGAGCTTAGCTTATTTGGGTTATGGATATTCAACTATCTCCTAGATCCTTACTTGTTCAGCACTACCCGTTATTTTAATGTTGGCTTTAGGGTTGTTTGTGAAAACCAGTAATTTAAGTCGATAAGCTCAAGCTTATATTTGAGTTCTTATACATGCTTTACCGCAAATTTCAAGTTAATCTCAAATGCTTGAGATCTCAAGGAAGTGATTTTGAGATCTCACTCCGAATGAGACGCTACAGCCGCAAAAAGAGCAGCCTTTATCTGGATAACTGGATAACTGGATAACTGATTAAATAGGGCTAGCAACTTCTGAGCGAGGTAAGATCGGGGCGCAGATGGCTAGCATCCTTCAGATAAATATGTTGGATTTGGCCTTGTTCTAGCTCTGTGTTGATGTGCATGAGTACCCTAATGCAGCGCTTTAGATCACCTTCGACGTGCATATGCTGCACATCCAGCAATGGCACATGTTCCCACTGAGGTAGCGATCGCGCTATTTTGGCTGGAAATACACTATTAATATCAGTAGTAACAGAAAAGGTTACACTTACAATATTTTCAGGATCGATATTATTGCGATCGGCGATCGCGGTTAACATTTCCAATACCGCAACCTGCACCGCTTCCGGGGTGTTTGCATCTACAGTTGTTGCTCCACGTACGCCACGCACTCGCCAACCCACGTTACCTACATCCTCTAACGCCCTGTACTGTCAAGCATAGTGAGATCTAATGAGCAGATCTTACCCATGCTTCAATCACTAACTACCAAACTAATTCTATAGCTCTAATCTGGGATTATCTGTACTAAACCTGGCCATTTGATCCCAGTTAATATCAACTCATGCCAACTAATCAATAAATCATGTCCATCAGTACCGATCGCCAAATATTTTAGTAACCAGATAACCAACTACTTAAACTATTACCTAACTATGTACACAAGGGGCAATAGTTTGCCAAAATTATTATCTAATTACAAGCGGCCAGAACTTGCTTTAGTTGATAAGATCGATATTAAACCATCAAATCAAAACTAATATTAAGCGATCGCGTAAAGTTATTCTTCATGCCAAGTGTGATCATTGCTGGGGCAAGACATAATTATGCACTTACTCCCCAAACTGATACCCCGACTACGCTGGTTTTCTTGCATGGCTGGCTACTTAGTCAGGTCTATTGGCAACCGTTGGTTAATTTACTCAGTTGTCATTATCGGTGCCTAACCTATGATCTGCGTGGGTTCGGTCGATCGGGAGTTGGCGATCGTCGCACCTATAGCCCCGCCTGCTATGCCCAGGATCTCAGTGAGTTGCTCGACCAACTGGAAATAAACTCAGCCTGGCTGGTGGGGCATTCACTGGGCGGTGTGATCGCGCTGTGGGCGGCCAGTATGCTGAGCGATCGAGTGGTAGGCGTGGCCTGTCTTAATTCCGGTGGCGGCATTTACCTCAAGGAAGAATTTGAGAAATTCCGGCAGGCTGGTCAAACGATTCTTAAGTTTAGACCCGTCTGGCTCGATCGAGTGCCCTTATTGGCCAATCAATTTGCCAAGGACAGTGTTAAATTTCCCCTTGCCAAACAATGGGGGAAACAACGCATTCAAGATTTTGTGGGGGCTGATTTTGAAGCAGCAAAGGGAACCCTGCTCGATTCGACTAGTGCCGAACAGGTACATCTGCTGCCGCAGGTGGTGGCAAAACTAACCCAACCAGTCTATTTCTTTGCCGGTGCGGACGATCGGATTATGGAGCCCAAGTATGTGAATCATTTGGCCAGTTTTCATTATTTGTTCAATGGCAGTGGTGAGAATGTCTTTGAACTTAACGATTGTGGCCATATGGGGATGTTGGAACAACCCGATCGCATTGGTCAAAAGTTATTAACGCTGTTGCCACCGCCACAAATCAAAAATGTGGCCTGACTCTTGCCCAGATCTTTTTAATGTCCGCAATGGTTTATGCCAATAAGTTAGGCAGACAAGCTACGCAGGTAGTAATCTAGAGAGACTAAAACTTCGTCAAGACAAATATGGATATTGTGGAATTCTTTCAGCAATGTGCTGGAGAATGGATGATGCAGCGCACCAGTCGCAACTTGAATTTAAATACTTCCGAAGCCAGCCGCACCAAGTTACTGGTAGAAATTTTGCCGCAGAGCGATCCAAATATTGCCCAACTATGCCAGCAACAGGATCTTGCTCCCACGGCGATCGCCCTGGCCACCAAGATTAGCTGGGATGGGGATATGGATTTTGGCAAACAAAAATATACAGGTAGTAATATTGTGGCGATCGCGCCAGATGCTCAATCCCCAGAACTAGGTAAGTTAGTTAGCCTTAAAAATGGCAATGGTAGCGATCGTGGGATCTTGAGTAGTTATGTACTGCGCAATGATGGCACCCTGGTGATAACCACCATGCATAACCAAACCCACCTAGAGGAGCGGGTCTGGTTTGCCAGCGAGAATTTTAAGCTCCGCACCAGTTTGCTAACTCAACCAGATGGGCAGCGGGTGGCATCTTTTTGCACCGAAATTAGAAGGGTACCCATGCCTGCCAGTGCATAAATTTGGCTAGGTAGGATATTAAGAGCTGTAAAGAAAATCTAAGTTAGCAGCCAAAAGGCCAACAGCTAATTAGACTATTTATGGAGCTTAATTAATGCCTGAAGGCTTGATCTGCTCTAAATCAAAGCAGGATTAAAGCAACTTCAATGTAGTTTTAATTATCTTTTTAGTAGATCGAGGTAGTAGATCGGGGTAAGCAAAAAATCAGTGGCGATCGCTTCCCATTTAAACCTGCCCCTAAGCTCTTACGCTGGACATCAAGCATTGAATTTAAGCATTGAATTTTGCTTTGATTATTTTTTAATCTCCATTTGCAACTATTTGAAAGCAGTTCTAAACGTAAATTATGACTAGTACCGCCCCTGCATTGCCAAAGGTTCCCACCGATTCAAAGGAACGCATTAGCCAGTTTATGCAATCGCTGCAAGATGATATTTGCGCTGGCTTGGAAACCGTTGATGGTGGCGCTGAGTTTAAACAGGATACGTGGGAGCGGCCTGAAGGTGGTGGTGGTCGATCGAGAGTGATCGAAAATGGCAATATTTTTGAAAAGGGTGGCGTTAATTTCTCCGAGGTGTATGGCTCTCACCTGCCCCCCAGTATTCTTAAACAGCGCCCTGAAGCTGCTGGACATACTTTCTATGCCACGGGTACCTCAATGGTGTTGCATCCGCTCAGCCCCTATATTCCTACTGTGCATCTCAACTATCGCTACTTTGAAGCCGGCCCAGTGTGGTGGTTTGGTGGCGGCCTCGATCTCACTCCCTATTATGGGTTCCGCGAAGATGCTACCCATTTGCACAATATGCTAAAGCAGGCTTGCGATCGGCATAATCCCAGTTACTATCAGGTGTTCAAGCCCTGGTGTGATGAATATTTTTACCTCAAACATCGTCAGGAAATGCGCGGCGTGGGTGGAGTGTTCTTTGACTACCAGGATGGTACAGGGCAGCTTTATCGCGGTAAAAATCCCGAAGGCAATGCGGCCAGGATTAGTAATGAAATTGGCGATCTGGCTCCTCGTTCCTGGGAGGAGATTTTTGGGTTTGTGCAATCCTGTGCTGGTGCGTTTTTACCCGCCTATACAGAAATTGTCAATCGCCGCCGGGGCATGGAATGGGGCGATCGCCAGCGTAATTTCCAGCTCTATCGCCGTGGTCGCTATGTGGAATTTAATCTGGTCTACGATCGTGGTACTATTTTTGGCTTGCAGACCAATGGCCGCACCGAGTCGATTTTGATGTCATTGCCACCCCTGGTACGTTGGGATTATGACTATGCTCCTGAAGCAGGCACACCAGAGGCAGAGCTTTATGACGTGTTTATTAAGCCTCAGGATTGGGCTACTGTATAGTTACGCTATAGTATTTGATTATTTGAATTTAAGTTCAGTTACAGCAAAGCATTAAGGCAACGTGGCGCGATCGCAGCATAAGGGCACTGGTAGCAAAAAAGGCGATCGCCTCCGTGCTAGTCATGCCCTCAATCGGATTCAAGCGATGCCGCCACCCGGTAGGCCACCCTACGGCTATAAGCGGGGTAAGGATGGCTATGTGGTCGATCGCGCTGCTGTGCCAGTGGTGCGCGAGTTTTTTGATCATTTTTTGCTCTATGGCTCCTTGCGGGGGGCGGTACGGCACATTGGCCAGAAGTTCAATAAAAAAATCTCGGTTTCAACTGGGCGCTACTGGTTGCGAAATCATACCCTGCGTGGCGATCTGGCTCACCAAACCGAGCAAGAAACCAAAATTATCCGCAATACCCACAAGCCGATCATCAACCGGGAAGAAGCGGCTCAGGTCGATCGCCTCTTGCGCCGGAATAAATCCTTACCACCGCGAACGGCCAGTGCCCCGCGATCGCTAGCTGGGTTGGTCAGTTGTGCTAGCTGCTCTGGCAAAATGACCGTGATTTCAGCCAAGCCTGCCAAGGTGACCCAGGTTAATTCCAGCAAATCTAAAAATTATTTATATTTGCGTTACCAGCAATGCCCGTTGCAACCAAAATGTAAATCGATCGCCTATGAGCAGGTATTAGAGCGGGTGATCAATAAAATTTGCCAGGATTTACCCCAGGCGGTTAGTGGCATGGGTATGTCGGGGTTGGGGCGAATTAAGGCGCAAATTGAGGGGGCGATCGCCCAGAAGCAAGATTTAATCAACCAGCTTCCTGCCCTATTAGAATCGGGTATCCTGGATGCAGAAACGGCGGATCTAAGGATTTATAATCTGCGTACCGAGATGGCGAAGCTGGAGGATCAATTGGCGCAACTGCCACCACTTAATCTACCGGCGATCGCTAAAACCCTCTCGATTCCTCAGTTCTGGTATGACCTCTCGGAGGCAGAACGGCGTTTTTATTTGCGTGAGTTTATTCGATCGGTGCAGATCGATGCAAGAGAGCCAGAGAATGAGATCAAGATTATTTTTGTGTTCTAATAATTAATAATAATTAAGCGCCCATAATCTCGTAACCGCAATCGGCATAAATAATCTGCCCCGTGATCGCTGTGGCCAGATCGCTACCCAGGAATGCGGCAATATTACCCACCTCTTGTTGAGTTACTAAGCGCTTCAATGGTGCTACCTCTTCAAAGTGATGCAGCATTTTGTGAATATCACCCACCGCCGAAGAAGCCAGGGTTCTAATCGGGCCAGCAGAAATACCATTTACCCGTACATTCTGCGTTCCCATTTCCTGAGCCAGATAACGCACATTCATCTCCAGCGCTGCCTTGGCGATCCCCATGATGTTGTAGTTGGGCACCACCTTCACCCCACCAATATAGGTGAGCGTAATCACACTGCCGCCATCGGTCATCATTGGCTTAGCACCTTGACACAGCCGGATCAGCGAAAAAGCACTCACATCTAGCGCTAACTTGAAGCCATCGCGGGAGGTATTACTAAAATCACCCGACAACTCGTCTTTTTTCGCAAAGGCAAGGCAATGCACCAGAATATCGATCTTCTCCCAGGCTTTGCCAATCTCGGCGTACATGGCATCGATCTGGGCATCGTCCTGCACATCACAGGGCAAGACAAAACTGGGCGAAAGATCCGCAGTCAGCTTGGTGACCTTGTTTTTGCCCCGATCGCGGTCATCGGGCAAATAGGTTACGCCGAGCTTCGCACCAGCTTGATGTAGTTGTTGAGCAATGCCCCAGGCGATCGAGCGATCGTTAGCGATGCCAGTTACCAGTGCGGTTTTGCCGCTTAAATCCAACATTATATTCGGTATATTCGGTTAAAAAATGTAATAAAAACGCAATAAAGTAATTTAATTCAAACTAGCTAAAACTACCTACTAGTAACCAATTGGGCTACTTACCTGCCATAGGGCTTGAACAACCATGTTTAGCAAAATAAACCCCAAAATTGGTGAGAAGTCCATGCCCCCCAATGGTGGAATGATGGCGCGGAAAATATTTAGATAGGGGTCAGTGATTTGGCTCAGTGCGGCAAAGGGTTGGTTATACCAATTTACCTGCGGGAACCAGCTTAGCAAAACGCGGATCGATAGCAGAATCAAATACAAGGTGATCGTGTAAGCAAGGATTGTAATCACAAAAGACATGGGTTTAGCCTCCAAAGGGCGATCGCTTCAACAAGATTATATAGATGATTGCAAATATTTTGGTCAGAGGAAGCATGAGTATATGTATATCTTAAACTTTTAGCAACATTCGGCTAGGAAAATCACAACAGCTCAACTATTGCCCTACTTAACTTAAATATACTTAATTATCCTACGCCAATCTGAAATCAAACCTTATACGGTAATACCTAATTGCGATCGCCCTGCTTTTTTCGGTAACTAATACATTACTAATGTCAAATCTAAGACCAAATCATAGGAGCACTAAGTAATGGCTGAAAAAGGCAATATTACGATACATACCGAAAACATATTTCCGATTATTAAAAAAGCGCTCTATTCCGATCGGGATATTTTTCTGCGGGAGCTGATTTCCAATGGTGTTGACGCGATTAGCAAACTAAAAATGGTTTCCTATGCGGGGGAAACCACCGGCGATCTGCCAGAGCCAGAAATTAATGTGACCGTGGACAAGGAAGCAAAAACAATTACGATCGCTGACAATGGCATTGGCATGACCGCCGATGAGGTGAAGAAATATATCAACCAGGTGGCATTTTCTAGTGCTGAAGAATTTGTCCAGAAATATACTGGCGCAAAAGATAGCGATCAGCAAATTATTGGCCACTTTGGTCTGGGCTTCTATTCTTCATTTATGGTGGCCAGCAAAGTGGAGATCGATACGCTCTCCTATCAAGCTGATGCTAAGCCGGTGCGGTGGAGTTGTGATGGCACCACTGAGTTTGAACTGGACGATGGCGATCGCACTACTGTCGGCACTACGATCACGCTGCATTTGCAAGAAGATGCCGAGGAATTTTTGGACTCTGGGCAAGTGGGCGGTATCATCCGCAAATATTGCGATTTCATGCCGGTTAAAATCACCCTCGATGGTAACGAAGCCAATAAGCAAAAGGCGCTCTGGGATCGATCGCCCCGTGAGATTACCAAAGAAGAATATTTAGAGTTCTATCGCTATCTCTATCCCTTCCAGGAAGATCCGCTGTTTTGGATTCATCTCAATACTGACTATCCCTTTATTATCAAGGGCATCCTTTATTTCCCTAAAATTAAGGCCGACATCGATCCCAACAAGGGGCAAATCAAACTATTCAGTAATCATGTATTTGTGAGTGACAATTGCGAGGAAGTGATCCCGCGCTTTTTGCTGCCCTTGCGCGGGGCGATCGATAGTACGGATATTCCACTCAACGTGTCGCGCAGCTTCCTGCAGGGCGATCGGAAGGTACGCCGGATCCAGGATTACATTGCCAAAAAGGTGGCCGACCATCTCAAGGGACTATTTGCCGATGAGCGCGAAGAATATTTGCGGTGCTGGCAAGACATCGCCATGTTTATGAAGTTTGGCTCGATTAACAACGACAAGTTCTATCAGCAAATCAAAGATATTCTAATTTACCCCAGTTCCAGCGAGACAGCGGAGATTACCAGCGCTGATTATGGTAACTACACCACCCTGTCTAGTTATTTAGAACGAAATAAAGAACGCCATGAAAACCGCGTTTTCTACACCTCTGATGCGGTGACCCAGTCTACCTATGTGGAACTGCACAAGAATCAGGGCTTGGAGGTAATTACGCTCGATTCGTTTATTGACAGTCATTTTGTGCATTTCCTGGAGCGCGAATATACCGATGTGAAGTTCTCGCGGGTGGATGCGGAGATTGATCCTAGCCTGATTAGCGATCAGTCCCAAGCTGAGGTGGTTGATCCGACAACTAATCAAACCAAAAGCGATCGCCTCCAAGAGCTATTCCGCAACGCGCTGGATCGGCCCAACCTGACGATTCGCACCGAATCATTGAAGGTAGAAGATGCAGCCACTTCGCCACCCGCAATGATCCTGTTGCCAGAGGAAGCCCGCCGAATGCAAGAGATGGCGGCATTGTTGCAACAAACCAATGCTGATTTTCCCGCCGATCACATTTTGCTGGTGAATACGGCGCATCCGTTGGTGGATAATCTATTAAATCTTGATAAGGGCAGCATTTTGCTTGCCAGTGGCCAAACTTCGGAGTCGGCGGAATTGGCGGATATGATTTGTAAACATGTCTATGACCTGGCGCTGATGGCACAAAAGTCCTTTGATGCGGCGAGTATGCAGGATTTTTTGCATCGATCGCACAAGCTGCTAACTAGCCTGACTAGTAAATAAGTCAATCTGGCAAGTAATATAGCGATAATTTAAATTGGGCGATCGTAGCGATCTTAAGGGTTTCTGCGATCGCTTAGGTTTGATGATGAATGCTATCTAGAGTCAGCTAATACAAACAAAATGCCACTCATAAACCTACATTTCGCGGTTAGGTCAGCAAAGTAGATAATATTTCTGACAGGGAGCAGCAAGGAAATTCAGGATCAGCAAACGTTCCTCAGTAAGATTAGAAATTTGCTTCGCGCCAGTGATTTGGAGCAAATGGACGGCCTGAAAATGCTGAAAAACCCATCGCAGCGTGGGACGGTCAGTAGGTTTGCTAAGTTGATTAGCAATCGTCGCCTGAGCCTGGTTGAGAGCAATTCTCAGTTTGCGTTGCCCCAGCGAATAGACCAGTAAACATAAACCCATCACCATCGCCATTGCTGCCACTCGGTGAGGATATTTAACAAACACACTAGAGATGAAAAACAAAGGGTCTTCGAGGAAGCAAAAACCGCGTTCAACTATGAAATTTGCTGTAATACATTCGGCTAGTCCCATTGCGTCCATGATTCCGGCTACGATGCCTAAATGGTCTAGGTTTTCTACTTTAATTTCCACTACCCTGATTTGACCCTGTCTCGAAATTATCTAATTCTATTCCTTAACCGCGAAATGTGGGATATATCTGGCAGCCTTATAGATTAGGAATTACTTTATGAATTAACCTTGATGAATTAACAAGTAAGACTAGTTTCTAATGGGTAGAGCTAGATTCAAACTCAGCTAAGTTGGACTTTGAGCCACCAGGTTTAGGTTGAAGTTGCTTAGTCGGTTGCGATCGCTTTGCTTGAGCAGCCTGAGTTGATTTCTGAGTTGGCTGCAAGGAACTAGCCTGATTTAACTTTCCTTGGTTCTTTTTATGTTCTGGTTGCGAATTAGGGTCAACCTGCCTGGACTTTTGCTGGTCTTGCTTGGCCCAGGGCATTGATTCAAGGCGATCGGTGGTATTTTTGCGGCGATCGCCCGATAGCTCTGGCTTGCCTAATTTTAATTTCTTCTTTTTCTGCTTATTCTTAGTAATTAAAAGATTTGACTCATTGGCCTCCGGCAAAAGACTGTAGGGACCCATGGGTGCTGGCAAATGGCAAGCAATATCAGGCCGGAAATCAGCATAACGGCCGCTGCGAACACTATTGATCTCATTTAATACCGCTTGGTCGCTCTCACCCATTTTTAATAGCAGGTGGGTAGAAAGCTCCAAACTGGCTTCAAACTCTGGGTGGACAACCTCGGCTGCCCCCAATTGATAGAGCGAGTCAATATCCCCATCTTCTGCTGCCATCGCCACAATATCTAGCTCAGAAGCCAAAGAGAGCGCCCTTTGCACACATAGCCTTGTATTCATGGCATCACCGATCGAAACCACCATTGATCTGGCATGGTGAACATCGGCTTTCTCCAGAATCAATGGACTGGAGCAATTGCCATAAATATAGGGGATCGATTGATCACGCAGCATTTGCAGCTTGGTTTCTGACTGCTCGATCACCAGAATTGGATAGCGCCTGGCCTGCAAAAGACCAACAATATTTTGCCCCACCTTGCCATAGCCGCAAACCACCACATGTTCTTCTAGTACCGCAGATGGGGAAATCTCCTGGGGGATATCTAGTTTGTTTAACCAGGCACGCATGAACGGGATTTTTTCGAGCAAGTCAAAAACGATCGGCGTAGCTTGTAGCAGGAATGGAGTCAGGATTAAGGTTACTGCAGTTGTACCCAAAATCAATAAATAGAGTTGGCGGGAAACTAAGCCCAGCTTTTGGCCTTCACTGGCCAGCACAAACGAAAATTCACCAATCTGCGCCAGCCCCAAACCAGCCGCGATCGCTACTCTGGCGGGATAGCGAAATAACACCACTAGTGGGGTAACGATCAAGAATTTACCCAGCATGGCGATTCCTACCAGCCCCATGATCAAGCCCTTGTTTTCCCACAAGAATAGCGGATCAATTAGCATACCGATCGCCGCAAAAAACAGCGTCGCAAATACATCGCGGAGCGGCTCTACATAATCCAGGGTTTGATCGGCATATTCCACCTCGGAGATCATCAAACCAGCTACGAATGCACCCATTTCGATCGATAAGCCCAAATGCTCAGTCGTCAGAGCAATTACCAGGCAGAGGGCAATCACACTGAGTAAAAACAACTCCCGACTTTCGGTGCGTGCCACCATTCGTAACAGAGGCGGAATCAACCAGATCCCCACTGCGATCGCTGCTCCTGCAAACAATGCCGTTACTAAAACTGCCTTGGCTACGGCGATCGCCACCACATCAGCGGGCTGATCGAGCGCTGGCAACACCGCCAACATTAATCCCAAGGCCAAATCCTGCACAATCAAAATGCCCAACATGACCTGACCCTGGGCAGAATCAGTTTCGTCATTTTCCATCAGACTGCGCAACACCACCGCCGTCGAAGACAAAGACAGAATTGCGCCCAAGAAGATCCCCTGCACCGGACTGGTGACCATGCCGAACGCCGTAGAAGCAATTGCCGTGATGCCAATTGTAGAAGCGATTTGCAAGGAACCACCGCCCAGGGCGATCGCTTGCACTTTTTTTAATTCTCCCAGCGAAAACTCGACCCCCAGTGCAAATAGCAAAAATGCTACGCCAAACTGAGCCAGAGTTTCTACTTGTATCAGTTCCTTGATCAAGCCCATGCCAGTGGGGCCAACGACAATCCCACCGAGCAAATAACCAATGATCACCGGTAGCCGCAGTTTTGCTGCCACCAATCCACCGATCGAGGCAGCCGCTAGGACGGTAACCAAATCTACAATTAGCCTAAAGTCTTCTTGCACTGTCCCCTATTATTCTTTTAATGATGGTTTAAACTTGAATATTTTATATATTACTTTTAAATATATTGCTTTTAAATATATTGCGATCGCACATATAAGCTAACCTGCTTCAAACCTGGTTTTGAAGCTTTGCTGCCAATAGTATTTTTAAAGATGTTGGATGTTTGAATTTAAATAACAGTTAAGAACAGAAGTGAGCCACTGCTATCTAAAATTGCTGTTGCTAATTCCATAACTAACCAAAACTAATAATTTGTATTAATCTGGCTAGCTTAAATTCCTTTACCCTACTAGTTCCAAGATACTCTGAGTCACCCACCCTGCGCCACAGCCTAAAGCGGTAGAAGCTGGCATGTTCAATTAAAAAATAAAACATCAACGCGATTTGTCTGCACACAGCCGATCGATCCACGAGAGCCAAACTTGCTAGCGAATACTATCTAAATTTTGCTCCCAGTTTTTGCCATCAAAAGGCTTAATTGCAAATTGCTGCACTGCATCATTGTCCAAACAACGGGCATTGACATCATATTGATCGGGGTGCGATCGGGGTCGATAGAACGGATGAATACCGCAGGTGCTACAAAAGTGATGCTTGGCAATGCCAGTATTAAAGGTGTAGGTACTCAGGGCATCAGCCCCCTGGATCAGTTCAAATTGCTCCGGCGGCACAATTAAATGCAAAAATCCTTTCTTTTGGCAAATAGAGCAATTGCAATCGACTACCTCATGGCGATCGACCCTGACCGCAAAACGCACTGCGCCACAATGACAGCCTCCCTGGTAAGTTTTAAATGCCATGATTATTTAAGTCCAACTCAATTCCTTTACTTTGGTTTAATCACTACCAGAATCAAGGTAACGCTTTAGCCTACTTCTGCCAAAATAAAAGCCTCTAGAAAACATTACTGCTTTAGAGGCTTTGCCCAAATTTATGAGCTTTAGCTATACCACGCTGTAGTCTCAACGATAAAGCATCAGATATGCAAATATTAGGTCTTTTGAGACAGAACATTCAACGCACTGAAAGGCCCACTGAAAGGCTCACCTGGTAGAGACTTTAATCATTACACCTCAAAACCAAACAAATGATTGCTAGGACTAGCTTTCCAGTATTTTTATGTTTGCCGCCCAACAACTTCGTAATTCAAGTTTTAATGGCGAGCTACAAAAAACTTACGCCGCTTGCCCACACTTTGGCTAAGAAAAATTTGCATATTGTTATTACTAACTGGAGTTAGCTCCACACCACGACATTGGGGCACTTTTGGTTTGTTAGCTTGATTGGCCTTAGCCCGTTGGTGATCAACTTCAGGCTTAGTAGTTGGCATTTCGATCGATCGCCGCTCTGAGATCTGGCTAGCATAGATGCCAGGAGCATAGGATTCAACCACAGAACCACTGCGGGTTGAGATCACCATCAAATAGTCGCACGCATCGCATTGGGTT
The DNA here is from genome assembly GCF_000317065.1 of Pseudanabaena sp. PCC 7367. Classification (GTDB taxonomy): domain Bacteria; phylum Cyanobacteriota; class Cyanobacteriia; order Pseudanabaenales; family Pseudanabaenaceae; genus Thalassoporum; species Thalassoporum mexicanum. Next base: position 3,328,422 of record NC_019701.1, read on the forward strand.
TTGACCTGAGCCAGCATATGAAGATGATGCCGCTCTGCCAGGTAACCACAATTTGGACAGTTGACAGTTTCGATAATAGACATGAGAAGATTCCCAAAAAATTGTTACTAAATTGAATATAAAAAATGAGGTCGGACAAAACCGATCTACATGGCTAAAAAATTGATTTTATGTTGATTTACTTTATTATGTATAAACAACTTAAACGCGAGATGTAGCTATAGAAATACCTTTGACTTTAAATTATGTTATGTGGCTTTATGTGGCTGGAGTGTTAATTACGTGTAAAAACCTAAATGATACTTTTCTGGGGTAGCTGTGAACAGCAATAGTTCTGGATTGCAAACAATAAATAACTTAAGAGATGTTAACAGAACTTAACTGCAAAGTGTTTAACTGCGCGCTACTTATGGATTACTTTGTTTATCTTGTTTTTTCAGGCTTAGTTGTTTAACTCTTTCACGATTTTAGTCAAGCAGCAAAAGCACTTGATAACCTATTATAGCAGATCAATTATTGCTGGCAAAACTTGGGGATCGCCTTTCTACTGTGCGATTGGCGCATAGAATTTGATAGAAATAAATCCATCTAAGCCCGACAGATAACATATTTCACGATCGTTTTTAGTAATGTCTTAAGCGTGATCTATTGTTTATTTGTTGTTAATTTACCGTTACTGAAATTAGAAAATATATACAAAAGTTTTTAAACGTAAGTTGTTCAAAGCCAGTGCCTCAATCGATCGTATCGATCATCAATAAAGCCGATTTTCAAATATTAATAAATCATTAAATCTGGCGATCGCTGCTTAGGCGTTTTAGCTTTAAATATTAATTATTTTGTTGCCCTGGTTGGCGCAATCCTGAAAAGACTGGCTAAGACTAATAAGACTAATTGGCTTGCAGACATAGATATACAGCTATGGTGATAATAGATTTAAATTTATGGTTAAAAATTTTTAACCCATTTACTTTTCTCGATCGCCGCGCTGCGGTATATTTTGTGCTTCCTTAAATTATAATTTTCGATTAGGTTATTGATGCTGGCTTGTGGCTCAGCGATCGTCACCCGATCGAACCTAAGCTAGGATATCTGGTGCTTTTGCTAGACATTTGCTATGTATTCGTTAGACATTCGCTAGACATTCGCTAGATATTGGCTAGATATCGGTCAAGCATTAACCAGGAATTAATTCAGCAGCAACGATCTACTTAATCCCTATCCGAGAAACCAGCATGAGCAATCTAAAAGGACGCGACTTACTTGGCATTGCCGACCTCAGCAGTGATGAGCTTAATCAATTGCTCACCCTGGCCAAATCATTAAAAGTGGGTGATCCGGGGCCAGATTTTAGTCAAAAGAGTCTGGGATTATTGTTTAAAAAAGCTTCTACCCGCACCAGGGTCAGCTTTTCGGTAGCGATGCATCAGTTGCGGGGGCATGTGATCGACCTATATCCCAATGTGACCCAGGTAAGTCGAGGTGAGCCAGTTGAGGATACAGCCAGGGTACTCGATCGCTACGTTGATGTTTTGGCGATCCGTACCTTTGATCAATCGGAGCTGGAAACCTTTGCTAAATATTGCCAAATCCCGATTATCAATGCCCTGACTGATTTGGAGCATCCCTGCCAGACGATCGCTGATTTGCAAACGGTGGCCGAAACCTTCGGCAAGGTGGCTGGGTTAACTATGACCTATGTGGGCGATGGTAATAATGTGGCGCATTCTTTGATGCTGGGTTGTGCGCTGGTGGGGATGAATGTGCGGGTTGCTGCGCCAGCAGGATTTTTGCCAGATCCAACGATCGTGGCACAGGCGGAGGCGATCGCCAAACAGGTCAATAATTCAGAAGTGATTGTCACCAACGACCCCAAGGCGGCGGTTGAGGGCGCTCAGGCAATTTATACGGATGTGTGGGCGAGCATGGGGCAGGAATCGGAAGCGGACGATCGCATTCCGGTTTTCAAGTCCTATCAGGTGAATCAAGAGCTGATGGCCTTGGCGGACAAAGAGGCGATCGTATTGCATTGTCTGCCTGCCCATCGCGGTGAGGAAATTACCGCCGAGGTGATCGAGGGGGCTCAATCACGGGTGTGGGATCAGGCGGAAAACCGTTTACATGCGCAAAAGGCTTTGCTGGTGAGTGTGCTTTAAGAAGAGACGATCGCACTAAAGTCCGCCAAAATGCGGCTGTAATTACGAATAATCCCCAGCATATTCAAGCGGTTTTGTTTGACCTTTTCGTCTTCCACCATCACCAACACATGATCAAAGAATTTTGCTAGGGTAGGCGCGATCGCTACGATCGATGCCAATAGTTGATCAAAGCTGGGATCGGCAGGAAGTTGGGCGATCGCCTGAAATAATTCCTGCTCCGCTGGCTCGCTTAACAGCGTTTGATCGACAACCTTTTCAACCCTGAGCAAATCAGTGGCCAGATCCCCCTGGGTAGCTAGTTTGGTGGCACGATTGACCACTTCGTAAATACCATCTAAGGTTTTGTCCTGGCGCGCTTGTTGTAAAAATAGAGCCCGATCGCGCAACAGCGCCAGATTAGTCAGAGCCTGGGTGGCGTATTCAGGATCTTTGTCGCCAAACACCGCATTCACCAGATCATAGTCAACCCCAGCTTCTTGCAAAAGGGTGTCGCAACGCTGTTGAAACCAGTGGTAAAGATTGCTCAGTAGTTTCTCCGTTGGCTCAGTTAAAACATCCTGCTTGGCATAAACCTCAATCACGGCGGGGAGTAGCTTGGTCAGGTCGATCGCCAGATTACTATCCCAGGCAATTTGCACCACGCCTGTAGCGGCTCTCCTGAGTGCAAAGGGATCGCGCGAGCCACTGGGAATGATGCCAATGCCATAGATGCCCACCAGCGTATCCAGGCGATCGCTAATTGCCACCAGCTTTCCGGTCAGGCTTTGCGGTAAATCATCCCCTGCGCCACGGGGTAAATAATGCTCCATGATCCCCTGCGCCACCAATTGATCTTCACCGCTGGCCTGGGCATAATATTGTCCCATCACGCCTTGTAATTCAGGGAATTCATAGACCATCTGGCTCACCAGATCGGCTTTGCAAAGTTGGGCGGTGCGATCGACTTTCTTTTGCTCGGCTGGGGCTAACTCCAGATTGGCAGTTGCATCAACTACTGCTGTGGCGATCGCCCTGATCCGTTCTACCTTCTGAGCTACTGAACCTAGTTTTTCCTGGAAAGTAACCGTGGACAATCGGGGCAGGAAAGTTTCCAGGGGATGTTGGCGATCGGCATCATAGAAAAACTTACCATCCGCCAGCCTGGCTCGGATCACCCGACCATTACCATCGGCAATCAGGCGAGACTTTTCCGGATTACCATTGGAAATCGTAATAAAATAGGGCATTAGCTGCGTCGGATCTTCCAGCGAATTCATCGGGAAGTAGCGCTGATGGCTGATCATCTCAGTTTTAATTACTTCAGCCGGTAAATTCAAAAATTCGGCATCGAAATTACCAACCACAGCCGTTGGCCATTCTACTAACTGATTTACCTCATCCAGGAGTGAATCTGGGATCTCGGCTTTGGCGGCAATTAATTCAGTTACAGCCTTGATCTGGATTTGGATTAATTGTTTGCGTTCAGCCACATCAGCAATCACAAAGGCTTCTTTGAGTGTGGCGGCATAATCAGCAGCAGTATCAATGATTACATCACGGGGATGCAACACCCGATGACCACGACTACACCGATCGCTGGTCAGGCCTTCTAGCTCCAGCGGCAAAATCTTTTGATCAAACAAAGCCACCAGCCAGCGGATTGGGCGGGTAAACTTGAGTTCTCGATCGCCCCAGCGCATTTGCCTTGGCCCTTCTAGATCAGTAATCCAGGAGGGAGCCAGCTCCGCTAAAATTTCGGTGGTGGGTTGGCCAATAATTTCCTGCAGGGCAAAGATAAACTTACCCTTGGCCGTTTCTTTGATTTCTAAATCGGCAATATCAACCCCACGCGATCGGGCAAACCCAATGGCGGCTTTGGTGGGTTTGTCATCAACAAAAGCGGCAGCCAGAGCCGGTCCTTTTGCCTCAAGGGTGCGATCGGGCTGTCGATCGGGCAGGCCACTGATTACGACCGCAAGGCGACGTGGCGTACCATATACCTTAACGTGCTGATCGGCGGTGGCGGGATCGAGCAGGTAGCGATCGCCTAAAACAGCGGGAATAACTTTTTGCCACTGCGCCAGGGCACTGGTTACAAAACTAGCTGGTAACTCTTCGGTGCCAACTTCAAGTAAAAATGTGGCCATAAATGCGTGGTCATCAAACTCATAAACTAACCCAGTTTACCCTGCTAGATGTAGGTTATGACTAATACTTAATTTCAAATCCTTTTAAACCTAGGGGCTGCTCATGGGCAATCGTAATATCTTTGACGATCGCATAGTCGGGGCCTTGATAACACCAGCTCAGCATTTTTTCTACGGTTTCTTTGGCTCCCTCGAAGGTGGCTTCAACTCTGCCATCGAGCAAATTACGCACCCAACCGGCAAGACCTAGTTTTTTGGCCATGCTCGCAGTCGAAAAGCGATAGCCCACCCCCTGCACATTACCGGAAATGAATAGGTGAACGCGTATTAAGCGGATTTGTTTTTGAACTTGTTTTTGATGATCGCCCATCTAGCTGCCTATGTAATTCATTATGTTTTGATTGTGCTACTGGTTTATTAGTTTTATTAGTAAATATTGATTAAATATCGGCTTAAGTTGCTTGAATATTGCCCCGACTATTTTCTCTACCACCTCTATTACTGGTTGAATACCAATACGTTTGAATCTTGCTACTTTTGAGTGCCACCGCTGCGGGTAAAATCTTCGGGGCTAATATCAGATAAGAATTCCCGAAATGCCCGCCGTTCTGCCTCATCGGCATCCTGATCAACCGGAATCGATGCTTCCGAGATCACCTCTTCCATTACCCAGATTGGACATTGGGCGCGCAGTGCCAGGGCGATCGCATCACTTGGCCTGGCATCAATTTCCTTCTTGCTCTCCCCCTGTTTAACGGTCAGTAAGGCATAGAAAGTGCTGTTTTTGAGCGAGTGGATTACAATGCGCTCCAGAGCTGCTCCCATATTATCGAGAATACTGGTGAGCAAATCATGGGTCATTGGTCTGGCTAGGGGTTTTGGGTCAAGCGCCGAAACTATCGCCTTTGCCTCTGCTTCACCGATCCAGATCGGCAATGCCCTGCGATCGGCCACATCTCTTAATAGGACGATTGGATTTCTGCTTACAGCATCGATCGCAATCCCGGCAACCTTCATCTCGATCATCTTCCAAAAGCCTCTCGAAATTAGCTAAACCTCAAAAAATATGAGTCATTTTTAATTTAACTCAATCGGAACCAAGTGCGCACGGGCTATATATACCTAGAGACATCCAATCTTAATTTAATTATTTAGTAATTATGTTAGTAACTATTGATAACTAATCAGGATCTAAATCTATAAGATCTACTAGTTCACTACCGCTAGTTTACTGCCGCAAATTTGATCATTAGCTTACGCCCTCGATCTCCATTTTGCCGCATTACCACTAATCATAATTAACTAGTCATAATTAACTGGGATAAACATAGCTTAAGGTTGGTAACTTGGCTTGCACTTGAGTGCTTCATAATTTGAGTAAAATCATGTGTAATGCACTCTAGCAGTTCTTTTCAAGTGATGGCGCTCATTATATCACCTGAGTCATAATGGCCTAATTCAATTATATTTACATCCCTTTACGTCACCACATAATCAACTAAACAACTTAATAAACTCGGCTTTAGCTCGATCGCCCGAATTACTTGAATTTGCAGGATAAACGTCATTATTGATCCCTATGCCGATCGACTAAGCTCTAGATTAAGTGGGCAATAGAGCCAGTGATCGATCGCCCCAGATGGACATTGGCTGCCAACAGAAGTGGCAAAGTTGAGCCAGAGGATTAAGCCAAATTTTCAGGCTTGAGCAAGTGACTTAGTTGGTTAAAGCTTAATTATTTTTGAATATCCGCTTTTATTTACTTGTCAGGATTTAACTGCTTATACACCCAACTTTTGTGCAGTATGGAGAGCTCAGATAGCTTTTGAAAGGATAGAATTAGATCCCAGGCTTTGGCTAACTGACTCATCTGTATTTAGTTAGCAAAATTAGTAATCAAATTAGTAATCAAATTAGTTAGCAAACTAGTCAGCAAGTTAGTAATCTAAATTTTGGTTGCCCCTATTTACTTTATTTACCTAAGTTGATTATGTTGCTCATTTAGATTAGAGCGAGAGAAACATAAGGCAATTCCAGGAAAACAGACAAAGCCAAGAGCCAAGCGAATCAAATTATCAACCCAACTATTTATGACTGCCGAGCAACCTTTAGAGCCGATCGCCCTGACCACTCCCCTCTACTATGTCAATGCCATGCCCCACATTGGCAGCGCATACCCGACGATGGCAGCGGATGCCCTGGCGCGGTTCTATCGTCTGCGTGGTAATCCGATGTTGTTTGTGACGGGGACAGATGAGCATGGCCAAAAAATCCAGGATAGCGCCACCAAGCAAGGCCGCCAACCCCAGGAGCATTGCGATCTAATTGTGGCCGAGTTTCAAAACCTATGGCAGAAATTAAACATTAGTTACGATCGCTTTTCGCGGACTACTAACCCGCGCCATGAATCGATCGTGAGGGAATTTTTCGATCGCGTCTATCAGGCCGATGATATCTATCTCGATCGCCAGCAAGGTTGGTATTGCGTTGCCTGTGAAGAGTTTAAAGAAGAACGCGAATTATTGCCCGATCATCACTGCCCCATTCATAAGAGTGCTTGCGATTGGCGCGATGAGCCCAACTATTTCTTTAGGTTGTCTAAATATCAAGATCGGCTAGAGCAGCTATACCGCGACCATCCCGATTTTATCCAGCCAGAAATCCGCCGCAACGAGGTTTTGGGCTTTGTAAAGCAGGGTTTGCGCGACTTTTCGATCTCCCGCGTCAACGTCGATTGGGGTTTCCCCGTTCCCACCGATCCCAGCCATACGCTCTATGTGTGGTTTGATGCCCTGTTGGGATATGTGACTGGATTGCTAGAACCCAACGACGAGCCCACCCTGGCCAACGCGATCAAAACCTGGTTTCCCTTCAAATTGCATATTATTGGCAAAGATATTCTGCGCTTCCATGCGGTCTATTGGCCAGCAATGCTGATGTCGGCGGATTTGCCCTTGCCAGCGAAAGTGTTTGGACATGGCTTTTTAACCAAAGATGGCCACAAAATGGGTAAATCCCTGGGCAATACGATCGATCCCTTCGACCTGGTCGATCGCTATGGCGCGGATGCAATTCGCTACTATTTCCTCAAGGAGATCGAATTTGGCCGCGATGGTGATTTTAATGAAGAAAGATTTATTAACACCGTGAATGCTGATCTGGCCAATAGCCTTGGCAACCTACTCAGCCGCAGCATTGGCATGGCAGTTAAATATTGCCAAAAGCAAGTACCAGCACCAACCACCAATAAGCTAGCAGACCTAACCCAGCCAATCGTAGATATGGCGAGCGATCTAGGCGATCGTACCAGCCTTGCCTATGAACAGCTTGCCTTTCGCCAGGTATGTGAGCAAATACTCACTTTAGTGTGGAGTTGCAATAAATTAATTGACGAAACTGCTCCCTGGCTGTTATTTAAAGATGGTAAGCATGAAGAAATCAGCGAGACTCTTTATGTTGTGCTTGAAGCTACTCGTCTTTCTGCTTACTTGTTGTGGCCAATAATTCCTACCATTAGCCAAAAAATTTACCAACAATTGGGCTTTGAGCTAGATTCCCAGAGCTTGCCACCGTGGCAGCAACATACAGCCTGGGGTTCCCTAGCGCCACAAACACGATTAACCAAGCCCAAACCAGTGTTTCAGCGCCTTGAATTAGCTACTAGATGAGAATACATGTTGGTTTAACCTGTTTCGCTGCGTTTGCCATGGCGAACTAGTTGAACTGACATAATCGGGTGTTTCTGAATATACCTGAATATACCTGAAATATATAAATGTATAAGATTAGGCCACAGCTTAGGTCACATAGATTAAGCTGATCCTCAATCACAGTCATTATTAGGTTTAAGTAGTTTTTTAACGCACTGGCAATCATGATTATCTGATTAACCGAAGTTTGCAAGCCAATTGCGATCGAACTAGGCCAAACTAAGTCAAATTAGCCAACATACTTCATACCTGTCTTTAGACAGAAAGTTTTATCTAAGCTTCTATCTAATTGGAAGCATAGAGATAAGACTATAGAAATGGGCAAATTCCCCAGCACATTTACTAACAGGCGATTCAGCGATCGTCATGGCTATACCTTCTTATGGGTCTAGTCCAGCATTAGCTATGTTTATGTCATTGATAGATGATGTATTGTTGTGATTATTGGGCACAAATACCTATGCGATTAAGATAATATAGGCTAGGATCATGCTTAACTCACAGTTAATTTCAGAAAAGACACAAACGTGCAAGTAGATTTACCTATCTTTGCCAACAATTTTAGATAGCGAAGGTTAAACTTGCAAATAGCGATGTCTTAGATTATCAATTTGCAGAATTTTGATCCCGTCTTGTTTATGGTGGCCTGTCGGTTCGCCCCATGAACCTATTGCAGTTTAAAACTTGATCCTGCGCATGACTGGGTAAACTGAATATATATAAAATACTCTTATAGGAAAAATAATGTTAAATTTCGAAAAGAATCCTGGGTTTACGCCACAACAGGTAATGGAAAATCGGGGCAGAGTAGCAATATTCATTGATGGCTCAAACTTGTTCTACGCTGCATTACAGTTGGGCATTGAAATTGATTACACTAAGTTGCTTTGTAGGTTAACTGAGGGTTCTAGATTGCTCAGAGCTTTCTTTTATACTGGAGTCGATCGCACCAATGAAAAACAGCAGGGCTTTTTGCTGTGGATGCGTCGGAATGGCTATCGGGTCATTTCTAAAGAACTAGTGCAGTTGCCCGATGGTTCTAAGAAAGCGAACCTGGATGTAGAGATTGCCGTAGACATGATGGCTTTGGCTGGTTCCTATGACACTGCGGTTTTGGTCAGTGGTGATGGCGATCTTGCCTATGCAGTCGATGCGGCCAGCTATCGCGGTGTACGGGTGGAAGTTGTCAGTTTGCGATCGATGACTAGCGATCATCTCATCAACGTGGCCGATCGCTATATTGATCTCGAAACCGTTAAAGAAGACATCTGCAAGGAAGTGGGTCGTCCTGATTATGCCTATCGACCAATACCCAGCATGGTAGCGGTTGATGAAAATGGCAGGGAACAAAATTAATTGTTCGATATGATTTTGCAATATTTGGCTCTATTCCTGGACTGGGGTAGAGCCATATTTTAATTCAATTTTGTTTGGGCTAAATTGAAGGCTATTGTTTGCAAAACGGGGCAGACAGTCTATCAACTTAAGCAACAACTTTGGGCTGATTATCTTAAGGGGATTCTCAGGCACCCAACCATTAATTTCGCTTTTGCGTAAGCCCTGTCTTGCTGAGGAACGTTTGCTGATCCTGAATTTCCTTGCTGCTCCCTGTCAGAAATATTATCTACTTTGCTGACCTAACCGCGAAATGTAGGTTAAAGCTGTCGGATCAACTCCTCCGCTAGCTGACGGTTCAAAGGGCGAGAGATGAGATAACCCTGGGCAAACTCCTGCCCCAATTCCACCAGACAAGCCATTTGTTCGGTGGATTCCACTCCCTCGGCAATTACTCGCAATCCTAGCGATCGCGCCAAATTCATAATCGTTTGCACAATTCGCCAGCTATTGGCATCATTGGAGATCCTGCTAATAAAACTGCGATCGATTTTCAACACATCTACGGGCAGGTTTTGGAGATAGCTAAACGAAGAATAGCCAGTGCCAAAATCATCGATATAAACCTGCACCCCCAGCGATCGGAGTTTCTCCAACAGGGCACGGGCAGTATCAATATTCTCCATAATCACAGTTTCAGTAATCTCTAGCTTTAAACTAGCCGGATTCAGATTGTTCTCAGTCAAGACCTGGCTAATTACATCAAACAATGTCATTTGGGCAATTTGATGACCCGACAAATTAATACTGACATAAAGCCGATCGCCGATCGCATAGGCCTGCTGCCATTGCCGCAACTGCCGACAAGCATTCCGAATTACCCACTCACCCATCGCTAGAATCAAGCCAGTTTCTTCGGCCAAAGGAATAAATTCCCCTGGCGAAACCAGCCCACGGGTAGGATGCTGCCAGCGGATCAGTGCCTCCAATCCAGAAATTTTATTATTCTCTAGGGATAAAATTGGTTGATAGTGCAGTTCTAGCTCTTCACGCTCAATCGCTTTGCGTAGGTCGTTCTCTGCTTGCAATCGCGCCACAATTCCCACATGCATGGAGCGATCGAAAACAACATGCTGCGCCTTACCTCTATTTTTAGCGCGATACATGGCAATATCTACGTCTCGCAGTACATCTGCGGCACTGTCATAACCGACTTCGCTAAATACAATCCCAATGCTGGCGGAGACAAATACATCATGGCCGCTGAGATGAAAGGGCTGAGATAATTGCTGCTTAATTACTTCCGCGATTTTAGTTGCATTCTGCGGGTTATCAATGTCTTCCAATAAAATCACAAACTCATCCCCTCCTAACCTGGCCAGGGTGTCGGAAGGTTCTAGCTGCGGTAGGAGGCGCTGGGCAATCGCCATCAATAATTGATCGCCAATCGCATGACCCAGGCTATCATTGACCACTTTAAATCGATCGAGATCCAAAAACAGCACTGCAAATGCACTTTGCGATCGTCGCTTGGCTCGTTCAATCGCATGGTTAAGGCGATCGTTAAACAGGGAACGATTTGGTAATCCCGTCAGGGCATCATGAAAGGCATTATGCAACAGTTGCGCTTCAGCCCGTTTGCGTTCCGCCAATTCAATTTGCGATTGTTCTAACAATAGCGATTGATGCACCACAATTACCAACTGCACCGCTAGCCGTTCTAGAAACTCAATTTGCCACTGCTGCCAAGGGCGAGCCCCTGAACAATGATGGACAATAATTAAGCCCCAGAGCTTGACTCCCTGTAAAACTGGCACACTAATAAAAGCGCCTACGCCTAAATTTTCAAAGAACTCAATGTATCTTGGCTCCAGCCCAGCATTATAAATATCACAGACAACCTGGGCATTACCCTTCACGTAACTTGGCATCCAGGCTGACTCCAGTTCAGGGAGCCGAATCGATCGCCCCAGAATCGAACCATTTTGGCGGGCTAGCATTGGTGCTAATGCTTCCACATTGGCGTTACCATTACCATCGGGTTGCAGGTGCGAAATGATCACCCGATCGGCAGCCAGGTATTGTTGAATCTCTTCCACCGCAGTTTCTAAGATCTGAGCCAGGTCAAGGGATTGGCGCAGGTGAAGCGAAGCCTTAGCCAGTAAATATTCTGGGTCGTAGTTAAATAATGTCGATCCGGCTGGGCGATCGCTGCCATTTTGATACCTGCTGGGACTAGCAACTACATTAGCGATCGGCACATTTTGGGAGCCCCCCGCAGCAGCCTGGTTTCGATCATTATTTTGATTTTGGTCAAGCTTTTGTTCTAATTGTTCCAGTAATTGCAGCTTTTCCGCCTGCAATAGGCTCACCTGCTGTTGGAGCACTTCTACCTGACCATACATTTCCATTGGGTCAAGCACCTTAAACAAATCACTAAGCTCTATGGTGCCCACCAGTTCTCCTTTACTGCCGCAGACGATTAAGAGGTTGGTTTGCGATCGCTGCATGATCTGGTAAGCCACATACAAACTGTCGTGTGGTTTTACCTGCGGCAGAGGATGGATAACTAATTTGCCCACCGGCAATTGCGCTAGTTCCAGCCCCAATGCTTTAAGTTGCACAATATCAGCACTGGTAATAATACCAGCAGGTAGTAGCAATCCGGTATAAGAACGCTGCACCACTACTGCAATATCGTATTTCTGCTCACACATCTGCTGGGCGATCGCCAACACCGACGTATCCTGATCAGCCAAAACCACATTTGGATTTAAATAAGCTGAAACCTGGCTATGTTTGAGCAAATAACCAGGCTGCATACTCTGGCAAATTGAATCCACCGATACAATCCCCAGCAATTTATGGGCTTGATCAACAACTGGCACAAAGTTAACCCGATGTTGTCGCCGTAGTGCCAAAATGGCAAAGACATCTCGATCATATTCTTCCGTTAGCACGATCGATTGTTGTGGCAGCAAGGATGACACCGTGACGGTGCTTAAATCTAATTGAGATGCGATCGCTGGCAATAGCTCAGTTGCGGTCAGAATCCCTTTGAATTGTTGATCATCATTGACCACAATATAATCAAAATGCTGGGTAGGAACCTGTTGCGAGCCACGGCTTTCTAGTTCTAGTAACGTTGATGGAGTGGCCGGAGTTTCACAAGCCAGATTCGTCATAGCGATCTTCTGAATTACCTCAGCAATAGTTGCACCAGAATTCGTACTGGCATATGTAGTAACTATCATTCCCCCTAAGTTACGATCGTGCGATTGCAAGGTTAACCTCCCTGTGAGGTTTATTTAATGTCTCTCAAATAATTCAAGAAAGATTTAGTAACGAAAATAAAATAATAGCCTAAACTTGTTTATCTAACCAAGGCTTTTAACTAATCGCTAACAAACCTATATTATCAATTGGATAGACTACGATCCCATCACTGAAAAAATCATCCCAGATCTATGCTTGCCTACCTTACTTCCTTGCTCAGCTTTGCGTCTATTTTTGCTCTATTTAGCCTGGGCTTAAACCTGCAATGGGGGTTTGCCGGACTGGTGAATTTTGGCCATGTGGCTTTTATGACTGTGGGTGCCTATACCACTGTTATGTTAAATCTGGCTGGTGTACCCTGGTATTTTGCATTTTTGCTGGCGGCGATCGCGGCTGGCATTTTGGGTCTATTGGTGGGCAGCACTACGTTGCGGTTGCGAACCGACTATCTAGCGATCGTGACGATCGGGGTATCAGAAATTGTGCGCTTGATTGCCAACAATGAAGAATGGCTGACCAATGGCGCAAGGGGGGTATATGGCTACGATCGCCCCCTGGAAGGATTGGTAGCTACTAATTATTACCCGGCTTTGTTGATGGGGTTATTATTGGTGGTTCTGGCGGTGGTGTATTGGCAGCTAGAAAGATTGGTGCGATCGCCCTGGGGCAGAGTGCTTAAGGCGATCCGCGAAGATGAAGAAGTGGCCAAGGCACTGGGTAAGAATGTGTTTTGGTATAAGCTACAGGCATTTTCGATTGGGGCGGCGATCGCTGGTTTTGCGGGGGCGTTCTTTGCCTGGCAACTAACCACTGTCTATCCAGAGACTTTTATTCCGTTGATTACCTTCCAAGCCTGGACGATCGTCACGATCGGCGGTGCTGGTAGTAATTTGGGCGTGTTGCTGGGGGCGCTAATTTTTCAGCTCTACAATACCCTGCCTCGTTTTTTGCCCCAACAGGTCAGAATTGGCATCCTTGGTGGCGGTAAGCTGGAGGCATTGCAACTCATTACGATCGGCTTGACCTTGATTTTATTAATGGTGTGGCGACCCCAGGGGATTATGGGCAATAAAGATGAGTTGACTTTGACGAAATAATCTTGCGATCGCTAGATCAAAAATTACTACCCAAATTTAATTCCCAGATCCGAACCGTAAAGTCGGCGGCAGCAGAAGCCAGATAGCGACCATTGGGACTGAAACCCAGCCCGATCGCCCAGTCCTGGTGTCCATCCAGTCGTGCTAGCTGTTGACCGCGCAAATTCCACAATCGGACTGTTTTATCTTCCGAGGCGGTGGCGATGTATTTCCCATCATTACTAAATCTAATTGCGCGTACCACGCCAGTATGTCCCGCCAATTGGGCGATCGACTTGCCCTCTAGATCCCATAACTGCGCTGTCCGATCCGATGAAGCAGTGGCGATATATTGACCATCGGGACTAAACGCAATACTCCTGACCCAGTTGCGGTGTCCTTTTAGTTCGGTTAGCAGCTTGCCCTGGCGATCCCACAACCTGGCCAGATGATCTGAAGCGCCAGTGGCAATGTATTCACCATCGGGGCTGAATGCAGCAGTCCAAACCGCATCGGGATGTTTGATCTCAAGTAGTTGTTCCCCCTCTAGGTTCCATAACCTCACCGTGCCATCCGAGGAGGCGGTAAGAATGCGATCGCCGTTGGGACTGAAGATCGCCGTATTTACCCAATCTTCATGGCCAGTGAATTCTTGCAATAGTTGACCACTGCGATCCCACAATCGGGCAACTCCATCCTGCGCTCCGGTGATGATCTGGCTACCATCGGCGCTAAAATTTGCACTCCAGATAATGTGATCTTCATGGGGAAATTCGACTAATTCTTGACCCAGGCGATCCCACAGCTTGACTGAGCCATTGGAAGAAGCAGTGAGCAAATGATTGCCATCGGGGCTAAACTGCACTTGCAGCACACTGGTTTCATGGGCTTGAAATCGGCTGACCTGATTGGCTTTGACTGATTGAACCAATTGGGCCAATGGGGCGATCGGTTGATTTAGGAAATTAGTTACATTATCAATATCAATATCAATATCAATCGGCTTAGGAGTTGGATTAAGCTCTGGTTCAGAACCCGTTGAGGCTCGAGCAAAAGCACTGGTCATACCGGCCATACTGGTCATAACTGGGCTAAATGCAATCCAGAACAGCAAAATACTAAATATACCCAAATATTGTCTTATTCTTTTAATTAACATCTTTAACATCCCCCTCAGCCCAAGGTTTCAGCTCATTTACTACTCAGTTAATCTTGCAAAACTTCTATTTTGGGAGTTATTGAATTATCATTAAGGTGAACTAGTTTAGATTGATCCGCTTTAGTTGGCGATCGCCCACCTCAAATATGCTTCTGCATACCATAGACCGAACCATAGCTTGAGATATTGCAGTTATTTAGTAGTTAACGTTCTGGCGATCGATTCAAGACAGCCATCCTAGCAGATAAAATTAGATTCAGTGACAAATCACTGGTGGAAAATTTGAGACGCATCACCGTGACAGTCAAAGTTTGATCAATGCAACTTAAGCAACTTAAGGCAAATAAAAAATTAGGTAGTCATTAAAATCGCTGCCAAGGCTTGAATTTAGCTCAATTCTGGCAATTAGCAACCTGGCTGCTGTGATCTACGTCATAGAGTACGTCATAGCGATCGATTGCACCAAATCGAGATGTGCATCATGACTAGCAAGACTATCCAGCCAATCGTACTGGCTGTCTGGGATGCTTTATTTGCTTGAGCTGGAAAAATCAATTAAAACATCAAGCTCTACTCCAACCATCGATCCTAGCTATCGATCCCACCGGTTAAAATCTGGATGCTTAAATTTGGCAGCCGTTGTTCTAATTGCTACGGCTTTGTTGCAAATTGCAATCACGGGTATTCAGATATATTCAGATAATATGCCGATGGAAATGCCAGGATGTGAAAATATCCCAGCGTAAAAGATCGTGGTTTTACGGTTATTGAGAGAGAGCTACTCCGAACTTTGCCCATGTCACCTAAGGTAATAATACATGCCAGCCAGAATAATGGTGGTGGACGACGATCGCCAGCTTGAATCACTTATAAACAGCCTGTTCAGGGGCAAAATCATCAACGGTGATTATCGGTTTTGTTTCGTCTCCGACGGTCAACAGGCATTAGAATTACTGAGCGCAGATGATGCGATCGATATGGTGCTCACTGCGATTGATCTGCCACGGATGGGCGGTTTGGAGCTTTTGGCACAGCTTGAGGGAGATGAATTTTCTAGATATAGGCAATATGGCTTAAAAACTATAGTCATGTCTAGCTGTGAGGATATTGCTAATATCAGGACAGCAATGAACCTGGGGGCAGTGGATTTTCTAACCAGGCCGATTAACCCCAAAGATTTAGAAATTACGATCGCCAATACGCTCGAAAAAGTAGCACGCGATCGGGAAAATCAACGATTCCGACGGATTAAGGAAGCAGAACTAAACCAGGTCGAGGCCAAATATCGGCACATTTTTGAAAATGCCGTAGAGGGCATGTTCCAAGCCAGCCCTGGGGGTAGTTTTATTGATGTCAACTCAGCCATTGCCGAAATGCTGGGCTATGCCACATCGCAACATTTGCTGGCGCAGATCAATGATATTGGCATCCAGGTTTTTGCTGAACCAGGGCAGTATGAACAATTCAGTCAATTAATCGAGACCCAGGCACGGGTCAAGGGATTTGAGTTCCAAGCCAAGTGTGCTGATGGGAGCCTGATTTGGGTTTCCGCCAATGCTCGCGCGGTCAAAGAGCCCCAGGGCAGTTTGCTTTATTACGATGGTAGCCTGATCGACATCAGCGATCGCATTACCGCCCAGGAAGCCCTGAAGCGATCGCAAAAAGACCTGGAGCAACGGGTGAAACAACGCACCCAGGCACTCGCCTATGCCAATGACCAGATGGTAGTCGAGGTGGCGGTGCGCAAACATATTGAACAATCACTGCGCCAGAGCGAGTCAAAGCTGCGCCATGTATTTGAGCAAGCCCCAGTGATGATGATATCCGTGGACGATCGCGGTCGGATTTGTGATGTCAACGACAAGTGGCTGGCCGAGACTGGCTATGCTAGGGCGGAAGTGATGTATAAATCCGCTGATTTTTTAATTTCCCTGCAACCAGATGAGCCGGAACCAGAGTTTGGCACTGAATTTTGGCAAGCCGATCATATTCAAGATATCCCCTACTGCTATCGCACCAAAGACGGCGATGATATTGATGTATTGATCGATTGTGTGGCCACGGTTGACCCCACGGGCAAAGCAATTAATTTGGCCGTAGTCCGCAACATTACCGCCCAAAAGCAAGCAGAAAAGCAACTCCAATTTGCCATGTTTGCCCTGGAGCGATTGTCTCACCTGGTGGCCTGGTGCCGCCCCGATGGGCAGATTACCTATGTGAATAAGGCTACTACCAAGGCGTTGGGCTATGCCAAAGATGAGCTATTAAACATGAGCATTAGCCAGATTGATTCTAGTATTTCTGCTTCCCAGTGGCAATCCCATTGGCAAGAGCTCAAGACCAGAAAATACCTTTACTATGAAACCACCATGTGCCGTAAGAACGGCAGCATTTTCCCAGTGGAGGTAACGGCCAACTACCTGGAATTTGGCGGCGAGGAATATAACTTTGTGTTTGTGAAGGATATTTCCGATCGCAAACAGTTTGAATCAGCCTTGCAGCGTAGTAACTCCCTCCTGAAGGCTCAACGCGAAGTGGCGATCGATGGCATTCTGGCGGTGGATGAACAGGGGCGAATTGTCAGTTTCAATCGCCGCTTTTGTGAAATGTGGGATGTGCCCGAAGCGCTGTTAAACGCAGGTGAAGCAAATCGGTTGCTCTCTTTCCTGCTCACTGCCGTCGGTTTACCAGAACCACTCACTGATCTGATTGAGCGTACCTATGATGACCCCAATGATTTCCAACGCGATGAAATTAGATTGCCCGGCGATCGCATTTTTGATTGTTATTCTGGCCCAGTAATGGCTAATGACGGCAAGTATTTTGGCATGATCTGGTTCTTCCGCGATATTACCGATCGCGTGATCGCCGAAGAAGCTTTGCAAGTAGAGAAAGAAAAATCGGAGCGGTTGCTGTTGAATATTCTGCCGGAGCCGATCGCCAACCGCTTGAAACTAGAACAAGGCGCGATCGCCGATCGGTTCAGTCAGGTATCGGTTTTGTTTGCCGATATTGTTGACTTTACGCGGGTGTCGGCACGCATGTCACCGCAGGAATTAGTTTCCATGCTCAATCAAATTTTCTCCGCCTTCGATCACCTGGCCGATCAACATGGCCTCGAGAAAATTAAAACCGTTGGTGATGCCTACATGGTCGCAAGTGGTTTGCCCTATTACCGGGAAGATCACATGGCGGCGATCGCCCATATGGCTCTGGACATGCGAGAGCAAATGCAGCAATTTAACGCCAGAACCGGCGAATCATTCCGGATGCGGATTGGCATTAATGCGGGACCAGTGGTGGCGGGGGTAATTGGCACCAAAAAGTTTATTTATGACCTGTGGGGCGATACGGTGAATATTGCCAGCCGGATGGAGTCCCAGGGCACTGCCGATCGGATTCAAGTGTCGGAAATTATCTACGAGGAACTAGCAGACCAGTTTGATTTTGAACCCCGTGGCGCGATCGAGGTGAAGGGGCGTGGCCAGATGACAACTTATTTCTTGACCGGACGCAAGCCTGGGGCTAAATCGGCAACTGATTCTAGTTATGATTTAGATTTAAGCCATAATGTGGAAGCAAATCAAGATGTAAGTCAATCGGTGCGATTGAGCAGTTAGGCTCTGATATCTTGCAGTGGGTTTAGAAAATGAGAGAAAAGGGCATGAAATAAACTTAGAAAGTAGAAAGTAAGCAATTGATCACCCGCACGCCCGATCCCCATGACAAGCGATCGGTACGTTTAGCGCTTACACCCCAGGGTGAGGCGATCATTAATCAGCTTAAACGCACGATCCCCAATCAATCCGAAAATAGCGATAATAGCGACAATATAGAAAATCAACTGCGGGAATTACTGCGCGATTGGCAAAAACAAAGTGGCTGGCAGGTTTTTGGTCTCTGTCAAACTTGCCAATTCAATCAAACTCTTGCAGATGGTGGGTTCCGATGTGGTTTGACTCAAGAAAGACTAGCATTTGCAGAAACCCAGCAAATTTGCGCCGAACATGACTTTGCGATCGATTAGCGCCACAGAACTTAACAAAATATTCCCATGTGTCTCAGTCTCTATTAATAATAGCTGATCAGACGAAATACCCAGTTCTAAAGCCACTTCGGGGAGTGAAACTGTATACAAATAAAAAAACTTATGTAAAACTGTCTTTATTATCAATGTAGTAATTGCTTCGTGAGCGAGATGGGTTCAAAGACTTTTTCTGCTGTATTCCTAACGTTGGTGCTAGGCGCGATCGGTTCGGTTAGTAGTGCTAAAGCGGCTGACTTCCCGGAAGCAGGAGTTTTTGATTTTAGCGATTTTGTTGCCTCCCCTGATCAACTGATTCTTGAAGGAGGAGTGAATACAGTTAGTGGAGACACAGGACCTAGTGGTACGGATCAAAACGACTATTTCCAATTCGATTTAACCAATGGTGAGCCTCCGTTTACTTTTATCCTGACTTCATATACACCAGGTGCCGGTAACACTAGTACGAGTTTTCGTTTAAACCGAGATGATGATAACAGTCAGGTTGGCTTAATTGGTACCTTAAGTGATGCTACCGTTGGCACTGATTTCTTTCCCGCAATCAGCTCTTTACTTACTGCCAACAGTGTCCCCCTTTCCGACGCTATTTATCATATTGATGAAGGTAGTGGGCCAGCCTCCTGGCGTTTTACGGTTCAAGCCGTGCCGTTTGAGTTTGAATCTGGTCTTGGTTTGCTAGCTTTTGGTGGATTTGGGTTTGGTCATTATTTCCTCAAAAAGCGGAAGCGGAAGCAGAAGAAATTAGCTTAGATTGATTGTACCTGGCTTAACCGAGCTAGTTTAATTTGCGGGTGCGATCGAGAAACCATTTATTAGAGATTGATTTAGAAATTGATTTAGAAGCAGAATCCCCACGATCTGCCTCTGTGTTTTTTTGGCTATTTTGATTTTGTATTTGTAGATTTTGCCCTAGTTCGCTCTCATTATCTAGAGCCTGTCTGCGCGATTCTGATTGATCGCTTCGCCGATCGCGGTGGGGTTCAAGGGATTCCTGCGGTTGGGTTTCCAGCTCCAATTCATCTAGATCATTGCTAAGCTCAGGTACATAGGTGATTTCAACTGCCTGATCTATTTCTAAGTCTTCTAAGTCGGTGAAATTATCAAGTCCATAGGGATTGGAAATAGGCTTAACTGGTTTAATCTCCCTGGGCAGAATTGGTGAAACTACCGATGATTCAACCACGATCGTTTGCTGAATTGGAACATTATCGATCGCAGGATCGTTTTCTAAGTCTTCTAAGGACTGTGCCGATGTAGCTAGTTTAAGCGAATGGTTGGGTTGCTCTTGTTGATCTGGCTCAGGTGATAGATGGGGCGATCGCTGCTCCAGGAAAGATTCCAAAGCATCTAGCTCAGCATCAAATTCATCACTGATATCTAGATTTAGATCAGCAACTTGATCGATTTCTAGCTCTCCGTCACAATCAACCTGCTTAGGAGGATCAGATTTTAAATTACTTTCAGTGAAATCATGCTCATTATGCAAATCTTGGTCGGCTTCAGGATTTCGATCGTCTAAGTTTTGATCGTCTAAGTTTTGATCGTCTAAGTTTTGATCGTCTAAGTTTTGATCGTTTAAATAAGTCAGGTAATTACCAGTTTCTAGATCATTCCCAGTAGCCTGATCGTTAATTAGTGGTTTGAAATTATTTGGCTGATTGGGATTCTGTTTAATTCTGGCGATCGGGGTGCGATTGTTAAGTCGATTCGAGCTATTGGAGCTATTAGGATTGTTGTCGCTATTAGTAATTTTGCCAGTAGTTAGATTTGCTGGTTTAATTACCGCGATTCCATTAGGGTTATGGCGGCGATCGCCTAAAGCTTCTTTAGTTTGCGCTGCATCCACCGCTTGATAATATTCCTGATTGAGGGAATAGTTCTCACCAGGCTGACGCGGCATCACCCCATTGGCGACCAAACCCAACACATGCTGGCGCGATCGGGTCAGGGTATCTTTGGCGGCGGCAAAACTATCAATCTCAGTTAGGCCAGGGCGTACCAATAGCACCACCCCATCGGTTTTCTTACCCAAAACCGTAGTATCAGCAGCAACGGTTACTGGTGGCGTATCTAATAACACCAGGTCATAGTTTCTTGCGGCCACGCTGAGCAAAGAATTCATTGGCCTTGAATCCAATAGGGCAGCCGGATTGGTGGGCAGGGTACCAGCGGTGAGTAATTCCAGGCGCGGTTCTACCTGTTGAGTGGTGGTATAGAAATTGGCACTACCAGCCAACACATTACTAAGCCCTTGGGAATTGGGAACTTGCCACAGTTGATGTTGGGTTGGTTTGCGCAAGTCCGCATCGATCAAAAGCACTTTTGCACCCATTTGCGCCGCCGCGATCGCCAGGTTGGCTGTAAATGTAGACTTACCCTCTTTAGCGATCGAGCTAGTAATGGCAATAACTTTTGGTGCTTTGCCAGGTTCAAGGAATTTGAGATTAGTATGTAAAATTCGGAACGTTTCGGCCAAAGTTGATTGGGGCATGTCCCTGGTGATCAATACCGAGCCTTTAGCTAATTTTGCCGACTTGCGCATCATTTGATCATGCTTGGCCACATAACCAAAATCTGGCACAATCCCCAGCAGGCTATAACCAGAAATATCACTGGCCTGCTCAGAGGTTTTGATTGATTTATCGATCGCCGCCAGAATAAAGGTGACTAAGCCAGCAAAAGCAAGTCCCAGGATTGCCCCCAATGAAAGATTTAAAGGAATATTTGGCGCGATCGCATTGGTGGGAATGGTGGCCGGTGAAACAATCCTGGCTCCAGCACTAATCTGACGTAGTTGCGATCGCAGGCTGGTTTGTTGTTGCAACAGATGATCGTAATTGACACGAGCTAAGGTTAAATCCCGCTCTAGTTGCGATTGTTGTTGTTCTATTTTGGGTAAACTATCAATCCGTTTTTGGTAGTCTTGATGCAGTTTGGAGAGTGCTTCCAACCGACTGCGCAGGCCATACTTGCTAGTTTCCAAGTTAGCCAGATTACTAATTAATTGAGCCTGGGTATCAGAAATACGCAGGTTTTGAGTAGTCAGATTCTCAAGCAAATCCTCTCCCACTCGACCTTGCAACACCACCTGCAAAGCTTCCCGTTGGGCGCGCAGATCGATGATCGAAGGATGCTCCGCACCATAGCGAGTGCTTTCCAGGGCGATCTGCTGTTCGATCGCTTGGAGTTCTTCGAGTAACTGCTGCGCCGAGGGCGAACTCCAGGCCACACTCAAACCCGCATCCATCCCCAATGATTGCTGTAATTGCTTGGATCTTGCACCCACCTCAGCCAGTTCTGCCTGCAAGCCGAGCATTTGCGCTTCAATCTCTTTGATCGCCTTAACCGTAGTAACTTTCTCGATTTCCAGGTCAACCAATCGATAGTTTTCTTTAAACTGGCGCAGCTTAATTTCCGCACTTTCCAGGGCACTTTTGCTGGTGGGTAGTTGTCTCTCTACAAATTGCAGGAGTGATTTTGCTTCCAGGCTCTTGGTTTCAAGGTCTGAGGCAATGTAAATTTTAGAGACCGTATTGACAATACTGGCGGCACGTTTGGGATCTGGATCGTGGTAGGAAATCTCCAGGATTTCGCTGTCGGGTAGATTCGTTACTTGCAGGTTTGCTAAGAAAGACTCGATCGATTGCTCTGCCTCCAGCTCATTCTCGGTTGCAGTTTGATTAAGTACCCCTACTACTTCTTTAGCGATCGCATTGGACTTAATTACGGCTGCTTCATTGGCAAGCCGATCGCCAGGGGGAATGGTCGAGATGGCAGTATCGGTTGGCAAAGGAGGCAAACCTTCACTGGAAGCAATATTATCTTGGTTAGGGTTAGGAATCGATGCTGTTGTTGTGGGTGCAGCTACCGATCCAGTTGTTGATTCAATTGTCGATTCAATTAGAACCTGACCCTTCGCTTCATAAATAGGTTGAATCCTGACTGTAACAAGAGCCGCACCGCCAAAAATGATTCCAAATGCTACAAGTGCTGGAAATTTATGTTGCCTGAGCGCTACCCAGCCGCGATTTAGTTTATTCATGCTAAGTTCTGCCAGTATTGCTCACTACTTACATGGTTTCGATCAGCGCAAAGCTGCGATCGTTTTTGAATTAGATGAATTAGATTGAAGTAATAAAACTTTAATCCAGTAATCCAGGGAGTAAAGTAATTAGGTCAACAGCTAAATATCTACAAAGCACCGGAATAGCATAGGTAAGCAAATATCGAGAAATCACTCAATTGTGATCAGGTCTGATTGCAGCTTAACCCTAAAACACCCCGTAACTAATCAGCTAAAAACCAACCATTAACAATTCTACTAATTCAAAAAGCCTTATGTGAGCCATACAGATTGGTAAGATATCCCCATTCAAATACCCAATCAGTTAACATCAAAACAAACTTCTCTTGAGTATGTCAATCAGCATAATGTCGTAGATGAAATACCAAAATAATAATAATTAATATTAGTGATTATTGAAAGCAGAATCGATCGCATCTATGCATATTGGCCAAACGATCGCCAATCAATCGCCAATTAATCAACTTAACAAAAATTCATAATCACTCATGCTGTTGGTGGATGACAACTACCATTGAGTTCACACCCAAAAAAGCCAAAACCATAATCAGAGGCTAATCTAGCCATTGAGTCATTCTCTTGA
The DNA here is from genome assembly GCF_000317065.1 of Pseudanabaena sp. PCC 7367. Lineage (GTDB taxonomy): Bacteria > Cyanobacteriota > Cyanobacteriia > Pseudanabaenales > Pseudanabaenaceae > Thalassoporum > Thalassoporum mexicanum. Next base: position 3,351,975 of record NC_019701.1, read on the forward strand.
AACATTGTGCCAAAACCCTTGAAACCGCTCATTTTTCCCTAAGATCCAGCCTGAGTATTCAGAACTAGTCGCCGATCGCCTAAAAAGTATATAACAATAATAAATAAGGCCATAAATTATGAGTACAATTGGCTTAATGCATCTAATTAGCCTAATTTAATTAGCTATGATTAGTTAAGCTAACTAGGTATGTATCAATTTATATATCAGGGTATTTGAGGCGTTTGGTGAACGACGCTGAGGCATATAATAACGACATTTTCTTGCAATAATTATGCCAATAGTTATTAACTTTGATGGAACTGTCTGTTTTTGTCTGCCGTCAGCTATTTAGGTTAGGTAAATTAACAAAATAGTTGAGATGCAAACACAAAACTTGTCGAACAACCCTGGATCTTTATCCCATGACTTCCCACATCTGATCATTCATGCCGAAGACGGCGATCAGTTGTTTCCGCTTTCCAATGCCGACTTTTGGACGATTGGTCGCGGTTTCAATAATTCGATCGTGCTCAATGATAAGTGGTCGTCGCGCAACCATGCCACCTTGCAGATTGTGCGTCCACCTAATTATGAAGCTCCCGATTCTTTTGGCTCTTCCCTTGGATCAGGTGATGGTAGTAAAAGCAATGAAACAACTGAGCAAAAACCATCAATGGTCGGTAACTTTTATTTAGTTGACCTGGGTAGTCGCAATGGCTCTTTCTTAAGAGGGCAAAGGGTGACCTTCCCAATCTTGCTAAAAAATGGCGATCGCTTGACGATTGGCAAAACGGACATGGACTTTTTCTCGCCGTATAAGCCAGAAACCAAGAAAGGCAATGTACCGGAAGGAATGCACCTGTTCCAGCAGCCAACCGCACCAGTATCCCGATCGACCCTGACTCCTTCGGAAGAACGAGTATTTTGGCAAGTGGTGCAGGGCTTTACTAATAAGGAAATTGGCAAACGGTTGCAAATCAGTCCACGGACTGTGCAAACCCACCTGAGCAGTATTATGACCAAGTTGAACTTGGAAAATCGCTCTCAGATTGTTCGATTTGCCTTTGAGCATAGCCATCGCCCACCCAACTCTAGCGATACCTATTAAAATCACGGGGGCATTGCTTAAACTTTTTTACTTTAGTTTAGATAATTAATTAGATACTTAAGGCTTAGTTTTACGAAATTAGGCATTAAGTAGACCTAATGAACCATAGGTAGGCTAAAAGTAAACCAGATATTCAGAAACATATAGGGCTGGTTGAGTATTTTTCACTTTCTATAACTTAAACAACGTTCTCACTCCTGATATTTGATGACTTCCCGATTTGGGAATCTAGTTCAGGCCAACGAAACATCTTGTTGCTGCATTGTTCTCAGGCGCTTTAGCTCCGATCCGATTAGCTATCCTTAATCAAAATATGTGTAAGTTCTGAATCTTGCTACATTGCCTGGGTGGGAAAGCTAGAGGGTGTGACTTTGATTTTGCGCCGTAATCATCAGTTGGCTTACTGATATATTCAGATGTATTCAGATATTTGTTGGATTTAGATATTTGTCTAATTCTATGATTTTGGATTGTTGTAGAGATCTGGGCGATCGCTAAAATTAGTCCCCAGCAGCCATCTAATGTCAGCATATCTTGACAAATTTCTAAAAACTTAGCATTTGCAAATCCCATTCTCTGGTATCCTTCCTGCGTTGCAGGCGTTATCCCTGCAGTCTAGAAGTAATCATGTAGGGAATGAGATTCGTGAAAAACTTACTAAAAGTTTCATTGGGTACGATCGCTGCTAGTGCAGTGACATTAGCGATCGCAGCTCCTAGCCATGCGCAACCTGCCTATGGTAGTTATGTGGGGATTGGTGCTAGCTTCGGCCTCACCGATGGCAATGTTGATGCCGGTGAAGAGAGTACGATCGGTGGTTTGATCGCCGCCCGTTATAAATTCCTGGAGATCCCTATTTCCGTGCGCGGCCAAGTGCTAATTGGTGAAAGCACTGCCTTTGTGCCCACTGTTTCCTATGATATTCCGGTCAACTTCAACACTGATATTTACGTGGGTGCTGGGGTGGCACTGGCCAATACCCGCGAAGTTACACCGGTGGGTAATGAAAATAGCTTTGTGATTCAACCTGGGATCGACTACACCGTACCCAATAGCAATTTAGTTGTGTTTGGGAATGCGATCTTTGCGTTTGATGCTTTCCGCAATAGCGATCGAACCGCCACCGCCTTACAAACTGGGCTTGGTTTTCGCTTTTAGTTAACCGGGCATTATTGCCGCTCAGTTGAATTTAATTTAATTATGATCTAGTTCCACCTCGCTTGGGTTGTCTATCTATCTTGGCGATGGTGGCTGTTTTTTTTTGATAGATGAATTGATATTGGGTGTGGTGAAAACAGGGTTGGTAGGTAAGAATTTTTAGCAAGCGAATAAACGCATCTTGAATCAGTCTTAATCAATTGGCAACCAAAATCACAGGCTGTTTAGAGCTGTTCGCTTGACCATTTCGCCCAGAACCGATTTAGGTATCGCTCCATAGACAGTCTTGAGCGCCTGGTTTTGCCGATCGAGAAAAGTAAGTTGCGGCACTGCGGTGGCATGGAAGCTTCGGGCGATCAATGCATCAGCAGGTTCATCCACGTTCAACATCACAAAATTAACCTGATTGCCATACTTGTGGTGCAGGGCTTGCATGGTGGGCGCGAGCGATTGGCAGGTGGTACACCAATTGGCATAAAACTCCACGATGCTAGGTTTATTATTAGCGATCGCATTTTGGTAAGTGACACTCTGGCGCGACATTTGTTTTAGGGTTGCCAGCCCAGAAATAGAAGAACCATTAAAAATGCTGGCATTAGTGCCGGAGGTGAAAAAGATCACTAGACTAAACAGAACCGCGATCGCTACTACACCGATCGCCGTGAAATTTGGCTTTGCTTCCTTTGCTTCCATTGTGTCGCTTTCTTGATCTGGGGTCATTCTCTCTGGTTAGGCTTTACTAAATTAAGGCGCTAAGTTAAGTCCAAATTGTCAAATTTAGGTACTTGCACTCAATTATATCTATTCTCAATTCTTGCCAAAGACAATACAGCAAATTTCTGCCTGGAATATGATGGAGCCACTTGGAGTTAAGGCTTCCAGCAATAGCTCTACCGATCATTTCCATATGCGAACCATACGATGCGACTGCTTGAGTGGAATTAGGCGGCGATCGCTACTGATACTACTGATAATAGTAGGCAATGAAGATATGAAAGCCCAACATCACAAAAAAGATCGCCACTAGAATGATATGGGTGGGTAGCCAAAAATCGCGCATCTTGGCGATCAACTTGCCCTTAGAAATCCCAAATCCCCTCTTTTTCCCTTCCTTCTCTGGATTCTTGGCAGGGGGTGTTCCATAATAGCGGCGCGACGATTCCAGGACCCCGGTTTCAGCAACCACACCCACCAAAGCAGAAAGGGTGACCGCAAAAAACACCCACAGAAAGATCGCATTGAAATTCAAACCATTCGCACCGATCGTGTGAATTAAAGTTGCCGCGACCAAACCCACACCAATAAATATATGCAAACTGCGCCAGAAAATAATCGAGCCAGGAATAGTAATCTTCATTAACCAACCCCGTCCTCGCTTTCGCACCGTCAGTACCATCTCAAATAGCACAAAGGCGAGCGAGACATAACCCGTGACCTGCTTATAAATCTCACCTTGAAAAACCTGATAGAGATTAAAAGACTGCTCCCGCAACGTGGGTAAATAGTTGCCACTGATCGCAAATGGCAGCAGCAGCAACGCAGTAATAAAAGTAAGAATAATCAGGGTGGAAAATTTTGGTTTCATATCGGGCGATCGCCTAGATCGGCTGTCAACTAGTCAGAGCGAAGGTTAGGAATCCACTTTCCTAAACAAAGAAATTAATCCAGGTTATAGTTCATCTTATTGCCGGGAAATTCATTTGGTAGTTAACTAGGCACAATTTCTCTATATCTATCAACATCTATCAACATGGAATATAAAAATATCCAGCAGCAGAAAATATAGATAACCAAATAGACAAAGGGATGCGCCATTATTCACGAACGCACCCCTTCCAACTAGATGAGCAATTATGAACTACCCAAAGGCAGGTTGATCATAACCCCACCCATTACATCACCCAGGACAAATACCTTATCGGGATATCTTTCCTTGTGGACTGGATGTTCGTTGTGGCAAGTGACACAGGCTTCGGCCACGGCAACATCAGGATAGAGGGCTGAATAGTATCTTTGGCCAGCAATCTCCTGAAAGTCTTTGTATGGTTCGCTAGTCTCTTCCACCTGCTTCATGGCAGTCTTCTCAAACTCGTTTCTAGGAGCCTGATTATCGTTAATGTTCCAACTTGAGATCAAGCCATAGGTAAAGGTGTCAGCTTCTAGGGCGATCTCTGAGCCCAAACGGAACATCTGCGCCGGCAAGGGAACTCCGCCGGTCTCTTTCCAGGCTTCGGTTGCTTCTGCATCAACTACACCATCGGGTTTCTCTTTCCCTTCTAGTTTGGTCAGCCTTGAGATCACATGCTTGGTATAGGCGGTGCGATCGGCTTCCAGGACAGTATGAATATAGTCGGTGACCAATTCAGGGGAAATGCCAACCTCTGCTGTAGCGGTAGGCGCAGGGCCACTACTACAGGCCGATATAGTAATTAGGGCAACAGAAATTAGCGCAACTAAGCCGAAGGTTTTAGTTCTGAGCCAGTTTGTCCAGTTTTTAGGACGATTTCTACGATTTCTATTCATAGTTAGTTTCTCTCTACCTACCTTTGTGTTGTGTGTGTTGTTGATGGAAGTTCGGATCTACTCGCTAGGCGAGCCAGATCTGCGCTCCTCTAGCTCTCTCACCAGCTCAAAGGTTTCCATCTCCAGGGTGGGCGATCGATTAAAATTCGCTTCCACCATCTCATCGTCGAATATACTTTTATAGGCATATTCCATGCCGTGGCAATTCATACAGACTTCCGAAACCATGCGATCGCGCGGCAAAAGGGTAAAGGTGTTGTTGTGGTTAACATGCACCCAATCCCCGTTTTCTGGTATCTGCCGGGGTAAATGACAGGTGGCACAGGTCACCGATTCACGATCGGGGCGGGGGATATTTCCCTTTGCCCTGAAAATCTCGGCATGTCTAGACTGCTCATAGTTAAGGGAATGGTTATCGTTATGGCAGGTGAGGCATGAATCCGCCGCTGCCACAGTTGTGTTAGCCGAATGAACATCATGGCAGGTATTACAAGTCATTTGCTTGTCCATTGCCGCTTCCTTCATCGGAATCTGAGCCATCGCTGGAGTTAGCGGTGTCATACCTTCGTTAAGCCGAATGCCATGTTTACCCAACAGGAAAGTAGCTACGGCTTGCTCGTGGCAAGTGCGACAGCTTTCATGATCTGGCTTGCTAATCAGCGCCTCGGTCTCTTGATCCAGATGGCAACTAGAGCAATTGATATTGGCGATCGCATGGGCACTACCCTGCCACTGCTCGGTAATTTGGGCTAAATCTTCCTGACTGGGAGATGTACCATTTTGGGCAAAGGCAGAATAACCTTGATAACCAGGATGGCTATAGCTATAAAAGAAAAATACCGCTAGCGCCACCAGGGCGATCGTGACTAGCTTTTTGAGGTCTAATTTGAGCGCAAATTTCATTGCTAGCCACCTCCTAGAAATTCCTGACCTAGATCAGCGGCAGGAGCGCGATCGAGCTGTGGTTTCACCGTCCGATCGGGATAGGTCGGCACCGGCAACATATCCGGTTGATCTAGATTCTGGCGAATGAATCCGGTCGAGATCGATCGATGATCATGGAAGTTGTGACAACCAGCGGTCCAACAGCCGTCAGGTGAGAAGCCCTCATGGCTGGCCAGATCGCCGTTAATTACACCTTCATGACAATGCATACATAGATCCGGATGCAAATGCACACCGCGACTAAATATATGCACATGCTCGTTATGACAGGCCGTACAGGTGAGTACCTCGATCTCTTCCATCAACTCGGCCCAACGCGGATCGCGGAACTTCTTAGTACCATGTTCATCCTCTGCCATTTCCGCCTCATGGCAGCGCAGGCAGGTTTCATTCGTGATCGGCTTAAACCCTTCATGACAGGAGCTACAGGAGGCTTCGATCACCATGTGTCCATGGGAGGTTTCACCGGGCAAAAAAACGCTGCGCTGATCCAGGGCAAATGCAGCAGCTAACCAGGTTGTCAAAACAACCAGCAACACCATCACAATTATGTTGGCTCGGAATAACCTACCTAGCCTGAATCTCCCTGGGGAATTACTCATTTGTTCCTAGGTCAATTGTGCCTTTACCCTAGCCTGCTGCACCTTCTAAGTTGAGCACCTCCGGCGGGTAATCAGCCCCATCCAGCATAATTGCTGTAATGGCACCGTATGCGGCAACCCAGGCTTCCTTGACCTCAGGAGTCCAATCAGCTTTTAAGTATTGCTCTAGGGTAGCCAGTAACGCATTCCCAACTAGTGGATAGTGGGCAGGTAGCGCCCCATATTTGACATGTCTGGCACCTAAACCTTTTAACTCGCTAGTGAGCACTTCTGGATTAGTGAGGTTATCGATCGTCATCACCAATGAACCCACCAGCATTTGCTTTTGTTTACCCATTGCGGTGTGGGCAAACAGTGGCTTAGCCTCGGGATACATCGTGAATAGGTTCTCGTAAAAGCGATCGCCTAATTCACCCGCATAGGGCTTGACCTTGTTGAAACTTTCTTGCAAGATCTCAACTGGTAGTGACATCTAAAGTTACTCCATATCTCTTTATTTTGCACCGTCACTCACATAAATCACAGAACTGAAAGTTATTTGCGGCGACCAACCAGCATAACAATCCGTTCAGTTGATGATTTGTTTGGCGGTGCTTTACTGCCTATTTATAGTTTTTTAAACCGTTGTAATTAGTAAATTTAGTTACAATTACTAATTTAGTGATGCGGGTTCTTCATGCTTGGAATGCATAAGATGCAAATATTGATTTTAGTTAGCGTGGCGAGCCTCAAATACTTTGGACAAAAGACGATCGCCTGTGGATTGAGCAACTAAGCAACTAAATGAGATGTTAAAGTTATGTCTATAAATAAACCATCGGTGCTATGGGAGTAAGGATATTTAGTAAGCATATTTAGTAAAGAATCCTTGGTTTAGTTTTTAATCTCTTGGCCGAATACGATTGCAGACCCAATAATTACTAACAAGCCAAACAAGCCACTGGCTTGAGCATGTGAATTGGTTAGGGGTTCCCTAAGGACCTGATCTGAACTTAATTTTTGGCATAAGACTTAATTTTTGGCATAAGTATGATTCGGCAGCAAAACAACCTCCGAGGAAATAAAGGGAATAAGAGGTGGTATGTTGCTTCAGCTAATTGGCTTACTACGCGCCGCTACTACTTACTACTTAGGTACATTCAACGCCCCATTTCCCCGCAGCCAGTGTTTTTGTTCATCGCTCAAGCCCTCCGCAAAAGTAAACTCTGCCCCCATCACATCGCAATCGGCAAAATCCACTGCTTCCCAGCTACTATGCTCCAGGTTGGCATCACGTAAACTGGCCTCAGCTAAATTAACCTGCTTGAACTGAGTCCCCTCTAGATTAGTACCGAACAATGCAGCCCCGGTTAAATTAGTCTGGCAGATTAAGGCTTTGCCCAGCTTGGCTTCGTGTAGTTGTGCCCCTTGCAGATTTGCCTCAGTCAGGTTGGCTTCTTGCAGGTTGGCGGCAATCAACTCAGCATCAGTAAATTGAGCCTTACTCAAGTTAGCCTTTTCCATGCTTGCTTGCTCTAGGTTTGCACCCTCAAAATTTGCGCCTTCGCAATTTGCTGCCTTCAAGCTAGCTAATCTCAGTCTGGCCTTACTAAAGTCTGCGTTAGTGAACAAGCCATCATCTAGTTTAGCTTTGATTAATTTGGCTTGCCTAAGATCAGTGGCGATCGCTTTGGCTTCCCGCAAGTCCGCTTCTTCAAGGTTGGCGGCGCTCAAATTGGCCTGCTCCAGGTTGGCTCCAAATAGAATTACCGCTTTTGCCGCTGCCTGGCTTAAATTGGCGCGATCGAGCTGGGCACTGTTCAAGTGGGTTTTAGCTAAATTAGCGTAGGTCAGCACTGCTTCGCTGGCCTGGGCAAACATCAAACTGGCATAACTAAAATTGGTTTGATGGCAGGAAACACCAGTTATATTGGCCGATCGCATATAGGCTCCAGTAAAATCACCGCGATCGAGCACTAATCCGCGCAAATCAACGCAACTTAGTTCAGCATCGGCCAGGGATTTTTCCCGTTCCAGCCGATAGGAAATCTCTTCTAAGCTCAGTAGTGCCATGTTAAGTTGCCTTAGTTGCCTTAAATATTAATATGCTGCGGTTATCTGCCTGGTTGGGTTTTAGCCTAATTCTAATTAGCTCAAACTATTATCACAGTTGTCAGAGTTCAAAGATATATCAAATTCAATGAAATAGGCTGAATAAGTATCGCCATAACCATTACGAAGAAATTATTGCGATTAGGTTTCAGCGCTAATTAAATCTACAGGATTTGATATTTAGCCCCAATGTAATATTAAATCTTTTAGTGCCAGGATGATTAGATCAGAATATTGGCAAAAAATTTTGTGCCATTGCTACAATCCTTGCTCGCTTACCATTTCAGATTGAAATAACCCTAAGAAGCCTTTACTAAAATCAACCCATCCTCTTCCTTTAGCTCAAGTGAAGTGAGGGGATCATCGGCAGGGCTTTGCTTTACTGTGCCATCGGGGTTAAAGGCGGAACTGTGGCAAGGGCAAAAAATCTGGCTATTCTCGCCATCCCAGGTCACATTACAGGCTTGATGGGTACAAGTGGAGTCAAACGCAACCAGTTCACTGCTGTCAGGATCACGGAAGATCAATACTGGTCTGGCACCAGCGGTCAGATTCCGCACCGATCCCTTTTCATCGATCTGCTCTACTGTGGCAAAGGCCTGGAAGCCATCTTCGCGCAATGAGGTATCGATCTCCGGTTCGTCTGATTTGCTACTCGTAGCATTGTTGTTACTCTGCGGCGGATCAGATGAGCAAGCAGCGATCGCCACGGGTAGGAAACTGGCCATCATACCAAGGCCAACCCAGGATAAAAAATCACGACGAATCATAATTAGCTAAATTCCCAAATATTGCAAAGATTTTAGATATATCAGGTATTCATTCTGGATCGGCAATTGGCTTGATTAAATCAGTTAGGCGATCGCGCCCAGGCCAAACCAATTCCTATACCTTGCGGTGGCCAACAAGACTAGTAATAGGTCAATGCCAACAACACCAGCCACTAATAATTCCGAGCCACCGGTACTAAACCCATAGCTGTGCAAACCAGTACCCAGCACAAAATTAACCCCATACCAGGCCATCAACACCGCATTAAAACTGACCACACTGGTTATGGCCATGCCAAAATCACTCAGCCAGCCCACCAGGCGGCCATGCAGTGGAGCCAAATAACACAACAGCGCGATCAAAGCCCAGGTTTCTTTCGGGTCCCAACCCCAGAACCGCCCCCAGGAAAAGTGCGCCCAGATGCCACCAAGAATCACGCCAGTGGTCAGGAGCAAGACTCCCACTTGCAACACCCGATAATTTAGCTTGGACAGGCTACTAATTCGGTTTTTAGCCTGCGGCATAAAGGCATAGTTAGCTAGCAAAATATGACCGAGTCCCATCGCCAGAGCAAAACTGGCATAGCTAAGCGTAATTGTTGGCACATGAATACTGAGCCAGAAATTATCCCGCAATACGGGTACGAGGGGGTTAATACTGGCATCCAGCACCGCTGGCAAGCTATCTGCCATCACCAGGCACAGCACCGACAAGGGAGCTGCCGCCAAAAGATAGTAGCGAGCACGGGTGTTTAATTCAAATGCTAGGGCGATCGCGGCGATGCCAAATCCAACCCAGATCACCGATTCATACATATTGGTGACCGGGGGACGGCCGGCGATCTGCATTCGCTCAATGAAGCCATAACCCTGAATGCCCAGACCAGCCATGAAGAGGCCGATCGCACCCCAGTAAGCACCAAGGTTTTCTAACTTTTTAAGATTCACCGTCAATATCATCACCACAAAGGCCAGAGCATAGAGCTGCCATGCTTTAGCAAATGGGTGCAAGCCATTAAAGTTAACTTCCCGCTGCATTACCGCCAGGTCTGGATAAACATTAGGACTGAGGTTAATTAGGGTCTCTCGCAGCACTGCCGCCAACTGACCGATCGGCACAAGTTGACTAGAATCCGCTTGATAGGCATGTTTGAGCAGTTCATAATCGGCGATCGCGGGGGCGGCCAATTCCGGTTCATAATAATCAATCGCTGCATTCACGCCCACCCATTTACCTTTGGCATCATCGGGATGGGGCACAATCGGCAAGGTGCCAGAACCCACCGTGCGCAGCATGAATAAAAGCCGATCTTCGATCGTGAGTGCTTCCCGCTCATCGCGGCTGAGATCAATTTTGGCCGATTGCTTTTGCTCTGCTTCTAGGGCGATCGCGGCCAGGTCAGAGGTCATCAGTTCCCTGAAGCTAAAATACTTGCGCTCTGGATCTAAGCCTAGTTTTTCCTTCAGCGGTCGATAGCTAAATAGAATAAACGGCTCCTGGTTCCAGTCCCGATCGTTGAACCACATCGCCAGGTAGGTCGGCAGATAGCTCAGCTTTTCGCCATTTGGCTGTTTATAGCTAGCCCTACCGTGAATCTTACTCACCGTCTCTCGTGCCACCGTATCTAGGGGCTTTTTGCGCCCGTCTAGCTGCACTGCGATCGTTTGTAAGGCATTCAGCGGTTGCGGTTGAAACTGCCCCAGTGGCATCAGCATAATCAAAATACCCAAGCCCAGACCAATCAGTAGTTTGAGGAAATTACTAAAGGCTGGTTGAGTATTCTCTGCCGCATCTTGCACAGGTTCTGATTGCAAATCTGGACTAGGAATAGGAGTGGTAGTGGTCATGGCAAGTTTTGATCAGTAATTACGGAGCAAATCACACAAATTACAAAGCAATTGATTTTTTTTGAATCACAAGTTTTGAATTCACCACAGCAATCGATCCGTTCATCGATCGGCCGATGGGATCGAGCATTCGGGGAGCGATCGCCCTTGGCGCTAAATCTCAGCTAACTCATCTTCGGAGTGAGGCCAAGCGCAAATCACTAATTGAGTAAGGCAATTCAATAATTGCAAGCAAAAGACATAGAAACTAGTTGCATTGGTTACCATCAGTTGCCATTAGTTGACGAAATCAAGTTAATTCTGGTTCTGGACTAATCGCCTCAATCACTTCAGTTGAATTTTTGTCGCTATTGGCAGCGATCGCCGTGGCCTGCTGCGCCAATTCAGTCGGATCGATCGTTGCATCACTATTGCTACTCAATGCCTGAGCTAACTTAGAGCTACCCACCGATTGGATCACACTGCGACCATAGAACATCACGCCAATGCCCACTACCACAAGTGCCGAGCCAAACCAGGTAAGTGCCGTGACCCAGGCTGGTTCCCGCTTAACTTGCAAGGTGGATTGACGCAGATCGCCAGGATTCCAGGAAGCTTGCGCCAATTTCCAACCCTCAAACCAGGTGGGGTGATTCATCCAGACGCGCCGATCGCTACTTTCACCAGTGAATGGATTGGTGATCTGAATCTGGCTAGTCCACATCGCCACTGAATCAGTACCCTCGTTGCGATCGACAATAAAATCCTCTAGCTTCACTACGAACGGCAGTTGCAGCATTTTTGGCGCAAAAGCAGCAAAGATTTCTTCTGTCTCATTTCCTGCGTTAGAAGTAACCGCATTAGCGATCGCAGTCGGTTCACCATAGGGCAACCAGGCTTTTGTGCCACTGGCAGTTTCCACTAGCAAAGCCGGATTCCCTTCACCCACTGATGGGGGAACGGGCACAACTTCGCGCTGAATCTGGGCATGGGGCACAAACTCCAACAAAGAAATCCGAAAGTCTGCCCAGCCCGGTTCCACGATCGTATCGGCGGTGAATAAACCACTGACAAAGCCGTTACTAGAATTCGCCGCATAGTGCAAAGTTTGGTCTGGAGCGATCGCCACCCGGAAGAAGGCATCGGTTTCAGGTGGTGGTGCTAAAAATTCCTTTAATTGTGATTCGGTTTCGGCCAAAGCGATTTCTAGGCTAGCAGGGCCGATCTCTATCTGGCTATAGTTCTCTGGCGCGATCGCTAACCAGCGTTGCACCGATTGCCCCATGCGATCGCTGTCTAGTTGCAAATGCACGGCAGGGCTATAGACCGGTGCAGTGTCCGTAAAGCTCACCGTTTTAATTGCATTGTCGTCGTAGGCCAGCAACTTTAAGCCCGCTGCCGTTGAGGGGTTAATTGAACCATCATCGCGCACAAATAAATCAACCCGCTCTACTTCGCCCTGGGGAGAGAGAACTTCGAGTAGATCGCCTTCAACCCGAATCTGGCTATTGGCGGGAAGGTCAGTGCGCAAAGGCAGCATTCCTTCCACCCCCAGGTGAATTACCGCTGCTGCTCCCGCAATCAATACAATCAGACCAAAATGGGTAAGCGCAAAGCCAATCTTACGGGCACCGCGCCAGGGATATCGACTGAGGGCAGAAACCGAGAGATTCAACGCCAACAAAAACATCAGCGTCCCAAACCAGCTACTTTTATAAACCATCCGGCTCACCACTGCAGAACCCACTTGCGATTCATAGAAAGTAGCCCAGATTAGAATGCCTACGATCAAACTAAGGAGAGGAACTGCCAGCTTGATTGAGCCGAGAAATCGATGTACCGAAGTAAACATATGCCTTTGATTAATGAGCGATTATATAGACCCAATGGGCGATCGCTTAGATCTCGCTTTCAAAATTGTTATTCATACTTAGTCCCATTTTCAGCAGGGAAGTTTTGTATAAATAAATGCCAAAAAATAAGACCATATGCGTAAAAGGCATTATGGCAATGCAAGAAAAGCTAATTCAATTAGATCAAGTAAAAATCAGCAATCACCCGGTGCTTAAAAGACTCGTGAACGTAGCCAAACTTAAAAATATTTAAATTTAAAGCATCTTTACTGAAGCGATCCAAATGCTTGCCAGGGCAAAACTTAAGGGCTTTTGAACCTATTGCCCAGTAATTCCAATTTCTTAAACCACACTCGGATTATTTAGTGATTTCGATCGTTTCGCCTTCGGCAGCAGTCACGTCAGTTTTAGAGAGATCCACACCAAACATTTGCGAACCATTTAGATTGGTGCCACTCAAATTTGCACCGCCCAGATCAGCGTAAATTAAATTCGCATTACTCAAATTTGCGCCGCTCAGGTTGGCTCCTTGTAAAAAGGCACTTGATAAAAATGCACCAGTTAGGTCGGCATCGGTGAGGTTTGCACCGGATAGATCGGCCCCTTCCAGATTTGCCTCAGTCATAATTGCCCCCTCCAGATTTGCTTCGCGTAGGTCAACACCGATCAGATGCATTTCCGACAAATCCGCACCAGATAGATCGCAGCCTTTGCATGCGTACTCGCTGAGTAATTGTTTAAGGTGCTCAGGGTTTTCTGCCCCAGTTGGCACCGCCCAGATCAACCAGGCCATAACTACAGCGATCGCAATAATTAGTTTTTTCATGGTTTCTGCTCCTTCTTGCTCACAAGTCCTGATTTGCCCTTATTCATGCAAATAGTCTTGTAGACTGAAGCCAAAGCTAACTAGTTTCTTAAATACTCATGAGTTTTTTGAATACTTACTAATATTTAATTAGCACTAGCCAGATTAGCAATGATCACAGCGATCAAATGCCCAAAGAATACTCAAAGAATTCAAATGGCGATGGCAATGAATAAATGACAAAATCATCCGCTCACATCCACATCTTTATTATCGCTCTAACCAATTAACTCCGCCAAAACTGCTACAACAATAGTTACAATTGCATTCTTTGATCTATTTGACCTATCTGATCACAAATATAACCGGAGCCAAATTTTACTAGGTTACGCGATGTGCAACTAAAGTTCTGAAACCCTTATATCCTCGTGCTAGTTAACCTGGATCTTGATATTTTGGATTGCTCAAACAACCTAAAATCAATGGCCTGGAAATAGTTGCACACCAGGTTAGGTTATAAATATTGCCCAAGGGCGATCGCTGGCAACAACAATGCTTGCCTTACCTTAGCCATAAATACATAAGCCATAAATACATAAATATATGAGCCCTGACGATGTAATCATACTTGGCCATAGAATCAAGGCTGCCTCGAAAGTCCTGTGCTAAAAATCCTGACTTCCATGCCCCTACCAGAAACTATAGCGATTAGGTATTGGCATTATTCAATAAAACTTGATATTTAACTTGATCCTACAAGCGCGAATCAGGCGATCGCAAAATTACCGATGAGCCACTCGCCGGAGCAACATCATTTGTTTTCCCTTCTGAAGCACCATAACCGCCGATCGACATCAGCAGACCTAACATGAGGGTAAGAAAGATTGATTGTGCAAATTTTTCCCACATGGCTGCCACCTCCAAAAGCTAATCGGTAAATGTCTTAAGTCATCAAATCAATAATCAACTAAATAATTAACTAAGTTGTTTTGTCCTACTTGACCTATAAGTATTTTCGCTTGCCCTGGCATCAATAACCTCATCCAATCATTTAATCCGATCGGGTGATCATGCTTAAAAATAGGAACATTCCAGTTTAAACAAAGGTCTAAGAACTAATGGCTATTTAACAGCGCCTAATCAAACATTAGTGCGCTCAAAATTAGATTAAATCCAATCCAATCCAATCCAATTAGATCAAAAACGATCGCTAACGAGGCAATTGGGTTGCGGGCGATCGCCAGTATCCACAAGTTAGGGATTTTAAAAAGCTGCCAAACTCAGGTTAACCAAGCGTAGGCAATTTTAAAGGTTCTAATTTTTTGAAATTCTGATTCTAGAAAAACTGATTCTAGAAAATGAAGTATAGAAGCGAATATTGAGCGATTCTGTTCCCTACAAGCATTAATTTGATTAAGATTGTCAAAGGACTGGCAAAAAGACAGGAGAAAAGAGATGAGCACATCCACATCACGCAAGGGCACCTGGATCGCATTGATCGCGGCGGGTTTGGTTGGGGGAACAGCCAGCTATTTTGTGGTGCAAAATAATATTGAAGTGCAACCACCTACAATCGATCCCGATCCCACCGTGGTTGAAGATAGCCAACCTGCGGTCTATTGGATTAGCGATCGCCAAACCAGCTTAGTTGCAGTTGCCGCACCGATCGAACCAGCGGCCACGCCAACGGAAACATTAACCACAGCTTTAAACACGGTGTTCACCTTGCCAGACGAGCAGGCAGAAATGTATAGCGCGATCCCACCGGGCACAGAACTGCGGGATGTTTCGATCGATGGTAATGATATTTATTTAGATCTCTCCGATGAGTTTGAATCGGGGGGCGGTAGTGCTGGCATGACTGGGCGAGTGGTGCAGGTGCTTTATACTGCCACCAGCATTAACCCACAGGCAAATTTGTATTTGTCGATCGAAGGGGAGCCAGTGGATTATCTTGGTGGCGAGGGGCTAGAAATTCCTCAACCAATGACGCGATCGGATTTTTCGTTAGAGTTTTAATTTAATCCCTAAAATCGCTCAGCTTGCACTAAACTAGCTTCAATCAACAGCGCAGCCAAGTTAAGCGATGAAAAAACTCCCCGACTTCAACTCGCTCACCCTGCGGGAACAAGTGGCGCAGATGGTGGTAGTCAGAGCATCAGGACATCTCTGGGATCATCAAATTGAATATCCCCAATGGGAAGCCCCCAATCGGGAGCTACAAGCATGGTTGGCTGAGGGTGTGGGTGGTGTAATTTTGGTTGGTGGCAGTGCCGCAGAAGTTTGGACCAGGTCGCAACAACTCCAGGCCTGGGCAAAGTTACCCCTGTTGATCGCCGCCGATTTGGAAGAAGGCGTGGGTCAAAGATTTGCGGGTGCAACCTGGTTTCCACCACCAATGGCGTTGCAATCGCTGCCGCCAGAAACCGCCAAGCAATATGCTAGTGAAATGGGTCGGATCACCGCCCAGGAGGCTGCTGCGTTGGGGATTAACTGGTTATTTGCGCCCGTGGTGGATGTGAATAATAATCCCGCCAATCCAGTGATCAATGTGCGTGCTTTTGGGGAGAGCAGCGCCGATGTGATCGCCCTCAGTGGTGCTTTTATTGAGGGGGCAAAAAACAATAATGTCCTGACTACGGCCAAGCATTTTCCAGGGCATGGCGACACGGAAGTAGATTCCCATTTGCAAACGCCCAAGCTAAATCTCGATCGCCAAAGATTCAATCAAGTTGAGTTGCCTCCCTTTGTGGCCGCGATCGCTAAGGGGGTGGATTCAATCATGTCTGCCCATATTTTTGCACCTGTGCTTGATGCCCAGAACATCGCTACGCTTTCACCAAAGATCTTAGACAAGCTACTGCGCCAGGAATTAGGTTTTGATGGGTTGATTGTGACCGATGCGCTGGTGATGGGTGGGGTGGCCGATCGCTATGATCCAGCTTTCGTAGCGGTGAATGCGGTGCTAGCAGGGGCAGATATTTTGCTGATGCCCGTTGATCCGATCGTGACGATCGAGGCGGTTTGCAGGGCGGTAGAGGCAGGTGAGATTCCGCGCGATCGGATTTTGGCTTCTTTAACTAGAATCTGGCAGGCCAAACAGCGAGTATGCAGCCCAGAAATACCATCATTTGAGCAGTTAACCGATGAGGTGGGCAGCGCTGCTAATCTAGACATGGCCAGGCAGATTGCCCAGGGTTCGATTCGCATGTGTCCTGGCAATTTAAATCTCGATCGCGCCGAGCCACCGCTTAACTTGCTAATTGTTGATGATCAGTTGGGTTGTAGTAAATATATCAATCGGCGATCGCCTGCCATTACGGAGTTTCAAGCCTATGGTTGTGAGCATTTATTGGTCGATTGGCGATCGCTGGCGGCGCTGGATTTACAAGATTTACCAGCCTTGATTTTGCAGGTGTTTAGTCGCGGCAATCCCTATCGGGGTAGCGCAGGCATGGGCGATCGCACTGAAGCATTGATCGAGCAGTTAGTAAATGAAGATAAGTTGATCGCGGTGCTGGTCTATGGCAGTCCCTATAATCTGGATCTGATTTTGCCGAAGTTGCCGCCAAGTATTCCCTGGGCGTTTTCCTATGGCCAACAGCCGATCGCTCAGGCGGTTTTGATCGCGGCCTTACAAACAGGTAAGTAATAGTCTAGCTATTCTTTCACCTGTAAATTCAATATCAAATAATGCGAAAATTATATTAAGGTGCATCCAATCATATCTGGCGACAGGATTAAAGCTGCACCAAGTACCTTTAGCTAAAAGCCCTTAATTCCATAGCAATACCATTTTGATTAATCTGATTCAGGATCAAAGTTACAACCTTATTCGATCTAGACTTAGCTTATGGGAGTGTATGGGCTGCAAGACTCACTCTAAAAAATTAAAGATTGCCTATACCATTGCAATATTTGGTAGTGCTGAACAAGTAAGGATTTAGGAGATAGTTGAATATCTATAACCCAAACAAGCTAAGCTCCGAATTTTAAATCGATTGCTAATTATCCTTACTACTGCATGACTACCCAATATTTTATAGATTGAATTAAGAGAAACTAAGCGACATGATTGGCTGTTGATGAATAAAGTCATTGCTCTTCCACAAGCAGCCAAAATTGGTGAAGTATTTACTCCCGCCAGGTGGGCAAGGTGGCTATTGGATCAATGGCAGGTGGGCGATCGCTGGCTAGCAGGAGCCACGGTCTGCGATCCCACTGCTGGGGCGGGTATCTTTGCCTTGAGTTTGTTTCAAATTGCCAGAGAGCGCAATATTCCTTTAACTCCTGATTTAGTTAACAGGATCACCTTGATCGATCGCCAGGGCAAGCATTTAGAGAATTTTCGCGCGATCGCCAAGCGGGAATATGGGATTAATTTCCCGGCGGCTAATTGCCTGGAGCGGGACTTAATTATTAATCCACCTGATCTCAAATTTGACATTCTGGTGGGCAATCCCCCTTGGGCTAATTTTACCGATCTGCCAGATAGCTATAAGCAAAAATTAAAACCATATTTCGTCGCCGCTGGACTTGTCCCCGACAAAAAACAAGTCCTATTGGGAGCCTCGCGGGTGGATATTGCCGCTTTGATTTTGAAAATTGCCCTGGGTAATCTTTTAGATGATCATGGGGCTGGCTATTTTTTTGTGCCGCGATCGCTCTTTTCTGGGGGAGATGCCCACCTGGGGTTCCGGGATTATCGATCGCAGGGGCGAGATTTTTGCGTCAATGCAGTATTTGAATTCACTGAAACCGAGGTATTTGAATCAGTAATTACGGCCTATGCGGCGGCGGCCTTTACGATCGATATGCTGCAAACCTTTCCGGTTAAGTATTACTGCGAAAAAGATGGCGATTGGCAGGAATACGTTGCCCAACCATTGAGATTGCGATCGGATCAATGGCGGATTACGCCTCGCAATCAGCTAGGGGCAAAAGAGGAAGCGATCGAAATTGCGATTACCCCCCACCAGAAACCGCGCCAGGGTGTGAATACCTGCGGCGCTAATGGGGTATTTATTTTTAAACAAAAGCCGGATTTTCTGCCAGCGGAATTTATTTACCCTTTGGCCACGAAGGAACTATGGAAAACTGAGCAGCAAGAACCAACCAAATGGATTCTGTTGCCCTATGAGCAACAAACTGGCAAACCGATCGCCTGGGAGCGTTTAGCTAGCTATCCTGATTTGCGTAGCTATCTAGAAAAGTTTAAGGTTCAACTCCAAAATCGTAAGGGGACGTTGATTCGGGCAGCGATCGCCAAGGGATACTGGTGGGCATTGTTGGGGGTGGGGCTCTATTCCTTTGCTCCTTTTAAAATCATCTGGCAAGCCTATGGAAAGCATGATTTTAGGCCGCAAATTTTAACCCAGGTTGATGACCAAATGTGGCAGGGCAACCAGGCGATGCATGCCTTTATTCCCTGTTGGGATCTGGTGGACGCGCAGCAACTTTTAGACTTGCTTCAAAATCCCCATATCCCTAAGATCCTGCATGAGCTAAATGGTGGGGGACAGTGTAACTGGGCGCAACCGGGCAAGATCAAAAAGATCCTTTCGATCGAAAAGTAGCCCATGACTAACAGCCAGGGCTACCATTTAAGAACGTTTTTTTACAGTGTTTTAGAGCTACCGTAATGAAATGAATGGCGGTGAATTACTTAGTTAATAAACCTAGAGCACACCAGCTAAATTAACTTCACCGTTGGCGATCATACCTTGTAACTCTTCCGCATCAACGGTTTCCCGCTCAATTAGTTGATCTGCTAACTGATCGAGTAGATGGCGGTTTTGATTAAGAACTTGCTTAGCGCATTTGTAGGCATTTTCTACCAGTTCGCTAACTTCCTCGTCGATGATCGCGGCGGTTTCTTCAGAAAAATCACGCTCGGAGGCGATCTCACGACCCAGGAACATATTGCCACTGGCACGACCGAGGGCAACCGGCCCCAACTTATCGCTCATGCCAAACCGCATCACCATTTGACGGGCAATATTGGCTACCTGTTGTAAATCACTGGAAGCCCCGGTGGTTACTTCTTCTGCGCCGAAGATAATTTCTTCTGCCAGGCGGCCACCAAGCGCCACTGCCATTTGATTTTGCAAATAGGCGCGACTTTGCATCCGTTCTTCGTTGGGCAAGAACCAGGTCAAACCACCAGCGCGACCACGGGGGATAATGGTTACTTTTTGAATTGGATCGTAGTCAGGCAACAATGCACCCACGATCGCATGACCAGCTTCGTGATAGGCCACTAACTTTTTGCGCTTGTCGCTCATCACCCGATCTTTCTTTTCGGGGCCAACCAAGACACGATCGACGGCATCATTGATTTCATCCATCGAAATCTCGGTCAGGTTCCGACGGGCAGCCAAAATCGCTGCTTCATTAAGCAGGTTCGACAAATCTGCACCAGTGAACCCAGGGGTGCGACGGGCGATCTTTTCGAGGTCTACATCCTGACCCAGGGTCTTACCACGGGCATGAACTTGCAAAATTTCCAGGCGACCGGAGACATCGGGGCGATCGACTACCACCTGGCGATCGAAACGACCGGGGCGCAATAGTGCCGCATCCAGAACATCAGGACGGTTGGTTGCAGCAATAATAATAATGCCAGTATTACCTTCAAACCCGTCCATTTCCGTGAGCAACTGGTTCAGGGTTTGTTCGCGTTCATCATTACCACCACCGAGGCCAGCGCCACGCTGACGGCCAACCGCATCAATTTCATCGATGAATACAATGCAAGGCGCATTGGATTTGGCTTGCTCGAACAGATCGCGGACACGGGAAGCACCCACACCCACAAACATTTCGACAAACTCAGAACCAGAAATACTAAAGAATGGTACGCCAGCTTCACCGGCTACGGCACGGGCAAGTAAGGTTTTACCAGTCCCAGGAGGGCCAACCAGCAGCACACCCTTGGGAATCTTGGCACCCACAGCGGTAAAGCGATCGCTGTTTTTAAGAAAATCTACTACTTCAGTTAGCTCCAACTTGGCTTGTTCGATCCCAGCCACATCAGTGAAGGTAACCTGGGTTTGTGGCTCCATTTGGACTCTGGCCTTAGACTTGCCAAAGTTCATTGCCTGACTACCAGGGCCTACCTGGGCGCGGCGGATCAAGAAGAACAGACCCACCAGCAGCAAAATTGGCAAAATCAAACCACTAATAGTTTGCAAAAATGCGCCCTGATTGCGAGGTGGGACTACATCAAATTCAACATTGTTGCGTTGCAGGATGCTCACAAATTCTGGATCATTGGGTAAATTCACCCGTACCAGCTTATTGCTATCCATGCTGTTGGGGTCGGGGATAGTTGCTTCTGCCCAGGTGCGATCGTTGCTGATGTTTACCCGCGACACCTGTTTATTTTCTACCGCCTCAATCAATTGGCTATAGCGCCATTGTTGCTGGGGTTGAGGTTGATTATCAATCAATGCAGAACCGAGCACAATTACCACTACCAAAAGTAGGGCATAGATGCCAAAGTTCTTCCAGAATTTATTACCTTTGTTATTCTTCACCGCTCTTTGCTTCCTTAGACGGACTATTACTGAATTGCTTTTCCGATCGATCGACTCAAACTATTGAAAACTGTTTATATAGTATTGCTAATTTAAATTTTGATTTAGTAGTTTATAGCTTAAATTCTTTGATTAAACTTGCTGCGCTTAGCCGATATGGTCAATGACAGACCTTGGGATGGATGTCGCTCCGCTCAAATAACTCAAATAACTCAAATAAATATTCAAAATTTAAGCCGCAAACAGCCACAGTTAAATGAGCAAAGCACTTGCTATAGAAATATTAGCCTAAATCAAACAAAACCTGCCTCATCACTAAGACAGGTGATCACAATAACTTTGGTATGACAAACTATGTCTAAAGGGCAGGATCAATAGTTTGTGACTAATTGACCGACATGAACGAGGTGTGTTCATGCGATCGCATTGATTTGATATTTCTGATATTTCTTGGCCGAGGAACGCCAGTTTGATCAAAAACGATCGCTAATTGCGATCTTGATGTATTTATGACAACCAATCTCACCATAGAGATTTTATGCAGATCAAAATAGCAAGAGTTTGAAACTTAAAATTCTTAGGGGAAAAGACCCAAGAGCAATAATTACGGCTGAAATTCTACTCATCATCGTAGTCAACGCTTACTACTTCCAATTCCTGTCTATCACCAGCAAAGGGATTATCATCAGTTAAAAACAACATACAGTGACATTCCTTACGCTCTCGCATTGGCACACAGGGGCAGTTCCAGTAGGAGTTTTTGACTTCAGCTTCCTTGTCTTCGTAATATCGACAGGGGCACAGGGGAGCACCAAGTTCTTCCTTATGTTTGGCCAAGCCCTCGATCACAGCGTTGGTAATACTTTGATCGGCACAGAAGAAAGTGTCTGTTCTTTTGGCATAGGTTTCAGAGAAGTTTTTCATCGCATCAAAGCTCTTATTTTTGGCTTTGTTTTTACCGCGATCGACCTGTTGTTCTGAGGAGTTAGTCATAAACTTTTACTTATCCAAAGTCTTTATCTAATAAACTAAATCTAATATAAGGCTACTGTAACAGTTTTTTTGCTAAGTTAGGGCTAGCTACGTCTTATTTATTAAGCCTTACTTTATTGAGCCTGCATTGAGCCTGCCAACTTGAGCTTTTGATCATGACTCCTGCCGTTCGCCTTCAAATACCAATTGCGATCGCATCACTTGGTTTAGCCATGCAGGTTATGCTCGCAGCGGTGCCGCCTATGGTTAGGGCACAGGATAATTACGCTGCTAATTATTTTCTGCTCAAAAGTCAGGTTGATCATCAGCCCCGGCGACAAACCAATCCGACAATAATGGCTCAGGAGCAAAAAATTGAGGCTACTGACGTGGTTGATCCCATTGTCAATCCTACCAACAACCAGCCACAGACAGAAGCTCCTAATCACACTAATACCGGTGAAAAGTTAGGCGCAACCAGGCAACTACCCAGTCTCCAAACCCGTGCCCGTCCACCCTTACAGCCCGATACACTCCATCTGGGCATGGTGCAGGCTCAATTCTTTGAATATGCAGCAGATAATAATTGGTTAGCCCTGGAAACTCAGGTGGGCGAAGTGGCAATTTTTTACCAATGGTTGCCGGGGGGCGAAGGGATCTATGCATTGCCTGAGAAAGAGTTGGTCTATGCCAGTGGTTTTATTGCCAATGTTTACTTCCAGGATGGCCGTCTGGTGGGGATGCGGCTGCTGCCCGATCGCCGCGAGAAAATTATTAACTCAAATCAATTACTAAGCCTGGCTAGAGCCTGGTTCCCCGATGATGTGCTGAGTATCCTGTATCAAGTAGTGCCAGAAGATCCTAACCAGTTAGTAATTGACTCCTTGATTGGCTCTGTGCCCGAAGAGTTTAAAACTGGCTTTGGCAGTAATAAATTGCCGTTTTGCCAGGTGGTGCTTTTCCCTGCCCCGGTTCCCCTCCAGGCATCACTGAGTAGTTGTGCAGAGCCGATCTCAGCCGAGGATGCCAATCTGCTGTAGACGCTCAGCCAGGTAGGTGCCAGCGGTTAGGCCAGTGGTGGAAATAATTGATGCGGGGTGGGCATGTAAAAATAAAGGCATTGAATAGCGTGATCGCCCCGTTTCCAGTCCGATCGGATTGACTACCCGATGCGTAGTCGATCGATAGTAGCCGCCACTGGCAACCTGCAACATATCGCCCACATTGATCACAATCTCACCCAGACAACAGGGTACTTCATACCAATGCCCTTCAAGATCTTGCACTTGCAAACCATTATGGGTAGCTGCAGGCAACAGCGTAATTAGATTAATGTCCTGGTGCGCCGCTGCTCGCACTGCGCCGATTTGTTCTGAGCCAGTCAGGGGTGGATAATGCAAAATCCTGAGTAAATGATTGGGGCTGTGGGCAATCATTTGTTGCAAAGATTCAAGCTGATCGGGAAATACTTGCGGCGTATCAATCTCGATCCAGCCGAGAATTTCCTTGGCCAGATTCAGCAGATCATTAAATAATTGCCAGGTATGATGGCTTATTTGGGTGGGTAAGTCCTGCCGCTGGTAGACATGAAAGAACTCTTTCAGGTCAGCGATCCCATAGTCTTTGGCATGTTCTGCCAACATCGGAAAATAGCCAGCCTGGGAATTTGTTTCATGTATATCGTGTAGATAGTCATGCTTAGCAGCACTCGCAAAAAACGATCGCCACTCCTGATACACAAATTGAATCGTCTCCACTGGAATTTCATGATCGCAGAGAATGGCAAAACCAGTTTGCTGTAACGATTGGGCGATTGCTTTACCCACTTGCGGCGATCGATAGCTTACTTTTGCTAATTGCATGGGTCTTGGCTGAGCTAAATTTTGATCACTTTGATCGGGGGATCTAAATTGTAAATTTACACAAAAATAACGCCACTTGCACAAAGTAAACCTTGCAAACGGCGCAAACTATTAGTCCTAGAATAATTAATTTTGGTTATTCGCTTTCTAAAATAATACCGCGATTTTCTAATTTTGGATCGCCCAAAGTTGAAACATGAAGATAGTTAAAACTGTTTCCATGTCTCATAACCGTTGTATATCTATTCTGCTCTAGTACCTGTGTCTGATCCTAGATCTAACGGTATTACGATCGGGGATTGTGAGGTAGCTGGATTCAGGATCATCACAGCTCTTGAAAACTCAAAGTGACTAATAAACCAGCTAATCGCAGTAGAGTGCGTCCAAATTGACCTAAACAAGCAAATCGTTTGTCTTGCTCATTACTTAATTCTGGTTCTAGGGATTTAAGTGCCTTTGCTAGGGGGGTGTACATTAGAGCTAGAGTAAGCGGGGCAAGCTAGCTCAAAAAAAATAGGTCGAATTATGTAAACAAAATATCTATTCAGTACCTATCAGACATATCTAAAAAAACTTTAAATTGGGCAGGGATCAGCCCCTATGGCGATCGAGGAGAAAATTAGGGCATAGTAATCTTTGACAGTATCTCTATATCTCTATAAATCCTGTCTGCATATATCTGCATATAGAAGTTGTCCTAACCCAGGCTTCAATTGCTAGCCCAATCTAGATGCTCTAGATGCTCTAGATGCCTTGGGCAAACTGGATTTAGAGCACCTTGTGGGTATGGGAATGTTGCTTCACATTATCATCATCCTTGACTACCCGCGCCGCATTAAGAATCCGTTTTTTCTCCAATGAGAAATTAAAATCAGTATAGGTCTCGCCTACCTTAATATGCTCAGTGGCTTCGGGGCGCACCTTATAGGTACGGGTCGCCGCGATCGCCCTTTCCTCAAAGTCCTGACAAATTTGCGCCTCGTTGTCAAAAACTTGCGCTGGCATTTGAATTGAGCCATCTGCGGTCATCACCTGGCCTAATTCAGTGGCATAGGCTTTTTCATAGGAAGTGGGAATTTTCTTCAAAATTGCTTCGAGCGCTGAAGAAGGGATCGGCTCGATCACCTTAACTGGAATCACTTCTCCATCTTCCCTCACAAACCAAGTGGCAAGTCCCAACACAAGATAGTCGGCAACATTTAAATCTGGGGCGGTGGCGTAATTAGACATATTCTGATCAAGTGGTAAATTTGGTTTGGGAAATTGCAGATAACTATACTCTCTAACTGCCTGACGACTTGGCGGCATAATTACAGAATTAATTAACTAATCCTCAATTATGCTTCACATATGCTAGCCGATCGCTAATTTAAATATTGCTAATTTAAATGAACAGCAATTGGATTGAAATTGGTCAATTATTAGAGCCATCTTCCCGATCGGGCCTTCCCGAATCACCCAGATTATCCAAATCATCCAGATTGTCTAAATTATCGATATTATCAATTCCGCGCTTGCGGCTAAACTGGCGCAACTCCTCCGTCAGCTCCACATCATTGGAGGCAGTTCTGGCTCCTGCTTCCGCCGCCCACCATTTCAACGCCTCAATTTGATCACGGGCGATCGCTGCCAGGGGGACAGTTTCCTTAATTGAATAGGTAATGTCAGTGGTAGTAAAATCCCGCCGCTGACCACTCAGGCCATGACCAAACGCATAATGAATCGCATCAATAATCACCTGTTCGATCTCCGCACCACTAAAATTACGGGTCTGGCGTGCCAGCAACTCCATATCAAAATCGCGTACCCTGGTGGGTCGGAATTTTTGTAAATGCACCCGAAAAATCTCCTGGCGCTCGGCTTTGGTGGGCAAATTGAGAAAGAAAATCTCATCAAATCGCCCTTTCCGCAGCAGCTCCGCTGGTAGAATTTCTACATTGTTAGCCGTGGCCACAATAAACACCGGACTGGTTTTTTCTTGCATCCAGGTAATCAGGGAACCAAACACCCGGCGACTGGTGCCAGAATCACCATCCATGCCTGACGAGACATTACCAAAGGCTTTATCGATTTCATCGATCCACAACACACAGGGAGCCACCGCCTCAGAAAGCTGGATCATTTGCCGCACCCGGCTTTCACTTTCCCCCACAATGCCACCAAACAATCGACCCGTGTCGAGTCGCAGCAGGGGCAATCGCCACTCATGGGCGATCGTCTTGGCGGAGAGCGATTTACCCGTACCCTGAATGCCCACCAGCAAGACCCCCTTGGGCGTGGGGATGCCATAGCGCTTGGCCTCTTCGGTGAAGGCATCTTTGCGAATCCGTACCCATTGCTTCAGGTTTTCCAGGCCACCCACACTCTTGAGCGATTCACTGGTTTTATAAAATTCCAGAATGCCAGTCTGGCGGATTGCCTGCTTTTTCTCGTCCAGCACATTTTCAATGTCGGTGTCGTCTACCTGTTGTTTGGCGGCGATCGCCTTGGCCAGAACCCGCTCGATCCGGGTGCGGCTGAGTCCCTGGCAGGCTTTGACCAATTGCTCCCAGGCCAGCCCTTCTATTTTTAATTTATCGGGGGCAATTTTTTGGCGAATTTGATAACTGATTTCCTTCTCATCGGGCAGGGGGAAATCCAGCACCGTAATTTCTTCAGCCAGTTCATTGGGAATATGCAGGGCATGGCTGGTCAGCACCAGCATATTTCGATCGCGCTTAAGCTGACGCGCCAGGTTTTTTAACTCGCGGATTGTGGGCATATTAGCCGGAGTAGCTGGATTTTTGAGGATTGGATGTAAATCCCGCAACACATAAATATTGCTGATCGCATTTTGATGATCATCCAGTGGATCAACAGACCGATCGCCAGGATTAGCATTAGCCTCCAGGGGCGATCGCCTGGCTGGAGTACCCACCCGCGTCAGCGCACCCATAATTGAACCCTTATCAGCCCCATTGTCGCTCCAGCCCCGCACAATATCCCAATAAAACACACGGCGCTTAGCTTGCCCCACGCTGGCGACCAGGGATAATACCTCTTCGATCGGCTCTTCTTCGGCGGTGACCACATAGAGCAATGAATAGCGTGCCCGCAACATCAGATCAATTTGCTTGACAATTTCTTCATACACCTGAGCCCGATCGCCATAGGCTTGATTACCATGATTACTAAAGGGGCGTGGTTTATTTTCAGCGGGCTGCTTGGGATTCCTAAACATGGATGGCTCTATGTCGCTATGGTTGATTTTGGCGCTACTTTCTAGGCTATTTTTACCAACTTAATCTATTAATCCATTATGAATTACTTGCTGCAATAGCTAATACTACCCTTCGATCGCGATAACATCACAAAACTATTCTTTCTATATCTGATATAGCAAATGGTTGTATGATTAGGACCTCTCCATAGCTATAAGCTTTATGTATCAGGGTATAGCCCCAAAATGCGTCCTAACACAAACACGTAGCGCTGCATTACAGGCAATTAAATCCTATTTAGCTATAGGGAACAAGACGAGTTAGAGCGTCTTTCGCCGCACATCTGCACCTCTTTATTGCTATTGTGTGCCGAATTTATAAGCAAAAAGAAACAGAGCCTTTACGCTGACTCCGTTCCCAAATGCCTTATCCAGGGTTGACGCAATCGAGAATCGCTATAGCTCCCTTTTTAGCCGTTGATTTTACTCATTAATAAATAGAGTTGCCGTATCAAATCCACTGTCATCAAAGACCAGATCGATCACCACCAGCACCTGATCTTCCTGCGCTTGATATTGACTCTGCGCGAAACCAACCCCCAGGGAAGGATCGAGAATTTCCAGATCAACAGTGTCATTATCATCATTTTCATCGGCGAAAATCCGGAATACCAGGGCATTCTCAACTGGGATGAGTTCGTTTTCAATAAACACAAACGAATTATTGAGGATTTCCACATTACCAAAGGCATCCCAACCATCACCGCGATCGGTAATCGTAACATTGCCATCCCAGCCGCCATTCGGTTCCAAACTGGTGGTGTTGAAACTGCCGCCCGCAGCACCAGCACTGGAGCCACCAATGCCAACCTGACCAGGGCTGACCCCCAAGATATCGGCAACGGTAGCTTGATTTACCCCCACCAAAGTAGCCACCGGTTGACCTGTCACCGAGTCAGAAATGATTGTGTTGCCACCAAATTCATTGAGATTAATTTCATTGGGACTAATTTCTTCGAGGAAGAAACCATCTTCACCAGCAGAAAAATCTAGGATTACGTCTTCGCCCTTGCCCCGCTGCAACACAAAGGTATCAGCTCCGGCTCCACCACTCAGCGTATCGATCCCAAAATCGCCTTGAACGCGATCGTTGCCATTACCGCCATTAACTACGTCGCTTTCCTTACCGCCAAAAACGGTGTCATTCCCTTCACCGCCATCGACTGTGTCGTTGTTATTGTTACCGTTAACATGGGGATCATCGCCAGCACCACCAAACACATTGTCATTACCTTTGCCGCCGCGCACGAAGGTGTCATTCCCAGCCCCACCATCGATCGTGTCATTGCCCTGGTTACCGTTAATATCATCACTATCCGCAGAACCAGTCACATTGTCATCACCATCTAGCGATCGCACCGGACGGCCACCTAATTCCCCCGGATTAAAAGTGCGGGTATCATTACCATTCGTTAAATCAAAAAATTCCATGTTTATATCCCCTCAGTCTTATGTTAAGTTTCGCCTAGGCGATTAACTTCTATTGGTTTCCATCTGATTAGCTTTATTACTTGCTTATTACTTGATCATGCATCCCGCGATCGGCTGGATTCATTCAAGTAGATTACCTACATTCGTCTCATTAAAAATCTTGACAATATTCTTAACCACATTGTTGCGCCTTACTTGGAAATCAAAATTAAAGCATATTTACCAAGTTCTGCCCACCCGCTAAGCGGCGATGAACAGTCTGTTAAAGAGTATTCAGCTTATTTACTATTTAATTTAATTTAATTAAACAGGGACTATGGCAACACAGGTTAAGTCTATTTAGCGATTTTGTTACTTGAACAAACGCTAATTATCATCTTTATGCTTGCATCATAGCTAGCGCAACTAATTATCTAACTGATGCAGCCGGATAGCAGTGATGCCGATCGCCAAAGGCGCGTGATCTGGACTGCATTGCGAGTCGATCGGTGTAATTGATCCTGTTGATCTTGGCCGATGTTGTGGCCTGTGGCTCTGAGCCTATCTCTGAACCATGATTTTGGCTTAAATCCGGTAACTGAGATACCAACACAACCTGATCGTGGGCATTATGCAGCCAACCTTGCGCTTCAATGATCGCAGTATCACTATTACTGCTACTAATATCCGCTTTATTTTGGACTTGCCTTCCTGTCAGCAATTGGGGCTGAGAGCCGATCGCTGACGGCGGGGTTAATGTGGTTGGCAACGATGCATCAGGGTTAGATTTGAGTTGAGGGAAACTTGATATGTTTAGAGCTTGCCGATCGAGGGAATCAGCACTTTTATTTAAGTGCAACTCAGGCTGGGTCTGGCTTGAGCGCATTGAGAGTTGAGGGGGCTCCGGCCAACTATCCCCTAGATCATCTATTATATCAATTCCGCTCCTGGCGACAGTTGGGGCGATCGGCAAGCCACCCCGTCCAGTAATTAATAGTTTGGCACTGGAAAGATTCCGATCGATCGCGCAAGCACTGGTTACCAGTTGATTCTCGGCGGCAAAGCTAGTCGGTAAAGTTAACAATCCTTGGGCCGGATCGACATCTGGAGTATTAATTTCAACTACGCCGCTGAATTGTGCGCCAAGCTCAGAACTAGCGGTAATATCACTGGCAGGAGTAAGGCTGTCACGCTCGGTTGTGCCAAAAACACCTTGAGCAGAGATACTTACCAACCCACCAAAATTACTGACCGAGTTGGCGGTAATATCGCTGTTTTCGAGGGCGGCCAGGGTTTGGCTGGAAATCGCAATGTTGCCACCGGTGGCAGTACCGATCGCATTGGTGCTAATGCTACTGTTACCCAGGAGTTGCAATGTATCGCCCAGGGTTAAATTAATATTGCCACGATCGCCTGCTCTGGTCTCTGCTTCCAGCCCCGCTTGATTATCTAGGAAAATACGATTAGCCAAAATAGTCAGATTGCCAGCCCCGCCCGTGGGGCCGATCGCACTCACTGCAATATTGGCGCGATCGCGGATCTCCAGGCGATCGGTGATTACTGTTAGATCGCCGCCCTCGCCCGTAGCCTCAGTGAAATTCCCCTCCAAACCAGACACAGCCCTTAGTGCACTGGGAAATAACCCATCCGCACTGGTGCCAACCAGCTCCACTGATTCCGTGGCCGTGAGCAGCAAGTTACCAGCGTTGCCAGTCCCCAAGGTAGATACCTGCGCCTCAGCGCCATCCTTAATTACAATCCGATTAGTTTCAATGCTCAAATTGCCGCCATCACCAGTGGAATTAACATCAGCGGAAGCTTTAAACCCACTCACATCCACCGGAGAAAGGGGATTGCCGCCAGCAAGCTCGATCGCCTCCGCCCGCACAGTCAGATCGCCTGCCCTGCCACTACTAAACGTGGTAACTACCACCTGAGCGCCATCCTTAACCACAAATTGATCGGCCGCAATGGTTAAATTACCACCCTGACCGATCGATTCTGGCTCCGCCGTGGCAAATAAACCGCTCACCGTAGAGCCATCATTTCTGATCCCAGACAATTCGATCTGCCGCGCCTGAATATTGGTATTTCCGGCATTGCCAATCCCAAAAGTGCCGCTGAGGATTTGTGCCCCATCTCGCAAAATTAAGCGATCGCTAATCACATTAATGTTGCCGCCATTGCCAGATGCACCGGGCAAAACCGAACTAGTGAACAGAGTAATAAACTGTCCATCGGGGGACTCGCCCACCAATTCGATCGCATCGGTTGCCCGGATCAATAAATTCCCACCCGGTAGATCGCCCTGCGTGTTAGCGGAAATGGTCGATCCAGCCAAGAGAGTAAGATTGCTAGCCTGCACCTGAATATTACCGCCACCATTGCCATCGGTGGTCACAAAGGCGCGATCGCTCAGGTTAATATTGCCAAATCCAGTTGAGTTAATTTCGCCATAGTCAAGCTGCCAGCCTTGTTCGATCTGGTTTAGGTTAACGACTCCCGCCGTGGTAACGCTACCCAATTCGATCCTGCCGATCGGTGCGGTCAAGACACTGCCAGCGATCGCCAGATCTCCGCCCACCAGTGCCAGGGTTCGATTAGGTTGCAGGCGCAATTCGCTTCTAATTGGTAGTTGCGAGCTAGAAACAATGCTGCCGGGATTATTGCCAAATTGCAAGCCCATTGGCGCAGTCATAGTCAATAAGCTAGCGGGGATTGCCGCATTATTAGCACTAAACAAACTACCATCAGCAAATACCACCCCCTCGGCAGTGCTAGCAATGAAAGAACCACCAATATCTAAGCTGGCATTATTACCAAATAAGATGCCATTGGGATTGAGCAAAAATAGATTGGCGCTACCGTTGGTGCGAATCTGACCATCAATATTTGATCGGTTAGTACCAGTAACGCGGCTGATGATATTTGCGATCGCGGCATTGTGATCAAAAAAAGCGGTTTCTCCAGCACGTACCGAGAATTCCTGAAAACTATGAAACAGGTTTCCGCCTAGTTCCGTGCCACCGGTGATCGTTAACAGGTCAGCCGCCGTTTCTACCTGGGAAGGGCTAGGTAGGCTTTGATCTGGAGTAACCTGCGCGATCGCGGTAGTTTCTGGCAAATGCTCAAATGCCAAAATCACGCTGATTAATCCCGCCACAGATGCGATCGCATTGATGCTCTCACTAATACTCTCACTAATACTCGCACTCAGAGTTTTGCTGGGGTTTTTAGTGGGGGGCTTGCCGGGAGGTCTGAATCGCAATCGTGATATTAGACTCAAGTTTGATTGCCGGACTTGGTGGGGCTTGTTTTCCATGCAAATATTCTAAAGGGCTTGATGGCCGATCGCCATCCCTAGCTATAGTTCTTTACAGGATGTATTGATCCAGTGAGATCGCCATCATTTCAGGATGAGATGATCGGATTTAAATCATTAAGCCAAGGCGAGTTAAGATTCATCGATGAAATTATTTAATGACCATAAAAATAGCCATAAAACATATACATTAGGCAAGGAAATAGCCCCCAATCATTGCCCCACCTACTACCACCAAAAACAATAAGTATTTAGTCCTGAATTCAGTTATGAATATTGAATTATGACCAATGAATTACAAATTCAAATGAATCTAATTGGACTTTTTCTCTCCTATTTGTGCTAATAGCACCACAATTTAGATCATGGCTAATCCAGACATAGCTAAACTTATAACTAACCTCTAACTAACCTAGGTAGTGAAACCCCGACCTAAATTAATATGGTAGCGGATGACAATATTACTAATGCCATAGGGCTACTTTTGCCTGCCAAATCTTGCTTTGAACCAGGTCAGAAACTTTGCTTTGTAATTGCCCCAGACCCATAGACTAAATTTTAAATTTAGAAGCTGACACCGATCTTTAGTCGATCGGCTCAACCAAATGATCAAATAGAATCAAATAGATATCGAGAATTAAATCGGATCAGCTTAGCGCAAATAAACATACTAAGATGTTTATTAATGAACTTAATTAGTAAACTTAATAACAGGGCAAATTCATAGTTTGACGCATCAGTAACTGATATTAGATACTGAGATCAATGCTTGTCTATTTAATTGTGGATTAGTTAAGTAATGACATGATCACCTTTTTGGTATTTATTCAAAACTTATTACTGCCATATGTAAATACCCTACAAATACGCTGTGAATACATATAAATACATATAAGTACACCGTAAATCCATAACTGTAATTAACTGTAATTACATGTATTTGCCTGTTCAGGTCATGCCTACGAGATCGAGCCAAAAGTAAGGCTAATTAAAAATCTAAGTAAAGATTAAGTCTGTTTTAACAACACTTTGCGATCGACAAAGCCCCGATTCGTTGAGGGTAATCGATGGTTGGGTGCTAAGCAGCATGCTCATATTGACAGTCTATTTTTCAGTTTCAGAAGCTATGGCAAAAAGTAAACAACCGCCAGTTTTAACCGGACAATCCCTACTAAAAAAGGTTGAAGAATTAAAACATTTATCAAAGGAAGAAAAGGCGAAGGCATGTGGTTACTCGACTATCACTAGAAATGGTCAAAGCCGAGTTAATTTGATGAAATTCTACAATGCATTGATGGAAGCCGATGGCACAATCAGTCTTGACAACAAGGGCACTGGTAAAGGCGGCCGAAGTGCCAGTTATAAGGTGAGTGTGCAGCGCAATGGCAATTTATTGATTGGTTCAGCCTATACCCAGCAAATGGGATTGAAGCCTGGTGATGAATTGAGAATCAAGCTAGGTCGCAAACATATTCACCTACATCAAATTGGCGCTGACGGCGAAGATGATGAAGAGTTTGATGAAAACTAATTGCGATCGCTACTCCATCCATCGCAATTTTCGAGGTTGATTGATAGTTGATTGATAATTGATAGAGGACAATTGGCAACCAGGATTGCTTGGAACTCAGCGATCGCTGTGCTACCAATTATTTGCTGGTTTAAGTTTGCTTTAAGTTTGCTTCAACTTTAGGTTGGGTTTCCTACCAACTAGCTGTCAGGGACTTTAGCTTTGATTGCGCATCAGCGATCGCTTTGGCAGAAGCTTCTTCGCCCCAGGCCAACTGCTGAGCATGCACAAAGGTAATATCGGTAACGCCAATAAACCCAAAAATAGTCCGCATATAGGGTTCTTGTAGATCGTAGGGGGCGGCGGGGGAGCCAGGTGAAAAATCCCCCCCTCTGGCAGTAATCACCAGCATTTTTTTGCCCTCCACCAGGCCATAGAAATTAGTGGGACTATCGATGCCAAAGGTGCGGAAGGGTCTGACAATTTGGTCAATATAGGCTTTGAAAACCGCTGGCACATTAAAGTTATACATCGGCACACCAAACACATAACAATCGGCGGCCAGGAATTCATCCACCAGGCGATCGCTAATTTCAATTCCGGCTTGTTGTTCCGGTGTGCGGGCTTCCGGTGGTGTAAAACTAGCAGCGATCCAGGTTTCATCCACAAAGGGAACTGGATTATGGCCAAGATCGCGGTAGGTGATCGTGTGATCATTTTGTTGATCTTGCCACATCTGTACAAATTCTTTTGAGAGCTGGCGGGAGACAGAGCGATCGCCACGGGGACTGGTATCAAGATGGAGTAAGTGAGTCATATGGTAGATAAGGAAAAATAGATAAAATCGCTACTTTCTGATCAGTGTTTCAGATTTTATGTCCAGGGAATAGATCCACATTGGTTAATTTACTTGATTTTTACTGAATGCGACCACCTCGTGCTATTTCAAGCAAGATGTTAGGTAAGTAAAGACCTGAATGCTTTGATTTGATCTATCTATAGGTATTCATGTAAAAGAAGTGCTTTGAAGATGCACTAGCAAACTTGATTTGGTTGTATGCCAGCATACTTTTACTCTCTAAAAAATAGCGATCGGCTAATGCAATCATTGAAATCACGATCGGAGCTAACAATCAAATCCAAGCGATCGCCCATTGGCAAAACCTCACAAGTTCGATGGTTGTGTGCTTTTTGATGATGGTTATTTAACCAAGCTGGATCTGAGCAGATTACTAGCGCCCCAGCTAAGTTATGGATAATGGATATTTGCCAAAAACTTAAGCATAAGCAAAATGGCTGATACCGTTTTAGTTTTTAGATGAAACATATTTTTAATCGGCGATCCATCTGAGCAAGGCTTATGACTCGGCATTTGGATCACCTAATTTCCTAATTTGGTATGAGTCATAAACATGGCGATCGCGGCAATATTTGTTGCAATCGCGGCATTGCATGCTAAGTTATTGGCGTTTAAGGTCTGGCATTTATTTGTAGCGATAATTTGTGCCTAGTTGCCGCTAAAAATTGCATTTATCGCGTTTTTAGTGTATCTCCTACCTAATTGCATTTATAGCGAAGCGCCGTGTATATCAAACTGATTGAGCTTTCCCGATTTAAGTCCTTTGGTGGCACCACTCCCATTCCCATGTTGCCTGGGTTTACGGTGGTTTCGGGGCCGAATGGTTCCGGCAAATCAAATATTCTGGATGCGCTGTTGTTTGCGCTGGGATTGTCTACCTCTAAGGGAATGCGAGCCGATCGCCTCCCCGACCTGGTTAACCAGAACCACACCAGGAAAGGACGCACGGTGGAAGCCAGTGTCACGGTGATTTTTGGCCTGGACGATGATGAGCTGCGACTGTTGGGGCAAGAGCCAGATCCAGCCGCCCAGGCGATCGCAGAGCGATCTGAGCAGAGCAATGGCCAAGACATGAGCGTAGCGATCGAGTCCCAAGCAAATTCGTCAGATATTGAATCAAATATTGAATCAAATATCGAAAATGCTACAGACGGCTTGGCGGTGGTTGGCGCAAATGCTAGCAGTAATGGTAATGGTCATGTTGATCATACTCAAGCAGCGGAGCAAAACGGCAATGGCTCAGTGGCAGCTAGCCCAGAAATCCTGGTGGGCACGATCCAAAATGCCGAGCTAATCGAAAAGTCGATCCATGAATGGAAGATCACCCGCAAGCTCCGAGTCACCAGTCAAGGCACCTATACATCGACCTATTACATCAATGATTCGCCCTGCACCCTGGGCGAGCTGCACCAGCAACTATCGCGGTTGCGGATTTATCCAGAAGGGTACAACGTCGTGTTGCAAGGGGACGTAACCAGTATTATTTCGATGAATTCCCGCGATCGGCGTGAGATTATTGATGAACTGGCCGGAGTAGGTGAATTCGATCGTAAAATTTCCCAGGCCAAGGTTAAATTAGACGAAGTTAAGGCCCAAGAAGATCGCTTCCGGATCGTAGAGCAAGAATTGATCGCCGCCCAGGAAAAACTAAAGGGCGATCGGGCTAAGGCCGAGAAATACCAGGCATTGCGGATCGATCTCGAAAAATTGCAATCCTCGGAAGTGGTGTTACATCAACGCCATTTAAAATATCAGCAAGCACTGCGTAATACAGAATTAGCCAATGGCAAAAGCAAGGATCATGAGCTGAAAACCCAACTAACAGACTTGTGTGAAGAAATCGCCAGCGGCACAGTCCAGCTCAATGAACTAAACGATCGCGTCCATACCCTGGGTGAGGAAGAATATTTAGCGGTTTCGACTGAAAATGCAGCCAAGCGGGCTGAACTGAGGGCAGCGGAACGCAAACAGCAGGATTTAACAACTTCCTATCAAAATAATCAAGCAACGATCGGCCAGTTGCAAACGGAAATCAGCGAGCAGGTCGGCCTCCTTGAACAAACGGAAACCCAACGCGAAGCCCATCAACTGGAAATCGCGTCGCTAGATCAATCCCGTGAACAACAGGCTACGATCGTGGCACAGTGCCGCCGTGAACTCCAGGCGATCGCCGCTTCCGCCGATGATTGGCTCAGCAATCAGGGGCAATTACGCCAAACCGTAGATGAATTGCAAGCAAACTTGAGTCCGCAACGACAAGAGCAGGCCAGGTTAAAAGAATCAATCCGGCAATGGACTTTGCAACTAACTGCCCTGGAAGCGGAGCAGACCACCCTATCAGAATCAGAGGGGCGATCCAGTGAAGATGAATTAGCGCTCTATCAAGGTGAGGTGAGTGGCGCACAAAAGTTAATTCAAAATGTGGGTTTGGCTCTATCTCAGGCTCAGGTGGAGCTACAAACCACCAACGAAACGATCGATCGGCTCAGCCAGGAGCAACGGCTCAAAAATCGCCAACTCGATCGCCTCGAAGCCCAAACCAGCGCCATGCAGGAAGCCCAGGGCACTAAGGCATCGCAATTAATCATTGAAGCCGATCTAGCTGGTGTCTGTGGATTGGTGGCACAGCTTGGCATGGTGGAATCGCGCTATCAGACTGCGCTGGAGATCGCCGCCGGGGCAAGGCTGGGTTATCTGGTGGTCGAGAATGATGAAGTTGCCTCAGAAGCAATCAATTTGCTGAAGCGAGAACGGGCAGGGCGAGCCACTTTCTTGCCATTGAATAAAATGCGATCGGCCAGATCTTTGCGGCCAGAGGATGCCCATTCCATCGGTGGGGTTGATTTTGCGATTAACCTAATCGATTGCGAAAGCCGTTATGCGGAAATTTTTGCCTATGTGTTTGGCAACACGATCGTGTTTGAGCACCTGGAGCAGGCGCGATTGCATGTGGGTAAATACCGGATGGTGACAATGGACGGGGAGTTATTGGAAACCTCCGGCGCGATCACTGGCGGTAGTGTGAACAGACGGATGGGTCTGCATTTTGGCACTGGTTCACCGAAGGAATCCGTTGAGGCTGCCCATTTGCGCGATCGGCTGATGGAAATCGATCGGATGCTCAATCGCCTCCATCAAAAATCCCGCACGCTGCAAACCAGCATCACCAAATATGAAGAGCAAATGCAGAATGCTCGCAATGCTTACCGCGAAGCCCAGATGAAGGCCGATCGAATCGTGGAAAGTTCAGTTCGCTATGAGCGCGACATGAAGCGGATCGAGGAACAAATCCAGCAATATCATGAAGCTACCGAGCAGAGCCAAAAACAACTGGTTAGCCTGGAGCTAGACATTTCCACCGCCGAGACCAGCATGCAAGCAACCCGATTGCAATTGGCGGAAATCGAAAAATCTAGCACCCATAGCCAATGGCAAAAGGTACAGGCGGAGTTGCAAACCCAGGAACAAAAGCTAAATGGCGAGGAATTGCATCTGGCTACGGCACGGCAAAAACTCACCGACAAGGAAAATCAAATCAGCCTGCTGCGCGAGAAAATCAACCAGCGCCAGCAACGCTTGCAGGAAATTCGATCGACCCAGACGGAGCTATTAAACGCCAGCTCCCAGGTGCAAACCCAATGCCGAGAGCTATCCATCAGAATTGAGCAGTTGCAAGATCGCCTCGATTCGCTTGAAGAAGTGGTGGGGGCAGCCAAACAGGAGCGGGATGCCTGCGAGCGCAACCTCCAGGCCCTGAGTGAGCGCCGCCGTGAATTGGAATGGCAGTTACAGAAAAATGCTGAACGCGTTAATGGGCTAAATAAGGAACTGGCCAAGATTGAATATGACTTAGAAAATCTGGAGTTGCCGGAGCCATTGCCGGAAGTACCAGAAACCATGACCCTGGAGCAATGCCAATTAGAGCAACGCCGTTTGCAAAAGCGCTTGCAAGCCCTGGAGCCAGTGAACATGATGGCGATCGCTGAGTATGAAAGCGTGACCGAACGGCTTACTGACCTGAGCAATCGCCTGGAAACCCTCAATCAAGAACGTACTGAGTTGTTGCTGCGGATCGAGAATTTCACCACCCTGCGTCAACGGGCATTCATGCAGGCGTTTAATGCGGTGAATGAAAACTTTAAGACTATTTTTGCGGAGCTATCCGATGGGGATGGCCATTTGCAACTGGAAAATTCCGCCGATCCCCTTGTTGGTGGCCTGCATCTGGTCGCTCATCCCAAGGGTAAACAGGTGCAACATCTGGCCTCGATGTCTGGGGGTGAAAAGTCCCTGACCGCGCTCAGCTTTATCTTTGCGCTCCAGCGCTATCGCCCTTCGCCGTTCTATGCCTTTGATGAGGTGGATATGTTCCTGGATGGGGCCAATGTGGAGCGCCTATCAAGAATGGTACGCAAGCAGGCTGGTTTGGCGCAGTTCATTGTGGTGAGTCTGCGTAGACCGATGATTGAGGCATCGGAACGTACGATCGGTGTGACCCAGGCGCGGGGGGCGCATACGCAGGTGTTGGGTTTGGAACTTAGATCCGGCTAATGTAATCCCTTTAACTGCCGCACCAGGTGAATAATCTCCGGTTGGATTAACTGCTCCACTGCCAGCTTCACCGCTCCACTCGAACCGGGCAACGAAAACACCAGCTTACCCTGATAAACACCAGCCACAGCGCGGGAAGCGATCGCCCGTGAGCCAATTTCCTGCCAGCTCAGATAACGAAATATTTCTCCGAAACCAGGCAACGTTTTTTCCAACAGCGTAGCGATCGCATCATAGGTATTATCCCTGGGTGCGATCCCAGTGCCACCATTGAGAATAATGGCTTCTAGGTCTGGCATCTTGGCCAACTCCGCCATTTTAGTCTTGATCTGCTCTGGCTCATCCTTGGCGATCGCGTAAGCACCTAAAGTATGGCCAGCATTCACCAGCGATTGTTTAATAAACTTACCGCTCTTGTCGGTTTCCTCGGTGCGCGTATCGCTGACCGTAATCACGGCAAAATTAACTACATATGACGGCGGATCGGGGCAGGGATTAGCATTGCTCATAATTACTTTTCAAAAGCCAGAATTGCAAAGTTTAGCTACTGTTTACTTTAAGCGATCGCCCCCAGTAAAGAATTAACCGCAGGTAAGAAAAGACCACAAAAAAGAGCCGTTAATCATACAGCCCCCTCTCAAAGCAATCAAAATTGTAACTTTGCGATCGCTATATCTTGTTTCCCATCGACATGGTAATAAAGTTAAGCGCAAGCGATCGAGCTAAAGCAGCCAGCTAAGATTTATTGAAATCCATACCATTTGCCTCAGCATAGCGATTCATAAACCGCAGAAAGCGTTCCCACTCTGCTTCACCATCCATTCTATAGATTGCTTCAATTCCCGCCGGCTGACCATTAATAAACTTGGCATTGACCGATCGGGTAACCATCTCACCCTCTTCGTCGGACATATACATACCAGTAATCTCATTATTTACCTGTCCCTCTGTCATACAGAGTGGGTTTTCAAAAATGAAGGTTGCCGTGCTGGTGCTGCCATCTTTCGATCGGGTCAATCGCACATCAGAAGCCTCTTCATTAACCCCAAGTGCAAGCTGAATTGTTGCTGTCATTATTTTTTATTACCTTAATATTATGCTAAAAAAATTTTATCTTTATATTTTGGTTAAACCTAGTTTATGTGCCAAGCTTCCCTTATACAACCCTTAGCCCGCTGACACATGGATAAACCTGCCCACCGATATATATTTATCTGTGAGGCTTTAATCGTTTGGCTTGGCAGCAAGGTTAATGCTTTTGAGCAAATTGAGAAAAGCAAATATTATGCAAACAGCAACCCGACCAGTCGATCGAATTGGCTGATGAATGTGCAGGGTATTTTAAAAGTTAAGTAACTAAATTAATTTAGCTAAGTTAGCAACGGAGAGGGAGGGATTCGAACCCTCGTTAAAGTTTCCCCTAAACAGCATTTCCAGTGCTGCGCCTTCAACCACTCGGCCACCTCTCCAAAGGATATGTAATTTTAAGCACTGAGCATTACCCAGGCATTACATGTTATCAAAGCTTGGAACACTTGTCCAAGTAATTTTCAGCCAGCGAGCCAGTGGTGAGTATATTGACTTTTTATTGATTTTAACTGGCACAAACCAACTATTTAAAGTTATTGCTCCGCTTGACGAGTCCGATTGACCAGACAGAACTGGTTGCGATCGATTGCGAGGATGACCACTTAATCTAAAATAAATCTGCGGTAATCTGCACATTGGGATCATAGTCGATCGCACCAATTCCCAAACCATCTTGATTATAATCAGCCACAAATTCATGGTGGGGATAGAGCTCTTTGACCCGTTGCCAGAAAACTGGTACATCTCCCGCCCAACGTCCGGTATTTTGGCCATACCTGGTCATATAGTCGGGCATGATGTCATGGAAAGCGATGATGCCACCAGGTTTCACAAACTGGTGATAACACAAAAAGTCTTGCTTAACGCCATCATAGGTATGATCGCCATCAATAAATAACAGATCGAGTTGCTTGCCAGCCAGAATATCTTTGACCTTGTCAACCGTAGGGGCAGCATAGGAAGAACCATCAATCATGGTGATTTGTCGGGATGGTTTGACAAAATAACGCAGCTTGCCTTTATTTTTGACTAGCAGGTCAATGCTAAGCATGAACTTGACCGATGGTAGCGATTGGCTCAGCAAGAAGCTAGTGCCACCATTCGCCGTACCAATTTCACATACATATTCAGGTGAGCTTTGGCTGGCAAACTCCAGGAAACCGGTGATCTCTTGCTTGATTTGATGGGGGCCAAAATTCTGAACCGAAAACTTAAAAAAGTCGTCCCAATTCTGGCACTGGCTGAAATCCTGGTATTGGCTAGTGGCATTAGCTTTATCCAGTTGGAATCGCAGATCTTTAAGCCGTTCTTCATTGCTGAGATAGGTATGGCTCAGGGCAGGGATTCTGACAATCCGCGATCGCACTTTTTGCCAAAGGCTGCGATTGTCTACCACTGGTGTAGATTTAGTTTCGGTCATGGCTCACCAACTCATCCTCAGCTAAGTTAATCAAGTTAATCAGTTAACCAGTTATTGAAATTAATTTATATAGTTTAAGTTATACCGCAATTAATAGAGTAGGTAATAGTTAAACATTGCGCCCTACCCGATTACAGATAATTACAGATAATTACAGATATGTGGCTTGGCTTTTTGTGATTCATAAATAATTGCGCTTGTTAATCAGCTCAAAATTATTTCACTATCACTTAGCAATCAAACTGCAATCAAATTGCAATCATTGGGCGATCGTGCCGTAGCTAATTAAACTATAGCCCTTTCAGCTAGTTTGGGCTCTCAGCCAAGCCCAGGGCAAAGTCAACAGCTTGCGGGGCTTAGACACAAACGCACGCTCATTAAAAACTTGATAATTATTCCGCTCAATCACATCCAGGATATTGCGATAGAGAATTAGCGATGCCCAAACCGGCCATCTGGCATCATGGCAGAGAAACGAAATACCGGCTTCCGCTTTCTTATAAAATTCCCTGGCGCGATCGATCTGGAACTTCATCAAGGCAATCCAGCGATCGTCAACTACGCCATTGAGCAAATCCGCCTCACTATAGCCAAACTGAGCCAGTTCATCGAGGGGTAAATAAATGCGCCCCCGTTGGGCATCCTCACCAATGTCGCGCAAAATATTAGTTAATTGCATCGCAATCCCCAGGGCGATCGCCGCCTCAGTGCTATCCGCAATCAAGGTCGAATCGGTGGTATTAAATCCCATTACCGCTGCCGACATCAAACCCACCGTTCCAGCGACCCGATAGCAATATAAATAAAGCTCCTCAAAGGATTGATAACGATCGCATTCAAGATCCATCCGCATTCCGGCGATCATGTCTTTAAAGGGTTCGATCGACAGCGGGTAGTTCTTCACCGTATTCGCCAACGCCAGATCTGGAGCCACCGTGGGATTACCCGTAAAAGTTGCCTCCAATTGCGATTCCCAATCCGCCAGGGTTTGGAAAGTGGTGGGTTGGAATTGAATCCCATCCACTAATTCATCCGTGCGCCGACACCAGGCATAGATTGCCCAAATTGCATTGCGCTTTGGTTTCGCCATCAGCATACTGCCAAGGTAGAAGGTCTTGGCATGCTTGGCGGTAATGTGCCGACAAATCTCGTAGGCTTGCGAGATGGAAACTGGCTGGTTAATTCCCATTTCTTTAGGCAGGGTTTTTGGCGGCAGTTGTTTTACCAATGTTTTCACTAAAAGAACTACTAGGTGCTTGATCAGTTGGATTGCTGGTATTACCAGCCGATCGGTTTAGGCTAATCTGGCGATCGATTGTCTGTGCAGTCAGCTTACCAGAAAGTACGGCTCCTTCCATACTGGCAAGATATCGCTGCATCGTAAAGTCCCCAGTCAGGAAAAAATTGGCGATCGGGGTTTCCTGGGCTGGGCGATGGGACTGGCAACCTGGAGTGGCCTTGTAGACCGATCGTGGTGTTTTAACAACCTTACTTTTGATTAGTTTAGCCTTGTGCGGGATCTGTTCTGGGAATATTTTTGCCAGTTCAGCTATGGCCACATCCACAATTTCTTGCTCAGATTTACTAATCCACTCGGCGGCAGGGGCAAGCACCAGCTCTAGCATGGAACGATCGGGATCGGCGTACTCTTTACAGGTGTTGCTCATGTCCGCATAGACGCTCAAAATTGGCGATCGAGAAAACAATACATTATCAATGTCAGTTAGCTTGCGATCGAACCATAGATGCAAGTTAATTACTGGCACCCCTTCCAGGCCATCTAGTTGTTGGAAATAGGCTTGCTGCTGCCATGCTTCCGGCAACATTAACTTGAGCGGATCGACGGGCAGCGCCGAAACATACACATCGGCCTCAAGGGCATAGCTATCTTCGCCTGGTCTACCCACCAGAAAATGTTTCACGGTGCCATCGGCGTTTAATTCGATTTTGCGCAATGCAGTTTGCATCCTCACTTCACCACCCTTTGCGGTGAAATAATCGACGATCGGCTGGCACAGGCGTTCTGGCGGTGCACCGTCTAAAAAGGCCATTTTAGAGCCTTCTTTTTCCTGCAAGAAGCGATTTAAAGCGGTTAGTACCACCGTGGCCGAAATTTGATCCGGATTAATAAAGTTAAGCGCCTTGGCCATGGCAATGAAAACTTCTTTTTCGACCCGTTCCGGCACCCCCTGATGCTGCAACCATTCTGCAAAGGAATATTTGTCCATTTCCTCGACATAGGTTTGCCCCTTGATGATCGCTGGCAACAGGCCAATGCCAAATTTGATTTTTTCTTCCCAGGTGAGCATGTCATTGTTGCTCAGGATCGCTACGATCCCATTCAGCGGCGCAGGCAAACCATCGGGGAAATCAAACTTAGATAGTTTACCGCCCTGACCTGGCATATTAAACAGCATGGCGTGCTTTTTCCACTGCAAGCGATCGCTGATGCCTAGCTCGCCAAGGAGTTGCAACATATTCGGATAAGCGCCGAAAAAGACATGTAAACCAGTTTCATACCAATCGCCTTCTTCGTCTTGCCAGGCTGCCACCTTACCGCCTAGGACATTTTCTCGCTCAATCACGATCGGTGTGTGGCCACAATCGGCTAAATATTTGGCACAGGATAAGCCAGCTAGACCAGCCCCCGCAATTGCAACTCGCATACTACTTCCTAAAAAACTTAATCACTGAGCTTATTCTACTTTGCAAAGCTTAACAATACTGCTAAAAAATCGAAAAAATCAAACATTTCCTTCCCAAGATATGGTGACTAGGCGTTGATCTGGCTTTAACTCACTTTTAGCTGCCATAACCCATCAATACCCATCAATAATACCTTTTACTCATATTGAGTTATTCGGCTTTTAGCAACTGGGGAAACAACTGCAATTCGCTATGATTTCAGCTTGTGCAGGAGCCAGTTGTAACAATGGCAAGTTGGGTATTAATTAGTAATTGATAATAGCAAGTTCTAATACTAATAAAATATTAGGCTCAAATATTAGACTTAAATATTAGTCAGCGTGGGGCGTTCATTGGGGTTCTGGTTTGCTTGCTCTTCTTCACTCAGCTCCATTTCATCCAGAGCATCGATCATCTCAGATTCTAGCTCCACCTTCGGGCTGCTTTCGTCCGCATCGAGGCGCACCTGAATTCTAGGGCCAGAGTTGGCCAGTCTAATTACTGTGCCATCCACGATCTTAGCCTGGGTTACCTGCTTACCCTCAACATAAGTCCCATTTGCGCCGAAACTATGTACTTCCCAGCCAATTTTTTGCCTG
This sequence comes from Pseudanabaena sp. PCC 7367, assembly GCF_000317065.1. Taxonomy (GTDB): domain Bacteria; phylum Cyanobacteriota; class Cyanobacteriia; order Pseudanabaenales; family Pseudanabaenaceae; genus Thalassoporum; species Thalassoporum mexicanum. The sequence goes on from NC_019701.1 coordinate 3,396,715, forward strand.
CGTAACTCGGCATGATGCCTAGATACAACCGAGCTGAGCACAACCACACTATTGTCTTTGGAACGCCCAATCCGAATCACGTCCTTGGAAGAAAAGCGCCAAGTTTGAACGGGATTTGAGTTTACTGGATGTAGCAGGTTGATAGTGATCACAAATTCTTACACCAGAGGACAGCAAAAAATATACGAAAGATATTAGTCAGGAAGCAGCTAATCAAAATTGTATCATCGGCAAATTCAGCTTATTTCAGCACTTTACTTAACATTTATTTGCGATCTTAGCCCGTCGCCGATCGCCACCTTGGGAATGAAAATACAATGCATTTAAATTGCATATTATGACCTAATCAAGCAACCTGCAAATGGGATCTACACAATTAATAATAGAAATAAATGTGCGGATATTATATGCAAATTTTTTGCGAGATTAGACTGCTTTAATTAGATTTGGCATTGAGATAGAGCAATAGTCCCAGTACCTTAGCATGTTCACAGCAAAGTAGAGAGCGAGATTGCATAAAAATAGTTGTGGGTATTTAGCCTGGATTATTGATTGATTCACTATGCTGTGTAGCGATCGATTTTTTTGGCGATCCTTCTTTAATTAGGATTAGTGCGCATCTCGATTTGCGCCTCACTGGAAAGCACCAACGATCGCAACTCCTGCAAAGTTGTTGGATCAGGCTCCTGCCAAAGCTGGCGCTGGTGAGCTTCCAACAATCTTTCTGCCATGTCGCGCAAGGCCCAGGGATTTTTATCATTCACAAATTGCTGTACCTGCCGATCGAGCAAATAGGTTTGGGCAATCCCTGCATACATAAAGTCGCTAACACAGTTGGCAGTAGCATCATAGGCAAATAAATAATCAACCGTGGCGGCCAGTTCAAACGCACCCTTATAGCCATGTCGCATTACCCCTTTGAGCCATTTGGGATTGACTACCCGCGATCGATAGACCCTGGCGATCTCGGCGCTGAGTTTTCTAACCTGGGGATGCTCTGGTTGGGCATGGTCACCAAAATAAGCCTGGGGGTTTTTGCCCCGCAGCGATCGCACTGCCGCAATCATGCCACCTTGAAATTGATAGTAATCATCGGAGTCCAATAAATCATGCTCGCGGTTGTCCTGGTTGTGCAAAACTATTTGCATTTGGCCGAGGCGCTGTTTAAAGGCGCTTGCCGCCGCATGGGCTTCACCATAACCACTATAGGCATAGCTACTCCAATTAATGTAAGCACGCGCAAGATCGGCATCATTTTGCCAGTTCTGGCTTTCGATCAAGCCCTGCAAGCCTGCACCATAGGCTCCTGGTTTGGAACCAAACACCCGATAGGTGGCCATTGCTGCTGCTTCTACCGTCGATATACCTTGCTGTTCAAAGTTTTGGCGATCGCTGGTGATTCTGGCTTTAATCGGATTCAGCTCGGCGGGTTCATCTAGTTGGGCAACGGTTTCGACTGCCCGTTGGAACAGATCAATTAAATTAGCAAAACCATCTCGGAAAAAGCCAGAGATCCGCAAGGTGACATCAATCCTGGGGCGATCGAGCAAACTAAGCGGGATTACCTGAAAATCTACTACCCGCCGCGAAATGCCATCCCAAACTGGTTGCACGCCAATCAGAGCCAGGGCTTCAGCAATATCATCACCACCAGTGCGCATTGTTGCTGTTCCCCACACCGACAAGCCCAAACTTTGCGGATACTCGCCATGCTCCTGGCAATAGGTTTCTAATAAAATTTCGGCGCTGCGTCTGCCAATGTCCCAGGCACTTTCGGTTGGCAGCGATCGAATATCCACAGAATAAAAGTTCTTTCCGGTTGGCAAGGCATCCAGTCTGCCCCTGGTGGGTGCGCCGCTGGCTCCACTGGCTACATATTCACCATTTAAGCCCCGCAGCAGGTTGGTGATCTCCCGATCGCTTTGTTGCAGTAACTCATAAATCCTGGCGATTAAATCATAAGCATAGTGATGGTCTACCAATTCTTGATTTAAGAACTGAGTGACCAAATCAGCGGCATAGTTTTCGATCGCGGCGATCGCTTGACCAATGGTGCGGCATTGTTTGGAGGGCTTAAATAAGTGATCTGGAGTAGAAGCTGATGAATTATCAGGCTCGAGATGACTATTGTGACTATTACTAATCTCGGCAATGCGATCGTAGCTAACTTTACGATCTGAGGAAGCTGGATCATGATTGACATAGTACGAATCAGGATCAATTGAATTATTAATATCGATTGGATCAAAGTTCAAAGCAACATTTTGATCGATCGGCTCTAGATATGCTTGCAACTGCCTGGGTAAGTCAGAATATGGTTGAGCTAGATCAGCGCCCAGCGGATCGAAGTCGAGGTTAAACTTTTGGGCGATCGCTCTGGTTAGTCCGGCTGGTATTTTTTCACCAGAGCCATTGCCAATATCTGGCTTTTTAATATCTTGATTATCTTGAGCCAAACTACTATTTGCGATCGTGCCGCCAAGATTCCTGGCGATCGCCACAATCAAATCCCGTAGTTGATTGCCCTGGGGACATTGACCAAAAATATGCAGACCATCGCGGATCTGGGCTTCTTTTAGTTCGCAGATGTAACCATCAACCTGATTAATGATCTCCAACCATGCTGCTTTGCTAGCCTGGTCAACAGGATTAGTTTTGATCGCAGCAGGGGAGATTGTTTGGGTTAGTTGGGAAAATTGGCGATCGCTATGCCTGGATTGATCGCTAGCGGTTGCATTTTTATTTTTGCTATTTAAGTTATTGATGCCATTAACGGGACTTGCTACCTCAGCATTATTAGTATCACCAGCATTAACCATAAGATCGAGATCATAATTAAGATTTTCCTGCTCGATCAGCTTGGCGATCTGCGCTTGGATCGTGGGCAATCTTGGTGGATCAAGGGTTTGCGCCTGGTAATATTCATCGATTAAATGTTCCAACTTGAGCAAACCGCCATAGGTTTCGGCGCGGGTCATTGGTGGCGTAAGGTGATCGATAATTACCGCCTGGGCGCGGCGCTTGGCCTGGGTTCCCTCGCCGGGATCATTGACAATAAAAGGATATAAATGTGGCATTGGTCCCAAGATCGCCTCCGGGAAGCAATGTTTGCTCAGGGCGATCGCCTTACCCGGCAGCCATTCCAGATTGCCATGCTTACCCACATGCACGATCGCATTGATCCCAAAAACATGCCGCAGCCAGAAGTAAAAGGCAAAATATTCATGGGGTGGCTCTAGATCGGGCGAGTGATAATTCAGGCTGGGGTCTTGGTCATAGCCACGGGCGGGTTGAATGCCTATAAAAATATGACCGAGTTGAATGCCAGAAACTTTAATCGATCGATCTTCTGGCGGTTCGCCCCAACGCTTGATTACTTTTTCCCGCAGCGATCGCGGTAATTGCTCAAAATACTTGCAATAGTCACTAGCAGCTAGCGATTGATAGACTGGATTTGCTTCACTCTCTGGATCATTAGTTGCACCATTGGTGAGCAGTTCAATCAGGCGATCGCCATCGGCGGGAATATCTCCCACGCCATAACCATTGATTTGCAAGGCATGGAGGATATTAATACAACTGGCGGGAGTATCCAGACCAACCCCATTGGCTAGCCTGCCATTGCGAGTGGGATAGTTGGCCAGGATCAGCGCAACCTTACGATCGCCCACCGCTGTTTTGCGCAGTTTCAACCAATTGGCCGCTAGATCAGTTACAAATTCAACCCGATCGCGGACAGGCTCATAGACCACCACATTAGTTTCTAATTTTTGATTAGTGGGCAAGGCGGTTTTAAAGGAGATCGCCCTGGTAATGATCCGGCCATCCACTTCCGGCAAAACTACATTCATGGCCAGATCGCGGGGGGTAAGGCCGATGCTCTGGGTTTGCCATTGTTCTTTGCTGCAACCCGCCAAAATTACTTGCAGAATCGGCACATTCAACGATCGCCAGATCGCTCCTTTGTCTGGTTCGGATTGGTCTAGCTCAAAATTTACTTGCCGATCGAGCTTATTGGGTTTGATCAACGAAAAGCTGGTGGTGTTAAGCAAAATATCGATCGCTTTTCCCTCAGATTGGTTGGACTGCTGGGATTGATTCGATCGCTGGGATCGCTGGGATCGATGAGGTTGGCCTGATTCATGCGATTGCTCTAATTGCTCAGATTGATTGCCATTAAATTGATTGCCATTAAAGTAATAATCCAGTTCGGCGGCCAGATGAGGATCTTGGAGCGAATAAATATAAACTGGCACTGGCTCGATTCGGCGTTGAATCAGGGCTGCACAAAGAGCATTAATCGGCGCAAGATTACCGGCCAAATAATGGGCGCGATAGAACAAGATCCCGGCTCGGCCAATATATTTTTTCTGGTTCGGTTGAGACTGAGTATGGCGATCGGATCGAAGAAATAACCGATCGGAGATTTGCTCAATAGATTCTTCAATTATTTGATTTTGATTCAGGCTAGAGGATAGTGATTGCGGTGATCCTGGCGATCGATCCAGCGCTGGATTTTGAGATTGATCCGCTGATAAATTCTGAACCTGTCCTTGAATTGAATTTGAATAGTTGTATAAACCAATATTAGCGATCGGCTGCGGCGATTCAGGTTGATAGTTTGTCCCTAAACAGGCATCACTGATGTAAAGTAACCCCGCCTTAATATTATCTACCCCACCATTGAGGAAATAGCGCCACGATCGCTCCGCAACTTGCAAACTCACATTAGAGTGATCGACTAGATCCAGATCAAATTGATTATCACCAGGCAAAACAATTAATTTTCGGGTAAGCTGCTCACTAGACTCCGAAGACTTCTGGCCATTCTTAAAATCAGAACCCTGGTTAGAATATTCCTCCACCCAAAGCTTACAGACCTCCAACCCATAGGACCAATAACTACGCCCACCCAGCAATCGCAAAACCACCACCTGCGCTTGACTGAGTACATCATCAGCATAGGTATCGATCGTAAGTTCCTGCTGCAAATTGAGCAGGTTGGCAACCCGAAACTCTGGAAAGTTGTCTGGTAATTGCTCAGCCGCGATCGCCAGGGTTTGAATGTCAGTGTCGGCAGCGGTGAGGATCACGATCGGCGCGGGGCTTTGCTCAATGAAAATGACCCCTTCACGATCGGGCGACCACCCACCTGGGGTTGCGGCTAAACGATGCATTAATTAATTCACCTTAATAAATTCGCATAATAGAGATAAATTCACCCAGATCAGAGACTCAGATCGCTGACTAACTGAAGCTAAAAAACAATCGCCAGACCCTAAAATATTAAAAAAACTCGACCTAGATTCCAGGAGTTAAATTATTTTTAGGGCGATCGGGTGGTTTTCAATCTTAATCGATCTGGATTAGAATCCAGTCAAATCGTCAAAAGTCGATCGCAGGAATGCGGTAATTTCATAGAGATCTAGACTTGGATTAGCATTGATCTATTGCGATCTAGTCGCTGACGATCAAAAATCATTTACCAGCAAATACTAAACAAATACTAAAGTCAAAAAGTCAACAGGAAAAATATTTATGACTTGGCGTGGACGCTCAGGAGCACTCGATCGATTTTATAGTTGCTTATTATATATTTTGCCATTGGCAACCGCATCAGTTTTTGGCTTAGAGCATTTGTTCCGCCAGATTCCAGCTCTGATAATTCCCTATCTACCTTTTTTGTGGATAGAGCTAAATATTATGCGGTTTCCGCTCATACCTGGCAGCCTATTTCCATTGACTCTAGGGTTTGTAGTATTTTTTGTGATCTTTGCCACCGTGGTTCGTAATCAGCGATTGCTACATTTTATTCGTTTCAATGGTGGACAGGCACTTTTAATTGAGATCGCAGCTATTCTGGGTGGACTGCTACTTGGCCTTTTAAGAGCTACGATCGGCGTTTTTCCATTTTTTGGCTTCATTGATCAAACAATTTCCAGCATGATTTTGATTGGAGCCACTGCTGCGGTGGTCTATGCGATCGTCCAGGCAATTCGCGGTCGCTATGGTGAAATACCAATCATTTCCGATGCGGCCTACTATCTCACCAGGGTTTAAATAAAGGCTAATCAGAGCCAATTAGATCCAAACAATAGTTATTGTCATAGAAGCAACTTTTTCGGTACGCTAGCATTTAGCATATTTGAATGCATATTTGAACGCATATTTTGAATGCATATTTGAATTAACAACAATCAAGCATGACCGCAACCTTCACCCAAGCCGATATTCTGACCTTTGCCCAGTGGATGACTGGCGATTATAGTAACTGGGATCAAGCGATCGCCAATCCGCCCCTGTTTGCGCACATCAGGGTTTGTATTCGTCCTCTGCCAAATCAGCTCTCCGATCATGGTATTTGGCTATATTCCGAGCAGGCCTATGATTTTCAGATCGATCGCCCCTATCGGATCGCGGTCTTGCATTTGGTTTTGGCAGCCGATCGGATTGAGATTGAAAACCACAAACTTAATGACGAAGAGTCTTTCTATGGTGCAGCCCGGCAGCCGGAACGATTGGCGGCAATTACCGCAGCATCAGTGGTCAAACTACCTGGTTGCAATATCCTGGTCGATCGCACCCCCACCGGCTCATTCGTGGGCAAAATTGAGCCTGGCAAAAAATGCAATGTCCATCGCAAGAACCAGGATACCTATCTGGTGCATGAATTTGAATTAAACCAGACTAATTTAACCACCCTCGATCGCGGCTATGATCCAGAAACCGATGAGCGAGTGTGGGGCACGATCGCTGGCCCCTTTGAGTTTGTCAAACAAGCTAGCTTTGCCGACGAGGTTAAGGCGATCTAATCAAGTCGCTGACTCCCAGAGGCTTATGCATACTCAACATACAAGCCCTAAACCAACCTTTAACTAATTTAGCTAACGTAGCTGATATGGCTTAGCTCTTTAGCTCTATCCATGATTTATTAGCAGGTGTTGCCTTGAAAATCATCGTAATTGGCAGTGGTGGCAGAGAACATGCCCTGGCTTGGCAGTTTGCCCAATCGGCACAGGTAAAGCAAATTTTTTGTATTCCTGGGAATGCGGGCACGGCTACGATCGAGAAATGCCGCAATGTGGCCTTGAATCAGGATGATTTTGAAGGGATTTTACGGTTTGCCCAGGTGCAAGGAGTGCAGCTAACCGTAGTGGGGCCTGAAGCACCATTAGCTGATGGTGTGGTGGACTTTTTCCAGGCTGGCGAAATGCCCATCTTTGGCCCCACCAAGCAGGGTGCGCAAATTGAGGCAAGTAAGTCCTGGGCGAAGGATCTTATGGTTGAGGCGGGCATCCCCACGGCGGCCAGCGAGGTATTCACCGATCCGATCGCAGCTAGAGAATATGTCCAAGCCCAAGGCGTACCGATCGTAATTAAAGCAGACGGATTGGCCAGTGGTAAGGGGGTGACCGTAGCAACCACGTTTGCGGAAGCCAACCAGGCGATCGATGAGGCCTTGGGTGGTAAGTTTGGTGATGCGGGTGAGACACTGCTGATCGAAGAATGCTTGCAAGGCCAGGAAGCTTCAGTCTTGGCGATCACCGACGGTAAAACAATTCGTGCCCTATTGCCTGCACAGGATCATAAACGAATTGGCGTGGGGGATACGGGGCCGAATACAGGCGGCATGGGAGCCTATGCCCCTGCGCCGATCGTCACGCCAGAAATTCAGCGAAAGATTCAAACGCAAGTGCTGGAACCAGCGATCGCCGCTTTGCAGAAACGCAAAATTGATTATTGTGGCTGTTTGTATGCAGGACTGATGATTACGCCTGCGGGTGAACCGAAGGTGATTGAGTTCAATTGTCGGTTTGGTGATCCGGAAACCCAGGTAATCTTGCCACTCTTGGAAACTCCATTGGCAGATCTAATGCTGGCCTGCATTGAAAAAAGGCTGGAGCAAATGCCAGCGATCGAATGGAAAGATGGGGCGGCAGTGTGCGTGGTGCTTGCTTCGGGAGGTTATCCAGGTAAGTATGAAACCGGAAAACCAATTACCGGCATTGGCAAAGCAAAAGAACATGGCGCGATCGTGTTTCATGCCGGGACAAAGCTGAAAACTTCGACCCTGGTCACTGCTGGGGGGCGGGTGCTGGGCGTAACTGCGATCGGTGAGAGTATCCAAGCGGCGATCGATAATGCCTATGTGTCATTGGCTTATATCAATTTTGAGGGGGCAACCTACCGCCATGATATTGGCCATCGGGCGATTGCAAATTAGACTTCTATTGTGCCTGGAATTATTATGTTTGGCAGTTAAACCAGGCAGGTTTGACTAACTTTGCGTTAAGAAATATCTTTTTTATGAGCAACATAATCACTAATTGAGAAATAGTGACCTTGAACTTGGCATATATGCAGGACGTTCTTTGCCATGTTGCGAATTTCATGCCAGCCTGGATCAGAGAGCACTTCCTCTGGGATTGGAAATATAGGTGAATTATCGTAATATTCGTCTACCTTTTTCAACAAGTATTTGCCAGCTTGTTTCTGCTGATCATTAAGACCAATCTCTTCACTATCAAGGAATTCATCGAAATAGAAGTCCTCAAGCAAATTGAGCATGAGCTCATCAGGCGAAGACATAACCCCTTCTAATTTTCCCAGCCAGGCTTTTTCTTGATATTCCTTACTGGCTATCTCCTCAATAGTTTGGTAAATATTTTTCTTCCACCTATGTACTGGCTTCATGATTTAATTTTTTATTTAGACATCTTTTGCTATCAGAAGAAAAAGCAAATATTAATGCTTGCTAAATATTATATTTAGACTCGATCGTCGAACACATCTAATTAATTATTCTTACATTTCTAGATATAGGAATTGCTTGAACTGAGGAAGCTATTCAACCAATCGAGCACAATCTCATCTGCCAATTTATCCAGTATGCGAGCAACCTGCTCAAGCCGATCGTTATCATAAACAGATTGTGCTTGGAAGAGCTTAAATTATTTAGATAGTTTTGCAGATTGGTCGAAATCCACTTGCTAAACTAGTTAATTAAACCAATCAATGTAACTTGATTTGGTTACCCCAAACATAAATAAGCTGAATAGACCGTCAGAGAATTTAAACCAAACCATGTTAAACACCACCGAAATTTTGATCAATGCTTTTGTCGAAAAGCTCAAAGCTGGTTATCGTCGCACCTATGGCGGCTTAAAAACCAACTATGAAGATATTATTGGTTGGGCAGGCAACATGGCCTTGGAAAATATTGCCAATAGCGATGCGCTTTATCATAATGTCGAGCATACAATCCTGGTAACCCTGGTGGGGCAAGAGATTCTGCGGGGCAAGCACATCCGCGAAGGGGGCATTTCACCGGAAGATTGGTTACACTACATTATTTCACTGGTTTGCCATGACATTGGCTATGTGAAGGGGGTATGTCGGCAGGATCGGGATGGTAAATATGCCACAGGTCTAGATGGCAGCCAGGTAGAGTTACCGCCCGGTGCTTCTGATGCGGGATTAACGCCCTATCATGTCGATCGCGCCAAGTTATTTGTGGCGGAACGGTTTGGTGGGCATGGCCTGATCCAGGCTGAAGTAATTTGCCATAACATCGAGCTAACTCGCTTTCCAGTGCCCAAAACGGGCGATCACCAGGATACGATCGCGCCACCTGGATTAGTGCGGGCTGCCGATCTGATTGGCCAACTCAGTGATCCACGCTACCTCAAAAAAATTGGTGCACTCTATTATGAGTTTGAAGAAACCGGTGTAAATAAGGCTTTGGGGTATAACAACCCTGGCGATCTGCGACGCAATTATCCCAAGTTCTATTGGACTAGTGTTTATCCCTATGTGAAGGATGCCCTCTATTACCTATCGCTGACCCAACAGGGGCAACAGGTGATCGCTCATCTCTATTCCAATGTGTTTGTGGTGGAGCATGAAAAACCGGATTTTGATGCCTCAATCAGGGCGATCCCAACCGCTGCTAATTATCAATAGTTTTGGTCTGATTTGCATCTGATCGCCATATCCTGCGTAACATTCATCACCGATCGATTGATAGCTAATAGTCTTATAGGAAAAAGTGAAACATATCCTCTATGTGCTGCCCTACCTGGAAAAGGCCGGAACCGAACGGCAAGCACTGAGTTTGATTAAGCATTTCCAACAATCGCAACAGGCAACCCTGCTCGCACCCGATGACACTGGCACAGAGCTATTTGCAGCGGCTGGCGTAAAACATTACAAATTCGATCGCCTGGAGCGTAATCTCTGGCAGGGTTTAACCAAATTTCGTCGCCACATTAAACAAATCCACCAGGAAAAACCGATCGATCTGGTGCATGTCCATGCCGCCCATGAATTGATGTTACTGGTGCGATTGTTTTTGCCCGGTGTGCCGATCGTGTTTACGGTGCATGGCTATCATGGCGATCAAGCCCAGGTGAGCTATTGGTTGGCCAGTAAGTTTATTAATTTATTTGCCGATCGCGCGATCGCGGTTTGCAAAGCGGATTTAGAGAACCTCTTGCAACTTAAAACTAATCCCCATAAGTTAAGCCTGATTCACAATGGCGTGGCTGAGCCGAAAGTTGATCCGATCGCTGCTCAAGCTTTAGCCACGCAGTATGGTTTAGACCCTGAGCAACATTTAATTATTGGTACGGCGGCACGCCTTAATCCCGCTAAGGGTTTAGAGTTCTTGATCGCGGCCTTTGCCCAGTTGGCGCAAGAGCATGATCAATTGCGGTTGGCGATCGCTGGAGAGGGGTATTTAGAAGCTGAGCTGAAGCAAATGGCGATCGATCTGGGCGTGGGCGATCGGGTGGTCTTTACTGGCTTTGTGGATAACTTAGCCGATCTGGTGAGTTTGTTTGATGTCTTTGCGCTGCCTTCCTTGCAAGAAGCTTTTAGCCTGGCGTTCCTGGAGGCGATGGCCTTGCAAAAGCCGATCGTGGGTACAAAGGTAGGTGGCATCCCCGAACAGGTGATCGATGGGCATAATGGTTTTGTGGTGGTTGCGGGTGATGCAGCAGCAGTGGCAGAAAAGTTGGCGATTTTAATTAATGATCCTCTGCTTAGAAAAGAATTTAGCCACAACAGCTATCAGCGTTATCAAACCAACTTCACCACGGAGATAATGATCGCAAAGACCGATCGGGTTTATGCAGATTTATTAGGAAACCCAGTTCGATGAAAATTAAGCACTGAGACTCTTTGAGCTTAGATCATCACGTTTGCATTCACATTAAAGCGTCAATAAAAAAGAGCCAACCTATCCTCGACCTGAATCGTAGACGGGAAAAGCCCCTGATAATTAGTGAATTTATGAATTTGTGAATATGAAACCAAAACAGATTGAATTAAGGCAGTCTTATTCGCATTTATTCGTGCTTATTATGCTTGTTATGCTCAGCTCCAGCCATTATCAGCCTGTTGCAACACATAGGTGGCAATGTCTTCCATTTGTTGATCGCTCAGCTTTCGGAACGCTGGCATTGCGTTTTTGCCGTGACCAATTTGATAGACAATCTTTTCGATGGAATACATGCCATAGGTTTCCAGGGCATCCTTTTGCAAGGTTTTGTTTTTGATCACCAGGTTGCGCCCTTTGGCATGACAACTGGCACAATTAACGCTGAATAGCTTCGCCCCATTAGCCGCATCAGCCGCATAGCTCGGCTGCACAAATACGATCGAACAGGTGAATAAACATATCAGCACACCTAATGCGCTTAATAGTAACTTCCTCAATTCAAGCCTCCTGATTTCTCTCTGCTAGATAGTGTGGTACAGCCGATCGCCCTATGTCAAAAGACCAGCCGTCAGACTTTGCAACTTGTTGATGGTTCCGTAGCTGCTGTTTGGTAGTGGCTTAGGAATGCTTAAGAACGCTTAAAAACTAAGCAAGAAAAGGCAGGCAAGAAAGGACAAATAAGAAAAGAGCAGATTAATTCGAGCAGCGCTACAATATGTCAATATGTCAAAGTAGATTGCTATTGATATCACGGCACTAGATTTTTTTTTGATTGTTTCTTTTTTGAGTCAAACCATAATTCATGAGTCCCCTACCCGATCGCACTCCCAAAAAACTTAGCCTGGGCAGATTAGAAGCAGAAATTCTCGGCATAATTTGGGATCTGGGCTCCGCCACCGCAAAAGACATTCACGATCGGATCTTGAGCGATCCCGATCGGGAACTGGCCTATGCTTCGGTTTCCACGGTGCTAAATCGCTTGGCTAATAAAGGCTGGCTGAGCATGAGCAAAAAAGGCAGGGCGATCCTGTGGCATCCTTTGGTGTCGCGTCAGGAAGCGCGATCGCTGCAAGCCTATGAACATCTCAATAATTTCTTGCAGGTGGGAAATGCGGATATTGTGGCGGCATTTGCCGATCAACTCGATCGCGCCAGCCTGGACAAGATCGATGCGATCGCCCAGCGGCTACAACAGGCACGACAGGATCGGGAGGCAGAATAATGCATTTAGTGATGATTTTGAGTGCGATCGCCTTTGCCTGGGGGCTGCGCCAAGCCACGCCGCTTTGGTTAGGCAGTAATCGCCAAATATCCAATCAAAATGTTACCCATGACTGGCATCAACGCTGGTGGCGATCGTTGTTTTTGCTCACCTTCCCGCCCTTGCTGGTGTTAACCACCTCCCTGGCGGTGCTTTGCATGGGGCATCATGGATTGATGGTGGGGCTGCCTGCGAGTAAATCCGGCTGTGCGATCGCGGTTGGCATTTGCATTTACCTGGTCTTGATCGGGTTGCAATTATTCATTTCGATCCGCAATTCAACCAGGCAGATTGCAACCTACAACAAAATCGAGCTAGATGGTAAATCGGCCAGGGTCTTGGAAGTGCCAACCCTGTTTGCAGCGCAGGTGGGATTGTGGCAACCGGAATTAGTGATCAGTCGAGGCATGTTAACTGAGTTTACGCCCGATCGCCTCCAGGCAGTTTTATGCCACGAACAAGCCCATTACCACTACCACGATACGTTCTGGTTTTTCTGGTTGGGTTGGTTGCGACAGGCGACATTCTGGCTACCAAATACGGAAGCATTATGGCAGGAATTGCTGTTGTTGCGAGAGCTACGCGCCGATCGCTGGGCTGCCCAACAGGTCGATCCGCTGCTTCTGGCAGAATCATTATTGATGACGGTGACCAGTGCGATCGCACCAGATAATTTTTCGGAATTAGATTATGGCGTTGGCCTGAATCAGTGGAAAGAAGGAGAACAGGGCGATCGATTAGCCGAACGGATCGATGCGTTGCTGGCTGAGGCTGAACCGATCCCTAGACCAAAGCCCTGGTATTTAACCTGGTTGATCGCGGTTTTGCTGCCGTTTCTTTCGTTGCCGCTGCATTTGAGCTAGGGTTTATCTTCTTTAAAAATAAAAATTTAAAAGCTATGCATTAAGATCCTGACGATCGCCCTTAATGTCGTCAGCTACTTTGGGCTGTGGCGATCGGGCTTGCAATAACCACACCAGGATCAAACCTGACAACAGACCACTGATCGCATTGGTGAGAATATAAACGGTTTTGTAATCGATCGATTGGGTCACGATCGCGCTGGTGCCAATCAAGGCGCTGATGCAACGGCTGGCGGCCACGGCCACGATCCAGGTGGCGGCACGGGGAAATTGTCCATATAGCATTGTCCATTGAAATAGACCCACTGAGGCTCCGCGAATAATCGCAGAAACGGCGATCAGGTCGATCAATGCGCCGGTGGCGAGGCTGAGCTTGAAGGCGATCGTCAAACTAAAGGGGGCAACGGCGGTTTCGGCCAGGGCGGTGAGGGGAATCCACCATTTCGATCGCTTCACGACTTTCCGCAGTAGCAGCCATTGGCCAGCACCGACGATCGCGCCGATGAAGCCATAGCTAATAAATACACCGATCGGCTCGCTGAAGAGTTTGCCGACGGCGATGCTGTTTTGGCCGCTGATGCTGGTGGTGAAGATGTTGGCGATCACCCATAAAACCAGGAAAACCAGGCCGATTTTGGGGAGGGGGCGATCGCTGATCGCTATGCTGTCTGCGGGGCTGTCGTCTGGCTCGATCGGCGGCGGGGTTACCAAGGCTTATTACTCCTGGGCTTGGGTTGGTTAGGTTTATTGTGCCCTTTTTCGTGGCGATCGTTGCGTTTTTTGTTGGTTTGTCCCCTTGCGGGGTAAAGGAGCGTTGCAATTCTGATTGAGGCTAACTTTCACTTTGCCTCCTTGGAATAGGCCGCACCTTTCCAGAGCGGATTTGCTCCTTGAGTTCTTCAGCTTGCTGTCTTGCTAGCCGTAAATACTCGTCAACCTGCTCTTTGGTTTGGAAGCCAATTTCAAAACCATCGAATTCATCGATCTTTTCTTTATCAAGTGCCATATTACTTATTCAATAACTCTCTTGCTGCTTCAGGTGTGAGTACCATTGCTCCACTTCCAGACTCTTTTACCTCAAAGCCCAGCTTTTGATAAAAGCCAACTAGCTCTGGCAAGGTTTCAGTCCCCTTGCGGGGTAAAGGAGCGTTGCAATATCACCCAGGGATTTATACTGGCCGTGCGGAACGACGTTTCAGTCCCCTTGCGGGGTAAAGGAGCGTTGCAATCCCTGGACAAAGAGAATGATGCAGTAACAAGCTATATCAGGTTTCAGTCCCCTTGCGGGGTAAAGGAGCGTTGCAATCCTTTGATTATGGGCAGCTTGATGCAGAGACCAGGGTTTCAGTCCCCTTGCGGGGTAAAGGAGCGTTGCAATCAGGGGCGAAGGGCAGATTGCTCCAGGAGCTACGCGTTTCAGTCCCCTTGCGGGGTAAAGGAGCGTTGCAATTGTCGCATCAAGAAGCGAACTTCGCCAGGGTATGTGTTTCAGTCCCCTTGCGGGGTAAAGGAGCGTTGCAATCCCAGCGCACACCACTTTTGTTTGACCCGACACTAAGGGTTTCAGTCCCCTTGCGGGGTAAAGGAGCGTTGCAATCACAGACAACTTGTGGTGGGTTAAAACGATCGAGGCCACATTGTTTCAGTCCCCTTGCGGGGTAAAGGAGCGTTGCAATCCAACTATCAGAAATAAGTCTTTGCTTGTTTTGCCGTTTCAGTCCCCTTGCGGGGTAAAGGAGCGTTGCAATTCCAGAATTTGACGCGGAATTGGGGGAGGTGAATGTTTCAGTCCCCTTGCGGGGTAAAGGAGCGTTGCAATAAATGCCTGTAAGTCGCTTAAGGTAAAAGCCATATGTTTCAGTCCCCTTGCGGGGTAAAGGAGCGTTGCAATACGATTCGCAAGAGATCGCCCTAATGCGAGTTAAAGGTTTCAGTCCCCTTGCGGGGTAAAGGAGCGTTGCAATTCGCTGCCAATTCTTATCCTTATTGGCCTGGATTGTTTCAGTCCCCTTGCGGGGTAAAGGAGCGTTGCAATTTTGCCACCGCCAGATTGGAGCCAAACAGCTTAATGTTTCAGTCCCCTTGCGGGGTAAAGGAGCGTTGCAATCCGATCGCCTTGCGCAACGCCTTAACTATGTTTTGCCTGTTTCAGTCCCCTTGCGGGGTAAAGGAGCGTTGCAATCGACTGATGCCTTACACAATAACTCAACCACACTGAGTTTCAGTCCCCTTGCGGGGTAAAGGAGCGTTGCAATAATGATCGAGGCATGATTAACTACCCTCCTTTGGTGTTTGTTTCAGTCCCCTTGCGGGGTAAAGGAGCGTTGCAATATCCAGGGCTGGGAGCGGTGCGGGTAGAGTTGTAAAAGTTTCAGTCCCCTTGCGGGGTAAAGGAGCGTTGCAATGTTACAAGCCAACTGCACGAACTGCACAAAATTATGTTTCAGTCCCCTTGCGGGGTAAAGGAGCGTTGCAATTAGAGGCATGTGGGGCAAGTTACAGCGGATGCCCTGGGTTTCAGTCCCCTTGCGGGGTAAAGGAGCGTTGCAATCCAGCCCATGCCTGCATACCTAGGACAATCAATGCATGGTTTCAGTCCCCTTGCGGGGTAAAGGAGCGTTGCAATCGCAGGTATCTGAAACCAAGACCCAGAAAGACTTCCAGGCGCTACCTGCGCGAACCCCTTAAAATGTTAGTACAACAGCACAACAAGAAAAGAGGTCGAAATCCTCAATCGCCTACTGAAAAAGCGATCGAGACCAAACGCGAAACTATGGGGTTTTCAAGGTTCACTATAGGTTCGCGCGGAACCTGAATTAAAAATAACCAATTTCACCACAGTTTGTCCAGCGATCGCACCTTAAGAAATATAACAACCCACCCCAACACAAAACTTCAAACAACTAAAACAAACCCGATCGCGCCATTGAAACATTATGGAATTTAAGATAATCGGCAATGTTTTAAGCTATATTGCTAAAGTTGAATAGAAGTTTACCGTTGTTCCAACCTTGACCGTAACCCAAGCCAAGCCCCTAACCCAAAAACGTCCTGTCTTCCCCTTCAGCGCCATTGTTGGGCAGGAAGAAATGAAGCTAGCCTTGATCCTCAACGTGATCGATCCCAAGATCGGCGGCGTAATGATCATGGGCGATCGCGGCACGGGCAAATCCACCACGATCCGCGCCCTCGCCAACCTGCTCCCAGAAATCCAAATTGTCGCCGACGATCCCTTCAGCAGCGATCCAGTCGATGCCGACCTGCAAAGCGACGAAGTACGGCAACGGCTCGCCCAGGGAGAGCAACTACCGATCGCCGCCAAGCAAGTATTGATGGTCGATCTGCCTTTGGGAGCCACCGAAGATCGCGTCTGCGGCACGATCGACATTGAAAAAGCCCTCACCGAAGGGGTCAAAGCCTTCGAGCCCGGGCTGCTCGCCAAAGCAAATCGCGGCATTTTATACATCGACGAAGTAAACCTGCTCGACGATCACCTGGTTGATGTGCTGCTGGATTCCGCCGCCTCCGGTTGGAACACCGTTGAGCGTGAAGGCATCTCGATCCGCCACCCGGCCAGGTTTGTGCTGGTGGGCTCTGGCAACCCCGAAGAAGGCGAGCTCAGGCCCCAACTGCTCGATCGGTTCGGGATGCACGCCGAGATCCGCACCGTCAAAGAACCAGAACTGCGGGTCAAGATCGTAGAACAACGCACCGAGTTCGATCGGGAACCCCATGAGTTTATCGATCACTACCAAACCGAGCAGGTTGATTTACAAAAGAAGATCGTCACCGCCCAGGAAAACCTCAACGCCGTAGGCATTCCCCATGAGTTGCGCCTGCACATTTCCCAGGTTTGTGCCCAGCTAGACGTAGACGGGTTGCGCGGTGATATTGTTACCAATCGCGCTGCGAAGGCTCTGGCTGCGTTTGAGGGTAAGTCAGAGGTGGATGTGGATGAAATTAAACGGGTGATCACGCTCTGTTTGCGGCATCGCCTGCGGAAAGACCCGCTCGAATCGATCGATTCTGGCTATAAGGTGCAGAAGGTCTTCGCTGAGGTCTTTGGCTTAGCGGAAGCAGAATAAAATGCGGGTTGTCTTCTTTGGTACGCCTGACTTTGCCGTGCCCACGCTCCAACATTTGCTCAATGCCGCCGATTTTGAGGTATTGGGGGTGGTGACGCAACCCGATGCCAGACGGGGACGCGGTAAAAAAATGACCCCCTCGCCAGTGAAGCAGGTGGCGATCGAACATGCTCTAAAAGTTTGGCAGCCCAATCGCCTGAAACGAGATCAAGCAACTCTGGCGGAGCTGGAAGCCCTGCAAGCAGATGTGTTTGTGGTGGTGGCCTATGGGCAAATTTTGTCACAGCAAATTCTGGACATGCCGAAGTATGGCTGTATTAATGTGCATGGATCTTTGTTGCCCAAATATCGCGGTTGTGCCCCGGTGCAATGGGCGATCGCTAATGGTGAACAGGTCACGGGCATCACCACAATGCAAATGGACAAAGGGATCGACACGGGCGATATGTTGCTGATCGCAGATCTGGCGATCGAAGCGGCAGACAATGCCGAGACGCTCTCACCCAAATTGGCGGAATTGGGTGCAAACCTGCTGATCGATACGCTGCAACAGATCGAGACTATTAAACCTCAACCCCAGGATCATAGCCAGAATTCCTATGCACCGATGATTGGCAAGGAAGACTGGCAGATTGATTGGCAAAGTGCCGCGATCGAGATTCACAACAAAGTGCGCGGCTTCTATCCCAATTGTTTTACTGACTATCAAGGCCAACGGCTGAAAATTCTGGAAACGCAATTATTAAAGCCAGCAGAGCTTAATGAGCAGGCTAAGGTAGAAATCGGCGCGATCGCCCAACTGGTCAAAAAATCTGGCTTTGCGATTCAAACCAGCACTGAACCACTGTTGATTACCAAATTACAACCCGCTGGCAAGCGCCCCCAATCCGGCTGGGATTTTGCCAACGGCGCAAGGCTGGAGGTTGGGCAATTGCTATTTCCACCAGCCTGATTAACTGCTTACAGCTTTAGCAATTTAGCAAAGCAGAGAAGGATCTTTATTTCGATTGCATGAATCTGCTGGCCATTGCCATTGCATCCCCAAGATCCACATCGCCATCCCCATCGGAATCCAGGAAGGAATTGAGCACCGAATTGCTGGCGGTTGCACCACTAGCAGCTTCCGGCTTCTTGGCTCCCGTTTGCAAGAAATTCAGCACCACTGGCACCAGGGTTGGTAGCATCGATTGCACTATTTCCATACTCAATCCAGTTTTTTGGGCGACTTCCTGGGCAGTTTGTTGTTGCTCTCGCTCCGACATTACCGATTGCACCGCTTCGGGGTTGGCATTGGTGCTGGCAAAGCGATTCACGATTTCTTCGACCTGTTGCTGTCCTTGCGCCGATCGCTTTTGCTTTAATGACGATCGCACATGCTTACCCACCACCGACATCAATAATTGCTGGGTCGATTGGTTGGCATCATTACCAGCAGCCCCACCAGTCAAACTCTGCACCGTATTAAGAATACTGCCGAGCTGGCTTTGGCTTGCCTGTTGCTCTGGATTGTTGAGCGCACCTACCACCTGGTCAAAAAGTCCCATATTATTAGTCTTTCTCCTGTCTTAATAGATAACAAGTTTTTTAGAGTTATTTTACGTAGATCTATAGATTAAACCGATCGCTAAACCATCAATTTAAGCCGCGATCTAAATCAATACTATTTCAGTATATCTACTCAGCTCTAATTAGGTTTTTGCGTTTGTAATATTCCGCCACGAAAAGCAGAGATAACTTTGCGGCATTCAAAGCACTTCTGTAAATATCTATTCGATTACAAACGCTCCTAACCCAAGAATAAGGTTCTTAGACGATCGTCGGGGTGACAAGTTGGAAATCATAAAAATTTGTCAAACTCGGATTGCCTCATAAAAATTACGATCGCTGACTGCAAAGGCCAGCAGCAGCATTAACTTTAAATCAGTCCTAAATCACCAAAAATAGGGATAGGATTGAATATTAGATCACTAGATCCATCGACTAACCGCAATGACCAACCTCGCGCTCAACTCCAGCCAGATCGATCGCAATGCCCTCACCCCCATGCTGCAACATTATATGGGAGTAAAAGATCGCTATTCCCATGCGGTGTTGCTTTATCGAATGGGCGATTTTTTTGAGACCTTCTTTGAGGATGCCCAACTGGTCTCGCGGGAGTTGGAACTGGTGCTCACAGGCAGAGATGGTGGTAAAACCCTGGGGCGAATTCCGATGGCTGGGATTCCCCATCATGCCCTCGATCGCTACGCCAGACAATTAGTAGCCAAGGGTTTCTCGATCGCCATTTGTGACCAGGTAGAAACCGCCGCGCAAGCGCAAGGCTTGGTCAAACGCGAAGTTACCAGAGTGCTTACGCCGGGTACTGTAATCGAAGCAGGAATGCTGGCGGCGAAGCAGAATAACTTCCTGGCAGCGATCGTGGCGGCTGATCCCAGTCATCAAAAATCAAATGGGAATAGTAAAGGTAATAAAAAATGGGGACTGGCGTTTGCCGATATTTCCACCGGCGAATTCATGACCACCCAGCTTGCCAACACAGAACAGCTAGTCCAGGAATTACTCCGCCTCCAACCGGCCGAAGTTTTATTCCCCACCGATGCCCCCAATCCAAATTTATTCGACAGCTACAGTAACTACGACGATAAAAAACGATCGCCCCAACTGGATGCGATCCCCCCTGAACTACCCGATTTTCTTTGCTACACGCTGCGATCGCAAACATCTTTTTTACTCGTGGAAGCAAAGCAGAAAATTATGACCACCTATAAGGTGCGATCGCTAGAGGGGTTTGGTTGTGCCTCCTTGTCATTGGCGATTCGTGCCGCCGGGGGCCTGTTGGAATACCTCGATTCCACCCAGAAAGATTTAAAAGCACCACTTCATAATCTCACCACCTACACCGTCACTGACTATCTAATTCTCGATCATCAGACCAGGCGCAATCTGGAAATCACCCAAACGGTGCGAGATGGCACGCTGGCTGGTTCTTTACTCTGGGCGCTGGACTGCACCTCTACTTCAATGGGCTCCAGGGCGCTGCGGCGGTGGCTTTTGCAACCCCTCAAGGATACCCAGCAAATTAGCGATCGGGCTGATACGGTG
The DNA here is from genome assembly GCF_000317065.1 of Pseudanabaena sp. PCC 7367. Taxonomy (GTDB): domain Bacteria; phylum Cyanobacteriota; class Cyanobacteriia; order Pseudanabaenales; family Pseudanabaenaceae; genus Thalassoporum; species Thalassoporum mexicanum. Next base: position 3,417,247 of record NC_019701.1, read on the forward strand.
GCAGAACTGTTCCAGCATCATAACCTGCGCAAGAACCTGCGGGCTTTGCTCCATGAAATCTACGACATTGAAAGATTATGCAGTCGGATTGGTGCTGGGACTGCAAATGCGCGGGATTTAGTTGCCCTGGCCGATTCACTCAGCAAGCTTACTGATGTGGCCGATCTGCTGGCTAAGGCGGAATCCCCCTATCTCAAAACATTACAATCGCCACCGTTGGAGTTAGCTGAACTAGCGAACTTCCTCAGTGATACCCTGATTGACTCGCCACCAATTTATCTCACCGAAGGGAATATCATTCGGGATGGGGTGAGCCCCCAGATCGATCAAATTCGGCAACAGTCCGCTGCGGATGTGGAATGGCTGGCTACCCTGGAAAAAACAGAACGGGAACGCACTGGCATTAATACACTCAAAGTCGGCTATAACAAAGCATTCGGCTATTACTTAAGTATTTCACGGGGCAAAAGTGATCAAGCACCAGATGATTATATTCGCAAGCAAACCCTCACCAATGAGGAACGGTTTATTACTCCAGAACTAAAGGAACGAGAAGCCCGCATTCTCAATGCCAAAGCGGAGATAAATCAACTGGAATATGACTTGTTTGTGCAGTTGCGATCCCAGGCGGCAACTCATATTACGGCAATGCGATCGGTGGCTAGAGATTTAGCTGCGGCTGATGCCCTGGCAAGTTTGGCGGAAGTTGCAAATAAATACGACTATTGCCGTCCAGAGATTACTAGCGATCGCACCATTAATATTCAGAACGGTCGTCATCCTGTGGTGGAGCAATCGCTGCCGTCTGGTTTTTTTGTGCCCAATTCTGCTCGGCTAGGTTGCACCCAAGCGCCCGATTTAATTATTCTCACTGGCCCGAATATGAGTGGCAAAAGTATCTATTTGCGCCAAGTGGGCTTAATTCAACTCATGGCTCAGGTGGGTAGCTTTGTACCAGCCCAATCGGCAACCCTGGGCATTAGCGATCGGATCTTCACCAGGGTAGGCGCGGTCGATGATCTGGCCACCGGACAATCTACCTTTATGGTGGAAATGAACGAAACTGCGAACATTCTCAACCATGCCCAGGATCATTCCCTGGTGTTGCTCGATGAGATTGGTCGTGGCACTTCCACCTTTGATGGCATGGCGATCGCCTGGTCGGTAGCGGAACATATTGCCAAGCAAATCCAGGCCAGGGCAATTTTTGCTACCCATTACCATGAATTAAATGAACTGGCGAGTTTGTTAACGAATGTGACTAATTTCCAGGTGACGGTCAAAGAGCTGGAAGACGAGATCATCTTTCTGCATCAGGTGCAACCCGGTGGAGCCGATCGCTCCTATGGGATCGAGGTGGGGCGATTGGCTGGTTTGCCCCCGGCGGTGATTGCTCGTGCTAAGCAAGTCTTGGAGCAGATCGCTCGCAATAGCCACATTGCCACTGGATTACGGCGGGGTAGTTCGGCTAAGGCAACTAAGGGAAAAAAGAATCAGGCTAAAAGCCAACTTTCTATTTTTGAGACTAGTATGGAAGGCTCTGCTTCCCACAATCAAGCAAATCCAGATTTAGATTTAGATTCAGCAACAGATCCAGATAACTAGCTTTAAGTACCTAGAATATAAGATCTTTGCAGTCATTATTATCAGAGATCGCCTGAGAATCCTATTACGTCTTAGCAATCGGTTTGCACCTTGCATAGATGTTTTATAGCCGCATCAGCAAAGGTCTAATTTTTAATTATTAGAGGCATCAAAACGATCGGGAAAAATATATAGTACCTCTTCGCGCAGGAAATAAAGACGAGCCGTGTTCGGAGCAAGTTCGGCACCAAAATAGTCGATCGTTGAGGTGCGAATATTATTATAGAGTTCGTCGATATCTTTCCCTTCAGTGGCGATCGCCTCGCCGATGGCGCTAGCCGTATAGCCGCCGCGAATTTTTTCCGTGATTGTAAAAACTATAGCCATAATTCGTTTGGGGATAGTGAAGGTTTTTAGTTGATTAAGGGATTGGGGGCGAGGTAAAGGACTCGCTAAGTTCAATTCAACGCAGGGTGGTTTGGGTAATGTGCCAAGATTCATTTGCATCGCCTCATCAGCATTATTTTGATCGGGTCTATAGACTTAAAGGGTGTAGTTCTATTTTTTATGCACAGACATAATTAGCCAGCATGAAACTGCCGCCATCTTGCTCCAAATTAATGCAACTTTTAGTGAATTCGTGAATAGTAAAATCAGCCAAAGAAGGTATTGGGAAAACTAGTTCCAATGGCGTTATAGTTATCAACTAGTTGCATCGATCGATTGTGCATTTATTGACATCTCACGGAGTTAAGATAATCAACTAAATTGCATTGCGATCGATGGGAACCATTGGAACTAGGCAATGTGTAACGGATCAAGTTGATGCCCTAAGCCTAGCAAGGTCGGCTCTGAAGACCTAGAAATTGAAGATATTAGCAAAAAAATGTTGGCAAGCCGAAATCGACTTCCCAGAAGTGTTTATAGCGTTTAAAATAAAATAGCTACAATATTTTTTGTCCAGACCACAAAGATCGCTCCGATTGAGCAAGCGATCGTAATACCTTAATCAAAATAGCTGTAGCGCTTTTAATACAGTGTATTTAGTCGGGTATTTAGCCGGACTTTTTATCCAGACTTGAGGCAAGAGGTATCACTTCAAACTCAGCTCTATTAAAACACTAAATCAAATATGATGCAAATATAAATGTTTTGAGTTGAAATGTTTTTTATTTCCGAGTTTTATGGCAAGTCAAGATCAGAAACATGCCTACCGCGATCGCACTGCCTTTGAGCGATTGCTGTTGTTGATTGCTGTTTTACTAAAGCATCCTGGCATTGGTAGCAATGAGCCGGAGCTATCGGGTGGAGCGGATCTTAAGTCACTTAAGTCACTTAAGTCAGTCAGTGGGCAAAGCTCTCTGCCAAAGCAGCAGCAAGCTAAACAGTTTAGTAAGCAGTCGGCAAAGCATCACGATGCCCTGATGCCAGTGGCGAACAAGATGCAAGAACTAGCGACGCAGTTGCATATTGACCTGCCCAATTGTTCCATCGCTGCTCTGCGCAAGGACTTAAGAACGCTAAGACAATATGGCATCTTGGCTGCCGATCAAAAGTTCCGCTGGGGGTATTACCTGGGTACAGGGGTTCTACAGCAAGAAGAATTAAAGATTGCGCTCCAGACTTTCTATTCCCTGGCCGAATATCAAAAAGACCCCAAAATTAGCGAGATTTATCAACGCCTCCGCCGTCGCTTGCAGGCGCAGAAATGGGAGGAAGGGAAAGAGCTTTATCACTCTAGGGTGTTGTTTAATCGGGTGATTACCCACACCAAAACAGAAGAGACGATCGAGCAGGGGGTTTTTAGCAAGAACCTCAATCTCTACCACCAGATCGATCGAGTGGAGCGAGCAATCCGCCAGGGGGAATGCTTAAGACTAACGCGGCATAGCAATCCTTACCAGACAGATCAGGTGGGCGATCTGGAAATTTACCCACTCCAGTTCATTTACTACAACATTGCCTGGTATCTGCTATTTGAGCATTCGGATAGTGGCCTGTTGGCGATCGAACGGGTCGATCGTTTTGCTGATCAGTTCCAGGTGATCGCTGCCCAATCACGATCGCTTACTATTCAACGACAACGACTGAAATCAGCCCATAAGCTACTAGACCTGGGTTGGGACTTGCATCTAGGTAATTCAAAAAAAGAGCAAGAGGATGAGCTGAGTGGGAAACTAAAGCCAATCAAGGTAACTGTTCGTTTTTCTGCCCAGGTTGCCCCATTTATTTCCGAGGGGGATTTACGCCATCCCAGCCAGCAGGTTAAGGAAGTAAAGGAAAACGGCATTTTAACTTATGTGGAATATACAGTTTATCTGCCACGGCGATCCTACGGTGAATTTAGACGTTGGGTGCATCGCTTTATGGCGGATGCGATCATTGTTGAACCTACTGAATTAGCTACGCAACATTTCAAAGATGCTCAGGCTCTTTACAAAAAGCTGGCAGCGTTGAAAGAAAATACCTAAAAAACAAAATTCCCCTGTCCAGTGTTTTTTCAAGCAAGGTATTGGGCAAGCTCAATGTAACTACAGGGTAACTACAGGTGATTGAACTCAGGCAATCGTTATTCTTGCCAAAATTCTTGTCAAAGAGGTCTCTTATCGAAATTATCTTGTCTTGGCCTGAGTTGAGATATGAAATACGCTGTAGGATTGCTTCGGGTTAATATGAAACGGCTAGACCAGAGTTTTAAGCATGTTCCCCTTTAAGTTACGCAAACCAAAGTCAAAGACGGTTAGATTTTTGTGGGCAACATGCATAGCGATCGGCCTGTTTTTGCTGAGTGCCTATGCTCCCTTTGCTCTACAAACCACCTCCGCACAGTCAGGGCTACAACCGATCGCCCCACCAGAGCAAATCCGGGGCGTATGGTTAACCAATGTAGCCAGTGGCATCTTTTTTGTACCCTGGGGAATCAAGCGATCGCTGCAACAGCTTGCCCAGCTTAATTTTAATACGATCTATCCAGTGGTCTGGAATCGCGGCTACACCCTCTATCCCAGTGCGATCGCCGCCCCACTAACCGGCAAAAAGCAAATGCCCTGGCTAGGTCTAATGCATCTGGGTCAAGATGTTTTAGCCCAAACTATCAATCAAGCCCATCAATATGGCTTGCGCGTGCTGCCCTGGTTTGAATATGGCTTCATTGTGCCCACGGTTTCACAAATAGCCCAGCAACACCCGGAATGGCTCACCCATACTCTGGCGGAAAGTCAACAACAGCAAGGCAATCGCCATGTACAAGCAGCATTAGTTGCGGCAGATTTTCCTGAAGCGGTTGATCAACCCCTAATTCCGCAATCCTGGCTCAATCCATTTCATCCCCAGGTACAAGAATTTATGTTGAACTTAATTCTTGAGGTGGTGAATAACTACGATATTGATGGCATCCAGTTTGATGATCATTTCAGTTTGCCAGTGGCCTATGGCTATGATTCATACACGATTGAACTTTATCAACAGGAACATCAAGGCCAACTTCCGCCTGAAGATGCTAGCGACGAACAATGGGTAAGCTGGCGATCGCAAAAGATCTCTGAGTTTATGCAGCGGATCGCTACCGCCGTGCGTGAAGTCAAACCAGAGCTAATTATTTCCCTTTCGCCCAACTCCTACAACTTTGCCTATAAATACCATTTGCAAGATTGGCTTACCTGGGTAGAATCTGGCTGGGTGGATGAATTGATTTTGCAGGTCTATCGCAGTGATCTTGCTAGTTTTAGCGCTGAATTGGGGCAATCTGCCTTGCAAACCGCACGCCAGCGTATTCCTGTAGCGATCGGCATCCTCACTGGTACATTGGGTAAGCCGATTGCGATCGAGCAGGTGCAGCAACAGGTGCAGACAGTGCAAGATCTGCAATTTAATGGCATCTCTTTCTTCTATTGGGAAACGATGTGGGGCTACTTTACACCAGAATCCCCCTATCAGCGGCGAGAGGGCTTTGCGCAGTTGTTTTAATTGGTATTTTGACTGTTGTTTTGAAATTGAGCATGTTATAGAAATAATCTTGAGCAAGCAGTTTGAATCAGTCTTGCTCCCATCAAGGAAAACTCATATCAGTGCGTTACTGCTTTGAAATTAAGCATGATAATTAAGTGAAGACGGTTAAGTTAGGCTGTGGATTTTGGCTGCTGTGGACAATCCTGACCCTGGTTGGGTTTGGTGCTAGTTTGTATTGGGTTGAGGTGGGTGAAAGTCCCTATTTGGGAGCAAAGGCAGGTTTAATTGGCGGCCTTGCGATCGGCACCTGTCAAGCGATCGCCCTGCGTCCATTGGTGCCCAGGTTTTGGGTGTGGATTATGATTAATGCCCTAGTTTGGGTGATCTTAGGGATTAGCGATATTGGTGCGATCGGCTGGATTGCACCACGCACGGGCTCACTGGCGGTGCGATTAATTTATGGCCTGGTTTATGGCAGTATCACCGGTTTATTTCTGGGTGGTTGCCAATGGGTGGGATTACGAATGGAGATGCGTCAGCAAGCTCCTGCTCTATTCGCCTGGCTAGTTGGTAATGGTGTAATCTGGTCAGTTGCTCTGGCGGTGGGTTGGCTAGTTGGTGGCTGGCTGAGGGCATTTTCTAATTTATTCCTGGGTGAGGTGCTGGGCTTGGTCATGACCTGGGCGATCGTGGCTGGTTTGAGTGGTTGGTGGTTGGTCTGGTGCATTAATGTTAAAAGTGGCGATCAAGCTGCCCTGGCGATCAGCATCGATCAAAATTCCTAATTTCAATAAACTAATCACAATCAAATAGCTAAGAATTTATGAGCAATCAACCAGCCACCCAACCGGAAAAATCTGAGCCGACCAACCTGCAAGAACGGATTATTGTGGCGATCGATGTGCCGACAATCGATGCGGCGTTGGCTCTGTGCGATCGACTGCCTCAGGTTGGTTTCTGGAAGGTTGGCTTGGAATTATTCGTTAGCACTGGCGCGGAAATATTAACCGAGCTAAAACAGCGCCAGAAAAAAATCTTTCTCGATCTTAAGCTCCATGACATCCCCAATACCGTCGCGGCAGCAACCAGAGCAGCGGTTAAATATGAGGTGGATTTCCTTACCGTTCATGCGGTCGGTGGTCGCAACATGCTTAAGGCTGCTCAGGCGGAAGTTGTTGATAGCAATACTAGATTATTAGCGATCACCTTGCTGACCAGTCTTAGCTCCAGGGAACTGGCATTTGATTTAAAAATCCCGCTGGAACTACCTGAATATGCTTTGCAAATGGCATTGATGGCGCAGGATTGTGGTTTATATGGGGCGGTTTGTTCACCGTTGGAGGTAAGCGGCTTGCGATCGCTGTTGCCCCCTAATCCTACTGGCGCTGAATTTGGCCTGGTTACTCCCGGCATCCGACCAGCGGGCTCTGAGCAGGGCGATCAGCGGCGCACCATGACCCCAGCTCAGGCGATCGCGGCAGGCGCTAGCTATCTTGTGATTGGGCGACCAATTACCCAGGCAGAAGATCCGGCAGCGGCCTGGCAGGAAATTTGTGCTCAGTTAAGCAATTAAATAGTCAATATTTTGGCTCAGACACAGGTAATTGAAATCAAACAGGCATATCTAGGTTAATTGTTGGTGTAGGGCAAAAAATCGCTAGCTATCAGGATTTGTCATATATCTATGCATATCTATGCAATGGACTCTGAGCCTGGCATATGATCATAGCGATCGCAAAAATCTCAACTAGGCTTGTTCAATCCTTAACCGCCACGCCCTGATAAAAATAGCCAGCGATCTTGGGAGTGTTTGGCATATAGAACTCTTCTAATTTTTCGATTCGTAGATGGCGCGAGATTAGCTCCGAGATATTTCGATTCAGGTTGCAACCATCACCAATCACCTTTTGAATTGGATTGAAGCGATTTTGCCACTTTTGTACTTCTGGTTCTGGGCTCAAGCCATGCTCAATAAAATAAAACTTGCCGCCAGGTTTGAGCACCCGGGCGATCTCACTAAGTGCCTGCTCCAGATTCACAATGCTACAAAGTGTCCAGGTGCTGACTACCGCATCAAAACTGCGATCGGGCATTGGCAAAACTTCGCTATTTAAAATCTGGCTCTCTACGGCGATCTTTGCTGCCTCAACTCGCTTTTTGGCTCTCGCATTCATGCCGGGATTGGGATCAACTACCACCAGCTTATTAACCTGAGCAGGATAATGGGGCAGATTTAGGCCAGTACCAAAGCCAATTTCCAAAACATCACCACTGACCTCGGCTAGAACCTGCTGGCGATATTTGCTGATTTCTGGACTGGACATTGACCAATCCATCAGAGCGGGGAAAATATAGCGTGAGTAGATGCCCATATGGCGGTTTTGGTTTTAGCTAGTGGCAATACAATGCGGTTAAATGCTTTTTCAAGGATGGTATCGAACAAGATTGATATAAAGATTGATATTAAGCAGCAATATTTGTACTTAGGCGTATCTAGGCATACCTAGGCGATCGATTGCGATCGATGCCAGCAACATCAAAGGTCTTGCTCAAAAGGTTTACCAAAGTCGCATTAGCGGATTTCAATAAATTTGGAAAATCAAAAAATACCAATTCGATTATGTGGGTATGCCCCAATCAGACGAGTGGACGTGTGATCGATAGCAATATTATGCCATTCATGAATTATGCAATACCCAGGTTTGAGTTTGGCTAAATATCATAGATCTAGAGTAAGAAAATTTTTGTAAAAATGCGATCGCCAGAAAAATTACCAGCTTTGAAAATATTATGCGTAGCCAGTCCGGCTGGAACTCTGGCAGATGGGGCAGTAGGTGGAGTGGCATTAGATCTCTATGGCATTGCCACGGAATTACAACGGCGAGGACATCTACTTAAAATCGTTGCGCCCAAGGGTTCCGCGACAGCAAGTTTGTTTGCCAACATGGCGATCGTGGAAATTGAGGGGGAATTTCAGCCGCTTGCCCCTAATCAAACATATGATGATCCAGTGGTGATTCCAGCTAATGCAGTGCTAGCAAATATGTGGGACTATGCCCAACAGCATCAGTATGAATATGACCTGATTATTAATTTTGCCTACGATTGGCTGCCATTTTATTTAGCGCCGTTGTTCGATCGGCCAGTGTTACATCGCCTGAATCTTAGCTCCTGGACATTGGCAATGGATCGGGTAATCAGCCGAGTGGCCAAGCTCCGTCCTGGCACAATAGCAGTTTTATCAAAAGCTCAGGCGCTTAGTTATGAGCGTGCTTTTACGAATCTGGTGAAGCTAGATGTTAATCAATCCAACTCTCAATTCAACTCTATCGATCGCAGTCACATTAAAACCAAAGAGCTGGAAATAGTCGATCGCTTCAGATGCCTGGGGGGTGCGCTGCAGGTTGATAATTATGATTTTCAGGCTCAGTCAAGTAAGAGTTTGGCAGTGGTGGCCAGAATCTCCCCAGAGAAAGGGATCGAAGATGCGATCGCTGCTGCTACCAAAGCTAATTTACCAATTAAGATATTTGGCTTTATTCAAGATCAGGCCTACTGGCAAAACATATTAGCTGCTAATCCACAAGCCTCGCAAACCCAGGTGGAATATATGGGATTTTTGCCTGCCCAAAGATTGCAACAAGAACTGGGCAAATGCCGCGCCCTGTTGATGACCCATAAATGCATTGAAGCCTGGGGAATGGCCGCGATCGAAGCTTTGGCCTGTGGTGTGCCGGTGATTGCCTATGCCAAAGGTGGTCCGGCGGAAATCATTGAACATGGCAAAAGTGGCTGGCTGGTGGAGCCGGATCAGGTGGCGGGATTGGTGGAGGCGATCGCAAACCTAGACCAGATCGATCGTCATTATTGCCGATTGCAAGCGGAAACTAAATTTTCATTGCCAGCTTTGGGCGATCGGCTGGAAGCCTGGTTTAAGGATGTTCTGGCGCAACCTGGTCAGAATATTGGTAAGGTTCAATAAGTTTAAGCGAACAAAATGGCTGAGTTAGTGACTAAGACTAATCAAACTAAGCAAACAAAACAATTTCCCCTCACCACCGTGGGCGCATTAGTAACAGGGCCTAGCGATCGGGTACTGATCGTCAGAACCACCAAATGGCGAGGCACTTGGGGTGTACCCGGTGGCAAGGTCGATTGGGGCGAAACCCTGGAAGCAGCCCTGATTCGTGAGTTTCAAGAAGAAGTGGGCTTAAACCTGACCGATATTAAGTTTGCCCTGCTCCAAGAAGCCGTTCTGGATCAGCAATTTCACAAACCAGCCCATTTTGTGCTGTTGAATTATTATGCCCGCAGCGATCGGGAAGCAATTACCACCAACGAAGAGATCGCCGAGTGGGCATGGGTGGAGCCGCACACCGCCTTGGAATATCCCCTTAATACCTTTACTCAGGTGCTAGTGAAAGATTACCTGGCTAAGCATCAAATGCTTTGAAAGCCATAAGCCTGATTAAAATCGACCGTTGCACCTTGGCATGACTTGAAGATTTGATCAATCATCTAAACTGAGATCGCACTGAGAGCGCACCAATGATCTAGTGATCTAGAGATCTACCGAAAGTGATAGCAATAGATTTCCCGATCGGGCGTTGCCAGTTTAGCCGCATGTTGAGTATGTATTATGAGTAAATATTACTAAACATCAAAATTACTCCATTCTGGTTAGATTAGCTAGACATTTTCAGCACAAACAAAATAAATGCTCAAAAAAGCACTCGTAACTGGTTCTGCGGTTGGTATTGGTAAAGCGATCGCCCTCGATCTGGCCAGCAAAGGGTTTGACCTTGCAATTCACTATCGCCGTAGCATGGAACCGGCGAAGCAAGCCTGCGCAGAAGCGATCGCCATGGGGGTGAAGGCAGTGCCGATCGCGGCAGACGTAACCGATCCACAAGCAGCCGAGTCCTTGGTAAACCAGGCCGCAGACCAGCTTGGTGGACTATCGGTGGTGGTTAACAACGTGGGCAATTATGTAGAAATCCCGACCCTGGAATTGGGCATTGAAGACTGGCAGGAGATGATTAACTCTAATCTTAATGCCACTTTTTATGTGACGCGGGCAGCAATCCCCCACCTGGAAAGTGCTGGCTGGGGCAGAATTGTGAATATCGGTTTTGCCAGTGCCCAGAACCTGGTTGCCCGTAAATACATTACTCCCTATGTGATTGCCAAAACTGGGGTGATGATCTATACCAAGTCGATCGCCAAAGATTTAATCACCAAAAATATTACCGCCAATGTGGTGTCGCCTGGGGTGGCCGAGAACTCGATCGATCTAGAAGAATTCCTTGGTAATTTGCCCACGGGAAGGCCAGCTACACTCAAGGAAATGACCGATGCGGTATGGTTTTTCATCAATCCCGACTCTGGTTATGTCACTGGCCAGATTATTGAAGTTGCCGGGGGCTGGAATCTCTAGAAATCTATAAAAACAAATTAATCCGGTAGCCCAGTGGTGGTTTGTGCAAGGCGATCGGACATGAGCCGCACAATAAAACGATGGAATGCATTGGCTAACTGAGGTGACTCAATCTCCATCCGATAAAAATCTTGTTTACGCAGCAACCGCAGCACACAATCCTGACGTGCCATCACCGTTGCACTGCGGCGACTATTGAGATAAATACTCATCTCGCCCACCACCGTTCCTTCGCACTGAATGCGGAGCGATTGACGATCGCCGTCGGGAAGTTCTTTAAATATTTCCACCATGCCCGATTCAATGAAATACAACCCATTACATTCATCCCCATGACAGAACAATAAATCACCAGCTTTTATTTGCACTGGCTCGGTATATGCCATAAACTCAACAATCGCTGCCGCCATTTCCGTAATCGAGGTTTCAATCCGCAAAGCATCCACCAGCAGCATTTTGAGGGGCACTGTATTATGCTGACTAAGGCCAGAACTTGCCAGAATTTGATCCTCACACCACAGTGTGCCACTTTGCAGATCCGGAAATATTTGTAGCAGGGGTGAACTAAAGTCAATGCTGCCATTTGCCCGCATTGGCTGTTGAAGCGATCGATTTAGGTTAGTGAATATTAAGTTAATCTCTTCGCGTTCTGCGAATTGCATTAATTTGACAAAGCTAAACACCGCAGACGAGTCCAAGCCATTAACCAGGGAAAAATCCAGCAAGATAAATTTGACTGGCTTATGTTTCGGTAGGCTGGCAATCTGGCTGCGAATCCGACTGAACAGAGTTTCCGATGTGCCAAAAAACAAATAGCCCTGTAACACCAGCACCAGGAGCTGGCTGCCGTGGTTCGAGAGGGCTTGTTGATGCTCAAACGATCGCTCAAACACACTAAAGCGGCGATCGCCAGAGAGTTCTTGCTTAACAACTTGAATATTGCTGTATTTGACTACAAACAGCAGACAGGCAATCAGAATACCAATGATTACGCCGGACAAGAAGCCAGAAGTAGCCACAATAATTACAATTAGCACCACCAGGCCATAATCAGACAGGGGCAGCTTGTTATGGGCATCATAAATCCAGTCGTATAAAAACCTTAATCCCGTATAAAATAGCAGGCTACCCAACACAAATTTGGGCACATAGGCCAGGAAGCCAGGATCAAGAAAAACGATCGCCGCACATACAGTACCAGTGATGATTCCAGCCAGGCGCGTTGTGGCTCCAGCGTTATAGTTAATTAAGCTGCGATTAAATGACAAAATTCCCACCATGCCACTGCCAAGGGCGGAGAGCAAATTGGCGATCCCCATTACCTTCAGCTCATGGTTAACATTGGATTCAGCCTGGGTATTAATTTCTAGGCCAGTAATATTCAATAAAGTCGTGATCGCTAATACAGCCAGCATGGCAAACAGGTTGCCACTTTGCGCTAGCAATATCTGCCAGTCTACCTGCCCCAAACTTGCGAGTACGGAGGTAGGGACGGTGCTATCGATGGTAATGCTTTCTAGCAGCCAGCCCTGGGCGCGCACAACTTCAATCTCAGTACCACTGAGCCAAATCACCAGATAGGCGATCGCCGTACCGCAGGCTAGCAAAGTGGGAATCAGGATCGCCTGACGAAAACGGCGGGTGACTGCCCACATAATCACCGCCAGGACGACACCAGGCAACCACAGGCGAGCGATGTTCCACTGAAATAGTTGGGGCAGTTCCATCAAGCTGATCGCCCTGCCAGTCATCACCTTCATTGCGCCATTGGCAGTTAGCCAACCAACCCCAGCCGTAAAGCCACCCACCACTGGATAGGGAATGTAGCGCACAATATAACCCAATTCCAGTTTGCCCATGGCATAAAGAAACAAGCTGGCCGCCAGCGCACTGATGCTAATCATTACCCATACGGTGGGCAAGATTGCTTCGATCGCTCCCTGCTGCAAAAGTTGACTGGTCACTCCAGCCGCCACCACCGCCAAAATAGTAGCAGCCTGGCTATCTGGCCCTGCGATCGCAAAGGGAAAACGGCTCAAACTGGCTACCGAAATCGCCACCACCGCTGCTGTAATCAGAAAAATCTGCACCCCGCTGGCAAAGTGAATGGCCAGATCGCCAGAAAAAATTAGCGCTGCAAATGAAATGCTATTGGCCAGCATCACCAGGCTAGAGACAATTCCAGCCATGAGGTTGGGCAACAACCGCCGTGGGTGTAAAATCTCTAAACTGCCTTTGAGATTCTGGACAAAACTAGGCTGATTTGACATGCAATGGGACTGCTTTGAATATGGTGTGGGGCGATCGATGATCGCAAAGTCTACAAATAGGCCAAATAGGCAAGGATATTATTAACCAAATTTTAGAGTTAGACAATCCGGTTAGGGTTTAAATTTACGGTCACAAATTTGTAATAAGTTCTCAATCCAGTCGATCGGATCGATCGGAGCTAATCCCAGACTGGCCTTATATCAATAGAATTGACAAATAAAATTCTGGTAGAGAGGTTGGCATAGAGACATGGCAAGATTCAGCGATCTGCCATACCTAATTTGCTTATTAATAATATTTACTAATATCTGGCTATCTAGTCTGATTAGAGGGAAGCAGAAATTCCTCTACTTGCCAAAAACATATCTCGAAGTTTTCCTAAGCAAAGCCGCGTTTAGTTCTTTTTAGTTTACCTTTGTCTTGCCCTGGCTCTAATTCTCGATTTAAGAGCGATAGAACAATTAATTCACCCGATCGCCCACCGATCGCTAGCCTCTGTCCTTGATGCTCCCAGGCTAGACAGGCGCAGCCATCTTTGAGCCCAGTATAGAGCTGTCGGCTTTTCTGGGCATTTTGCCACAAATAAACATCACCATCCGTTGCCGTTGAAGCCAGGTGATTAGTATGGGGCTGAAAGGCGATCGCCTGAACAAACCCTTCATGTTTTTCTAATACTTGACTCTGCCAAGCTGCGCTGGGGTCATGCTGTTGCCAGATCGTGATGCCATCAATGCAGGCCGCTGCGATCATGGGCGGTTTGGTTGGGGGATTTACCATCGACCAAGCCAAATGCTGCACCTTGCCAGGAAAACCTTGCATCAACCAGGGCGGTGGGCTTTGCCATTTCAGCACTGACAGGGTGCGATCGAGGTTGCCAGAGGCCAAATATGCGCCATCAGCAGTCCAGGCACAGCTCAAACTTGCTCCCGGTACTTGCAAAACATAATCCGGTTCTTGCCAGTTTTGCGATGACCATACCTTTACGCCGCCATGACCACTGGCCGCAAGATACATACCGCCAGGATGCCAGGCCAAATCAAAAATTGAAGAGGCCTTAAAATCTAGCTCGGCCATTTGCTTTTGGGCGCTAATCTGCCAGAGGATTATTTTACTTCCCTGGGAAAAGGCCAATAAATCAGCATCAGGACTCCAGGCTAAATGCTCGATCCAGGCATCGTTGTTGTTGATCACATAAGTAGGCTGATTGATTTTAGCGGTGTCAGCATCAGCAGTTAAGTCTAAATCTGCTACCCGCCAGATTTTCACCTGCCGATCTTGACCACCTGCCGCCAGATATTGGCCATCTGCCGAAAATTCCAGACAGCTAATCCATTGCCCATCAGCCGATCGCAAGCTAATTAAATCTTGCCCCTGCCAAACCACCACCTCCCCGGCGGCGGAAGCTGCGGCCAAGATGGAAGTATTGTCATTATCCTGCTCCTTTTTGCTACTTGCAGGCAACCAGGCGATCGCCCTGACATAATCTTGCAAGCTCGATTGCCATAGCACCTGGGCTAGATTGGCATTGACCATACTTAAACCACACCTAAAACTATCCCTAGACTAAACAAGCCTTAAAGTCTGCTCTGAGCTTTTCTTCCTGCAAATCTCGGCCAATGAAAACCAGTTCATTTTTGCGGGTTTCGGTTGGTTTCCACTGGCGATCGGGTGCGCCTTCAAAAATCATATGCACGCCTTGAAACACAAACCTGCGATCTTCACCAGCAATATTTAAAATCCCCTTCATCCGGAAAATATTTGGCCCTTGTTTTTGTAATAGCTCACTGATCCAGGCATTGAGCTTATTTAAGTCCAATTCACCGGGTTCGGCGATCGCAAAGGAAAACACCGATTCATCGTGCTCATGGGCATCTTCACCCAGAAATTGCGGATCGATCTCCAAGGCTCGTTCCAGGTCAAAGGCTTTTACACCCAGGATCGCATCCATACTCACATCACATTGCTTGGTATGAAATAGCTTTACCAGGGCATTCATTTCCCGAATTTTTTGCTCTAGCTCGGCTAATTGCGCTGCCGAGACTAAATCAGTTTTGTTGAGTAAAATTACATCCGCAAACGCGATCTGCTCCTGGGCTTCGTCACTATCCCAATGATCCCAGATATGCTTGGTGTCTACTACGGTGACTACCGCATCAAGATCGAGTTGGGCTTTGATTTCTTCATCCACAAAGAAGGTTTGAATCACCGGAGCCGGATCAGCTAAACCAGTGGTTTCAATCACCAGATGGTCGAATTGGTCGCGTCGCTGCATTAAATTACCAATAATCCTGATGAGATCGCCGCGCACGGTGCAACAAATGCAACCATTATTCATCTCAAAAATTTCTTCATCGGCATCGATCACCAACTGATTATCAATGCCCACCTCGCCAAACTCATTCATGATCACCGCTACTTTTTTGCCATGCTCATGGGTGAGGATGCGATTGAGTAGGGTGGTTTTACCTGCACCCAGGTAGCCGGTTAACACTGTCACGGGTACTGCTTTTGTTGTTGCGATCGCCATTGCTTTTACCGCCTTTGCTTGTGGATTTTTGCTTTATTAAGTCTGCTTCAATCTCTCTGTATAGTTGATTGTGGTATGACCATCTGGTATATGACGATACCAAAATATTGATTGCAGGTGTTTACTTAAATTGGTATGACATGCTGCCCTAGATATCTAAGTATCAAAAGATATCAAATTCGCTAGCTAAACAGCTATACAACCAATAAAGTTAATCAGCCGGGGAAAGATTTTGAGTAATATCGATCGCTTCGATCGCTGCCACTGACTTATGAATCTTGAACTTCTGGACAGGATTTGTCATCACTGCGATCACAGTTTCCAATGGCGGACAACCCGGTTCACTGCAACGGAGCTGACTAACTGAGATTGGTGTTTCGCGGGTGAGTTGTAAATGCGCATAAGTCCAGGTTTTGATCTGATTGATCTTGTCTAGATCCGGTTTTTCACTGGCTGATGAAAATAGATTCATGGCAATTGAAAAGTGCAGTCAATTAGTTAGCTCAACTATGCCCAAACACATAGTAATTTGGCCGTGGAATAGGATTAAGAATTTTCAGTAAATGGAAACTTAACTTGGTTCATTCTTAATCTCATCACTAAATTATCTCAATTTTGCACCAGCCTCTAATTTGAGAGTAACAGGTTTTTCTCTACTAGCTACCGCGATCGTACCTTAGGAACCTGTTGATCTAGCTCCGCTAGGGTCATACGATCGTAAACCTCAAATGGTTGACGCACCCAGGGGCTATCGGGCAGATAATCCACATAAAAATCCGGTTTAAAAATCGATTGTGCCTTATACCAAACCACAGCGGTTTTAACTTCATTGACCACATAGCGATCGCTATTTTCCAGCCATGCTACTGTTTCTTGCAGCGTAATCCCAGAATCAGCCAGGTCATCTACCAAAAGAATATTTGCTCCCAGGCTGGCCGTCGTCATGCTAATGCTCTGGGCGATCGTCAGTTGGTGGCGACTTCGTCCTCCATCACCACCATAGGAAGAAGCAGATAGGATCGCCAATGGTTTTTCATAGATCCGCGAGAAAATGTCCCCAGCCCTGAGACCACCCCTGGCCAGACAGAGAATTTGGTCAAAGTGCCAACCGGAGCGATATACGATCGCGGCTAATAACTCAATTTTTTGATGATATTCCGACCAGGAGACACGTATTTCTTCTGTCATGGGGTGTGGTTGACAACTATGTTATTAAACCTAAACCGATGGGCTGATCGGTACTCGCTTAATCAAATTGTACTCAGCACCCGCCGCCAGGATATGTATGCGCAAATTATGCACCGTCAGTGGCGCTGTATTGCTAACCCAGAGTTGATTACTATAGGACATTTCCACCGGGTCAATGATCGTCACCGCGCCTCGGCCTACGACCTTGATTAAATTATCATGCTCAAATACAGCAGCAGTATCTTCATCAATGCCCACACCCAACATCTCCGGATGGGAAGAGATCGCCGTCATCAATCGACACATACGATTGCGATTGTGGAAATGCTGATCGACAATAATTTCTGGCAAAATGCCCAAACCAGTGGCCATATTCACAATTTCTTTGTGGGGCGTTTCGCCACTACTGCCACCGGAAATCATATGATGCCCCATTGCTGCCGCGCCAGCACTTGTGCCTGCTAAAACAAGCCGCTTTTGATGCACCCGTTCCCGCATCGCAAGCGCAAATGGGGTATCGCCAATAATGGCACAGAGGCGTAGCTGATCGCCACCGGTCATGAACACCCCGGTAAAGTCATCCAGCAATCTGCCGGGATCATCCTGGTAACGATCGCGGCGATCGCGGATATCAAAAACATCGACAAACTCAGCACCCAAGTCCCTGAATATATCGCTATATATACGCCCGATGATGTCTGGCTCGCGCGATGCCGAGGGAATAATCCCAATCCGAGCAGACGTACCGCCTGAGCTTTCTACAAAAGCCCTGAGTATTTTCCGATCCTGAACTTTGTCCTCTCCGCCGCCAATAACAATTACTGCAGCTTTTGTGGGTTGAGACATGCCTGTTTCCGACGCTATTTCCCGATCTAGTTTTTGATCCAATTCTCGATCCAAACGATCTAAGTTCAGCATACTAGCAGATTGACGGGCAAATTGTTTAAGCCGCTCAATTTGCGATAGGTTTGGTCTCAGGTGTCCTTCTGTATTGCCCCCCAAGATATTTTTCGCCTCCATAAAATTAGCTTCCATGCTGCCTAGTCGCTTAGGATTTCTATTAAACCACTCTAGGCTTAACTTTGACAAAGTCAAATCATTACTACTTAATACTGTTTCATGCAATCTGGCTCAACTAGTTTGCTAAACAGCATGTTATCGCTTCTTCGCACATGCGATAACTTAGCGCGATCGCAATTACATAAATCGCTATCCACCTAACAGCAAATGTATCGCGGTGATTGATCAGATAATTTTTAGTCAGATCATGTTCAAATAGCTAGAACAATCTAGGCTTAAGAATCAATTAAATAGAAGATTCTAAACAATTAGATTGCCAACTAATAAAAGCCCCCACGGAGTGCTTAATACTAAGAATACTAAGGCTAGCTAGCCAATGAATAAAAGAATCGACTGAATCCCTAGCTAAAGCTGGTAGTTATTTCTAAACCAAAAGCTCAGACTCACTGTTAATTTATTGGGATAGCTTAAAAATACTTAATAGTTGATCAACCGTTAAAAGCTGCTGCTAATCATTAGCCCAGTCTTCATGGCTGAGAAGTTCGCACAGGCGATCGCGGAGTAAAAACTGATTAATTTCCAGTTCATGTTCAATGCAATTCCATTCCCGATCGGAGAAAAATTTGCACAGCGCATGGATCGGTTGATGGCGATTTAGCTTTCCACCATCAATCAATTGACGAGCCTCATCACGAATAGCCCCGATAGAATATTGTGCTGACTGAAGCATATATAAATAATTCCCTTATTTATGGCTCAATTTCGAAAAACCAAAGTTATGTTACTAATGATACAAAACAAATCCTGTTTTCTGCAGATACATAAGTAATCACAATTATTAACAATCGATTGCTGGCAGGCTAAGAGTAAACAATATGTAATGTCTTAGATAAGCAAAAGCTATCTCAAGGTAATTACCAAACTGCTATTAATACAAGCGCTTCTAAGCTTTCCTGCTACTTTACGTTGCTTAAATACAATCCTGCCTAACCCTTAGCTAGAGATACATTGCCCCTATTTGGGGGAGTGGCTCATTCAAGCCATTAGTCGATCGACTGGTTTGGTTATGGCACTCTGGCTATTAATCGCCGCCGTTGTTGCAATCGCTACAGCTAAGGCTATGAAGGTGTTTGAGCGATTAAAGATATAAGTCTAAAAGCTGAACGATTTTAACAATTGCGGTAAATACTAAATTTAGCGGCTGATCCAACGTTTGTTTAGCACTGTGTTGCGATCGGAGCAAGGTATGAATAAGCATAGCTATAGGTTCTAGCGATTTGCAACTTCTTGCCAGAAAACGTGAAACCAAATTATTTTGCTTAATCTTGCTTGAATGGATTTAATCTTTTCTTAAAATAGTTGCATAGCTGGGAGATTAGAAATATTAATACATCGGCAATATGCAGGGGTTAGGCAGGTTCATCAAAATGCTTGGCCTGGAATATGCCAATATACTCATCTCCAGCCCTCTTGGGGATTGAGTTAGCTGCCGGGGTGAAGGAAAGCTGCTCAAAACTACTGGCCATAAGTTGACTTAGCTCAGCGATCGAACCGCCATAGGGAGGTCCACCAGGGCGATCGTGGAGCCAGAATAAACCAATTAGCTTGCCTTGGGGTTTAAGTAGCGATCGTACTGCCTTGACATAGTCTGACCTCTGGCTAGGCGCGATCGCACAAAAAAAAGTATGTTCAATCACATAGTCAAACTGCCCCATTAGTTCTGGTTCCAGGTTAAAAATATCCCGTTGCAAGAAATCAGCTTCAAGCCCCAACTGCTTTGCTTGCTGCTGGGCAAAGTCGATCGCGCTGGGGGCAAAATCCAACCCTGTTACCGTAAATCCATGCTGCGCAAATAAAAGGGCATCATGGCCATTGCCACAACCTAAAACCACTGCCCTGCCGGGTTCCAGGCTCGAATCATGCTCAAGCAAACTGACTAGTGGTGGTGCAGGCTGCCCCATATCCCAACCTGTAGTCCCGACTTGGTAGCGATTTTCCCAGGACTGCCAATCGAGTATTTCTGACATGCTCTGATCCTGTTGTTCAAGTTATTGTTTTGCGCTCTGGCAACAGTAACAGTAATTGAACCACTTTGTGATTATGTACCTCCACTAGGGTTAATTGGTAGTGGTATAGAAGTAAGGAGTTTTAGCAAATGACTCTTAAGTCGATGTGGATATTTAACTATCTCCTAAATCCTTACTTGTTCAGCACCACCGATGATTAATTGAAGCTTAGCTCTCTTTTTTAAGCTCTTTCTCAGGCTTTCATGTTTAACTGATATCTGGCGAAATGGTTAGAGGTTAAACGCGATCGCACAATCCGTAGTTATTGGCGTTGCGTAAATCAATAGAATGATGCTGCTAAGACACAACAAACGCAAACAATTTTAAACTTGTCATGACTATGCCGGGTTCAACCATTCATTCCCAAATTTAGCTTTTCTATGTCTGAGCCTCCTTTTCCACCATCATCACCAATTGAGCCTGTGCTTGAAGCCGAAAATAGCCCGATCGCAAATTTGAGCAGCAATCGCGGTGAGCGAGTCTGGCTGGATCAGGGATTTACTGGTCTGGTCTGGTTCTTTGCTTTTCTGTCTGTCGCCGTACTGGTTTATATCACTGCGGTAGTTTATGAAGGGGCACAGCCCGCGATCGCTAAATTTGGCCTGGGTTTCCTGTGGAGCCGAGAATGGAATGTCCCAGAATTACAATTTGGGGCTCTGCCATTTATCTATGGCACCCTGGTTACCTCTGCTTTGGCACTCTTGTTTGCAGTGCCGCTGGGTGTTTCGGTGGCGATCGTGACCAGTGAGGATTTTTTACCAGAATGGGTAAGGTCGCCAATTGGTTTTGCGGTTGAGTTGATCGCGGCGATCCCCAGTGTGATTGTGGGTTTATGGGGCATTTTTGTAATGATTCCAGCATTGTTGCCTTTTCAGGTGTGGCTGTTTAATCACTTAAGCTGGATTCCTTTCTTTAAGGGCGATTGCTTTAGCTACCCCGATGAAACAGGTGCAATGGTTCAAGATTGCTACGAACCGGCGGGGCGATCGCTTCTGGTGGCAGGAATTATTCTTACAATTATGATTCTGCCCACGGTGGCCGCCGTCAGCCGTGAAGTTTTACGGGCGATCCCCAAAACCCTGCGCAGTGCTTCGATGTCATTGGGGGCAACTCGCTGGGAAACAATCTGGCGTGTAATATTACCAACCAGTGCGTCAGGAATTGTGGGTGCTTCGATTCTGGCATTGGGTCGGGCACTGGGCGAAACCATGGCGGTGACAATGGTGATTGGTAACACTGCCCAAATTACCGAATCGCTGCTGTCACCTGGCTATACAATTCCAGCGGTATTGGCCAACGAGTTTGCGGAAGCCCTCGATGATGCCCATGTGGGTGCTTTGATGTATTTGGCACTGGTTTTGTTTGTGGTGACGCTGGTGGTGAATTTAATCGCCACTTTTGTAGTTAAGCTGGTGGCCACTGGTGTAGGGGATGGGGATTAGAGATTCACAGCGATCGAAGTTAAGCCGGATCGTTATCAAATTCTAATTGCGTTGGCCTCTAAGTCATCTAAATGCAACAGATATAAATTCAGTAAGTTTGTTCTCGTTGTCTAATTGTCTAAAGTATTTCCATTTGCTTAGCCCCAAACCGTTGCAAAACTAATACCCCTCAATCAAAAATATCGATCAGAAATTATGACTGCCAGCCAGTTTCCCAACCAGGAAAATATCACCGATTTAGATCTTACTGATGATTGTTTAGATCGCCCTTTGTCCTGGCAGCGCACCGCGTTTAGCTATGTCAACACCACGATCGCTTTTTTATTCTCCATCCTGGCCGTGATTCCCCTGGCATCGCTATTATTTGAAATTTTGCGACGGGGAGCAGCGGGACTAAACTGGGATATTTTTGTGCACACTCCCGCTCCCGTGGGCACTGGCGATCCCACCGGGTTCATCAATGCGATCGTTGGCACGATGGTGATGGTGGCGATCGCGGCAATTATTAGCGTGCCGATCGGTATACTAACTGGCGTATTCCTGGCAGAATTTGGCCGTGGTTCCAGGTTAGGCGAATTTATCCGCTTTACCACTGTGGTACTAAGTAGTATCCCTTCGATTATTGCTGGCGTATTTGCCTATCGGATCATTGTGCGCGGCTCGATCAGCCTATTTGGTTTTACGATCGCTGGATTTTCTGCCCTGGCTGGTGGCGTGGCGCTAGGCGTAATCATGCTGCCGATCGTGGCATTGACCACTACTGAGGCGCTTAAACTAGTTCCCAATTCCTATCGCCTGGGCTCGGCTGGCTTAGGTGCGGGAAGATTTCAAACTATTTTTCGGATTGTGATCCCCAATGCCCTACCAGCGATCACCACGGGGATTTTGCTAGCGGTGGCGCGTGCTGCCGGTGAAACCGCACCCTTAATTTTCACTGCCCTATCCAGTCAGTTTTGGGCCGATTGGAGCAGTCCCCCAGATTGGTTCAACAACAATCCCAATCCTTCTTTGTCGGTTTACATCTATGAATTTTCTACCTCTTCGTTCAAGGAAGAAAACCAGCTAGCTTGGACTGCTGCCGTTGTCTTAGTAGCATTAGTATTAGTCATCAATATTCTCGCGCGCCTGATTACCCGTAAACGCACCAGGAGTTAAATAAACCAGCCATGCCGTCTGAAGAAATGATCGAAGTTAAAAATTCTGCCACAGCCACTAAGCATATGCCGGCGATCGCGGCCAGTGATGTCAGCTTCTACTATGGCAAAAAGAAAGTGCTAGAGGCAGTTGATATGGAAATTTTGCCCAATCAGGTCACGGCTATGATCGGCCCATCTGGTTGTGGTAAGTCTACTTTTTTGAAGGCGATCAATCGAATTGGTGAACTTGAGGGTAAGGTCAAGGTTACAGGCAGGATCAAATTTTTTGGTCAGGATATCTATGCCAAAACGGTGAATTTAAATCGCCTAAGGCGGCAGATCGGCATGGTGTTCCAACGCCCTAATCCTTTCCCCAGTAGTATTTATGACAATGCGGCCTATGGGGTGCGGGTGTTTGGCGGCAAGCGCAAGGCAGAACTAGACCAGATTGTCGAGCATTCATTGCGATCGGCGGTGTTGTGGGATGAGGTAAAAGACGATCTCAAAAAATCGGCGCTAGGTCTATCCGGTGGCCAGCAGCAGCGGCTATGTATTGCCAGGGCGTTGGCGGTGAATCCAAAGGTGTTGCTGATGGATGAGCCATGCTCGGCGCTTGATCCAATTTCCACGATGAAGATCGAGGAGTTGATCCATAGCCTACGTGGCCAGTTGACGATCGTGATTGTTACCCACAATATGCAACAGGCTTCGCGGGTATCTGACTATACTGCTTTTTTCAATACCGATGAGAGCCGGATTGGGCGAGTAGTTGAATTTGCCACCACGGGAAATCTATTTAGCGATCCCCAGCAAAAGGAAACCAGGGATTATGTGACTGGACGGTTTGGTTAAATTTGTTTGTTTTGTGATTATTTAGCGGCGCAGATCACCGATCGCATTGCGGGTCACATTGGTGATCGCCTCATCGGTGGCTTTGGGCAGGTGATAATAAGTCCCCATTGCCGCATTGGCTAATTCCTTCGCAAACCCAGTGGAGACAAACTTGTTCTCGGTATCGATCACCAGCAACGACAACCCCAAACCGCGAATTTTTTTAGCAATATCCAGTAGTTCTTCCTTGATGTTGGGTTTATGTTCTGGATCGATCGTTTCACCCAGCGATCGCGCCAGGGAAATATTACCCCGCCCATCGGTGATCGCCACGATCATCACCTGACCCACGTCACCGGATTGCTGCGCATTGATGCCAACTCGCACCGCCTGGGTTAGACCATGCGCCAAAGGCGATCCACCGCCACAGGGCAACTGATCTAAGCGTTTTCGAGCCGCCTCGATCGATCGGGTTGGCGGTAACAATACGTCGGCCTGTTCACCGCGAAATGGAATTAATGACACCTGATCGCGGCTTTGATAGGCTTCGGTGAGTAATCGCAGCACAGAGCCCTTAGCCGATTGCATCCGATTCAACGCCATTGAACCAGAGGCATCCACCACAAACACAATCAAAGCGCCGGCTTTCCTGGCCATCAACTTCGATCGCATATCATAACTTTCCACAATTACCTTGCGCTTGGGGTTACGCAGTCGTCTGGCCTTTTGGAATGGCGCACAAGCTCGCAGCGTGGCATCAACCGCAATCCGATCGCCCTTGCCCTGGGGCAGCACTGGCTTGATATAGCGACCCCGCTCCTGGGAGTAAATTAAATTCCGCGATCCCGATCGCCCCTGCTTCCGCATCATCTGGGCAAAATACATCACCGATGGATCAAGGATCACGCCTTCTGGATCAAATACAAATTCCTCTGGGATACTGGGTGGCTCCTGGGTTTCTTCCGGCTCATCCTCTGGATCATCTTCCTTATCCTCGTCGTCCGGTGATTGCTGCTGCTCCGAGTTATCTGGCGGCGGTGGCGGCGGCGGCGCATCAGGGGGCTGGAGCACGGTCGATCGCGGCACAATTACCAACTCCACCGCGATCCGCAGATCATCTGCATTTAATTCGGTGCGACTATCAAGGGCAGCATGGGCTTTGGCTACCCGCAGCGCAAATAATTCGGCTCGATGTCCCTGCACCCCACCGCGCAGGGCTTCCGCCACCAGATAGCGCACCTGATCTGGCTTGGCAGTCACATCCTTAAGCCATTCCCTGGCCAAAATAATCTGAGTGCGCAGGTTCTCAATATTCTCGCTATATTGGGCTAAAAAATTAGCGGGTGAATTAGCATAGCCGATCGCCAGATTTACGGCTTCGACCCGATCGTCTAGTCCCAAGACTGAATCAGCGGACAGGGTGATCGCAATGCGATCGAGGAGATGATCGCTAAGGTTGCCCTCTTCTGGGTTGTAGGTGGCAATCAGCAACGGTTGACAGGGATGCTGAAAACTAATTCCCTCCCGCTCGATCTGGTTATAGCCATTGGATAGCACCGCCAGGAGCAGGTTAGTGATCTGCGGATCAAGGAGATTAATCTCGTCAATGTACAACACGCCGCGATGGGCTTCGGCCAGCAAGCCAGGTTGAAATACTGTTTGACCCTGCTGCACCGATTTGCTCACATCCACTGAACCCAGCAGCCGATCCTCGGTAATGCTGAGGGGGATTTGTACAAATGGGGCGGGGATTACTCTTCTCTCTATGCTTGGCAAGCTACCACTGCCATTGCTTTCACTGGTCGAGTTATGGGCATTAAGCTGCTTGAGCAAGGCATCATCCCAGATCTCTGGCTGATCGGGATCGCAATTGCTAATTGAACCCACTGCTACTTCGATCGGTGGCAACAGGGCATGTACGCCCCTGGCCAAAACTGACTTAGCGGTACCACGCCTTCCGGCGATCGCCACACCGCCCAACCCCGGATCGATCGCGGCCAAGAGCAAAGCAGTTTTGATCGCCTCCTGCCCCACAACAGCGGCAAGGGGGAAAACTAATGGTGCTGAGGGTGAGTTTAGCTCAGTGGTGGTCATCGCTTAAGCAAATCAGTCGTTAGAGGTGCTTATCTAGAATAACCCACCTGGCCACCTGAGAGCCAAATCAAACTAAGTCAGACTTGGTGATCTAATCAATCTACATGAATTACAGTCTGCAATTAATTACTATGAATGAAAGCCTGCCCACTTTCTACTTACTAGGCTTTTATTGACTGGCAGTAGGATCCATTTGCAAAAGCACCGGCAAATCACCATTACCACCCCCCAGAATAATCACCTTAGAATTAGGCGATTCGGCCAATTTTTCAGTCGCTTCGATCGACTTCAGTTGCAAAATCTCCGCCGTCAAGCCCTCCGCCAGGATCGTTTGGGAGTCAGCGATCCCCTTCGATTCAATGCGTTTGCGCTCCGCTTCTTGTTCTTCCCGCTCCAGCACAAACACCATTTGTTTGCTCTCTTGCTCCGCCTTTAATTTCTGTTGGATCGCCGCCTGCATTGTTTCTGGTAGCACCACTTCCCGCAGCAATACTTCTTCCACATCAAAGCCCAATGGCTCAATTTGCTCCCGCAGGCGAGTACGAATCTTATTACCCACTTCCAAGCGTTTCTCGGAATAAATCGCTTCGATCGGATAACCAGAGGTAATTTCGCGCACGGTCGATCGAATCCGAGGGATCACAATCTGGCTCTCATCGGTGCCAATCCTTTCGTATACCTCAACCACTTTGCTCGGTTCCAGTTGATATTGAATACTCACATCAATATTAAAGGCCAAGCCCTCTTGGGAAGTAGCTTCGATCGTTTCGGTGATATCCTTCAGCCGGGTCGAGAAATTAATCACATCCGCCAGGGGATTGATTACATAAAAACCGGGTTCTAGAACTTTTGTGGAAACCCGCCCCTGAAATTCTTCCACCCCCACATTCCCCACTGGCACCACTGTAATTGTCCTGAGGAGCTGGACGATCACAGATAATACGCCAACTAGTAGCGACAGAGCCTGGACAATAAAAATAGCGCGGGAATCCTTGAGCTTGTGGGCACTAAAAAAAGTGAAAACACAAATCAGGGTGACCAGCAGGCTAATAATTGCTCCCATACCTTGGCTCCTTATTGATGTTATTAACCAGAATAAATGGCGATCTAGCTTATTTGAATTTAGAGCTTACTCAATCTAATCGACCCAGCCAATGTTGGCATCATTGATCTTGGGGGGAGTGCGATTTGGCATGATCGGCCGATTGAGAATTTCTCTTTCGATCGTGTGGGTGGGGGTGGCTTTAGGTTGTCCTTGGCTCGATGAATTCAGTCTTTTTGGGGTGGGCGATCGCCGCACGATCATCGAAGATCTTGAGGCTCGATTGGCAGGTTTTGGCCTTGGTGATGCTGCCTGTGCCTGTCTAGGACTAGGATTGCTATTTTTTTGGTTGGCCAATTCAGTAGTCAACTTTTGATTTGTCTCAGCCAACTGGATATTTTCTTGCCTGACCCGATCGAGCTCTTCTTTGAGCTTAGAGGCTTGCTCCAGATAGGTTTTAATTTTCTCAACGTAGTCTTTATATTCCTGTAGCTGTGCTTGCAGTTTATTAACCTGGGTTTGGCGATCGGTTTCGCTCTGTTGCTTGCGATCCAGTTGCACTTGTAGATCATCGACTTGAGCGGTGAGCTGTTGCTCTTGCTGCTCATGCTTAGCTTTTACCTGGGTCATGGCAGTTTGAATCTCGGTCAGCATCACTTCTAATTCTGCCTTAGTGGGGCTACGGCGCTTGGTTTTGTTTTTACGACTGGGTTCTTTTCGCGTTGATTGTGTTGATTGTGCTAATGGCTCTAATGGCTCAGTCGGTACAGCTTGTTGGCTGGCCGGATCAGGCTCTGGCATGGTTAGCTCAGCTTGTTTATCTTTAAGATCGATCGACACAGTTGGTATCGCTGCCACAGGGCTGGCATTATGTCCATTTTTATTTTTGTGGCTACTATCGCTCATGCTCTGGGGGATTGGCGTAGCTGTTTCAGGTACTAGGCGATCGCCGGTTGAAGCGGTGGCAGATGCTTGATCCGACTTAGCAGCTTGAGTTGATTTTGAAGGTGACATGACTAACGCATCTTTTATGTATGTCTATCTTACTTGGTTATCCTGACCACAGGGCGATAACTTTTTGCGATCGGGGCTGGGTTTAGCTATATAAATCCAGGCAGAAAGGAGGTAATCCTTACTGGACAAGAGATGAAGCGAGTTTGATATATTTTGATATGCCCAACCACCCATCGATCGTAAATTCATATCAATGGGATTAGTTTTGTTTATCTTTTAACTCACTCCGTGATCAACCAACAATTAACTAACAATTAACTAACAATTAACTACCAATCCTCTACTACCACGCTGGAATTTTTGCTGCTTCCGGCCGCGACCACTTCCCGCACATTCAGATCGCAGCTTTGCGATTTCCCATCGAGGGCAGTTTGTTCGATCAAGCTGGCCAGGCGTAATGTTTGCAAGGCTTGAAAACCACCGACCGAAGGCTGTTGACCACCACGCACACAACTGACAAAATGTTCTAGCTCGGCATGGAGCGGTTCAATGTTGGTGGTATAAACCTTTTCGATCAAGCCATCCTGACGGTAGAGCACCTGGCCATAGTCGGTCATATAGTTGGCGGTGGTCTGGCGATGGATCAAAATCTCATGACTCAAGAAATCTGACTCCGTCAGGGAATTTTTACAATGGGCCACAATCCGCCTTTGTTTGCGATGGGTGATTTTGCTGGCGGTAAGTGTGGCGATCACGCCATTGTCAAAGCCGATCGTGGTGGTGACATAGTCCAAATAGCCAGAATCAGACACCTGATTACCGTGGGCACTCAGCCGCACCACCTGCTCCGGAACCAGCTCCAGCAGCAAATCAATGTCGTGGATCATCAAGTCAAACACCACCGATACATCATTGGCGCGGTGGGAATAGGGACTCATCCGGTGGGCTTCCACGGCCAGAATGTCTTCATGTTTTAGCACCTTGGCCAATTCCAGGAAGGCTGGATTAAACCGTTCAATGTGCCCAACTTGTAAAATGCGATCGCATTCAGCGGCAGTATTAACCAATGATTCAGCTTCAGCGATCGTGGCGGCGATCGGTTTTTCGATTAAAACATGCACACCCGCCTTGAGACAGGTTACGCCCACATCATAATGTAACCGCGTAGGCACCGCGATACAGACCGCGTCAACTAGCGGCAACAGCTCATGATAGTCTTCAAAAAATAACACCCGATGCTTACTGGCAGTATCCAGACCACGATCGACACTGAGATCAGCAACGCCAATCAACTCTACATCCTTGAGCAAACTCAAAACCCTGGCGTGGTGTTGTCCCATGTTTCCCACACCAATTACACCCATACGGATAGGTTTTGGCTGACTACGATACGGATTCATATCCCTCACACATCTTTCTAGCCTGTATTTCGCATTCCGGCGGCAATACCATTAATGGTCAGTAGTGCGCCGCGCAGCAGTTCAGTTCTAGAATAACGCGATCGCAGATTGATTGGATCGGAATTATACTGGCGCAACCGTTTAATTAGGGCAGCCTGAATAAAGCCAAGCGGTACAATCGAGCCGTTACGCAACTGCACAGAGCGTTGCAGGCTAGGATCGCCATCTAGAAGCTGATGATGCCCGGTTATTTGCAATATTATCTTACAGGTACGGTAATATTCATTGGCAATCTGCTCAAACAATTGCATATATAACTCTTGTTTGGCCGCTGGAGCCAACTCGCGCACATAATGTCTGGCGATCTGCAGGTCTGACTTGGCCAGGGTCATTTCCACCTTGGAGATGGTGGTTCTAAAGAAAGGCCACTTTTCGTAGAAAAACTGCATCAAGGTGAGGTGCTCTGGATGCTGTTGTAAAAACTCATCGATCGCAGTGCCCACCCCATACCAGGATGGCAACAAAAAGCGGCTTTGGGTCCAGCTAAATACCCAGGGGATCGCCCGCAGGCTGGATAGATCCTTTTTACCAGCCGATCGCCGCGCTGGACGAGAGCTGATTTGTAAATGGCTGATTTCTTCGATCGGCGTTACCTCATGGAAAAAGTCCACCAGATTAGGATTCTCGTGGATCAGTTCCCGATATACCTGCCGCGATCGGGTGGCCAAATCTTCAAGGGTTTGCAGCCAACTACCCAGGGTGTCAGAGCTACTGGGCAATAGTGCGGCCTGAATCACGCCTGTGGCAACGGTTTCTAAGTTATGCAGGGCAATTTCCAATAAAGAATATTTAGAGGCCAGCACTTCGCCTTGCTCGGTGATTTTAATTGCGCCTTTGATGCTGCGCCCCGGTTGAGCCAGAATTGCCTGATAGGTTGGGCCACCACCACGACCAACCGATCCACCACGACCATGGAAAATGCACAGCCAGATGCCATATTGCTCGGCCAATTTTTGCAATGATAATTGAGCCTTATAAATTTCCCAATTGCTACTCAGGAAGCCCGAATCCTTGTTGCTATCAGAATAGCCCAGCATTACTTCCTGGCGATGCTCATGGTGGTTGAGGTAATTGCGATAGAGCCGCAGGTCGAACAATTCCTGCATGATTCGTTTGGCTCCTTGCAAATCTTCGACCGTTTCAAATAGGGGCACCACTGAAACCGAGCCAGTACCAGTAGCAGGATTATATAAACCCGCTTCTTTGGCCAGAAGCAGCACTTCTAATACATCACTCACACTCTCGCTCATGCTGATGATGTAGGTGTTGCAAATCTCGATCGAAAATTCCTGTTGCAGTTTCGCCAACATCCGAAAAGTTTCAATGATCTCATTGGTAAAGTCACCAAAATGCAGATCCGCTGGAATTAATGGCCGTAGGGTTTGCAGTTCTTTGGTAAGCCAATTTACTTTCTCAGACTCAGATAGCTGATCGTAGGGCGTATCCAGAATTTTTAAGCTGGAGGTGATCTCGGTGATCGCACCGCTATGTTTGCGGCTTTCCTGACGAATATCCAGATTAGCCAGATGGAAGCCATATACTTCTACCTGCCTGATCAGGGTTTGCAGTGCCTTGCAATGGAGGCCAGAGCCCTTAAGACTATTGGCAACCAGCCGCAATTCTGTCTCAAAATCTTTGGCACCGCTATAAACAGAATGATCGGTGGGCTTGATCGGCATGACCTGATCGGCGGCCTGCCAGCCAATTTCGTTAAGTCGATCGTTGCGATCGCGCGTATTTCTGAGCCGCTTGAGAATATATTGCAGTTTCAGGCGATAGGGCTCTTGGCGATAGCGCACCGCAAACTGGTTATATACTTCGGGCATATGGGTTTGATCCTGCCCCAGCGAGGTTAGCAAATCGGTAGAAATATCTATCAGATTTTGCGACACCGATAACAAACGCACCAATCCATTGACGGAGCTAATATATTTCTCAATTACTAATCCCCTTTGATAGCAAGCGGTACGCCAGGTAATATCAGGCTTGACCGAAGGATTGCCGTCCCGATCGGAGCCCACCCAAGAGCCAAACTTGCAGAAATTATATTTAGGTGGATTGAGGTGAGGAAAAGTTTCAGTTAGGGCTTTCTCGACCCGTTCATACAGGTCTGGGATCGCATCGTAGAGCACCTCATCAAAATAATGCAGGGTGTAGTCGGCTTCATCAATGACGGTGGGCTTAGATTGATTTAACTCATCGGTGTGCCACCACAGCCTGATCTCATCGGCGATCTGCTCGCGTAGGTTTTCCGCCTCCCAACTGAGGGGCATCATCTGACCATAGTCAATATCATCGCTATAGGTGCCATCGGTGAGGCGATCGAGTTCTTTGAGCATCACCGCGATCTGACGTTGCTTATCCCGAATCGTATGCCGCACAATTTCGGTGGGGTGGGCGGTGAATACAAGCCGAATATCCAGCTTATCGATTAAATCTTGAATAAAACGAGGCGGTACATTCTGGCGCTTTAGTTCTGGGAACAGCCACCGAAAAGTGCCATCCAGGAACTTAGACTCGCCCTTAATCCGATCGATTTGCGCTTGCTGTTGTTCTTCTTGTTCGTATTGCTGCTCAATAATATTAATTAACTGAAAATAAATCGCAAATGCCCTGGCTGCTGTGATCGATTCCTCCAGGCTGAGGCTTTCAACTACCTTTAATACTTCTTGGGCTGGATATTGGGGCGCTTGGCCTTCCGGCGAACACATCGATCGAAGCTGAAGGAGCAAATCTACCATTCCCTGGCCACATTCTTGCACCAAAACCGACTGCCATAACTCTTCGATTATCTTGATCCGGTAACGCAAGCGTGAATCACTCAAGCGCAGGTCAGTTTCTTGGTTGACAATTTGGATCAATGACTCTGAAAGTGAAAAAGTCGGTGAACTCATTAAATTTCTCCAATTTTCGGTGGCAGAATGACCTTGGCTGATTTATATATGTCGATTGCTAGGTATCTAGGTATATCTAGGTATATTTGTAGGTATATAGCGATCAAGGGCAAGGGCGTAGTCTAACTAGCTTAGGCAAACTAAATACTAACTTAAGTTAAATTTATTACTCTATTACCTTAAGATTTATAGCCATTGGCAGCTATGCAGATACTTTCTCTAGTTGATTAAACCTCTAATTCCCTACTACTGCGGTGACTGCAAGGCGGCGGTAGCAGACTCAACTGCGCAAATCCAATCTTATTGATTGATCATAGATTATTTACCACAAATATTATTTAACCTTATTTATGGAGATTTATGGAGCTTTGATCCAAGCCTAAATTTATTTGGATAGATTCTAGTGGTTCGGCTTTCCTGGCCATATAACCTAGAAAAGGGATTATCTTAGAGATCAAGGATTTTTGAAACTTTAGATTCTTTATTATTGCCAATTATTGCCATGCCCATGCCTCCTGCTACCACTCCGTTATATAACCACCCTCTGCCCGTAGTTGAATATTGGCTGCGATCGCAAGGTTGTACCCAGGCTCAAGACAGTCCTAGTCGCTGGTATGTCAAGCGGCCTGAATGGGAAGCGGATATTTATTTGGATGTGGAAGAGGTGCAGGTACGTTATATCAATGCCAGTGCGGGCAAAGATGTGATGCGAGCTTTTCCCTATTCCCTCAGCCGTCATGATATTGAGGATGCAATTTTTACTGGGCCATAGCCCCTTGAGTTACAACTAGTTACCACTAGTCAACATTAGTATGTATGACCAGTATGCATCACCCGATCGCTGCTTGACTGAACCTGGCCGCAAGCCATATGATTATGTCTCTTAGATTGCGATGGTTGAAATAATTGCGATCGCAAATTGGTTTGAATTAATGGCATAGTAGTCATAGTTAAATAGTTAGGTAGTCAAGGCTTTTCAGCAAAAGACACTTGAATTAGTCTTGATCCCATGACTAGATCACACATTGCATCTGCAGGACATGAACGAGACAGCCTGACTTACGAGTTCCGAATTAAGTCCAGGTAAAGTCTTCTGAGCTTAGGGTTAAATGGATTAGGGCAGGTAAATTACGCCTCAATGCCTAATGTCTATACTATGCTTGCTCCAGAAAGGCGATCGATTATTCATCTTTGTCGATCAATCACCTACATCATTTTTGTTGGTATATCTCAACCCATAGGCAATCTACAAGTCTTTATTAGCTGGTTTTATTTGTTTTCAATAATTTCATGAGTTTCAATCAAGAGTTTCAATATAGTGATCATGTGACAGGAGGATGATTGAGTAAACCATTAAATGTAGCAATTTTGGGCGCTACTGGGGCAGTTGGCACTGAGTTGCTGGCACTGCTCGCTGAGCGCAATTTCCCGATCGCCCAGCTTAAATTATTAGCCTCGGCCAACTCCGCCGGCAAACAAATTGACTTTGGTTCGCAGTCGATCGAAGTAGAAGAAGTCCAGGTCAACTCCTTTGATGGCGTGGATATTGTCTTGGCATCAGCAGGCGGTAGTACCTCAAAGCAATGGGCGGCCGCTGCCGTTGAAGCAGGCGCAGTGATGATCGATAATTCCAGTGCTTTCCGGATGCACCCGCAAGTGCCGCTGGTGGTGCCGGAAGTAAATCCCCAGGCCGCTGCGAACCATCAAGGTATTATTGCCAACCCCAATTGCACCACAATTTTGATGAATCTGGCGGTGTGGCCATTGCATCAAATTAAGCCAGTAAAGCGGATTGTGGCTTCTACCTATCAATCGGCCAGTGGAGCAGGAGCCAGGGCGATGAACGAGCTAAAGCAAAATGCTCAGCAGGTTTTGGATGGTGAAACACCCCAGCCGCAGATTTTGCCCTATCAATTGGCATTTAATCTGTTTTTGCATAACTCCGAACTCGATGAGCAGGGCTATTGCACCGAAGAGATGAAAATGGTGAATGAAACCCGTAAGATCTTTAGCGATCCCAAGATCCAAATTACTGCTACCTGCGTGCGGGTGCCAGTTTTGCGAGCTCATTCCGAGGCGATCAATCTGGAATTTGCCGAGCCCTTTGATACCGAATCGGCCAGAGCAGCGATCGCCAAAGCCCCAGGGGTCAAGCTGGTAGAGGACTTCGCCAAGAACTACTTCCCCATGCCGATCGATGCCAGTGGCCAAGATGATGTATTGGTGGGTAGAATCAGACAGGATATTTCCAATCCCAATGCACTAGAATTATGGCTGAGTGGCGATCAGATCCGCAAAGGAGCAGCCCTCAACGCCGTACAGATTGCTGAGTTGTTGATCGAGCAGGATTTAGTTAGGGTAAACGCTTAGGATTGGCTAATAGGATTGGCTAAGGCGTAAAAGCTGATTTGGCACTTATTTGACAATTAGTTTGGCATAGTTTGGCACTTAAGTGATCGCTTAATTATTTACAGTTAGGTATTCTATTCGTTGATGTGCTAACTTTAATCTGGTTTCATTACAGCACTGGGCACAGTTGGGTTAATGATAAATGCAATTAGTTTAAGTTAATTCCTTAATTCCATTTAATCCATTTAAGATCCTGGCATCATAATTAGTGCTGTACATTGATATTGAGTCTAAGATATTGGATCTAACTACTCGCCACCTTAAAATTACTTCGTCGTAATCTCTATGAGTGCAATTGATTTTGGGCAAGTTTTAACCGCGATGATCACTCCCTTTAATAGCTCTGGGGAAGTGGACTATGCCGCAGTGGAAAAACTAGCCCATTACTTGATCAACAATGGCACTGATACATTGGTAGTCTGTGGCACTACTGGAGAATCGCCAACGTTAACCTGGCAGGAAGAGTTTGAACTGTTTAAAATAGTCAAACAAGCCGCCCAGGGACGAGCAAAGGTGATCGCTGGTACTGGTTCAAATTCCACTAGTGAAGCGATCGAAGCAACTCAAAAGGCCGCCCATCTTGGTTTGGATGGTTCACTCCAGGTAGTCCCCTACTACAACAAGCCGCCGCAAGCTGGTTTATATAATCATTTTATGGCGATCGCTAAATCCAGCCCCGATCTACCGATAATTTTGTATAATGTACCTGGGCGGACAAGCTGCAATCTGGAACCCGAAACGATCGCCCAACTAGCCGAGCTAGATAATATAGTTGCGGTTAAGGATGCAACCGGAAATTTAGACACCGCTGGCCAGATTCGTTCCCTCACCCCGGCAAATTTTGCGATTTACTCTGGCGATGACTCCCTGACCTTACCTTTGCTGGCAGTAGGAGCAAAAGGAGTGGTCAGTGTCGCTTCTCACCTGGTGGGTAAACAAATGCAAGAGATGATTTCTGCATTCAAGCAAGGGCAGGTTAAACAAGCTACCGAGATGCATTTAAGATTACTGCCCCTATTCAAAGCTTTGTTCTATGTCACAAATCCGATCCCATTAAAAACAGCCCTCAATTTATTAGGTTTGGATTCCGGCGAAGTGCGATCGCCACTGGTCAAAGGTTCCGCCGAGTTAGCAGAAAAATTGAAACCGGTGCTTGAAAGTCTTCAGCTCAGCCTGGCGGCGATCTAGCCCTCAAATCTAGATTTCAATGATTGTTAAATGTGCGAGTTAATAAACACCTAACTAATCGATTTTGCTAAATTCAACTAATCAGTTAATCAGTGAGTGCAATTTGCCGCATTTGTCTGGGGGGATTTGAGAAATATTTGCGCAAACCTATGAAGACTTATGAAGACTTAGTTAATAAGTGCGGGCGTAGTTAATTTAAATTATTGTTCATTTGAGCTTAAATAACCTTGAAGCGATTAAAACCACCCCAAAATCTGATATGTTTCTGCATTAATCTTCCTTCTCACTTAAGAATTATGCCTTTAGTGTTAGGTGTCAGGCTTAAAGGCAAAGTAAACTAAGGCATCACAATTTTAGTAAGTGATTCTTGCTTGAATATCTAGTAGGTTTTAGGTTGGCTGTTCTATGAGCCTGTGCTTGATCAAAAAAAATTTGCAGTTGCCAAGTTATAGCTTTAGCCGATTGGATATAGGTAATAGGTAATTGATTAGTTTTAGGTTGTAGATAGTAGATACAAATTTAGGCGCGATCGTAATAACCGCAATAACCGTAATATCCATCCACTTTCAAATCACTTCATCAAGAACGCAGCAGTAGAAATTGAGTAAGTTAAACAATCCAATCGTTTTGTGAGTTTCAGTAGTTATTTAATAGTTGTAAAGAGGGCAAGTGCTTTTGCGGGTATCAGTAAACCTAAAATCTATTAGCACAGACGGAATGGGAAGTGAGAATCAACAGCAGCATTAGAAATAGCGATCATTAGCAACATTGGGATCAGTATCAGTATTAGTATTAGTAAAATCAATCCTCATCTATGAATCTATGAGTTTAGTTGAATTAGTAATTTCAGAGTTTTAAGTAAAGGTTGCCGTGTCAAGGCCAAAAGACAATTATTCTTGATTTTATTTCTCGATCGCTCCGCTAGAATAGGTTTTCATCACTTCGATCGATTTTTTAGATCTATCCTGGCCGCCGCAGCTTTAGGTTTCAAAGTCTAAGTTTTCAAAGTTTAAGTTTTCAGTCCGAGCAATTAACCAGACAAGTTTACGCATTGTTTTTAGAAAGAGTAAAAGGAAAAGAAAAACATACTATGGCGAAGAAATCAGATTCACCAGCCCTCAAGATTATTCCCTTGGGCGGATTGAAGGAAATTGGTAAGAATACCTGGGTATTTGAAATCAACGATGAAATCATGCTCCTAGATGGAGGTCTAGGCTTCCCTGGTGATGGTATGCATGGGGTGAATATTGTGTTGCCCGATATGACCTACCTGCGCCAAAATCGCCACAAGATCAAAGGCATGGTGGTGACCCACGGTCATGAAGACCATATCGGTGGGATCGCCTTCCATCTGCGCCAATTTGATATTCCAGTGATCTATGGCCCCAGACTGGGGATGGCCTTACTAGAAGGCAAACTCAGAGAAGCGGGGGTATTGAATCGCACTGAATTACGCACCGTTGGTCCCCGCGATGTGGTGCGGGTTGGCAATAACTTCTTTGTGGAGTTCATTCGCAATACCCACTCGATGGCTGATAGCTTTACCGTGGCGATCAATAGTCCGGCTGGTTTGGTAATTCATTCCGGTGATTTCAAGGTAGACCACACGCCGGTTGATGGCGAATTCTTTGATTTCCAGCGACTAGCAGAGCATGGTGAAAAGGGTGTGCTGTGTTTGATTAGTGATTCCACTAATGCCGAAGTGCCAGGACATACCCCATCGGAAAGAGCGGTAGCCCCTGGTTTGGAACGTGCGTTTGCCAGCGCCAAGGGACGTGTGTTTGTGACTACGTTTGCCTCTTCGGTGCATCGCCTGAATATTATTCTCGAATTGGCTGAGAAAATGGGTCGTGTGGTTGGCGTAGTCGGCCGATCGATGCTAAATGTGATCGCCCATGCCCGCAATCTAGGTTATGTCAAATGCCGCGATGAATTGTTGCAGCCGTTGCAGAATCTTAGGAAATATCGGGATGATCAGATTCTGATTTTGACCACTGGTTCCCAGGGTGAATCGATGTCAGCGCTGACCCGCATGGCTGAAGGCAGACACCGCCAATTGCAAATCCGCGAAGGTGATACGGTGGTATTTTCCGCCAATCCAATTCCTGGCAATGTAATTCCGGTGGTACGCACGGTTGATAAGCTGATGAACCTGGGTGCGAATGTGATTTATGGTAAAGACAAGGGCATTCACGTTTCTGGACATGGCGCGCAGGAAGACCAAAAACTAATGCTCAGCCTGACCAGACCTAAGTTCTTCTTCCCTGCCCACGGTGAATATCGGATGTTGAGGAAACATGCCAGCATGGCAGAAGCGATGGGAGTTCCAGGCGAGAATATCGTTATTGCTGAGAATGGCGATGTGATTCAGGTCAGCCAGGATGGTATTGGTGTGGCTGATAAGGTGCCATCGGGAATCGAATTGGTAGATGCCTCCCGCGAAGGGGTGGTGGATGGCGAAGTGTTGCGCGATCGCCAGACCATTGCTGGTGATGGCATTATCACCGTTGCTGCTTCCATTAATTTGGAAGGCAAGTTGGTAACCAAACCAGA
Organism: Pseudanabaena sp. PCC 7367; assembly: GCF_000317065.1. Lineage (GTDB taxonomy): Bacteria > Cyanobacteriota > Cyanobacteriia > Pseudanabaenales > Pseudanabaenaceae > Thalassoporum > Thalassoporum mexicanum. Next base: position 3,455,291 of record NC_019701.1, read on the forward strand.
CGTTCGCCTGAGTGGTGTAGTGCTGCCAATGGAAATGTCACGGTTGACCAATTTCATTATCGATGCGATCGATGAAACGCTCAGTAATCAATGGGCTAAGCATGCCCGTGATTTGGGTGAGATTGAAGTAGATTGGACAGGACTGCGCTATCAAATTGAGCGCGATATTAATCGCAAGTTGCGATCGCAGATGCAAAGCCGCCCTATGCTGGTGGTGTTGCTGCAAACTCCTGAAGGTGAGGATGCAACCAGTAATGGTAAAAAATCCGGCAAGTCTAAATCGAGTGCTAAGAATGCCAAGGATGCCAAGGATGATAAAACAACTACGCCTGCGGCTGGCAAGCGCAAACGTGCTACTGCTTCTGTTTCCTAGACTAATTACTGATTGAAACTAATTGAATTAGTGAGGATTCACGATCGTTTGTAGTTTTGACTAGCTATAAGCGATCGCTGTAGTTGCATTAACTTAATAAATTTAAAATTAATGGTTCCATTTCCTCTGCCGGATGTATGCAGGTACATTTCCAAAGAGGATGGAGCTATTTTTTATTTGGTTCTAAATCTAAATCTAATTCTGGTAGTGCTGAACAAGTAAGGATCTAGGAGATAGTTGAATATCCATAACCCAAATAAGCTAAGCTCCGAATTTTAAATCGATTGCCAATTATCCTTACTACTGCATGACTACCCTAATTCTAAATCTAAAATCATTCTGGCTTAAGTATCCCCAGGCTTTTCCTGCGTCTTGGCTGGTGGTGATTCAGTCTGGCTCTGGTGCTGATTCAGCTTGGCCAGAAATTCATTATCGTAGATCGCCTTTTCATATTCCTGTGCTTCAAACAGTTGCTCTGGTTTTAATCCCTTCGCTTTTGTGAAGTTGGTGAGCGATAAAAAAGAACCTTTTAAACTTGCACTACTAAAACTTGCGCCACCCAGATTCGCACCGCTTAGTTCGGCCTCCACGATCGCTGCCCCACTCAACTTCGCCTGTTTGATGCTGGCCACAAACAAATTTGCCTTAGTTAAATTCACGCGCCGCAAGTTAGCGCCATCCAGATTCGCCTCACTCAGATCAGCATTACTGAGATCGGCATTGCTCAAATCCGCACTACTTAAATTAGCCCCAAATAGATTTGCCCCCCTCAGGCTAGCGCCACTCAAATTAGTGCCACTCAGGTTTGCTCGTCGTAGATCAGCCTTGTCAAGTTGAATCTCGCGCAGATCGGCTTGATCGGCTGTCAATCCCGCCAAACTTACCTTGTCGCCATTGAGATCTTGTAATGCCATAATCCGGCCACCACTACCGCCTTGTCCTTGGGCAGAATTAATCACCTGCCAGGCTTCATAGTGCGATCGCTTTTTTTGGGCTGGAATGCCCACTGCAAACACAATTAACCCGGCTAAAATACTAATCGCCTCAATCTGGTCAAACAGCCTTGAATCGAGCCGTTTCAACAAAAATTGCTCAACGCCAGTGCCCTCGATCGAATCGATCGCGGCGATGATGCCCATCAGTACCAGAAACACTGCCCCCCATTTAATAAATACTTGCCCAAAGGCACGTAGTTGTAATATCAGGCCGCCAAAGCGATCGTTAAATTGTTGATTTAATTGCTTCCACATATGGCGAAATTATTCCTTTAGTAAAAATACTGGCAAATTTGACCTTGGGGCATTTTTTATTTTGCCAGAGGTTCATCTCCCTCCCATTAATGGATGGACAGTCTATGCCTACTCAGATTTCCTAGATCAGTTTTAGGATCTTATTAATCAAGTTAATCAAGTTATGGCGATCGCTATAATCGCTATAATCGCTATATCGGACGATCTAAACCGATTTTGAGCATAATCATTGCAAACATAGCTTACGTGAACAAATATTAAGCAGATTTACATAAATTAAACTACAGATAATTTGGCTTCTCTCTGGGCATACTCGATATTACCTACCACCGACGGAGCGATCGCCAGATCAGCTCATTCTAATGGTGGTTAACTATGTGACACTTATCCGTTAGGATCATCTCAGCGTTACTAAAACAACATTCAAAGTGTTTAAGACCCTAAGCGAAGATTTTAAGATCATTTTCGAAAGAGACCCCGCTGCCCGCAACTGGCTAGAAGTCTTACTTTGCTATCCAGGTTTGCATGCCATTTGGTTGCATCGTCTCGCCCATTGGCTTTATCTGGCTGGCGTTCCTTTCCTGCCTCGCTTCATTTCGCAGCTATCTCGCGCCCTAACTGGGGTTGAAATTCACCCCGGCGCTAAACTTGGCAAAGGTACGTTTATTGATCATGGCATGGGCGTAGTGGTTGGTGAAACCGCGATCGTCGGTGATTATGCGCTCATCTATCAAGGCGTAACCCTGGGTGGTACTGGCAAAGAAACTGGTAAGCGCCATCCTACCCTGGGTTGCAATGTGGTGGTTGGTGCTGGGGCAAAAATCCTTGGCAACATTAATGTCGGTAGTAACGTCAGGATTGGTGCTGGTTCGGTAGTGCTCAAGAATGTACCTTCCGATTGCACTGTGGTAGGTATTCCTGGCCGCGTAGTCCATCGCCACGGTGAAGTGGTAGCGCCGCTTGATCATAGTCACGTGCCTGATCCCGAAGGTGATGTGATCAGGGATCTAATTGGCCGAGTTGAATCCCTTGAAAAACTAGTTCATCAGCAAAAAGCGCAATTAGCTAACAGTTACGTGATCGACGGTGATATCTTAAGAGATGTACGCCCCAAACACTTCATCTGTCCAGAAGAGGCTGATCGCCAGGCTAATAATGGAGAATTTGTTGAAGGTGCAGGGATCTAGCGAATAGCTGGTTGTATGATTTAGCGAAGTGAACCTTTAACATCAAAAATATGAACAGAACTTTTTCCCCCCAGCCAACCGGCAAAAGTATGGCTAAAGTTGCCAAAGGTGTATTGTTCTCGCTCAGTATGGCTGCTTTAGCGGCCTGTGCCAGCCCACCGCCACCACCAGGTCAAACCCCTGGTACTAATGGCAACGATACACCTGCGGTTGAAGCGACTAATAGCCGATTGGATATTGTCTTAGAAAGGGGAGAATTAGTTTGTGGCGTAAGTGGTGAAGTGCCTGGATTTAGCTTCATTGGCTCCGATGGTGAATATTCGGGTATTGATGTTGATATGTGTCGGGCGATCGCTGCAGCCCTATTTGATGACCCCACCGCAGTACAATACAAAAACCTAAATGCCAAAGAGCGATTTGCCGCCCTGCAAACTGGCGAAATTGACATTCTCAGTCGTAATACCACCTGGACTACCAGCCGTGATACTTCAGTGGGGCTGGAGTTTGCGCCGATTACTTTCTATGATGGCCAGGGCATGATGGTGCGCAAGGATAGCGGCATCACTTCGCTAGAAGATATGGCCGACGCTGACATTTGTATTCAAATTGGTACTACCAGTGAGCTGAATTTAGCTGACCAAATGCGGAAGCGGGGGATTGAGTTCACGCCAATTAGCTTTGAAGGTGCGAATGAATCATTTAATGCCTATAACCAGGGGCGCTGTGTGGGGATTACTGCCGATCGCTCCGCCCTCAATGGTCGCCGGGTGCAACTTTCGGAACCAGATGCCCATATGTTGATTGATGATGTGCTCTCTAAAGAGCCACTGGCTCCCGCGGTAGTTAATGGTGATGCTCGGTGGTCGGATGCGGTCACCTGGATTGTCTATGCCACGATCGCCGCAGAGGAATTGGGCGTTGATTCCACCAATATTGCCGAAATGAGTAGCAGCGACAATGCAGAAGTAAAGCGTTTCCTGGGCGCAGAAGGCGATCTGGGTACAAACATGGGTCTGAGTAATGACTTCGCAGCCAGGGTGATTAGCCACGTTGGTAACTATAGCGAAATTTACGATCGCAACCTGGGACCCAATAGCGACTTTGCGTTGCCACGCGGCCAAAACCAGCTCTGGAGTGAGGGTGGTTTGATGTATGCACCACCATTCCGTTAAGCAGATTTAAGATCAACTATCAACTCAGGCAGGTAGTGTTTCAGGTAGTATTTAGGCGCAGGTTTAGCGATCGGCTCTTAGATGCTGCCTGTTTTAGATCTAGAGCAGATTTTGAGATCGAGATCACACCGAAAGGCTGGCTCCAGAGCTAGAATAAATGCATAGTCAAAAAGGCTTAGAGGGTTTGAGAGAAGTTAAGCTATGTTTAAGCCCTGGCCAAATTCTTCGGCTATGTAGTTAGACTATTGAATGCTAAGCGATCGGCTTTAGCTCCAGGCTGAGTTTTGCAAGTTTTTAAAACTCCTAGCTTGTCGTTGTAGACATAACTTGATGTAACTCAGTTAACTAGTTGGGTTAATTTATGTCACATCTACTTAAGAATATATATACGCTGCTACATCTGAATCGAATGTATCCACGTATGATACCTAAACCTAGTTCTAGTCTAAATTTAGTAGCAACTAGTAGCACTAAATCTAAAATCCAGGCCGAAATTCAGTCCGATCGGTGCGATCGCCATTATGAGCCCTAGTCCCAGATTGTCCAAAGGTGTAAAATTGGTCTGATTTTAGCAATCAAGTGAAGATTGTAATCAAGCTGGTAGTAACTTAATCCGGCTTAGTATCCTGGGAGTAAACTTAGCCAAGTTATTGACCTATGCTAAATTAGAAAATGAGTACCTGAAAATAACTAGCCTAGCTCCTTAATTATTAGTAAAGCTCTGCATCAACCTTCTTAAAATACATAGTTATGGCAAAACGTGGTCTCATATTAAGTACAACTGCTGCACTTGCAAGTGCGGTTGCCGTGGTTGGGTTCCAACTCGCAACGCCTAGCATTGCCGCGTTCCGAAACAGCCCCAAAGAAGTCGTCGATGAAGTGTGGCAGATCATCAATCGTGATTATGTTGATGGCACCTTCAACCAGGTCGATTGGCAGCAAACTAGGAATGAATATCTAAACCGTGAATATGCATCTAAAAATGAAGCATATTTAGCGGTGCGTGAGATGCTCGAAACCCTTGATGATCCATACACTCGCTTCATGGACCCGGATCAGTTCAAGAGTATGCAGATCGACACCTCTGGTGAATTAACTGGGGTGGGTATTCAACTGGGCTTGGATGAAGAAACCGAAAGGTTAACGATAATTGCACCGATCGATGGTTCGCCAGCGGCAAAAGAAGGTTTGATCGCCAAAGACATGATTGTGACGATCGAAGGCAAAAACACCGAAGGCATGGATCTCAATGAGGCGGTGAACCTGATCAGAGGGCCGATCGGCACCAAGATTACTCTAGGCATCCAGCGTGGTAGCCGGGTATTTGATGTGGAGCTAAAACGCGCCAAAATTGAATTACATCCAGTTACCACTGATGTCCGCCAAACTAATCAAATTGGTAAGGTTGGTTATATCCGCCTCACCCAGTTTAATGCCAATGCCACCAGTGATATGCGCAAGGCGATCCTGGAGCTAGAGGACGAAGATGTAAATGGGTTCATTCTTGACCTGAGATCAAATCCAGGCGGTTTGCTCTATTCCAGTGCCGAAATTGCCAGAATGTGGATCGACAATGCCACAATTGTATCCACGGTCGATCGGGAAGGGGAAAACGAGCGCCTATCTGCTAATCGACAATCGCTGACCAAGAAACCGCTGGTGGTATTGGTCGATGGTGGTTCGGCTAGTGCCAGTGAAATTCTTTCTGGCGCATTACAGGATAATGGCCGCGCGATCATTGTGGGGACTAAAACCTTTGGTAAGGGCTTAGTGCAATCAGTGCATACATTGGGTGATGGGTCTGGCTTAGCCGTGACGATCGCTAAATACTATACTCCCAAGGGTACGGACATCAACCATGAAGGAATCGTTCCTGATGTGGTGATCGAACTAACTGATTCTGACAAGGAGCGCTTGATTGAAGATAGAGATAAAATCGGCACGATCGAAGATCCTCAGTATGCAAAGGCTCTAGAGATATTAACTCAGCAGGTTATAAACCCTCAAACGCCTTCTGTGAGTTTCAATTAGATTATCTGCTCAGGGGTCAGATTTTATCGTCTGATTACCTTACTTGCGGAGGGCAACATCTAGCCAAAATAAAACAACTCAGGAGTTGGCAGATCGCTTACTACTTTGTCTCTGGGATGGGGTATCTGGTGGTGTTTCCAGCTACTTAGACCCATATCTTGGTCATATCTTGGTGTAGTGCCTGAGTGCCTGGCGCGATCGGATTTTTTGTTTATGATGGCTTAAGCGTTGCCTCTCGCACATCATTTGTCTGGTTACTTTTAATTTATTTAACTTTGCGTGGGCTACCGATCGATGCCTGGTTCATTAGATTAGTTCATGATCAGGTGGTTGATTGCTCAAAATAAAATTGCAATGGTCTACTTGCAAGAGTTTGAGCTAGTTTATGATCACCGCAGCTAGACAATAGGATTAGCTAATTTGATGGCGTTGCACATCAGCGGGATGATTGGAGAAACAGAGTCAATGCTAACCGCGATTGATAATGGGTTTGGATTTTTGATGCTGACATTATCATCCCTGAATTATGCAATGCCAGTTTGATTTGATTTAAATGGTTTGGTGTTCAGTCTAGCTTACCGCCAGTTTTTCTAGGTTAAATTCTAGATTAAATGCTTGCTCTAATTCGATCGGTAGTGGGCACCAGATCTGATAATTATCTTTTCCCTTGACCACAATCGAAAATAAGCCCGCATCGAGATCGCGGCGACAGGCTAAGATCGCTGCTTTGAGATCCGCATAGATATCGGTGGCCAGGAAGGTTTTGCCTAAGTAGATGATAGCTATTTCGATCCCACGGGGGGTAAGAATGTCGTAGTGCTTGACATCGGTGCTGGAAATCAAAATCATGAGCTTTAATCCTTTAACTCTGCATTATTACTATGCCAGGGGATAGAGGCGCGGGCAGTGATGATTACGAATGCCGATCGTGATTTCGATCACTTTTTATGAACCTGATGATCGATCCGCTGGCAATTTGGGTAAAATATGGCTCCTTTGTTTCACTTGGTAAAACCTAAGTAAGCTGACGCGCTCACAACCTATTTGTTGCAAGTTTCTTTCGATCGGATCAAATATCAATTAGCTAATTAATTGCCAATGTTGCTATTCAAGTGAAGCTTGGGTAATGAGTGAGATGGAAGCAAGGTCTCTTATTTTTTAGCTTTTTAGGAAAAGACTCTTGATCCAGTCTCGCTTCTATGGCCAAATGTCATTACAGATGCAGAGCAATCTCCGGTATCTTTGTCCTGCAATCAGTAAGCTGTTATTTAAATACCTAGAATTAATTAGTCCAAAACTGCCAGGTGAATAATCCCATCGCCTTGATTTACCAGTGGGTTCTGGACATTACCAATCACTAAGCCAGTAAAAGGCGCATAGATTTTAGTGCGTTGTTCGCCAAAGGCATCGGTTACCTCTGCCAAAAGTTGCTGTTTGTTTACCTGCTGGCCAAGGGTAAATCGAGCATGAAGCAGACCACTACGGGGCGATCGCAACCATTTTGTTTGCTCCACTCGCCGCGACTCAGGAACAGCCAGATCATCACCCGTTAGCTCATACATACCGAGGCTAGCCATGACGCGCAGAATACCCCGCACCCCAGCATCGATCGCTTTCGGGTCAAACCGCAACGCCTCGCCCCCTTCATAGAGCAAGATTGGAATGCCCAAATTAGCCGCCGCCTGACGCAAAGAACCATCACGGGTATTGGCATGGATCATAATTGGTGCCGCAAAAGCCTGGGCACAGGCATAGGTTGCTGGATCATTTAAGTTGGCACGGATCTGCGGCATGTTGATCCGATGACAAGCGGCGGTGTGCAGATCAATGCCGTGGGTACATTTTTTAACAATCTCATTGATAAATAAATGGGCGATCCTTGCTGCCAATGAGCCCCTTGGTGAGCCAGGAAAACAGCGATTGAGATCACGGCGATCGGGCAAATAGCGAGAATGCTCCAGAAAACCAAATACATTAATAATTGGCACGGCGATCAGCGTCCCCACCAAGTGATTGACATTAATCTGGTTCAAAACCTGCCGGATAATCTCTACGCCATTGATTTCATCACCATGAATCGCCGCACTCAGCCATAATCTGGGGCCAGCGATCGCGCCATTGATTACCGTAATCGGCAGAGACATCATGGTCTGGGTTGGCAATCTGGCCACCGGCAGATCTAATCGATGCCTGGTTCTGGGCGCTATTGTGAGGCCACCAATAATCAGGGGTTGCTCAACCTTGGCGATCGTTGCACCGCGATCATCAACTTCAGCTTGCTCTAATTGTTCTGGGTTGGCCTTGGCTGTTGCACTATGCCCATTTGATTCAGCGGTTAATTCATTTTTGCTCACCTAATTCACTCACCTAAGTTGATTAGTTCATTTGTTTAATTAGGCTCAAATTCCTTAATAGGGGATGCGATCGCGGGTTTTGCCAGTGGCAGCATTCTTTTCAATATATTCAATGATTTTGCCCGCCACATCTACATCGGTAGCCGCTTCAATTCCTTCCAAGCCTGGCGAGGAGTTTACTTCCATCACCACGGGACCATGATTCGATCGCAACAGGTCTACCCCAGACACCTTCAAACCCATTGACTTAGCTGCCCGAACCGCGGTCGATCGTTCTTCTGGAGTAAGCTTAATTTTGTCAGCCTTACCACCGCGATGCAAATTAGACCTGAACTCGCCTTCTGCCCCCTGCCGCCGCATGGCAGCAATCACCTTATCATTAACCACAAAGCAACGCAGATCAGCGCCACCAGCTTCCTTAATGAACTCCTGCACCAAAATATTGGCATCCAAGCCACGAAAAGCTTCGATCACCGAAGTGGCCGCCTGATATGTTTCCGCCAAAACTACACCAATTCCCTGAGTGCCTTCTAGTAACTTAATTACCAATGGGGCTCCCCCAACGGTTTCGATTAGTCCGTCAATGTCTTTGGTGGAGTGGGCAAAGCCAGTTACAGGCAGACCAATTCCCTCTCTGGCCAAAATTTGCAGACAGCGCAACTTATCCCGCGATCGAGAAATTGCCTGTGACTCATTGGCGGTAAACACACCCATCATTTCAAACTGACGCACCACCGCAGTGCCATAGAAAGTTTTAGAAGCACCAATGCGCGGAATGATCGCATCAATATCATTCAGCGGTTTGCCCTGATACATGATCGAAGGGCGATGAGATGTAATATTCATAAAGCAGCGCAAGTAGTCAACCACCCGCACCTGATGACCTTTGGCCTCAGCCGATTCCTTTAGCCGCTTCGTGGAATAGAGCGCAGCCTGTTGCGAGAGGATGGCGATCTTCATATTGTTACTTACCCTCGTGCTTATTCAGTTAACTAGGTACTAAACCAGATTTTTATCATACCTCGAATGATCTTGAATATGAGTTAAGTCAGGCAGCAATCAAATGGGCTCATTCAGGAACGATTTGCCTGCATCCACCAGAAAACGATTGCGAATCGCCTGTCGCCCCAATAGCATCCTAAAACCCATCACATCGCGGTTGGTCAAGGTTAATTCAATTTCCCAGCGATAATTACCCACCCCCACGATCGTTTTGACGGTGGGTCGCACCTGGGCTTTACCAATGGAACTTTTCACCTCACGATGTTCTAATAATTCCGCCTCGGCTGATACGGTGCGCTCTCGATCGCGTTGATAGGGATGGACTTTGAATCGCACCATGGCAATGCCATCCTTAGTAAAATGACTGATTTCAAAAGCATGGAGCGCCGACGATCGTGCCCCCGTATCGATCTTGGCCTTGATTTGATCAATACCTAAATCTGGCAATGCAATATATTCGCGCCAGCCAATTAATGGTAATTGCCGCTGACGGCCTCGTTCATTTGGTCGGTTATTTGGTTGGTTATATGGGTTATTACTCAATGGCAAAGTAGAATCAATTCAAAAGTAGAGGAGTCCTATGGCAAGGGGATTTTTGAGATTAACAACCTCGATCGCTATGATGACTCGATTTCTGGCATTGCATCATCCAGGGGTGAAAATACTATTAACAAAAATCTCAAGCATATGGTTGAGATCAGTTTGACCGATCGCTTGATCGTTAAATCATCTTGCCAATGTACAATGCCCAATTTCTAGTGTCACTGAGAATCAGAAAATGATAGGATAAGTCAGCTATAGGTATGATTACAGCCGTTTGAGTATTTAATCAATATGACAAACATCAATCTGGCGATCGGATCACTATTTATATCATATGGGGCTGTGGCTCAGCTGGATAGAGCAAGCGCCTCCTAAGCGCTAGGTCGGCGGTTCGAATCCGCCCAGTCCCGCTCTTAAATTTAGCTTGATTAGTTTCAGTTAATAGTTTAGACAAGCAATTAAATTAGCAAGCGAATATGCCACTTTTTACCAGTAGAAAAATTCTTAAAGACCTTGAAAAGTCCAGTGCACTGGCGATGTCGGTGCCACCTGAAGGTGGCTATGAAGGGCGATACCGCCGTTTGCTGGAAGTTTCTGGCTATGACATTCTTTATATCAGTGCAAGGGGCTTGGGTGATATTTCTAGTTTCCTAACTGGGGTTCATGGCGTGAGGCCAGCCCACCTGGGTAAAAAGGATGTAAGAACCTATTTTATTCCGCCAGAAATTTCCTATCGTTTGCAAAGTCTACCAAAAGACTCAAAAGGTCTAGTGGTGTGGTTGATCGAGGGTAAATACCTGGATAAGCAGGAGCTACGGGTGCTTAATCAGATTTGCCAGCAAGACCCAAGGGTCAAGGTAGTAATTGAGATCGCTAGCGATCGCAGTGTTAATTGGCGACCATTAAGCGAGGCGATCGCAGCTTAAGCGCTTTTAACCCAAAACTTTAACCAAAAACCCTTATAAAAAACGATCCCCTCAAGATAGTCTAGAATTTAGACCAACCTTGAAGGGACAATTGTTTTTAGGCATGGTAGAAATGAAAATTCAGTTCTACCTTTAATCCCAAAAACTCGCTCACGCAGAATTAGAAGACATGGGCGATCGATAGGCACAATCAAAAGTGATTTTACTCATAGCTAATGACCAGCTACCGATCGAACTCACAACTCCAGGATTACGCTCTTGGTATAGCTAGTTAGCATAGCTAAATATATATAACCAAGGTTAATTGCAAAACTCAAGCAGAAGCGAACTGAGTTTGCCCTGGATTGATGCCTAACCTAAAATTTAGAACCTGACTTGAAGACGTTTAAAAAACTCAAATCAAATAATCAAATTCAAAACTGACCTAACTTAATGCAAAAATGATGCAATTGTTTATGCCAATTCTCAGCGGAAGAACATTAATCCCAGGGCAATCAAGAGTGATTAGCTCCTGAATCCAGATCGGTTCTCCCTGGGTCTTGCCTTATTAACTTTAAGCGCTCTACCCATCCATGTGGCTCCATTGAGGTTCTCAATGGCGTTATCTTCTTCGTCCTCATCAGACATATCAACAAAACCGAAACCCCGCATGCGACCAGTTTCGCGATCGGTAATTAACTGTACGCGCTTCACTGAGCCGTAGTCGTTAAAAATTTCTTCTACATCTTGTTGCGTAGCTTGGTAGGACAAATTGCCTATATAAATCGTCACCGTGAATTTTCTCCGAAATCAAAACAATGCATTTTTCATGGTCAGGACTTCGGAGCAGAAATTGTTCAACATTGTTTTCGCAAAAAAGAGCCAAACACTGAGTACAGAAATCTTAGCCGAAACTTGACTCACTCAAACATTAGTGTAGCTCCTACCTAATTATTTGCATAGCTAGAGTTGCTTAAAAAGCGATTAAGAACTTGTCTTGGGATACAATTCTTAACCTTTTTGGCTGAGGGCTAACCAAAAATCCGTGGCGATCGCTATTTTTAGCAGAATAATTATGACTTCAGTAGCGATTTGAGCATTTAGGCCAGAAGTCTAATCATTAACTATTTAATTATGATGATTAATTATGATGATTAATCAGCTTGGTTGGCGATAGCCATAGAACTCAATCCGATAGTCTGTAATCACGGTGTCGGTTTGTGCCTGCACCTGCTCAATGATTTCCGGTGGCAACTCAATCATCACATCCACGATCTCGTTACTATCATTCAGATTGACATGGCTGTGCGAATCGGTCACATTGCCATATAGCCTGCCATCGGCTCGCTCAATACATTCGATTACGCCATTGGTGGCCAGTGCTTCCAAGTTTTGATATACCGAAGTATGCCCAATCGGTTTGCCATTGTGATTGAGGCGATCGTATATTTCTCTGGCCGACAGGTGCTTACGGGTTTCCCACAGTAATTCCAAAATATAGCGACGCTGCCGAGAAAGCCGCATACCTAAATCCTGGCAGCGGGTGAGCGCATCATCTAAAGTGGCAATCGGTTGGCTGTTTTCCATCGCAAACTTACTTACATGCTTTGACTTAAAAAGACTTAAATACCAAATACTTATTACCTAACTTATGACCTATGGCATCCTGGCAGCGATCGTCAACTCATCTTGATCTGCTGGTTGGTGAGCGTTGGCCCAATCCAAAAGAGGACGATTAAGATTAGGTTTGGTTAGCACCTAAATCTAGCAACTAAGTCGTAGACGTTATGAGTTGAACATAGAATATTATGTATAGCATAACAATTTTGCTGGTTCTGTAGTGACAGTTGCCTATTGTAAATAGGATTTTCAAGCCTGTGCGATCGCAGTTGTCAATATTCCCCACCCTAAACGATGATAAACCCTAAAACTTGCGTGATCTCCCTAAAAATAGCAGGTATGATTATAGTTGAATGATTACTACGCCATTTTATTGATCGACCAATTTGAGCAGGCTTGAACCAGTTGCATGAAAGAGCACCAGCAGCATCATAGCGATCGCCTCTTGATTTTTGAGTTGGGCTATGGTGGCCACTACCCCAGCTATATTGGTTATTTATGTGACTATTGGCGCAAGCAGCAAACCCAACAATCCCCAGAAACGGCGATCGGGCAATTGGTGGTAGTGGTTTCACCGCAATTTATGCAAAACCATCAGGACGTGGTGCAGGCGGCGACTAGAACCATAGAGGCTAGCGATCGCAATGATTTTGATTTAGGTAGTGATTCGAGTAATGCGCCAGAGCAAGGCAAACTAGATCAAACAGAATTGGAAGATCGAGGTAAACCGGCGATCGAGTTTGTGAGCATTTCCCAGGCCGAAGCCAGTCAGCTTACCCCCAGAACTTCACCGCCGACCAGAGCCAAACGCGCCCTGCAGGAATGGCAATTATTAGCCCAATACGCGCAGCGACTAGAAGCCACTCATTGCCTATTGCTATATATAGACTCATTCCAAACCGCGATCGCAATGCGGCAAAAGCTGCCCTGCCCCTTCTCTGGGATTTACTTCCGCCCCACCTTCCACTACTGTGATTTTGCTGATTATGCGCCCTCCTACAAGGAAAAGCTGCAATCCTGGCGGGAGCGATTGATGTTGCCCAGGGTGTTGCACCACCCTCAATTACATACCTTTTTTTGCCTCGATCCCTTTGCGATTAAACCAATCAATCACCTGACGAATACCACCAAGGCGGTCTATTTGCCCGATCCAGTCCGTGCAGTTGCCCACACTCCAGCTCAAATGGAGCAATTCAGATACCAACTGGCGATCGAGCCACAGCGCACTAGTTTCCTGCTGTTTGGGGCAATCTACGATCGACGCAAGGGATTACCCCAGATTTTGGCAGCATTGATGGAGTTAGATGCTAAAAAGCAAGCCCAAATATGCCTGGTGCTGGCTGGGCAATTGTTTCGATCGCAAAAGCCAGACATCGATCAACTCCTGAATCAACTAGCACAAAATACCCCGGTGCAATTGGTAATCCGCGATCAATATATTTCGGAAGCAGAGATGAAGCTGTTTTATGCCAGCGCTGATGTGATTCTGGCGGCATACCAAAAGCATGTGGGCATGAGTGGCATAGTGGTAGAAGCGGCAGCAGCAGGGCGACCGCTCATTTGCTCTAACTATGGGTTGATGGGGCAGATTGTGCGGCAATATCATTTGGGCATCACTGTAGATGCCACCAAGCCGATCGCCATTGCCCAGGCAATTGAAAAATATTTGACCACACCATTAGAGAAACTAGCCGATCGTGACCAAATGCAAAACTATGCTGCCCAGAATTCTACAATCCAGTTTACCCGCACTATTTTTGGAAACCTGACCTAACCAATCGTGTCCAATCACCTGACCACTTGATCTAACTTTTGATATGAGCAGCTTAATCCCTCCCACAGAGCGCGATCGTCACCAAGAATTGCGGATCGCCTGGTTATTGCAAGTTGCGGGGCATTATTGGCAACCAATCATGGGTGAATTTACTAGTTTGTTCCCACGGGCTAAGGTGTTTACTGCCAACTGGCCTGGGTTTATACCTGGGTTTGAAGATTCCTTTCAAGTGGAGCAGGTGGGCACCATCAAAGTCTATGCGATCGGCAATAAAACCAAGCAATCCAAGCAATCCAAGCAGGGCTATGGTTCTGCCTTTGCCTCCCTTTCCCTGCGTATTGGCAACTATTTGCTCAAATTTAAGCCGCAGGTAGTTTTCACCACTGGCTTTTCAATCTGGACAATCATTGCAATTTTACTTAAGGGCGTTGGCAACTGGAAGGTAGTAATTGTCTATGATGGCAGTACACCAGGGGTGGATTATAGTGACTCTACCTTGAGGCTGCGCCAGCGGCGATTGATGCGGCGATTTGTAGATGCATTTATTACTAATAATCAAGCGGGGCAAGCTTATTTAGTAAATGTGGTGGGGGCAGAGCCAGAGCGAGTATTTGCCAGACCCTATTTAATTCCCCACCAGAAAGCCTATGATTCTACGATCGAAACGGTGAATCCGGCGGTGGTCGATCGGCCTCGGCCAATTTTCCTATTTGCTGGGCAGGTAATTCCGCGCAAAGGATTACAGCAATTGCTCCAGGCTTGTGTGTTGCTGAATCAGCAGGGTTATCAGAACTATACAATCCTGGTGGTTGGCGATGGGGCACAGCGCCAGGAGTTAGCGGAGTTTGTGGCACAAAATGGTTTGAGCCAACAGGTGGCATGGGCTGGCCATGCAGAATATACAGATATGGGAGCCTATTTCCACCATGCTGATGTGTTCATTCTTTCAAGCTTAGAAGAAGTCTGGGGACTGGTGGTGGTGGAAGCAATGCTATTCGCTAAGCCGATCCTTTGCTCGCAGGGGGCAGGTGCAGCGGAAATGATTAAAAATGGTGAAAATGGTTATGTGTTTGATCCACTCCAACCACAACAATTGGCGGACTTGATGCGGCGGTTTATTGATCAGCCTGACGCGATCGCCCAGATGGGGCAAAAGTCCCAGCAAATTATGACTGAGCATACCCCTGAGGCAGTGGCGCAGCATCTGGGGGAGGTTGTAGATTTTGTATTGTCAAGCTGAATTTAAAGAATTATAGCGATCGCCTTCATTTTCTTTTGAGTTCCTATGTCCAATCAATTGCCTAATCTACGATCTAATCCATCATCTAATCGACAAGTAGAACCCGTTTATATTATTATTCCGGTCTACAATCGCAAAGACACCACCCTGGCCTGCATCGCTCACCTAGAGGCGATCGGCGATTTGGCTCGTTATCATGTGGTAATTGTGGATGATGGTTCCACTGATGGCACTGCCGAGGCGATCGCGCAAGCTTACCCTGATTATGCTCAAATCCATGTCCTGCCTGGTGATGGCGATCTATGGTGGACGGGGGCGATCGCTAAGGGAATGACCTATGCCCATGACCAAGGCGCTAGGTTTTTGATTTGGCTCAATGATGATAGTTTGCCTGCCAAGGGAACGCTGGCAAGATTGCTGGAATTTATGCGATCGCATCCAGATACAATCGCAGCACCAAGCTGTTATGCCGGAGAGGCCAAGCTAGAGAACTTGCAGCATAATGGTTTTCGTGGTCGAGAGGGATTTGCCGCCAAACCAGGTGAATTGCTTCCAGTGGAAGGCCTGTCCGGCTGGTGTGTGGGGATGCCGATCGCCGTTTATGACAAAATAGGCGCACCCAATGCCCAGAAATTTCCCCATTATGCCGGCGATGATGTCTACACCTTCCAGGCCACAAAGGCGGGATTTAAAGCATTTTTGCTGGGCGATCTGACCGTGGAATTAATTGGCCCGGTTCATGCCAAGCTGGGATTTGAGGACTATTTCAAGCCCGGTAGTTCGGCAGGGGCGATCTTTCATAATCTGTTCTGGCACAAAAAGTCTCCCTATCGATTGCCCACCCGCTATTTCTTCTTTCAAGAGCGCTATGGCTTATGGGTAGGCGCGGCTTTGTTTGCCACCAAGTTAAGTTTTTGGCTATTTCGCTGGGCACAGTTGCAGCTTTTGTTGAGCTTAAAAATCAAATCTTAGGCGGTTGTTGCGGTTGTTTGAGGCGATCGGGCACAATTGCTGCCGCCAGTTCTGCCATTAGGCAATCGCAGACCAGTTCTGCTGCCGAATCATCGGGGATCGCCACCTGTATATCCGCCTGTTGATACAAGGATAAACGTTGATTATAGAGATTAGTTAGCCTTTGCATAGGGTCTTCTACCTGTAACAAAGGTCGCTTTCCATTATTTTTAGTTAAACGCTGATGCAACACCTCGATCGGTACATCCAACCAAGCCACCACACCACTGTGTAAGTGCGCCCAATTCTGGCGATCGACCACGATCCCGCCGCCAGTGGCCACCACCAGATTTCTATAGGCAGAAACCTGCATCAATACATTATGTTCAATCTGCCGAAACTCCGCCTCGCCAGAATCAGCAAATATTTGCGGGATGCTCTTACCGGCATAACTTTCGATCGTGTCGTCGGTGTCGATGAAATGATAGCCCAGCCGTTGCGCCGCCAGCTTACCAACGGTACTTTTACCAGCGCCCATCATGCCGATCAAAAATAAATTAACCCCTTGTAGCATTGAGGTCTGTTTTGATTTCAAACTCATTCCATTTACATTCCAAGGAGCTTATTCATATTTTATTTGCATCTTAGAGGACTAGAGAGCAGCCAGCAAAGCTTCACCCATCGCCTTGCAGCCCAACTTCTCGCAGCCATCGGCCATAATGTCGCCCGTGCGTTTGCCCGCATCCAAGACTTTTTCTACCACCCTTTCGATCGCCCCGGCAGCAGCAGCTTCGCCCAGACCATAGCGCAACATCATCGCTGCACTGAGTATCTGCGCGATCGGGTTGGCTAAATCCTGGCCAGCAATATCGGGAGCAGAACCATGCACTGGCTCAAACAAACCGGGCTTTTCTGGATCACCCAAACTTGCCGAAGGCAACATGCCAATACTGCCCGTGAGCATAGCTGCTTCATCGGAGAGAATATCGCCAAACAAGTTACCCGTAACGATCACATCAAATTGCTTTGGCCAGCGCACCAGTTGCATCGCCGCATTGTCCACATACATGTGGGAAAGTTGAATATCTGGGTAAGTAGCAGCAAGGGCAGTGATCCGATCGCGCCACAATTGCGACACTTCCAGCACATTTGCCTTATCGACAGAAACCAACTTTTTGCCCCGTTTGCGGGCGGCCTCGAACGCCACCTTACCAATCCGATCGATCTCTGGCGCAGCGTAGGTCATCGAATTAACGCCGCGTTTGGTGCCATCTTCGTCGGCAAACACACCCTTGGGCTTACCAAAATAAATCCCGCCAGTTAGCTCTCGCACCACCATAATATCTACCCCTTCGATCACCTCGCGCTTGAGGCTAGAAGCATCGATCAACTGGGGCAAAATTTTAGCCGGACGCAAATTGGCAAACAAGCCCATGCCACCACGCAAACCCAACAAAGCCTGTTCTGGTCGCAAATGGGAAGGAAGTGTATCCCACTTGTCACCGCCAACCGCTGCTAATAGCACCGCATCACTAGCTTGGCAAAGCTTTAGGGTTTCCTCTGGTAGCGGATGCCCTGTTGCATCGATCGCCGCACCGCCAGCGAGCGCAGTTTCAAACTCAAAGCCAAGATCAAATTTAGGCGCGATTGCCTTGAGCAGATCGATCGCCACTTGAATGATTTCAGGGCCAATGCCATCGCCAGGAAGGAGGGTGATTTTATAGGTTTTGGGCATGTTTTTTCTGTGCCAAGCTTATTGATTGTTTTGCGCGTTGCTGGTTACAACTGCAACTGTGTATTTTAGCGTTTAATGGTGACGCTTAATTCTAAATGGGTTGGTGTTTAAGGTGAAGATTGGCATTTAGGGCAAAAATGCGTCGATCGCCCGCCCACTTTGATCCGTTCGATCGTGGTGTTGCAAACTCGGCAAGGTTGACCCTGACGGCGAAACACCCAGGCCGAGTAAATATAATTACCTTTATCTCCAGCCACATCCTGAAAATTACTAAACGTCGTACCACCGTGGGCGATCCCAGCTTGCAATGACTTAGCGATCGCATCGGGTAATCGTTTAATCTGCGCTTTGGTTAAACTCAGTGCCTTCTGTTCGGGATGGATTTTACTCAAAAACAAAGTTTCATCGGCATAGATATTACCAATCCCAGCTACGATCGCCTGATCGAGCAGGGCAGTTTTGATCGCGCGATTGCTCTTGCTCAGGCGTTTGGTCAGGTAAGCGGCTGATAGCTTGGGATTACGTGAATAATCAGCCAACAAAGGCTCAACGCCCAGCAATTGCAGCCCCGTAATCACCTGTTCTGGTTCAACTCCTGGCGGCACCCACCACATTCGACCAAAGGTGCGCTGATCGGCGAATCTAAGTTCTTGCTCTAGAGAGTCTAGAGATTTATTTATTTGCGGCGATCGCGGATCAGAACCAGCCCCAGAATCCCTCAGACGTGGGCTTTTAGCTTGACCATTTAAACGATCGAGAAATAAACGGATTCGTGTATGGCTATGGATCGGTTCGTGCCGATCGACCATGAGCATTTGGCCAGTCATGCGTAGATGCACCCCTAGCCAACCACGATCGCTGCCCTTATGATCACTTAGTTTTGCTAATAAATATTTGCCCCGTCGCTGCCAACCCTGAAAGATCGCCCCCTGCAATGCCTTGGCAAATTCAGCCGGATTATTGGGTGCAGCCACCATCCGTTCTAGGATCACTTCCGTAGCGGCGATCGATCGGCCGATCGTGTTTTTACTCAGACCAACTCTAACGGTCTCTACTTCCGGTAATTCTGGCATCTAGGTCGATCGATAATTAGGCGTAGTTTGACGATCAACCCGTCTGGAAGAGGTGATCCTGGCGATCGCAGCTAGATAGATGCTTGTGCTTAATTTTTTGCTCACGGATTTCGGTCTTAAAAATGCTTGAAAGTATTTGTTTATTAGTTATAGCAAGAGATCAGCCCATAAACCAAAATTGAGCAAGACATGATGCCTTGCTCAGCGCCCATTGATATTTAAATTGATAACCGAATAAATTCTTTATCAATAATTTTCAACAAACTAAATGAAAATATCAAACTAACTTAAATCTACTGCTCAGCCCCGCATGATCCACATATCTAACTAATTAAAACTAATTGATTAATTAAATATCCAGACCCAGAGCCAAACTTGAACTTAATTAGCTGACTTCTTCTAGTTCATCCAGGGCAAAGTTATTGGTCGCAATGTTGGAGTAGTTAACTTTGTCAAAGCGCACAATCACCGGATAGATGATGCCGCTCTTATCGACAGAAGCTACTGTACCGACATCACGATACCAATAGGACTCCTTGCGGAGGATACGGACTTTTGAACCACGATCGATTGCCATAGGGTTTCCCTTCGTATGACTTCAAATGAACAATATAGAATAGATAATTACTATTTCTGGAAGCATATAATGCTTAGGTTACTGCGTTGCGTCGATCGCTGTCCATGCCAGTGTTGTAAAGTTTTATGACGTAAATTTTTGTTAAAAGATTGCAGGCGATCATTCATTCCCATTAAGCCCAATTCGTGATCTAACGTGATCTAATTTGTGTTCTAACTAGATCGAGCTACGGACACATAATTACTCTTCGATCGGCTTGAGTAAGTCTTGCACCACCGTTGATACGCGGGTCTTAATTTCAGTGGTAAATCGATCGCGGTGGCGTTTGCGTTGCCATTTATGAAAGCGCTTTTCGTAGATGGTGCTGTCGGTTTGATAGGTTGACCAGGCATCGAGCGCCAAGCCCAAACCCCACGATAGCAACACAATCAGCGACCAATCCAAGCCGCCAGAAGTGAGTAAATCTAACCCCATCAGGAACACATTAACCATGCCAAATTTGATCGCATGGTCACGGAAATGGCGTTTTTGATATTGGTCAAACTCAACCCGTTCCTTATCAACAATCTGGCTGGTCAACCATTCCTGTTCGGCGGCCACAAAGTCAGCCTGAGAGACCCCTAGCTCAGTGGCGATCTCATTGACCTGCTGTCTGGTGAGGCGATCGCCCTGGTTCGATCGGCGGGTCAGGGCGAGTTTCAGGATTTGTTGCACCTGCTCATCTGTATATAAATCCAGGGCGGGGGGGGCAGGTTTATTTTGATTTGACTCAACCATTGTCCGTGTTCCTAATGTTGTTACTACCTATTCCTGGCTTGCTATATCTGGCTATATTTAGGCTATATCTGGGGTTGGGGGTGTTTTGAATTACTTTTAGGCTCTCTGGCTTTTAAAAGATCTCAAATTATCTAATTATGGGAAATTATTTGCGGCGATGAATCCTGCATTCAGGCGATTAATTGGCAATTAATTCGGATGCTACTGCAGAAACTTGGCGATCGCTATATAAAGAGCTACTCAGCGCTATTTCAAAATAAGGCGTTCAAGCTACAGCACGACTATTTTGCTTGATCTAGATTTTTTTGATTTAAAGGTATCCTTTGTCAAAGAATTGTCTTAAATCCACGCTAGGCTAAACTTATTTCCACATTTTCTCAAGGATTAGTGAGTGGCAATACAATCCCGATCGCTACTTATTCTAATAATAGAACTCAAGAATCTAGCCAGTCAGTGAGGATAACCGTCAAGTCAATCTTTCCAATTGCGGTTATTTCGATCGGCCAGATCCACTTAAAATAATTTTGGTTGATAATTTTGGCTTGGTGATCTAGCTAACTCAAATATCAGCAATGCCAATATCTGAGCCAATATTTCATTCTGTCCAGTCAAGTTAATTTGACGATCGCAAATTCCCACAAATTTCCGCAATCTTTGCAAACCTAAGACTCTAAAAACTGCTAAGCACCTATGACACTTAATCCTGGCGATCCCGCTCCCGACTTTACGCTCCAAGACACCGCAGGCAATACCGTTACCCTGTCTGAATTACGCGGTAAGCGGGTGGTCTTATATTTTTATCCCAAGGACGACACCCCCGGTTGCACCAAAGAAGCTTGCGGCTTTCGTGATAACTATGCCACCTACCAGGACAAGGACATGCTGGTCTATGGCATCAGCAAAGACGATGCTAAGTCCCATGCCAAATTTACGGACAAGTATCAATTACCATTCCCGCTGCTGTGTGATACCGATACCACTGTGGCAAAGGCCTATGAAAGCTATGGCTTGAAAAAGTTTATGGGCAAGGAATTTGAAGGCACATTCCGGCATACGTTTGTGATCGATCCAGAAGGTAAGATCGAGAAAATCTATACGAAGGTAAAAGCCGAGCAACATGCGACAGATATTCTGGCGGATCTAGGTTTGGCCTAGTCCAGGCTTGCTTCGATCGCTAATTCGATCGTTAAATGCCCTAATCAGCAATATGCAATGCCAAGAAACTTAACCAGTTGCCGCGCTAAATCAACCTAGTGAACTCCTAATAACCCCATTCATAACCAGGTTAATATCTATGACTCTCAAACCCTGGCACATCCGCGATCGCACCTTTGCCTGGGGGACGCGCACCTATTTAATGGGCATCTTAAATGTCACACCTGATAGTTTTAGTGATGGCGGACTGCATGACTCGCTGGAAACGGCGATCGCCCATGCTAATCAAATGGTGCCCTACATTGACATGCTCGATATTGGTGGTGAATCGACCAGGCCAGGGGCAGCAGCGGTTAGCGTTGAAGATGAGCTGGCGCGGGTAATCCCAGCGATCGAAGCGATTAGAGTTTTGCATCCCGATCTGCCCATTTCGATCGACACCACCAAGGCAGAAGTGGCTGATGCGGCATTGCAAGCTGGGGCGGATCTGGTTAATGATGTGGCGGCTGGTCGGTTTGATCTGGAAATGTTGCCGATCGTGGCGAAGCACAAAGCGCCCTATATCTTGATGCATATGCAGGGTAGTCCCCGCACGATGCAGGCCAATCCTGTCTATGGCGATGTGGTGCAGGATGTAAAAAAATTCCTGCGGGATGGGGTGATGATTGCCCGTGCGGCGGGGATTGAACATTTGGCGATCGATCCGGGGATTGGTTTTGGTAAAACCCTCGATCATAATCTGGCTTTACTGCGTGAGTTGGCCTGTTTGCAGGAGATTGCTACGCCAATTCTGGTGGGTGTTTCGCGCAAGAGCTTTATTGGTAAATTGTGCTGCCAACCCGATCCACAGCAACGAGTTCTGGGAACAGCGGCGGCCTGTGCGGTGGCGATCGCCAATGGGGCAGATATTTTGCGGGTGCATGATCCCAAGGAAATCAGCGATATTTGCCGCGTAACCGATCCGATCTATCGCTCTAATTCTAATTATGTTGCACCTGAGCAAGCATCAATCGCAACTATTAAGAATGTCGGTAACTCCAATCCCAAACCGCACCAGGAAAATACAAACAATACCGAGGTTGGATCTGATGCCCAGATTTTGCCTGAGCCCAATCTAGATTCTGAATTAGATTCCGATCCAGAACAACAAAATAATGGGCTTGAGTTAGCAGATGAGCTAGTAATTAATATTGATCAAGGTTCTGTTTCAAATGAGTTAAAAGTTAAGCCCAAAAAGAAATCCAGTAAGACCAGTAAGAAACGCAAACAGACAAAGAGTAAGGCTAGCAAAAATGCCGATCGCTAGATATTTTCGCACCCTGAAGCTTTTCTGGGCCACGGCGATCGCCGCTGAGTTGGAATATCGGCTTAACTTTGTGATCGCTGCTCTCAGTAGTATTGGCAGTCTGGCGGGGAGCATTTTTAGTTTGTTTTTGTTCTATCGCACTGGCTATTCATTCCAAAATTGGAGTTGGGAAGAGGCGATGGTTGTGCTGGCGATCTTTACCTTGTTGCAAGGCTTTGCCCAAACTTTTCTAGCGCCAAACCTGAATCGGATTGTTGACCATGTGCAGCAGGGCACGCTGGATTTTGTGCTGCTCAAGCCAATTAGCAGCCAATTCTGGCTCTCGACCCGCACCCTGGCTCCGTGGGGATTGCCGGATCTCATTTTTGGTTTCATTATTCTTGGCTATGCGGGAGTGCGGCTGAATTTAACCCTGGGGAATTATGTAGCAGGGATTTTGCCACTGGCCTGCGGTTTAACGATTCTCTATAGCCTCTGGTTCATGTTGGGGGCAACGAGCATCTGGTTTGTGAAAATCTATAATGTGACCGAGGTGCTGCGGGGCATGTTGGAAGCTGGGCGATTCCCAATGGTGGCCTATCCGGCGGCGTTTCGCTTTTTCTTTACCTTCATCATTCCGATCGCATTTCTGACCACGATCCCAGCGCAGGCTTTTTTAGGCCGGGGTGAAGGATTATGGCTGGTGGGCGCAATTGGTTTGGCGATCGCTTTGCTAATTATTTCTAAATTGTTTTGGCAGTTTGCGCTGCGTTTTTATACCAGTGCCTCTAGCTAGAGCTTGTTTCAATTGGTTTTAGGCGCAATCAAAGACTAATCACGAGTCTATGGCTGCTGTGGTTGGTGAAATTCATAAATATCCTTAATCAACTCCGCCCAACCATCGGCCAGGGATTCCCAAATTGCTTCCCCCTTCGCCACCGTAGCCGGAGTGGGATCACCGATCGTGCCGCTCTTGCTCAAGTCCCTGGTTACCCAGGCAAAGGGATTTTTCCCTTCCATGCTCAACAAACTATCCTGGGGCAAGTTTTGGGGGTATTCGGCGATCGCTAATTCCATTTTTACTGTATCCGGCAACAAAGCCAGCATCAAGCTAGTTTCCGCATCCCCAGCATGGATGCCCAATTCCTGCTCTTTGGCGGTCATCAGCGAACCAGCCAGATTAGGCACTCGCCAGGTAAACAGTGGGAATATCATAAAATCGGCATATTTTTGATGCAGATCCCTGGCCACCATTTCCAATACCTGTGGTTGGCCACCGTGGGAATTCATCAATACTAATTTGCGAAATCCTGCCCGATAGATGCTTTCCGCCGTTTCGGTTAATACTGCGGCCAGGGTTTGGCTACTGAGCGTAATTGTGCCGGGAAAGTGCCAATGCTCATTGGATTTGCCATAGTAAAGAGGTGGCAAACTGTAGGCGGGAATTTCTGGAGCTAGCCTAGTCAGGGCTTTACCCAATACGCCCATGCTGATTGCCGAGTCCACAACCAAGGGCAAATGATGACCATGTTGCTCGATCGCACCCAGGGGCTGAATGATCACGGTGTTTTGGCGATCGGGCAGGTTGGCAATTTCTGGCCAGGTCAAATAGGCAAAAAAGCGATCGGCGGGAATAAAACTATGCATGGGGGTGATTGGAGAATTTCTTGATTAGACTTGATTAGATTTGATCAGAGCAAAGCAAAGCACTATTGACGATCGGTCAGATCGGACAGATTTGACATAGCGGCATTGATTGAATTGGTCGATCGCCAGCGCATAAATGCAACCTGGAATCCCCACAACCTCGGATGAGGTCGATAGCCGTTTAAGCTACTTTTGACGCGATCGGGAAGTTTTTGCCAGGTAACACTCACAAAACCCAGTCTAGTATAGAAACCCACCAACCTTGGTTTGCAAACCAGATACAGGTCATTAGTAGCGACAGGATCTACAGATCGCCTGCCAGTTGGTCTGGAGTTGCGCAATTGTGGCTTGGTCTCAGGACTAATTGGCGTAGCATTTTCTGGCATATTTTGCGATTGGATTGGGCGATTAGCTGACGATTGCCCTGCTTGCCGGGCTTGGTTAACCAGAGCGGAACCCAGGCCTTGCGATCGCCAGGATGGCTTTACATACAAGTTATAAATAATTGTGTGGGTCTGAAACCGGCGCATCGCCATGCAAGCGACCAGGGCGCGATTGCATTCCACCACCACATATTTAGACCAATTTTTGGCACCACTAATAAACAAAAAAACAATACTCAGGCATAACAATAGCAATCTGAACAAAGCGATTAAAATCAACAGGGCGATCGCTATCATTACCAAGATCGCAACTATGCCATCAAGGCGATCGAGGAATTGCCAACAAAATCCGGCTAAGCCTCCCCAAATCAGGGCTTCGACTAGATAATAACCAAATAATCGCACCTCAAAATTGAGCCCTTCACTTTTGATCAAACCCCGCAGCAGATTTTGGATCTGCCAGCGATCCGCTAATTTGGCAGGTCTAATCTGACACCCCAGGGGCAGGCGATCGCTACTGGTATGGCTGATATTCATAGGGATTTTTCGATTTTTGGGGATGAGAAGGTTCGGCTTAAGCCAGTTCTTGCCACAAACCTTCGGTTAGCTCTGCCATATCATCAATTTGGCAAGAAAGTGCAATGCAAGCAATTCGATTGCGCCCTTTTTGTTTAGCTTCATAGAGCGCCCGATCGGCGGTTTCGATCAACTGCTCCACTGATTGTTGCTGGATTGGCACCGTACAGGCTACGCCAAAGCTGAGCGTAATATATGGCTGAATCGAAGAAAATTTATGTTCGATCTGGCTGGCATGGACGCTGGCCATAATTTTAGTGGCGATCGACTTAGCATCAACGATCGACACATTCGGCAACACGATCGCAAATTCTTCGCCGCCATACCTGGTGGCCAAAGTCGATCGATCCTTTAAGCTACTCTGAATCAAAGTAGCTACCTGCCGCAAACAGCCATCCCCCGCCAGATGGCCATAGGAGTCATTATAGGCTTTAAAAAAATCAATATCACTGAGAATCAGCGATAGGGGGGCATGTTCAGTGAGCAGTCGTTGCCATTCATGGTGAATATATTCATCAAATCGGCGGCGATTGGGGAGCTGGGTCAAACTATCCACAAAAGCCAGTTGGCGTAGTTCTTTGATCGCCCAACCGGTTTGAATTAATCGCCGTACCCGTTGCCGTAGCACCGCCCATTTGATTGGTTTGGTGACATAGTCGATCGCACCTACCTCAAAGGCCATATCGATCGATTTTTCATCATCTAAAGCCGTAACCATCAAAACCGGCGGACAATCCTGACGATAGATCTGATGGAGTTGCTGACAACAATCAAACCCATCCAAAATTGGCATCTGGGCATCGAGTAAGATAATATCTGGTAACTCTTTTTCGCAAAAATCCAAGCATTGTTGACCATCTTCGGCTTCACTAATTTGATAGCCATCCTGAGCCAAAACCCGATTTAACACTGAACGAATGATCCGCTCGTCATCAACAATCAGGACTCTTGGTATTTTCGCTTTAAGTAAAAAATCGTCCACACCTAGCTACCTTGCAACGCTTCATTTAATAGTTCTTGCAAAGCTGCTCTGGTCTGTGCACAAGCTTGTTCAAGCTGAGGCATTAATGCAGCCGTATTGTCTGTGCTACCCTGTTCGGCGATCGCTTCAATTTGGCTACTATATTTGGCAACGGCAACAGTACCGATCGAGCGGGAGATAGATTTAAGAGCATGAGCGGCAAATCTCAAGGCAACGGGATCGTCCTGGTCGATTGCTTCATGAATTTCGGCTATATATTTGGGTGCGTCTTCTAGATACATTTGCACTATGTTAGGCAAAAACAATTGATCATCCCCGGCGACCTCATTAATACTACTAATTACTTCTAAATCAAGGATTCTATAATTACTACCAGAATCTGGCTCTAAATGCTTTAAATTGGGAGCAGTTAGATCGTTAGATGATTTGGTCGTATTAATACTGGTGTCAGAGGCTAAAAGCGTGGTTGTTGATAATTTTAATTCTTTCCTGACTGTTTTTTGAAATCGGTAGAGCGCTTCAATAATTGCCTCTAAATATACGGGTTTACTAATATAATCGTTCATACCTGCATCCAGGCAGCGCTGACGATCGCCTTTAAGAGCATTGGCAGTCATCGCAATGATCCAGGGATAGTCTTGTCGGCCAGTTTGCTGGCGCAGCGATCGAGTAGCCTCCAGGCCATCCATCTCCGGCATTTGCATATCCATAAATACCACATCATAGTGGAGCTGCTGCACCGTGGTTACTGCTTCAAGACCATTGGCAACTACATCAGCGCGATAGCCCAGGCGCTTAAACATATTCAGGGCGACCTTTTGGTTGACCAGATTATCCTCTGCCAACAAAATCCGCAGCGGTAGGTCTGTGGCCAGATTTTGATAATTGTTGGTCAGTTTCGTTCTGAGGCTGACGGGGCTAGAAATTTCTGGCCTGACTGCTTGGAGTAGCGCATTATAAAGCTGTGATTGCTTTACGGGCTTGCGCAGGAAATTAACGATCGGGTATTTTTGGCGATCGCTAGGACTGAGCAAATCACTGGCGGAGCTGAGAATAATAATTGGTAAATCCGCATAATGCTCGAGCTGAGCGATCGCTATGGCCAGACTCAGTCCATCCAGCCCAGGCATTTGCATATCTAAGACCGCCAAGTCAAATTCCGATCGTGGCGATTGTTTGAGGATGCTGAGCGCTTGATCGGGATCATTAAATGTTTGGGTCTGCATTTGCCAGAATTGCGCCTGGAGCCTGAGGATTTGGCAATTAGTGGCATTGTCATCCACAACTAGTAGCCTTTTCCCAATCAGAGAATGGGTTTGATGTGATAGCTTCTCTAGCTCATTATTGAGCACTTTGGCAGTGGTAATCGAGAAATAGAAGGTGGTACCGGGATGCTCTTGCTTCCGGTCATGGAGAATGGGGCTATCCTGCCACAGCGATCGCCATGCATCTGTGGTTGGCGTGCCTGCCACTACACCATTACTCTCTACCCACATGTTGCCCCCCATCAGCCGACAGAGTTTTTGGCTAATTGCTAAACCAAGGCCAGTGCCGCCATATTTTCTCGTGATCGATGTGTCGGCCTGGGAAAAGGACTCAAACAATCGATTCATACTCTCTGGCGCAATGCCGATACCGGTGTCTTTAACTGCAAAGTGAATTTCATACTGTTCTGCGGTTAATTCGCGGGCAATGGCGCTGATGATGATCTCACCCTGCTCAGTGAACTTAATTGCGTTACCCAGCAGGTTAACCAATATCTGACGCAACCTAGTCACATCGCCTTTAATTACGCTTGGCACCTGGGTATCAACCCACGTCGCTATTTCTAGTCCTTTATTAGCCACCTGGGCTGCCATCAGATCAACAGTGGCTTCAATGCAATCGAGCAGTGCAAATGGTTGTTCTTCTAGGGTAAGCTTACCGGATTCAATTTTAGAGAAGTCGAGAATATCATTAATAATCGTTAGCAGCGCATCGGCACTATTACGGATCGTTTCGGCAAAATCCCGTTGCTCAGGTGACAGCTGGGTATCCATCAAAAGACCCGACATGCCAATTACCGCATTCATTGGCGTGCGAATTTCATGACTCATATTGGCCAGGAATTCACTCTTGGCTTTATTGGCGGCCTCGGCTTCTTGTTTGGATAGGCGCAGAGCTTCTTCGGATAGTTTCCGATTAGTAACATCACGCACAATAATCAGCACTTCATTTTTGCCACTGACCACTACTCTGGCTTCTTCATACCTGACTTGGTCATTTATCTCCACTTCATATTCATAAATCTGGCGATCGCCGGTAGCCAAAGCCTGGTGAATATAATCAAGGCGTTGCATGGCCAGGTGGGGAGGCATAACCGCAAAAATATTCCCCAATGTCAGTTCACGACCTTGCTGCAATAGCTGAATTTCGCCACCGGAGACTACGTCTAAGTAGTTGCCTTCGCCATCAATGCGCAATAGCAAGTCAGGAATCGCGCTAATTATGGCTCTTTGGGTGGCCTCGCTTTTACTCAGAGCCATTTCAGCCTGTTTGCGATCGCTGATGTCGCGTACCAGCACTAAAATTTCGTCGTTGCCAATCGGCGAAACCCTTACTTCTTCGTGCCTAAGCTGGCCATATTTCTCGAATGAATGCTCGTAAACCTGGAGGCTATTTGTACTCAGGGCAACTTCATAGCTTTTCAGCATGCGCGGTAAAATTTCCGGTGGCACCACTTCGGCAATATTTGCTTCGATCGGCATAAATACGCCAGCCTTGGCATCCCTGGGCATAATACATTCCAAGCAAGTGCCGTCTTTTTTTAATCGCAGCATTAAATCAGGAATCGCACCAACAATTGAACTGTTCTTGGCCTCACTGGCCTTGAGCGCAGTTTCAGCCTGTTTGCGATCGCTGATGTCGCGTACGATTTGTAAAATCTCGTTTTCGCCGGTGACCACAATGCGGCATTCTTCATAGTGAACAACGCCATCCACCTCAATTTCATATTCATAATACTGACGATTGCCACTGGCCAGGGCACGATTGACATAATGCATCCGCTGGGCAGCAATGTGAGTAGGCAAAATATCATAGATATTGCCCTTGGTGGGGCCATCGATGCCCTGATAGATGGTGACAGAATTGCCACTGACAAAATCCAGGTAATTGCCATCGCTATCCATCCGAATCATCAAATCGGGAATCGCTGAGAGAATCGCCTCCTTAGTTTTCTCGCTTTCTTGCAGGGCTGCTTCAGCCTGTTTGCGATCGCTAATTTCAACTACCACGGAACCGACTGCCACTGGCTCGCCATCATTGCCAAAAATGGGGAAATAGGATTCTAGCCAATGGCGCTCTTGTGTCGATCGGCTGGGAACCCGACTAGACATTTCCAGATTGACAATCGGTTGGCCGGAATCAAATACACTCCGATAGCGAGCTTCGATCTCAGGGGCAATACTTGGCAACACCTGAGCCACCGTTTTACCAATTGAGCCAACCACAGAAACGCCATTGAGTTCTGCCATCGGTTCATTGATGGAAAGATAGCGGAGATTGCGATCTACAACTGCCATGCCAACCGGAGCCGTGGCAAAGAAGGCATCCATCTCTGCTTGTTTGACTTGGACTGCTTCTTGTAGGCGATCGGCCATGGCTGCAAATGCTTTGGCCATTTGCCCTAGTTCATCGTTGCGATCTAGCTCCAGTTTTTCATCCAAACTCCCTTCCGACAAGCGTTTAGCTGATTTGCTCAGACGCAAAATCGGTGCCACGATCGAATTGGCTACCAATATGCTCCAGCCAATTGAAAGAATAAAAGCAAGGGAAGATAGCCACAGGATATTGTGCAAATTGGCATCAATCAGGCCGGAAAAATCCGATTTTGGGGCGACGATGACAACTTCCCAATCAAGACCACGTTGATCGAAATAGGTAAATGTGCGAGTGAAGTACCTATGATCATCCCACTCAAATTCAAGCATCTGTGCTGTATCTGCCACCATAGCTGAATCGGACATAATGAATTCAGAAGTTGCGGCAATGAGCTCGTTGCTACTATTCTGGCCTGGTAGTCGTTCTATCTTGCCGTCTTGCTCAACTAAAGATGGATCACCGTTGGAGGTTGCTACTAGATCACCATTGCGATCGATAATAAATATCTGGCCATGGGTACTAATATCGATCGTCTGCAAAAAACTACTCAGCGCTTCCAGGCTGATGGCAGTTGAAGATAACCCGATTGCATTATTAGCTTGATCAACAATGGGCAAGGTAGCAGATAAATATAGCTTGAGCGGATCACTATAGGCATAAATTTCTGCCCAAACTGCACCTTCTGTGGCAGCAGTTGTACCCCCAAGTTGCTGAAAAGCTTCCCGCCGTTCTTGGATGAATTGAGGCGACTCGATCGGGCTCGATTTTGCCCCTAGCTGGTCAAGATAATAGGTGCGCAATGTAAAATTATTATTGCGATCGGCAAGGCTAATGCTGAGGCTGAAATCAGGAGCCCTTGACACCGAAATAAATTCGCCCTCAGTATTGGTAAAATCAGCATGCAAGCTAACACCTGCATAGAGCTTTAGCTGCCGCCACAAATGTTGTTGCCACAGGTCTAGATCCTCAGCCGTAAGCCAGCCCATTTGTACCGCATCATAATTTGCTTGATTAATGCGATGGGGAGTCTCTAAAAAAACTCTAAGTTTTTGCTCCACCAGATCGCCAGTTTCTCTGGTAAATTCACTGGCTAGTTCCTCAACGGCAGTCTGGCTGCTGTGATAGGAAAAATAGCCAATCAGCCCCACCGTGCCGATAACTTGTAGCACCAACGGGACAATAATCATACTCCTGAGGCGAAGTTGCCCACCCCACTTAACTAGAGAGTTCTTTAGCGATCGCATGGCGCTAATTATTAAACTAAAATAACGAGATAGTGGTTAAAAAAACCAGAGTGCAACAAGATTTAGTTAAGTGTGTAGAAAAATATCACTAATTATGATCAATGTTAGCTTGTTTAAGCGGAGCAGTTACGATCGCCGCCTGGGTTAATTTCGTTTAAATATTGGCGGCTGGTAGGTAAAAGCAACTATTTTAGGAATATGGCTGGGCATCACCCAGAGATTATTGGCAGGACTGAGCCTAACAGAACCTAGCCGGGGGCTATGATTCTTCAAATAACCAGCTCTAATTTCCAGATTCTCATCTTACTTTTCAATTCTAGATTGCGATCGTATTAATCGTAATCGTATTAATCGTATTAGTAGTAGCATCTTGGCAATTGATTACTTAATCACTTGAGTTAAAGCTGGCAACCTAAGCAACTGAGTTTATCACCATCTACGATTATGGATCAGGTAATAGGAGGAAGCAGGTAATTCTGAAGATGATGCCTGATCGTCGAGCCGATCGAAGCTATGCCGATCGAAGCTATGCCGATCGAAGCTATACAGTCGCAATCTACTTTACCCAAGTTGTAATTTGTAATTACTTAAGTATTTGATATTCAAATTGCTTGAGCAAGATTTGCGTTAATTAATCGACATTATTGGGTTAATTGACCTGGAAGTAAACAAGCAACGGTTAAGCTTTTGTTAAGCCGCGATCGCCGTCATTACAATATACTGACCTAAAGGCTACTGCCTACCATCTGGTGTCCAGAATTGTTGAGCTGCCACTATTCCCAAAATCAGAGCCAAGGCTAGGTTTAGTGGTCACTCTAGCTTATGTTAATTCAAACTGCAAAACTTGATTATCTACCTGCTAAGCAGTAAAGATCTTAAGGGGATCGCCCTGTAAACAGAGCGCAAATATGGCAACAACAAGGTAATACAAGGCAATAACCAGGCAATTTAATCAACTTAAATTTTAACTATGGATATCAAAACCATCTCCACAACTCCTTTTGATGATCAAAAACCCGGTACTTCAGGGCTGCGCAAAAAAGTGCCGGTATTTCAACAACCCAATTACCTAGAAAACTTTATTCAAGCTACGTTTAATTCAATTCCAGAGCGAGTTGGCCAAACCCTGGTACTAGGCGGCGATGGTCGCTACTATAACCGCGAGGCGATCCAGATTATTCTCAAAATGGCTGCTGCCAATGGATTTGCTAGAACTCTGGTTGGCCAAGGGGGAATTCTTTCTACTCCGGCGGCTTCCTGCGTGATTCGTAAATATAAAGCGATCGGTGGCATTATTCTGTCAGCCAGCCATAACCCCGGTGGCCCCAAGGAAGACTTTGGCGTTAAGTTCAATACCAGCAATGGTGGCCCAGCCCCAGAAAAGGTGACTAGCGCGATTTTTGCGGAAAGCCAGAGAATTAGCGAATATCAAATTTTAGAGGCTGAAGATATTGATCTCGATAAACAAACCAAAACCCAACTCGGCAATATGACCGTGGAGGTGATCGATGCGGTAACTGATTATGCTGGCTTGATGGAGTCGATCTTTGACTTTGGTCGGATTAACCAATTGCTCACTTCTGGTACATTTAGGCTCAGTTTTGATGCCTTACATGCGGTGACTGGGCCCTATGCAAAGGCAATTATTGAACAAAGATTAGGCGCTAAGCCTGGTTCGGTGGTGAATGCGATCCCCCTAGAAGATTTTGGTGGTGGTCATCCTGATCCGAATCTGGTCTATGCCCATGATTTGGTCGAGACTATGTTTGGTGACAATCCACCGGATTTTGGTGCGGCCTCCGATGGAGATGGCGATCGGAATATGGTGTTGGGCAGCAAGTTTTTTGTTACCCCCAGTGATAGCGTGGCAATTATGGCTGCAAATGCCAAGTTAGTACCTGGCTATGCCAATGGGATCGCTGGCATTGCCCGATCGATGCCCACCTCCCAGGCTGCCGATCGCGTCGCTGCGGCAATGGGGCTGGATTGTTATGAAACCCCGACCGGCTGGAAGTTCTTTGGTAATTTACTCGATGCTGGCAAGGTGACCATCTGCGGTGAAGAAAGCTTTGGTACTGGCTCCGATCATGTGCGTGAAAAGGATGGTTTGTGGGCGGTGTTGTTCTGGCTAAATATTCTGGCCGTGCGGCAGGAATCAGTGGAGCAGATTGTGACTGAGCACTGGCGTACCTATGGCCGTAATTTCTATTCCCGTCATGACTACGAGGGGATCGCCAGCGATAAGGCGAATCAATTGATGCAGCAATTACGCGATCGCCTGGGCAGCTTACCTGGCAGCAAATTAGGAAATCATCAGGTTAAATATAGTGATGATTTTAGTTACACCGATCCGGTGGATGGCAGTATCAGCAAAAAACAAGGAATTCGGATTGGGTTTGAGGATGGTTCACGGATTGTGTTCCGCCTATCGGGAACAGGCACCCAGGGGGCAACCTTGCGGGTTTATTTAGAGAGCTTTGAAGCAGACCCAGCCAAACATGATCAAGATACCCAGGCAGCCTTGGCTGATTTGATTGCGATCGCGGATCAGGTTGCCCAGATCCAGGCAATCACCGAGCGCGATCAACCTACTGTGATCACCTAGCCAAAGTCTACAAATGCTTATTTTTGATTTCCAATTCAAGCTAAGTAATTACACCAGACTCGAAGCAGACTCTATTTAAAAGTATCAATAATCATCAAGTGGCGATCGTTATGCCTAACTGGTAAGCGATCGCTCTATATCAATCCTTTTATATCAATTCTTGGTAGTCCACCAGAAGTAAGGATAATAGTATAGAAGATACCAAAATTCCCTCTCATGGATACATCAGAGCTAACTTGTCCAAAATGCAATTCATCTAAAATAGTCAAAAATGGCAGAATCCATAATGGCAAACAGAACTACAAGTGCAAGCATTGCGATCGGCAGTTTGTGGCCAATTGCGAGAAGAAATATATTTCTAGCGAGACTAAAGCGTTAATCGACAAACTTCTGCTAGAGCGAGTTTCACTGGCTGGAATTGCTAGAGTTGCAGATGTATCAGAAACATGGCTACAGCAATATGTTAATCAAAAATATGTCCAGGTGCCTCAACAAGTGCAGGTTCAGGACAAAAAAAGGGGTGCTTAACACTCCAGCTTGATGAAATGTGGTCATTTGTAGAAAAGAAACAAGCCAAAGTTTGGATTTGGTTAGCCATAGATGTTGATACCAGAGAGATAGTAGGAATGCATATCGGTTCGAGAGATGAAGATGGTGCTAAAGGATTATGGCAGTCTTTACCGCCAGTTTATCGACAATGTGCGGTTTGCTACACTGATTTTTGGCGTGCCTATGCTCAGGTAATTCCGAGCAAGCGCCATCAACCAGTTGGCAAAGGTTCAGGCTTAACTAATAGAATTGAGCGATTCAATTGCACACTTAGACAGAGAGCATCTAGGCTGGTTCGTAAAACTCTTTCTTTCTCAAAAAAGTTAGCTAACCATATTGGTGCACTCTGGCTTTTTATTCACTATTACAATTCATCCTTACTTGTTTAGCACTACCCAATTCTTGGATTGTTATTGATCATCTAGATACCCTAATCACTTAGTCAGAATTACTTAGTCAGAAAATGTTCTTGATCGAATTGACCATGATTAATGAGCGTAGCTAAGTAGATCTCTGGTTTTGGTGATCATCGGTTGTTAGTTAATTAGTAGCAAAGGAGAAATTATTTTATTACTTCTTTTGCTGACTTTTACTGATCAGCTAAATTATTAAATAACTGCTGACAACGCTGCACACTGCCCTGAGCATAGGTATTATCCTGTCGGGCGATCGCCACAAAACTGGATAGGTCAAACTGCATCGGCATCAGGTCTTGTTTACTCAGCCGACTAAGATCACCAGTCACAATGCTTTCACCCACAATTACCTTGCCCACAATCCTGCCCCGAAAACAGGCCGTGCTCCCAGAGTTGGCGATAAAACGTTCCCCCACCACCTGATTATCCTGCTTCAGGAAAGCATAGATTTCAGCACCAGCCAGATGAATATCAGGATGTTGATTTGGGGTGGGCGATCGTGAAGATAGAAAATGCTCCCCATTGGCCAGTTGGCTAGAATTATTACTCACTAAAACAGGATGCCATAACAACTTTTGCCAGTGTAGCCAATCTTGCTGGTTCTGAATTAACTTGGTTGGAGATTTCTGGTTGAAGCTAAACCCAGACCGCTGGTTATTGATTGTCTGATTATTGAGCCTCAGCGCGGCCACAGATTCGCTGGCGAATAAGAGAACTATAGCGATCGCTAATCCTAAGCTTGTATTGCATCGCTTGGCAGGTGCGCTGTTTTCGTCTCTTTTCATGCACCCACTACTAGTCCACCACATAGGATTTGATGGTCAACTGACGCTCTAGACATCTGTCTTGCTCGATCGAAAGCCATCATAATTACCGTGGTAGCAAACTTTGCCTCAAACCATCATGAGAGCAATATCATATCGCTTTGTAAGGTTATGTCTAACTCTACCAACTAATAGATAGATATTTCTACTCTACTTTCAATGCAATAATAGCTGAGCATGGGCTGCTTATTTAATTGTTTAGCTTTAGTTATCTAGCATTTTCTCTCAAACCCATTCTTCTTAAACTTGTTCTTAAACCTGTTCAGATCCTGCTATATTTTCCTACCATGGACTGAGAAAAGCTCAGCATTTTTGGAGATACACCTTACCTCTACCCATATGTCATAATCGTGGCAAGAGACAACAAAAATACGGTTTAAAATATAAATAAGGCCGTACCACAGCTTTGAAAGAAATATAACGATCGATCGAATTGCCAGTAAACCAAATGTCAATCAATACCTTCTTTGAGCTATCAGAGGATCTAATGTGTGTCTGCGATCTGGCTGGTGGTATTGTGGCAGCAAACCAAGCCTGGCATAAATATCTTGCATGGGACATTGATGATTTAAAATCGCAACCCTGGCTTGCTCTGGTTCACCCCCAGGATCTTACTATTGCTAAAAAGGGATGGTCAGAGCTAGTCGATCGCTCCACTCGACCAGCACAAGGGCACATTGGTTCTGGTTTAAAACGTCTAGATTATACAAATTCAAATCATCAAAATAGTTTAATTAAATTCTCGCCGATCGATCCGCCCTCAGAGAACCAACAAACTAAGCAAATAAGTCGCTTTCAAGTGCATATGCACAGCCAAAGCGGGGAATCGGTTCTGGTGCAGTGGCGCTTTTCGATCGCCCCAGATCACACAGTTTGCGGGCTGGGTGAGATAATTGATGCCTCGCTCCTACCAGCCCAAAACCCAGACCTGGATATGGCTCAAGCCGATCAGATTCCTGGCTACTCTAACAATGGTGCAAATTGCTTTGCTAGTAATGGCGGCCCGCTTGATCTAGACGATGAACTGACCGTCAATAACGTCAATAAACATAATCCCAATCGCCAATCGCACCAGCCGATCATAGCGAATCATCCTGAAAATCATCCCGATCGGCAGCTAGAGGCAGAGTTAAAAGAAAAAGAACTACTACTGCGCGAGATTCACCATCGGATTAAAAATAACCTGCAAGTAATCTCTAGCCTGCTCGATCTCCAGGCGCAACGCATCAAAACCCCAGAGATCGTGGTGATGTTCCAAGAAAGTCAGCACCGCATCCGCACAATGGCTCTGATTCATGAGCGTTTATGTCAATCCAGTGAATTTAGTCAGATCGACATTGAACAATATATTCAAAGCTTGATGGATTATTTGCAGCGTTCCTACGTCGATCAACTGGCCAAAATTAAAATCCATCTCCACACCCAGCCAACCTACCTGGATGTCGATCGGGCAATCCCCTGTGGCTTGATTGTAAATGAGTTGATTACCAATAGTTTTAAACATGCCTTTCCTGACGATCAATCTGGCAATATCAAAATTGAGCTAGAGCCCAGTCAAGAGCAAGTGATTTTAAAGATTAGTAATGACGGTGTGCCCTTCCCAGGGGACTTTAATATTAGTGGTTTCCAAACCCTGGGTTTGCAACTGGTGAATGTGCTGGTGCAGCAACTCGACGGCTCGATCGAGCTAGAGCCTAGTAATGGCACTCAATTTACAATCAAATTTCCAGTTACTTGATTGTGAGAATCCTGCTTAAGATGTAAAGCTTTGTTAAGATAGCGGCTAAGATAGTCATAGAGCCAGAAATAGCTGCGATCGCTCAATCCAGACAAAAATCAAAGCATGATCATAAAAACGGATATATAAAATATATAAAACTAAACAATGAGAATTATTTTAATGACTGGCAAGGGTGGTGTAGGCAAAACCTCGATCGCTGCTGCCACTGGCCTGCGTTGTGCCGAACTAGGTTACAAAACCCTGGTATTGAGTACCGACCCGGCTCACTCCCTGGCCGATAGCTTTGATATGGAGCTGAGCCACGAACCCAGGGAAGTGATCGACAACCTGTGGGGAGCAGAGCTGGACGCATTGCGCGAACTGGAAGGCAATTGGGGCGCAGTTAAACGCTACATCAGTGAAGTGCTTCAGGCCAGAGGTCTAGAGGGGGTACAGGCAGAAGAATTGGCGATCTTGCCGGGGATGGATGAAATCTTTGGCCTGGTCAGGGTTAAGCGCCATTACGATGAGCAAACCTATGATGTGCTGATCATTGACTCCGCACCAACTGGTACCGCTTTGCGATTGCTCTCTTTGCCTGAGGTTGCTGGTTGGTACATGCGCCGCTTCTATAAGCCTTTGCAAGGGATGGCGCAAGCCCTTAGCCCCGTGTTCCAGCCCATCTTTAAGCGGGTAGCTGGTTTCTCTTTGCCAGGCACTGAGGTAATGGATGCCCCCTACGAGTTCTATGAGCAATTAGAAGCATTAGAAAAAGTTTTAACCGACAACACGGTTACTACGGTGCGATTGGTGACCAATCCCGAAAAGATGGTAATCAAAGAATCATTACGTGCCCATGCCTATTTGAGTCTCTATAATGTGGCGACCGATCTGGTGGTGGCCAATCGAATTATTCCTGATCAAGTTCAAGACCCTTTTTTCCAGGAGTGGAAATCAGCGCAACAGAAATATAAACAAGAGATCCATGATGATTTTCATCCTTTACCAGTCAAAGAAATTCCGCTCTATTCCAAAGAAATGTGCGGCCTGGAAGCCCTGCATCGCCTGAAAGATAGTCTTTGTGGTGATGAAGATCCCACTCAGGTCTATTACAAAGAAAATACAATCCGCGTGGTTGAGGAAAATAACCAATATCGCTTGGATTTATATTTACCTGGCATTCCCAAGGAGCAGATTGAACTTACCAAAACTGGTGATGAATTGAATGTGCGGATTGGCAATCACCGTCGCAATCTGGTTCTACCTCAGGCTTTGTCGCTGCTGCAACCATGTGGCGCTAAGATGGAGGATGATTATCTTAAAATCAGGTTCTCGGAACCAGCTAAGGTGAGCTAGTAGTTATTCAAGGTAGTCGCAATCATATAGTAAACCTGGGGCTAAACCCGATTTGCTGGGCTGGGTTGCTTTTTTTAACAACATTTACGATCGCTAGTTGTCTAGTAACTTAGGCGATCGAGATTTGCTAGTATTTTGGGTAATCTTAGAAGCAAGGCTTTAGCTCATATCAGTAGTGATGTAAGTGATGTAAAAGTTAAGATTAATTCAGCACAGGCTTATATGGCGCAGGAGTTTTATCAACGGGGCTTAGAAAAATTGCAGCAAGGCGATCGCGTCGGTGCGATCAGCGAATTTGAGCAAGCTTTACAGGCTAGCCCTGATCCCCTTCTGGCGATCAAAGTCTATTATCAGAGGGGCTTAGCCCATTTTGATTCCGGTAGCCTGGATGCGGCGATCGCTGACTATGGTCAAGCAATTAAGCTAGAGCCCGAAGTAGATACGGCAGCCAGAATTAATCTTGCTCTGGCTCTGGCTCATATTACGGCCAAGGCTCCAGAACAGGCGATCGCGGCAGCTAAAGCGGCGGTGCAACTAAAACCAGGCAACCCCCATGCCTGGCGGATTCTGGCCAGGGCAGGCCAACAGGCGCAACAATTGGCCGAGGCGATCGCTAACTATAAGCAGGCGGCAAAGTTTTTTTTGCAGCAGGGAAATCAAAGCGCCAGTGGCGAATGTGTGGATGCTGCCTACAAATTGCAAGTAAGCCTGAATCAGGTGACTGAGGCTGCTACCCAAGCCCGTAAAGTTGCCCAAATGCAGGATCTTCAATCCCAACTGGCACAAAGTAATGCTTTCTTTACCCAGATTTTGACCAAAATAAGCGCCGGCAAGTACCAGCAGGTGCTAGCTGATCTCAATTGGTTACTGCGAGCAGATGCCAGAGATGCCAAAGCCTATGCGATGCGGGGTGTGGTCTATAGCAAGCTGGGTAACTATCAGCAAGCCTTGCAGGATTTAAATCAAGCAGTCTATTTGGATGGTAAGGATGTTCAAATCAAAATTAGCCGTGCTGTGGTGCGGACTGAGCTTGGCGATGCGATGGGGGCGATCGCTGACTTTAGTGAGATCCTGAAAACTAATCCGAATCTAGCCAGTGCCTATGCTGGCAGGGGGCTAGCCTATTTCAAGCTGCCCAACTACCGCCAGGCGATCGAAGATTATTCACGGGCATTACAGCTCAAGCCCAATGATGCCGAAATTTATAGCGATCGGGCTGTGGCCAGGGTCAAGTTCGAAGATTTTGAAGGGGCATTGCAAGACTATCAAAAGGCGGCCAGCTTATTGTTTGAGCAAACTAACTACAATCAACCCAACCTGACCAGTAACGATCGCAGCCGTAAGTATCAAGTCGTGTTGGCTAAAATCAAGCAACTCCAAAATGACCTTGCCGATCGCCAAAGATTTAAAGCTGCCCAACTCCATGAACCCAGCGATCAACCTAGCCTGGAACTGCAACAGCATTTACTTCGCCTGGTTGGTGGTAATCAAGAAATGGCAATGCGGTTAATTACCCTATCTAAATTGCAGTATCCTGGTATGACTGAGGTTTGGTATTGGAAGAAGGTGATCTTTGACCTGGGTAGCGAGCTTTAGACTCATGCGGCCACATATTATTAACTTAATTGTTAATTGAATTGTTTCAATTTACGCCTCACCGATCGCCATACCAAACATTAGGAACCATACTAAACATTAAGAATAAGATAAAGGCTCTTTAGCCAGCAGGCATAGGGGGATTAGATGGATAATCTAGCATTATGGACATCATTAAAACTAACCAAAATCAATTAGTTGTCGAAGAAAAGAATTGGGGTTTGGCAATTTTTTTGGCCATCTATGCGATCGTGATGGTGGGGATTGTAGCGTTCATCATCACTATAGTTGAGATGGAGTCGATCTGGTTAAAAATTCTGATCTCATTAGTGCCAGCCATCTTTGCGGTTTTAATGTTATATATTTTTTTGTCGATCAGCGTAGTGCTTAGGTGTTCGCTCGATCGCAGGCAAAA
The DNA here is from genome assembly GCF_000317065.1 of Pseudanabaena sp. PCC 7367. Taxonomy (GTDB): domain Bacteria; phylum Cyanobacteriota; class Cyanobacteriia; order Pseudanabaenales; family Pseudanabaenaceae; genus Thalassoporum; species Thalassoporum mexicanum. The sequence goes on from NC_019701.1 coordinate 3,496,250, forward strand.
TCTGATCACAATCTATCAAAAAAGCTTGCTGGGTCAAAAGCAAGTTGAGCGATCGATCGATCAATTAGAGCGAGTAGAATTTGTGACCTCCAGGAGTAAGAAATCGACCAGCTATGCAGTTCGGTTGATTTTCAAAGGGGGTGAAAAAGTATTTTTAAACGTGGTAAATAGTTTCCACAAAAAGCGTAAACAAGCAGCCGCTAAGGCGATCGCTAATTTTCTGGGTTTGGCAGTCACCAATTACGATCTACAGCGCTTTTCAATCAAATCTCCCGCCAGCGATCAAGAAACAACGGGTAGTTGATCCAGTGGGCAGAAATTTTATCACACTACCAAATCCTGATAACTTAATGTTTTCATGTTTTCTCAGGCGATCGATTGTGCGAGATTGCTATAACTATCAGTGATTGCAGCTATTCTTACTAAAGAGATCTGCTTAAGCGGCACTGAGCAATTTTAATCAATCTAATTTTCACAAAAGCCCAATGTAATATTTTTGCTAAAGAATCACCCGCGCAGTATTCATTGGAGCCGGTATGCAACTAAGTAATTTGGAAATAACCTTGTCTGGATAGATAATCCGGATTTTATTAACCATGCTCGCACCGATGTAATAAGTTCACTGATTATTACCGGTCAAAACATGTCAGAATTTTGACTGGAGCTAGAGAATAATTAATGCGACCTAAAAAAAATTCGATCGGTACTGTGTTGGATCTATTCGAAGGCAAAAAATTTGTGCGGGTTTCAAAACTACTAGAAGATCTAGTGGCCAAGCTGCTGGCGATCGCCATGTTTTTTGTGATCGCTGTGGCCGTGTTTGACCTGTTTTTTGTGCTGACTCAAGAGCTAGGGCATGAGCCCTCCTTTGGCTTCCTAGAGGAATCATTGATCGAAATTTTTGGTGTTTTCTTGAACGTGCTGATCGCCCTGGAAATTCTGGAAAATATTACCTCCTATCTGCGCAATCATGCTGTCCAACTTGAGTTGGTAATCGTGACTTCATTAACAGCGGTGGCCCGGAAAATAATTGTATTTAAGGGCTCAACCGAAGGGATTGATCTCAATGGTCTGGCGTTTGCAATTCTGGCATTGTCAATTAGCTATTGGATTATTAAGCGCACCAATCGTTGCGATCCCGACCCGCTTGAATAATTTTGCCGAAGTATAATCTAGTGTTCTGTCAATCTTGGGTTTGTGAGTTAAGGGAAAGATGGATAAACTATACCTATGTTATCCGAGCAGTATATTATGCCTAAACGCTATATCGTCCGTTTGAGCAAGGAAGAGCGCGAAGAGCTGCAAAATCTTGTGTCTACTGGTAAGGCCGCCGCCTATAAAATCAAACATGCCAACATTCTGTTAAATATCGATATAAATGGCCAGAACTGGACAGATGCGGAAGCCGCCGCCACCTTTAGTTGCCATCGCAATACAGTAGCCAACCTGCGTCAACGATTGATTGAAGGAGGTTTAGAGTCGGCCTTGGCACGCAAACCTCGCCAAAGTGCGCCACGACCACACGTATGTGATGGAGAGTCGGAGGCAAAGCTAATAGCCTTACGTTGTAGCGAACCACCTGCTGGTCATGCTCGCTGGACATTGCGATTGCTTGCTGATAAAGCGGTGGAGTTAGAAATTGTACCAGCTATTTGTCACGAGACCGTGCGACAAGTGCTGAAAAAACGAACTGAAACCACATCTACGTCAACAGTATGTGATTCCACCTGAGCAAAATGCCGATTTTGTTGCTCATATGGAAGATGTACTAGAGATTTATCACCAACCCTATGATTCTAAGCATCCGGTAATTTGCATGGATGAAAAACCGGTGCAATTGGTTAAACAAACACGCATTCCATTGCCGGCTAAATCAGGACAACCAGAGTTGGTAGATTATGAATATGAGCGCAATGGCACCGCTAATATTTTCTTGTTTACAGAACCTTTGGCCGGTTGGCGTAAAGCAGTTGTGAGTGAACGCAGAACCTCAGTTGATTGGGCGATCGAAATTCAACGCTTACTTGAACAAGACTACGCCGATTGCGAGACTGTCATTTTGGTATGTGACAATTTGAACATTCACAAACTTGCCTCGCTCTATCAGGCCTTTGCTCCGTCCACTGCGCGTCGGTTGGTCGAACGGCTAGAAATTCACCATACGCCCAAACATGGAAGTTGGCTAAATATTGCCGAAATCGAGCTGTCTGCACTAACCCGACAATGTCTGGATCGACGGATCCCAGATCGAGAAACTCTTGAACAAGAAACATCAGCTTGGTTCATTGAGCGTAATCATTTGCAGAAGTCGGTAGATTGGCAATTCACAACTGCAGATGCTCGTATTCGCCTTAAGCGACTTTACCCACAAATTGAAAGCTGACAATCCACTAGGAGTTAAATTCGTTTTGCACCTACTGACCAACCATATAAGCTAGAGCAAGATAGAATTGGTGTCGCTCCGATCGATTAGCAACTTTGTTGGGAATACAATCTTTCATTTTGAAATTGGTCAAATCCTACCCTGCTAAAGCAATGATATCCACAGATTAACAAGCAATCCAGAATGCTAATTAGAATTAGATTTGAGTTAGTTACTAAATGCTTGAAATGACTGAGATGTCTGAAATAGTGGGAGGAGCCAACATAGTTGAAGAGTTTTATGGATGGTATGAGCGATCGCAACAGCAGGCAATTTCAGCCGACATCCCAGCTAGTGATTTAGATTGGCTAGTGCTCAACTTTTTAAACGCCAATAAGTTGGCTTTACGATTGCAGCAAATCAAACCCTCGAAAGAGCAACTTGAACAGCTCGATCGCCTATGGCAAGAGCATTTAGAGCAAAATACACCATTGCAATATCTGGTTGGTAAGTTAACCTGGCGTGATTTGGCATTAAAAGTCGATCGCGCTGTGCTGATTCCCCGCCCCGAAACGGAATTATTAGTAGACATTGCCCTAGAATCCGTCCCGCAATTTGCCCAGCAATTCACTCAACAACGCTCAAAATCATCACCTCAACAATTACAAACCTGGTTGGATCTGGGTACTGGTAGCGGCGCGATCGCCATTGCCCTAGCCCTAGCAATGCCCAACGCTCAAATTCATGCGGTGGATGATAGTAAGGCGGCTTTGCAGGTGGCGATCGAAAATGCCAAGCGGAATCTACTAGCTCAATCAGAGCGATCGGCATTAGCTGAGTCCAGCCCGCCTCAAAAATCAACTAAGCCAATACAGATTGCCAATCTTCAATTCCATCAAGGTAGCTGGTTTGAGCCGATTGAACAGATGAAAAAACAATTTACTGGGATCGTATCTAATCCGCCCTACATTCCCACCGCTGAACTTGCCTCACTTCAGCCAGAGGTGATTAAACACGAGCCCCATCTTGCCCTTGATGGCGGTAGTGATGGTTTGGCCGCAATTCAGCATTTAATCAATACCGCGCCTGCTTACCTGATCCCCGGTGGTTTCTGGGCAGTGGAACTAATGGCGGGACAGGCAGACATGGTGCGATCGCTTTTGCTTGCCAATGGAAATTATGTAGATATCAAAGTGTACCAAGATTATGCTGGGATCGATCGCTTTGTGAGCGCCAGGGGTATTTGATCCTGATCTCTTTTTAGCTGATTTAGCTCAAAGGAGTTAATGGAAATCTGAGAAATTTGCTCAAATCCTTGCTATCTCAAAATGATCGCCAGATATCAAATGGCTTCCATAAGAAAATTAATCAGGCGATCGATTATTCACCCACTTCAGCCATTGGGCAAACGAACCAAACCCATTCAGATATTTCAAATTGGGTGCTTTGGCTGCCACCAGACCATCAACAATTCGCTGGGCAGAATATTGCAATCCCAAAAAGCTATCCACCGCCGCATAGGGGCCCCCCAATGTTGCCGCACCGGATACATATACCTTGCCCTTACCATTGCGCAGCGCCGCCACTTCAAAATCATTCTCCACTGCTAACCGCTGCATCGGATTGATTGGCAGGTGATAGCGATCGACCAGATCCGCCATCAAGGGGCTGGCTTCCACATTTGCATCTAGGCCAGTGGCATCGACAATAAAATCAGCTTCGATCTGCACCTGGCTTTGAATGCCGCGCTCACGAATGTGGGTTATAGTTTTGCCATTGGCTGCTTTTTCTACCTTCTCCACCGTGCCAAACCGGATTTGATACCAGCCCTGCTGAATCCCCATATCCACGATCATTTTCCAATCGCCCCGATCGGCCGTTGTGGTGCCACCCCAATCGGCAATTAATTCCTTGCGTTGCTCGGCGGAAGCAGATTCCAACAAAACCCGCAGATCGCCACCCCAACAAGCTTTAGGCCAATTAAATGGCTGGAATTCATAGTGATGCTCCACTGGACGCTGGGCAGTGCCAAACTTATTCCCCTGGGACTTGGGCGATCGCATCAGATGCACCAGCATAATGTGGCTGTTCTTTTTCCTGGCCTCATGGATACGCTGCACAATCCGCGAAGCAACAATGCCGCGCCCACGAATAATGATCGTGCCACCGTTGCGCTCTAGTTCTTCATAGACATGGTCATGCTGCTCGTAGGCATTTACCACCGATCGAAAGTCACCGGTACTGGCGCGATAGGCTTGTAAATCGTCTAAAAACTTCAAGGCCGCATAGCCGATCGCCAGGTGCAAATAATTACAAACCACAAAAGCTCGCCTGCCACCGCCGAGGGAATAGGCGATCCCATAGCGATTGTCATTGGTCTTGCGAATTGCTAATACCCGGCCATAGTGATAGATTTTGTCCCAGCCGATCCGTTTGGCTTCCCGATCGATCGAATCAAACACATTCCCCGCTCTGGGGGTGTAGGTCTCGGAAAAGGTGGGCTCAGCAAACACCTGCCACAAATATCGCCAGGCTTGAGTTACCTTACCCTTGCCAAAATCATGCCAGGCTTCGCGCAAAGCATAACTAGGCCATCCCCACAAATTATCGGGGCAGGAATCCGAATTCGATCGCAACCGTTCATGGGGCGGAATCTGCGAATTCAGGCACAATCTTTGATAGCGAGCATAGGGATTTGGTTCCAGGCCGATCGCCATGATCTTATGGGCAGGCACACCAGAGATGCGCAAATAATCCGCCAGGATGTAGCTACCCAGGCCAGCACCAACCGTGCCATAAACTGTCTCGGATACTGGCAATCCAGTGGCATGTAAGTCCTGTACGGCTACCTGTTGGGCTTGAAATGACGGCGGCGGAAAATTACTGCCGGAGCTAGATGCAGCCCCTACCAGTGGATCGGGGGCATTTGGCTGATTCGGATCGGGCTGGCCAGTGCTGGGGTTGAATAAGATTGTGGAGGTGAGTTTAGGACTAGCATTGCCAGCACTACTAGCGCTACTGGGCACAATTGTAGGCCTAATGGCAGGATTAGCGGCACTTGGAGCCATTTCTGCCGCGATCGCCACATTGATTTGGTAGGGCCCTAGCCTGATTACATCGCCATGATTGAGGATTTGACTGGTGATTTTTTGCTCATTGACGAATGTGCCACCACTGCTATTTTGATCAGCGATCGCCAGCTTGGGTGATCCTGCCGTTCCGCCAGAACCAGGCAAATTTAAATTAGCGGCCAGATCGATCAAGGCATGGTAACGCGACACCTGCAAGCTACTAAAAGTTAGTTGCACTGTGGGTCTACGATCAAGCTCTAGGGGTAGTTTAGCCACCTCGCGTCCCATCACTACTGGGAGCTGGCACATTTGGGTAACCCCCTCGCCAGTGGCGGGATCTTCCCAACTCAGCTCGATCGTAGGCGTGGCATTTGCGCTTAGGGCAGTTGCTTCTGGCTCATTTGCTGTGTTTAACTCAGTTGCCACCTGGGTCGGCTGCGAAGGCTGATTAACCACCGTAGAAGCTTGTAGCACTGCCAGGGCAGAAGGTAAATTAAATTCAACTGTGATCGTATAGTCACCAATACCCAGGCGATCGCCACTGTTTAAGACCTGCTTGCTGACCCTGCGCCCATTTACAATCACACCATTGGTGCTGTTCTGGTCAATGATTACCAGTTGCTCTTGCTCAACTTCAATCAGGGCATGGTAGCGTGACACCTTCGATTGTGCCAAAACCAACTGCGAGATGGGGCGATTGCTAATTTCGGTGGGCAATTGGGAAGCTTCTTTGCCGATCGCCACGGGCACTTTCAGATTTTGTTGTTGCGTTCCTGCGTCTTGATCATGCCACTTAAACTTGATTTCAATATCCATATCACCCTTACCACAAGCTGAGCTGAGCTATTATTCAACCACCAAAATCATGATCGATGTTGAACCACTTGAGTTCGATTGCTTTCTATAATTCCTATGTTGCGATTATTACTGGATTATTACTGGCGATCGCTTAAAAACTCGATTGAGTTGTTTTTGATTAGGGCAAAATTGTGCTAGCTGCTGCCGCCAACGAAGTGCCGCACCAGGGACAGGCCAGCTCTAGGTATTCATAGGCCACCTCGCGGCCACAGCGGGGATTGGGGCAACGCAAACCATAGTCAGCATTGGCTGCAACCACGATCGCCGCGATCTTAATTGCAACTTGCCCCAGATAGATGAGACTGTGGGGGTGCAAAGCTGCTTCGCCGCCAGTAATCCTAACGCCGTCAACTAAGGGTGGATTTGGTTCACCGCGCAAATCCCGCACATAGAATTGCCCCCGATCGGCGTTGAAGAAAATTTCTGCCTGCAATGCTGACACTGTAGGATGCTGAATGATTAGATCACAGCGAGCCGGATCGCGCCCAATCCGCACTCTCTGATCGCCAATCCGATGACACTGGCGTTGATTAATATCTGTCCATTCAAGGGTAAGTTCTGGCATGCTAGCTGGCAATATGAACAGTTCTATTCGTTGATTAGTGCGTACAAGATCAATATGCCATCATAATGTTCATATCAATGCTTTTTTAAATAAGAATTCATTAAGTTGGCGATGGTGGGGGTATGAATTTAGTTAAAATATCTGGCAAAACTCAGATTCTGGGGGTGATTGGTGATCCCGTTACCCATAGCCTTTCACCGGTGATGCATAATGCGGCCTTGGCAGAAATGGGACTGGATTATGTATATATCCCGTTGCCGATTGCGATCGCAAATTTGGGCATTGCCACCGCTGGCTTGATGGCGATCGATGCTGTACAGGGGTTTAACCTGACTATTCCCCATAAGCAAGAAATTATGCCAATGCTGGCGCAGGTATCTGACATTGCCAAAACCGTTGGTGCAGTGAATACGGTTAAGCGCGTCGGCAATGATTTAATTGGCACAAATACTGACGTGGAAGGTTTTTTAGTACCACTCCGCAAACTAAACCGCGATTGGCAAAATACCCCAGCCCTGATTTTAGGTAGCGGCGGGGCAGCACGAGCGGTAGTGGTGGCCTGCATTGAGATCGGTTGCCAGGTGGTGCATGTGGTGGGGCGCGACAAGGTGAAAATGAAGCGCTTCCAGGCGCAAATGACGCGGCAAATCGGCAGCTATAGCTTGCGGGTACATACTTGGAATTCGCTGGAAAACCTGCTGGAAGTGGCTGGGTTGGTGGTTAATGCCACGCCGATCGGTATGAGTGATTTAACCCGATCGCCATTAGACCAGGCGCAATTGCAACTTTTGCCCAACCAGGCGATCGCCTATGATTTAATCTATACCCCCCGCCCAACCAGGCTGCTGCAACTAGCCCAAAAACGAGATTTAATCACAATTGATGGGTTGGAGATGCTGCTGCATCAAGGCGCGCTGGCACTGGAATATTGGCTCGATCGCCCTGCGCCGATTGATGTGATGTGGCAGGCACTTTTAGATCACCTTGCCCAAACTTAAATACTTTAAATATTTCTAAATATTTGGGCGGTAGGAGGAAGTTAAAGATTTGGAGCGCAGGATCTTAAATTTAGTTACGCTCTCAGCCCTTAGCCGTTACTGAAACATTCTTACAGGGAGTCTATTTAGCTCAAAAACTCTCAAAAACTCTCAAAAAATAAGTATCAGCGCAGGGAAAACTTTCGATTGATCAGGAGATCCTACCAATGATCGCCCACCCTCAATCCTTATCCCCACAAGCTTATCTGGCCTGGGAAGAGGAGCAATCACTCAAATATGAATATATTAACGGGCAGGTAGTAGCGATGACCGGGGGCACCCTGGCGCATAATTCGATCGCTCTTAATCTGGCCGCCGCCCTCAAAAATCATTTGCGGGGTAAAAATTGCAAAGTGTTTATGGCTGATGCAAAGGTTGGCATCACTGCCACTAATTCTTTCCTCTATCCCGATGTCGTAGTCACCTGCGATCGCCGTGACCAAACTGCTCGCAAAATTATCAATTATCCCTGCCTAATTGTTGAAGTTCTGTCCCCAGGCACTGAGGCACTTGATCGTGGTCAAAAATTCCGCAACTATCGCCAGATCGAAACATTGCAGGAGTACGTTCTGATTGATGCAGAGCAAATTAACATTGAGCGATATTGCCTCAACGAAAATGGGAAATGGGAGCTTACCACCTATCCTGTTGGTCAGTTTGAGTTAGCAAGCGATCGCCAGAAAGACTTATTACCGAATCAGAAAATTGAATTTAGCAGTGTTAGTTTTAATTGTGCGATCGCTTTACTCTATGAAGATGTTGTTTTCGCTGATGAAAGCCTTTAAGTATAGCTTAGTAATATCAAATCCGGTTAAGTAGCCTTAGTGAAAATTAGTAAAAACGGCTGGGATAACTATCCGTAGGCATCATAACTATGGGTAATCAAAAGGATCTGATATTACTTCTTGCCCAATATCTCGATTGAAACTGCGCTTGCCATGATGCCACAATTAATTTATGGCAATGCCTGACCACTGCACCCTGGGCGCACCACCTTTGTGATCGGGGTTTTCTTTGGTGTAGCGGCGATAGGAATAGAATCGATCGGGCGTTTGTAAGGTGCAATAGGGGGCGATCGCCATTTGTGGCTTAGCTATGCCCATTTCACTGAGTTGTTGCTGTTGTACTGCCCTGAGATCGAGGCGGCAACGTTCTGGCTCTTGATCGGGGAATATGCCCACCTCTGTGGAAATTGTTGCTATCACCTGCGCGGCCACTGTTTCGGTGACCTGATAAACTTCGCCGGAAATCGCCGGCCCCAGGGCAATCCGCAGATCCTCCAATTGGCTGCCATGATTAAGAAACTTAGCGATCGCCTTGGTCAAAATTCCCGCTGCCGTGCCGCGCCATCCGGCATGAACCGCCGCCACATGGCCTAAGTTACGATCGGCGATTAAAACTGGCACACAATCAGCGGTGCAAACCCAGACCGATTGCTTAGTTTCTTTTTTTGCCAGGTTGCTATTCTCTGCCTCTGGTTGACTCAGCGCCACCTGAATAAATACTCCATCAGCTTCAGGCAAGGTTGAATTAACTTGTCCGATCGCCAACTGGTCTAGTTCTTGATTGTCTAAGAGCCGATCGCCATGTACCTGTTTGGCGCGGTAGGCAATGCCGTCAAGGGGCTGATTGGTTTGCTTCGTTTGACTGTCTCGATCGGAATTTAGAGGCGTATTTTGAGGAGTATAAAAATGCTGTTGCAACTCGATCGGCATACTCGGAGCATGAACTTTCGAGAAAAAACCATGAGCCCAGGGTGCGAGTAGATCGCAGGTTAAATAGCCGTTTTGCCAATGCCAGCCGTTACTATTCATTAGAATTAAGATGACTTAATTTTCTTAGCCAATTTAATTTGATTTAAATTTGATGCCGTGACCAATATTGGCATAGCAGAGAATGCGGCAAAATAGCAATCTCGATCGAGGTGGAGATCTGGATCATAGCTCTAAATTGATCTGACATCTTGCCAGGATCGTAACCTACGCATCACAAATTCAAATACAGCAAATAACAGATAAGAGCTTTAAGCCTGCGATCGCCAGTTATTTCGCTCGCATAATATAAAGCCTTGAGTTAGCTTAGATCTTAGATGGGTATGGATAAGGCAGAAAAAACCGAAAAGAGCAAAAAAGCAATTAGCGCTGCCCAACAAAATACCTACGATCGCATCTATGAAATGGTGCGCCAGATCCCGATCGGTAAGGTTGCTACCTATGGTCAGATCGCCGAGCTTGCTAACCTGGCTGGCAAGGCGCGACTGGTTGGCTATGCCCTGTATCAAATTGATCCGCAGACTAGTGATGTACCGTGGCATCGGGTGATCAATGCTAAAGGTGAAATATCCTATTCTCCCCTGCGGCGGGGTGGTGATTATTTTCAGCGATCGTTGCTGGAGCAAGAAGGGATCGAGTTTGATCCAGTTGGCAAGATTAATCTACGCCAATATCGCTGGCAGAGTCACTAATGCGTAGATCTGGGGCAGTAAACTCAGCCATGATTTGCAATCCCCGCGAAGTACCAATCCGGGTTGCGCCTGCCTCAATCAAAGCGACTACCTGGGCAAAGGAGCGAATCCCACCGGAAGCCTTAATCCCAATTCTGCCCTTAGTAATTGATTTCAAAAGCTTAATCTGTTCTACGGTTGCCCCTCCTGCCCAACCGGTGCTGGTTTTCAAAAAGGCGGCACCAGCATCAAGGCAAATTTCCGCTGCCAATTTTTGCTCTGCGGGCGTTAATAAACCCATTTCCAGGATCGCCTTAACTGGTAGATCAACTCCTTCACAAATTTCTGCGATCTCCCGGTGTACTGCATCAGTCTCGCCATCTTTGAGCCAACCAAGATTAATCACCACATCCAATTCCGTCGCCCCATTTTCATTGGCTTCATGGGCTTCATACAACTTGGTGGCAGATGTGGTGGCTCCACTGGGAAAACCGATTACGGTGCTTACCTGGGGGCGCTTGTTATGTAAAAGTTCGGCGGCAAGGCGCACGTAGCAAGGATAGACACAAACGCTGGCAAAATTGAATCGATCGGCCTGGTGACAAAGTTCACTGATCCGCTCGCGGTTGGCGGTGGGGTCTAATAAAGTATGGTCAATGTAGGCGGCGGGATCGATGTCAATGGGCATAGTCAATGGGCATAGCTAAATTATGATTATTTAACTAGGCCAGAGCGCAACGCCCGCACTGCAGCCTGGGTGCGATCGTCAGCGCAGAGCTTATTGAGAATATTCCGCACGTGGGTTTTAACTGTGCCCACCGTAATATACAGGCGGCTGGCGATCTCAGAATTGCTATAGCCATTTACAATTTCCGTCAACACCTCTAGTTCACGTTCGGTTAGGGGGGTGGCTTCCAAAATTTGCTTGTATTCAGGTTCCGAAGCATCGATCTCCACCGTAGGCGTGGTGTCGCGCTTGCGAATTTGATTGAGTACGACTGTAGCGATCGCCGGATCAATCCAGGCACTGCCTTCAGAGGTAAGTTGTAAAGCCTGAATCAAATCATCGGAGCTAATATCTTTAATGCAATAGGAATCGGCACCGGCCGCAAATGCTGCTAAAACCGATTCATTATTGTCAGTGAGGGTAAGAATTAGAATTCGGGGTGACTTTCCAGAACTAAAATTCAAAGACTTAATTTGCTTGGTCACCTCAATCCCATCGATGTCTGGCAAGCCCAAATCCAGAATCACCACATCTGGCTCGGTTACTTCAACTTGCTTTACGCCATCATGACCATTAGCTGCTTCAGCTACCAGGCTAATATGCCCTTGCTGTTGCAAAGTCATTTTCATACCCACGCGGGTAAGATCGTGGTCTTCAATTAGAACGACGCGAATTGGGTCCATAGCAAGGTGTTAGGAGATTATTTAAAAATGGGGTAATTCAAGTAACTTTAGTGTAGTGCCCATGCCCAGAATTTAATTCACATAGTTTAATTTACTAGAGGGGCACTAAATGCTACTTCCTTCAGGTACAAATTATCCACATACCTATAAAGGATCTCATACAATGGCACTTTATGAGTTAATTAAGTTTAACTTGCTCAATGCAGCAAAGTGGGCGGGAAACCGAAACCCTGACCAATATGACCGATCGCCTATGCTAAAAGAACATTGCTGCCTATGCCAGAGCAGCGATTGAGCAGAACCAAGCAAAACCAAGCAAAATCAAGCAAAACATTCTTTTCCTACGCCTATGCCTCAAGATTTTGTGCCCGAATTACCAATTGAGAGCAGCTTTTTGGCGAAGCTAGATGCCGCGATCGCCACCAATGATAGTTTGCTTTGTATTGGTCTGGAACCCAATCCCGAAACAATCCCAGCGGAATATGCGGCGGAATATATCAAAGAACTCGATCGCCACAGTGACCCCGACCAGGTGGCGCAAATGTTGTGGCAATGGTTGCAGTATGTAATTAGGGAAACTTCTGCCGCCGTGTGTGCCTATAAGCCAACCCTGGGATTTTATACCGCGCTTGGCTCTGTGGGGATGGAGCTGCTCAGCCAAACCCTGGCGATCATTCCTGATCATATTCCGGTAATTCTGGATGCTAAACATGGGGATATAAATAGCTCCTCGGTGTTGGCACATACGGCATTTAGCCGCTGGCATGTAGATGCGATCACCCTCAGTCCCTGGGCTGGCCAGGACTCAGCCGCTAGATTTCTTAATTATGCAAACAAGGCGGTTTTTGTGCAATGCCATTCCGCCAACCTGACTGCTCAGGCACTACAGAACTATCCTGACCCTAATAGTCCAGTGTATTTGGAATTAGTGCGGCAATGCCAGACCTGGGGAACAGATGAACAACTTGGCTTTGAAGTGGGGGCGGCTCAGCCCGATGCGATCGCCAGGGTCAGGGCGATTGCACCAGAGCGATTGATTTTGGCTCGTAGTTTGTGGGCGCAAAGTGATGAGCAGAGTCAAGGCGAATCCGGCGATCCTGGCAAGTTTAGCGATCTCAAGTTGGCGCAAGGTAGTAGACGAAACGAAGCGATCGATCAACCGGATAACTTAACTCAGTTATTAGAAGCAGGCTTAGACCAGAATGGCAAAGGTCTAATTTTAACTGTGCGCCAGGATATCCTTACCACCAATAGCCCCGCCCGACAAATGCGATCGCTTTGTGACCTGGTAAATCAAATTAGAATCCCGATCGCTGCCGAACAGCCAATTTGCCCAATCTGGTTACCCAATGTTTGTGTGATCGATGCACCATCCCGATCGCCCCTCCCCCATTTTGATTTGATTTTGCAGCTCTATGACATTGGCTGCATCATGTTTGGTGAATATGTCCAGGCTTCCGGCGAGACTTTCCCCTATTACGTTGATTTGCGTAAAATCATTTCTAATCCGCAGGTGTTTGATAAGGTGATCGCTGCCTATGCCGGAATTTTGCAAGAGCTTAATTTCGATCGAATTGCTGGTATCCCCTATGGCGCACTACCCACCGCTACTGGATTGGCATTGCAACTAAATCGACCGATGATTTTCCCGCGCAAGGAGGTAAAAGCCTATGGTGCAAGGCGATTGATTGAAGGCCATTTTGAACCGGGTGAACGGATCGTGGTGGTGGACGATATTATGATTTCGGGCAAAAGCGTAATTGAGGGCGTGAAGAAACTGGAATCAAGTGGTTTGGTGGTCAAAGATATTGTCGTGTTTATTAACCATGAGCGGGGCGTGAGCGAGAGGATCGCCGATCAGGGCTATCGTAGTCATGCGGTACTAACTATTTCTGAGATCGCTACCACCCTATATCAGGCAGGACGTTTGAGCGAAGATCAAGTTAGTTTTTTTGCCCACCATTAAAATATTCCCGCGATCATTTACGAAAAGCCCTAGCAAAGTAAGTAAAAAGCTAGTATGTTATTGAGATTTAATCTAGCTCTAAGCTTATTCCTGATGATAACTATGCATAATTCGTATTAGGCGAATGCAGTTATGTGATTTATATTAGTTATATTAGTTAAGTATGTAAGCTTGGATACGTAAATTGCCTTAGTGATTATGTTTTGCTAAATTTGCCTAACTAAGCTGGAGTTTTGCCGAAATTGAGAATGCTGATGTATAAGCGACTTGCTGTTTTTCTAGTTGCCACCGCCGTTACTACCCTGGCCAGCCATTTCGCAGCCGGAACGGCAACCTCTGCGCCCAGGGCTAGAAGGCTGGTCACTAGCAGAGCCCGATCGCAAACCCGCACTTCCCGGCGTGTGGTTGATGGGGTTGAGAATCCACCCTTAGACATCTCAGGCGAATTGGATCTGACTCAAGCTCAGTTAGATTTAAAACTGTTCGATCGGCAAAGCCCAAATAGCCCAATCCATCACAAAAACCTGGCAGCAGAACCAACTGCAGTTGATGCTAGTGATACTAGCGATACAAATGTGAACACCAGTGAGGCTCCGGCTGAATTGGTTGAGGCGATCGCCGCCCTCGATCGCGCCGCCGCTAGTAAGGATCTCGATGCAGTGATGGCTTTCTATGCGGCAGACTTTGAGAGCAGCGATGGTCTGGATAAGCCTGAAGTGCGCAAATACCTGGCTGACCTGTGGGATAGATATAAAGAAATCAGCTACACCACCGAGATTAAAAACTGGCAGCGCCAAGATGGCCAGTATCGGGTGGAAACCATGACCAATATTTCTGGCAGCAAGCAAGGGAATGCGATCGATGGGAAGGCATCCTTTAGCCTTGAGGCCAAACTTAGTGCCGTGCAAACCTATCAGCAGCAAGATGGGAAATGGCAACTGATCAGCCAAGAGATTCTCACCGAAAAGAGTGAGCTTACCTCCGGCGAGGAGCCACCCAATATTGAGGTGCGATTGCCCGATGTGATTGGTGTGGGCCGTGAATATACCCTGGATGCAATTTTAGTCGAGCCGTTGGGAGCTAGTTTGCTACTGGGGGCAGTAATCGAAGAGCCAGTTAATTCTAATAATTATATTAAAGAAGCCGATATTGATCTCGAACCACTCAAGGCAGGTGGCATTTTCAAAATTGGCCAGGCTCCCTATCGCAGTGGCGATCGCTGGATCTCGGTGATTCTGGTGCGTGAAAGCGGCATTACGATTGTGAGCCAAAGGCTACAGGTGCGCCAGGGCACGATCGGCAATCAATACCGCGCCCTGCCAGATGATGGCCCAGTGCGGAGTCGGGTACGCCCTAATCCCGCCACGCCTCCTACCTTGTAGATCTTGTAGATTGCGCCTTAGCGGTATCCGCATAGGAACACCAATCGCTCCAACTACCCACATATAACTTGCCATGATCCAGCCCTGCGATCGCCATTGACCACAAATTTACGCAGGCAGTCACACCAGAACCGCAATAAACTAAAACCTCCTCTTTGGTCTTTAGCTCAGCCCAGCGCTGTTTTAATGCTTCAAGCTTTTGGAGATTGCCACAAGCATCAGAAACCTCCTGCCAGGGATAATTAACCGCACCAGGGATATGCCCGGCGATCGGATCGATCGGTTCAACCTCGCCGCGATAACGGGGAGCAGCACGCGAGTCGATTAATGCCACGCTGGGCAGGTCTTTTTTTGCTTGCACATAGTCAATGTCTATGGCCAGGTTTGGATTGAGCTTAATTGCAAAGTTGCCCACTTTTAATGGTGGAACCCTGGCCGAGATGGGCTGATCTGCCTCATGCCATGCCGAGAACCCACCATCCAAAATTGCCACCTGGTGATGACCTAAATACCGCAACAACCACCAGGCTCTGGCTGCAAACGCAAAGCGCGAATCGTCATAGAGCACCACGATCGATTCCTGGCTCTCCACTTCATCCACAGAGCCAGAATTAATCCCAAAACTGCCTAGCTTGGCGGCCAGCTTGTCTAGCTCAGGTAGGGGGTGGCGACCACCATGCTTTTGCACAGGACTGGAGAGATCTTGATTCAGGTCTAAATAATACGCACCAGGGATATGCCCAGCTTGATACTTCTGCCGACCCAAGCCAGGATCTGCAAGGGCAAAGCGACAATCAATTATCACCAGGCGATCGCTATTTAGATGTTTTTGGAGCCAATCGATCGAGACGATCGGGGAATCCAGGGCGATTGATTGCTCTTGGTTATTAAGCTCAAACTCTGTAGACATAAGACATCAATAAAAATCAATCCAGATATGCTGGTATTTAGGTATTTAGACCATAGGTTAGGATGCGTAATTAAAATTCTAAGACTCCATGCATTACACCCTCGTGCTGATTAACTGAGCTATGGGGTTGCGTCGATCGCTCCAGCCCACAAAAGCAATAGCCTGGAAATATTGGAGCATTTAGGTTAGATTATATTTTTTTGCTGCGATCGCCCATTCAGAATTTAGAGCATTAATGGTATTGTTATAAGCCATTGCTTACAAACAACTTACTCCAATCATTGGGGGGTTAGCTCAGTTGGTAGAGCGCTGCGATCGCACCGCAGAGGTCAGGGGTTCGAATCCCCTATCCTCCATCCCTATTTTTGAAAATCAAATAAATTAAATAAAGTGAATTGATTTAGCCACGGCGGCGCGAAGAAGAACGGCTACGGGATGATTTAGGTTGATCGTGCTCTAGGGCTGCGGCCATACCAAACAGCACAAATGCCAGAATCCAGAAAAATTCGATCGGCTCGCCACTTTGATAGGTTTCTGCAGTAGAGGCCAGGCTAAAACCAAGATCGCCCACGAACATGAAGACACCGGCTGCCCCCAGTAAACGCCAGGATTGGGCAAAACGACCGCCCCAGAACGCCAATAGCAACATAGCGGCTACAATCAAAATCAAGATGTCACCAAGGGCATAGAGCGTTAGTAACATCGTGGCTGGATCAAAGGTGATGCCGCCAGAAGGATTGCCAGCAAAAAAGGTGATGTAACCTGCCGCAATGATACCAGCAGCCCCAACTAGAGCGACAATCAGCCATTGTTTTAGATCCAGGTTCAGTTTACGGCTAATTACTGCTGAGACCATACCGATCGACAAAAACACATAGGTCAGCACAAAGAAAATATCGGGAATCGCGGGCGGAGTTGGCTCTAAGCCCATGCCTAGTTCCATGTAACCAAAAATCAGATTACCTAAGCCCCAGCTAAATACACCCAGGCCGATCGTCAGCCACACATTTGCACCGCTCATCACCTTGCGCCCCTGCCAGTTGCGGATGCAGAGTAGACAACTGACCGCGATCGCCACAGTTTGGAAAATATAGGTACCAATTCGATACCAACCTGGTCGCAGCAGTTCACCATTCACCTCAACCGTAGGTGGGCTGAATAATAAATAGAACAATAAGGACAAAACCGCCCAGATTATGCCACCTAGCACCACATATTGGGTGGGTAATAAAGATGAGGACTTGGTTTTACTCATAATGATCTACCAGCTAACACTGCAAAAGTATGGCATATGCCTGTAAACATCTAATCTATAGTATGTATTAGTATTATTTACATGTTCATACATGTTCAGAATAATTGAATATAGCCGTGCCAATGTTTATCGGGAATTTGTGAATAATTCAACTAATTGAGCTAATTCAACTATCGCCACAGCTTACCCTTTGGCGTACTTTTTAGCCAGTCCCCAAATTTTTGCCGATCGGATTCGGGCATATCTTCCAACGCATCAAGCGCATTGTCCACAAAGCTATTATTGCCAAAATAGTCCTGCGCCAGCTTAAACAGGTCACCCAACAGGGTCTGAAGGCGATTGTCATCCCAGGAAGGAATCTGCATACTGCTAATTGGATCAAGTTCTAAAAGTTGCTCGATATCTTTGGGGTTAGAAACCTGGGAAAACTTGCCCTGTGCCATCAGTTTATACATATCCTGCTTAAACGAGCCAGCTTGCCGATTGCCCAGAAAATCTTCTACTTCAAAATAAACCGCTTGGAGCAAAAGCAGACAACCCTGCACCAGCTCCCGCTCCACAATTTGATCGATAATATTACTGGCTTGATATTGATCGATTTTGACCTTGCCCCAAACACTAAACCGCTTGGGCTCTTCGAGCAATACACAGGCCTTACCTTTATTGTCTGTTAAATCTCGCCAGAATTCTAAAGCTTCTTCTCGATTGTCACCAAAAATATTTAAAAGCCGAAACGTTTGCCCTTGATATTGCAAAATGGCAATTTGCTGCTCTTTTCGTTGGGGGTTTTGGACGCTGATGATCTCAACGTCTTTACGCTTTAAGATGAACATGGTTTCCAGCCTTGACCGAGCATTACCATTAGCAGCAATGAGTAGCTATATAATGCCAGAGTTATTCCCAAATGCAAGTAAAAACCAGCAGATTAGAGAAATATTATCATTTAACTTCAACTAAACTTGTTTTTGCAGCAGCTAAATGGCGATCGCCTCAACATTGACCTAGCATTGCCAGAGTTATTCAACTCATTTAATATTTATCCTGAAACATTTAACCCGTAAAGTTTACAGGAGAGCCACCCGATTTAATTTAATCTTTTTAGTAGGCAAATACTATAGCCAAGAGCTAAACATCGCCTCTTGGTTAATTACCTTCTAATTCAAGCTTAGTAGAGGGATGAGCAATTTGGGTACTGGTAAAACTACTAATAATACTAAAGCAAGCAATATTAATCCTAAAGCATCCTGCCAACTTTTTAACTCCGTTACTTCATCTAAAATTGGCGATCGCTCAGTTTTAATCACAAATGCGGCGATCGCAAAAATCCATAACCACGATTGTGCCAATAGCGCCAGCATCAGCAATAATAGTCGAGCAATTTGGCCAACTGTAGCGGCTTTGGTTTGTCCAAACATGGCATGGGCCAAGTCTCCGCCTTCGAGCCAACCGATCGGCATTAGGCTAATTGCCGTGAGCGCTAGTCCTGCCCAACCCGCCAGTGCCAGGGGATGCATCTCGATTGCCCTGCCGTTAAACCTGCCCCAAGTAACTAGTTGGGCGATCGCTGCCAGCAAAATTGAATTTTGGGGATTGAAGGTGGCAAAGCTGGTTTGCAAATAACTAATCATGCCACCATTGGCCGCGCTTGAGGTGGCAATGAGTTCTGTAGCGCTGGAATTGACTAATCCTACAATTAGCAAGGGAAACGCGATCGCTAAGCCCGCCAGGGTCGGCACGATCGCCAGATGAAAAGCTGCACGGCGGTTGGGAAGATAGCCCGCTTGAGGTAGTGCATAGCTACCCAGGGTGCCCAGGCCAGCCAAAAAAGGAATTACAAAAGGTGGACTTAACTTGAGCTGATAGCGCTTTGCCACTAAGTGTCGGGCAATCTGATGGGTCAGTCCAAATATGAATAGGGCGATCGCATAAACGATGCCTGAGCCGATCGCCGGAAACCGAAAATTGTCCAGGCTGAGCGTGCGTATGTTTGCACCAGTTGCCAGCATCGTCACGATCGTGCTTGCTAATAACAACAGTGGCAAGATCCATCGCCCCAGGTTAGCTGGTTTAATTGGTCTGTTTGTTGCCGATCGCTTTAGTTTCAGTTTGGCGCGATTGTTACCTGTAGGGACAATATCAGCAACTTGAATTTGGTCTAAATTCAGGTTTTGGAGGTTATTTATGTGATTGGGATTTTTTGTCTGGCCAGAATTATCTGGGGTGTTCAGTCGTGGTAGCAGCAGAAAATTATAAAGTGGCTCGGTGCTCAGATCGTCTAGTTGATTGGCGGCGCTAGGGGCATTGCTTGGGGCGGGCTGAAAAAAGATCCAGAATCGATCGCCAAATTCAGCGTTAATATTGGCGCTAATAATCCGGTAAATGGCCTCAGAGGGTGATAGTTTTGCTAGTTCTGTTGCATCCGGTAGATGATCGGTTTGTGCGGGTTGCTCGCGGAGCGATCGCTGCCAATTACTCCCTGCCTGATAGCGTAATTGCCCCTGACAGACGATCGCCCTTTGGTTGTATTCAATTTGCTTGAGGAAAAAAACTGCCCAGGGAAAGCAACCCTTGAGCCTGGTTTCTGCCTCTGGTGCTAATGCTGGTTTGGTAATATAGCTCAAGGCTGGCGACAACTCGGCGATCGCATAGGCGCTGGGCGTATGGAGAAAAAAGGGGGGCGATTGTGCCGCTGGGCTCAAACTAAAATAGAGCCAGATCCAAGTCAAGGTAACCACTACTAATAAAATGGGCGGAAATGGTTGCCGCACCCACACCGACCAGCCAACTAACAAAGTGGGTAGCAACATTAACCCTAGCCAGATCGCCAGGGACGCAGTTGGGGTGAGATTGATATTTGCTCTAGGAGCGGATTTGGCTCGCCAGCTCAAATATGCAGCTATCAATCCGACAAAGAAAAAAACTAGCAGATCGCTGATCGCCATGCCTGACTTATATGTGTGATGATTTTGGTGATTTGGTACTGCTGAATAGGTAAGGATTTGGGACATAATCAAATATCCACAACCTAGACTAACGCGATGTGCAACTAAAGAGTTGAAACCATTAGATCTTCGTTCTAAATAGTCTAGATGTTGAGATTTTGAGTAGCTCAAACAATGCAAAATCAATAGTCTATAAATAGTTGCACATGAGGTTAGACTATGAATTTAAAACCGATTATCAATTGCCCTTACTACTGCATGACTATCGGTGGTTTTAAGGGGCGATGCCCGTAGCTGAGCAAAGCCTTCTTGCTTTTTATAACTACTAATTACTTACTTCATATCTACTTCATGAATGAAGTTGCCAATTCCACATCCTTCCTGCTGCCCACAATTAGTGGGGTACGGGCATGGAGCTTGGGCGGCACTACATCCATAATGTCAACTTTGCCAGTGGTCGCCAATCCACCAGCCTGAGTGATCAAAAATGCCAGCGGTGCAGACTCATAGAGCAACCGGAGTTTACCTTCGGGTTGAGTGGTCATGCCGGGATAGAGAAAGACCCCACCCTGGAATAAAATGCGGTGAAAATCAGCTACTAATGCGCCAGAATAGCGCGCGGAGTAGCCCGGTTGGCGGTGCAAATGGCGGATATATTCACGGATATTTTCTTCCCAATGACAATAATTGCCCTCGTTAATACTATAGGTACTACCGCTTTCGGGAACTTGTACATTTTCCTGGGACAGAATAAATTCACCCAGACTGGGATCGAGCGTAAAGGAATGCACCCCCTTGCCGATCGTATAGACAAACATGGTGCTAGAGCCATAGAGAATATAGCCAGCGGCAACTTGCTTATGCCCTGGCTGCAATAGATCGTCAGCATCGCCAGTGGTGTCGATCCCCTCCTGTTGGCGCACTGAAAAGATTGTGCCCACGGCCAGGTTGGCATCAATGTTACTAGAGCCATCGATCGGATCGAACAAGAGGGTATAGCGACCGATCGGACAGTTTTCGGGGATATAGTAGGGCTTCTCCATTTCTTCAGAAGCTAAGCGACAGACCAGGCCGCTTTGCTCAAACGCGCGTACAAAGATGCGATTGGCATATTGATCCATTTTTTTGACGCTTTCGCCCTGCACATTTACATCCCCAGTAACGCCCAGGGCATCTTCGAGTAAACCAGCGCGGCTAAGCCGTCGGGACACCATTTTGCCCGCCAGGCCGATCCGGTTCATCAAAGCACTCATATCATAGGCATCGGGATCGTGGGTGCCAATTTGCGATAGGACATGGCGCGAAAGGGTGGTGAGGTCACGCCCAATATCACTTTCTTGATCGGGATGGAGCCTGGTGTCGTCTGTGGTCGTCATGGCAATTTTTATTAGATCTTAGCTTCCCAACTAGTGTAACTACTTTGTCTAGATTTTTCCTTTATTTCTTTGGGGCTGGGGCTGAGCTACACATAAGTTGACATTTGAATGAGTAAGGATTGCGATCGATCTTGGTAAACCTAGCTTGTCGTTACTGGCGATCGCTTGAGCACCCGATTGCTTTGTTAGCGAGCATTTTTGATCGAATTTTATTGAATTTTATCGAATTGCCATTAATTAACTGCTGGGCGATCGCCCTACCTACAATAGCTTTAATAGCTTTAGCTTGATTCAGGATCTGCCTAAGAAACTGCTATGTTAGTTATAGATAGGAAACGTGAACATTGCTACATGACTTGCTAGGAGGGCATACAAGTTAAGGGGGCAATATTCCTAGACAATTGATTTTCTTGGTTTGGACTTTGGATTGCTCAGGTTGGGCATTAGGTACTTAGATTTTGCGATCGTGACATGAGACATGAGTGGGAATTTACTAAACAATCGCTATCGCATCATTGAAGTGCTGGGCAGTGGTGGCTTTGGCGAAACTTTTTTAGCTGAAGATACGCAAATGCCATCGCTGCGACGTTGTGTAATTAAGCAACTCAAGCCGATCGCCAATAATCCCCTGGTTTATCATCTGGTCAAGGAGCGATTTCAACGGGAAGCCGCCGTTTTAGAAAAATTAGGCGACGAACACCGCCAGATCCCACGCCTCTATGCCAAGTTTAATGAAAATGGCTTGTTCTATCTGGTGCAGGAATGGATCGATGGTCAAACCCTGGCCGCGAAAGTCTATGAAGAAGGTTTGTTCGACGAAGCGATCGCCAGACAGGTTTTAGTTGAAGTTTTGCTGGTGCTGGATTTTGTCCATGGTCAGGGCATGATCCACCGCGACATCAAGCCCGATAATATAATTATGCGACAGGGCGATCGCCTGCCAGTGCTAATTGATTTTGGCTCGGTTAAAGAAACCCTGGGCACGGTGGTGAATGTACCAAATGCTCAGGGGCAAACCACCACTTCGATCGTAATTGGTACGCCAGGATTTATGCCCACCGAACAGGCGGCGGGGCGGCCAGTCTTTGCCAGTGATATTTATAGCCTGGGGATGACAATTATTTATGCCATCACCGGCAAGATTCCCCGTGAACTGCCGATTGATTTGGAAACAGGCCGGGTGCGATGGCAAGAATATGCCAGCCATCTGAGCACTGAGCTAATTGCAATCCTGGATCGGGCTACCCAGGTTTATAGCCGCGATCGCTATGCCAATGCCAGAGAGATGCTGAATGATTTGCAACCGCGCTGGCAAACTGGTTTGCAAGGGAGTGGCAACAGTCAGGCAAGTACAGGTCAGGGCAATATTGGCAGTGGGCAAAATATTCAATCCCATTCTGGCGCTGCCGCTAATCAGGCTAGTGGTGTTAATAGTGGCCAAAATAATTTAAGCAATACAGGTCAATCTAGTTCGACAACAACTCCAGCCCATCCCACCCAAACCAATCAACCGATCGCCACCAGATTGCAGCAGACTCAGCAGCCCCAGTCATCGCAGCGATCACAGCGATCGGGGAATTCACCAGCTCGAAGCAGTGCCCAGGGTAATGAACCTGCCGATCGCCAGATCACTCTCCTGACTGCGATCGTTGCCAGTGGCATTGCCAGCTTGTTAGTGGTTTTGGGAGTATTAGCCTTAAATTCACGCCTCACGGCTCGCAAGCCAGTACCTGCGATTAATAATCCCGCGCCAACAGCGCCAGGCCAAAATCCCAACCAGCCTACAACCGTGCCTACAGTTGAGCAGCCGAACGCCCCTAATCAGCCGATCGATCGTGAGTTAGCCGCAGAGCTAGAGAAACGCAGCCAGATCGATCAGTCCTGTCAGGATGACACCAGCAGAGAGGTGAAGATTATTGCGCCGCAGTCGCCCCTGGATGTTCACATGCGCCCCAGCATTGATGCTCAGGTTACAGCCAGTCTGCCAAATGGCTCAACTGCTGGCGTGGTATCCAGTCAAGGCGATTGGCTGGAGATCAACAGTCCGGTCAATGGCTGGATCGATCGATCGGCAACCACCAGTAATTGCGATCGGCAGGTGGAAGCGATCAGTTTTGCCCCCAACCAAAGCTCAACCACCATATCCAGTAGTTTTGAGGTTCCTGGCAGCCATGCTTATATTGTCAGGGCTAATGCTGGGCAGGTCTTAGTTCTTCAGCAACTCCAGGGCAGCTTACCTATCCTCAAAGACCCCAATGGGCAGCTAGTGGCTAGTGCTAATCGCAATGGCGATCGTGCTGCGTTTCGATTGTCTGCTTCTGGCATTTATACGCTGGAGTTTAGTTCTGTCGAACCAGACTATATCTATGAGTTCTCGTTGCAATTAGAGTAGGATTCAGCCAGGTTAAATATCGCCAAGCGCTGACACTAACATTAACATCAAGCTAATTTCAGATCATGCTAAGATGCTGCAATTAAGCCATATTAATGCCATCAGCTCCAAGCCAGTTCTTTTAACCAACACATATTAAAGAATTAAAGAATTAGGTTAGTTAGATCGATATTAGTCTTAACTAAGCTTGATTAATTCCAGCAATCGTAACTCTCTGCTAAGGGGGGGGTGATTGTCACTTAGCTAGAGTTAGTACCGAAACTAGTCTATAACCGCTACTCCTAAATTTTACTCAAACTTTAAATTGGGTCACAGGTAATCACAAAATTAATCAATTTATACTTTAATACCTGACCACTAAAAGATACTTTGGGAATGTTTAGTAATTAATAGTAATTAATTAGCAAATTTCTGGCAATTAGGGAACTATTTCCCAAGTTCTAATTGCGTAAAAATAGAAACTAAAACTTGATTTGAACTTGAGACGTTGGCAACCTATAAGTAGCTTGTGAGTTTATATCATCTAAAATCTGATACCTACCAATTTAGTCATAATAACCAGCCCAGGGTATTGGTAGTCAGCACTAATAATGAGCTGGTTAAACAAATCTGCTCCATCCTGATTAAGTATCAATTTGCCTTTGAGATCGCCAATCTTGGTGAACAGGCATGGCAGATGATTAATCGCAATTGTCCAGATTTGGTGATTTGCGATTGGGAAATTCCAGACATGTCCGGTTTGGCTCTCTGTCAGAGGATTAAGGCGGGATTGATTAACCAGAGCCTATCACGAGTTTATTTTGTGGCCGTGATTGCCGATCGCCAAAAGGAACAACGGGCAATGGGGATTGAGGTTGGGATTGATGAATTTGTATATACACCGATCGATGAGATTGAACTTAGCCTGCGGGTGCGCTCTGGTTGCCGTGCCAGCGTAACCGCTAAATTACTGGGCTGGACAAAGCAGAAATTAGCAATCCAAGAAAAGTTATTTAAGGCGTTGGAGCTAACCGATCGGGCTACTGGTTTGCTCACTCAGCAATCAATGCAGTTGGGTTTGCCCAGGTTTTTAGCAGAACTGGAGCAGCAAAACTTCGATCGCACCTATTTAAATTTAATGCTCTTAGGTGTGAGTCAATATGAGCAAGTCCGCGATAAATATGGCAATCGCATTGCGGCTGAAGTAATGGGGGCGATCGCCGGCAGAATTAGAAATAAAGTGGAAGCCGATAGTATCCTCTGTCACTATGGTTGTGAAAGTGGTAATGAGTTGATTTGTATTACCACAAACATCGATCCCAACTGTATTAATGATCTAGGTCAACGTTTATTGGCGGCTGTGTCTACCCATCCTATTGCTGTGGACGGGGGGCTGTTGCTACCCATGAATCTGAATATTGGCAGCGTGGTCTGTCAACTGTCAGCCGATCTCGATTTCCCGCAACTGATCGAGCAGGGGCATCAGTTATTAGCAAAAGCCAAGCAGGATGGCAAAAACTGTATGCGGATCGCGGATATTTCGGCGCAAACCCCTATTTATACGGCCTGAGCTTTACTAGCGTTACTCAGCTAACTTTGATGGCGACGCAACTGGGCATCGAGAAAATCAATAAACTGTTTCGCTGTGCGTCCCGATCGACCACTGTGATTGGTGGCCCATTGCAAGGCGCGGAATTCTAGATCTTCTTTGGGCAGGCGAATCTGAGCAATCTTGGCCAGGTGATGCACAATTTCTAGATAGGTATCCTGGTTCGCAGCCGTGAAGGTGAGGGTAAGACCAAACCGATCGCTGAGGGAGATTTTTTCCTGTACCGTATCCCAGGCATGGATCTCATCCGCATCACTGGGGCGCGGTCGATCGTTAAAGAACTCACGAATCAAATGGCGGCGATTGGAGGTGGCATAAACGATCGCATTGGGCGGTCTGGCTACTACGCTGCCCTCTAGGATCGCTTTTAGTGCTTTGTAGTTACTTTCATCGGCTTCAAAGGAAAGGTCATCCACAAAAATAATAAACTTTTGCGGCAGATGCCATAGTTGCGCTGTAATCAGTGGTAGCGCCTCTAGATCACTTTGGGACAGGTCAATTAGTCGCAAACCGCGATCGCCATATAAATTCAACAGCGATTTAACCAGTGAAGACTTACCAGTGCCACGACTGCCATAGAGCAATGCATTCAAAGCCGGATAGCCTGCTAAGAAAGCCTCAGTATTTTGGATTAGTAACTCTTTTTGATATTCATACCCCACTAAGCTGGTGGCCTGAACCGGATCGGGATGGGGAATCCCCACTAAGTTGCCCTGCTGCCAACGAAAGGCGAGATAGTTGGCGAATTTGCCAGTGCCAAATTGACGATAATAATCAGCCAGTGGTTGTATGAGGCTATCCCAATCGTCAGTTTGCGTAAATTTAGCACTGATCTGCTCCCGTGCCTGCGATCCAGCGGTTTGGGCTTGCTTGGTGTAGCGATCGCTGAAACTATTGCTAGCAAAACCTTCACGTAGCGAAGGCAATTGATCCAGATTTGTAGCCAACCGTACCCATTCGTTGAGCCGATCGCCATCACTGCAAAATATGCTGCGCAGGGCATTTAAGTCATGCTTGGCCGCAGTGAGCAAATCAGGTGCTAAATGATCATAATCCTGCCGTTGCGCTGCTTGACTGAAGGGGTTAGGATCGCTCAGAATTTGACTTAGCAGATAATCAGGCCAACTTTGCTCTACTTCCGCCAAAGCACGAAACCAATTGCCGTAGGCATGCAAACAATCTAAAACCAGGTTGCGATAATGGCGATCTTGGGGCGGTAGGCTATCTGGTTGGGGGTTTATTGGAGTATTTAACTTAGCGCTGGCTTGAATATTTACGGCCTTTGGCAAAGCTGGTGGATTGGTGGCAGTAGGGTCGATCGCCAGAACTTGCGCCAGAACTTCTAGCAATTTTAAATATGCTTGGCCGGGGGCTTGATTCAAGACATTTTGGTAAAGCAGCAACGATTGAGATTGGCGTTGCAAGGCATAGACAAAATCGGCAATTAATTCTTTCATCTAACTATTTGACAGCAGGGCGATCGTATCTAGGTATTAATGAACGCTTTGGGGCATTGATTAGCGTTTTTGAGCATTAATCTAGCTTCAATCTAGCTTAAGAATAGCGCAGCGCATAGCCCACCCCGCGCACAGTTTGGATCATGCGGGGTTCTTGGTTGGCTTCCAGCTTCAGGCGCAAATAGCGAATATAGACTTCAATGATGTTGGAATCGCCCATAAAGTCATAGCCCCAGACGTTTTCCAGAATCCGATCGCGGGTTAGCACCTGTTGGGGATGATCGAGCAAATATTCCAGCAGGTCAAATTCCTTGGCAGTAAGCTCAATTTTACGATCGCCCCGAAATACTTCCCTGGTGCGGCGATCGAGCTTGAGATCATCAAACTCCAGGCGATCGCTGTTTTCTCCTTTGGTTCGGCGTAAATTCACCCGTACACGTGCCAATAATTCTTCAATGCTGAACGGCTTGACCACATAATCATCCGCGCCCGCATCCAGACCAGCCACGCGATCTTTAATCTCGTCCCGTGCTGTCACCATAATAATCGGCACCTTATTGCCAGTTTGGCGGAGGCGGCGACACATTTCTAGGCCAGAAATCCCTGGCATCATCCAATCCATAATGATCAAATCATGGTTAGCATTCCGTGCCTGCATCAAGCCATTCATGCCATCATTTGCTACCGTGACCTTATAGCCTTCATACTCCAGCTCCATTTGCACAAACTGGGCTAGCTTTTCTTCGTCTTCGATAATCAAAATTTGCGATGTCATACCT
Organism: Pseudanabaena sp. PCC 7367; assembly: GCF_000317065.1. Lineage (GTDB taxonomy): Bacteria > Cyanobacteriota > Cyanobacteriia > Pseudanabaenales > Pseudanabaenaceae > Thalassoporum > Thalassoporum mexicanum. Next base: position 3,524,043 of record NC_019701.1, read on the forward strand.
TGAATCCTTGCTGATCAAACATCATTATGGCCTTGTGGTTTCCTGGTCTGAATATAAGCTTAGATCTATTAGCTCCTTTGGCATAACAACTTAAGCCGATCGCAGCACAATCGAAAAAATGCTGCCCTGTTCTGGCTCCGAATGCACAAAAACTTTACCGGCCATTGCCTCAACTAGCGCTTTGACCATCGCTAAACCCATGCCAATCCCACCCGTATCCCGACTGCGCGATCGCTCCACCCGATAGAGGGGCTCGAATATTTTGGTTTGTTCACGATTGGGAATGCCACAACCACGATCGCAAACTTGAATTATTACGGCTGGAGATAAATTAGCGGGATGGTCGATATGCTCAGCATAGCCAGGATTACTCGCATTACTTTTATTATTCGCATTAACTGGGGGATCGGCTTCAATCAATTGTAGCGATCGTAAAGTTATTGGTTGTTTTGGTGCAGAATAACGCACCGCATTTTCGATTAGCAATAATAAAGCCTGACTTAAGTAGCTGGGGTGAGCTTGGAGCATCACATTGGCATTGCTTTCTTGACTTAGATCTGGCCGCGCCTGATGATTTTGGAGATTTTGGAGATTTTGCAGCTCCTTAGAATCGCTGCCTGGCTGCATATCTGTCTGAATATTTGTCTGAATATTTGCATAGCCTTTGATCGGGGTGTTTGCTTGAGAATTCAGTTGATAATTTACTGAGGAATTCGATTGGCGATCGCTCTCAACGTAAACCTGATTAACATCAGCGATCGTATTTTGATTTATTTCCTGTCCCCACTGCCCAGTAATGGTTTGATGCGGCAATATCTGGATCGAATTTATCGAGTTTTGCCATTTGCCTGTGGCGATCGCTGCCGTTTCTGTCAATAGCTGAGCAACTGAAACTGGTTCAATTGATAGTTCCGATCGACCTGCTTGCAATCGTTTAAGCTGTAAAAACTGCTGGAGCGTATCGATAATTCGTTCAGTTTCAAGCAAGCTAATGCCAAGTGCCTTCCTCTGCGTTTCAGTAAGGTTTTGCTCCCGATTTAGCACCCCCTGCAAATAGCCATAGATAATACTGAGCGAGGTGCGGAACTCGTGGGACAGGTTATTAATAAATTGCAGGTGGCTCAATTTAGCGCGATCGATCGCTATCCATGAATCATCCCCAGACTCGTCCCGATCGCTCAATTCGCTATTTTGATCGCCAAAGCCAGGATCTTTTTTAGGTGTATTTAACCAAGGAGTCAAATTGTGCTGGCATGATGGCTCCGGCTTGCCCATATTCGTCATATGATTTACACCTGGGGTGGTGTCGGATAGGGGAATAGGGGAATAGTTGAAACTAGCGATCGCTGTGGCATCTTGGTTTCGGTGCTTAATTTTGTTACTGCGGCATAACTCACTAATTGCTCTGGCTTAGGATATGGGAAGCAGTGATTTAGCTGAACTTACAATGGCTTGTCTAAGTTAGGGATCACAAGCATGGCTACTTAAATAAATATGGTTATTTGGTATTAGACTTAATCGATTGAATTGATTGCCCTGATCAATCCCAAAATCTATTTGCCAGTCGATCGCGTATTAGTAATATTAGTAGTTGAATGCGGTGGTTACCCATCAACAAATCTCGTTCAACATTATGGCGGTAATCATGGTGGCGGGAATGATTGCCATTTAAGCCAGAAGCTTAAGTTTAGTGATATTGGCTTGAGGATCGCCTAATTTAATTCTTAGCTGAATTTAATGAATTTGAGCCTGATTTGAGTTAGGCGCATTAGTTAAGCTTGTTCTAATCATCTAAATTAATGGTATTTAGAAGGAGCGGCGATCAAATCATGTGCCTTTACCAGCAATCAAGCTCAAATACCTGCGACACAAGGCAACGGGATCGTAGGTGGTTTTAAACTTTTGTTGAACTTGAGCAGAAGGGATGAATCGATCGCGGTCAGCTAAAATTTGCACTATTCGATCGCGCCATTCCTCGGCATTATAGGCATCCTGGATATATTCAGCCAGTTCCAGGGTCACCTCTGGCAAGGTGGTGCAGCGCGTGGTTAGGGTGGGCAAGCCCAGGCCGATCGCTTCCACGGGGGGCAGGCCAAAGCCCTCGAACACAGAAGGAAACACAAATAGATCCGCGTGGCGGTAGTACCAGGCCAGCTCGGTATTGCTGATGTAGCCAGTTACATAGACCCGATCGCCTAAGCCCAATTCATTTACCAGCGCTGGAATATCATCACAACGATCGCGCCGCATCCCCACCAGCGAATCTGGCAACTGTCCCACCAGCACCAGAGCATATTGATCCAGCGATCGCGGCAACTTGGCAAATGCTTGCAGCAATGTGGCGAGATTTTTATGTTTATAGTGATTGGCAACTGAAAGCAAAAACGGGCGATCGGGGATGGGGTTTGGCGCAGTGGCGATCGTAAATCGCTCCCACAGAATCGGAATATTGATTGCTTTTAATTTTGCCAAGCGAGTCGGAGCATTAGCCAAACCATAAACCTGCGCTACATCATTACGCACATGCTCAGTATCGGTGACCGTGTAGCTGGTAAATCTGAGGGTGAGGCGATGGGTCAGGTTTTGCCACAATCGCTTTTTCCAATCAAATAGCTCCGGGAAATGCCAATAGTTAAGATCGTGAATCGTGGTAACGGTAGGAATTTTGTAGAACCGGGGTAGGGGCGTGAAGTAGTTGGGGAAGAGTAACCCTTCCAGTTGTAATTCTTTGACATACTTTGGCAGGTCAATAATCTCGCTAACAAAGCGATTGCCCCGCAGCTTAATCGGGATAGTTTTAACCTTCTGGGCGATCGGCTTTAAATCTGGGATCTCATCACAGGTATCACTGAGCCAGTTGGCCACTGGAGCGGGCAGAAACAAGAACACCTCTACGTCTTCGATCTGGGCTAAACCCACCGCCAGGCCAAACAACACAAATTCAGCACCGCCTACTTTGGTTGGTTTTAAGAATAGTCCGCTAATACCGATCCGCATGTTTAGCTATAGGTTGAAGAAAAAGTTTAAAGCAATCGACCATCAATTATTTATTGCTGGCAAACCTTAATTGTCGGCTTGTTCTGGTGATGACTGAGGATAAAAAAGCAATCGATTTTATACATCAATTCTGATTACTCACTAGTAACATTACCAGGCTTTTCAATCTCTCTAGCATTTAAGACCTGTTCACGCTCAAGTTGGCTAGATATGCTCAATCCCCGAAGTTCAACTTGCACCAATTGCCATAGCCAGCCAATTAATTTAAAACCAAAGATCGCTAGTCCTACGATCGCGCCGTACTTATCCTGGCAGTAATTAAACTGAGCCGGAAGATAAAAAATCGACTTGCGATCGCCAAACAATAACTTCATCGCTGGCCAAAAATCAGGCTGAGCCGTAAGCTTGCCCTGAGCGCGAAATGAGTTTACAAAATCAGCGATCGTGGACTTGACCAATCCCAAATGCTTTGCCTGAGCATCGCCAAGAATATAGGCAGAAAATCCACTTTTCACCGCTTTCAGGATATAAGTATTATCGCCAAAATATTGAGGGCAGCGATCGCCATCGGGGAAGCCAATTTTCGCTACCACTGCCGCCGGAATCCCCACGCAATGGCCACTCATTTCACTAACCTGCACCACTTCGCCAGGCAACGCGGTTACTTGCTTGCGTCCCTGGGCTCCGGTTGGGATCAGGTTGTGGTTTGCAGGAACATTGCGATCGCCTTGCTCTGGGTTAGTCGCAGATGTGGTTGAATCTTTAAAGTCTTCTAGTTCACTTAAATAGCAAGCAGCACTGACCAAAGAATTAGGCTGAGCTTGCATGAACTGCACCATTTTGGCGATCGCGCCTGCCTCTGGCAAACAATCGTCGTTGAGCCAGAAAAAATAATCAGCTCCCTGGTCTGCCGCAGATGCCATCCCCTTGGCGATTGCTCCTGTCCACCAGAGGTTGCCATCCCCAGCTAAAACTATTACATCGGGGAATTGTTGGGCGATCGCGCCACCAGTGCCATCGCTGGAGCCATCATCCACTACGATCGCTTGATATTGGGTTAAATCCCCATTTTGTTGTAATTGATTTAAACAACTCAGCGTGATCTCGCGGCGATTGTGGGCAGGGATCACTAGAAATACGGATGGATTGGGCGAACTTTGATTAGGAGCGATCGCGGACTTTTCTGGATCAGGCATTGCAGACATTTCAGGCATTAGAGCATTTAAGCTGTACAGGTGTTTTTACTCATCCTAATTACAAGTTACACCCTTGATCCTAGCGACTAATAAACCTAAATTAGCATTAGCAATTCGATCGCCGATCCAGTTATATTGCGCTGCGAACCGATGCTTAACTGGAAACCGCTGATTTTTTATGGGATCGCATTGCCGCCACAAACTTTTCAAACAAATAGTCTGCGTCATGGGGGCCAGGGCTGGCTTCGGGGTGATATTGCACCGAGAAGATCGGTAGCTCCTTATGCTCCAAGCCGGCCACTGTTTTGTCATTCAGGTTCCAATGGGTCACCTGCGCCGCTGAACCATCCAGTGAAATACTATCGAGGGCAAAACCATGATTCTGGCTGGTGATTTCCACCCGTCGATCGGAATTTTCGGCTTGATTCTGAGCCGGTTGATTTAGACCACGATGACCAAACTTGAGCTTAAAGGTTTCACCACCCATTGATAGCCCCAGAATTTGATGGCCGAGGCAAATGCCAAACATAGGCTTATTGGCTTTCAGCAGAGCCTGGGCAGTTTTTACACCCTCAGTTACTGCGGCGGGATCGCCAGGGCCATTGGAAAGGAAAATGCCATCGGGATTATATTCTAAAATTTTCTCCGTTGGGGTATCGGCCGGAACCACAATCACGCGGCAGCCATAGCTAACCAATCGCCGCAGGATATTACGTTTTACGCCGAAATCGATCGCCACCACGGTTAGTTGCTCACCATCACTGGGCTGTTTAGCATCATCCTCAGCATATTCCCACCCGGCGATCGTGGGTTCTTGCCATTCATAAATCTGGGTGGTGCTAGCACCTTGCGCTAGATTCAAACCCTGCATCGATGGCGCTGATTTGACTTTGGCTAATAATTCTTCTGGATCGAGAATTTCCGTGGAAATGCCCCCATTCATTGCCCCCATTGAGCGCAATTTACGGGTCAGGGCACGGGTATCGATCCCGGCAATCCCAACAATGTTATGGGTTTTGAGATAATCGGGCAAAGACTGCTGCGATCGCCAATTGCTGGGCACATAGGTAATGTTGCGGGCGATCGCCCCTTTGGCCTTGGGCTTGTCCGACTCTTCATCTTCAGGGGTCACCCCCGTATTACCCAGTTCGGGATAGGTAAAGGTAATAATTTGACCGCTATAGCTAGGGTCGGTTAAAACCTCCTGATAGCCAGTCATGCCCGTATTAAAAACCACCTCGCCGATCGCCGTACCGGTTGCGCCAAACGCAAATCCCCGATAGCAGCTACCGTCCGCCAGAACCAAAATTGCTGCTTGCTTTACCATATGTTCAGTTTTTAATGCTGATTTCCAGATTTCCACCCCATATCATGGCACAACCAGCACCGGACAGGGTGATAGATTTAACACTTTTTGGCTCACGCTGTCTTGTTGCTCGTCATCAAGCAAGGATTCACCCTTAGAACCCATCACAATTAAGTTAGCATTGAGATCGTCGGCCACATCACAGATCGCAAAGGCCGGAATCCCTTGCTCAATCTTGGTCTGAGCTGTAATTCCTAGCTCCTGTAAACTCTGCTGGATTTTGGTCAGGAATTGCTCAGCGGCAGGTAATTTACTTTCTGCTTCCTCAGGGGTAACGACAGATAGTACGATTAATTTGGCTTGATATTTTTTAACAACATCAACAACTAGGTCAAAAGCATGACGCGATTCGCGGGTTTGGTCTGTTGGGAACAAGATCGTATTAAACATCTGTGCTTCGGTAAGATTAAAAACGACTAGATAAACATTTTTTAGTCTTGATTATTTATATATTGGAGGATTTATCGCAGTGGCTAAGCAAACTTTAGCAAACTTAAACTCTAGCAGCCTATCTGGCAAAAAAGTCCTGGTTAGGGTTGATTTTAATGTACCTCAGGATGATACAGGCAAAATTACTGACGATACCAGGATTCGGGCTGCGCTCCCCACAATCAAACACTTAGCTGATGCTGGTGCTAAAGTGATCTTAGCAAGTCATTTTGGCCGTCCCAAGGGGAAGGTGAACGAAGGGATGCGCCTGAATGCTGTATCGCAAAGATTGGCTGAGTTATTGGGTAAGTCGGTGGTCAAGTGTGACGATAGTATTGGCGATCAGGTAACTACCAAGGTGAACGCTCTGGGCAATGGTGATGTAGCGCTGTTGGAAAATATGCGCTTCTATGCGGAAGAGGAAGGCAACGACAAAGAATTTTCGAAAAAACTGGCATCCCTGGCGGATATGTATGTGAATGATGCCTTTGGGACTGCCCACCGCGCCCATGCTTCCACTGCCGGTGTGGCGGAATTTCTATCCCCAGCGGTGGCTGGCTTTTTGCTCGACAAGGAATTGCAATACCTGAGCGGGGCGATCGAAGCGCCAAAACGTCCCCTGGCAGCGATCATTGGTGGCTCTAAGGTATCCAGCAAAATTGGTGTGATTGAAACCCTACTCGATAAGGTAGACAAGTTGATCATCGGTGGTGGTATGATCTTCACCTTCTATAAGGCCAGAGGTTTGGCTGTGGGTAAGTCTTTGGTGGAAGAAGACAAACTGGATCTGGCTAAGAGCTTGGAAGCAAAGGCCAAAGAGCGCGGTGTGGATTTGCTTTTGCCTACCGATGTGGTGGTAGCCGACAACTTCAGCCCCGATGCCAACTCCCAAACCGTTAGTATTGAAAGCATCCCCGATGGTTGGATGGGCTTGGACATTGGTCCTGATTCCGTCAAGACTTTCCAGGCGGCCTTGGCGGACTGCATGACTGTGATCTGGAATGGCCCGATGGGTGTATTTGAATTTGATAAGTTTGCGGTGGGCACCGAGGCGATCGCCCATTCCCTGGCAGAACTAACTGGCAAGGGTGCGATCACAATCATTGGTGGTGGTGATTCGGTTGCCGCGGTCGAGAAGGTGGGCGTGGCCGAAAAAATGAGCCATATTTCCACTGGTGGTGGCGCTAGCTTGGAACTGCTGGAAGGCAAGACCCTACCTGGGATCGCTGCTTTGGATGATGCTTAGTTTTGTTTCTATCAATTTTATTGATCTAGTTTATTGATCTAGTTTATTGATCTAGGTCAGCATCAGCAGCCAGTTTTAAATCAAATCTCCTAGGGCATTCATGTCAGTAATGCAGTCAGAACAATGGTTATATATGTTTTGATTAAGGACTTTTAACCAGATTTGCTTTGAATGCTTGAAAGGTTTGATTCTGAATCTAGATCGATCGCTTAGCCATCTGAGATTTATAAACATGTTTCCCCTTGATTAAAAAGTTGAGGGGTTTTTTGTTTAAACTGCGATCGCCTCAGACCAAATTAGGAAATAGGTGATCCAAATGCCGAGTCATAAGCCTTGCTTATATAGATCGCCGATTAAAAATATATTTCATCTAAAAACTAAAACGGTATCAGACCAGCTTGGTTAATTTAGATTAGTGATTGTATGCAAAGAATCGAGCCTGATTGACAGTAATTAACACCAGCTCAGTAAAAAATAATTGAGAATAAATCGACCCGCAAGTAATCCCCGATCGCTAAAATCAGGAGATCCAAAGAGCTACTACTCGACCACGTTAATTATGATTGGTCGCACTCTTGCAAAAGAGTTATCACAATCGCAAATTAAGCATCAAATTCTTTGTGGTGAATTACTACTTAACCTAGATGTGATTCCGGACTTGATTAGGGTGTAGGTGGTTGCGGACTATTCGGGTTCAGGATTTCTGGCTTAGTAGGCAGTGGTTGCACATCGATATTATCAAACACCTTCGACATAGCCTTATAGCCAGCGTAGGTTGCTGCCGCCATAATCCCCAAAACCAACACCAGCATTACCAAATACTCAAGATCGATCGGTACACCGTAGTGAGAGCGGTAGGGATCGATCTTGGCCATATGATCGCGTTCTCTGGCCGCAAGGGGTCTACGAAACCGGAGGCGATCGTCGTCGAGTTTTTCTAGCAAAATCCAACCACATCTTGCTTCTTCTTCACATACCCGCTTCAAGGTCTTGCGTCTGCGGAACCCACCACCAGTAGTACGCAAAATCTTGAACTCCCAGCCCTTCTGCTCCTTCGTGTCGTAGGATTCATAGCGGGTCAAGTTTTCCTCTTCCTCTCTGACTTTTTTTTGCTTACTGCGTTGATGGGTTTTAAACATTCTGTCAAAAATTACTACTTGGATGCCTACGTCCAGAAATAACAAACTCATTAAAAAAGCACTAGCCATAAGCGGTGTCCCGGAATTAAAGCCGCTAACTTACTTAAATATCTTGATATTTTGATTGATCTCTAGCTAATCTTTGGTGGTCTTATCTATTTGATTATTTATTTGATTTTATGCGCTTAAAATTTGATTTATCCATCGATCGACAGCTTGCAGCCACCAGCCCAATCCAGCTTTTTAGTTGAGCTTTTTATCTAGATTGCGATCGCTGCGGTTCCACTTACCTGGTATGCCATAAATACAGGTCGCCTATATTATCCACATTTCCGGCATTAGTGCAACTGCATAATCGTAAAGCAAATGGCATTTTGGATTTAAATCTTGGCCCGATCGCCGCTATTTAAGGCTATTTAATCAATTGGGACGATTGATCGATCTGGCGATCTCTTCTGCGTTAAATTACTTTACCTAAAAGTGCATAGAAATTTGTGCATAAATATGCCAGACTATATATTGCTTTGATAGTTTGCGATCCGCATTTGGCGAGCTTGATTGGTGAATCTATCGCCAGTAAGAACATATATTCAGATATATATTTATATTCAGGTATATATGTAACAGGTTGCCTTCAATTGATCATAATTCTCATCAAGCTGGGCAATCTGGTTTTAGGTCGATCGTTTTTTGGCAAGATAAGAAGTCTCTAGTGCCCGCATGAGCTACTGATAACTGATAGCTAGTCATGTGGTAAGTAAGCGGTTGGTAATCATCAAGTAATCGGGCGATCGGTTAGGAGATTGATTAGACTTATGGACTGAGTAAATTTACGCGGTAGTCATGCAGTAGTCATGCAGTAGTAAGGATAATTAGCAATCGATTTGCAATTCGGAGCTTAGCTTGTTTGGGTTATAGATATTCAACTATCGCCTAAATCCTTACTTGTTCAGCACTACCATTTACGCTTGGATTTACAATCGGCAAAAATATTTCATGCAATATTTATTTTATAATTTTATAAGGTGATATGAATAGCTTCATTTTGATGGCAAATGTGGTGACAGAACCAGAACTGCGCTACACCCCCGACAATCAAAACTCGTTGGCTACTTTTCTGGTGCAATTTCCCGGTGGCAATCGCCCCGAAGATCAACCGATTCGATTGAAGGTGACGGGCTGGAATAATCTGGCCACTGAGATCATGGAAAAATATCACAAAGGCGATCAATTGGTGTTGGAGGGTCGCTTGGGCATGAACTCGATCGATCGGGGTGCCTATAAGGAAAAACGCGCCGAAATGACCGCCTCACGGATTTATGCGGTTGGTGGTAGCAGTGATGGCGATGGTTATAATGCTAGCCATGATGACTATGGCAGTGCTGCCCCTGCTCAGGTGCCTACGGCGGCTCCACCTGTTGCCAATAATCCTGAGTACGACGATATTCCGTTCTAGACGACTGTAAGTTACTGCTGGTTTGTGAGATGCTCAAACCATTGCCCAGTTAGCTTATGCCGTCAACGATTGTTTTTTCTCAAACCGATATTAATATTGCAAGATCTGCCAATTAATCTTGCTCAAGCCTACCAGTTGCCGGCTTAGCGCCACCGCGCCATTAATGTTTAAGTGGCTCGGATCGGAAAAAAGCTGTGGTTGATCTTGCCATTGGGTCGATAGATCGATATAGGCAAAGTCCCAGCGATCGGCCAGTTCATTCATGCGATCGTTGAATTCTTGTTCATACTGCGATCGGGCTTCATCCAGGTAGGTGCTATGCAGCGGCATATTGATTACAACTAACTCAATGTTGTGGCGGCGGCAAAAATTTGTCAGCGCATAAAAAGCATCGATCTGCTCACCATAGAGATCCAAATCGCGGTAGTCAGAATCATATTTACCAGAAACCCTGGTATATGCCTGGAAATAGGTACGCGGATCAAACACCACATTCACACCAATAAAGCCGCGATCGTCCATTTCCCCCAACTGGCTGGGCGCACTTTGATCAACAAGGCGATTGGTATTACTCAAACCAGGTGCTAGGTGATTATATCCTTCCACCAGAGCTTCCCGCAGTTGGCCGCGCTGGTCATAGGCTTGCAAGATCGCATTGGCTGTATCTCGTAAATAAGGAGAGTGCTTGAGGGTTTGTTTAGCTTCATCCAGATTATCCCCTGCTAAATCAGGGCGATCGCCTCCAGAGATTAATAGTTCTAAATACCCCTCCGAGCTGGCAATATCTTGATAAGTGAGATCTGGGCGGCTGCTGTTAAATGCTCGCACCCCATCGGCCAAAATAATCATGCGGGGCAATTGCTCCGGCGACATAATCCGGGTTAGTTGCAGGTTAACTACCTGAGCCGTAGCGCCATTAATCCCCATGTTAAAAACTTCAACATGCTTATACACCGGGTCATATTCCTGGAGCGATCGCTCTAGGGTGACAGGATCGATACCCCGAAAGGCTCTTGAGCTGCCAAAAATCATGACTTCTGGTGGTTGGCGATTGGCCGCCACATGCCAGCGTAATAACTCTAGCTTTTGATTGAGATGTTCATTGTTGTAGTTGGGTAAAGGTTCTTGCTCTGCTACTATGGCTTGATCTAAATTTGCTGGTGGTGCGGGCAGCACAGCAGTGGTTGGTTCCGGTAAGTCATTCACAAACCCCACCAAACTACGATCGATCACCAGGGTGGTTGCTAGTCCTACGATCAGGCTGGTGGTGCAGGTAATCAAGCCAAGATCATTATTTTTTAGTTGATTGCGTCTGGGGGGATGTCCATTGAGGCGATCGGCTGGACTCGGAGCAGAATCGGCAGTTGTGACTAACCAACGAAACTTGAAAAACTCTCTACTCCATTGCTGCAAATAGCTTAGGGTATTGGTTCCAGATTTTTTGAGGATCTGCCAGCGATCGACTTGCTCAATTTGCTCTAAATCAACCGCATGATTGCCATTGCCAGATTCAAGAGCATCAAATGGGACTAAATTAGCTCCTAGACTATCCGCAGCATGACCATTTCTACTCGTTCCATTAGCTCCATTAGCTCCATTAAGCAAGCCTTTACCATTGGTTTGGGCTGAGTCCGGCTCAACCCCAATCACCGCCAGATCGACATCAAACCGCCAGGAAACAGATTTTGCCCCGGCAACCCGACTTGAAACCGTGACTGATTGGAAATATTCTGATGGGTGCGATTGGCGTAACACTTCCAACACTGGCAAGGCTGTAACCGCCTTAACTAGTTCTTGCTTACTCTCGCATAGCACACTCAAGCAGTTGTATTTTAATAAAACTTTTAGAGTGGCCTGAGCCAGTTGCGGCAATTTAACCAATCGCTCGGTAATACCCGCTGCCACAAAGGCCGCATCCCCCAATGGCATATCCAGCCCCAAAGCCCATTTTTTGCCATGCAGTTTCATCCGGTTGATGCCTTCCGCATGGATCGCCGCATTAGAAGCGATCGCTGAGATTACCTGATGTGGCGCGTTGGTTTTAATGTGCAGATATAAACAATCACCCTGCTGGCGGGCTTTGGTAATTGCTAAATTGTCCAAATGCCACCCCGATTCGGATGGGCGATCGCTAAGGGCTAAATTTTGTCGATGCGATTGCGACAATTCCATAAAAACATCACCTGCCGGACTAGGGCTAAAGCTTAATATCTATTCCCCTTAATTGGCAACTATTTTACAATGGCATTTAGGCTCTACCGACTAGTTTCAAGGTTCAATTAATGCTTGTTCAAGCTCTCTCATGCCTGCCCACAGTACCCTAACCGCAAGCATCCTAATGCCTAAACACATTATCGTAACCGAGCAAATCTAGCTCTACGATCGTGGGAATATGATCAAAACATTTGATCGCTAAGTCATAACGCTCTTCTCGTTTGAGCATCTGGGTCAGGGTTTTAGATATGGCCAACAAATAGCGCACATCATTGGTGGCATATTGCAATTGATGCTCAGACAGGTTTTGAATATTACCCCAGTCAGAGGATTGGGCGGACTTATCAAGATCGACCTGGGTTAGCTCCTTGACCACCTCGCGCAAGCCGTGTTTATCGGTGTAGGTGCGAGCTAGCTTACTGGCGATCTTAGTACAAAAAATTGGGCTGGTATTAATCCCCAATTGATATTTAAGAATGCCCACATCAAACCTGGCATAGTGAAATACCTTGGTTACATGGGTAGCTTCCATGAGCTGTTTGAGGTATGGTGCTGATTCGATCCCTCGTTCTACTCGCACCAGGCTGATATATTCATCTTCGTTGCAAATTTGCACCAGACAAAGGCGATCGCGGCGAGGTATCAATCCCATTGTTTCGGTATCCACGGCGATCGCATTACTGCTCAAATAAACATTAATGGCGCTTTGGTCTAAGTCATTATCAAAGATGCGGAAGCTTTTTATATTCATGTAGCGCTTGATCTTTTTTATCCACTTAATAATATTAATCAAATTAATGGCCGCTTGGTTTGGTGGCAATTGGCGTTAACCTTTCGTTGCTTTTCCTGCTTACATAGCTTTGCTATTATGCACCTAAATTTGCCTGATGTTTATTCATCTTTATAACTAATAAATACGGCGATCGCCTTTAATAGAGATGTTTACGATCGAAGCATTAATTACTTATTTGTAACTTATTTGTACGCGATCTCTTATGTATGTGCTGGTTAGATATCCTTAATCAAAATATGGGTAACTGCTGCTCTTGCTAAGTTAAGTTCTGAGCTAAAGGAGATGAGCTTAGGGCGATCGGCCTACTAGAAAATTGATTGCTATATCCTACAAATGATTATGCATAAAAGCGCATGACAATCATTGGCTAAGCATGTATATTAGTTTGTGTGAGGAGGATAAAAGGAAATTTGCTCTTGGAGTCGAAACACGGAAAGACGCCCAGGGGCTTTTTCCTTTTATAAGCTTTTTTAGCCTCTGGTCGATCGCTACCAAGACTAGAGCCATAACAAGACTTAAATTTAATCACAAATTAATTACAAACTTTTTAATTACAAGTTTTGGTTACTTTTGAGCGCTGCAAGCACCTACCAGAAATGATTTAGGGGAGGTAATCTGGGTTAACTAGAATCCTGGCCGGAATTGTCTATTCCCAGAGAACCTGTTGAATTAAGTGAATTTCGCGGCGATCGCTAATGTTTGTTCACGGCAATGATCAATTATTTGCCTGTAAAAATTAAAGTTGTTAATTGTCTAACCCGAAGTTGTTTTGTTAAGAGAGTGATTCACGGGTTACCCGATTAATCTTCAAATCCTGGCTATTGGAAAATTCTTGCAGCATAAACAACACATAATCCGGCTTGAGATTATCGCCATTGGGCAGACAACTACCCACAAACCTGAGCTTGGGCGATCCCATAAACGGGTTGACATCAATTAGCTCAATTTCGTGCAAACGATCGCGCAGTTCGATCATTTTTTCCTTGCCCGATTTGGTGATCTTGACCATCTGGATTGATGGAGCAGCAATGATCCGATCGAGCACAGCCTGCCAGTAGTTGCGATCGCGTTTTTCAATCGGTTCATTAGCTATTTGTTCAGCAATTGCGCCGCAATCAAACCCCAATTCGATCGTATATTCAGCCCTGGTAATTGTGCGTGCTGCTGATTTAGCCTTGAGATCAATTTCAACCACATCAAGAATTGGTACATCCTCAGGTAGCTTGGCCGCCAAGCGTTGCTTAAACTCCGCTGGATCAATGGTTTCTAATAATTCAAAATCAGCCACCTCACCATTACTGCAATAGCCCAGGGGCAGGGCATTGGCGATCGCAATGCGGGGGCCAGGATGGAAGCCACCCGTAAACGACAGCGGTAGTTGGGCGCGTCTTGCTGCCCGTTCAAACAAGCGCATTAGATCAAGATGGGAAATCAGCGCCATTTGCCCCAGCTTGCCAAACACCATCCGCAACCGCTGCACACTGGCGATCGGCTCCAGGTTAGTTTGCTGCAAAAATTCTGGGATTGGTGGCGACTTTAGCACCACATTATGGCCAAAGCTAGGCCCGCACACGCCGCATTGATAGCATTTAGCAAAGGAGCAATCGGGGACAACTTTAGCTTCTAGGGACTGATACCAGTCATCAATCAACCATTGCTTATCTATTCCTGTATCCAGGTGATCCCAGGGCAAATCAGCTTCCAAAGCAGGCAACGGCATCTTCCATTGCAACCCTGCCTCAGCGATCGCCCGTGACCAGGCAGCAAATGCTTGTTGGGTGTTCTCAAACCAGGAATCCATTCCCGCGCCCTTCTGCCAGGCATGTTTGATTACCTGCGACAGGGTGCGATCGCCCCGCCCCACAAAGTCTTCCATCGCCGAAATGCGTACGTCAGTGTAATTCACCTTTACGCCGCGAATCTTCCTAAACTCAGCCCGCAGTAGATCCTGCTTGCGTTCAAATTCTGTTGTGCTCACGCCATGCCATTGAAACGGTGTATGGGGTTTGGGGGTGAAGTTAGAAATCGTGACATTAAAATTAAGCCGTTTACGACCTTTGGTGCGGCATTGTTCCTGCAACCAGGCGATCGTTCTGGCAATGCCCAACACATCCTCGTCGGTTTCGGTGGGCAAGCCAATCATGAAATAGAGCTTGATTTTATCCCAGCCCTCATCATGGGCAATTTTAATCCCGCGTAGCAATTCTGCATCGGTCAAGTCTTTATTAATTACATCGCGCAGCCGTTGGGTGCCTGCCTCCGGTGCAAATGTTAACCCTTGATTGCGGCCATCACCTTTTAGCACATTGGCAATATTATGATCAAAGCGATCGACCCGTTGGCTAGGTAGTGAGAGGGTGACATGCTCATCGGGGAAGCGCTCTTTAATCTCTAAACCCACCGCTGGCAAAGCCAGGTAATCAGAACAGGAGAGCGACAATAGGGAAAATTCGTTATAGCCTGTCTCGCGCATTGCCTTTTCGACCGTATTCACGATCGCTTCTGGTTCCACATCCCTGGCCGGACGGGTGAGCATTCCCGGCTGACAGAACCGACAACCCCTGGTGCAGCCGCGCCGAATCTCGATCGTGAGGCGATCGTGAACAGTTTCAATGTAGGGAACCAGACCAATACTGCGCTCTGGCATGGGGGTGGCTACCCGACGCAAAATCCTGGCTGGCACATCAGGGCGATTGGGTTTGACTGCACCAGTGAGTGGATCGCTATCATAAAACTGCGGTACATATACACCGGGCACTTGCTGTGCCAAATCCAGCAGCATTTCTTGGCGCGATTTACCGGTTTCCTTGGCAGTTTTTAGCACTGCGCCAATTTCTGGCAAGCATTCCTCACCATCTCCCATCGCCAGGAAATCAAAAAATTCCGCATAGGGTTCAGGATTGGAAGTAGCGGTTTGGCCGCCAGCAAAAATCAGCGGTAAGCTTAAATCATTGGGACTAGCTGCCTGACGTTCGCGCCAGGTGAGCGGAATTTGCGCCAGATCCAACATTTCCAGAATATTTGTCGCACCCAACTCATAGCTGAGACTGAAGCCGAGAATGTCAAACTCCACCAACGATCGCTTTGACTCCACTGCAAACAAAGGCGTATTGGTTTCCCGTAGCTTGCGGGTCAGATCGGCTGCGGGCAAATAGGCACGATCGCAAAGTTGCCCTGCTTGCTGATTGAGAATGCTATAGAGAATAATGTGCCCCAGATTAGAAGCTGCCACCTCATAAACTTCAGGATAGGTAAGCGACCAACGGATCGTAGCTGATTGCCAGGGTTTATGCACAGCCCCCAACTCATTTCCCAGATAACGGGCGGGTTTTTCAATCTCGGCAGTAATCAGGTTTTCGATCTGTTGGGTAAGTGTCATTGGCAAAGTCTCAAGTATTGAAGATTGAAGATTGAAAATGGTCTACAGGTTATTTAGGCTATTAAGTAACTAGGATTAGCTCTGTGCTGCGATCGCCATTCCCTCAGTTACCAGTTATATTCTACTGAGTCGATCGAAATGGTTGATCAAATAAGCTTGAAAATTAATTCTAAGCTTGAAAATTAATTCAATTATCATTTCCCATTTCAATACTAATTAATTTGACGGAGTAATAGCTGAGTTATGACAATATCTTAGGCATATGGAGTGAAAAATACGCAAAAGCTTGTGATCTATGCCCATAGAATGGATGATCGCATATTGATAATACGCTTAATAAATTAGCTCTGGATCTTTACTTCGGCCGATCAACAATGATTTAAATAACCAGCACTAATTAGCACTAATCTAAATCACTATCTCTGCCCTGGGTATGGGTGAGACCCAGACACAAGTTTGTATACTCTTTTATGGGCTCATCAAGATTATGACTGTATACTAAAAACAGCAAATATAAAAACAAGATAAAATCAGGTTGCTTGCCCACATAAATACCCCATTTGCCCGTGAGTAATGATTAACCAATTTGAATTATGAAGGATTGCCATTAAGACTCAGTTATTTATCAGTTATTTAACCGATCGAATTGGCTACCCATCATAACTTTCTTGGTTGACCAACGCTTTAGTGCAATACCTGCATTGTAAACACATCAAGCTAATTTAGGTTATAGGTTAACGTGAATACTGTCCGCACCGTATCTGACGCAAAACGCGATTTCTTCCAAGCTTTCCCGCGACCGATCAATTCGGTTTATCGCCGGGTGGTTGATGAACTGTTGGTAGAGATGCATCTGTTGACGGTAAATCAAACCTTTGCCTATGACCCGGTATTTGCGCTGGGGGCGATCACTGCCTACGATCGCTTTATGCTGGGCTATGAGCCTGAATCAGAACGCGATCGGATTTTGCCAGCCATTTGCGGTGCCGTACATCTCAATGCGGAACAAATGCGCCATGATGCTTCGAGTCTGGCGGAATTAGCCATGCGATCGCCGATCGATGTGAAGCAGTTTTTGACTTCCCTGGAAACTACCGAAAATCTGGAACCGCTCACGGGTACGATCCGCGCGATCGCTGCCAATCAGAAGTTTAAATATAGCCGCCTGTTTGCGATCGGTCTGTTTACGTTGCTGGAAACTGCTGATCCCAATACCATGTCGGACAATGACAAACGCCAGGAATTGATCAAGCAGGTGGGCGATGCGCTTAACCTGGGCTCAGAGAAGCTGATTAAGGATTTAGACCTCTATCGATCGAATCTGGAGAAGGTGGAACAAGCCCGCCAGATGATGAAGGATTTAGTCGAAGCAGAGCGCAAAAAGAAGGAACAGCGGGAGAATCCCCCTAAGTCTGATGCGGCGGCTTATGCTGCTGAAGATGGACAAGATGCACCAAAGCCCGAAGATGAAGCAAACGATTCTTCTAATTCTTCGACCGAGGCTAATTCTGAAGCTAATTAACCTGCATTAAGCCTGTGGCCGACTCAGACTCGCTGATAATTGTTACCACCACCGTAGCCGATCGCCCTACTGCCGATCAATTAGCGCGATCGCTGGTGGAAAGTTGTCATGCTGCCTGTGTGCAAATTGTGCCAGAAATCAGCTCTACCTACTATTGGCAGGGTGAGATGTGCGTTGAGGCAGAATGTTTGTTATTGATTAAAACGCTGGCCTCAAAATACGCTGAGTTAGAAGCAGAGTTGCGATCGCTCCATCCCTATGATGAACCGGAAATTGTGGCGATCGCGGCTAGTGCAGTGAGCCAGTCCTATTTGCAATGGGCGATCGATGCCTTGGCACGGCAAAAATAAGATTTAGTATTTAGTATTTAGTAATAACTACGCGGTGTAATCAGGTGGTTTTGATAAAAGCGGGTGCGCGAGTTACCCACCAGCACCGTCGTAAACATATCAATATCTTCCACCTTTAGCTCACCCAGGCTGGTTAATTTAACTTGCTCCGTGGGGCGAAAGGCAGATTTAACTAAGGCCACCGGGTTAGTGCGATCGCGGTGTTGCAAAAATATATCTAGCGCCATGTCCATAGGTTTAGTGCGAGTTTGCGATCGGGGATTATACAGGGCAATCACAAAATCCGCTTGGGCGGCCGCCACCAAACGCTTGGTAATCACTTCGATCGGCGTAAGTAAATCACTCAGACTGATCGCACAGAAGTCATGCATCAGGGGTGTGCCAACTCTGGCTGCTGCGGCCTGGAGCGCAGTAATGCCTGGGACTACTTCCACATCAGGTGTATTGCCATCCCAATCACGGGCTTGCAAGGCTTCCAGCACCAATCCAGCCATGCCGTAGATACCGCAATCGCCGGAGGAAATTACCGCCACTGACAAACCCCACTGCGCTAGATCCACCGCCCGATCGGCACGTTGTCTTTCTTTGGTGATCGCATAGGTCTCGATCATCTGCCCAGGTCGTAATAGGGGCTTAATCAGGTCAATATACAAACCATAGCCAATGATCGCATCGGCTTTAGCGATCGCTTGTTTGGCGGCAGGGGTAATTTGCGCCAGGCTACCAGGGCCAATCCCAACCAGATAAAGCTGCCCTGGCCGATCGATCGACTCCAATGTTGCCTGGGCGATCGCCACGGTCACTGCACCAGCATAGGCAGGATCGCGCACAATTTGCTTATTGACTAATAGCTTTGGTTTATTTAACTGTTGCTCTGCCTCTTCGGGCTCTGTCTCTTCTAGAATATCTGGCTCAATCTGAAGCTGGCTGGCCTGTTGGGCGGCGAGTAGGGCGGCGGCTTCGGCCACACTTGGGGTTCCCACTTCCTGAGCCACTACGGTTGAAGGATTGGGCACAGCGATCGCCTTGAGTTGGGCTGCGCTGAAAAAACTAATTGATAACTGGTTTTGCTCGGCAAATGTGAGCAACCCCACTTCATCGGCCTTGAGTTCAATTGAGGCAAGTCCAGCGATCGCCTGCGCTGTTAGGCCATATTTTTGCAAAGTCTGTTGCACTGCTAAATTAATTAACTCTGCACTTACGCCGCGCTCACAACCAATGCCCAGCCATAGTAAGCGTGGATGCCATTGCACGATCGGCAAGGATGCAGTAGTTCGATCGGCTGATCCAGTGAAGTTAGTAGACAGCGATCGCCAATCCCTGACACTAATCCAAATTCTGGCTTGATATTCTTCTTGATCGATAGCGTTAAAATTCGCAGAAATGTCGATCGTCTCAGTTTTGCCAATCGATCGATCAGTTGCTTGCTTAGATTCTTTTTCTGATTTCTCTATTTCCGCAACTTCAGCAACCTCAACAACTTGATCGATCGAACTAAGCAACTCATTACAGAAGCTAAACGCATGGGAATCAGGTAAATGGGATTGCCACAACCGATTGCCAGATTCTTGCCACACCTGTACTGGCAATTGTTTCGCCACCGCCGCACTTACCTTAGTCCAATCGCCCTCACCCCGTTGCCAACCGAACGGAGCGCCCAGTAAATCGACTCCAGGTAGACCTAACCCCGCTGAAGCGGTCGTGATTATGGCCTGGGCATCCAAGCGGGCAGAAATTTCTGTTACCAGGCGATCGCCTCCACCCAGATGCCCACCGCACAGGCTGATCGCAAACTTACCGCGATCGTCGATTACCACCACCGCCGGATCAGTTGTTTTATCTTGCAAATAAGGCGCAATCAACCGCACCACTGCCCCTACCGCCATACAGAAAACCAGGCCATCATATTTTGACCATGCCTGGGCAATCTGTTCGCGGAGATTAAAAGGCTCCTGGCGATCGCTTTGTCTTATTTCTAATCCTGGCCAGGGCTGTAATAAGCTTAATTGCTCTTTCCCGGCTGGAGTGAGCCAAATTCCTAACAATTTCAACTGGTTATCTGATTTGATCAAGCTAAGAGCCCTACCCTGCGATTCACTAAGACTAAATACCTAAATACCTAACAACTAAATACCTAACAAATATACAAGTAACCCGATCGGCAACCCTCTTTAGCCCCTTGCTTTAGTTGTATATCTGGCTAAGCACGAAAGGTTGAGTATGGAAAGGTTAAGCACGAAAAGTAAGTATAAATGAAGTATGCCAACCAGATGGATTAATCCACTGTAATTTTTTTGATTTTTAATTCCCGTAATACCATAATGTTCTAGCTAGACTTGTTCACCGGGTATTTACTGGGTGTTACTAAACTAAGTAGGGGCAAATAACCACAACCAGATCGGCAAAGTAATCAACAATCCCGCTGAGCCAATTCCCAGCGCAGTTACGGTTAGCTCCTTATCCAGATCATAGGCTTCTGCGATCACCAGGGTAGCAAAGGCTGGCGGCATTGCTCCTTGCAACACCAGCACCAATCGCGGCAGGCCATTGATCCCAAGCATGGATAGAGTAACCCCGATCGCCAGGGGCACGATTAGCATCTTGATCGCCACACCGATCGCCGCTTGTTTAACATAGCTAAAAGAAGAAAGCTGACTCAGCCGCATCCCAATTAAAGTTAGCGCCAGGAACAAAATCCCCCAGGCCAGATCATGCAACAAATTATCGATCGGTAGGGGCAGGGACACCCGTTTGAAACCTAAGCCAAATATAAAGCTCCAGATCACTGGTTTTTTGAGTGGCTCTAACCAGAGCTGCCAGGGCATTTGGGTCTGATATATCTTACTACTGCTGAACCGCGAGGCGATCATCACGCCGATTCCATAGGAACCAAACATTGTACCCAACAGGTCATAGAGCAATGCCCAGGCAAAGTATTTTGCCCCAACCAGAGCCAGGGTGACTGGATAGCCCAAATAACCAGTATTGCCCAGCATGGAGGCCAGGATAAAACTACCCTGCATGGGGTTACTCCATTGCTTTGGCGGCACCAGCACTTTGAGCCAGAACCAGGCGATCGCTAGGCCAGTACATAGAGCGATCCAGGCGATCAATGGTGCTAGCAAAACCGGCTCGGATAGATCGGCTCCGCGCAAAAAAACAACGATCGAGATCGGCGCACCGACCCAGAACAAAAATTTACCTAATCGATCGGGAAACCGGGGCGGAAGATGCCAGCCCAGCAATAAACCCGTCAGTACCCCAACTATCAAAGGAGCATAGAGGCGAAACAACTCCTGTACTAAGTTGGTCATGGTGAATAGACTTAAATTTGTTAAATTTTAAATATGCTAATTGACTCTCAACTGGTCATGGTGCAAATTATGGTGGTCAAGCACAGTTTATTGCAGTGGTAGGCGATACAGAAGTGAAGCTCGCCGATCGATCGCCAAATGCAAGCCATTTTGCTGATGCGAGATTGAACTGTGGTGTATAGGGTATAAATATGTCTCGGATAATTCCTCTATAGCGAGGTACTGCTAACGTAGTTTCTACGTGTTAATGACGGCAGAGCCACGCTATTTTTGTTTTTATTTCTTATTTTATTTTTTAAGCTCAGGCTAGCAATTAGAGCACATTTCAGGTCTTTTTGCACTGCAAGAATTTTTATTATTCAATCATTCACCAACATAACAGCTGGGTTGATCGCCACCAGGACGAGAGTAGGCCGATCGCTTCAAACATTGATTATTATTTTTATCCAGGTCATAGGGGCATTCGCAACTACCCTGGAGCGGCTGCCTGATTGGCTCTAGCTCTACATTGTTTGAGACTAGCGCCGTATTAGGGCTGTTGGGGGAAGCGGATGGTGCTTCGGGGGTTGAATTGGGCACCTTCTCGATCGGTGGTTCTAGTCCCTCTGGGGCACTAAAAGGATCAGGATAGGCTGGCGTAGCGGCATCATTTTGCAAGCAGAATTCAGCGATCGTTTTTACCTTACTGGGAATCGGCTTGCTAGGGTGGGCATTATTGGATAGTTCCACCAGTTCCGAGAGGGTGTAATGCTCTTGCGCCTTGATCACAAAACAATTGCAGAAAAAATCAGAATCACCCGCCGCCGTACATACATCCACATACTGGGCGATCGCTTCCGGTGGATATAGCTCCTTATAGCGACTGTTGCTATTTTGAGGATCTTGGGGTGATGTTTCGGCTGGAGCAGTTTGAGCAGAATTTACCTGGGTACTTGAGGCGGGATCGGCTTGCTCTGCCAGGTTGCCAGAAGTGGTGCAGGCAGCGATCGTGGCGATCGGGATGGTGAGCAATAGCCCCGTGATCGGCTTAGCCAGATTTAAAGCCAACAAATAAATGCTTTTTTTGGTAATCATAGCTAAAAAAATAATGTATCGGCTATTTGTATTGTGATTCTAACTCACCTTAAATGTCAAACCCCAGCAATATAAGCTGTCAAATAATGGGGAGTGTAACATAGATAGCAAGTGCTGGTGGCTAGGTTTATCTGGATTATCTCTGGTGCTGCTTCTATATCTTCCAATCGGGGGATTCAATCTAGATCCCGCTGTTAGTTATGATTAAAGTGAAGCTGTAATGACTTCAACTTAGTGATTTATACTGGATATCTAGATATCTGGAATATAAGTGTCCAAAAGTTTTTAAGACGACCAAAATTCACACGATCGCTAGAATTGGCGATTATGGTTAGGGTTGTCGCTGATTTTGCCTAATCGGTTAATCATCTTGAATTAGGCTGTAACAATTTGGCTAACTTGCATTAGTTGGGTATGAGTGATTAATGATCGATGCAGCGATTGTGCCAATCATGTTAATAATGCCCAATGCTAAGTTTAGAAAGATAGAGATTTTTAGAGAGGAAAATAAATGGCTTACCAATTACCCGCACTTCCCTACGATTACACTGCCTTGGAACCAGCAATTTCTAAGACTACGTTGGAATTTCACCATGACAAGCACCATGCTAGCTATGTTAGCAAGTACAACGCTGCGGTAGAAGGAACTGATTTTGACAAGATGGCGATCGAAGATGTGATCAAGTCGATCGCTGGTGATCCTTCTAAGAGCGGTTTGTTTAACAATGCTGCCCAAGCCTGGAATCATTCCTTCTATTGGAATTCGATGAAGCCCGGTGGTGGCGGTATGCCCACTGGCGCTTTGGCTAGTAAGCTCAATGCTGACTTTGGTAGCTATGACAAGTTTGTTGAAGCTTTCAAGGCTGCTGGTGGTGGTCAGTTTGGTAGCGGTTGGGCTTGGCTTGTAGTTGATGGTGGC
Organism: Pseudanabaena sp. PCC 7367; assembly: GCF_000317065.1. GTDB lineage: Bacteria > Cyanobacteriota > Cyanobacteriia > Pseudanabaenales > Pseudanabaenaceae > Thalassoporum > Thalassoporum mexicanum. The sequence continues at coordinate 3,547,437 of NC_019701.1, forward strand.
ACCTTGAAGGTAACCAAAACTGGCAACGCTGAAAATCCCTTGCATCTAGGACAAACCCCATTGCTAACTATGGATGTGTGGGAACATGCCTACTATCTTGACTATCAAAACAAGCGTCCTGACTATATTGCCGAATTTCTGGGCAAGTTAGTTAACTGGGACTTTGCTGCTGCTAACTTTGCCGCTGCTTAGTTGTAGCTCGTTAAAATTAATTTTTAGCTAAGCAAGTGAAGGAATAAATTTTTAGGATTGCATTTCTTGCTAATTCTTTAAACTCACTAAATCTGCTAATTTTACTGATTCTATTAAGGCCAAAGCCATCTGGTAATGCGATCGATCGCTGCCGGGGCTTTGGTTTTTGATTTGGGAGTTTGAAAATTGTGAAACCCAAACATAACAATCAAGACCAATTTGTTCAAAAACGATCGCTATGGTCGCAATAGAGGATTCAGGTGATCCCCAGTGTCGGTAAATCTTGACTTTTAAAGAGCGGTTGAGTTCTGGCTGGTCAGGCGATCGCTACCGAATCAGTTACTGATTCAATTACCAAAGGTTGACCCCAGATCACCTGCTCATGCTTGTAGATCACCATGCCTGGTTTCACCCCTTTGGGTTTATAAACATGCTTTGGCTCGGTATAAACTACCGGTGCTTGTTCGCTTTGGCGGGCTTTGCTGTAGTAGGCAGCCAGGTTTGCGGCTGCTTGTAAATCTGCTTGGCTAGCCACTGCACCCGGTTCTAAGCGCAATAACACATGACTACCGGGAATTTCCTGGGTATGGAACCAGAGATCGTATTGATTGGCAACCCGGAATGTGAGGCGATCGTTTTGAAAATTATTCCGCCCCACCCAGATTTCAAAACCGCCCGGACTTTGATAAATATGGCAGTTAAGCGGTTCTTCTTTTTGCTTACTGCGTTTTTGGGCTTGCTTTTGAGCCTGTTTTTTGCCCTGGTCAAGTCTGACTTGAAAACTTTTTTTGAGATAGCCCTGCTGGCCTAATTCTTGTAAGACCTCTCTGAGGGTTGTGATCGCGGTGGTGGTGGGATCGAGGTCGATCGCTGCTAATCGATCTTTGGTACAATTTTTGGCTTGACTAATTGAGTGATTACTTTTTTGATTGCTGGCCTTACTAACTATTAATTGCTGTGGAGCATCAATATCAGCCGCCTGGTTTGCCGCAGTTAACACTTGTTCCAGATAGTTGATCTCCTGCTGCACTTCTTCGATTAAAGGCAAGATCGCATGTTTAGCGCGTTTTTGTTTCTGGTGTTTTTTGTAGAGCAGTTGGGCATTCTGGGCGGCATTCTTTTCCGGATTGAGGCCAATTTCCACTGGTTCATTGCTAACAAAATCAGGCAGTGTAATTGAACTCATGCCCGGTTGCCATTGCTGCAAATTAGCCATGAGCAAATCAGCTTGCTGTTTAAACAGGTCGGCTTGGCTGGATTGCTGGAGGCGATTGCTAAAGGAGGCTAGTTTTTGATTGAGCTTGGCCAGATGGGTTTGGATCGCCTGATTGATCTGGTGGTGAAGCTGTTTGAATTCCTGTTGGTTTAAATGCCAGGTGTAATATTGCCGGAGCAGATCGCTGACATCGCTATAGGTTTGAATTGGTGCAATTGGCGCAGGTGGGGCAAATCCTGTTGTAGGGGATAGTTGCTCAGAATGATTAGCACCTTTTTGCCCAGACATTTGCTCTGGCTTAAGTAAGAGTTGATCTGAGGTGGAGTTTTGGTTGCTAATGTCTTGTCTTGTTGGCGACTCGTTGCCATTTTCAAGTGCATAGCGATCGCCACCAATATTTTGATTCACCCCGACACCAACTAAAGTATGTATGGTTTGAGCTTCTGCCTCTGGATTGCTCAAGTTACTAGCTTCGGTATGGTTTAGAGTAAGTGCTAATTTTTGCGCAATCGCACTAATACCACCAAGCATCGTATAGGTTTTACGATCGCACCAAACTGGCGTAAAGTTCTTGGTGGTTAAGCAATCTAACCAATATTGCCAGACTTGAAATAAATTTTGCCATTGCCGATCGCTCAATTCCACCGTATTTAACTGGCGATCGATTTTTACTACCTCTAGCAAAGTATGCACCAGAGCAGAACTAAGGCCAACGTAATTGCTAAGCAGGCTTTTTTTGATTGGTTGCGGGATCAGGGCAAGGCGATCGCGCCATTGGTCAAAGGGTTCATCTTGTTTAGGGATTGTGGCTAAAACTGGCGGTGGTAGTTCATAGGGTTGGCCGGTTTGGATTGGCCGCACCCGCGATTGACTCTCGCTCACCTGATGGGCGGCAGTGACGATCGCCCCGTTGGCATTCACCAGCACCAAATTGCTATATTTACCCATGATTTCCGCATACAAATGCCACTGCACCATTTCACCGGGGCGCTGGGCAAATTGCAGATCCACCACCCGTTCCCAGGGATTAACCAGGGTAATTGCCACTAATGCCAAACCCGTCACTTGATGCCAAATCTGTTGGCTGAAGGTAAAGGTGTCGGGTTGATTGGGCAGGCGATCGCTCAGGTGCAGTCTTGCCGCCTGGGGATGCCAGGAGATGGTGAGCCAGTTTTTGCCCTGCATGGTGCGCAAGCCCAAATGGAGCGTATGGCGATCGCTCTGATGCACTTGCTCTAGTTTGGCTGGCGTGCAACAGTGATTGAGCCGATCGCATATTGCTGTCAGGGTGGTCAAATCAACGGGTTGCATAGGGAATTTCTTGGATTAGTGAGGAGATCAGATGTTCGTGCAAAAATTCCACTGCTTTGAAGTAACTAGCACAACTAGCAGCAAAATCGATCATAGAGATTATTTATGTCATTAATCGATCGCTTAAGACTAAGTTATATTACTTATGGCTAATTACCTCCACCTCGGTTATATTTGAATCCCAGATCTAGAATTCCTGACAGCTTCACCTCCAGATTTGCCTGGTGATTTGCCTGAGGATAATTGTGCTCCACTGCTAAGCCAGCCTCAAGCTGCAAACTCAATTACAGATATAGGCTTGGTGTTTAATCAGCAGCCCAATCAATCTGCAACTTAAATAATTAAATGCAGACTAAATCACTAAAATCTGAACCAAAGCAAGACCCATCTCAATTTGTTGCCGTTAATTAACTAATAACTAACAATAAATCGAGTAACTAATTTAATTAGTCAGCGCTATGGTCAGGTCTTTGTTTAATTTGTTCTGACTCAGGGCAATCGTCAGATACCAGAAACTCACTAGCAGGAATATTACCCTTAGGTACTGAAGCAAGCTTCGAGGTTACCGCCCCAATACTCTCAAGGCGCACCATTTCTTCCCACGAAGAAACCTCATCATCATCCTCTGTTTCATAACGCAGCGTAACTACATCACCTTCGATGTCGAGAATCCGCGCTCGCTCAAGCCACCGACCTTGGTCTCTAAGGTAAACCCAAACATCACTTTTTGCCTCACAAAGTTGATAAATCTTGCGATGCAGCATTCGCCTTATTCCTTTGAGTTACTTCAGGTTATATAGACGCTTAAAACATTCCAGCTATGGGAAGTCCAATTTCGAGATAGCATCTAAAAGCATGGATCTATTGTAGCGGACTAACCCAAAATTTTTGACTAACATTATTTCTTCACGCAGGGAGTGACGGCTAAGCTGCTAAAATTTGGGCAGATTTAACAACTACTTTACAATTCAGCTTGCAGTCAAACAGGAATGGTATAACGTGCGAATCGCAGTTGATGCAATGGGTGGTGACTATGCCCCCAAAGAAATTATCGAAGGTGCTTTGTTGGCTCGATCCCAATATGGGATTGAGGTGTTGCTAGTAGGCGATCGCCATGTTATATCCGCCTACCTGCTGCAACATCACCCGCAGATCGCCAGCCAGATCGAAATTGTTCCCGCCGAAGGACAAATTGATATGCATGAAGAGCCACTCGATGGGCTGCGCCGCAAACCCAAATCATCGATCGCGGTGTCGATGAATTTAGTTAAGAAAAAACAAGCAGATGCGGTGATTTCCGCTGGACATACTGGGGCAGCGATGGCAGCAGCTCTGTTGCGCCTGGGACGTTTGCCAGGAATCGATCGGCCGGCGATCGGTGCTTTGTTGCCCACCCAAATTCCTCACAAACCAGTATTGGTACTAGATGTTGGTGCAAATATCGATTGTCGCCCCAAATTCCTAGAACAGTTTGCGATGATGGGATTGCTCTATAGCCACTATGCTCTGGGAGTTGCAGAGCCTAAGCTGGGGCTACTCAACATTGGCGAAGAACCCAGTAAGGGTAACGATTTGGCGGTGCGGGTGCATCAATCTCTCTACGATCACCCCAATATTTCCTTTGCCGGTAATGCGGAAGGTAGAGACGTAATGAAGGGCGAATTTGATGTGATTGTTTGTGATGGCTTTGTGGGTAATGTGTTGCTTAAATTTGCAGAAGGTTTGGGGCAGGTGCTGATTAAAGTGCTAAGGGATGAACTAACCACTGATTGGCGCGCTATGTTGGGCGCTTGGCTACTTAAACCCAACTTAAAAAGAATTAAGGCACGCCTGGATGCGGATGAATATGGCGGTGCCCTACTACTGGGGGTAGCAGGTATCTGCGTGATCAGTCATGGTAGCTCCAATGCCCAGAGCATTGCCAATGGAATCCGCGTCGCCAAGGATGCTGTTGATAATAATGTTTTGGAACGGATTCGGACTCAGATTGAGGCAAAGACTTCCGTTCCTGCCGTTGATGTGCCACAGGAGTAATATGCAAAAATTTTTGGCGGGGGTAAGCCTGGTCGGATGCGGATCGGCTGTGCCATCGCAAACCCTAACAAATGAGCAATTGAGCCAGGTTGTTGATACCTCAGATGATTGGATCGCCTCGCGGACAGGGATCCGACAACGACACATAGTAGTACCACCGCCAGGACTAGAATCAGTCCTGATGGCTGAAAATAATGAAAATAGAGAAAGTGTAACAAGTTTGGCAGCTCAGGCTTGTAAAGCGGCGATCGCTATGGCCAAGGTGCAACCGGAAGAAATTGACTTGATTTTACTAGCTACCTCAACCGCTGACGATTTGTTTGGTACTGCGCCTCGGATTCAACCACAAATTGGCGCTAACCGGGCGATCGCGTTTGACCTAACGGCGGCCTGTTCTGGCTTTATATTTGGTTTGATCACGGCTGCCCAATATATTCGCACTGGCACCTATAAAAATATTTTGTTGATTGGTGGGGATATTCAATCACGCTGGGTTGATTGGGGCGATCGGCGTACCTGTATTTTGTTTGGCGATGGTGCTGGGGCAGTTTTGTTGCAGGCTAGTGAACAAGATAATTTGCTGGGTTTTGAGATGCGCAGCGATGGTACTGGCAATGGTTTGCTTAACCTTGACTATGATGCCAGTAAAGCTGGTTATGACTGCATTACGATGAATGGTCGGGAAGTATATCGGTTTGCGGTGAAGGCAGTGCCAGAGGTACTTGAGAAGGCGCTCTATCGAGCTAATCTAACTGTAGATGACATTGATTGGTTGATTATGCATCAGGCCAATCAGCGCATTCTAGATGCGGTTGGCGATCGAATCGGGATTCCGGCGGCCAAGATTGTCAGCAATATGGCTAAATATGGCAATACTTCCGCTGCTTCAATCCCGTTGGCGATCGATGAATGGGTCAGGGCTGGCAAGGTCAAACCCGGTGATGTGATTGCTTCGGCTGGGTTTGGCGCGGGGCTCAGTTGGGGCGGCGCGATCTTTAAGTGGGGCTAGGATCTAGGGCAAACTAATCAAAATTCAGGTGTTATACAATCAACTTACTAGAACAAGCAGATAAGTATTAAGGCTTGTTTCATCCCTGAATTGGTTATTCTATTTCTGTTTTATTCTTTTTATTTCTTCGCTTTCGGACTACATGAAACTATGAATACTCCTAAGAAAAAAAAGGTGCTTCGGGTGCGTAAACCTTCTGAAGAAGAAAGAACATTTGTTCTCCCGGTTGAGGCATATCAAAAGTTGAAAAGACTAGCGGCTCTTCAAGGTGTCACACCAGGGCAAGCACTTGATCAAGCTGTCTTGGATGAAGATCTAATACTAGGAGAAGTTATTCGCGGTGGGAAAATTTTGGTTCTAAAGCCAGACAATGTCTTGCGAGAAATAGAGTTTAAAATATATGACTGACGCAACAGATCCAAATAATCCAGATGAAGAAAACGTAGACTCGGATGAATATCTAGATGACGAAACTTCACAGGCGAGGATCAGAGGTGAAAAATCTCCGAGCCAGGAGACAAAGACCAGTGTCCAAGATGCGATCTTGAAAGACAGGGAGCAGACCAGAGCAAAACTGGCTTCAGGGCTACTTTGGATATTTGGGGGAACTGTGGCGTTTGCTTATCTAGTTCTGCTTATTTTCACCATTATGGTTTTGATCACTTTGTCCAGAGGAGATCAAAAGGAGCCAGAAAAGTATTTTTCCTTTGCTAAAGACGTTATAACAGTTTTACTGACTACCCAGGCTGGCTTAACCGGAACAGCGTTGGGTTTTTATTTTGGTAGCCAAGCGGCAGCGGACAAAAAATAAAAGATAAATAATTTGTAGAGAATCAGCGATCGGGCTTGCAATTTGGGAAATTAATGCTAGAGTTGGCTCTATCATTTTTGCCACGTTGGGCGACTGTGATGTGGAGTTTTTAGTTAAATTGAATATTTATGCAATCTAACCCCGTGATTCATCCCCCTGCTGCCGCACCAGCATCATCTGCTACTGCCGGGATGCCCGATGGCACCTACAAGCCTTCCGTACCAATGTGGGTGTATCGGCAATTGTCGCAAGAGCTAAATTTGACCCAGGCTCAACTGGCAAATGTCGAACGAGAGAAAGAGCGCCTCTATAAGCAAAATCAAATTTTGGTAAAAGAGCTGAGCGCGATCGCCAAGTCTAATCAGCAGATCCAGGAAACCTTGAATAAATCGGCCAAGAGCCTGCGTAGCACGATGGCGCAAACGCTGGCAGCCAAAAATGACCAAAGCATTGCTGAAGCCCAGGAATTGGCGGAAAGTTTGCGATTGGGAGTCGAGGCTAAATCTGACAGCAGCTCTAATGGGCATTATAGCCAGCCAAGTGATCCGGTCGATCAGCAGGTGCAAGAGGCGATGGCCAAAGCTCAGGCAATGATTTCCGAGCCAGCTCAACCGGAGGCTGCCGCGGCTAATTATCTAGATCTAGAACCAGAGGTGGAAGACTTGCCGGATCTCAAAGCAGAAATCCCGCAGCCAGAGGTAATTGCCCGCCGATCGCAACGTCGTTCCGAGTTCAAGCTCAATGGCTTGGCGATGGCAGCGATCGTAGTGGCGGTTGTGGCTACTTCCTTTGGTGCTGGCTATTTGATTGTGAAGCCATTAACTAGTCGCTAAGTTGATTGGTGCTGGCGATCGCGATCACTCTCTTCTCAGCTTTAATCTTGTTATTCTTGTGGTGATGAATTTGGTAGAACGGGTATGACTCTTTTCTGCCAAAACTGATTAAATTGAGCTGGTTTGAGTACCGACCAGGCAAATATGATTGCAGCCATCATTACTAGCCAACCTAATCCCCAACTAATAATGGTCTTATTAGATTTAGGCGGGTTCACAACGGTTAATTTAGCGGTATTGCCTGTGCTCCTGGGCGATCGACTAATTGGTCTAACCACCTGAGCCTTACCCAAGGAATGATCAGCCAGGCTTTTGGTCGCAGTGGTAGGAATATTGCTGGCAGTTTGTTCAATCTGTTGATGACGGGCTTGCATCCCAACGATCGCCTTACTAATTGCTGCCGGTGCTTGGGCGGTTCTGACCCATTGCCGAGTACCAGTAGTCGTGGCTGCGCATAGGTTGATTTGTCTTAGATCATTAACTCGCTTGAGCAGGGTTTGATCGTTAGTCACCAAGACTACCAGTGCATGGGGATTGAGGTAGGCAGTGCCGAAAGCCGACTTAGCAATCTCTAAATTCACCCTTAACTTCCGGCTGACTAAATGCCCAGATTGCAGTTCAAATTCTTGGTGGGTACGACTCAAATCGGTTTCCTGCCAACCGCTACTGGGAAAAAACTTCAAAAACTGGATCGCATTATCCCTGGTGCTGTTGGGCGATCGCCCCAATGGCGAACTTTTGATCGTATGCTTGATTTCCTTGTAGGCAATTTTGGGCAGTATGCATTGCCCCAGGCGAGATACTTCACGCCAAAAGTGGATATTAGTTTCAATTAGAGCGCTCGGCTCAAACACCAGCATTACAACAGCGGTGGGCATATGTTTTGGATCTTGCGATGTATTGCGATCGAGCTTAATTTCGAGGCAAAAATAACTAGCTCAAGCTTACTCAAACAACTTAACCAAGTATAGATATTTGCAGAGTAGCAAAAATATCATCTGGTTGGGATTGGGCATTTGAGACAACAACTTAACCGCAGACCTAGGTGAATAGGTGAACTGGAACTGCTAGTTAGGGCAAAAGTTGAGGAATCGACAGCCAGAGAAGTACAGCCTATTTTGAATTATTCCCGATCAGAACTTATCTTTTCACTAATTTCACGACTTTGCCCAGTTTTCCTAGGTTTTCCTAAGACAGCGGTACAACTTCTAGAAGCTGTCCTGACCAATTGCCCCAGCCCGATTGGGATTGTTCCAGACCATAACTACCAGTAAAATCCTGGCAATGGTTAGTAAATAAAAATGAGCCGCGCCCTTGCAAAGACCGGGTGCCCCGTTGAGCTGTTTCCTGCCAATCAAAATTGAGGGTATTACCGATCAACTTGCCCTCTAGCTTGCCCTCCACTTTACCCCGATTCAGATTTTGGAAGGCATAATCAGCAATGACTAGATTCGAGTCAGGTTGCTCACGGAAGGAGATCTGTCCCCAATTGGTTTGCCATTGGCCGTTGATTTTAGCCTTGCAACTCAGTTCTTCTTGGGGCATAAAAACCGAAAGTGGTTTAGGGTTAACTAAAAGCGTGATCGCAAAATGAACTGCCGCGCCAACTGCCCCAACTGCCATAGCTGATAAAAGCATTGTGATCAGTCCCCGCAACAGGGGCGATCGCTCCGTAATCTGCTCATTACTATCTATGCTTTCTTCGATCGCTTCGCTCTGATCTATTTCTGCTGGCGCTGCTGGCGTAATTGTCCCCGTTGAATCCAAATTTTCTACATCTTCTATTTCTGTTTGAGCAAGCGAAGATTCTGGCGATCTTTCCCCAGCACCCTCCAACTGATCTGATAAATCCGATAAATCCGATCGATCTGATTTAGTTTCTGATTTGCTTGATCGGGAACGGGTCTCCACCGAACCGGCTTCAAGCGGGTTTGACATATCTGACATGATTAAAATATGAGCCCTATTTAACCTAATCTAAATATGGGTTAACTAGCTGTGCTATGGCTCACCGATTGCTAATTTTCGCTAATCTTAACCAATTGCCGAATCGGGCTAAAACCAACGCGATCGATTAGTTATCGATTAGTTAAAGTCGGCACTTAGATTAGCTGGAATTAGATCGAACTAGGTCGAATTAGAGTCGAATTAGAACAGATCTAAAACCGCGATCGACATGATCACAGTAGGAATAATTTGCTAGAACGATTACATGAACCAGACAGATCTAACTTAATTTCTAGACGTGGGATCGATCGATGTTGAGCCAAACACAAGTCGCTAAAGATAGTGAGGAGAAGTAGAGTTTTGTCTTTCTACGATCTATATTCGCATGTTAACCAACTAAATTCATATCCTTATTTTGGCGGTTGCGTTGGGCAACTTTTTGGCTGCTGTCGGAGTCTAAAGTCCAGAATCAACAACTCAGTGAAAAAACAATGCTGATCACATAGTTATTTAAGTATTTAAGATCTAAGTATTTAAAGCTGAACGACTAACTAAAAATAGTTGGCATTTCTGCACAGGTAATGAAGTTAGGCGATCGGATCGAAACTGGATCAGGTTCTTTTTGCTAAATATTCTTACTTCTGTGCCACTACCAAATCAATATTTGAGCTATTATCAATCCGCAGATTTAACCTCAGATCCGTCTAACCAAGCATAATTAAGATATGGCAGAAATTAATGGCACTTCCGGCAATGATTTCATTGAAGGGACAGCGCAACAGGATGTTTTACTAGGGCTAGACCTGAATGACACCCTGCGCGGTCTGTCTGGTGATGATTTTGTGCATGGCAATCGCGGCTTTGATACTGTCAATGGCAATCGCGGCCGGGATACGCTGCGCGGCGGTAAAGGCAACGACCTGGTGCGTGGTGGTGGTGACGATGATCTGCTATTCGGCGATCTCGACAGTGATACCCTCTATGGCGATCGTGGTGCTGATACGCTGATTGGTGGCTCTGGCAATGATTTGTTTGTGATTGGTGCCGATGCCTCGACTGATATTGTGGTGGACTTTAGTTCCGGCGATACGATCGCGCTGGCGGGTGGGCAAACCTTTTTTGATCTGAATATTTTTGATGGTAATGGCTTTGCGGTAATTCAAGATCGCCTTACGGGTCAAGTGCTGGCGACCCTGAATAATGTGCAGGCGGCAGCGATCGACTTCAATGATTTTGTGCCATTGATCGATAGCACTAATCCGGTGCCCCGTAGTTTTAATATTGAATTTGACTATCGCTTTGATTCGACGGGCTTTTTTGATGATCCCGCTCGTCGTGCCAATTTGGAAGCCGCCGCTGCCTATTGGGAAAGCATTATTAAGGATGAATTTGCGGATATTCCGGTTGGCACCAGTACACCATTTGTGGTCAATCCGCGCACTGGTAACAGCGATTTATTTATTACCGATCGGCCGATCGATGATTTGTTAGTTTTTGTAGGCGCAGCCGCTCTGGGTGGATCTACGCTGGCAGAATCAGGGCCATCGGGCTTTTTTGTGAATGAGTCACGCTATGTGGGGTCTAACTTTGAGCCTTGGATTGGTACAATGGCCTTTGATCAAAGCGTGAACTGGTTCTTTGACCCCACCCCAGAATCAGACAGCGATATTCCCTTTAGTAGTTTTGATTTTCTGTCCACCGCGATCCACGAGCTAGCCCATGTGATGGGGTTTGGTACTTCGGGTATTTTTGAAGAACTGACGGCGGGCTCTAATTTCACTGGCACTAATGCCAGGGCGGCAAATGATGGCAGAGCGATCCCACTTTCTGGCGATCTTGCCCATATTCAAGATGGCTTTCTGGTGGATGGTTTTGAGACCCTGATGGACCCAACCACCGTAACTGGGGTGCGTACTTTGGCCACGCCGATCGACATTGCGATCATGAGTGATATTGGCTTTATCATTTAGACATTTTATTAGACGTTTTATTGCTAAGGTCAGAGCAAAAGCTATTTAGTAGTAATTGCCCAATTTAAATATGAGAGATCGCAAACCAGACAGGGTAACTAATTACCTGGGACAGAAATCATGATAATTTTTGTGGTTAGCCACTAGCGTTTATATTGTTTGTTCATCATCATCACTTTGGCTGGCATCATCAACCGTATCTCGATCGCTCCTTGTATCAGCATCAGCCCGATTAATTGTTTCTGAACTAGTTTGATCCTGGCGATCGCCCTCTGGATTATCTTGGCCGTCTAAATTATCTAAATTATCTGGATTATCTAAATTGGTTGGATTGTTTAAACTATCCGGTTTGGTTGGTACTGGATCGATCGCCTCAAACACCTGGCAATAACCATCACTACTGACCTTGAGCCCATAGAGAGGGGATTTTGAGTTTTGGCAATAGCGCTGCTGATAGAAACGACAGTTACCACAAGAGTAGAGCTTAAGATTGGGGGAATTGGCTGCCGACATCGCCATCAGTTCCCGTTGGGAGATGCCCCGGATCAGGAGTTCCTCTCCCTGCCAACGCGCTTCAATCAAACCAGTATCGGCAAAATCCAGCCAGCGCGGATCGGAGGTTATTTCCGCTGGCAGCGTTAGCATGATTGTTGAGTCCTGTTGAGCCAGCTCTCCTTCATAGGGCGATAGGTTAGGAAAGGTTGGCGCAGCCAGTTTGGCCATGCTAGTTTGCAATGCGTCATTAACTGGTAGTTGCAGCCGTTTACCGATCGCGGGGCAGTGGATATGATAGCGATTTCTAAGTTCAGTCAAATTGGCCAAATCCGCGAGATCGCTGGGCTTACCATGCATCAACACCACATGCTGCGGCTTCAGATTATGAATTAGCTGGGTTGTGGCCGATACATCGCTATGCTCATTGAGAATGTAAGTCTGGTAGGGAAATGGCGATCGCCAGGGTAGATAATTAGTCTCATTTGCTTCCGGCAGCATTACCACCCATTCACAGGCCAACCTTTCTAGCCATTGCTGCCAGTTTGATTCAATATCCACCAACAAAATAAATGGCTTCAATTGGGATGAGTTTATTGCTGACTCAGCTTTTGGTTGCGTTTCCTGGTCTCGCTCTAATTCTGCCTCTAGGTCTGAGTTTGCTAAATCGTCCTGAAGATTGCTAGTTGGTTTTGTTTTACGGAGCGATCGCTTTGGCTTGATTGGTTGCTCTGGCTGGTCGATTGCATCGGAGCTGGGGTAATCGTCAATTATTAACGACCAGGAATCCTCGCCATCCTGCCCTAAAAATTCACTAACTCGCCCCACCCTTGGTTTTACCTTGCGATCCCAGAACAGGGGCTGATTCTGGGCGAAATTCTGGACTGAACTGGGCAAATAATTAACAAACTGAAGGTAGCGATCGCAAACTAGAGCAATCGGATCATCCACCCAAATATCAATATCTTTACCGGTAAAGTTATGATGGCTGCGCAATAGCATTAAAATCTCTTGAGCCACGCCTAATTTGGGCACTGGTACGATCGCCGATTTACCTGCCGCCAGTTCACGACTTAGTTTTGCTGCCAACTCATTTTCCTGACTACGGCGATGGGGATAGCGTTTTGCCCCCAGCGTCCCCTCAATAATCAACACATCGGGCGATTGCTCCCGAAAAGCCTCCAAGGGCAAACCATCCACCAAACGGGAATTAGACAGAAAAAAGTCGCCCGTATATAAAACCCTATATTCACGCTCAGCGGTAAGGTAGCGAATCGCAAAGCAAGCAGCCCCAGGTAGATGGCCAGCGGGCAGAATTTGAATATATAGATCCGGTGCGATTTGGCGCGTTTTTTCCCACGGTAGAGGCAAACACAGAGAGGCTAGTTCTTGGGGTTGATCTGGCCAGAGTAGTGGTAGCAACCGGGCAGTAATTTCGCTGGTATAAATCGGCAGCTCCGGTAGCAGCTCATGCAGTTGGCGGATGCCTCGGGCATGATCGGCATGGGCATGACTACATAGCAGCGCTGTCCAAGGAGCTTGCTCAGCATAACTCAACAGGCTCGAAATATCTTTCAAGCCACAATCCAATAGCAGCCAGTATGGACCTAGCCTTAGTTGTATGCATACTCCTTCACCCCGATGCTCAAGAGCAAGAGGGAGAAATTCAAGCTCTGTCACTATTTAGACCAATTGCAATCTCAACGAGTTGATATATAAGTTCAGAATAAATAATTTAGCCTTCAAGTATTACTGCAATAAAGTCAGTTAGCTTGAAAACAGGTGGTATTTTTAATTAATTAAATTCAGGATTTATGCTTTTAATTATTTTATTTGCTCACGATCGCCCCCTGCTGACCAAGCAGCGATCGAAATAGCCATTTTTTTACGATTGAGTTTTTTACGATTGAATATTATCAAGCTCCAAATTAAAGCCTATGTAAAGTCTAAGGATAACTGAGAAAGAAATGCTCGAGTTAGGCAACTCTTTACATAGATTTACATTGCGATGCCAAGCAATCTGGGTTTTGGCGACTGTGGCAAGCTATCTGCCTGGCGATCGAGAAATACCAAAATAAGCCCAAACAAGCAGGTAGAGCAGGAAAAGCAATTAATTGATGATGGTCTTGATAATAAATAAATAATTTCGATTGTTCCTGGTTAACAAAAACTTATCGATCTTTGCGGTTGACTATGGCCTCAAACTCTGTAACCGCTACTGACATTAATACAGACAGTTTGGATTTATGAATTTGCCTGCTCCAAAACTTTGGCTAATTTCAAAACCCAATAATTTTAGCTAATCAGTACGATCGCTACTAGTAAAGGCATATCAGCCAAAATTGTTTGATCCCCGCAATAGTTTTAGTGATCCCCACCAAAATTATTAACTCTACCCATAGGTTGATTTGCCTAAGCCACTTCACCACTTAACCTGATCTTTAACTACAAAATGTTCATGCGTAACGAAACGTACAAAAAATTAAGTTAAATGGGTACTTTTGCAATCGTTTGGGCAGCGTCTATTAGCTCAATCTTTGCCCAAGAGGTCAGTATTCCTGCCTGGGACAATATTTCACCAATTGCTTTGGCTAATGCGGTGGGCTTGCCAACTGCCGTATCAGCAGACCCCCTTGAAGATCGCTACAACTCAAGGGCCCGCAATACAAGGGCTATGATGCTGCCAGAGATAGATTTACGGGTAGCAGCGATCGAAAGTTGGTCAATTTGGGTCAACCAGCGGGCGGTTATGACAATTGATAATCCCCTTACTGCATTTCTCAGTTATTCCCGGCTCAAAACTCTACTCTTGGTGCCGGAGCTGTCACCGCACCGGATTAAACCAGCATATGTGGATGGTCAACACCTGGTTCAAGTCGGATCAGAAGTGTTGGTGATGGTGCCTCCAGATGTGGAGAATGCCGATTTAGTAGCGATCGATTGGGCCAATAATTTACGCGGTGCCTTGGGGGCTGAGCTATTGAGTGTGCCTGAAGCTCAAAAAGCGATGCACAAGCTCGATCACACCAACAATGTGATGTATGGTACTGCTTCCTGGTATGGGCCATATTTCCACGGTCGGATGACTGCCAATGGCGAAATCTTTGAACAAACTGAGTTCACCGCTGCCCATAAGAGCTTACCTTTCAATACCTATTTGAAGGTGACCAATATGGAAACTGGCAACTCGGTGGTGGTGCGGATCAACGATCGCGGCCCCTATGTGGGCGATCGGGTCTTGGATCTGTCCTATGCGGCGGCGGCTCAAATTGATTTAGATCAGCGCGGCATCGGCACTGTGGAAATGATGATCCTATCCCAGAACTAGCTCTCTTTTGGATTTAGCTTAGATATAGTTTGGATCAAACTTAGATCCAACTATCAAACCACATCAGCGATCGAAATTTAGCTGCTGAAATTGGCCAACCTAAATAAATTGGCAACCAATGGATAAATGCCCAGACAATTGCAATCACAATCGCGGAGCTAATTAAACGCCCCGATCGCCCGCCCTGTCGCCAACACCAATCGGTGATCAGGGCGATCGCCATAAAAGCATAAATTGAGGCGGGCATATATAAATATAAAAACGTACATCGATCGCTGAGACCCCAGGGCAGAAGATGTGCCGCAAAACTGCCCACCATATAAATTACTAGCCAGGGAATCTGTCGCCAGGGTCTGGGCGCAGGCAAACCATATACCAACTTGTATTCCAGGTTTGTCCAGAGGCGATGAATTAATAGGGCAATCATTAAGAAAATGGCGATCGCCCCTAGCCAATATAAAAATGGATTTCCCAGCGCCGTCACATCACGCACCAGACCATTGGGCAACTCCTCATAAAAATAAGCGATCGGTCGCAACGTAAATATCCAACTCCACCAGCGCGAGCAATAGGGATGAATTTTAGCCGTTGCTCCATTACCAAGCCCCTGATGGAATGCCCAGATTTTGGTATGTTGACTAAGTAAGCTAAGTAAGCTTGAATCGGCGCTGGGTTGCAAAAGTTGCAAATGGGGCAACCAGGCCAGGCCATAGATCGCCAGTGGCATGATCATTAATCCCAGGATTATGCATATAAGTAGCGATCGCTGTGAATAAATTAAGTTAGCGCCAATTAATTGTCTGGGTTGATTATTTTGCTGATCAACCTGATCTTGTCTGAGTGTTTTTCTGTCGATTTTGGAATGGGATTGTGACAATTTATAGCCGGATCGCCGGAGTTGTTGCCGATCGCTAAGTTTGGGATTAATCGATCGGTCAGTAATTCTCGTGGGGCGAGATCGATAAGCAGAGTCCCAGAACATTGCAAGAATGATCAAAATACCCACTCCATAGGCCATCCCATTCCATTTGACTGCCACTGCCGCCCCCAGAAAAATACCCGCTGCCATTAACCACAGCCACCAGCACGATCGCCTCAACTCGATCGGCATAGCTTTAATATTGCGATCGCCCAGAGCCTGATTAGCCAATGCCCAGCCCTGCATTGCTTTAAAAATGCAAATTTGACTCAGCAGGCCAAACGCCACCATGAAAATATTAATCAAACCATAGCGGGATTCCACCAACAGCAAGCCATCGCAAGCCGTAAACAACCCCGCCAGCAAAGCCCAACTGTGGCGATCGCGCCGCTGATGTGCCAATTCATAGACCAGGCAGCAAGTTAATCCTGGCACTAGGCTACCAACCAGCGCAGTGACCCAACGATAGCCGATCGGGTTGTAGCCAAATAGCTGAATTCCCAACGCGATTAAATATTTACCCAAAGGGGGATGGGCATCAAATTGGGGCAAACCATTTAAATAGGCCTGGGCATATTCAGGGTAATAAACCTCATCAAAGACAATTTCGGCTACGCCCTCTAGTTGCCAGAACCGAGTCAGGAGCGAAATTAGCACGATCGCCACGATCCCCAGGCGAAAGTGGAGCTGAGACTTATGTTTAAAAGAGATCCAGATTGCTCTCAAAAACTTATTCCCAAAAACAACTTATAAGCAACTTGTCGATAATTTACTAACAACCGACAATCTACAGCGGATTTAAGTCAACTATTTGGGCACTTATACTAAGAAGTTGGTATTGTATCATCCAAGAATTAAGTACCTTGAAGAGAACCTCAAGCATTTGCCTAGCAATAGTTTTAGCAATTGCTTAATCGTTTAACCATCCTGAGAATGTGCAGCACTAGGTAGTTTCTTGTCTAACCAACTTAATCAACTGCGCGACTCGCGTTAGATCCTTATCACCGGGCGATCGCTCCACACCGCTGGAAACATCCACCCCATCGGGATTAGTTAATTCGATCGCGGTCAAAATATTTTCCGGTGCCAAGCCACCCGCCAACCACCAATCGCAGCCAGGATGGAAGTTGGCCAAAAGCTGCCAGTCGATCGTTTTACCTGTACCGCCAGCCAGCTTTGGATCATAGGCATCCAATAGCAAAATATCAACTACTTCAGCATAGCGATCGCTAACGGCTAGATCTGCGGCTGACTTGATGTTTAAGGCTTTAATTAGTTTGATTTTGACATCGATCGCCGCCAACTTCTGCCTTAGCTCCTGACAAAACTGCGGTGACTCATGGCCATGTAGTTGCACTATGTTCAAGCTACCAGTAACAACAGTTGTATAGATTTCGGCGAGGGAGGCATCTAAGAAAACACCAATCCGATCGGGGTAAGGTGCTTGAGCTTGGCGATCGTGAGATTCATAGCTAGACTCAGATCGCTGAAGACTCGCATCGGTTGAATTGTTAGACTGTTGATTATTGTTCAGAGCTACATCACGATCGAGATGGTTAACAATTTCTCTAATTCTTTCCGGCTCAACATAGCGGGGTGATTTCTTCACACAAATAAACCCCAGGCCATTAGCCCCAGCCCTGGCGATCGCGGTTGCTTGTGCGGGTTTTGTAATGCCGCAAATTTTGATGTACTTGATGTACTTGATGTACTGAGAACCCATTGTTTTAGGGCAGGCTCAACTGCTTTGAGATCAAAATAGAAATAATAAAAGAGAATGCGACAAAAGTTACTTACCAGAGCAGCGCTATCATAATGGTTTATACTTGCTCACTTTTAAACTACTCACCACGATCTATTTTAGATAACAATGGCGATCGCTAATCAGTCCCCCAACCCAGCCGTAGAAAATCCCTTTTTGACCCTGAGCTATGAACCAGCGATGGAGGAGCTAGGCGAAGATTATTACGATCTAGTAGCTGCCGCCGATTTTCCCATGCATAAACTGCGTTGGCGGAATGATCAACTCCTGCCCGCGATCGGCATTGATCCACAGGTCACCAGCGATGATCACTTTATTGAAGCCTTTGGTCTATTTAAGTCGGTGCGACCGTTTTTGGCGCTACGCTATCATGGCTATCAATTTGGTGAATATAACCCCCAGTTAGGCGATGGGCGCGGCTTTTTATATGGTCAGGTGCGTGGTCTGGATGGCGAGCTATATGACTTTGGCACCAAGGGATCGGGGAATACGCCCTATTCCCGCACCGCCGATGGCAGATTGACCCTCAAGGGTGGTGTACGTGAAATCCTGGCTGCTGAAGCATTGCATCGATTGGGGGTAAATACTTCCCGTTGTTTGAGCATGATCGAAACCGGCGAACAATTATGGCGTGGTGATGAACCCTCACCCACCCGATCCTGCGTGATGGTGCGCTTTAGTAAGTCCCATATCCGGTTTGGCACCTTCGAGCGGTTGTATCACATTGGTCGTGCGGATCAGGCGCAGAAGCTGCTCGATCATGTGATCGAAGTTTACTACTCCCATTTACTCAGTGAAGCTGATCAGGCGACCCGCTATAGCCGTTTTTATGAAGAACTGGTGGAACGGGTAGCTAAATTAACCGCCCAATGGATGGCAGCGGGCTTCTGTCATGCGGTGTTGAATACTGACAACATGTCGATCGCCGGGGAGAGCTTTGATTATGGCCCCTATGCTTTTATTCCCACCTATGACCCCAACTTCACTGCCGCCTATTTTGATTACTATGGCCGCTATCGCTATGCCAATCAACCGGCCTGCTGTTATTGGAATTTGCAAATGCTGCAATATCCCCTGGGCATGTTTATGGATAAGGGCGAGATGGAAGCCAGCCTGACTAAGTTTCAGAATTTCTATCGGGCTGAATATATCAAAATCATGACCAATCGGCTGGGGTTTGCTGAGCTAGAACCCACCAGTGCAGAAGAATTGATTAGCATGACGATGCAGTTTTTGTTTGATACCCAGATCGGTTATCATGACTTTTTTATCCAACTGCGCCAAGCCTTCCACCCCCATTGGCAGCAGGACAGCAGCAAGATTCTTAGCGATCTGACGATCGACAATGGTGCTGATGTAACCAAGGCATTAACAGATGAACAGGCCGAGCAGTTAACGGCCTGGCGATCGCTCTATCACCACCATTTAATCCGGTTGCCAGAGGATGAATTAATCAAAATGGGCGATCGGCTGCGGCAACATAACCCCACGACAGTTTTGCTCCGCCCTGAGATCGAAGCGGTGTGGGAGCGGATCACAGAAGAAGATAATTGGCAGCCTTTTTATGAGCTATGCGATCGCTTGCGGGCAATTTGATGGATCGATTGCCCAGTGTTTTTGATAGCTTCTAGCTTCAGCCAATTGGGTATTGGTGTGGAAGCAAGAATTTTCAGTAAATGACTTTTGGGTCAGTCTGGATTCTATGGCCAAGTATGATTATAAGTACAGGACTACATAGGTATAGGGCTAATGTAAACTGCTTAGCCTGTTGCCAAATCCACATTGCCGAATTTGGTAATGATAGCGGCAAAGTTTATAAAAAGTGAACAGGTTAATTTTTGATTAAGCGGGCTAGTAAGTAGCGATCGCCCACTGGTAAATTTATTGAATCTTAAGTAAGCCCATAATCATAGCAAACTTTAACTGGGTAATCAGGGTTTTGATAATCAAATCTTAAAGTTTGGATCGGAATATATACCTATAAGCTAATAGAATAGTTTGGAAGCATAAGCGTGAAAGCATACGTGGTGTAGAAGTGATTCAAAAACATTTAGCCGGCTCCCTAAGTACGGAGCGGATTGGAATTAAAGTTAGAGACCTTGCCCCCTCGCTGCGGGGAGTGAGAGTAGTGCAGCTATCTGATTTTCACTTTGACGGTGTGCGTCTTTCGGAAGGACTGTTGCAGCAGGCGATCGAGGTAACTAATCAAGCCAAGCCAGATCTGGTGTTGCTCACGGGGGATTATGTGACCGATGAGCCTGAGCCTATTTTCAACCTGGCTAAGTGGCTGGGCAAAATCAATAGCACTGCTGGTATTTATGCGGTGTTGGGTAATCATGATCTGTTTTATCGTGGAGCCAAAGAGACAATTACTGGTGCATTGCAGCAGGCAGGTATAAAGGTCTTATGGAACGATGTGGTTTACCCGCTCGGATCGCAGTTGGCGATCGTGGGTTTGCCTGACTATTGGTCGCGTGAATTTAATCCGGCGATGGTGATGGGGCAGGTTAGCGATCGTACACCACGCATTGTGATGTCCCATAATCCTGATAGTGCCGAAGATCTAAAACCCTGGCGGGTGGATTTGCAACTTTCTGGACATACCCATGGTGGTCAGGTGGTGATCCCTGGAATTGGTCCGGTGGCTGGCCTGATGAAAAATGCCCAGGCTAAAATCCCGGCTAAATGCCGCCATTGGTTGCCATTTGTGAAAAAAGGCTGCCATGAGGTGCTTAAAAATTGGGAGTGGTCGCAGGGTTTGCACGAAGTGGGGCAGAATTTGCTTTATGTCAATCGCGGTTTGGGCACCTATATGCCGGGGCGATTGTTTTGTCCGCCTGAAGTCACGGTGATTACTTTGGCTTAGGCTTTTGGGGCTCTTGGCTGGGGGGTTTGCTGTTTAGTCTGGGCTCGAGGCTGTTCTTAGTGTCAGTTAAATCGAGATGTGGTGCAAGTATTAATCCGACTGCTTTGATCTATTGAGCTATTAAGTATTCATGCAAAAGAAGTTTCTTGAAGATGCACTAGAGAATTGCTAATCGTGCCCTTGCAGATTTGTATTGACGAGCCTGATCGGAAAGCGATCGCCACAGAATCACGATCTAAAAAGACACGATCTAAAAAGATCGATAAACCAAGCAAAAAGGAGACATTTCATGGTATCCTTCCTTACACCAAAAAATCACAATGCCTAGCATTTGCGATCGGAATCCATGAACCATAATCCCGCTACCTTCGCAGATGACAAACATCAGCCAGAACTAGAACGTTATCTGCTCGAATCTGCCACCATCGATCAAGATCAATTGTCCTTGGCCAAAAAGCTCCAAGCCAAACAGGAAGGGCCTTTGCTGATGATCCTATTGCAGCTAAGTTTTATTGATTTGCAGCAATTTAGTAATTTGCTCGATTGGCTAGTACATTTAAAAGTAAATGGTGGCTATTCAGGTTAGTAATCAAAATCTAAATGTTTCAAACAGGTAGACCAGATAACTGGATAAATAGATTCAGTATGCTCAACGGCTAATATCTGGACAGTAAATATCTGGCCAAAATATTTCAATAACCGCTGCGATCGTAATTCCCGCGTTTCAATCATGGACTTTTGCAAGGGCTCTAATAAGCAAGCTATATAATGTCATGGGAGTGAAGCGTATCCTTGCTACAAACTAATTAATCTAAAGCCTAGATACTAAAGCCTAGATACTAATATTATTCTGAGATAAGTTATTGAGCGAGATCGCATCAACTTTCTCCCTGATATCTTGATAAAGCTCGATCGCAATATCAACTGACTCCTCTCCGGCTAGGGTTTCTCGCATGGCCGCAATAATTTTCTCTTCGAGGCGATCGCGCAGCCACACAAACTTACCCTTGCTCTTTTCCTTAAACTCGGCAAACTCCCGATCGCTATTCAAGATATCGCTAACTAAAGCCAGGATGCCAGCATCTTGATACCATTGGCATTTAGTGCCATCTTTTTCCTGCACTGCCGCTATGAGCTGGCTATGAATCCGGGTAAGGATCGCCCAATAGCTCAGACAGAGAATATATAAATACTCACTCACAAATGGCCTTGAACACAAAACAGTAGACTCTATGTTTGCGATCGCATGTCGGTAGGCGATCATTTTGTCGATTTGAAACTCTGGCTTATCTTTGTTGCCTTCGATCACCAGGAAATATTCATCGGCGCTGGAAAAGCAATCAATTATTAACACTGAACTGGGCTTGAGATCTAAACGAAGCTGCGCAACATCATGCCACAGCAACTCGATCGCTTCAACTTGCTTATGCTTGCCGTAGGACGATCGATAGATTTCCATAGGTGAAGGAGGAATCTGCGGTGGAGGAGCTTGAGGCTGTGCTTGCTTTGCGAGTAAAAGTTCTAGCTCACTGTCATTTCGTGCACTGAGATCGTTATAGTATTTAATCTCTTCGTTTACGTCTTCTGGGTGGTTCAAAACACTTTGCCGATCGTCTTAGCAATTAGATTTTCTTACTTTTGTTATTTTGTCTTTACAAGAGCAGAATACTGAGGACATGTGGTAATTATGCCAAGGATTGGCAAAAAATAGGATCGGCTAGCTAACCCATATTAATTATTAATGGGTATTTAAACCAGGTGGAAGCGCCTCCCCACAAATTTGATGCACCGCTGCAATCTTTTCAAATAACCAGGCATATTCTTTTTGATATTTGGGAATCAAAGCCAAAGGACTCAGCAAAGCCGCCGCCGCAAGATCAGCCCGACTGAGCCGATCGCCAATCAAGAAATCATGTTCTGGCCAGCGCTGCGCTAACTTTGCCAAAGCAATCTGCAAGCGTGCTTCCGCCAGGGCTACAGTTGCGCCATTAATGCCCAGTTGCCGCCGCACCACTTGAATTAAAATCTGGCTGGTGAGCGAATTATCTATATATTTGCCCTCATTGGCTCGAAATTGATAATAAATAAACCGCGTCGCCGTACCAATGCTCTCATCAAACCAATCCTCTAAGGACAGGGCTTTAGTTTGTAACTTAGAATCATCGGGCATCAGGCTAGGCTCTGGTTGAAAGCGATCGAGAAAAGCCATAATCCGACTGGAATCAGCGATCGCCTCTGGCTGATCTGGCAACTCTGGTAATAATACAGGCACCGTGGTTAAACCAGTCAGCGGTTTTAGCTTCAGGATATGCACACCAGGGGTGAGGTTCTGAACCCGATAAGGAATACGCTTATATCCCAGGGCTAATCTCGCCTTGCGGCAATAATGAGAAGTGCTAAATTGCAGCAGTAGCATGTTTGAGGGGCGCTTGTAGTTGGGTTTGCAGGGCACGGAAGCTTTGATCCGGTGAGCCAGAGATGGTGGCGATCGCCAGACCAGGATGATTGCCAGGGTTACTAATTTTACTAACGGCCGATTCGTCGTTTTGCCATAATAACCAGCGACTCCCCGCAGGCAAATCAGCTAGACTTGCGGCGCGATGGCTGAGCCAAACCAACGGTAGATCTGGCCTGGTTGCTAGCTCTGGGGTTGTGTTCTTGGTGTCAGAGGGATCAGGAGTAAGCACCTGCACTTGTGCCAAAGTCTCTAGCACTGCTCTCACCTGCGTAATCAAGCCGTCGGTTGCTGTCCAGAGTTGTGGTTTCAGCCCCATGCCCTGGGCATAGAAAAAGAGAGAAGCCGCTGCCACCACTGCCCGTTCAAATTCCCACTCCTGCCAACCGGGTTCCAAATCCAGGGCGATCGCCAGATCTTGGCCACCCAGCGTAACTTCCAGCTCTCGAATGCGTAGATCGCCAAACCTGGCACTAGTGCGCCAATGCACCAACCTGATTGGATCACCCCAGCGATAGGGACGCAAAGCCCTGGTGATCCCTTCGGTGGCGTTTTTGTAGTTAAACTCTTGATTGTATTGCCGGGGGCTGTCATCAGTGCCGAGCTGGTCAACGATCGGACATTGTTTGAGTGGCAAAACAGTGGGATAAACCACCAGCCTTTGTTTGGCAAAATGCGATCGCCGACTTCTAAATAGACCCAGCGGACTGGCGGTGACAATTTGCACCTCCGAGAGGGTATAAATGCCTCTGCGTCTGGCGATGAAGCTATAGCTCCAGGTAAAAGCATGATGTTGGAAGCGATCGGTTAATTTACCTGGCGGCAGCAGTTCAATGATCGTTTCTTGGCACTCCCGATCGGCCAGACCAGGCGGCATCAGATCCCGTAGGCGCAATAATTCTTTCTTAGCCTTACTGAGATTGGCAAACTTTAGCTCGATCGTGGCCATATCGCCAGCGCTGGCAGGTTCCAGGGGCGATCGCACCACTTCTATTTCCTTAATGATCTTAGCTGGCATCACCGCACCGATCAGCAACAGGGCAAAACTCACGCCGCTAATTACATATAACCATCCGGCCAGGGTGTTAGTAGCAGCGGCAAAGAAAAAGGCGGCCAGACAAAGTAGCATTCCCCCGGCAAACTCCGGCACGCAAAAGCGGCGTTCCAGCCAATCGGCCAGGCGATTGTTTTTCTTGATCCGCGTAGATCGTCTAGATCGTCCAGACTTTGGTTTGGGGCGATCGCCCTGTGCTGATAACTGCTCCTGTTCGTCTGCAGCGATAGGATCGCTTACCACATCAGTAGATCCTGGCTCTTTCTGCTCATTTGTTTGCTCAAGTATTTGCCCAGCGCGATCTTCTGATTCACCATCAGATGGCTCTCTAGATGGCGGCGGCGTAGCATTACTCATGGGCTACTTGTTTTTAGTTTATTTAACAATTTATCTAAAACTATTCCGACTATAACAAAGATTCTGCCCCATAGAATCTTCGCCGAATATTTGAATATGCTGAATATTTGAATATTAAGGTCCTGGTCTAGCTCGCAGGTCGAAAGTCCCCGCCCCCAAGATGCGATGCCACCAGCAAATTGTGTAATGACACTTAAATTACTTATTGCCACCAGGCAATCGATTTTGAATCGCCTTAATCTCACGTAGCAAAACCATGATGCCCTTATTTTGATGATCGATTTGCTGCGAGATCTTGTCGAGCCGTTTTTCCATGTTGGCGATCACCACATCTTGCTTTTCCGATCGCTTGGTTAGTTGTGCCATTCTGGCTACTACTTCGCGCTGGATCAGGTTTTCCATCCCTTGAATCAAGAAAGTTTCACCGGCCGATAACTTAGCCGTCGGTTCCATTGCCGCTGGTTCTGGTGCATGGTCTAACTCTGGCGCATGGCCTAGGGCTTTTTCCGATTGCAACAGCTTTTGGATGCGCGATAGTAATACATCTGCCTCAAAGGGCTTTTCAAGAAAATCAAACTCCTCAAACGGCTCTGGTACATGCTCGGCTACCTGCTCTTTTAAACCGGAGATCATAATAATTGGAATCTCGCGCAGGTCGTCAAAGCGGCGGATCGCCTTCAGGGTTTGATAGCCGTTATATTTAGGCATCACAAAGTCCAGTAATACCAGGTCAGGAATTGTGCGTCTAGCTACCTCTAGCCCAGACTTACCATCATTAGCTTCTAGTACCTCATACTTACCCGCCAAAATGTTTTTTACCATTTTGCGGATCATAATGCTGTCATCAATTACTAAGATTTTTTCAGTCATTTAATCGACCTTAACAATACTGTCGCAACACATTCCGGGGCTAAATATCTCTAACCTTTAAGCACCTTGCCAATTTGATCTATGCCTTTTTATATCGTTCCACGCCATCTACTTTTTGACATCATAATATTAATGTAAACTTTTGTGGCTATGAATACGATGTATTTTGAGTTGATCTTGATTTGACTCTGGGCAACTCATTTTGAAATTACTAAGATAGCATTACTTGCATGTTTCTATTAATGCCTTGGCGATCGCCTTCATGCTAATTTTACAAACGCGACTTACAATGTAATTAAGACGTAAAGATTAGCTTCGGGGAGGTAGAACATGCTAACCACTAAACTGACTAAGATTTTAACCACGGTGGGAGTGATTGCAGGAATAGTTATGGGGCTGAGTGCGCCGGTGCTTGCTTCCTGTCGTGCCTTGCAGGTAATTGGTGGTTCTGGCACCAAGGTCAGCAAGGAGGTAAGTCCACCAGGAACCCTGATTTTTGTGAATAATAACTGGAATACTGACTTTGCCGTATCCAGCGATGCTAATTTTAATTATTTCATTGCTAATATGACGGCCAGGAATCGGGGCGAGTATGATGTCAAAATGTATTTGAAATACAGCGACAATACTGATGATAAGTTTGTCGATCGCACGGTTTTTCTCGATCGTGACAATGAAAAGGTGCGATTGCCATCTCAGCCGGATGTAGCCACACCTCGCCGCAATGAAGACCCCTATCAAATCAATATATTTGTGGGTGGGATCGAGGCCACTGGTAATGTCTATGATTTAGAGGTGTTGGGCTGTTATTAAGCTTTAGTTATTAAAATTTAGTTTGATTGAACTAGATTGCGATCGCTTCTGGATCGTGGCGTTGCACATTGGTGGGATGATTTAACGATCATGCAATTGGTCAAGCTGATTCTATCCATATGCTTGAGATTTTTGTTGACGGCGTTTTCATCCCTGAATTATGCAATGCTTGGATTGTTGGCCGATGCAAGTAGTACCCGACCAATTTAAATATGAGGCTCGCAATCTAGACAGAGTAACTGCTCGATTAAATCAGCAATCATCATAATTTTTGTGGTTGACGAGTAGATCTCTAACTAAGCAAAAATCCGTCATCGGATCGCAAGCAACGATAAGTTATGGGATTTAAGGTTTAAGGATCGATCGAATTGAATTTAAGTTAATTCAGATTTTGATATAGAAAAGGGGGGAGTTGATTTTTTGATCACCGCCCCTTTTAGTTATTTATTATTTTCTGAAGGTGATCTAAGTGATCTAGGTGATTGTCCTAGCTAGCTACTAACTATATACAGCAGTTGCCACCTCAACTTGATCGCTGGCTTCCGGTGAATCCTGTTCAGAAGGCGGTACAATCTGCCAGAATTTGGGCAAATATGCTGACCAACTGTCAAGGATTAGTTTGGCTTTGGCGCTGTCGGTGCGATCGTAATGGGCTTGAATCAGATCTTTGAGCTGTCGTTCACCCGCCACCGTCGTGACCCGCTGCTTAGCTAATGTCTCACCACTCATGCGCTCTAGCAATCTGCCATCTTGATCTAAGAAGTAGGCAATTCCACCGGTCATGCCTGCGCCAATGTTGCGGCCAGTTGTGCCCAGTACCACAATCACCCCACCGGTCATATATTCACAGCAGTGATCGCCAGTGCCTTCAACTACTGCCTTCGCGCCAGAGTTACGCACGCCAAACCGTTCACCCGCCAGGCCACTGGCCGCCAGGAAACCACCGGTTGCACCATAGAGACAGGTATTACCAATGATTACGTTTTTAGCTGGATCATAGGCACGATCGGCCTGGGGTTTAATGGCGATCTCACCACCACGCATTCCCTTACCAACATAGTCATTTGCCTCGCCAGTTAGATTTAAATTCATGCCCGGTAAATTAAATGCACCAAAGCTTTGCCCCGCACTGCCAGTGAATTCCAAATTAAGCTGACTGGCCAGGCCGCTGTTGCCATAGGTTTCGGCGATCGCCCCGGCTACCCTGGCTCCAACCGTGCGATCGGTGTTTACGATTGGATAGGCTTTGCTCAGATCAGTTTGATTTGCGATCGCTGCTTTGATCTCAGCATCGGCCAGAATTTGATCATCTAACACTGGGCCATTGCTGTGGGGCTTGGCTCCGTGTTCTAGCCAGGAGCGATTAGTTTTGGCATCGGGTAAATCAATCAGGCAAGTTAGATCCACCGATTCTGGCTTGGTGAGTTCAATATCCTGGCGCTGGATCAGTAAATCAGAACGGCCAATCACCTCCTTCAGCGATCGATAGCCCAACTTGGCCAACAGCGATCGTACCTCTTCGGCCACAAACAGCATGAACTTAACCACATTGTCGGGGGCACCAGGGAAGCGCTTGCGGAATTGTTCCAGTTGGGAAGTTACACCCACCGGACATCTATTCGTATGGCAGACCCGCGCCATAATGCAACCTTCGGCGATCATTGCTACCGTGCCAAAGCCATATTCTTCGCCACCTAGCAACGCTGCGATCATCACATCCCAGCCAGTTTTGAAGCCGCCATCTACGCGCAGTAAGACCCGATCGCGGAGTCTGTTTTCCATCAACACCGTATGCACTTCGGCCAGACCCAATTCCCAGGGACTACCCGCATGTTTAATCGAGCTGAGTGGTGATGCGCCGGTGCCACCATCATGACCAGAAATTTGAATAATATCAGCATTGGCCTTGGCCACCCCAGCGGCGATCGTACCGATGCCAATTTCTGCCACTAGCTTGACTGAAACTTTGGCTCTGGTATTGATCTGATGCAGGTCAAAAATCAATTGCGCCAGGTCTTCGATCGAATAGATGTCATGGTGGGGCGGCGGTGAAATTAATGGTACACCAGCCTTAGAATTACGCAGCATGGCAATGTAATTGCTCACCTTGGGGCCTGGTAGCTGCCCACCTTCACCGGGTTTTGCGCCCTGGGCAATTTTAATTTCCAATTGATTGGAACTGACCAGATAGGCAGGTGTTACACCAAACCGCCCTGAAGCCACCTGCTTGATCGCTGAATTAGCCGTATCACCGGGTTGCAAATTTTTGAGGTGGGGGAATGTGGCCGAAGCACCAGCATTAATGTCAGCGATCGGACTATACCTTGCTGGATCTTCACCACCCTCGCCACTGTTGGACTTGCCGCCCAGCCGATTCATCGCCACCGCCAGCACCTCATGGGCTTCTCGGCTCAGCGCCCCCAGCGACATTGCGCCAGTGCAAAAACGCTTAACGATCTCTGCGGCGGGTTCCACTTCCTCGATCGCAATACTAGGGCGATCGCTCTCAAAATCTAGTAGATCGCGTAATGCCGTTGCCGGACGACCCTGCAACTGTTGCTTATAGATTTCATAGTGATCGTAGTTGCCATCAGCTTTGACGGCTTTATGTAAGGCTTTCGCCATCGCTGGGCTATTCATGTGATATTCACCCTTGGGGCGATATTGAATGAAGCCAAGATTCTCCAGCTTACTGCCGTGGAATTCGGGGAAAGCGCGCTGATGGAAGCTAATTACTTCACAGGCAATATTATTGAGGGTCATGCCACCAATGCGAGAGGTGGTGCCCTTAAAACAGAGATCGATCACTTCACCGCCAATGCCGATCGCCTCAAAAATCTGGGCACCGCTGTAGCTAGATAGCAAAGAAATTCCCATCTTAGACAGGATTTTGAGTAAACCTGCTTCCACTGCCTTGCGGTAGCTTTCCTGTACCTGAATAATCGACAGGTTCTTGATTTTACCCTGTTCCATCTGGATCTGGGTCTTGGGCTTCTGCCACCATTGCCGTGTGGTTTCAAATGCCAGATAGGGGCAAATTGCACTGGCACCATAGCCCAGCAGGCAGGCAAAGTGATGGGTACTCCAGCATTGGGCTGTTTCTACTACGATCGAAGCCTTCATCCGTAGCCCCGCATCGATCAGGCGATGATGCACTGCACCCACGGCCAGCAATGGCGGCAAGAAGGCATATTCTTTACCCAGCTTGCGATCGGAGAGAATCAAGATTTCAGTACCAGCTTTAACCAGTTCTACCGCGCGATCGCATAGTTCGAGCAATGTGGCTTTGAGACCATCGGGGCCAGCAATAACTGGGAACACAATATCTAGTTTTTCACTCTTAAAGCCCAGCATCTGGATTTGGTCTAACTCGGCTTCATTCAAAACTGGGCTTTTGATCTTAAGCTGACGGGCAAACTCTGGCTTCACTTCCAGAATGTTGCCACGGGAACCCAAGTTCATCGCCAACGACATCACCATGCCCTCTCGCAAAGGATCGATCGGTGGGTTGGTGACCTGGGCAAAGCGCTGTTTGAAATAGTTATAGAGTAAATGCGGTTTCTGGGAAAGCACCGCCAGCGGAATATCATCACCCATACAGAAGGTGGGTTCTTTGCCCATTTGCGCCATCGCTTCGATGATCATTTCCACATCTTCGAGCGTGTAGCCAAAGGCAGTTTGATAGGTAAGCAGTTTTTGCTCATCCAGGTTGGCCTGGGCTGGGAATGATTGCGCCGCTAGCTCGGTGCGATGTTGCTGCAACCACTCGCCATAGGGACGTGCCTGGGCGATCTTTTGCTTTACATCCCAGTTCTTGAGCACTTCATTCTTACTCAAATCAACGGCGATCAATTGGCCGGGGCCAAGGCGACCTTTTTCAATGATTTGTGACTCAGGCACATCAACAGTGCCAGCCTCCGAGCTAACAATCACCATGCCATCGGTGGTGATGCAATAGCGGGCAGGACGCAAACCATTGCGATCGAGGGCAGCGCCTACGGTAATGCCATCACTAAAGGCGAGCAACGCAGGGCCATCCCAGGCTTCCTGCAGGCCGCTGTAATACTCATAGAAATCCACGATGCCGGGATAGTCTTTCAAATCCGGCTGACTTTCGTAGGCTTCCGGCACCATGATCATCAATGCTTCCAGCGGACTGCGGCCAGTTTCTACCAGCAGTTCAAATACATGATCCAGGTTGGCCGAATCACTCTCGTTGGGCTTGAGCACCGGCATAATATCGCCAATCCGATCGCCCCAGTGGGGGTGGGTCAGATCGCCCTGACGGGCATGGAACCAGTTCACATTACCCAGCAGGGTATTGATTTCGCCGTTGTGCCCCAGATAGCGCATCGGTTGTGCCAATGGCCATTTGGGCATGGTGTTGGTGCTGAAGCGACGATGGTAAATCGAAAAAGGAGTAATAAAATCAGGGTTAGTCAAATCGCTGTAAAACTCACCCAATACCGCCGATCGCACCATGCCCTTATATACGATCGTGCGATTGGACAGGGACACAATGTAAAAATCCTTGTGCCAATCGGCATAGAGGCGCTCGATTTCCAGCTTGATTCGGCGGCGCACAATATAAATAACTCGATCCAGGTCTGCCTCTGGATTTTCTCTTTTTAGCTGAGCAGCACTGAAGATCACCTGCTCGATCTGGGGTTGGTTTTCACGGGCTTGGCTACCCAGCAATTCTGGTTTGACTGGTACGCTGCGCCATCGTTGCACTTGCAAGCCTTCGGCTGTGGCCACTTGCTGAACCACCTGCCTTACCTGTGCCTGGCGATCGCTTTCCTGGGGCAAAAACATCATACCCACCGCAGTGGTATCCGGGTCGATCTCTGGCGTTTCTTTTTGCAATAATTGCCAGGGGATCGCGGTTAATAAGCCAGCCCCATCGCCAGAATCACGATCGGCACTGCAAGCACCACGGTGCTCAACACAGGCCAAAGCCTTGAGTGATTTTGCCAAGATGTCGTGACTAGCATGACCATGCTGGCTGGCCAAGAAACCGACACCACAAGCATCTCGCTCTTCCACAAGCCAGGACTGACCTGGGATTCTGGTTGATTTTTGGGCAGACTGATTTTTTTCCACGCGACCTCTTGTTCTTATTTATTCTTAAATTAATTAATTCCGACCTGTATAACCTACATAGCTTAAGTAAAACCTAAAGTCTCAAAGTAGTTAAGACTATTGCTGCTCATAAAGACCCAAACTACCCCTATCCAACTGAACCAAAACTTTTGAGACGTGTAACTGAATCCATTTATATCTAGTTAGATCTAGAATCTAGAGACGAGCAAATCACCATGACTAAATTAAATTATCTGCATAGCGCTTCAGAATTTAGATAATGTTGGGAGTTAAATTCTAACTAACTTCAGGAGTGACCAGTTAGCGATCGGTTCACTTGATTGTACTAATTGAAAAGGCTCTGGGCATTTTATTAACCCTAGAGATCCTAAACTAACACCTAGTTATTGATTAAGCCAAGAGTTTGAGTCTAAATCTTGAGCGATCGCTACCAATATCCAATGCTTAGAACTAAAAATATGGCTAAGCAAGTTTAGTATCTGAAATAAATTGCCGTAATGAAAACAGTAATAAAAACAATTGTGCTAACGCATTTTGAATTTGAGCTTAAGTATTATCAAGGATAGTATTCTCAAGAATTGGTTAAGCTCTAAGGGCAAATAAGCTCTGCAAGATATTTTTAGGCTAGGCAACAAGCCAACAGAATCACTGTAAGGTGTTACTCGCATCAATTATTATAAGCAATGATTATAGTTTGCCTGTAACCACAGCAACATTCCGTACCGAATCTAGCGTTTTTGGCGAATTTTACTGAGCAAATGTGGCATGTTTGCATTATTTTAGAGCATCAATAACCGCCAAACATTGCCCTGGCTGTAACGGTCGCCACCAGACCAAGCTGAGCTAAAACCCGATCGCGGAACTCCAGCTTAGCCGCCTGTCTTTGATCTGGTTTATTTGCTGGCTTAGACTTTTTAGCTCCACTAGACTGATTAGCCATTTTAGCCATTCCCCAACCCCAAAGAACCTTGACGCGAGGCTAACCTGGCCTTGCCGGAAGCCGCCCAGTCTTGAAGTAATTCAATTTCCCGTTGTGCGGTTTTAGCCAACGGCACGATCTGACTAGCTGCTTGCAACACATCATCGGTGGTGAAATCGCGGTTTTGACTAAAGCCAATGTGCATCGCCTCAATGATCGCCTGTTCGATCTCTGCGCCAGAAAAATCTGGGGTTTCATAGGCAAGGCGATCGGTATCATAGACCCGCAGGTTATGGGCACGATATTTACTTAAATGCACATCAAAAATTTGTTGCCGCTCGGTTTGGTTGGGGAGCCCCACAAAAAACACCTCATCAAACCTACCTTTGCGCAATAGTTCTGGCGGCAATTGGCGAATATTATTGGCCGTGGCCACAATAAAAACAGGCGTAGTTTTTTCTGCCATCCAGGTTAAAAAAGTCCCAAACACCCGACCAGTGGTGCCCGAATCGCCGCGACCATCTGCGCCCGAAAAAGCCTTGTCGATCTCGTCGATCCATAGGACACAAGGCGCTAATGCTTCTGCAAGCTGAATCATTTGTCGGGTGCGTGATTCACTCTCGCCCACCAAGCCACCAAACAATCGCCCCACATCCAGACGCAATAGGGGTAAATGCCAATGGTGGGAAATCGCCTTAGCCGTTAGTGATTTACCAGTGCCTTGAATGCCGGCCAGGAGCAAGCCCTTAGGATGGGGTAAGCCATATTGCCGTGCCCGTTCTGAAAAAGCACCACCCCGTCGCAATAACCATTCCTTGAGATTGTCTAAGCCACCAATGTCACTGATTTCGGCGGTGGCAGGATAGAAATCTAAAATTTGGGTTTGGCGAATACTCTGGCGTTTTTCTTCTAAGATCAAATCCACATCTTCGGGGCTAATCCAATTTTTGGCGGCGATCGCCTTGGCCAAAACCCGTCGAATCCGTTCTAGTGATAGACCCTGGCAAGCCCTGACCAGATCATCGATCGCCCTGGGTTCCAGCTCACTTTTGGTATCGGCCAGCAACTGCTTAAGCTCAGTTTTAATTTCAGTCGATTCTGGCAAAGGAAACTCCAGAATTGTAATTAGTTCGCCCAGCGTGTCCGGGATATTCACCTGATTGCTGAGCATGACTAGATTTTGAGGTTGGCTCTTGAGCTGTCGTGCCAGATTTTTGAGCTTGCGCGCGATCGCCACATCATCCAAAAAGCGATCGAAATCCCGCAACACAAATACCGCTGCTGCCTGGGTCTTTTCCACAAATTCCAACGCCTGCAAAGGGTTGCGCTTTGCCACTGCCGCCGCGTTGGGATTTCCTTGATACCCATCCACAAAATCCCACACATAGGTAGGCCGACTCAGCATACTCGCTACCCTGGCGATCGCCAATTCGGCGCGCTCCTCTTCTGGCGAAGGGATATAAATTAATGGATAACGCGCCCTGAGGGTGAGACTGAAATCTGCTTCAAAGCTCATGAAATTATTTATTGATTCTGGGTATTATTACTTTGCAATTGAGTAAGGCTGAATCGGTCATTCCTAAAAGGTTTCAACTAATATAGCGATTGAATTAATTTCTATTGCCATATTGGGAACTATAGGCAAGTGCTAGCTAACTCTACTTTTAAACATCCTGTAAACACCAAGTGAATCAGGATTCCGTAGATGGGGAGCACAGATTCAACCGGTTCAAGGCTGGCTAAGTCACTTAATAATTACTAGATAACTAGATAAATAACTAGATAACTTAGTGAGTGCCACCGCTACCATGCAATTACTCAATTAATCGGTATTTTAGTTCGGTACTTTAGTATGGTTGGTCTGTTTGCTAGTTTAGCAAGTTGAGCCAAATCAAGGCGAAGAATCTAAATTTGATATTCGATCGCCATCTAGTAATTGAATTAGCCTAGCGATTGAAAAAGTATAGAAATACCGGATTCTATCACTTAAGCGAAGCAAAAAGCTAAGCAAAACTTCGGCAAATATATCGTATGTTGACTGTTGCGGTGAGAGCACCTAGAAAAAGATGAGGAAGGCAATGTTAAACCTACAAGATCGGCAGGCTTGGCAAAAGTTTGGCCATATTCTAACCAGCTTTGTTTCTGACCACATAGATCTGGTTGCGCCAGAACAAATTGAAACAAGGTTGGAACAAAAGACCCTGTCTCTTTCCTTTACCTTAATTACGGTCAGTCCCGAACGCGATCGCGCCAATCAATTTACCCACGATCTTGAAACGTTCATGCAACGCCTCAAGTTGGCTGGTGTAAAGCGGGTTAGTTTGGAATTTTTTGCCCCCGACGAACAAACACCTGCGCTGCAAGGTAGCTTTGAGTTGCCCTACATCAAGCCACCAGTTACGAACGATGCAGCGATCGTCAAAAGTGCCGATTCTCAAGAATCACTTGCCCGCTCTGGTGCTCGCGCCAATAGCAAAGTAAATCGCCGTACTGGTAGAGGTGGCTCCTTGACGCGCCGGATGCGTGGTTGGTTGACTAGCTCTGAATTACGGCAAAGCGTTGACACCAACAGCAAACTAGCGATCCGTGATCCCAAGCGTTTATTGGTTAATACCAAAGATGCCGCGATCATCAAATTCACCCAGGCGATCGATTGGGTTGATACCTATCCCTGGGAAGATTGGTTTGCCGCCAAAGTGCAATGGCAAAAGCGTAGACACCGTCGTAACCTGGCCAAAGCCCTGTTTGAAGATTTTATGGTGCTGGCGGTTCTGGCCACGGCGCTGTTCTGGCTAAGTGGGCAGCTTTCTGGGCCAACCATGAACCTAGCACTACTTGCCGATCAACATTACGATCACAGCCTTGATTCGCCTGACTATCGCTGTGGCCGCCCTGGGGTTAATCGCAAAAACTATGTCTGTCTCGATCGGGGCATGTCCTATCGTCAGGTTTCCAGCATTCTGGGTGATGAAGGTAAACCCCTGGGGATTGACCATAAGTTCGGTGATTGCGCTAGCCCTAACAAAGATCTATGCGGTGTGATTATTACCTGGCGTGATGGTAGCCGCAACATGAATGCTACTTTCAGTGACGATCGCCTGGTGGCTAAGGCCTGGCGTGATATGTCCTAGCCTCATGGTTTTAAAGCATTGCCCGATTGCAGCTTTGGCACTCAAGTTTTCAGCCATTGTTAGCCAATCCAGATTTTAGTAATAATCGTGCTGATAAGATACTAATTAATTAAAGCTCAAGAAAGCTCAATTAAAATTAGCTGCCAACTTGCTATCAGTTTGCGATCAGTGCGCCAAAACTTACCGCATCAGTTATTTAATGCTTCTGCAAATTTAGTTCTTAGTTCGATTGTTGCCTCTGGTCTAGTAGTTTTTGCTAGACCTGTTTTTTTGCCTGCTTTTGGGGCAGAAATTAGCAACCTGAATACTGAGAATATTAATAGCGAACCGATCGAGGCGATCGCCCCCTGGTTGTTGCCGCCGCCAAATCAATCGATCAGCGCAAATTTAAACATAACCCCAGCGGATCAATATCAAGCCAGTCTACTGCGCCAGCAAGGACTAGCCGATCGGCAGGTGGGGCTATTTGACCAAGCGATCGCCAACCTTGAGCAATCAACTCAGCTTGACCCGACTAACATTAATGGTCATGTCTTACTTGGTTGGACTCAGCACCTGGCTGGTGATCATGACAATGCGGCGCGATCGCTGTGGCAGGCAATTCAACGCGATCCGCGATCGGTTGAGGCATTTAATGCGCTGGGGATTGTCTATCTGGTACGCGGCGATCTCAACCATGCGGTACTCAGCCACAGTTGGGCAGCCATGCTCAAACCAGATAATGAAATTGCTTACTATAATCTCAGCCTCGCCTATCAACGTCAGCAGGTCTATGATTGGGCGATCGCCTATGGTAAAGCTGCCGCTAGCCTGGAGCCCTATAACCCTCATCCATTTGTAGCTTTAGCCGTTTGTTATTGGAGTCAAGGCGATCAGGGCGATCGAGATCGGGCGATCGAAGCCTATCGCCAAGCACTGATTATTGATGCCCGCTATGGCGATCCTGGCTTTTTAAATTATCTAGACGAGGCAGGTTTTAGCGCCGAGCAAATTCAACTGGCTAAGGCAATTCTCTCTGCCACCTGAGCTTAAATTTAATCTGTTAGGATCAGGGCAACTTGGTGCAGTAAAGTTATAGATTGTATAACCTTTGAGCAATTGTTGCGCCTAGGCTATTTCAACCCCAATTTTTGTTAGTATTTCTGCGGAAGAGACATAATCGAGTCACTCCATCAATTCCCACCAGATTCCTAAATTTGTAGATGTATATTTCAATTAACTGGCTAAAAGAACTAATCGAGTTCGATCTGACCGCTGAAGATTTAGCCCACAAACTGACTATGTCGGGCTTTGAGGTAGAAGGAATCGAAGATCGCCGCACCTGGGCCGATGGCGTGGTGCTGGGCCAAATTATTACTGCCGATCGCCATCCCAACGCTGATAAGCTTCAGGTTTGTAGCGTTGATGTGGGAGCGGCTGAAAAGCTCGAAATTGTCTGCGGTGCTGCCAATGCCAGAGCTGGTATTTATGTCGCCGTCGCCACGATCGGCACCTATTTGCCCCGGATCGATCTCAAGATTAAATCAGCCAAACTACGCGGGGTGAAGTCATCGGGGATGATCTGTTCCCTGGCAGAGCTAGGCTTAACCAAGGATTCTGAAGGCATTTATGAATTTAGCTTTGCTGACGAAAATATCCCGGCGCTGGGTAGTGATGTGCGCCCCTGGCTGGGACTGGATGATGTGATCTTAGATGTGACCTCAACCGCCAATCGCGCCGATGCCCTGAGTATGGTGGGGATCGCCCGCGAAGTGGCAGCTTTTTCTGGCGGTAAATTGTCGTTACCAGAACCAAATCTGACTGGTGAACCTAAGCAAGGCGATTGGGTTTCCGTCGAAGAACCCAAAGGTTGTCCAGCCTATTCGGGCAGCTTGATTAAGGGGATTAAAATTGCTGAATCGCCCACCTGGCTAAAACAGCGCTTGGTGGCGGCAGGAATGCGACCGATCAGTAACATTGTGGACATTACTAACTTTGTGATGCTGGAATGGGGGCAGCCGCTCCATGCTTTTGATGCCAACAAATTGGCTGAAAACCTGCAAATTGGGGTCAGGTTTGCCAGGGCTAGCGAGAAAGAACAACTCAAAACCCTAGATGATCAGAAACGCGATCTACAGAATCAAAGTTTTATAATTACTTCCGGCGATCGCCCGGTGGCTCTGGCTGGTCTGATCGGTGGGGCTGACACCGAGGTTGGCGATCAAACCGTTGATATTATGCTGGAAGCGGCTTTGTTTGACTCTGCCACGATCAGGCGATCGGCGCGTGCCCACGGCTTGCGTACTGAAGCATCGGCTCGGTTTGAACGGGGGGTGAATTTCTCTGGCCTGGAAACTGCCCGCGATCGCGCAATTCAATTAATTCTAGAAATTGCTGGCGGTGAATTGACTGAACAAAGCGTAGTTGACAATCGCGCTCCCCTGACCCGCACGATCGAGCTGCGCCTGAGTCGGGTGCAAGAAATTCTGGGTAGTATTGAAGCTGATGATGGGGAACTAGCTGATTTGCCTGCAATGGCAGTGGAGCAAACTCTAGCTACCCTTGGGTTTGAATTGCAATCCCATAGCACCAATAACAATGGCGATCGGCATCTGGATCAAGGTTCAGCCGCGATTAAGTGGTTAGTGAAAGTGCCTTCCTATCGCTATGCGGACATTGAGCGGGAAATCGATCTAATCGAAGAGGTAGCTCGCATCTATGGCTACGATAAATTTGTGGAAACCCTACCCGATCGCACTGAGTTAGGTTTTCTATCCCTTGATTATTTGCTCACTAGGCAACTGCGCGAAATCCTCAAAGGAGTTGGCCTCACTGAGTTGGTGCATGTGTCGTTGACTAGCCCAACCGAAGATAATCAAGTATTGGTGGCTAATCCCGCTGCTGCTGAGTTTAGTGCCCTGCGCAAGGATTTGTTAGCAGGCTTGATCGATGCGTTTGCCAGCAATATTAGCAACGGTAATGGCTCTCTCTGGGGCTATGAGATCGGCAGTGTGTTTTGGCTTGACGAAGAGGGCAGCAATGAAGCTACTCATTTAGGTGGTATTTTAGGTGGCGATCCTACTGTGGGCGTATGGCAAAAGAGCAGCCAACCAATTAATTGGTATGAGGCCAAGGGAATGCTCGAAACCGTATTTCATCGTCTTGGCGTTGAGGTGGAATATCAACCCGATCGCGCTGATGCTCGGTTGCATCCTGGTCGCACTGCCTCATTGTGGATTGATGGCAATCGCCTGGGGGTATTTGGCCAACTCCATCCTGAGCTAATTCAACAGCGCGAGCTACCGGATCAGGTCTATGTATTTGAGTTGGATTTATTTACGCTACTAGAAGCAGTAGCACAGTTAGCAATCCCCATCTTTAAGACCTATTCTACCTACCCCAGCAGCGATCGAGATATTGCCTTCTTTGCGGCTAATAGTATTTCAGTGGCGGAGTTGCAGCGATCGATTAAACGCAGTGGCGGCGCATTACTAGAATCAGTTGATTTATTCGATCAATATATTGGCAAGGGTGTGCCAGAAGGGCAACGTAGCTTAGCTTTCCGGCTAGTTTATCGCGCCAGCGATCGCACCCTTACCGATGAGGACGTAAATAAGGTACATCAACAGGTACGCGACAATCTGGAGGAAAAATTCAGCGTCAGTTTGCGTAGTTAGATGTGTAGTTAGAATTTAAAACTTTAGCTAGGCGGCTAACATATGGCGATCGAATATGACCTGGTGGTGATCGGCGGGATTGATGGGTTGGGCGCAAATCACACCTATGCCTTAGCTAGTCGTGCCGCAAAGTATGGTGCTAGGGTTGCCCTGGTGACCAATTGGCAATTAATTGCTTCGGCTCGTGCTGCTCAGGTTGGGGCGCAAGTTCTGCAATTTCCCCAACCATTGCCCCATTGGTCAGATCTGCGCGATTACTTTAACCGCCATGCCAACCCCAAAGAGCAACTTGAAGCCCTGCAAATTCAAGGCGTAGATGTGGTTTTAGGTGATGGCAAATTTTACGATCGCCAGACTTTACTTGTAACTACTGCTCAATCAAAGTCCAACCATTCGCCGTCGATCCCCACCTCTGAGACCGAGGAGTTACCTAACTACGGTAACCAACGCCTGATCAAATCCCGCAACTTTGCGATCGCCTGGACTCCCACACCACCAATGCACAAAATTGTGGGGCTGGAACGGGTGAACTATCTAAACTGCGATCGGCTGTGGCAGCTACCAGAATTGCCAGAATCGATTGCCTTAATTGGTGGTGATGCCCAAAGTTGCACCCTGGCGCAAGCCCTATCTAGGCTGGGTTGTCAGACAACAATGCTAGTGCCAGAAACTCACATCCTGGGCGATCGGGCTAATTTATTTACTAGCCATAACTCACAGGATCAAAAACCTGGTAAAAAACAAATCACCACCCAAACTGATGTGGAAGTGGCGCGATTGCTCCAGGCTCAGCTAGAAACAGCCCATTTAAAATTAAGCTCAAGCTATCCTCCGCAAAATCCTGCCCCCGATCGCCCCAATAAACAAGCACAACCGATCGCCATTTACACCAGCCATCGCGTTACTGCGGTTGCTCCAATTACTCCGATTACCTCAATCCCGTTGGATCGTGAAGTAAATGAAGTATCTAGCAAAGATGCAAGCGATCGCCCCACATTAGATCGCAATGTCCTTCAATCGGAGCAAACCTCAGTGCTACAGGAAAAAACAGGTATAAAGATCTGGGCAGGCGATCGCACCTTTACCGATCTGCATCTGCTAATTCCTAATTTAAATAATGCAATTAATCGATTGCCAGCTAACCTTGGCCTAGAAAAGGCAGTAGTGAAAACAAATCTTGATGTGAATAATGGCAGCTTTGGCCTTGCCTTAAATTCCAAATGCCAGACCAGCAATCGCCGTATTTATGGCTGCCGCTCCCATGCTGATATCGATCTGATTTTGCAAAACACCTTATTTTTACCTACTGCCAGATTAAATCCCCAGCCAAGCTTACAAACAAGCGCAACCCAACCAGCGATCGCTAGCCTGGGGTTAAGTGAGATCGCTGCTCGCCTCACCTATGGTCAGGATTTAGATGTTTTGCGATCGCCACTACCACCGCAGGGTTACTTAAAAATTCTCTGCCGTGGTAATGGACAAATTGTGGGGGTGCATGGCTTGGGTAGCAATGCGATGGCGGCAATTTCAGCAATTGCGATCGCCATGACTAAAAAAATTGGCCTCAAGCAACTAGCCACCCTGCGGCAAACTGTGCCACAGCAGCATAGCAA
Organism: Pseudanabaena sp. PCC 7367; assembly: GCF_000317065.1. Classification (GTDB taxonomy): domain Bacteria; phylum Cyanobacteriota; class Cyanobacteriia; order Pseudanabaenales; family Pseudanabaenaceae; genus Thalassoporum; species Thalassoporum mexicanum. The sequence continues at coordinate 3,588,098 of NC_019701.1, forward strand.
TCTAGGCGATCGTAGCAATCCTGGCCTAAATGGTCTAAACCTGCTTGCGATCGCGGTTGAACAACTAGAAAAGCAACAGCTACAACGGCAGGTTAGAAAACGCCGGTGGCTAGAGCGTTGGTTTATGTGGCGGCGGGACTATAATTTGTGATCAGCAAACTATGCCAAGGTCACCTGGATAATTTGGCGATCGGTATTGCCCTCGCCACTAAACCTAACCAGGAATACGCAGCAAAAATACTGGGCAAGTGGCCTTTACCCGTACATAATCGGATACGGATTTACCCAATAACAGATCGAGATCTGGCAAGCCCCTAGCAACGTTGGGACGACGATCGTGCGATCCCAATAGTAGTAAAGTTGCATTGCTTTCTTCCGCAGCTTTGCAAATTTCCTTGCCCTGATCGCCAGAACGCATGTAGACCCGATAGGGGATATTACTCCGCTTGACCTTAGCGATCGCGCTTTCCATCACTTCATCATTGGCCATCTCACCGCTATCGCGTTTTTTGCCAATCCGCAGTAAGGAAATTTCACCATCTTTGTAACCACTCATCAATGCGATCGCAAGATCCAAACACTTCTCTGAACCATCGAGTGCCACCATCACATTGCGAATGCTGCGGATATAGACATCATCCTTCACCAGCAACATTGGCACTTCGGTAAGCTGAAATACATACTGGCTCACAGAGTTGGCCAAGATCGCCTGAATTCGCCCCAAGCCCCGCGAACCCATGACCAAAAAATCTGGTTTTAGCTCTTCGGCCACTTTGCAAACCACTGATTTGGGATCACCTTCTTTTAGCAAAGAAGTAACTTGTTGATTGTCACTCAATTTCAAACTGGCTGTTTCTTTTTCCAGAATGCGTTCCCCCGCCAGTCGATATTCGGTTAAACCTTCGGAGCTAGCACCCACTGGAATAATATGCAAAATGGTGATTTGCGATCGGCTCAAGCTGGGCATTGCCAACATCATGTTGATCATTTCGCGCGATCGGCCAGAGCCATCGACTGCCACCAATATATTCTCAAACATAGAATCTATCCCTATTCAAACCTAAATCTTGGAGCTGAATTTTTTTTCTATTATTTGAGTAAATAACAATTGGGAGTGTTTGCTCACAAAAAGTAGCGAAACTTAAAGATCCAATTGGTTGTCTTGGGTTTGGCGCTGTCTTTTACCTTTGCTCGTTAAATTGAGCTGGTGCGGTGTTGCCTCGATCGATCTACATGACTCTATACAGGTTACTTTTTATTTTTAATTTGCTTTAATCGATATGAAAGTCGAATCTCCATAATGGGGTTCTTATCGGATTGGCTAATATATTGCAATCTTCTATCGGGTGATGCACAGGCCAAAATCATTCCAGCAGTCATTGATTTGGTCCCGCCAGTGTAGTCCGCGATCAAATCAGTTTCTTCCAAACCCTTTTCGTTTGCATCAAGGTAAATGGCATTTACTACTTTATTAATGTGGTTGGGATTATCCTTCTCGTTGCTGGGAATCAACAAACTTAAGCCCTGCTCTTTTAAAGGCTTATAGTTATCACCATAGTAAAAATGAATATTTCTCGACTGCAGTAGTTGTTCACCTTCCAGCTTTTTTAACATTTCACCAGCATATTCAAAGGAATCATTAGTGCAAATTATCCAACAATGTTCTAATTTATTACCTTGCAGATGGTGCTTGATTGCTACTTCCGCTGCTGGTTCTGGAATCTTGGAATTCTTGCGGCTCATTACCACAATTAAACCTCGTGAGGTTTCTAATAATTTCTCTACTTCTAATTTGGTAGGAACTTCAGGTGATAGATTAAATACCTGATTTGCAGTTTGTGTTAACCATCGGGCAAAGCTTGTCGCATATACCAATAGGGAAAAAAGCACCAGCATGGCCACAGCTAAGGCCAGCTTAATTAGCCATAACTCCTTAACACCTTGATTAGTCTTCAGCCATAGGAAAAAATCATCCCAAACCAACTTAGAAAAGCCGTCTGAGATCAGCGGGAGCAGAAAAGCACTGAGAAAAAGGAAGAAAACAAAGTTTTTCGTTGGGTCAGAGAATAATTGCTCAACTGGATTTTGGCGTTTCATTACAGTTTTTGGTAGGGCAATGACTTCTTAATAATTGCATTGATAGAACTTAAATATGCAGTAAAGCTAATAAATTTTGCTGGGGTCGATCGCCTAATTTAACAAAAGCTGCTCTAGAGCAGGATTATCTTAACCTCAATTTAAAACTGACCGATTAGTATAGGGGAATACTGACTACCCAGGAAATATGAGTAACCTTCTCAAGTTTGATCGATCGACAACGGATTCAGCAGCTAACTCCGACTGGCGGCAACTATTAGAAGAAGTTTATCAAGGTCGTAGCCTTTCCCCCTACAGCAATGGTCAAACCATCCCGCTCTATCCAGATGAAATCCTGGTGGTATGTCGCGGCATTGTGCGCCTGGGTACGTTGCATGAATCCGGCGATGAGGTTTTATTGGGTTTAGCAGGGCCATCTACCCCCTTTGGGTTGCCGTTGACCCTGATTAGCCCCTACCAGGCGATCGCATTTTCCCACGTCGATATTATGCGTCTGTCGATGGCAGAGATTGAAAATGTACCCAGTCTTTCCCACGGGCTGTTTCGTCATTTGTGTCGGCGGCTCCAGCAAACCGAGGCCATGCTTGCCCTGGTGAGTAATCGCCGGGTGGTCGATCGGCTGCGACAGTTTTTGCTGCTCCTCAAAGATGAAATTGGCCAACCCAGAGCCAATGATACGCGCCTGAGCATTCGGCTTACGCACCAGAATTTGGCCACCGCGATCGGCACTACCCGTGTGACCGTGACCAGAGCCCTGCGCCAACTCCAGGAGGAAGGCATGATCAAGCTCGATCGTCGTCGCCACATTGTGATCATGGAGTCGGCGATCGCTGAATAGATAATAGACCTTAAAAATATTTGTGTATGCGCACACAATATTACGAAATCATAAAAGTGCTGCCAAAAGAATTCTTAAGGAAATGCCACTAATTCAGGCAAAACTAGCCAAAGTAAGCGATCTTTTCTGGTTTTAGCGATCGGCTCTTGGTGGAACAATTAATTATGTTTCCAAGGTAAAAGTTGCTCCTTGGTTGGTGAAACCCATGTAAACCCATGTAATACAGCTAAGCCCAGAATTCATTCCCCTGGGCTTTTTAGTATCTATACTTTTGGGCTGGAATCTAAGATTTCTTGTTGTTAGCCATGATTAGCGATCCTTAGCAACAACCGGGCGCGCAGGTAGCATCATCCGTGCTGGTTTTAGTGATCGTATAATCACCACCCTTGGTTTCTTTGGGATGCCGCAGGTTCGTGCGTGAGCAATCGTAGGCTTCGGCTTCTTCCAAGGGGATATCTTCATAGGGCAAGATCGCAATGAAGTCATCTTTGTAGGGGCTGGTGGGGCTAGTCAAAATCTGCAAAGTTTTATCGCAAACAGCGGTGCGCTGACCCCGCTCAAAGGTATGTTCATCATCATCCAGCACCGCTTTCCAGGGGCCTTTGTAAACCACAGCCTGCTTCCTCTCCCAGCATGGGCCTTGTTTGCCCTTGAAGGCTTGAATCGTCATCGATCGAAACTCAATCCCATCGATCGTTTGCCAGGGCTCGATTTGCCGGCTGAGAATTTCGATCCCATAAAATCCCGCCTGCTCAAACATTGCCAGGAATTCATCTTCCAAAAAAGCACCAGCAATGCAGCCACTCCAGAGATCGGGATCATCCAGGATCTTCTGGGTTGGTGGTTCATCACAGACAATATCGGAAATAACCGCCCGACCGCCTTTTTTGAGCACCCGGAAGATTTCGCCAAATAGTTGTTTTTTGTCCTGTGGCTTTACCAGGTTCAATACACAGTTAGAAACCACCACATCTACGCTATGGTCAGCGATCAGTGGTTCCTGTTGGCGCAGGCGATCGCAGTGGCTTTCAAAATCGCTCAAGTCAGAAATATTCGTAACTGGATGCTGAGCTAACCATTGATTTGCCTGGTCTAGATCTAATTTCAAATCCTGGATTTTAGCTTTAACAAACTTGGTATTGTGATAGCCAATTTTGCTAGCGATCTCGTCCTGGTATTGGCGGGCGATCGTCAACATTTCATCATTAAAATCCACGCCGATCACCTGACCGCTTGCGCCCACCTTCTGGGCAATGATGTAGCAATTTTTGCCCACGCCAGAACCAAGGTCTACCACTGTTTCGCCAGGACGGACATAGCGAGTAGGATCGCCGCAGCCATAGTCTTTTTCAATGATTTCCTGGGGCAGACAACCTAAATAATCCCCCTCATAGTCAGTGGGGCAGCATAACTGGGGTTCCATTTGTTGAGCCCCGGCCTCATAGCGCCGCCGCACTGATTCTTCGATGTCATACTCTACAATCTCCACTGCGATCGCCTGAGAACCGCTTTGATCCTTCATCATATCTATCCATCACTTAAATTGAGCTGGAGCAAAGTTTACCAGCATAATCAATGCCCTAGGCTTGGCCTTTTTACTAGACATTTTTCTAGGGCGATCCCAGATTCTTACCAAAGCAACAAAAATTGCCAAAGGTAACTTTATACTTTGCCCCACTGTATATTGTTACGTCTAAATCTCGTACATGGATTAGAAACTACTTAAAAAGCCGTTGGATTTGTAAACTTATTGGATTTATCGTCTGCCCGGAATATTCACAAGCGATCGCAGCAAAAACAATCGCCCTAAGGCTGGCTAGTGGAAATTTACAAAACCTCTTTTGAAATAGCACATAGCACTAGGACATATAGCAGTAAAAACAACAAACAATTTGGGCTACTTGCTGGAAATCTAAGTTATTTCCAGATCAGCAGCATCCCCAGATTGATCTAACTTGTGCAATCGCAAACAATCGATCCGGGGGCCATCCGCAGCGGTGATCGTTACTTCGATCGAGCCATAGGTCATTTTTTCGCCCTGGTCAGGGATTTTTTGGAGGTGATAGATCACAAACCCACCGATCGTTTGGTATTCATCGATCATCGGCAAATCCAGATCCAAAGACTCGTTTACCTCTTCTACGCTGACCTGTGCCTGGATCAAAAAGGTTTGCTCATCGATCGATCTGATCCCTGGCTCCGCATCGGTGGTAGTCTCGCCCGCATCACCGGCAATTTCTTCGAGAATATCTTCCAGGGTCACCAATCCTGCCGTGCCGCCAAACTCATCCACCACCATCACCATTGACTTGTGCGATCGTTGCAACTGTGGCAGCAACTCATCCAGGTAGGTATCCTCTGAAACAAACCGCACCGGACGGATATAGGGCTGAATACTTTGATCGAGGTCTAAGCTACCATTTCCCAGTTTGCCCACTACTTCCTTAATTTGCACCACGCCACGAATATCATCCAGGGATTCGCCTGCGACTGGGTAAGCAGAATGATTAGAGCTGTTCACCGCATTGAGCAAATCTCTAACTGTGTCTTCGTAGTTGATGCATTCAATGCTAGTGCGTGGCACCATGATTTCGCCGGCGGTGGCTTCCCCAAATTCAAATACGTTTTTTAATAACTCGCGCTCTTCGTCTTCCAGGCCGCTAGATTCATTGGAGGTAATGATCATTTGCAATTCTTCGGCACTGACGGCGCTATACCAGAATTTGGATGAATATTCGATCCCCACCAGCTTCAGCAGCAATCGCGTCGATTGATTCAATAGCCACAAACAAGGGCTAAATACCTGGGCAATAATTTCACTTGGTTTGCCCAACCACAGGGCGATCTTCTCTGCGTTCATCAGTGCGATCGACTTGGGCACCAACTCACCCAGCACAATTTGCAAATAGACAATTAATAAAAAAGCGATCGCCAGTGCCCAGGATTCAGTTATTTCGGCGGGCATTCCTGGAAAGCGATCTAGTCCTGGCAACATTCTCAGGCCATCATTGATTACGGCGGCCACCACATCTCGACCCAGCCAACCCAAACCCACACTAGAAAGGGTGATACCCAGTTGGGTAGTTGATAAAAATCGATCGATCTGGCGCTGTAGTCTTTGTACCACCAACGCAGGCAGGGAGCCGGATTCGACTAACTGATGCATCCGCGATCGCCGTACCGCCACGATCGCATATTCAGCCGCTACAAAAAAAGCATTGATGGCCACCAGCACCAAAATCATCAGTAAATAGGGCACGATTCCCGAACCAGCGACAACTTCTGCATGAGCCAATGTTGCTGATGGCGGTGGTATGTCATCCATTAATTACTTTGCCTAATCGCTTTGCCAAGGTTCAGTGCCAATTATTTTCAGTCCCTGCAATCTGCCTTCGGTGGGGATCGGTTGGGGCACCTGTTTACCTGCTGGGACAGGTTTCACGCCCTCTAGCGCCTGCTGCCCAAATATATAGGCCACCATGCCACTGGCCACAGCCACAATTATCATTAAGGTAAGTAAAACCAGCGTGAAGCTAACGCGACTTTGCGTTTTTGGCTTTGTCTTCTTTTTCCTTCGTTTGGCAGGTCGCTTTTTTGGTTTAGTTCCAGCCATTGCACCAGCTAATCAATATAGGCTTGAGGCTAAGATATTTTTAACAATGCTAGCCAGGTATTAACTTGAGCATATAGCATATAATGCTAATGCGCTATTCACAACAATAGATCTAACTATTTTTGTTTTTTGATTGTGATCGCGGTTGGGGTTGAGCCCCAGTTAATCTACCTGGGTTGGCTGACTGGTAAAGCAATCGACTCATAATCGATGATATACTGGTTCGATTCCAGTACCCAGGATTCTTGCTTTTAATCCTTATATATTTTGTGTTTAAGCCATTTAAATTTAATAAGCGGAGCGATCGCCGTGGCTAAATATACTAAATATATTAGATGTATTAGATATATTAGTGGCGATCGTCTGGTCTAGCTTGTAAGCAAACTGAATTTTGATCTTGAGCGGTTGCTCTTAGCCCTCTGTTAATTAAGTTAACTCAGGCTTATCTGTAGTACCGATTACCGATCGGCATCCCCTAACTGGAAAGCATTGGCTTTTTTTTATGCCAATCCGTTGATTGCTCATAACCATAGGCAACTTGTAGCAACACATCCTCACGCAGGGCGTTAGAAATCATCTGCAAACCGATCGGCATCCCCGCCGCATCAAACCCACAGGGCAAACTCAGGCCAGGTAAACCGGCCAGGTTGACGGGAATTGTCATTAAATCAGTTAAATACATACCCAGGGGATCTTCGGTCTTGGCACCAGCTTTGAAGGCGGTGGTGGGTGAAACCGGACTAACCAATACATCTACTTGTTCAAAGGCGCGATCGAAATCTTGCCTGATCAGGGTGCGCACCTTTTGAGCTTTTAGATAATAGGCATCGTAATAACCTGCCGAAAGCGCGTAGGTACCGATCATGATCCGACGTTTTACTTCGGTGCCAAACCCGGTTTCTCTGGTCTGGGCATACATTTCCAGCAAATTATCAATATCCGGCTGCCGGAAACCATATTTTACGCCGTCGTAGCGAGCCAAATTCGCCGAAGCCTCCGATGGAGCAATGATGTAGTAGGTGGGCAGGCCATAGGCAAACCGAGGGCAAGAAATTTCCTTGATCTCCGCGCCCATGGATTCCATGTGGGCGATCGTCTTCTTTACTGCCGCAGCCACTTCCTCGCTTAGTCCTTCACCAAAGGTTTCGGTGATCACACCCACTTTCTTGCCCTTGAGCGATTGGGTTAAATCTGCCGTCAGCAGGTTAGGGTAATTAGGGATCGGCACATCCAGGCTGGTAGAATCCTGCGGATCATGGCCAGCTAGAACAGACAACAGGGTGGCAGCATCCTTGACGGTGTTGGCAAAGGGGCCAATTTGATCCAAAGAGGAGGCAAAGGCCACCAGACCATAGCGCGAAACTAAGCCATAGGTAGGCTTGAGCCCGACCACACCGCAGAACGAGGCTGGCAATCGAATTGAGCCGCCCGTGTCTGAGCCCGTGGAAATCACGCATTCTCCCGCTGCCACCGCCGCCGCCGATCCACCGGAAGACCCACCGGGCACACATTCAAGATTCCAGGGATTGGCCGTCGCGCCAAAGGCCGAGTTCTCAGTAGAGCTGCCCATCGCAAACTCATCCAGGTTGGCTTTACCGATCATCACTGCGCCAGCTTTGGCAATTTTAGCCGTCACCGTAGATTCATAGGGAGCCACAAAATTAGCCAGCATATCTGAACCACAGGTGGTGAGGGTGCCCTTGACGCACATATTATCTTTGATGCCGATCGGGATACCTGCCAGTTTGGGCATTGGTTCTCCAGAGGCGATAATGTCATCGATCGCTTCGGCTTGGGCGATCGCTATTTCTGGGGTGAGATTAATAAAGCTATGGAGTTTTGGTTCAAGCGCTTGGGCGCGATCGATAAATTCTTGGGCAATTTCCACCGCCGAGCGATCGTGATTAACCAAGGCAGACTGGATTTCTTCAATTGTTGATAACATCGAGGATGAATATATAGCTGGACAAGTGCATAGAAAGCAAATACAATATACCCGCAAATTAAGGTGTGATCTTGCCCTCTGGAGGTTATTATTCCCGAACAGTTAACCCTTACAGTAAGTTTAAGAGGTAGCCGCGAAGTACGCGATAACTATCAAATATTTCGCCTTACTGGTTTGCTGGACGCATTTTCTGAGCCCGCCTTTCGTAAGGTGATTGGCAGATGCATTGATGATGGACCTGCCAACATTATTCTAGACCTATCGGCGATCGATTTTGTCGATAGTTCTGGTTTGGGGGTTCTGGTGCAGATGGCTAAGAAAACCCAGTCATTAGATGGCTCCCTCCAAATTATTAGTAACCCCAGAGTGACGCAAACAGTCAAGCTGGTGCGCTTGGAGCAATTCCTCTCGCTTAGACCTTCCGTTGAAATAGCCCTGGCGAGCATACCGAATAAAAGTGAATAGGTGCAGAATGTGAGTTTGAGTAATCGGTTAGCCAGTTTAGGCAGTTGGCATTTACCTTTTTTGTGATTAAGAACTTATCTACCAAATTAGTAATAGTTTGGCTAAGTGTTATTGCTTAGATATGATTAGATATTAATTGAGCACCAATTAATAAGCCTGTGCGTTGGTTGTGTGATTCTTTAGATTGATTGGCGATCGCATCATAATCGCATCCGTTAACTAGTAGCTATAGCTATATTCACAATAGAGACTGGTTAAGCAGGAAGTCGACAAATTAATGCAAATTAGTTAAGACATCAAAAAATTAATAATTAAATGATTAATCCACAACATGCATAACTCTGGTTATTCCCTTCTGTTATGAAAGGGAAACTAATCAGAAGAAGGAAGAGATTTAGATTAATCAATGAATTAATCAACAGGCATTTTACAATTCCACCTAATTTAATTTGAATTTAATTAAGCGATCTGACCTTTAATTATTTGGTGATTTCGCCTTGATAGTCATGCTTGGTGATGCGATCGCCCTCAGCTTAAGATCTATAATCCTTGATTTGCAGATCACCGATTATTGATTGCTAGAGGCGATTTTGCTAGAGGCGATCGCCGATTGGTTCTGGTTGCTGACCTAATTACTAAACTACTAAATTACTAATAATCCCTAAGCCATCTGCCAACCCTAGTTGCTGAGCTGATCTTTCATGTCATTGCTACGTCCCAATATTGATGTTGATAAAATTGATGAAATATCGATCGCAGCCTTGGCTTATATTGGGGATGCGATCTATGAATTGCATGTCCGGCTCAACTTTTTAACCCCACCGCGATCGCCTAAGGAATATCACCAATTGGTTGTATCGAGGGTAAAAGCCCAAAGCCAGGCCAATCAGTTGAACAAATTAATTGATAACCAATTTTTGAGTGAGTTAGAATTAGATCTGGTGCGGCGCGGACGCAATGCCACCACCTCTACACCCAGGCATATCAACCCGCAAACATACCGACTGGCCAGCGGTTTTGAAGCTTTGATTGGTTATTTATATTTAAAAGATCCCGATCGCCTCGTCCAAATATTGGCGCAAGCTGACAACATCCTATGACTAAATTTAAACGCGACTCTGGCAATTTTCGTAAAGGTCGCAAAGACAGCAGCGACAAAAATCCTCGTTGGTCAAAATCTACCGAAAATCGATCTACGCGATCGGCTAAGCCCAAATCCTTCAAACGCAAGCGCTATGGCGAAGATTCAGCGGCGCAATCAGGGTCTAATGCTGCTAATGACAAACCAAAACCAAGACCAAAGCTAGGCACATTAAAGCTCAGAGGCAGTTCTAGGACGACGGATTCAGGTCGGGTTGGGCGTAAATTTGGGCGTAGCAATGACAGAAAAGGCCGTGATGCCAAACAAACTAATAAAACTGGTGGTTACGATCGTAAATCTGCCGATCGCAGGTATGAGCATAAGCCTGGTCGAGTTGAGCGAGTTGAACGCTCTGATCAATATGATAAATATGATCGCGGTGATTCTATTCCCAAGCCCAAGCTTGATCTAGACCGCGATCGCAATCCTGCCAGGTCTAATGGCCATAAAGATAACCATAAATCTGACTCTGACTATGGCTCTGATTATCAACCTGCATCCAGATCAGACAAACCATCCAAATCACCCAAATCACACGAATCTGACTACTCACCGCGATCAGCCAACTTTAAATCTGAGCCTAGAGCCGATCGCAAATTCAATCGCTTCGATTCCCGCACTGAGAAGGATCGAGCCGTTCACCAGCCAGAACCAGATCCCAATACATTGATTAACCGCGATCGCGGGGATGATCAAGACAGCCCGGATTTGGTCTATGGTCGCCATGCCGTTGCTGCTGCCATGGAAAGTGGCCGATCGCTCCATCGTCTCTGGGTCACAAATCGCTTGCGCTATGCCCCGGACTTTCTGCCCCTGATCAATGCGGCCAAAGAAAGCGGCTGTGTGATCGATGAAGTTGATATTGTGCGCCTGAACCAGATTACCCACAATGCCAGGCATCAGGGGATCGCTGCCCAGGTTGCTGCCTATGCATATTTAGAACTTGGTGAGTTGATCAATCAGGCCAAGCAGGCAAGTCAAAATCCAGTTATTATTGTGGCCGATGGCATTACTGATCCCCATAATCTTGGGGCGATTGCCCGCAGCGCTGAGGCGATCGGTGCTCATGGACTAGTGATCCCACAACGACGCGCGGTGGGGATTACCTCAACGGTTACTAAAGTAGCGGCCGGGGCACTCGAAAATCTGGCCGTAGCAAGGGTCACAAATCTCACGCGGGCACTTGAACAGCTCAAGAGTGAAGAATTCTGGATCTATGGTACTGCCGCCGAATCAGGTCAGCCAATTCACAAAGTTGACCTATTAGGTGCGGTGGCACTGGTGATCGGCTCGGAAGCAGAAGGATTGAGTATGCTCGTGCAGCGCAGTTGTGATGTGCTGGTTTCTATTCCCTTAGGAGGAAAAACACCTAGCCTCAATGCTTCAGTGGCGGCAGGGATGGCGCTATATGAGGTATTCAGGCAGCGCTGGCAAAATACGTTGAGTTTGAACAATTTGTCATGAGCAGATGGATTAAGTTATATAAAAGTAGGAAAACTTCCAAATATTAAAAAATTGGTAGAGTTATATGAACTTGACTAGTAACGTTAAGGAGACATTCACTTCTCTTCTAGAGAATATGGGAGTAGCGGTTTGGATTGAGATAACTACTCAGTCACCCCAATGCACCTACTTTTTTGGACCCTTTGTCAGCGTCTCTGAAGCTGAGCAAGAAAAGTCGGGCTATATCGAAGATCTTGAGGCCGAAGGGGCATTTGGGATTTCGATCGATATTAAGCGCTGCAACCCAGACAAGTTAACCGTATTTGATGAAACCAAGGAAATGCTGCCAGGTATTAATACTTTCCTAAGTCGTCAACCTGGCTAGTCTTTAATTATTTATTGCGACTATTGCGAAGTTTTTGCCTAGCGCTGTGTTTGTTAGATTTCGTTAGATAATCAGCAGCAAGAATCCTTAATATTCAATCTATGCAAGCTTCTCCGTGATTGCGATCGTTATCCCCAACTGGTTTGTCTGTTAGTCTGATGTAGAATCAGCCAGCGGGGAAAAAGATCTAGAACTAGTATCAATCTTCCTTATTTACATTGATTTAATTTACATCGATTTACAAGTTAGCTGCTGCGGCCTGGTCGATCACCCAATTTACATTCCCCTGTACCAACCGCGCAGGATATAAATTGCTATCCCCTTGCTTTGCATTGACCGCAGCCACTGCCTCGGCCTTCCCAGAGCCTTCCACCAAAAATAAAATTTGCTTAGCCGCATTGATTAAGGGTGCTGTAAAAGTCAATCGCAATTGGCCATCTTTCTCGCCCACCGTTACCAGGCGATCGCCTACCTTAAGCGCTTCCGTATGCGGAAATAGCGAAGCCGTATGGCCATCATCGCCAAGTCCTAACAAAATGAGATCGAAGGCAGGAAAATCACCAGCCGCGACCTTAAAAAAGTCTTGCAAATGCTTGCTGTAAGTAATTGCTGCCAGGGCAGGATCTGCCTTGGTGGTTGGCATGGCATGAATATTAGAGGCTGGGATCGCCACTTGATCTAACCAAAGCTGGCGAGTCATGCCTTCATTGCTCTGGGGATCGCTGGGCGGTACATAGCGCTCATCACCCCAAAACACATGAAATTTGTGCCAATCTAAGTCCTGCTCTGCTAGGGCTGCATAGAGTGGTTTAGGCGTGCTGCCACCGGAGGCCGCAAAGGTAAATCGATCGTTAGTTTCGATCGCTTTCTTATAATTCTGCAACACGATCTCTAGGGCTCTGGCAATTAAAGCCTGGCGATCGTCAAAAACTTCAATATTTACGCCCATATGAGTAAAGTCATCCTCTAGTAATTGAAAAGTCTAAGAAAGTCGAAAAGTCTAAGAAAGTCTAAGCATGAGGGATTGCAATCTAAGTCAGGCTTATCCGCTCAGATGAATCAGCATCCAGCATGATTTTTGGGGCTGGCGAATAATAGCCTAGACCTGCTCAAATCTTGCGGATCAATGCTTTCTACAACTTTGAGCAGTTAGCTACTGCCTATAGAAAGCATAGGACATCAAGACAAGCTAAATCCATTGTAGATTTAGCCTATCAGCCTTCTACCCCCTTTGAGCATGGCGATCGTACTGTTTCAATAGCTTAAACTGCCCGCGATAACATTTATTAAGAATTTAAGATTACGAAGCCAGGCATATTAAACTAAGCAGCGATAAATATTTTTTTAGGGTCTTGATTAGTTATCAATTTTATTGAGTAGTTAAAGCCTCAATCAATGCTTGGGGTGCACCAGGCCGATTAGTCTTAACCATCAAATGGATTGCTCTAACCCAACTCCTCACACCCAGGTTTATTTAGTTCAAACAACAGCAGCAAAAGAAAGTTAGCGTTTTTATTGGTAGATAGTTGTAGATAGTTAAGGAATTTTGCAAGATCGATATAACCATCGGTGATTGCAACTAAACGATCGCTATTTTAGTCAAAGATATTGCTTAAAGCTTTACTAGGCAATCATGCCGACTTATTTCGCAACCTAAACTGCTTGACTGCTTCTGTGTTCGTATAGATTTCTATAGATTCATTTCAATCCGTCTCTAGAGAGGTGAACTTTATTTCGGTTTGTGTGAATCTAGGTTTAGTATCACAAAAATGCACTAATGTAGTATTTGAAACCTTAGGAAAACATTAAGAAAGGGGATTCAAAATGACACCGTCAATCATGCGATTGTTTTGGGACTTAGTTAATCGCTCACAGCCAAGCCACCTTTTGGGCATGGATGATGATGGCTTGGTTTCCTGGCTGGTTGACCAGGTGCAGCAAAATTCGTCTCTGGACAGGCAACAGCAGGATGCTTTGTGCAACTACATTAATAGCCGCATGCCATTGATTCGTGATATTGCTGCCAATCATTAGGGCGATCGCTAAACTTTGCCTCAACTTAGCGATACATATAGCGATATATATTAGGGTGGGGTTTATTCTCTGCGATTGAATGTGCCATGTATATATATTGGATATATTGGCAGGTATTTAATTGATCGCGTCTTACTAGCTTATCTCAGGCGATTTTTGGTGTGAACTAAAATTTTTAAACATAGCTTGCCAAGATCACAAGATCAAGATAAATAATGAGCATGAATTATGAACAGCCCACCTCTTCATCTGTGGCTGTTATTATTTGGGTAACGGTATCTGGACAACGATATTTGAGCAACAATATTTGATTCCATTTTTTAGGATCTGCCTAATCTACTAATAATTGGCTAATTGGCAGCGATCGATTACAGAAATTGCCGATAACCGGAATAAAAAATATAGTTGCAGAATAGGCTCAGCAAGTCTGTTAAACTTACTTGGTTCAGTATTTTGCTAGATTAGCTGAATTAATAGCGATTAATAGCGATCGGCCAAGGTAGTTACTTAGAACATGAATCCATCCCGAATTATCGAACTTCTGCGTAGTGGCGAAGCCAACCAATCAGCCCTGGTTCAAGGCTGGGTCAGAACTAAACGCGAATCGAAAGAGCTAACCTTTTTAGAAATTAATGATGGCTCCTCGCTCAAGGGTTTGCAAATAATTGTTGGCAAAGACTTGCCCGACTACGCAGATATTATTAAACAAATTACCACTGGAGCCTCGATCGCGGTTGCTGGGCAGCTTGTCGATTCTCCGGCCAAGGGGCAACGGATCGAAATGCAAGCAGACCAAGTAACGGTTTTTGGCACGGCTGACGCAGAGCAATATCCACTCCAAAAGAAACGCCACTCCTTTGAATTTCTGCGCACGATCGCCCATTTGCGGCCACGCACCAATACCCTGGGCGCAGTATTTCGAGTAAGGAATGCCTGTGCCTATGCGATCCATCGTTTTTTCCAAGAGCGCGGTTTTATTTGGGTACATACACCAATTATTACTGCCAGTGATTGTGAAGGGGCAGGCGAGATGTTTGCGGTCACGGCGATGGACTTGGCGAATGTAGCCAAGGTAGATCCCAAAGCTACGCCTAATGTAGCCAATCAATCCAGTCAATCGGTAGATTTCAGTCAGGACTTTTTTGGCAAGCCCACCTTCTTAACCGTGAGTGGTCAGCTAGAAGCAGAAATCATGGCGATGGCATTTAGCAATGTCTATACCTTCGGCCCCACATTTCGGGCGGAAAACTCCAATACTTCGCGCCACCTGGCGGAATTCTGGATGATCGAACCGGAAATGGCCTTTTGCGATCTTGAAGGTGATGCCGATCTGGCCGAAGCATTTCTTAAATATATTTTTAGCTATGTGCTGGAAAACTGCCCCGAAGATATGGCGTTTTTCCAACAGCGGATCAACGATCAAGTGATGAGCAATGCTGAAAAGATCATCAATGAAGAATTCGAGCGGATCAGCTACACCAAGGCGATCGAAATTTTGCTAGCCAGCAGTAAGCAATTTGAGTTTCCGGTTGAGTGGGGCATTGACCTGCAATCGGAGCATGAACGCTATCTGGCTGAGGATCATTTCCAAAAGCCGGTAATTATCATGGACTATCCGGCTGGAATCAAGGCTTTTTATATGCGCCTGAGCGATGAAAGCACCGACAAGCAAACCGTACGCGCAATGGATGTGATCGCGCCGGGGATCGGTGAGATCATTGGCGGATCGCAACGGGAAGAACGCTTGGACATTTTAGAAGCCAGACTCAAGGCCAAGGGGCTAGATCCAGAGGAATACTGGTGGTATTTGGATCTACGCCGCTATGGCACTGTTCCCCATGCTGGATTTGGCCTGGGCTTCGAGCGCTTGGTGCAATTCATGACCGGCATGAGCAATATTCGGGATGTGATCCCATTCCCACGATCGCCCCAGAATGCTGAATTTTAGCGCCACTTGAGTAAACAAATATGACAGGTAAGCTCTATGGCGTTAGTGTTGGCCCCGGTGATCCGGAATTAATTACCCTCAAAGGCCTCAAAGCAATCCAATCCGCTGATGTGGTGGCGTTTCCGGCGGGAAAAAATGGTAAGCCAGGGATGGCCGAATCGATCGCCCAGACTTATTTGCAGCCCCACCAGGAAAAATTACCGCTAGAGTTGCCCTATGTTCAAGATCCAGATGCCCTAACCACAGCCTGGGCTGTAGCAACAGATCAGCTATATGAGCATTTAAGCCGCGATCGCCGTGTGGTTTTTATCAGTGAAGGTGATGTGAGCTTCTATAGCACTTTCACCTATTTAATGCTGACCTTGCGCGCCAGAGACACAGCGATCGAAATTCAAACTATCCCTGGTGTATGTTCACCATTGGCTGCCGCTGCTGAGTTGGGCTTACCGCTGACAATCTGGGCGGAAAAGCTGGCGGTTTTGCCCTTGTTGCACAATTTAGCCGAATTGGAAACAGCGCTAGAT
Organism: Pseudanabaena sp. PCC 7367; assembly: GCF_000317065.1. Classification (GTDB taxonomy): domain Bacteria; phylum Cyanobacteriota; class Cyanobacteriia; order Pseudanabaenales; family Pseudanabaenaceae; genus Thalassoporum; species Thalassoporum mexicanum. The sequence goes on from NC_019701.1 coordinate 3,604,531, forward strand.
TGGGCAGAGACAGTGGTATTAATGAAGGTGAATCGCTATTACCCGCAGGTATGGCAGATTTTGCGATCGCGGCAACTCTTGCAAAATAGCTCCGTAGTAGTTCGGGCAACCTCAAACCAGCAAAAAATATATGCCGATCTGACAAATTTGGCCGATCTCTCGCTTTCTTACTTCTCTGTACTGATTGTTAGGCGATCGCAGCAATGGTTTAATAGTAGCTAGTGAAAATAAATATTTATTTAATGTTTAGTTAGCATAGAGTTATCTCTAGGCAGTTGGCGATCGGTTAATTAGTATTTTTACGCTAGGTCGAGCCAGACTCATTAACTAGGGCGATCGATCCTAAGTAAAGAGTAAAGTGAGTAATGCTGGCTAGTTGATATTCATACTCTTGACCAAGCGATCGGCCGAGGTTTTAAACAATTCGGCAATTAGGGTCACTCAAGCTAGATTTAATTTGAATCAATCTGCCGATCTCTGATCAGTCGTATTTGTCAACTGTGCTACCAGAACTACTCTTTAACTTAACTAAAACTTAACTAATTTAGAAAATGAATGGCAGTAAGGGTATTTAGTTGCTAGGGCTTTCCGGTTAGTTAGCTCGATCGCCTATTTATCTATTTATCTATTCCCTGGCCAACATTTAAAATCAAAATATTAGACACTATCCCACCTACATAGAGTTGAATTTAAATTAACCAATGGCATCAATTAAATTCGTCAACGAAGATAAAATCGTATTTGCAACCGACGGAGCAAACCTGCGCCAGAAAGCGATCGAAAATGGGATCGATATATATAAATTTGTTGGTAAATTGACCAATTGCGGTGGTTATGGCCAATGCGGCACTTGCATTGTGGAAATTAATGAAGGAATGGAACACCTTTCACCCCGCACCAACGCTGAAGATCGCAAACTTAAACGCAAGCCAGACAACTATCGCCTTGCTTGTCAAACCATGGTTAATGGTGATGTTTCGGTTACTACCAAACCATGATTTATCGATAATTTATCCATTGGTGGATAACCGAACCAATAGTATTAGTGATCAGGCTACAGATCTTTGTAATACTAGGTTAAATTAAGATAATCGATCTCAAACAGCAAGCTACTACGGCAAATTTCCTATGGCGCGTGATTACTACGAAACCCTTGGAGTGTCTCGTAACGCAACTCAAGAAGAAATTAAACGGGCTTACCGACGGTTGGCGCGTAAATATCACCCTGATGTAAATCAAGAGGTTAGTGCTGCCGATCGCTTCAAGGAAATCAACGAAGCCCACGAAGTGCTATCCGAACCAGACAAGCGCTCTCGCTACGATCGCTTTGGTGAAGCGGGTGTATCCGGTGCTGGGGCAGGCGGCTTCCAGGACTTTGGTGATATGGGTGGTTTTGCCGATATCTTTGAAAGCTTCTTTAGTGGATTTGCGGGTGGCGGTGGTGGAACAACTACCAGGCGGCGCAGCGGACCTACCCGTGGTGAAGACCTTCGCTATGACCTGAAACTAGAATTCCGTGAAGCGATCTTTGGTGGTGAAAAACAAATTCGCATCTCTCACCTCGAAACCTGCGATACCTGCAAAGGTTCTGGCGCAAAACCTGGCACTAAACCCCGCACTTGTACCACTTGCGGTGGCAGTGGTCAGGTACGCCGCGCTACTCGCACCCCATTTGGCAGCTTTACCCAGGTTTCAACTTGCCCCACTTGCACTGGCACTGGGCAGATGATCGAGGATAAGTGTGAAACTTGCGGCGGCGTAGGCTTGAAACAGGTCACCAAGAAATTGAAAATCACAATCCCCAAGGGGGTTGATAGTGGTACGAGGTTGCGGGTTTCCGGCGAAGGTGATGCTGGCCAAAAAGGCGGCCCCCACGGCGATCTCTACGTTTACCTGTTTGTTCAGGCTGACCAGGAATTTGAGCGCGAAGGCATCAATATCCTCTCCACGGTGCGAGTTAGCTATTTGCAGGCAATTCTGGGTGACAAAATTATTATTAATACAGTGGATGGCGAAAAGCCACTTACGATCCCAGCGGGAACCCAGCCAGGCACGGTTCTGACCCTGGAAGGATTAGGGGTGCCAAAATTGGGTAATCCAGTGGCCAGGGGCGATCATTTAGTGACCGTCAAAATAGAAATCCCCACCAAGGTGAGTGGTGAAGAACGGGAGGTGCTCGAAAAGCTGCTGGAAAAGCATCGTAAGGGAGCAGCCAAGGGCGGCATTGAAGGCTTTTTAGGAGGAATCTTCCACCGATGAGTGAATCAATCGCCGGATCAGCCCCTGATCCATCGCCTAAGCCATCGCCTGAATCATCCCCATCGATCGACCTGCGGGGTGTTCCCTGTCCGCTGAGTTTTGTGCGAGCAAAGCTGCGTCTGGAAAAAGTGCCCCCTGGTCAAATGGTGGAATTGTGGCTGGATGCTGGTGAAGCGATTGAACAAGTCCCGAACAGTCTGGCCATAGAGGGACATAAGATTCATTCCCTGGTTGAGCGCGATCGCTATTATGCGCTTACCGTTGAGCGGGTGTGAGTAAGCCTAAGACCTCTAAGACCTTAGTTGGTACTGTGCTGGCGGTGCAGGCGAATTTCTATCGGGTTAGTCTGCTTGGCGAACAAGATAAGGCTACTGGTTTAGATCTTGAATTACTTTGTATTCGTCGCAGTAGACTCAAAAAAATTGGCCAGCGGGTTTGTGTGGGCGATCGGGTTGTGGTTGAATCCCCCGATTGGCAGGGACAACGGGGCGCAATTGGCCAGGTTTTAAGCAGGCGGAATTTGTTGGCGCGTCCACCGATCGCCAATGTCGATCGTGCCCTATTAATGTTTGCGCTCAGCGACCCCGAACCAGATGCCTATCAGCTCAGTCGTTTTTTGGTCAATATTGAGGCTCAGGGTCTAGAAATTTGCCTAGCCCTCAATAAAAGTGATCTGGTCAGCCCAGAATTTACCCAAACCTGGTGCGATCGGCTTAAAAGCTGGGGCTATGCTCCAATCGTGATCAGCACATCTCAGCAAACCAATATTGAACAACTGCGTCGATCGCTCACCCAAGGCATCACCGTGGTTTCGGGTCCCTCTGGGGTGGGTAAATCCAGCTTAATTAATCTACTCATCCCTGATCTAGAGCTGCGTACTGCCCAGGTATCAGCTCGATCGGGGCATGGCCGCCACACTACCCGCCATGTGGAATTATTCGACTTAAATGATTGCAATCATAATTTGAATTTAAATTTAAATTTAACTCCGGCCAACCCGAACCATTCCCATCGTGATCAACCGCTACCCCAACAACCCAGCTTGATCGCCGATACACCGGGTTTTACCCAACCAGCGATTGCCTGTAGCTCCATTCAACTGGCTAATTGTTTTCCTGAAATTAGGGCAAAACTAGACCATGCGCCCTGCCAATTTAATGATTGTCTGCATCAAGCAGAACCTGGCTGTGTAGTGCGGGGGGATTGGGAACGCTATGACCATTATTGTTTATTGCTGGCGGAAATTTTGACCCAGGAAGCCAAGCAACAGGCGATCGCTAATCCGGATCAAAGCATCAAAGAGATGAGTGGAGTAGGTGGCCAAGCGCAAACAGAGCCACGCCTGCAACAGAAAAAATATCGTCGCACCTCTCGCCGCCGCCAGCAGCAGGAATTAGAAGACCTGTATCAAGAAGAATTAGAAGAACGGTAGCCCAAATTAGCTCATAAAAAATGGTGGTATGGAAGTAAGGATTTTTAGCGCAGGATGCTTAATTTAGTATTGCTCCTGCTAGATATGATCACATCTGGTGGACTACCAAAAATAAAAATAGCAAAGGCGATCGCATTACTTAAGCAAACACACGATCGCCAATTTAGCCTATTAAATTTTAGATTTTTAGATTTTTAGATTTAAATCTAAACTAATGGCTTGATTTCCTTAAAAGTTTGATATGCCTCTTCAGGGTGATAAAGATGGCATTGCGAAATAATGTCGTTCATTAAAGCCCAGGAAAAAGTTTGCTCTTGCAAATATTCTCCCCAGTTTTCCCGTAAGCTCTGATGCACTAATCGCAGATTGTAAGATGGAATTGCCACCGAAATATGGTGGGGCACATGCACATTAATATCATGACAAAGCAATTCTACCCATTTGGGATAAACGCAATGCACTGTGCCTGATAACTGAGCGATCGCCTCATTCCAGGTTTCTGCAGGTTCAAATTGAATATTCTTGGCGGTGTGGTGTACCAAGGTAAAGGTACTCATCCAGAAATGATAGATCAACCAGGGCACCACCCAAAACTTCACCAAGCCCCAAATGCCCACCGTTGCAATCATGGTAGGGAAAAATACAGCGCTGAATAGCAAAACCACCGTAGCCGATAGTTTAATTTTATCCTGCTCACGTTTGGGCACCATTGATGGATTAAAGTGGTTGACTGCCCAATGCGCGATCGAACCAATCCACCAAAAATACTTGCGAATCGCCCGATAGAAAAATTGCAATGCACCATTGCCAGCGCTATATGAATCAACCGTCCAGGGCTCCCAGGCATTGTCAACCTCTAGCTTGTTGGTATGTACATGATGGCGATCGTGCTGTACCCGCCAACCGTGGAATGGATAAATCAGGGGCAGCATCATAATATGGCCAACCAGGTCATTAACCCAGATTTTTTTGGCAAAGGAGCGATGGGCGCAATCATGGCCAATCACAAATAAACCAGTGAGTGCTGTGCCCGTAAACAGCCAGGCGATCGGTAACAGGTACCAAGGTGCATAAAAAATGCCTAGATAACCCAGGGCAACCGCTGTAAGGGTCAGTGCCACTTGGCTCCAGGCTTTGCGCCTATTCTTCTGGAAATATTCGCGCGGGATCGTGCCAATAATATCTTTTAGTTTAATGTTCGCGTTGCCAGCAGATTCAGCAACCGGCTGTGTAATATTAGTGGTGGTCATTAACCAGATTAAATCTCCAAAGGATTGACTGTTTAAGCAGAAAATTCTGCATGTAAAAATAGCACTACCAATAGTAGTGAATCGATTATTTAACTAGAAATAAGTAAAATACTTAGCCAGCCCTATTAACGCTACATGAAAATCGCAACCTTGCAACCATACTTGTAATAGATTTAATTTGGCTGGGAACAAGATTTTACCTATGGTTAGAGATGATTTATGCCAAATGCCCTGGATTAAACCTCTGGATTAAGCCCCAGGAGCGATCGAATTTGTCAAATTGTTGATATTCACGTTGGCATTCGGCCAGGGGGACGTAATGCTTAGCAAATAAAATTTGAACTAATCTTGTTCCGGCTAGACTGGGTTCAGTTATAGTAACTTTGTTGATCGCTAGGTGCTTGGGAAGAGTAAAAAAATAAATAGTTCGCATTAACCAGAGCTAAATTGAACACATGTTATTTTCCGTTGTAATTCCGACCTGCCACCGTAACGACCTGTTGGCGAATTGTCTCGATCGCCTCGCTCCTGGCAGTCAAACCACATCAGCTAGCTACGAAGTGATTGTTAGCGATGATGGTAGTGACTCAACCGCTGAGGCAATGATGAAAGAATATTATGCCTGGGCTAAATGGGTCGCTGGCCCCCGCCAGGGTCCTGCCGCCAATCGCAACAACGGTGCTAGCTATGCCCAGGGAGATTGGTTGGTATTTACCGATGATGATTGCATCCCTGAACTAAACTGGCTCGAAGCCTATGCCAATGCGATCGTTGCCAACCCAGAAAGTCAGGCTTTTGAAGGGGCGATCCACCCCTTAGGCGATACAGAGATAGATATGGCAAATTGTCCTGTAAACTTGGCTGGGGGGAATTTTTGGTCTGCAAATATTGCCGTCAAAACTAAGACATTTCAGCAAATTAATGGGTTCGATCCAAGTTATCCATTAGCTGCCTATGAAGATCAAGATCTCTATCTGCGTCTGAGTGACTTAACTGCGATCCCGTTCATATCCCCATCAATAGTCGTTCATCCGGTGCGGATCACTCCGCTAAGTTACGCTTTAAGCCTCAACCGAATCGTGCAACGTTCTGCTTCCTATGCCTATCATGTCAACAAACATAGCAAAGTGTTGGGCTATGAGAGCAATTTAAAATTCATGCTAATGTACTGTAAGTATCGAGCTAACAGGGTAATCTACGGTTTACGTGAACGGAAGGCAAAACGCTTCCTAGTGGCAATTTTTCTAATGCTAGTGAATACACCACTTACTTTGTATTACCTATTTAAATTTAACGATCATCGTCGGGGGCGGAACTAATGAAAATGCCTAACTTCCTGATTATCGGTGCAGCTAAAGCAGGAACTACAGCTTTGTACTTCATGTTGAATCAACACCCTGAGATCTACATGTCGCCGATGAAGGAGACCAATTTCTTTGCCCTTGAGGGAAAAACACTTAACTTTAAAGGTTTGCATGGTCTTCCTGATGGAGTTAATAACATCTCTGTAACTAAGATCGAAGATTATCAGGCGCTTTTTGAGTTCGTGCCCGATCGCATCAAAGCGATTGGTGAAGCTTCTCCTTCCTATCTTTACTTGCCGGAGACTCCCAAACGGATTAAACATCATATTCCCAATCCCAAACTGATTGTGATCCTGCGCAATCCAGCGGAAAGAGCGTATTCGGCATTTGTGTTTAAATCCTGGAAAGGGGAAGAACCGTTCTTAGATTTTGCAGAAGCCCTCACACAAGAAGACCAGAGGATCAAAGATAACTGGACTTGGGGATGGCACTACAAGAATATGGGCTTTTATTACGAGCAACTAAGTAGATATTTTAATGAGTTCGATCGATCGCAAATCATGGTTTGCTTACATGAAGATCTACAAAAACGTCCTCAAGAGACATTGCAATCGATCTATGATTTTCTTGAAGTCGATCGTAGCTTTGTGGCAGATTCGGACACCAGATACCATTCAACTGGCGGTCTGCCTAAAAATAAATACTTACACAGTCTCGTTACCAAATCTATGGAGACTGCTCAATCGATGAAAGTGGTATTAAAACCACTAATTCCTAAAAATTTGCGATTGCCGCTCTTTTATTTGCTTAATGATGTTAGGAGGAGTAACTCCCAAAAACAGCCTCTGCCGCTAGAAATCCGGAAGCAGTTAATTTCGGCATATCATGACGATATCTTGAACCTACAAGAGCTAATTCAACGTGATCTGGAATCATGGCTAAAAATTGAGGAAGCAAGCTTAGTTTAGCTTTTGCCTTATTAAAGTAGGTATCTATCTATCCTGGTTAACTGCTTGATCCTGATACATCCCAAATCAGAAAAGAGTGATTCCCCTCACAATTATTGTGTTCAAGTAGTAGCAACAGCCCAAAATGAATATCTCCAAAATCATCTATGCATTGCCGCGCTTTTTTAGAAGGCATAGTACAGTCAGGCTTTTACTTGGTTTATTTCCCAACTCACAAATTCAACTGGTTCGCTTTAATCAAGATTCCGCTCAGTTGTTTGCCAATATTACCGATCCACGGATTAGAAATTACTTTGTTAAAAGTGAATTTGATCAGGCGCACTTTTTTGATGTGGCGATTCCTTTCCTAGCTAAAGGTGGCGTTTTCTTTGATGTTGGTGCAAATTTTGGCTTCTGTAGTTTTGGGGTAATGGGAGCGTTACCACAGGTAGAGATTAAGTATCATCTATTTGAGGCTAATGCCGATATATATAGTGCCTTGGGACAATCGGCTAGTTTATATACCGATTATACCGATCGCCAAATTGTTATTAATCATTGCTGTGTAAGCGATCATGAAGGTGTTTCTAAATTAAATATAGTTGAAGATCATTTGGGAGCATCGTTTATCTCTGAGCAGGGTAATTACCAAATCAAAAATCTGGTGATTGATAACTATGTGGAAAATTCTAGCATCAACAAAATCAATTTCATGAAGCTGGATATTGAAGGGTGGGAACCGCTGGCGATCAAAGGGGCAATGCGCACAATTCAAAATGGCACGATCGATGCCATCTACACTGAAGTCATCGATCAAAACCTGAGTAGATCTGGCTACACAAGCGCAGCATTTATTGACATGCTTAAAGCCGGGGGGTTTGAATTGTTTTACTTCAAGCAATCTGACCTTAACCACTTATCAGACTCTTATTTGGGCGATCGTTTTAGCCTGGATATCAATGGCTACCCAGTTGCGCTAGCAAAATTAAAAGGCTTCCCAGCAGAGCATCATAGCGACATATTAGCAATCCACAAAAATTCTGGATTTATTTAGTTAGACTAAATTCTAAAATCATTGCCAAGGAATCTACTCAAAAGCATGCCATGGTCACTATGCAGCAAGATGATAATAATCTCGATTGGGGGCAAGACATTTGCATCATTTCCTATACCGACTTTAATTTCATGCCTGGGGTTTATGCCCTGTTTAATAGTGCAATTTCCAATCGTTTCAAAGGCGAGTTCAAGATTTTAACTAATGATGAGGTCGTAGTTAAAACTACCCCCAAACATCCGCAACTGTCTGTACTACAATTCGATCGATTTGATGGCACCTATTCTTCCAGCATCCATAGACTAAATGCTCTGCCGCTGTTAACCGATGGCAATTATCTCTTTTTGGATGCGGATATTGTGTTTGAAAGACCATGCGGTCATTTGTTCGCGCCCCTGAAGGAAGGGATTATTGTTAGTACCGAACCCGAACCTAAATATGATAACTACGATGTGCGTGTTTACAATCAATGTGAACAGTTAGGCCTGTCGATCGACGATCTACGCCCCTATGACTACATCAATTGTGGCCTGTTAGGATTTTCATTGCCCAGGGATAGAGAGGTGGTCAATCGCTGGACAGAACTGTCCTGTACCCATCTCACTGGTATGCTGAAGACTTGCTGCGATCCCTATGCCGTTTTCCACTTTCAACAGGATATTCTGAATATTATTTTGCGTGAGCAGGGTCGCAAATTATATTCAATTCCCAGTCGGGTGCTGGACTTAGCTAATTTCTCCACCATATTTTTCGATCGCCCTTTCCCCTATCCCCGTCAAGGCGATTTAAGACCTGCGGATCAGGTTAAATTCATTATTCATGGTGCATCCCTGCGCCGCCCCTGGCTTAAGCCCAAAATCCTTGGTTCCCTCAAGCAAAAGCTGGTCAATGCGCTTGAGCCTTATGGGGTGGGTGCATGGTATCGCGGTGCAACCCCCTATGAAAGAGCCTGGGCATATTATGCTTGCTCAGAAGATATGCCGATTCCGCTCTCGGCCTGGGCTTCACAACATGGTTTTACTGCCCATAAAAACTGGCTCTGGCGCAAAGCCCATGGACTTGCTTAGGTAAGTAAAAAGCTAAACAGCTAAAAAACTAGATGAATTGGAAAAGAAGGCTGCTCGAAACGATCGTCTGGTCGATCGCCCAGGCTACACCTCGATTAACCACGGTGCCAGCTCAACCGGAGTCAATTCTGGTGTTGCGCAATAATGATCTCGGTGATGTGTTAGTTATTACGCCATTGTTTGCAGCCCTGCGTCAGCGTTTTCCCAATGCTCAGATCGTGGCGGCGGTGGGTAAATGGAGCAAAGATATTTTGCAGGGCAATCCCCATATCGATCGGGTTATGCCAGTAACTGCCCCCTGGTATAACAAATTTACTGCCGATCAGAGTCTGGCTGCAATTTGGCGCTATTTATTTACTGATCATGAGTTGAAGCAAATCAAACAGCAAAACTTTACGATCGGCATTGATATTTTTGGCAGTCAATTTGGCTCCCTGTTTATGCTCCGGGCTGGTATTCCCTATCGCTTGGGGGTAAAGGGGTTTGCCGGAGGCCACACGGCTACGCAGCAATCGGTAAACTATAATCCCTGGGAGCAGGTGGGGCGATCGGCGTTGCGATTTGCCGAACTCCTGGGAGCCAGCGAAATCCCTGAAGCCAGACCCCAGCTTTTTTTGACTAGTTCAGAACAGCAAGCGGGGCAACAAATATGGGCTGATCTAGAGGCTAAATTTAATCAGGGGGGCGATCGCAATGATCCCTTGCCATCATCAGCATCAGACCAGGTATCTCAATCCAAAATTAAACGAATTGTGATTAGTCCCGGTGCTGGGTTTGTAGAAAAAGCCTGGCCATTAAACCATTATGTTGAATTAGTTAAAATTCTATCTGCCTCAAATCAAACTCAGGAACAAGCTCAAGCACTCCAGATTTTGATAGTAGGTGGCAAGGGCGATCGCATCGCGGGCGATCAAATCGCAGCAGTAGCCGATCAGGTGGTTAATCTAGCCGGAGATTTGGCCTTGCGGGAAACCTTTGCCCTGGTTAGTCACAGCGATCTGGTGGTTTGTAATTCCAGTATGCTAATGCATGTGGCCGCAGCTTTTTCGATTGCCAATGTGGTGCTGTTGGGCGATTTCTTTCCGTCGGCTAAACAACATGCAGCCCAGTGGGGCTATGCAAAAACTTGCTGGGTCTATGGCAAAGAAACCGACGATCGCAATGATATTTATAATCCAGTTGAGGTGGCAGCGATCGTAACTGGTTTACTAGAAGTTTGCTAGATTGAATGCGATCGCAACAGATGCCAAGCTACTTTCAAAACTAATCTCAATACTTAACTTAAGTTCAAAGCCAAATTCAAATCTAGTTCAACTGTGATTGAGGGGGAAAGCAAAGGATGAAAAGAGCGCTAATTTGTGGCATTTCTGGACAAGACGGGGCTTATCTGGCCAAGCTACTCCTTGATAAGGACTATGAGGTGTGGGGCACTTCGCGGGATGCGCAAATGTCATCATTTCGCAATTTGACTAAGTTGGGAATCCGCGATCGCACCAAACTTGAATCAGCCGCCCTCAATGACTTTCGCAGTGTGCTGCAAGTGCTCAAAAAGTCACAGCCCGATGAAATCTATAATCTGGCGGGGCAAAGCTCGGTGGGGCTCTCGTTCGAGCAGCCAGTCGAAACGCTGGAAAGTATCGCGGTGGGATCGCTGAATTTACTGGAGGCAATCCGGTTTATGGAGCAGCCAATCAAGTTTTACAATGCTTCTTCCAGTGAATGCTTTGGGGATGTGGGGCAAAATAGCGCCTCGGAAACTACTCCATTCAAACCACGCAGCCCCTATGCCGTGGCCAAATCTGCCGCTTTCTGGGAAGTGGCCAACTACCGCGAAGCCTATGGCATTTTTGCCTGTTCCGGCATTTTGTTTAACCATGAATCGCCTTTGCGTCCGGAACGATTTGTGACCCAAAAGATCGTGACCGCTGCTTGCCGGATTGCTGCTGGTCAGCAGGATAAGCTGAATCTGGGCAATATTTCTGTGCAACGGGATTGGGGTTGGGCGCCAGAATTCATTGAAGCAATGTATGCAATGCTGCAACAGGAACAGCCCGATGATTATGTGATCGCCACGGGCGAAAGCAGTAGCCTCCAGGATTTTGTTGCCGCCGCCTTTGGGGCAGTGGGTTTGGATTGGCAAAAATATGTGATTAGCGATCCCACGTTGTTGCGCCCAACTGATATTGCATTTGGTAAAGGAAATCCAAAGAAAGCGCTAGAAAAGCTAGGTTGGCAGGCACAATACAAGATGAGGGATGTGGTGAGGATGATGGTAGCAGCTAAGCAAAAGGAATTAAGTAGCGATGGACATCACAGTTAGAGTTAAACGACAGGCTGGCCGCGATCGCGCCCCTAGTTTTCAGGACTATCAGCTTTCAGTTGATCCCGATAAGAATACAGTGCTGGATGCGTTGAATTTGATCCAATGGCAACAGGATGGTTCGCTGGTGTTTCGGCGTAATTGCCGCAATGCGATTTGTGGCTCCTGCGCCATGCATATTAACGGTCGCGCGGGCTTAGCTTGTCAGCAAAAAGTGGGTGAGGCGATCGGCATAGGCCGGATTGATCCAATTAGCAATGAACCGATTGAAGTTGAGCCAGTGCTGACGATCGCACCGATGCAAAATCTGCCGGTGATTAAGGATCTGGTGGTGGATATGAGTAAGTTCTGGCAAAATCTGGAGCGGGTCGATCCCTATGTGTCCAGTGCTGCGCGGAAGTTAGACGATCGGGAGTTTTTGCAAACGCCTGCCCAGCGCCAAAAACTAGAAGAAGCCGCTAATTGTATTTTGTGTGGTTCTTGCTATTCCGATTGCAATGCGCTGATGGTGAATGAAGATTTTGTCGGGCCCCATGCCCTCGCCAAAGCCTATCGGGTGATGGCGGACAATCGGGACGAGCAATATGACGATCGGGTGAGTAAATATAACCAGCCGGATTTTGTGTGGGGCTGCACCCGTTGCTACAACTGCAATGAAGTTTGCCCAGTGGGTGTGCAACCGCTCGATCGGATCTCTCAGGTCAAGCACGAAATTTTGCAAGATGAAAGTCTGCCCGAAACCAGGCCGCAACGCCATCGCCATGTAATGGTATCGCTGGTGAAACGGGAAGGCTGGATTGATGAGAGCAAATTTGGCCTGGAGGTGGTGGGTAATAATTTCAAGGATGTGGGCGGCCTATTTAGTCTGGTGCCCCTGGGATTGCGGATGGTATTCAGCGGCAAAATGCCCTGGCCGTGGTTGTTTAAGCCTTCGGCTGGTACTAAGCAGGTACGATCGCTGATCGAAGCAGTGCAAAAGCAAGAAAAGGCTAATCCAACTAAGCCAGACCAGTCAAAAACCAATCAATCAAAAAACTAGATTAGATTCCCTGTAAAAGTCAAAGATTGCAACGAGGCAACTAAGATCCTAGAGCCGTTTTCGACATTTGTTCACCACAAGATCTATTCACAGCATATAGCGTATTGGAGATATTGGTTTGAATAGGGATATCAATAGCACCAAAATCTAATTGATCACTCATTACTTGCTTTACCAATAGATATATAGATAGAAGATTTGCTTAACTTGCTAACGGTAGTTTTTCGCCAAATATAAAGTTAGTTAATCAGGCGATCGCCCATCCAGAGATACAAAGGAAATAGAGTTAATGACCAGCACGCAAATACCCAAAGACCAATCAGCCAAACAATTCAGCAATGGTGAGCCGAGTTTTCGCTATGCCTACTATCCTGGTTGCGTGGCCAAGGGAGCCTGTCAGGAGTTGCACAATTCCACCCTGGCGATCGCTAGAACCCTGGGGATTGAGCTAGTCGAGCTGGAGCAGGCTACCTGTTGTGGTTCCGGCACTTTTAAGGAAACCTCCGAGTTAATGGAAGACACCGTTAATGCCCGTAATATTGCCTTGGCGGAAGCGATCGATCTACCGCTAATGACCCAATGCAGCACTTGTCAGGGGGTGATTGGTCGGGTGAATGACAAGCTTAAATTTAGTGATCCCGATCGACGCGAGCAAGTAAATGAACTATTAGCGGCCGAAGGACAGCACTTTAAAGGATCGACCGAGGTTTTACATCTGCTGTGGGTAATCCTGCGTGACTATGGCCTGGAGCGATTGCAGACTAAATTGCAGCGATCGCTAAAAAACCTCAACTGTGCCGCTTTCTATGGTTGCTATTTGTTGCGTGCCCAAACCGTAACCCGCTTTGATGACCCCTATCAACCGGAATCACTGGAAAAAGTATTTCGCACCCTGGGCGCAACACCCGTTTACTATCAAGGTCGGGTGCAATGCTGTGGTTGGCCGATTTCTAGTTATGCTACCAATGCGTCTTTTTCGTTGGCGGGTAGGCATTTAACCGAAGCGATCGATGCGGGTGCAGATTGCATTGTCACGCCCTGTCCCCTCTGTCACCTTAATTTAGACTCGCGCCAACCGGAAGTAGAAAAGGTGATCGATCGTAAGTTGGATATCCCGATTTTGCACTTGCCTCAGTTAATCGGTCTGGCGCTAGGGCTCGACCCTAAGGTGTTGGGGCTGAATCAGCATGTGGTTTCAACCCAAAAGGTTTTAACTAAGCTGGGACTGGCCTGAGCGATCAAAGAGATTTAATCTTATTCCAACCCTACTACCTGATATCTTGGTTATTCTAGTTAATGGCTAAAATAGTTGGCTACTTTGTATATCGAGCTAGCCTGAGTTTAGGGCAACTTCTATGGTTCTAGTTAGTTAATGTTTTTTGAGCAAGAGCAAGATTCAACCAGTGTTAATCTCGATCGCCATGATGATCCGCATCTGGAACGCCAGATTGATCGCCTCTTTCAGTTGCAAATCCGGCGGCGTTGGTGGGGGATTTTGATCCTGTGGTTAACTTTGGGATTGTTTTGTCTCTGGCTATTGCGCAGTGATATTGCCCTTTGGCTAGAACACTTTACCTGGGCAGCGGTCAGGATTAGTATCAGGTATAATCGCCCTGCTTTTATTGGCCTGGGGCTGTGTGTTGGCATCACCCTGTCTACGCTGTTGCGCCAGAGTGCCTATATTTTGAATCTCAGTGAAGGGCTGCATCAAGAACTGGTTAAAGAAGTATCAGAGATTCGCCGCCGAGGCCCCAAGCATCCTCTCTGGCAGAAAGTATGTGCTCTGAATGATGATTCAGCCGAGCCGGTAACAGATATCACGATCGATCTGAGTGATCCTGATCAAGCCTCTACTGACAGCGATCGGCAATCCTCTCATGAAGCGCAGAATGAGAGCGACATGAAGTAAATAAAACCCTTAAAGAATATCCAATGGGTCAACATCAAGCGTAACCCGTACCTGCCGATCGCCCACCAGCATTCTTAGTTCCTCCAAACTCGGCAAGGTATGGTGCAAGTCGGGACTGAATTTAAGCAAAATCTGCCAGCGGAACCGATTTTTTAGCCGCGCGATCGCCGCCGGAGCAGGCCCTAGGATCTCCCATCTCGGTTCAAATTGCTCTAAGTTGCTAGCCAGTTGTTTCGCCGCTTCAGTTACTGCGATCGCCGAGGTACTGCTAAGGTGAATCAAGGCCATTTGCCCCAAGGGGGGATAATTAAAAGCCTGTCGCTGCTTGATCTCGGTCGTAATAAACTGCGTGAAACGATAATTTTTAACCGCTTCGATCGTGGCATGTTCCGGTGTATAGGTTTGCATAATCACCTGGCCTGGTTCCTGACCCCGTCCGGCTCGACCCGCCACCTGGGTGAGCACCTGAAACGCCCGTTCACTAGCCCGATAATCGGAGAAATTTAATAGCCCATCGGCGGAAACCACACCCACCAGTGTCACCTGGGGAATATCTAAGCCCTTACTCAACATTTGCGTGCCCACCAGTAAGTCTGCCTCGCCCGCCTGGAATTGCTCAATTAGTTGGCGGTGTTGGTTCTTATTGCGCGTAGTGTCACTATCAAACCGGATCGATCGCACCTGGGGGAAAAGTTTTTTTAGCTCCGATTCAACCCGCTGCGTCCCACTGCCAAAATGCTTGAAGTAGGGCGAATCACAGGCCGGACATTGACGCGGCTTAATCTGACGATGACCGCAATAGTGGCAGAGCAAACTACCCTCATTTTTTTCCTGCTTGGCGTAGGGTGAAGCGGAATAGGTTGGTGGCTCTTTTCGATCGGCACTCGTGGCAAAAGGCGTATTGTGATAGGAAAGCGACACATCACAATGGGGGCACTTCATCACAAACCCGCAGCTCCGGCAAGACACAAAGGTGTTATAGCCGCGTCGATGAATAAACAAAATGCCCTGTTGCTTTTGGTCTAATAAATTGGCGATCGCCCCTTGCAGCTTGCGGCTAAAGATCGAATAGTTGGCATTTTCCAATTCCAAGCGCATATCCACCACCGAGATCGGCGGCATTGGTTTAGCGCCAATCCGTTGCGGCAAGACTAAATACTGGGGATTATCAATGCTGGTTTCATTTGAACCTAATGTAATCGCCGTCTCTAAATCTTCAAGCGCGCCTACCTGATCGAGAATTTCCGCCGAAGGCGTGGCCGAGCCCAGAATCAATGGACAATGAGAGCTTTGCGATCGCCATTGGGCAACGGTGCGGGCATGGTAACAGGGTTGGGGTTGGCTTTGTTTAAAACTGCTGTCGTGTTCTTCATCCAGCACAATCAAACCCAGATCTGGCAGGGGCGCAAACACCGCCGATCGCGTGCCGATCACCACCTGGGCATTGCCGCTGAGCATCTGCCGCCAGGTATCAAACCGCTCCCCATCGGAAAGCTGGGAGTGATAGACATTTACCCGCGCATCACCAAACCTGGCTCGAAATCGATCGGTAAGTTGGGGGGTGAGCCCAATTTCTGGCACTAATACCAGCGCTGATTTGCCAGCCTCAAGCACTGGCGCGATCGCCTGTAAGTAAACCTCCGTCTTGCCCGAACCAGTCACGCCATGCAACAAAACCGTTTGATCGGCTTCGGGATTCTTTGCTAATTCTTCGATCGCTTGCAATGCCTTACTTTGCGCCTCGGTTAACTCTTTGGGTACATCGGCGGCCACCAGATGCTCCTTATCGCCCAATCGCAACGACTCACGCGGTTCGATCGCAATGTAGCCCTTTTCTGCCAGCTTTTTAACCGTGCTAGAAGTGGTTTTGGCAGCGCGAATTAATTCCGCTCGGACACATTCCCCACCCATCCGTTGCAAGATGGTTAAAATCTCTTTTTGGCGATCGGTGACCTCGGCGGCAGGGAATTGCAGCAGGATCACCACATCTTCATACTTTGGCTGGGGTCGGTGGGGGGGCTCCAGATAGAGCGAAACCAGGCCAAGCTGTTGCAGTTGCTTCAGGCCAGCGCTGGCATGGCGGGGTACTTTTTGATGCAGATAGCGACGGGAGATGCCTTTTTTAGCGTTTTTACTAGAAGCATGATTTTGCAAAAATTCCAGCACCGATCGCGCCGGGGTGGAAAGACTATCCAGGTCGATCGCCTCTTTTTCTAACTGATCTACCAGGCGCACCCGATAACTGGAGCGATCGAGCAACTTGGGCGGCAGCGCGGCTCTGGCGGTTTGAATCAGGGGGGTGCGGTAATAGTCGGCGGTTTTGGCGATCAATTCCCAGAAGGATGCTGGCAGCACGCCGGAACTGACCACGCCATAGACGGGCTTGATTGCGATCGCTTGGTCTTGATTGGGCTCGATCGTGTCGATAAACTCCAGCGCCACTGCACCAACGTAGCGATTGCCGAGGGGGACGGTGAGGATGTCGCCCAGGTGGATCGTCATGCCCGGTGCGATCGCGTAGGTGAGCAGGCCATCAATGCCAACGCAATCGGCTAGCACCTTGACATAGCGGCTGGTGGCGGTTTCTGGGGCTTGAATTGCCTGGGGGGGGGTGGACATGGCTATGACTTTAGCATATGCCAAGAATATCTGTACGTTTTTCTATTATAGCGCGTTTTTCTGGGTTTGGGTTAGTCGGGTGGCAAAAGCATCCGGTCTTCGATCTGCTTCCAGGCATCAGTAGAGAGATAAATCGCAGAGTCTTTGCATTCAATCATTAGCTGATTAGCGTACAGATATCCCGCCAAAGCTTCTCTCTCTTCTTCAGAAAATTCTGATACTACTGTTGTAAGATGCAAAACTTTCTTTATTGTTTCATGAAGTTCATCAAGAAAGGAAGTTGCATTCTCGCTAATCCCATAAGTTTCTTGTAAATCAATTTGTTTTTCTAGTAGGTTAATGAAAGCGTATAGATTTATGCTTTCATTAAATATATTGATCGATTCATATATTTTTGAAAGATCTTGAGCTGCTTTCAACGCTTCTGTTGCCCAACCGATCTTTATTGCAGTTGCAAGGTCATAAGAGTTTCTTGTATGCAGCTCAAGATCTGTTCCAAGGCCACACATGCTTGCAAGGAGGCTGGCACTCATAATGTCTATTAGGGTAGTCTGAGTATGACCTGGATTGATTATATTAACTCGTGAAAGATCAGTATGAAGTGCAAAAAGGATAGCAGCAGATCTTTTAGCATTAGCATTGCATTTTCCTCGAGATCCCCTAGTGACCTTTTCCGACCAGACGAGTAGCTTTTGTAGTTTTGGCATATCTTGAGCAAACTTTTGTATTTGCTTTTCCATTGCTAGCAATAGTAAATCTGCTCCCTCCTCCATTAATCCTGCAACTAGTAAAAAAATTTCTCGCCATTTCCTATCGACAAAATGTTCGGTCAAAAGAATCTCTATCAAACGATGTGATTCAACATATTTTGCAACTAGATATTCCTGAAAGGTTAAATGAGAGAAAGAATAAGCATTACGCGCTCTCTCAACTAAAATTCCTTGCTGTACTTCAATTGCTTTTAACGCGCTTTCCCCATCAAGATCTTGGGGAGCATTTAAGTTACCAGCAAGAAAATGCTCGATTTGCTCAACAACCCAATTCTTGCTGAAAAATAACTCGTCAACACTAAAACTTTCGTAAGCTATCTTAGATAGCAAAATAAGCTCTTGCTTAGCAGTAAAATGCTTATAAACACTGAGCTTTAAACGTTTTCCAGCAGCCCACTCACGTAATAAAACGTCAAGCGCCTCTCCATAAAGCTCAGCTCTTTGTTTAGGCAGTTCTGTATATTTGCCATAGACCACACATAGCAGAGTTAATAAAAGAGGAGTTTGAGCAAGATCAAGGGTAGATTTGTATGAATCTTGTTTTAGTAATTTCCAGCAATCTTCTCCTACTTCTGGCTCGGACTTAAACCAATTCCCAATAAAATCCCTTATTTGTGGCTCATCGAACTCAGCCATTACCACATCAGTGAATCGCTCAAAGCCACCTTTATATGCAGCAATTCGACAAGAAGCAATAAATCGATTCTGGTCATAGGCAATAATTAGATCTTGAATCTGCTGAATCACGAAATCTTCATTCTCTTTCGGGACTTCATCTAGCCCATCTAATAAAACTAACAACTTGCCAGCCTCTAATGCATACTTAGTAATAATTTCTGGATTTGGAAAGCCACAAATTCTAAATTCATTAGCAATAAAATCCTCAATGCTTTTATCCTGGGTTTTAAACTGCTTCAACTCCAGAAAAACTGGGATTAAAATATGTTCATAGCTACCCTGCTCTTGTTTAAGTGCCTCAAGCCCAACCTTGCGTAAAAAAGTAGATTTACCAATTCCAGGCGCACCAAGAACTAATAAGCGTTGCTGCTCGTTTGCAACTTCGAGCCCTGGTCTGGTTTCTGTCTCTTCAAACCGAAATTGACGCTTACCACTCTCTCGAAATAGCTTTTGCAAACCATCCGGTGATTCAAAATAATTTTGTAAGTCCGATCTCCTTAGTAGCCTTACCCCTGTATATACCTCATCCAGAGAGATGGGCTGATCCATCCGCACACAGGCAACCTTCAATGAACCGTGGCGATCATCATATTTACGAATGTAAGTTTCAAATTGCCTTGCAAAAACCTTGTCAGGACTATCCGTAAGATCTATATTGAAGCGCTTTAAAGCTTCTTCACCATAATTTGCAATTACATTTGTGATCAACTTGGACAAACCACCTACGGCAGCCGTAGTAAGGATAGCGGTAGAAATCGGTTCCATAAATAAACCCAGCACAAATACAGATAACTACCAGAATAAAGCCAAAACCCATCCCGAAACCAAAAAACAACCTTAAACCCCAGCGCCCTGCAACGCCAAAATCGCCGCCCCATACGCCGCCCCAAAAGAAAATTCAGTTTGCGCCGCCACCACGATCGGCAACCCCAATTTCCTCGCCCTGATCCGCCGCCAGGTTTGATTTTGTGCCCCGCCCCCCGCCGTATAAACCAGCGTCGCCTGCGCCCCCAACTCCGCCAGCACGTTGTACCCCAGCGCCTCGATCGCCGCGATCCCCTCCAGCAAACCATTCAAAAACGCCGCCGGATCAGTCGGCCTTGGTTCCAGGCGCGGTTCCAGCAGTGGATCATTGATCGGAAAGCGATCGCCCTGCGCAGGTAGTGGATAATAATCCAGCGGACTGGGGATGTCGGGGTTAATCCGATCGCTATAGGCTTGCAACTCCGCATCGCTGAAAAACTGCCGCAACACCGCCCCACCAGTATTCGACGCACCCCCCACCAGCCACAGATCGCCCAACCGATGACTATAGATGCCAGATGCCAAATTAGCGATCGGTCTGTTTGCCAGCACCTTGATCGTCAGCGTCGAACCCAACGAAGTTACCGCGATTCCTGCCTTTGGTGGTTCATTCCCCAGGCAAGCCAGAAACGCCGCCGTGCTATCGGTTGTCCCCGCGCAAACAAGGCAATCGCGGTTGAGGTCTAGTTTTGCCGCGACTTCTGGCAGGATTTTACCGATCGCCTTACCCGGTGCGACAACTTTGGGCAAGTAGATCCTGGGGGCATGTTGCGATCGCCAATCTTCAAGCCAATCGGGATATTGCAGCCGTTCCGCGTCATATCCCAGCTTCAGCGTATTGTTATAGTCACTCACTCCCAACCGCCCATGCAGCCAATATGCCAGCCAATCGGCCTGATGCATTAAATAAGCTTCAGGTTGGGATTGAGAATTATGCGCCAACCACCAGACTAATTTGGCCAGACTCGAAGTCGCGCTGAGCACCAGATGTTCTCGATCGGGCACAATCTGCCGCAATTTTTCAAGCGATGATGCGCCACGTGGATCGTGATATAAAATTGGCTCACCGATCGGCTTGCCATCTCGATCGCCGATCAGCACCGTCGCAGAGGTGGCATCAATGGCGATCGCGTTAATATTTTGCCTGATCTCGATCGGCAGTGCCACGATCAAGGCATAGAGACTATCCCGCCAGGAGATCGCGGCGTTAATGTTGTAGTTGAGTTTTTGGGTAGCGCGAATTTTGCCAGCTTGATCAATGGCGATCGCTCTGGCTCCCGATGTGCCAAAGTCAATGCCCAGGTAGAGATCCATAATGCAAACAGATTAATAGGTGGTCATGCAGTAGTAAGGATAATTAGCAATCGATTTGAAATTCGGAGCTTAGCTTGTTTGGGTTATAAATATTCAACTATCTCCTAAATCCTTACTTGTTCAGCACTACCGATTAATAATCTATTCTTGCTTCAGGCAATGCTTTTCCAGGCAAGCTTCGAGGGCTTTGGGATCGAACAAGATCGGCAAAAAGTGAATGCTTTTGGTTTCGCGGAAATAGAACAAAATTGGCACTGGGGCAAAGAAAATGCGCCAGTTCAACCATTCTTTGTAGGGAAAGCGGCGGATTAGTTTTTCACCGCGAAAGATATCTAAATCGGTTTCGGTAAAAATCAATCGCAACGTGGCCGCCTGGATCGTCAGGAACAAGCTAAAAATGGCGATCGCTACGCCCACCCACACATTCAAGAAAGAAAGACCGATCGCGGCTGTGGTTAGCACAATCGGGATATTAAAACTAGATTTGAGTTCGGTGTTTTGCAACGAAAACGACTCATTGGCATCATTGGCGATCGTCATAAATTCTCTCCTGCTATCTGGGGGCTGTCTATCTAGGTGCTGTTTGGGGCAAAATCCACGCGCCTGATTTCGAATCTAGCTTAAAATCAGGCCTTAATATTCAAGATTAGCAAAGCAACCTGCATCTGACATGAATACCAGGACTGATTGCGATCGCATTTTTAAATAGGCATCTTCAAGGTTTATCTTAAAGCCACAAATCGATCGCCTTGCGGTCATGTACATAGACCCAAAATACTAAAGC
The DNA here is from genome assembly GCF_000317065.1 of Pseudanabaena sp. PCC 7367. Taxonomy (GTDB): domain Bacteria; phylum Cyanobacteriota; class Cyanobacteriia; order Pseudanabaenales; family Pseudanabaenaceae; genus Thalassoporum; species Thalassoporum mexicanum. Next base: position 3,626,081 of record NC_019701.1, read on the forward strand.
TAAACGGTCTCCCAGATATCGTTGGCAAACTGATCCAGGGTCAGGCTCGGCGAACTTTCCTCATCATCCGAATCATCCGAATCATTCGACTCAGAGCCATTTGCCAATTTTTCCTTAACCGTATCAGCACCCCGATCGATTTGACTCGCTGAATCATGCTCAAGCGGTGGTAAGTCACCCAGCATTGCTTCTAGTTGATCAAGATTGTCTAAATCTGAATCATCTTGATCTGGCTGATTAGTGCTTGAGGCAGAGCGATCGCTAGTTTGATTACCCTCTTGCCCAAATTCATCAAATAGCGATTCTACGGTGGGATAGTCTATATAATTGTTGCTTGTTACCGTGCCATCATTTTTGGCAGCGGACTGATTGGCTGGATCTGTCGATGTTGTAGCTTCGGCAGGACTGTCTGAAGTGGTTGTGTCATCAATATCAATGAGTGAGCGACTAACCTGATTAAGATTAGAAGCTGCTGTCACACCTACCTGAGCAGTTCCCGAAACTGGATTAACCGGATCTAAGGATTTAGGGGCTGAAGATTTGGTTGCACTTGGTTCGGCCTCAGCGGCCTGATCTGGGTCTAATACATCTAAGGTGATGACTTCGTCTGCATCATATTGATCAGCATAATCATCGGTATAGTCATTAACATAATCATCGGCGTAATCATTGTCATAGCGGCCATAGGTTTGGCGATCGGTTTGTGGCTCCATCACTGGTTCAAAAATGACGCGATTGATCAGCCGAATTCGCGCATTTTGCCAATTTTGGCCAGGTTGCAAAATAGACACATTCTCAATTACATGACTGCCATCCCGATCGGTGATGCTGTTGTCGGCGATCGTATCGATTAAATTACGCAGGTTGGGATTGCCAGCCATATCCGCAAAGGAAAAATGGCTCCGACTGATTACCTGCACAAATTCCTTGAGCGTAGTCATACATCGCACCGTGTCGTAACGCTGATCCATAAACCGGATCACCACATCCTGATAAGCTTTACCAGTGCGCTGCATCTCGGCCATGCTGTCCAACAACACCAGTCCTTCACTGGCTTTGGTTTGGCGTGTTGCCAGGTTGGTCGATCGCGCCTCTGGAGTTGAGCCTTCACTTTGGCTGGGTTGGGCAGAATCAGTATTATTTGCAGTGGTTTCAGTAGCGGTGTTTATAGGGCTTGGAGTTGTAGAGGAGGTCTGGGATGCAGTTTGTCTAGAGCCCAGTGTAAATTCACTTTCCCAGAACAGGCTGGCATTTTCGATCTGACGGGCATAGACTCGCACCAGGGAGATCGATCGCACTTGCAACGATGCCATCCCCTTTTTGATGATGCTGAGCAGGGCAGTACGACTGGGCAGTTGAGCAGAGAGCAGCGTGATTTCTAGCTCCTGCATTTCTTGCTCTTGACCAAAGCTCTCGGCCGTGGCAGTGATGCCCTTTGGCTGCAAGGAACGATTGATCAAACTGGCGATCGCATCGGCATCCCCTTGCTTGGCTAGTTCTAAAATATTTTGCCCTACCGCCATATCGCTATCCTTTTCTAAGCCCTACCCGCACCTTAACCGATCAAATCAATTTAGTTTGCTAAATCATTTCCTCTGCGATCAATGAGCCATATCATTGAATCCAGGTAACAAGTCTACAAGTCTAGTTGATCAATGTTGATAAATTTAAGTGTAATTGCCCTACAAATTAATTGCCCAATCAAACAAAACCGTTCATAACAATTAACTTTGCATTGCATAGGTCAAGGATGGAAATATTGACATCTTAAATATCACATCTTAAATATCAAAAGCATGTCTGGTATTAATTCGCCCAATCGCTAAATAGCCAAACTATTCCACCTATGTGCAACGTCATTAATTTAGTTAATTTGTGCCCACCCTAAGTTAATTTTAATCTGCCCCCATTAGTTAAGCATAATTAAAACCTAGGTTAGATCAAATCCGGTTAAATACCCTTGATCAAAAAATGTGTAACTATTACTCTTGCTAGTTTGGCTGTATGGATAATCCAGGGAACTTGATCTTAGCGATCGCCAACTTACTACAAAAAACTAACTTAGCTCTGACTGGCTAAATCATGTTGGCTCTTTTCTATAATTAACCAATTGCTGGCAATTAACCAAGGTCAATTATGCTGAAACAAAACAATTACTTAGCGATCGCCATCATAGTTACACAGACTTAACAGACATGGCAAATAACTAATCCAATCAAGTCCAATCAAGCATTGAAACCCATAATTTCAATGGATAATCCTTGCATCAGCTTACTATTCCACCTGATTGTTTTGTTGCAAATTAGAGGCACTTGACCATCCTGCCAGCCTAATAATTGCAGGCATATCGATTTGAGAGAGGTAAGCAAACTATTCATAAATTTAGACACATTGCATCGACCAGTTATAAAAATGCCGGCATCTGGCATCATAAATGACAAATATATGCCCAGTGTCCATTGGCCAGATCGCTAAATAGTTAAGCTATCCCACAATTTACAATGCTAAATTACTTGCCAGGCTAGTAGGATCAATGATGATGATTATTTTCTGAAGTAACTAGATCGCCAATTTGATGATAATCTCGCTCGCCAAAGATCGCCGACTCCGATCGATAATGCTTGAATTCTAATAAATTTCCCGATGGGTCTTGCAAAAAGAAAGTGCGATGCTCCAGGGGAGTATCAGGAAAACGCACCTTGGGTTGTTGATAAAACTCAAGCTGTTTATATTGAATCCGCTCTAGCAGAGCCAGCCAATTGCTTTCTGAATAAAACACCAAACCAAAATGACGCGGATAGATGCCAGCCTGCGGTTCGAACTGCTCATGCACCACATGGGCAACTAGCTGGTGGCCATAGAGACTAAGAATTAGTGAAATTTCGGATTCACGCCCTGGTAAGCATCCCAGGCCATCAACATAAAACTTTTTGGTACTAGGGATATCTAAAACCGGAAAGGAAAGGTGAAAGAGGATCTGATTACTCATGGTGTTGCAGTTCTAGGACAAGTTTGGCGCGCTTGAGTTTATCGGGCACGGGGATGGGATATTCCCCCGAAAAACAAGCCGAGCAGAAATGCTGGGGATTTGATTTAGTTGCCTCTAACATTGCTTCACTGCTCAAGTAGGCAAGGGAATCAACTTCTATGATTTTAGCGATCGATTCGACCGATTTGGTCGCGGCAATCAAATGATCTTGTGAATCAGTATCAATGCCATAGAAACAAGGATGGGTGACTGGCGGCGATGAGATCCGCATATGTACTTCTTTTGCGCCTGCCTCACGCAATGCCCGCACAATTTTGCGGCTGGTGGTACCCCGTACGATCGAATCATCAATCACCACTACCCGCTTACCTTCCAGCACATCCTTGAGCGGGTTGAGCTTCATCCGGATCCCAGTTTCTCGCATTGCCTGGGTAGGTTGAATAAAAGTACGCCCCACATAGCGATTTTTAATTAAGCCCTCTGAGTAGGAAATACCTGATGCCTGGGAATAGCCGATCGCGGCTGGGATACCGGAGTCGGGCACACCAAATACTAAATCCGCTTCGATCGGATGCTCGCGGGCTAGATAGCGACCCAGCTCCAGCCGATAGGTATAGAGGCTTTCCCCTTGCATATAGGTATCGGGGCGAGCAAAATAAATCATTTCAAAAATACACAGCTTGGGCGATCGCTCCTCTGTCCAAAACTGACTATTCAAGCCATTATGATCAAGCCAAACCAGCTCACCAGGAGCCACATCGCGCAAATATTCCGCCCCAATAATATCCAGGCCGCAAGTTTCGGAGGCAAATACATAACTAGGTGGGCTGTCAGGGCTACAGTTAGGGCGATCGGGGCTGCACTTAGAGATCATACCGATCACCAATGGCCGCACCCCGTTGGCATCTCTGGCGGCAATTACCGCCTCTGGTGTACCAATTACCAGGCTAAACGCCCCCTGACATTGATGCAAAGTCTCGGTAATCCCTTCCCGCCAGTCTTTACCAGCGTCTACTGCCTCTTTGATCAAATAGGCGATCGCCTCGGAATCTGAGCTACTCTCGAGGGTATAACCACGTGCTACCAGGCCGGTGCGTAACTCCAAGGCATTGACCAGATTGCCATTGTGAGCCAGGGCTAGATCGCCTAAGCGCGTGCTTAACACGATCGGCTGGGCATTGGCAATTTTACTAGAACCAGTGGTGGAATAGCGATTATGGCCAACCGCAATAATCCCCGGTAGATCGCCCAGATTATGCTCATTGAACACCTGGGAAACCAACCCCATATCCTTGCGGGTAAAAGTACCCGATGGATCAAAGGTGGTGATCCCGGCTGATTCTTGGCCGCGATGCTGCAACGCATAGAGGGCAAAATAGGCCAGTTTGGCCACATCTTCGGTATCTGAGAAAATGCCAAACACACCACATGCTTCCTTGGGTGAATCATCAAGATCGGCCAAAGAATTTAATTGGTCTAATTGGTCTAATTGGTCTAATTGGTCAAACTGATTGAAGTGAGCGATCGCATCTGGAACACTTGACTTCATTTGCAAAGAATTTGATGGAATTGCATGATCCTGGTTAGCGATCGGCTGAGCCAGACCACTGTGATGATCAATATTGCCTGATTCGTCAAAATTTGAGCCCATATCTTGCGTCATAGCGATCGCCAATAATTTTTTATTCAAGTAAACAAAAGGTTAAGCCCTCTGTCTATCCTAACCTTGCTTAACCCCCACAATCAAAAATTAACACCGATAGAGCAAGATTAGTTGAGTCAGAGTGTCAATCGGGCTTGTAAACTAATAGATGGCTACGCAGCCAGAATTGGAGTAAAAGTGATTTAAATCCGATCAACAAGACCCTTTCCCAAATATTCAGTATTTGTTTTAAATGTCATAAATTCCAGATATTGACCGCATATCCGCTTGATTTCGATCAAGATATCAAGATAAATATCGCTCAAGCCCTGAATCCAAGAATATTGACATTTATGAGCCAATAATTACATTACTTGTTTGGGAGCATTGGAGAGACTCGACTTGCCAGACTTAGAACATCCCTATTCTCTCAGTTTAATTGGCAGTGGCTCTGGATTGATCGATATACCTTTAGCTTAACTTTTCTGTGAGCTGGTGGCGATTAAGAAAATAATTAATCTGCTCGATGAAATTAGGTTGAGCGAGCCTATTTTAATGATCCAGTTAGTGGGATGAACTTTAATCTAAATCCCAAAGTTTAGAGCCCACACTGACCATAATTTGGCTCAGGCTCTAATTGGTTTCGCAAGCCTTGATTGATTTGAACAACAGCTATAAAACGCAAAATCTAGGAATAAATTTAGGAGAGTACGCTACGCATGGACAACACAATCAGCCTTGAAATTATTGAAGTTGTTGAACAGGCTGCGATCGCCTCAGCAAAATGGATGGGCAAGGGCGAGAAAGACACCGCCGATGAAGTGGCTGTAGAAGCTATGCGCGAGCGCATGAATCAAATTCACATGCGGGGTCGGATCGTAATTGGTGAAGGTGAGCGTGATGATGCGCCGATGCTCTACATTGGTGAAGAGGTTGGTATTTGCACCCAGGAGAATGCCGCTGAAGTTTGTACGATCGAAGAATTAGCCGAAATTGATATTGCCGTAGATCCTTGTGAAGGTACTAATCTGGTCGCCTATGGCCAAAATGGTTCAATGGCGGTGCTGGCAATTTCCGAAAAGGGTGGCCTCTTTGCAGCTCCTGACTTCTATATGAAAAAGCTGGCGGCTCCAGCCGTAGCTCGCAATCATGTGGATATCCGCAAATCTGCCACCGAAAACCTCAAGATCTTATCCGATTGTATGGATCGGGACGTGGCTGAACTGGTAGTGGTAGTGATGGATCGTCCCCGCCACAAAGATCTAATTGCGGAGATTCGTGAAGCGGGAGCCAGAGTGCGCCTGATTAGTGATGGTGATGTTTCGGCGGCCATTTCTTGCGCCTTCAGCGGTACTAACATCCATGCTTTGATGGGGATTGGTGCTGCACCGGAAGGGGTGATTTCGGCGGCGGCAATGCGCTGCTTGGGTGGCCATTTCCAAGGACAGTTGATCTATGACCCAGAGGTGGTCAAAACCGGCCTGATTGGTGAAAGCCGCGAGGGTAACCTGGAACGTCTGCGATCGATGGGGATTGAAGATCCCGATCGGGTCTATGGTGCTGAGGAACTAGCTTCTGGCCGCGAAGTGTTGTTTGCTGCTTGTGGGATTACCACTGGCACCCTAATGGAAGGAGTAAGATTCTTCTCTGGCGGTTGCCGTACTGAATCATTGGTAATTTCGAGCAAGTCTAGGACCGCTAGATTTGTAGACACCATTCATGTTACTAGCGACAAGCCGAAGGTGTTGAGCCTCTATTAGAACTTTGAGCCTAGCCTCTAATTTAGGCACGATCGAGTTAATCAAACCGATCAGTGGTTAACCACCCAGTTTCAATCATAGCCAGCTAGCTTACTGATGTTGTTTTTATTAGTAAATGGATTAGTAAATGGCTGGCTTTGCTTTGCCAGCTTTCTAGCAAAAAATAAAAAATGTAAACAGTTGCGCGATTTTGATAAATAACCCCTGGTTATGGTTTAGCTTTGTAATAATTAGCAGACAATTGATAATTGATCATCTTTAACCACGGTGATTTAATTTTTAGGGCTTTAACTTTTATTTGATCGGGCTATTAATTACCACAGGCCGATCGCTAGGTTTGTATTAATGGCTGAGAATCTTGTATCTCATCGAGGTTTAACTGGGGTTTAACTGGGGTTTAACTGGGGACGATGCCTTTCATTAATTAATTAGAAACATGACTTCTGTAAACAAATATAAATAAATTTAAACTTGTGGCCTAAACATTCTGTATATCTTCGATATTTAAGTTTTGAGCATATAAATATAAATAGATAAGAAACGATTAGATATGAATATTGCTGTCATTGGCTTGAGTCACAAAACGGCGACCGTGGAAGTGCGCGAAAAGCTGAGCATTCCTGAAGCCAGAGTAGAAAGCGCCCTCAATCAACTAACTAGCTACCCGAATATCGATGAAGCGGCGGTTTTAAGCACCTGCAATCGCCTGGAATTATATGTAGTAATGCGCGAAACCGAGGGTGGCATTAGGGAGACAGCTCAATTTCTGTCTGAGTTTAGTGAATTACCATTGCATATGCTGCGGCGCTATTTGTTTATTCTGTTACGCCAGGATGCGGTGATGCACCTGATGCGGGTGGCAGCGGGTTTAGATAGTCTGGTGCTGGGGGAAGGTCAAATTCTGGCTCAGGTTAAGCAAACCCATCGCCTGGCTCAGCAGCACAAGGGTGCAGGACGGATTTTAAATCAACTCTTTAAGCATTCAGTTTCTTCGGGTAAGCGGGTACGCACCGAAACCGACATTGGTACTGGCGCAGTTTCGATCAGCTCGGCGGCGGTGGAGCTAGCTCAAATGAAACTACAAGACCTAAGTGATAAGCATGTGGCGATCGCTGGGGCGGGTAAGATGTCGCGCCTGTTGGTTAAGCATTTACTCTCGAAGGGAGCCAAGAAAATCACAATCGTCAATCGCTCTGCCAAACGAGCCGAGGATTTAATTGCTCAATTTAGCTGTGAAGCTGAGGGGGCTGAGTTCCAAATCCAGCCGATCGATAATCTCTGTGATTGTGTAGCGGTTTCTGATCTGGTGTTTACCAGCACGGGTGCCACCAATGTATTGCTATCCAAATCAAACCTAGCGCCTGTTGTGAGCGATCACAGTGGCTTGATGATTGTGGATATTTCGGTGCCCCGTAATGTTCATGCTGACGTGAAAGAATTAGCAAATGTCAATTGCTATAACGTTGATGACCTGGAAGCAGTGGTGGCCGAGAACCAGGAAAGCCGGCGGCAAATGGCCATGCAGGCGGAAATTTTGCTAGAGGGCTGCGCCGAAGAGTTTGAAACCTGGTGGCGATCGCTAGAGACAGTGCCTACGATCAGCAAACTCCGCCAGAAAATGGAAGTAATCCGTGAGCAAGAGCTAGAAAAGGCGCTATCCAGGCTGGGTAATGAGTTTGCGGAAAAGCATCAAGATATTATTGAGAACTTGACCCGTGGCATCATCAATAAAATTTTGCATGATCCAATGGTGCAGTTGCGGGCTCAGCAGGATATTGAAGCCAGAAGGCGGACTATGCATACGCTGCATGAGTTGTTTAATCTAGAAACCCACCTTAAGGATCAATCGACTTAATTTTGATTAAATCTGATTAGTTAAATCTGAGGTCGATCGATCTTTTGCCCCCTAATCTGTCATTATGCTGGTTGGCTTGAAAATCCTATTGCGACATTAGCGATCGTTTCTCATCGATTTGAGGTTAGTTAAGCTAGATGTGGCTTTGAGGCATTTGGTGGTGTCGTAGATATGTTGATGCGATCTTAGTAATGCTTGCTATTGCTTTGTTTTTCACTAGATCTCCCCATGTCTAGACCAATACCAGCCAGTCATATATCGACTTACAACTTAGTCTTTAATACTGTTTCAATTGAGATGTTGTGCAAGTTATGACTTAAACACCTCATCCTGCGGGTATCTATGTCAAAGAAGTCCCTTGAAAATGCATTAAGAAGAGGATTCCTGCAGGAGTAATTCAACCTGTAGGAGTTCTTTTTTTAGTTAGCAATGCTTATACTTAATACTTGGAACAGGAACGCTACATCAGTTGGGAACTAAAGGGCTAGGCATGACAACTATTTTGGCGGGGGACATTGGCGGCACTAAAACGCTATTGCGGCTAGCAGAGGTGGAGCCAGAGGCGATCGCCCTCAATCCTCTGTTTGAGCGTCGCTATGTAAGCGCTGAATTTGATAGTCTAGCGGCGATCGTCAAGGTCTTTCTGACTGCTGCTACTAAGATTGGCCAGATTGATCTAACTGGTGCAAATCACCCCCAGGTAGCTTGCTTTGGCATTGCTGGGCCAACGGTTGACAATCGCTGTGCCCTAACCAATCTCAGTTGGCAACTGGATGGCGATCGCATGGCCGCTGAATTAGAGGTGGCGCATATAGCGCTGATCAATGATTTTGCGGCGATCGGTCATGGCGTGCTGGGTTTAGCGCCGAAAGAGCTTTATATCCTTCAAAAGGGCAAAAAAGATCCGCAAGCGCCGATCGGTGTGATTGGGGCTGGTTCTGGCCTGGGGATGGGTTATCTGACCTGGGATGGCGATGCCTATAAGGTTCATGCCTCCGAGGGCGGTCATGTGGAATTTGCGCCCCGCGATCAGCTTGAAATGGATCTGCTTACCTATCTATGGCAGCGATCGACCCATATTTCAATTGAACGGCTTGTCTCTGGCCAGGGGATCGTCACGCTCTATCAGTTTTTGCGCGATCGTGGTTTTGGCAGCGATCAGGTGGGGCTAGAGAAAAAATTAAAAGACTGGGAAACCGGAGCCACGATCACTTCGCCAGCGGCAGCGATCTCCGAGGCGGGGTTGCGTGGTAGCGATCGCCGTGCTGAAAAAACCATGCAGATGTTTGCCGATGCCTACGCAGCGGTGATTGGTAATCTGGCGCTGACTTTGATTCCCCGTGGTGGTTTGTATATTGCGGGGGGAATTGCGCCGAAAGTTTTACCTCTTCTGCAATCGCCTAGATTTATGCAGGTGCTCAAAGATAAAGGGCGATTGAGCCGGGTGCTAGATCAAGTGCCGATTCAAATAGTTTTAAATCAGGAGGTGGGGTTATTGGGGGCGACACTCCATGCAGCTAGTTTGCTTAAAAGCTAGTCGGTGAGCATAGCGATCGCTGAGTTGTAATCAATAGGCGCTGGCTCGATTTTGCATAATATCTTTCTAGAAAAAGAACTAGTTCAAAATTGCTGCACCTCTATCGATCGGGGTTAGTAACACCTCTATAAGTTATGAGATATTGAAATCCTTGCCAATAATTTAGGAGCGACTGGATAGATATGGCGATCGACTTGAACCTGTACCTTGATTTAGGAATTTTGCTGGCATTGCTGGCGATCGGTCTGGTGATTTATCTGGTTTCGGCACGTACCTATCAATCCGCTACAACGGTGGCCGATTCCTATGATGACTGGACAGAAGATGGCATCCTGGAGTTTTACTGGGGTGAGCATATTCACTTGGGTTATTATGGCGCACCACCGCAACGGCGCGATTTCCTAACCGCAAAGGCCGACTTTGTGGATGAAATGGTGCGTTGGGGTGGACTGGATAAGTTACCCCAGGGTACGACGGTGCTGGATGTGGGTTGTGGTATTGGTGGCAGCAGTCGGATTCTGGCCAAGGATTATGGGTTTGATGTGACGGGGATTACGATCAGTCCGCAGCAGGTGAAGCGGGCGCAAGAGTTAACGCCATCGGACGTAAGCGCTAAATTTCAGGTTGATGATGCAATGGCGCTGTCATTTCCTGACAAGAGCTTTGATGTGGTCTGGTCGATCGAGGCGGGGCCCCACATGCCCGACAAGGAAGTTTTTGCCAGGGAATTACTGCGGGTAATCAAACCAGGCGGAGTTCTGGTGGTGGCGGATTGGAATCAACGGGACGATCGCCAGGTTCCCCTCAACTTCTGGGAAAAACCCGTGATGCGGCAGTTGCTCGATCAATGGGCACATCCGGCCTTTGCTAGTATTGAAGGATTTGCGGAGCAGTTGGCGGCAACGGGGATGGTCGAGGGCGAGGTGATTACTGATGATTGGACTCAGCAAACGCTGCCTTCCTGGATCGATTCGATCTGGCAGGGTGTGATCAGGCCACAGGGCTTTTTGCGCTTAGGTTTACCTGGCTTCTTGAAGTCAGTGCGGGAAGTCCCCACGATCCTATTGATGCGGTTAGCGTTCGGCGCTGGCTTATGTCGGTTTGGCATGTTTAAGGCGAAGCGATCGCCCAATTCACCATCCCCCGCAGCGGCGCAAACGGCTGAATTGGCTGCTTAATTCCAAGCGTTAGATAGCCCCCACAATCGGGAATAATTCAACTTGTAACCCTCTATGCTGTGACTGCTTAATCGATCGCGGGCTATTTGGGGCTGAGTGCGATCGATGGGTTTGGGTGTAGGATAAAGGGCATAGTTTGAATATATTCCTGATACCTGATCTAAAAATTACGGGATGGCACAAGAACTATTTGTTATCGTTGCGATCCTGCCCACGGTCTTTTGGGTGTGGATGATCTATGAATGTATGCGTAATGATCCAGAGAAAAGCACCTGGATCTGGATTCTGATTATCCTTAACTACGTTGGTGCGGCAATTTATTTCTTTGCGCGGTGGTTGCCGAGTTCTTCTGCGTCGATCCCGTTGCCCAATTATGTCAATCGCTGGTTGAAGCGGGAGCGCCTGTGGAATTTGGAGGCGGAGGCCAGGAATATTGGTAATGCTTATCAGTTTGTGAATCTGGGTAATTTGCAGACGGAGTTGGGGCTGTATATCGAGGCGGAGGAGTCTTTTGCAAAGGCGCTGGCGAAAGACCCGCAGGATGTGCATGGGATCTGGGGGGCGGCGTTTCTGGATATGCACAACGAAAATTATGCGAGTGCAAAGGATCGCCTGGAGAAGTTATTGGCCATAGATCCAGAATATAAGTTTGGGGATGCGTCGTTGGCCTATGGCAAGGCTTTGGTGTCGCTGCAAGACATCGAGGCGGCGGAGGCGCACCTGTATAAGCATGTGAAGAGTTGGGCGAAGCCGGAGGCTTATTATATGCTGGCGAAAATCAAGGCGGACAAGGGGGAGAAGGAGGAGGCACGCAGTTTGATCGATACGATGCTGCATAACCTGAAGGGCAGTCCTTCTTATTATTACCGCCGGAATCAGTATTTGGTGCGGAAGGCGAATAAGTTGTTGGGTGGGTTGAAGTAGGATTGGGTTGCTGAGTGGGATAGATGGGTGATGGATCTTCGGGAAAAGCTTAAGCAACATAGGTTATGGTTGGAGTCGGATAGGAAAAGGGGTGAGCGATTTAATGCGGAGAATGTTAACCTTAGCTATACCAATCTTAATGAAGCCAACCTCAGTGAAGCCTACGTCAAAAGAGCTTACCTCAGAGGAGCCGACCTCAGAGGAGCCGATCTCACTGGAGCTAACCTCACTGGAGCTAACCTCACTGGAGCCAATCTCACTGGAGCCAACCTCACTGGAGCCAATTTCAGCAAAGCCAATCTCAGAGGAGCCAATCTCAGAGGAGTCAATCTCAGTGGAGTCAATCTCAGTGGAGCCAATCTCAGTGGAGCCAATCTCAGTGGAGCCAATCTCAGTGGAGCCAATCTCAGTGGAGTCAATCTCAGTAGAGTCAATCTTAGTGGAGCAAACTTCAGTAATGCCAACCTCAATAATTTTGACCTAAGCGGATTTGATCTCACTGGAGCCAACCTCACTGGAGCCAATTTCAGTGGAGTCAATCTCAGTGGAGTCAATCTCAGTAGAGCCAATCTTAGTGGAGCAAACTTCAGTAATGCCAACCTCAATAATTTTGACCTAAGCGGATTTGATCTCAGTGGAGTCAACCTCAGTGGAGCCAATCTTAGTGGAGCAAACTTCAGTAATGCCAACCTCAATAATTTTGACCTAAGCGGATTTGATCTCAGTGGAGTCAACCTCAGTGGAGCCAATCTCAGTGGAGCCAATCTTAGCGGTGCCAACCTCAGCGAAGCCAACTTAAGTGAAGTTGACCTATATCAAATCAACTTGAGTGGGGCCAACCTCAGTAGAATCGACCTCACCGGAGCTAACCTCAGTGGAGCCAATTTCAGTGGAGCCAATCTTAGTGGAGCAAACTTCAGTAATGCCAACCTCAATAATTTTGACCTAAGCGGATTTGATCTCAGTGGAGTCAACCTCAGTGGAGCCAATCTCAGTGGAGCCAATCTCAGTGGAGCCAACCTCAATAATTTTGACCTAAGCGGATTTGATCTTAGAGGTATCAATCTTAGTGGAGCTGATCTCGGTGGAACCAATCTTAGCGGTGCCAACCTCAGCGAAGCCAACTTAAGTGAAGTTGACCTATATCAAATCAACTTGAGTGGGGCCAACCTCAGTAGAATCGACCTCACCGGAGCTAACCTCACTGGAGCCAACCTTAGCGAAGCCAACTTAAATGAAGTTGACCTATATCAAATCAACTTGAGTGGAGCTAACCTCAGTAAGGTCAATTTCCAAGGTTTCGACTTAGGTGGATTTGACCTGAAAAATGTAAATCTCACTGGAGCAAACCTCCGTGAAGTAAAAGCACTAAAGACTGATTTTACAGGAGCAATCCTAACTGATGCTTGCATTCAAGATTGGCATATTAATGCTGAAACCAAACTCGATAATGTTGAATGTGAAGCTATTCATCTAAAATATGACTCTGAATCGGGGGGATTTACCGATCGCCGCCCCAGCAATGAGAATAAATTTCTTGAACCTGGCGATTTCGCCTTATTAGTCTACAAATCTATAGAAACGGTAGATTTAATTTTCCATAATGGTATTGATTGGAAGGCTTTACAGGTATCAATCGATAAGTTTAAGGTAGAAAATAATGGAGTAGGTCTCGAAATTCAATCAATCGAACATAGAAATGGTGATTTTGTGGTTAAGGTTGCAGTACCTCCTAATTCTAAAAAAGGAGCAATCGAAACTAATTTGAAACATGGATATGAGGAAGCCCGCAAGATTTTGGAAGGTCGGTACAGAGAATTGTTAAATGCTAAAGATCAGCAAATAGCAAATTATAGAGAACAAAATACTAGCCTAAATACGATTCTTGAACTGATGGCATCCCGACCAGTCATCATCAATAACAGCAATCAAAACACCAACATCGGGCGAGACAGCAACATCAACGCCGACAATAACTCAACTGTAGCTATGGGCAACGTCAACACCGAAAATAACGACAACTCCACCACCAACTACGATATGCACAACGCAAACATTGGTAATGTCGCCAACACCGTTCAAGACAACGCCCAGCAACAGACCAATCAACCCAACCACGACGATTGATTAAATCCCAGCGCGATCGATCCAGCGGGCGAAAATCGGGCGATTTTCGATTAATTTTGCTTATAAGCTTGCATCAACAATAACTTGCATGGTAACAATGCATCTGCAGACAATGCCAGTCTCAGGAATCCCACCTTCCATGCAACCACCATGCCATCTCAACACCTAGAATTATCCGCAATCGCAAACCTGTTCACGCCATCGATCGCGCAGCTTTCGGCTCCCAGCGGATCGCTGATCTGGCTGATCTGGTTTGGTTATGGTCTGGTATTTTTGATCGCCTTGCTGATTCTGTTCTTTGTCCTGTTTGAGTGGCAATACCTGAGCAGGCAGGGCAATCTGCTGGAGGTGAGCAACATCAACTGGCAGATCGACGAATATAAACCCAAGTTCTATCAACTGCGCGGTGAATATGCCGCCACCAACTACACCAAAAACCTGGATGTATTTTTGATCGAAGCCAGAGCCGAAGTAACGCTAATGTCGAAAGACAATCTGGCGGAAGTAAAGCAAGATGTGGTAATTCGATCGCGTCATGAGGGCGTAGAAAGCCGCAATGATGGCTATTGGGAGGCATATATTGTTAAAGCAGGCTACACCACCGCCTTTGATATATTGATTAATCTGGAAGGGCGAAACCTGCGCACGTTGGACTGTGCCTGGGTGCGATTGCACTATGTAATCTATGGCCCCGAAGGGCGATTGCAGCGGGTCGATCATAGCTTTGTGCCATTGAAATTCCCCGATGCCAATGAACCAGAACGCTGGCATCCTACCCAGAGCGCCGATGTGATGGCAGTCAGAACCCATCTACTCTCCCCCCTCGATACGCCGGTGGAGGTGATCAGGCGTTATGTGCTCGATCATGCCCAACCCGGCGACATTGTTACGATCGGCGAGACTCCTTTGGCGATCATGCAAAACCGATTGCGTCATCCCAGCGATGTACGGCCGGGGGCATTGGCAAAACGGCTTTGTTATTACTTTCTGCCCACTTCTTCTTTGGCTACTGCTTGCGGGTTACAGGTGCTGGTTGATGAGGTGGGAGCATGGCGGGTCGCGTTTGCCTTTGTCCTGGGGGCGATCGCCAGGATTCTGCTCCGGATTCGCGGCGGCTTTTATATGCTGGCCGGAAAGCAAGCCAAGCTGATCGATGATGTGACGGGTACATTGCCCCCTTACGATCAATTCATTGTGATGGGTCCCGATGACCCGCAGGCGATCGTGAATGAGATTCTAGAAGAAACTGGCCTGGAGGCAGCGATCGTGGATGTGAATGATCTACGCGCGGTGGCGATTCTGGCGGCCACCCCAGGCGTGTCGCAGGAGTTGCTGAATCAAGCGCTGTTGCATAATCCGGCTGGGAATGCAGCGGAGCAGACCCCCGTGGTATTAATTCGGCCAAATTATGATTATGGTTCCGGTGAATTAAATGAGTAGCTGCGATCGCCCAGCTTGATTGCAATTGATTCTAAGCAAGAAATTATTTAGGACGAACTGACCAGGTGAGTTTATTCTTGGTGGCAGCAGTACAGTCCACCACAAAATCACCGATCGCTAAAGGCAATTGCTCATTTTTCCTGGCACGGCGCAACTTGGCCGCCGAACAACCTAAAAACTTGGCTAATTCCTTGGTGCTCCAGGCACGGGTAAACAGGTCATCGGGCAGGCTGGTGAGGCGATCGGCAATTTCACCCCAGCTTTTCACATAGGCGGCAGTGGCATCATCATGGGCGATCGTTTGTAATTCCGCTTCGATCTCGCTGAGCTGCACCACTGGTCGCTTACCAGTACCCTGGGCGGGCGTATAGTTGGGGTCAAGCTTGCCATAGATATCTGAATCTACATAAACCTGCAGATCGATAATGTCTTGCCAGCTTTTAAGAAAATCATCTTGCTCGACTTCTACTTTTGGCTCTGGCGATCGCATCACCTCTTCGTTTCTTAGCTCTGCCAGGTAGCTTGTCAGCGCATTTAGCAAAATATCCTGATTGCCTTTTGCTTGATATAGTTCAAAAAGTTCGCTAATTTCTGCCACAATCTGCGCAATCTCGGCCGGGAAAGGTGGCTTAGCGCCTGATTGCTGCTGCTGCTCGGATCGATCGACTTGATAGTCTGCCACGGATTGTGTTGGTTAAGCGAACAATTCAAATTAATATTTGGGATCTAATCTAGGCAGGGGAGCGGCTGCCAGCATTGATGCATTTTGCATTTGCCCCTACTTTAAACTAAATATTGCCTGATCAGACTAAGTATAATTAAGCAAAATCATGCAGGCGATTAAGAATTTCTAGAGTTTTATACTTTATAAATTATTACTCAGAATGGAAAAGGAACTACCGATCGTGTACTGATTCAACTAATTATTCAACTTCAACGCCCAAATATAACGATCAAATATATTGACGGCAATTGACGTGGCAAAGGATCTCGCCCACAAAAAACGGGGTAAGCATTCTAACTAATCAAACGATTTAAATAGCGTTCAATCAAAATTACAGCCACAATATCATCCACTGGGCGAGGTGGAACGCGCATCCCCTTAGGCATCAGCTTTTGCAAGCCCCTGGGCGGGTGGATTTGCCAATAGCGTTCACGGGCCTCTTGGGAGCTATAGCGCTCATCGATCGAAATGATTCTGAGCTTGGGAAATTCCTGACTCAGATCATCTTTCCATTGTTTGGCGGTGGTTTGATTGCCAATAATAATCGAAGCGATCGGATAGAGTTGGCGCAGTTCAGAAATTTTGGCGATCGCCTCGCCACTTGCCACCACCTCCTGGAAATGCAACTTGCGATCCAGTCCCATTATTGCCACCCCACATTTATCTCGTCCCGGATCAAAACCTAATAGCACAGCCTGTTTAGCCCAAATTAGATGATTGATTGTAATCAGTTCTAACTTAAATAATAAAGTCTAGCGCGTTTCTTCCATATACTCGCGCACAAACTGATCGATCGCCTGGGTGTAGGTTGGGGCAGAATCTAAAAAGCCAGCATTATGATCGCCACTGATTTCGGTGAATTCTTTGGGCTCATTGGCGGCGGCATACAAAGCCTGGCCATGATGAAAAGGGATAACGCGATCGTCTGAGCTATGGATCACCAGCACTGGGCTATCTATTTCCGGTAGGCGATCGATGTTGTTATAAGAAAACTTGGATAGCAGCCGGATCGGGATAAAGGGATAGAGTTCGGCAGCACGATCGTTGAGCCTAGTAAACGTAGAGGCAAGAATTAGCCCCCCTGGCCGATATTTTTTAGCAATGTGGCTAGCTACGCCACCACCAAGGGATTCACCATAAACCAGAATTCGTTCGGGTGGGATCAAACGTTCTTCGGTTAAATATTTCCAAGCTGTTTCCATATCCATGTAAGTGCCTTCTTCTGACGGCTTGCCATCACTTTCGCCATAGCCGCGATAGTTGACCATCAAAGTTGAGAATCCCAGCCGATTGAAGATCGCAATATAATCCAGCCGATTACTAATGTTGCCGCCGTTGCCATGACAAAAAAGCACCACGGCTCTGCCCATAAAGTCATTTGCGTTGGCAGGAATATACCAACCGCTTAGTTTTACCTCATCCTCGGTCACCAACTCCACCTGTTGATAGCCCAAACCGAGTGATTCAGGTGAATCGCTTTGTTCTTCGCGGGGAAAATAGACCATCCGCGATTGATTGAAATACAGCAGTACGGACAAACCTACATATGCCAGTACAATTACCCGTAATGCGGGGAAGATCAGCTTGCTGAAAATGTTCATCTTGGTGGCTGGCTTTTTCATTGTGATTTAGGCTGAGGGGAATTAGGGACAGGAATGAGGCGATCGCATTTTAGTTTAGAGCAACCGCAGTCTAGTGGTTTATCAATATGTGGTTTATCAATATGTGGTTTATCAATATATAGATATAGTGATAATGAATAGCCTGTTTTTAGATTACCCATCACCTGTACGACAAACAATCAATTCGGGCTATTACTGCTTATTACCAGTTTGACAGAGGACTAGCGCTATAGTTGCTAATTGCTTGGTTGAATTTGCTTGGCATGAGAGAATAAATCACCACCATTATGTTAGTTGCACCCTGGTTTTTGAGTGGTACACCAATAGCCAGAATTAAAATTGGCACAATCGCGGCAGCCCTCAATCAACCTCGAATTTTGAATCAAGCCAAGTACCCCAAAACAAAAATATGACTACTATTGCGGTAATCGATTATGACATGGGTAATCTGCACTCCGCCTGTAAGGGATTGGCGATGGCAGGTGCAGAAACGATCGTCACCGATCAAGCCCATGAACTCGAAACAGCCGATGCGATCGTGCTGCCTGGGGTGGGGGCGTTTGATCCGGCCATGCAACATATCCGCGATCGCCACCTGGAACAACCAATCAAAGCCGCGATCGATTCTGGTAAGCCATTTCTGGGTATTTGTTTGGGAATGCAAATCCTATTTGAATATTCCACTGAAGGGAAAGAACCTGGCCTGGGGGTTGTGGCTGGTGGGGTGGAGCGTTTTAGGCCAGAACCTGGGATCACGATCCCGCATATGGGCTGGAATCAGCTAGAATTAGCGCAGCCAAATTGTCGATTGTGGCAAGAGTTGGGCGCAAATCCCTGGGCTTATTTTGTGCATTCCTACTATTGTGTACCCCAGGATCAATCAATTATTGCGGCCACCACTACCCACGGCAGCCAAAGGGCTACGGTGGCGATCGCCAGAGCGAATTTAATGGCGGTGCAATTTCATCCAGAAAAATCTGCCAGTGATGGGCTCAAAATCCTCACTAATTTCGTCACTATGGTGCGGGAAGGTATGGGATCGCAATCCTACCCCGCGATCGCCATTCCCACGAAATAATCTGTAAGTTACTTGAGAGTTATTCCTAGCCGGTGTAGAGGAAAATATAATTATGTTGATTATGTCTAGATTTAAAAGCCAACTTAAACATCAACTCAAAATTTTACATCAATTCAAACTTTTGACCGCCAATACTAAGAGGGCAGCTATTCTTGGCAGTGCCTTGCTGCTGGGTGGTTTGGGCAGCTATGCGATCGCCCCACGGCCAGTTAAAGCGCAATCAGCCGGTGGGATCGTGCTATTTGGCAACATCAAAGACCAGGCGCTAGATTATTACCTGGATTCAGGCATTGCCAATGACTGGGATCGCTACTATTTGACGGTGCCATCCCAGGACTTCCAGATCGATAAGCTGATTGTGCAATATCCCGAAACCTACGCCAAAAACAAAGGTAAATTCGACCAGGATCGGATTCAATTGCGTCGTAATGTAGATGATAAGGATATTCCGATCGAATCAGCAATCTGGGACCCAGATAACCGCACGATCGAAATTTCGCCAGTGGAGCCGATCCCCCCTGATATCACCACCAAAATTGTTTTGTCTAACGTGAGAAATCCCAGATTTGGTGGTATCTATCAATTTGATGCTTCGGTTTCCAGTGTCGATGACTTGCCGGTAATTCGGTATGTGGGCTCTTGGGTAATTGACTTTGATTAACTAACTAACTAACTAACTAATTGCTGGTTAGGCATTGCCTGGTTGGGGCGATCAGAGAACATCAGGGAACAGGTTGAAAATATCGATCGCCCAGCAGTTGCGATTTAATCATATTGGCGCTAATATCTCACTCGAAGCTACAAAGTTAGTCAAACAAATAGCTTTTTACGCATTACTTATCTAGCTTGCTCAAGGGGATAAAACAGCATTGGCTAGGTCAGCCAGATCAAGTAAAGCTGTTATTAAATTAATAGATTGGCTTTTACTACATAGATAGACCTCTCACGGAGTCAGCGATCTGTTTACCTGCGTGATGTCTAGCGATCGCTGCTCCTGAAGTGCCTGAGCTTAACATATAGTTACATACATGCCTAGCCAACTCACCTTTTTGGGGTGTATTGTTAGAGTCATGCATTCATACTTTTAGTTTTTTAGTTTTTGAAAAAAAGGAGTTACTATATGGGTCTTTCAGACGCTCAGGTACTAACCGCTCTAGCGATCGCTATTTTTCCCGCAGCCATGGCTATGATGCTCGGTTCTGCTTTATATAACTCATAGTAATCCAAACACGATTTAGGGGCTTTTGATGGTTGCCAAACGTAACTTTTTGCCTACGCCAACTCAGCCCAGAACCAGATCCAGGCGATCTGATCCTGCTGCGGTGGGTCGCGCTCGCCCAAATGGCGGTGCGAAGGCTAGGGCTGCGTCTGGTAAATCATCTCCCCCTAAATTGAATTCAAGATCTAATCACCACGATCGCTATGATCCTGCTACCTCTGCGCCGACATTAGCTTTTCCCCACGTTAAAGACCAGGTGCAAGCCACAGTGAGTGCAAAGGTGCGGCGACAGAAAGCCCATCGCCATCGCGCCAGAGGCGTTGAAGCGGTTGGTGTGATTACAGTAAATATTTTGCTTTCGGCGATCGCTTTTACGGCGCTAACCAAGCTCATCCCCTATCAAGTTGAGCATAGAGCCCGACTGGAAGAAATCACCAGTGAAGTGCAAATGGCAGAGGAGCGCGTAAATCTGCTGCGCGATGAACTCACTGCTACCTTTGATTCGGGCAAGTCCCAGGAAAAGTTATTGCGTGAGAATGGCTGGCAAAAACGCAACCAACTCACAATTAAAATTATTGATGATCCGGAGGCTAGCCAGAATACGGCGAGTGAATCGGATGAAACTGCTCTACCTGAAGCGCAGCCTAATTCTAATAATACTGCCAGCAGATAGCTAGTTTAATAGACGACTAATAAAGTTACTGTTCTTGCCAAGAGAGTTGGTACATACAGAGCTGGTCTGACAATTTGCAGATCAGTAGTTGTAAGCGATCGCCTCCGTGATTGGCTTGAGAAGTAATGGTGTTAGGATCAGCAAAGTTAATTCTGCCTATCCCTAAGAAAGCTGAATATACTTAATTAATATACTTAAGTCTATCTTTCCATTGCCCCACAACCACCGCCATTTATGTACGTCGAAGAACTATTTAATCTCAGCAATTTATTTGTATTGCCATTCTGGGTATTGTTCATTTTCCTGCCCAACTGGCAATTTACCCGCAAGGTAGCACAATCGCCCCTGCCCTTTGTGGCGCTGGCTGGGTTATATATTTATTTTTTGGTGAATACGCTCAATGCCGAAAATGCGGCGGCGATGGCGAATCCAGACTTGATGGCGATCGCTGGCTTTTTTGCTGATCCTGCCGCAGCGGCCACGGGCTGGACGCATTTTTTGGTGATGGATTTGTTTGTGGGAAGGTGGGTCTATCTGGAAGGTCAGCGCACTGGTGTGTTTACGGCTCATTCGATCGCCCTGTGTTTGTTTGCTGGGCCGATCGGTTTGCTTTCGCACTTGACCACGGACGCGATTGTACAAAAATTCTTTGCTAAAGAGGCAACTTCCGCAGGCGAACAGGATGGCGATGATTCAAGCCTGGAGCCGAGTACATAGCTCGCATAGGCAGAAACTTGCCAGAGATTTGCAAATTGCAGCAGATCCTGGCTAATTTGGTACAGAAATAACCAAAATATTAAGAGCAGGCAAAAACCTTGATTCTATAGGGATCTGAGGTATAGTTGGTCAGTAGTTGTTTTCGATTACTGCATGAGTTTGCAAGTTAATTTCTAGCCATGCCTTCTTCATTGCTGCCCAATTTGCAAAAATATCTGCGCGATCGCCCTAGTTCCGATCGGCGCATGAGTCGAGCCACTGCGCCAGAGGAGCAAAGAGGTTTTGATCAGGTAATTAAACCTAGCAATAAAATTCCCAAGGCAGAATTACTTGAGAGCGAGATGAAAGCCCATGATGTGGGTCAATGTGCGATCGCTGATAATCAATTTAGTCATTTTCTAGATGGCATTCAACGGAGCTGGCTGCTATATCACCACCGCTATGTACCGGTTTATTATGGTTATGTGGCAGGAGTCATCCGTGAACGCAAGCAGGCGGTGATGTCTACCAGCAGTCATCAGGTCAAAGAGGCTTTATATTTGCCTTTCCGCTATTTTGACCCTGATGAACGAGAAAAACTAAAAAGCACGAATCTAGACATAATTGATACCGAAGCGATCGATGAAGGTGATAGTCTGTCACAGGATCAAGCAGATGAAGACCCACAGGCTACCATGCAGCCGATGCTATTGCGCGGAGTGGCGGTAGAGGCGGTTACTAATCAACGAGCCAACCTTGAAAAAGAGCTTACCAAGGAGTGGTTGAGAAATAAAGCTAAGCATCCTGGTTGGTTAGTGATGGATGGCTCGATCAAAATTTCGAAGAATGCGATCGCCGAGCCGCGTGCAGTTGGCATTATCAAAAGCCATAATACGCAATTTTTTAATCTCGAAGATCAAGCAACTATATTTGAATTAAAAGCTGGTCAACGCAGTTCGACTTTTAATCCTTACCCTGATAACCCCAAGCAGTCATTGTGCAGTTGGTATCTCAGATTGAGAGAAGCAAACAACGAAGATATGTATTTTGGGCTGGTGCGGGTCGAGGTTTCGCTGAAGCATCAAAATCGCGTTAATGAAATTAGCCAGTGGATCATGACCGAGCGCCGACCGCTCTCGCTGCCAGATTCCCGTTGGGATCGGATGATTTATCCGATCAGAGATTGTGAGCAATATCTACGCAGTAAGGAACCCTCCAAGGCTTCATTTGGTTGGCTAGGTTAGAAATTGCAATATTAAGTAAGTAAGCTAAGTAATAAGTAATCAGGCTAAACCTCCATACATTTACCCGCATGGAGCAATCGTCTAAATTCTTCGGCTGGCACAGGGCGACTGAAGATATAGCCTTGAATCGCGTTGCAGCTATTCTGTTTGAGGATATTTAACTCTGGCATGGTTTCTACCCCTTCCGCGATCACATGTA
Source organism: Pseudanabaena sp. PCC 7367 (assembly GCF_000317065.1). GTDB lineage: Bacteria > Cyanobacteriota > Cyanobacteriia > Pseudanabaenales > Pseudanabaenaceae > Thalassoporum > Thalassoporum mexicanum. Next base: position 3,648,988 of record NC_019701.1, read on the forward strand.
GGTTAAGGCTATGCGCCATTTGAATAATCGCCTTAGCGATCGCCCTATTTTCTTGATCATGGGCCAGATCATGAATAAAACAACGATCGATTTTAAGCGTATCAAACGGAAACTGTTTTAGATAACTCAATGAAGAATAGCCCGTACCAAAGTCGTCAATCGAGATCTGAATGCCGATCGACTTAAGTTCATGCATTTTGGCAATGCTACCGCTAATGTCATCAATCAAACTACTTTCGGTAACCTCGATCTCCAAGAGACTAGGTTCTAATTCACATTCTTCAACAATGCGAACAATGCGGGAGCTGAGGTCTTCTTGCTTAAACTGCCGCGCCGAGAGGTTAACAGAAATCTGGGGACGATAGAATGCCTCAGGTGAGAAAGGGCTATAGGTTGAATTAGGAATTGAGATTTTCTGCCAGGTTTTGGCCTGTCGGCAAGCTTCACGAATCACCCATTCACCGATCGTCTCGATCGCCCCACTCTCTTCAGCAAGCGGAATAAATTTAGCCGGAGAGATAATTCCATACTTGGGGTGGTACCAGCGCAAGAGTGCTTCAGCACCAATAATTTGCCCCGTTACTAAGCTGATTTGGGGTTGAAAATAAAGCTGGAACTCATCCCGATCGAGGGCATGAAACAAGTGTGACTGTAGTTCCAGTTGCTCCGTAAGCCCTTCGCCTAGCTTAGGATTATAGAAATAATAGAGACTGTCATCTTTCTGTTTGACATTATTCTGAGCGGTGGCGGCATTACGAATCAAAGTATCCATATCAACACCATGCTGAGGATGGAAAGCAACGCCAATGCTAGCAGTAATGCGGACTTCATGATTGTCAACACAGAAGGGTTTAGCGATCTCTTTGGCTATGCATTGAGCCACATTATGGGTCTCGGCTTTAGCATCAACGGCGGCCAGAATAACTACAAAGTCATCTTTATCAAGCTTGGCTACGACATCATGATCATCAACGCAATCGAGAATCCGCTCGGTAACCTCTTTTAAAATACGATCGCTGTGATCCTGGCCAAAATTTTCGCTAATGCGTCTGAAGCGATCGAGGCTAACCATCAAAATGGGCACGATTGTTGCATTGGGCTCCGATTCATCTAGAACCAAAGCCAGCTTTTCCCTGAGCATCAGGCGATTGGGTAAGCCAGTAATATTGTCGTAATAGAGTACATAATCAAGCTGCTCCTTAATTCTGCGCAGATCGCTGGCATAAATTGCCGCCATCGCTAATTTTCGATCGAGGCGGGTACGCACCGCTCGCAGTAGATCATTACTTCTGACTGGCTTAGCCAGATAATCATCAGCACCACCATCCATGCCCTGGCGCACATCTTTGGTCGTTGATTTAGCCGTGAGGAAAATAAAAGGAGTTAAGGCCAGGTCGGGCACCTTGCGCAGTCGCGCCAACACCTCATGGCCATCCAATCCGGGCATCATCACATCACAAAGAATTAGATCTGGCTGGAAAGCTTGAGCTAATTTCAAGCCCTGGATACCATCACCTGCACCTACTACCTCATAATCCTCAAACTCTAATATTTCTACAATGCCTTCACGGATAAGCTCATCATCTTCGATCACTAGTATTTTATGCATGGAATCTTCACAGTTTGTAGGGACAGGATTGATATAAGATTATTCATGGCCACTACCCGGTAAAACTAAAGCTATAATTACGCTAGCCTGGGGAATTAGGCTTAATGTAATGTTGCTTTAGCTAATCATTACTTGATTGCATTTTTCTTTTTGATGCGATTAATTGCAAACTTGGGCATGAGCAACTATTTCCCCCGTTTACTTCAAATAAATTAACTTTACTAGCATCGCTTGTAGACTTCACTCAAGCAAGTAAAGACCGGATACGGCGAGATTAAACCAGATTCCGTATAAGTGTCTGCTGGATCTTGCTGATATTATAGCTTCCTTTTGCTGACAGAAGCCTATCTGAATAAGTCTTGTTGCTGATTCTTGGAGTGCGATCGCATCGATGCAAGTGCTAGTGGCCATACCGCGCTCAAAAATCTTTGGGCTTAGCAAAGCGGTAGGATTGGATTAAATAATCTCCTGCTCCTTTGGCCATAGATCGATCTGTAGATACGATCGATTTACCTGATTACCTGATCGTAGTCTGCTCTAATCAAATTTCAGGAGCTAATTTCAGGAGCTAATTTAGATTGGCTATGGCTTATTTTGCCCAAGGGTTAACGCTAAAATAAACTTGGGTGGTCATGATGCTATAGCTTAGACTTAACATTAAGTATTAAGTATTAATTTATTGCAAACAGGCATAGAGACTTAATAATTTGGCGATCGGTTGTTTGGAGCTGCTTACCGCCGATTGGGTTTTAATTTTAAATTAGCGATCGCTTGCTGCACATCTATTTAATTTATTTGCATCTTAATTTATTTGCATCGATGGATTGATATTGGCCTATTGATGTATTAACTAAATGCCTATAACTTAACCTTTCTTGCGCAACGAATCTTGCTCAAAGAACTATAGCTAGGCTTGGATCATATTTTTGATCTGTTTGTTTTGATATATTTGGATCGATAATTCGGCTAAGTCTATAATCCTTATATTGGTATAGCTATGACAACAGCTATTTGAGTATTGTAGTTATGTTGGCGATCGCCATAGTTTATGGTCAATCAGCTAAACCTTTGGCAATTAATTCCGATCGTTGAGATCTCATTAATTTGCCCATGATCCGGCCATATCTTTACTAGACCAAGCTCCTGATTTGAATCCCGAATTGCTCCTAAATATCCCCTAAGTATTGAGTTAAGTATTTAATTATTCTGTAATTATTCTGGTTAGATCGTACCCCTAGCTAACAAATGAGTGAGACAACTCCCTACGAAAAACTTGGCATAAATGAGGATGCCTCCTTTGAAGAGGTGCGTGATGCGAGAGATCGCCTTATGAATACCCTCAAAGGTGATGAACAGCAACAGGAAGCAATCGAGGCTGCCTATGATGCTGTGTTAATGGATCGATTACGAGCCAGACAGGCGGGAACGCTCAAGGTGCCCGATCGAATTCGGTTCCCAGAGAAAGTGGCGACCGAAACCCTGAGTAAACCGACTGTGGCGCAAACTACGGCCAGTGCTCCAAATTGGTTGGTCAATTCCCTCGACACACCTAATAATCAAGAAATTCTGACTTGTTCCGGTGTATTTGCGGGGCTAGGCATCCTGAGCATCTGGCGACCAGATGTGGCTCCCACTTGGCTAGCTTTGGCTTGGATGGCCAGCATTTTCTTCTTGACCCGCAAGGAGCGTAAGTTCTGGCGATCGGTAACCATCTCTTTTATTGCTATTTGTGTGGCAACTTTGCTTGGCTTGCTAATTGAGCAAATGCCAGCTTTCATGTCCGAGACTTTTCCAGGCCCGATCGCAATGGCGTTTATGCTGGTGGTAATTTGGCTGGTTAGCTGTTTTGTGCGCTAATTTTTGAAAATTCAATCATTCATGATCTAGCGATCGGTCAAACTGATACCAGACATATGCTTGATATTTTTATGAGCGGCATTCTCAGCCCTGGCTTAGGCAGTGCCGAATTTATAAACCTTAGCCAGGTAAATCTTAGTTAGGCGGAGAGAGGTTACGGAATCCTGAGGAGTGGGATCGCCTCAAGTGGCGCTTTTGTAAAATGTTTCTACGCTCCCTGTTTAATGCTGGGTAGTGCTGAAATATTAGGCTAGTGTAGTGGTGCTAAAGGCCGACTCAATATAGCTATAAAGCCTGAACTGGTCATTTTGATTTTTATGCACCAGTGCCACATCAAAGCGTAATATATAGTCGCCTAGCTCCTGATTTTGGGCGATGAACTCAAGCGCCGCCTGATAGAGACGCTTTTGTTTGGGTAAGGTGATCGCCAAGGAGCCATTGTGGTCCAAATTCCGATCGCTACGGGTTTTGACTTCCACAAAAATGATGGTTTGGCGATCGCGGGCAATAAGATCAATTTCGCCAGATTTACATCGCCATCGCTGTCCCAGAATTTGCCAGCCGTTTTGGGTTAGTAATTTCTCAACAAACGCTTCGCCCTGCCAGCCAGTCTTATATTGCTTTGACAAGTGCGATCGTGATTGGGATAGTGATCTAGCCATATTACCGCCCAGGAAAGTTCGTTTACCATAATAGCCTGTATAATCCACCAAATAAACATTAATCAGTCATTTCATCATATGTATTCACTCCCAAGCCTAATGTATAAAAATCGTGCATCTGAGTAGAGTGTGAAATGTGTAATGATACTTCAAAATTTGTAGGAGGGCAACTGGGTCTGGGATTATTGCTTTAGGGCTGTTGGACTATCGCAGTATCAAGCTTTGGCAAGATTAGAGTAAACAAGATTAGAGTAAAAAACAGTAATAAAACCAACTCTCTTCAGGTCAGGTAAAACTTTGACAAGAGAACTACTACCTAAAATGCGAGCCTGGTAATTTAACTTAAGTTGCGAATAGTATCAATTAGTGTCAAAAACTGGCTAAACCACCATGTTAATCAGCAAATTTTTTATACTGCAAAGGGTAATTTAAGTTTCTTTTGTCAACTGCGATGAAATCTGCCCTCGGCCAGCTTTTTAATCAGGCCACGATCGCAACTTTTGCAATCAGGATTGTGGCTATCTGTCTTTGTTTGGTTACTGTAACTACATTGGTAACCACTTCATTCAACGTCAACATGGCGATCGCAGCTAAATACGATCGGCGTGTTTTAGAAGGAGCTGACTTCTCCGGCAAAGACCTGCGCGATGCTCAGTTTAATAAGGCAGTGTTACGCAGTGTCAACTTTGCCAATGCCAACCTCAGCGGGGTGAGTTTATTTGGTTCTGATTTAACCAATGCCAACCTTAGTGGTGCTAATTTGCGCTACTCATCTTTAGATACATCGCGGATGGTGGGCACCGACTTGAGCAATGCGATCCTGGAAGGGGCGTTTGTGTATGGTGCTAAGTTCAAGAACCTCAAGATCGCTGGCGCTGACTTTACTGATGTTGATCTGCGTGAAACTATCCGTGAGGAATTATGTGAAGTAGCAACAGGAACCAACCCAACCACAGGGCGCGACACTAGAGAAACGCTGGGTTGTGATTAATTGTAATTAATTGTAATTACACTGTAATGAGCGATCGAGCATAGATTGTAATGACTTAGTAGATTTAGGAGTAAATTTAGTAACTGACGCGAGATTCATGGGCTAGCCAGGTTTGGAATGCCTTTAAAGATGGCTGTCGCATCATTTGTTGGATTGGCAGGCTACGGTTTTCGATCGGCAATTTGAGCTGTTCATAAATAAATGAATCGTCAAAATCAACCGCCGCTGCATCGTGATGGCCACTGGCAAAGAAAAGTCGATCGCAATGGGACCAATAGATGGCCGCTAGACACATGGGGCAGGGTTCGCAGGAAGAATATATTTCGCAACCGGCCAGAGTAAAAGAATTTAGTTCCTGGCAGGCGGCACGAATTGCCATGATTTCAGCGTGGGCAGTGGGATCATTATTGTGGGTAACTTGATTTACGCCCTTGGCGATCACAGTTCCGGCTTTGACAATCACCGCCCCAAATGGCCCACCACCATTGCCGACATTTGCGATCGCCAAATCGATCGCCATTTGCATAAATGCCTGCTGCTGCGGTGTCTCTGTCTCACTATTGGTCATATTTGCTTTTTTCGATCCATCGATCTAACTGTAGTACCAATTGTCACCATCAGCAGACATAGTTATACACATATCTTTCAAGCGCAGCTTAATTTTAAATGTCATCACAAAATGCAAATTAGGACATGCTTAAACATTTAAGTTAATCAAAATTTTTAAGCTTATGTTTCAGCATCAACCGTAGCAACTTGACGATAGGTAATTGTTTCAGAAACGATCGCCAATTTTGCATCCACCCAAATGATTTTGGCCTGCACCACCTGACCCGATCGCAGCGTAACCAGGGTAAAGTTACGGGCTCGACCAGTGCTTAACTCTTTAATTCTGGGGACAGATGCCGCGTTTACATATACAGTGCCATATTCATCAATGGCGGTGATTTGACGTTGTTGATTACTCAGGCGCAAATTATGGTGCATGTGGCCAAAGGTCACCAGTGGGATTTGTTTGCCTAAGCTACGGGTTTGGGCGATCGCTGCGGTTAGGTCTGGATCGCCAAAATCGCCACCCTCCGGTCGCCAATCCTTGCCACAGGGGGAATCAACGCGATCGCCCAGGCCAAACGGGCCATTGTGGCCGAGTAAAATAATTGTCTTGCGGTTAGTTGCAGCGGCAGCGGCGGTAATTCGGGCCGCAGATTCTGCAAATCCACCCACACCATAGCGCTGTTGATAAAAATCCTGGTTGCGCCATTCTGAACTCCCCCAACTAAATGGGCGCGCGCCTACTACGGCCAAGCCTAAAGCAGGAAAATCCAAATAGCCATAGCCCACATGGGCATTTCCCAACAGATCAAGTTGCTGCTGGACGCGATCTTCCTGGCTATGATCATAGGGGCTTTGTTTTCTGCCCCATTCAGAGGCGCTATACCAGGCATCATGATTACCTAAAATTACTGCTTTGGGTTTATTCAGCTTGGCGATCGCTTCGACCACCCACACCGACTCATTGCCAAAATCACCCACAAATAAAGCCAAGTCGATCGGCAAATTTTCCAGGGCATGATTATCGGCTGCTTCCCATTGATCATGCACATCACCAATAATGGCGATCGTAATTTCGGTGGATTGTGAGTCACCCAGATTTACCATGATGCGATTACGCTGCTCCTTAAAATCATCGCTGCGATTGCTCTACGCCATCTACCAGCATAAACGATCTCTCTGCTTAGGAAAGTTATGCGGGTTAGTTCAGTGCTACCTGCTTTAAGAGAATTGATTGGTTATTCCGAAAATTAAAATTTGCGTTATTTTCAAATGCGATACAAGTTCATCCATAGCTGAGATTTGGATGTTTCAGTAAATGTTTCAATAACAGTCTCAGCTTTGCTTGTATCTTTTGCTACTACTATCTTTAGTAGTAAGGATAATTAGCAATCGATTTGAAATTCGGAGCTTAGCTTGTTTGGATTATAGATATTCAACTATCGCCTAAATCCTTACTTGTTCAGCACTACCCTATCTTTTTCTACTACTTCAAACCCACGTTAACCAAGATATGCCTGTTTGATTCGATCGCTGGTTAGTAGATCTTTGGCATTGCCCTCAAAAGTAATTGTGCCCGCTTCCAAAACATAACCGCGATCGGCGGCCTGCAGCGCCAAATTAGCATTTTGTTCCACCAGCAGGATCGTCACCCCTTGTTGATGCAGCTCTTCAATAATTTCAAAAATATTCCGCACAATCTGGGGGGCTAGCCCCAGGCTTGGTTCATCCAGAAGCAGCAATTGAGGCCGACTCATCATCGCCCTGGCGATCGCCAGCATTTGTTGTTCGCCACCGCTGAGAGTGCCAGCCAATTGTTGTCTGCGTTCAGCTAAGCGAGGGAAAAGCGAGAACTGCCATTCTAGATCTGCTTTGATCGCCTGGGCATCATTGCGGGTATATGCCCCCAGTTCTAAATTCGCTAATACGGTTTGCCTTGCCAAAACTCTGCGCCCCTCTGGACTCTGGGCGATCCCCATTTTGACAACCCGCGCGGCCGAGTAGCGAGTAATGTCGCGCCCCTGATAGAGGATCTGGCCAGAGCTAGGATTAACTAATCTAGAGATAGTGCGCAGGGTGGTGGTTTTGCCAGCGCCATTGGCTCCAATCAGGGTCACAATCTCACCGGGGGCGATCGACAGGTTGATCGATTGCAACGCCTGAATACCACCATAGTTAACGCTGAGGTGGTTGATTTCCAGCAGCTTAGATGGTTTGGGCTTGTCGGCTAATCTAACTTTAGAGCTGGCTTCTGGCTCAGGCTGTGGCATGTTTTCATAACTCGATCTTTCTCATGGTTTAAATCATCGGTGAAATTATGATTTATCAACTTTGGCAAAGTTGCTCCCAGGCTAAGCATATTACAACATTGCCACCAATGGCTGAGGCAGGCAGCAATCAGTATAATGATCTTCACCTTGCCCAGTCAGCAAAGATTTGTTATGGATAGTTGCAGGATCGAGACAGGTTTAAATGGGTTGGCGCTAAGCATACTGAGAATCTATAACCATTGATCAAACGCTAAAACGCTTAGTCTTTATTTAGTCTTCGCTTAGTGTTGCTGGATCTTCTGGTTGGATTGGCAACTGGCATGGCAGCTTGACCTGGAAAAAGCCCTTCTTGCCTGGTTCGCTGATGTAGTGAATCTCGCCACAATGGCTATTTACAACAATGTCATGGCAAATTGAGAGCCCCAGTCCGCGACCAGAACCGACTGGTTTGGTGGTGAAAAATGGGTCAAAGATGCGATCGCGGAGATCTGCCGGTACACCAGCGCCAGAGTCCTTGATTTTGATTAATACATGCTCGCGTAGATGCTCATTCAGCCCAGAATTAGTTTCTGTTGGGTCTTCCTGCACCGCTTTGGTTTCGATCGTGATTGAGCCAAAACTGCCGATCGCATCAAAGGCATTTTCCAGCAGGTTATAAAACACTTGATTTAGTTGGGCGGGGTAGCCTTCCACCTGGGCGGATTTGCCATATTTCTTGACAATCACCATATCGGGCAATAATCGACTATTCAGGATCGCCAGACTACTATCCAGACTGGCATTAAGCTCAACCTGGCAAAATTCAGCGCGATTCAAGTTGGCAAAGGTGCGGAAAGTGCCGACAATCTCTCTGATTCTGGTGCTTCCCTCCTGCATTGATTTCAGGATTTTGGGAAAGTCCCGGCAAACATAGTTAAGATCGACAGCTTCGTTAATCCTGGCCACAACTTGCGGCACATCATCATAGGACGTGGTGTAGGCATCTAGTGCCTGGGTGAGGTTCGCCACATAGTTTTGGGCATAGGGAATATTGGCATAGACAAAGTTATTGGCATTATTGATCTCATGGGCTAGGCCAGCCGCCATTTGTCCCAGGCTTTGCATTTTTTCCCGTTGGATAATTTGCATTTGGGTGTTGCGCAACTGCGCGATCGCTAGCTTTAATTGCTCTGCCTGGTCTTGATATCGCTGTGCTGAAGCCTGTACCTCGCCATATAGCTCCGCCTGCTGGATGGCGATCGCCACTTGATCTCCCAATTGCTGTAGGGTTTCGATTTCGGTATTCAGCCATTCTCTGGGGCTACTGCATTCGTGGGCAATCAACAACCCCCAGAGCCGATCGCCAATATTGATCGGTACGACTAGATTGGCCTTAACTTGCAGGTCTGCCAGAAAATCAATGTGACATTGATCAAGCTCTGAAGTATGAATATCATTAATTGCCTTAATCCGGCCTTTTTGATATTGCTGGGCGCGCTCCGGTGTAAAGCAAGTATCTGAGACATATTTGTCCATTACCGATTGCCAGGGCGATCGCACATCTTCAACCACCACCTTGCCATCCCACTCCGTCTGGAATTGATAGATCACGACCCGATCGGTGTCCAGCAATTTGCGGATCTCACGGACTACGGTTTTTTGAATTTCACTGAGGTTCAATGAGCTGCGGATTTGATTACTAACCAGGCGCAAAATTGATTCTCGTTCAGCGGTATGCCTGACCGTGGCAAACAATTCTGCCTGTTGAATGGCGATCGCCATCTGGTCAGCCAGTTGCACCAGTAATTTTTGCTCCCATTCCTGCCAAACCCGCTCATCTCGACATTCATGGGCGAGCAGCAATCCCCATAATTGATCTTTAATAATAATTGGCACTACCAGATTGGCTCTGACTTGCAGCGCCTTCAGGAAATTGGCATGACATTCATCTAAGCCAGGATCGGTTTGAATATCTGCGATCGCCCTGACTCGACCTTCTACATATAACTGCCCATATTCTCCGGCAAAGCAATTGTCTGCACCCATCTCACCCAAGATCGAAGACCAGGGCTCGATCACCTCTTCGACTACTACCTGGCCACGCCAACCTTCAACGAAGTGATAGATCACCACTCGATCGGTGTCAAGCAGTTCCCGCACCTCCCGCACTGCGGTTTGCAAAATCGAGTCCAGGTTCAATGAGCTACGAATCTGGTTGCCCACCAATCGCAATAATGACTCTCGCTCTGCCTGTCGTTGGGTTTTTTCGTAGAGATTGGCCTGTTTACGAGCCGCCTCGATCAGGGCTTGCTGTTCTTCGATCGATAATGAGCCTCGTGATGGTGCAGTTGGTGTGGTTTCAGCAGCGAGAGATGCGGTATTTTGATCGCGGTTTCTGGTATTCATTGGCAGTTGCAAATTAGAATTATTAAAAAATGCCCAGTTTTATGCTTAGCTATATGCCCAGTCAAACTGTCATAGCCAGAACCCAAACTAGTTCTGGTTTAGCCAAGTAAAGGCTCAGCAAATCGAATATTAGTATTTTAGGGAGATGTGAATGCTTAGTAAGCAATCACCTAGTTAAGTCTATCCATCTTCATTTCCCCCACTTGCCAGCCTAATATTTAGGCTTAGACAATTTCCTGCGTGATCTGACGTATTTAATCCAAACCTCGACTTTGATTTAATCTGGTGCAGTCTGAATTAAGTAGTAATCAGGAGCAGAATTATTGATCTTTTTATTGATCTTTTAGGTCAGGATGTTTCGATCGCAAATCCACATATTCTATGCGGCCAGTATGAAGCAATAGTTAGAATTTGATTAGGCTGTAAACATACAAATATCTCTTATCTCTCTAGGGAGAAAGCATTACTAAGCTTTTTCGATATCTGATCAACACATGCTTACCAGCACCCACAATTCCTAAGCTGCCGACTTGTCATTTAATTAACTAAATGCCCCGCTTATCCACATTTACTCACATTTACTAAAGCCTAGCCAGCCCATCTAGCCCAGCCAAATAAGGCGCTTACAATCATCCTAGCACTAACTTTATGGGGTAATTCTTAGCAATAAATTAAAATAGCGATCGCTTAATTCTGGCTGCACTCTAACCCAAAAACTGGCATCCAAAAAAAGTGCTTATTTTATTTTGATTGTAATCGCGTCTATGGCTTAGAATTAACAATTGGAGAGATGGCAGAGTGGTCGATTGCGTTCGACTTGAAATCGAATGTTGTGAAAGCAACCGGGGGTTCGAATCCCCCTCTCTCCGTTCTAAGGGGCAAGACATTGCAAAGTAGGGGTTCTAGGGTTCTAGACTTCTACTTCACTCGCTTCATTGCCCAATTCTTCTGCCACTACATTTTCCGGCTGGTTGGGTTGATCTAAGTTGGTTGGTTCTAAATTAGGCTCCGAACTAGACGATGCCCCAGAGCGCAGCTTCCACCATTCGATCGCCGGCGGGATGGCAAACCAGGCCAACACGATCGCCAATGCCGACAGCCCGAACTTGAGCACATAGTTCACCAACCTTTCGAGCGGGATAAAACTCCCGGCAAAGTAGGCCAGGCTGGTCATGGTTGTGCCCCAGGCGATCGCCCCTGCCGCATTAAAAAACAAAAAGCGCGGATAGGACATGCCCGATAGTCCGGCCAAGGGGCCAGCAAAGATCCGCAGCAGGGCAATAAAGCGACCAAAAAATACGGCTCGATCGCTATTGCCACTGAATCGATCCTTAGCCTTATCGATTTCGGCCGGGTCAAGCTTGAATAACTTACCCACCCACTCTAGAAAACCATCGCCACCCCAGCGCCCCAGCCAATAGCCAAAATTGTCCCCCACCACCGCGCCACCGATCGCCGCGACTAAAACATTGGCAAACAATAATTCCCCACTTCCGGCCAGAAAGCCACCCACCAGGGTGATCGTTTCACCGGGGAGGGGAATGCCGGCATTTTCCAGCATGATGCCAAAGAAAACTACCCAATAACCATATTGTTGAGCTAAGTCTTTTATTTCAGCGAGGGTGAAAAGCTCTAGGGACATAAAAATCTGTGACAGTATTTTTGATTAGAGAATGACGATTATTGGATCTAATTAATTACAAATTAGTAGTCCACCACAAAGAATTTGATGCTTAATTTGCGATTGTGATAACTCTTTTGCAAGAGTGCAACCAATCATAATTAACGTGATCGAGTAGTAGTTTGCAGATCAAACGCAGGCAAACTAGTTAAGTTCTATTAGTCCTAACTAGATATACAAGGATACGCAACTATATCTGCACTTGTTTAAGTTGAATTTTGCTTGATCAGCACCAAAAACTTAATCAATTATAGGTGTTAAGCCCAAACCCCAAATTAAGCTCTGGTTAGAGTTTTGCTTGTAAATGCTTAAAATGCTTGTTTTCTTGGCTCAGATCTGCAATTTGCTAGTGCAATTTCAATAGTCCCCTGGAGCAAGAGGAGCGATCGCTTCGCTATAGCTTTGAGCCAAATATTGCTGATTAAGATCAACTTTTCACAGTATTTTGCTGGAAACAGCCCTAAACAGAATTAATCTCGATCGAATTTTAATTCTCAGCTCAATCCAGCTAACATATGAAAATTCGAACACCATGAATCCAGGTATAAGTGCGATCGCATGAGATCTAAATTCCATCAACTAGCTAAACAGTTCAAGTATCTCTTGAGACAGCCAGATCAGCTCGCCGCAACGAACCTACAACAACTAGAAGCCGGCACGATCGACAAGAACACCTTCTATGACAATCTTACTTTTGAAATCATTAAGCGGGTGCTACGGCCAAAGTCAATCTGCGTGGATGTGGGTTGCAACTATGGTGAGATCTTGAAGGTAATGATCGAGGCTGCACCACAGGGCAAGTTTTATGCATTTGAGCCCCTGCCTGATCTCTACAAATGGCTAACCGAACACTTTGAGCATCATTATCCAGGACAAAATATTCATATATATGATGTCGGATTAAGCGATCAACCGGGCAAAAAAAGCTTTAACTATGTGATCGATGATCCAGCGCTGAGTGGCTTTACTAAACGCGATTATTTTGGTGTTGCCCATCAAGATCAGCAAATCACGGTTAAAATAGCGCGACTTGATCAAATTGTGTCGATCGCAGAAAAAATTGACTTAATCAAGATCGACGTGGAAGGAGCCGAGCTAGAGGTTTTGCGGGGTAGTGTGAATATCATCAAGCGCTGGCAGCCGGTGATTGTGTTTGAGCATGGCTGGGGGGCGGCGAATGTCTATGGTACGGAACCAGAAGATATTTATGATTTGCTTTGTGGCGATTGCGGCCTGGGTATATCCACCCTGGAAAACTGGCTATCGAACCGTAATCCTATGTCCCGCCAGGATTTTCATCACCAATTTCACCACGGCAAAAATTATTTCTTCATTGCCCATCCAGCGCGTAAATTTGGCCTGTGGTATTGAGGCTAATAGTGCTAATAGTTAAGAGGAGGGTTATCCAGCTACCTTCTGGGCAAAAGGCTTTTAATTTCCTGCCACAAAGGCGATGAACCACTATCGGTATGCGGATTAGTTAGTACACCCTGGCTGGGGCTGAACAGTAGCGCCAAGATAAACAAGCCAAAGGCAAACAGCACGATCGCCGGGCCAGAGGGAATATTCGTGAAATAGCTCACATAAATACCACTGAGACTGGCGATCACCCCAAATCCAGCCGCCAGAAGCATCACCTGATGAAAGCGTGGCACCAGCAAATAGGCCGTGGCTCCAGGGGCAATTAGCAAGGCTAACACCAGCACTACACCCACAATCTTGAGGCTGGCCACGATCGTCAGGGCGATCAATACCATCAGACCCAGGTTAAGTAAATTGATCGGTAAGCCATTGGCCTGCGCCCCCAATGGGTCAAAGGAATAAAACAATAATTCCTTGTAGAGCAAAATAATCACCGCGATCACCGCCACCGCAATGATTGCCGTATCGCGCAGGTCATTAAAGGTCACCGCCAGGATATTGCCAAATAGAAAATGATTGAGATCGATCGGCTCGTTTTTCTGGATTATAGTGATCAAAATAATCCCCAGGGCAAAAAAGGCTGAGAATACAATCCCCATCGCCGCGTCTTCTTTGATGTCCGATCGCGCCCTGATCCAGTTGATCACGATCGTGCTGAGGATGCCGGCAATGAATGCGCCAATTACAATACTGGCCTCGAGGGCATAGGCGATCGCCATGCCTGGTAGCACCGAATGGGAGATCGCATCCCCCAGCAAAGCCAAGCGTTGCACCATCAGGTAAGTACCAACTACGGCACAAATTAGCCCTACCATCACGCCCACACTGAGCGATCGCTGCATAAAAGGGGCGCTGAACGGTTCGATTAATTTACTGAATAATATACTGGGCAATAACATGAATGATTAAAGGGTTGAATATTAAGCAGGGCGATCGCTCTTACTCATACTGGGTTAGACAGATCAGAGCAAGAACACCAGGCATAATTTTTAAAATTAGCCCAGGATTCTACGTGCCATAACCAAGCCTAGCACCTAATCATAATCACTTCATAATTCCCCGGCAGTTGATTTGATTCTTAACCTAGGAGCTGCATATCTGATCGCAATGTCTGACATTTATGCCTATTACATATAAAGAGATTTTTATACATAAAAAGATTTAATTATGAGAGCTGGTCTAGCTCCGTTTGCTGAAACCCGCTCTTAATTAAGCTGCTCTTGATTAGTAGCATTACCAGCCGTATTAACAGGCGCAATTCGAACCGCAACTCTAGATGGAATCAATGATTCATAGCCATTTTCAATCATCAACGATCGATAGGTCTTATAGTGGCCGACCGCTAATTCCTGCTGGCTTGTCTCCCACAACGAATCAGCCAGATTAATATGGGCGGCGGTGCGTTGGGGATTTTCTACCACCACAGCACTCAGTACCTTAACTGCATCAACATGATTGCCAGCCTTTTGGAGAAAATAGCCATAGTCATTCAGTTCCAGAATGTAGTAGGGGAAATCCAGGCCGATTCTGTTCCAGGCCGAGATCCACCGATCCGGCATTTCTACCTCTTGGCCAGGTTCAATTAAACCTACTAGATCACTGGTGAGATCAAACATTAATGCCAAGCGATCGGCGGCCTTTTGATACTGTTTGGTGCGGTAATACACCAGGGCGGCAGCATGACCCTGGATCAGGGCTTCAGAAATCTGAAACTGGCAGATATGCGTTGCTGGGTCGGTAATCCGCCAGGGCTTGGCGGCAACGATCGCCCGCGATTGCCCCCTTGCTGCCATTGTGACCAGCCGTTTAATTTCCTGTGCCGATTTTTGGGCAGCCTGTTTGGTTCGGCGATCGCTAATCGTCGAAATCTGTTTAAGCAATTGCCCAGACCGATTAGCTACTTTTTGAGCAGCGCGATCGTCGATCGTGGCTTTGGTTGGCTTTGAGGGAGAGGTTAACAGGGAAATGAATAATGCGATCGAAAAAATCAGAATATGACCTTTAGCCATCTTTCAATGCCTTATCTAGAGTTGGGCTGGCAGTATATAAATACCTAAATCCAGCGCACCCATAGATGCGATCGCACTGTCCGGTTATGTGACCGAGTTATGGCGATGATGTTTTAATTCGTTAGCGCCCTGATACTTAACTAATGCTTTAAATAGTCAAGCTTGAATATAGTACAATAACTTAATTAGCTCGACAATTGATCGTTAAGTATTACTTAATTACAATACTAATCACTATTAAAACCAACAATTGTAAAATTCCTGGGTAGCTATGCCAGTTTTTGTGATTGCCACAGGCTAGATGGCCGAAACCTTCGCTGGTCTCGCCTAAGCCGATCGGCTGCTTTGCATTTTTAGTAACATCTGGCTCAGTGTTCCCTATTAATCCATTTTACTTAACTAATTGGGATGCGATCGACTGCAATTTATCCACATTCTTCATCAAACCGCTGCGATCGTGATTATTTCGCTTCGAACCTGTTTTTCTACCAGAATTCTACTTGAGCTGATGATTCAAATGATAAATTTTTAGCCATAGCAATCTCATACCTATTCCATTCTTTGCATAAATTTGGTGTAAAAAGCTCAAACCCGCCAAAGCCATCTAACACGATCGGGTTATTGACTTTGCCAGATAGATTGCGGTCTAATAGCGTGAGTTTATTGACGCTGATTAGCACAGAAGTAGATTAAGGGTGGACGGTCATTATGTGCGGCATAGTTGGATATATTGGCGATCGCAATGCAAACGAGATCCTGATCGCAGGACTCAGAAAACTGGAATATCGCGGTTATGATTCCGCTGGCGTAGCCACAATTGCACCGGGTACCAATCAACTGCAACGGGTCAGAGCCAAAGGGAAGCTAAACAACCTAGCCCAAAAGCTAGAACAACAGGATGCCCATGCAAAGCCTGCCTCGATCGGCATTGGCCATACCCGCTGGGCCACCCACGGCAAGCCAGAGGAACACAATGCCCATCCCCACATCAATACGATCGGCTCCCTGGCAGTGGTGCAAAATGGCATTATCGAGAATTACCATGTTTTGCGCGAAGAACTAAAAGGGCGCGGCCATAGGTTTGTGACTGAAACAGACACCGAAGTAATCCCCCATTTGATCTCGGAATTCTTATCCCAAAACACCCTCTTAGAGGCAGTCCGGATCGCGGTGAGCAAGCTAGAAGGAGCCTTTGCGATCGCTGTACTTTGTGCCGACTTCGCCGATGAATTAATTGTGGTGCGTCAGCAAGCGCCCCTGGTGATTGGTTTGGGTGAGCATGAAAATTTCTTTGCGTCCGATACTCCCGCGCTGGTGGCCTACACCCGGAAAATTTTGGCGCTAGATAATGGCGAGATCGCTCGATTGACCAGTAGCGGCGTAGAAATTTATAACTTTGAAGGCGATCGCCAGCGACGCAGTCCCCAGACCCTGAACTGGAATCCAGTGCTAGTAGAAAAGCAGGGCTTCCGGCATTATATGCTCAAGGAAATCCATGAACAGCCAGGGGTAGTGCGCGCAGGATTAGCCAGTTTTGTGAATGAGGCCGATCGAATTAACTTAAAACTGCCCGATCGGATCCTTGATCAGATTCAGAACGTGCAAATTTTGGCCTGTGGCACCAGTTGGCATGCTGCTTTGGTGGGTAAATATTTACTAGAACAATTGGTGCATATTCCCACCAGCGTGCAATATGCCTCCGAATATCGCTATGCACCGCCGCCAAACCTGCCAAATACGCTGGTGATTGGGGTGACTCAATCGGGCGAAACCGCTGACACGCTGGCTGCCTTGGATCTGGCTAAGTCCCGTGGCGATCGCTGTCTGGGAATTACCAATCGCCCCGAAAGTTCGATCGGGCGGATTGCCGATAGTATTCTCGATACCCAGGCTGGGATTGAAATTGGCGTGGCGGCAACTAAAACATTTATGGCGCAATTGTTAATGTTTTACCTGCTAGCGCTGGATCTGGCCGATCGTCACCAGACCATGCCACCGGATGCAATCAAAGATATGGTGATCGGGTTGCGCCAATTGCCTGCCCACATGGAGCGCATTCTGGAAAGCCAGGAGCGTTATATCGAGCAGCTTGCCCATAGTTTTACCCATACCAGGGATTTTATTTATCTGGGGCGGGGTGTGAATTTCCCGATCGCCCTGGAAGGTGCATTAAAACTCAAAGAAATCAGCTATATCCATGCGGAGGGTTATCCGGCGGGTGAGATGAAGCATGGCCCGATCGCTTTGCTGGATGAGGATGTCCCCGTAGTGGCGATCGCTACTCCCGGCAAGGTATATGAGAAGGTGCTTTCTAATGCCCAGGAAGCCAAGGCCAGGGATGCCCAACTAATTGGGGTCGCGCCCCTGGAAGATCCGGTGGCCAATGAAACCTTTGATCATCTCTTGCCCGTGCCGATCGTGGATGAAATTCTTTCGCCGATGCTCACGGTAATTCCGTTGCAGCTCATGGCCTATCAGATCGCCGCCCATCGCGGTTTGGACGTGGATCAGCCACGCAATCTGGCCAAATCGGTCACCGTGGAATAACCAGATGAATAGCTAGAGCATGCCTGCTTCAGGTTATATTGCAAAAGCAATAATTATTTTTAGATCTTCTACTTCAAGCAAATATGCCGCCGATTCGTCGCCCTGCGCCCGCCCTGCCAATGGTGGAGAGTGCTTTTCTGGCCAGTGCCACCGCCCTGATTTTTTTTATTAACTTTTATTTTCCGCTTGGCCCCCTGCTGCGGATGTTCTTTCCGATTCCGATCGCACTGGCCTATTTACGCTGGGATCGCAGAGCGGCAATCATGACTATGATCGTGACGTTTTTGCTCCTGACCGTATTAATGGGGCCAACCCGTAGTATTCAGTTTTTGATTCCCCACGGTTTCATTGGTTTATTTCTGGGGGCATTGTGGCGGCGGCGATCGCCCTGGCTGGCTTCAATTTTTACGGGCACCGTACTTGGCACCCTCGGTTCAATTTTTCAACTTTATCTGGTGTCGCTGTTGCTGGGTGAAAATGTGTGGATCTACCTAACCTCCCAGGCGGCAAAGTTTGTGGGCTGGATTATGGGATTATTGGGCTCCCTTGATGAACCGCAATTATTAATCGTGCAGATTGTAACCGCTGGCGGCATTGTATTTAGTAGCTTGATGTATATGATTCTGGTGCATCTGGTGGCATGGGTGTTGCTGGAGCGCTTAGGTAATCCGATCTCTCCGGCACCACAGTGGGTTGAAAATCTTCTTGATTAACTTCAAGATTGAGTCAAGCTTGACTTTATTAAAATAAGAGCAATACGAGTGATGATTAGGTCATTTATGCAAGCAGTTTGTTAATAGGTAGACTCTAATTTCGCGGACATTAGCTTTCGTCTTTTTCATATTGATATTGTCAAATTAGGGACTGAGAAAACGTATACTTCGAGTTTTGCGCCAGAGATTTGAGGACATATTGAGGACATATATAGTCCCCTGATTTAGATCATTGGAATAGCAGAAAGTATCAGCTTAATTTTGGGGAAGCAGGAATAATCTTGGCCAGGAATTATGAATTTTAACAACGTCATAGTTGAGCAGACATTCTTGCATTATTAAATTTTTGTTTTGTTTAATGCCTAAAAAAAATTTTTTGGCCAATATGGTTAGTAGGTAAATGTGCTTGTAAGCAAGTCGTAGCAATAAAGACAAGTATGATGCATAAGCTGAGTGCGATCGGAAAAACTCTATTTTGCTAAAAAACACTTGCAAACTAGCTTTCCAGCCAATCCGATCTATTGCTACGATATAGTTGTAGTGTTAACTAGTTGCTAAGGAAACGATACCCACCATGATCAATGCAGCACAACTCAATCAAGCCCATTCAGGTAATCCAATTAACCTATCCGAACGCGAACTTCAAGTGATTGAGCTAGTTGCCTCCGGATTGACTAACCAGGAAATTGCTGCTCGCCTGGAAATTAGTAAACGCACGGTTGACAACCATATCAGCAATATTTTGACTAAGACTCATACAGATAACCGTGTGGCGCTGTTGCGATGGGCATTGCAATGGGGCAAAGTATGTATTGATCAGGTCAATTGCTGCACCTTGAATATTCCTGCTGCACCAGAAGGATTACAGAGTGTTTAAGCAGTTAGTTAGTAATACTCAGCAGAAATTTCGAGTGGAGTATGCTCCCAAACAATTGCCATTGGCAGTTTATCGGGAGCTTGCTGCCCACTTGGATCAGGTTGAGTCGATCGCCACTGAGTTAATCTGGGCCGATCGCCAGGAATTTGACTATGCTGATAGTCAGATCGCTGGGATCGAGATTAAGTTTATGCAGGTGGGAAGCGATCGCCAATATGCTTTGGTGGAGTCGATTTTGAACTATTACGGTAGCTGGCATCTAGTTAATGCCAATGTCTCCTTAGAACAGGCTGAAGCCCATGCCGCATCACGAGTGGGCACCATAAACCCATAGGTAAACCCATAGTTATAGTTAGGTTATTGAGCTGTAGATGCTTAACTTAGAGCGTTTCGTTTATAGCTTTCTATTGATATTAATATTGACTTGCCAGGTGCCAAATCGTTATGGTTAGTGCTGCCAAGTAATGATTTAGCAATCGAGTTAAGGATATATTTGCTGGCAGTGGCGACAGGCTGAGGCTGCAAAAGTAGTAAAAATGAGTAAAAAATTTCAAGCTCCTAGGGGTACCCGTGATATTTGGGCACCGGAGGTTACCTATTGGCAAAAGTTTGAGACCACAGCGCGACAAATTCTGGGTCGAGCAGTTTATCGAGAAATTCGCACGCCAGCATTTGAGTTCACGGAGCTATTTGCCCGTGGGATTGGTGAGGCGACCGATATTGTCGGTAAGGAGATGTATAGCTTTACTGACAAAAAAGGGCGATCGCTGACGCTGCGGCCAGAGGGTACGGCTGGAGTAGTGCGGGCATATATTGAAAATCGGTTGTTTGCCCAGGGTAATATCCAGCGGCTGTGGTATATCGGCTCTATGTTCCGGTATGAGAACCCCCAGGCGGGGCGGCAACGCCAATTTCACCAGCTAGGGGTTGAGGTGTTGGGGAGTGATGACCCGCGTGCTGATGTGGAAGTGATTGCGATCGCTGCTGACCTGTTGCGAGAACTGGGCTTAAGCGATCTAGTAGTGGACTTAAATTCCGTGGGTAACAGCGAAGATCGCCAGAATTACCGGGATGCCCTGGTGGAATATTTCACGCCCTTCATTAACGAGCTAGATCAAGATTCGCGCGATCGCCTCGATCGTAATCCCTTACGGATTCTAGATAGTAAAGTACCGCGTACCCAGGAGATCGCCACCGAAGCGCCGAGCATTTTAGATTATCTTGGCGCTGCCTCCCAGAAACATTTTGACAGCGTCCAGACATTGCTGAATGATCTGGGCATTGCCTACAAAATCAACCCTCGTTTGGTGCGGGGGCTGGATTACTATACCCATACTGCCTTTGAGATTCAGTCGGCTGATCTGGGGGCACAATCGGCGGTTTGTGGTGGTGGTCGCTACGATCGCCTGGTGGCTGAATTGGGCGGCCCTGATACCCCGGCGGTTGGCTGGGCATTGGGGATTGAACGCCTGACGATTTTGTTGCAGCAGATCGCCACATCTGGAACCAATAACCTGAATGCGATCGATTTTTATCTGGTATCGCGGGGTGATCAGGCCGAACCGGAGGCGGTCAAAATTGCCCAGAAGTTGCGCCATGCTGGATTTAGCGTCGAGATTGATCTCAGTGGCTCCAAGTTTGATAAGCAAATGAAGCGGGCTAATAATAGCGGTGCGATCGCGGCTTTGCTCCTGGGCGATCGAGAGGTGAATGATAACCAAATTCAACTGAAGTGGTTGGCATCGGGTGAGCAAGAAGCAACTAGCTTGTCAAGTCTGTTGGCTGAGCCAGAACAACTGCGATCGCAATTGAAACGTGCTAAACAACAAGGCTCTGATTAGCAATGCTGGGCAAAGAAAAAACAAATTTAAATTATCCGTTTAACCCAAAAACTTAATTAATGCTTGATTTAACCTACGCCTACATGTTTCCTGTGGCGATCGCCATCTCAACCGTAGCGATGGCCTCTGGGGTGGAGGGCGGTACTTTTTTTGCACCAATTTTTTTATTAGCGATCGGCTTGCCCCCCGACATTGCGATCGGGGCGGCTTTGATTACGGAAACCTTTGGGTTTACCAGTGGCTTGGTTGCCTATGCCCGCCAGGGAGCGATCGATTATCGGCTGGGCGGCTCGCTGTTGTTATTTACAATTCCGGCAGCAATTTTTGGCTCCTGGCTGGTGCAATGGATCAACCCGATCGCCCTGAGTGTGATTTTTGGATTGGTATTGTTGGCGATCGCAGTAAGTTTAATTGTTTCTAGTCAAGCCGATGCGAATGAAGGTGATTCATCGGTAGTTAATAGCTTTGGGGTGAACTCCTTGACCACAAATCAATCTGAAGCTCTGCTTGAAGATTCTTTAACTCAAGATGAATCTACTGCACCCAGTTCCAGGGCAAATTATCTGGGTGGGGCGATCGCGGTGGCGGGTGGTGCTTTGCTGGGCATGATCGCTACTGGTCTGGGCGAATTGAATGGATTTTATTTGCTTAAAATCAAGCGTGTTCCTGGGACTACGGCAGTAGCAACCAATGTGTTTGTGGTGGCGATCACGGCGATGACCGCTTCGATCGGCCAGTTTAGTTATTTCCTGCATCAGGGCGGCACTGCCCTGGAAACTCTGGTGAGTGTGGTTACCTTCACGGTGCCTGGGGTAATTATTGGTGGCCAGATTGGTGCGTTTGTGGCGAAGCAAATTTCTCAACATGCCCTGGAAAAATTCCTGGCGGTAGTGTTTGCATTGGTGGCAGCGATCTTGCTGCGGAATGCTTTGCCTTCGGTAACCGACAGCCTGGTCAGTATGCTTTGAGAATCTTTTACTCTACGATTGGCCAGATATCGCAAAATTCCCTGATCTCGCCAATCAATTCAGTTTCCTGGTGTGCCACTAGTCGCAAATCGGCCATGACTGGATCGGCTAATTTTGAATTGCTGATTAGGGCGATCCTCTCCTGTTCTAGGCCAGCAATCCATTGACTATTTAGTTTGATGTATCTGGCTTTAAATTCATTTAGCTTGCTGTGTCTCAGTTGAAGCTGGTAGGCTATCTCGATCTTTTCATTGTAGTTAGCCAGGCTTTGATCAACTAGTGCCAATTCGCGCTCTTTTCGAGTGGTGGCGATCGGTTGGTTGGGTTGCTTGTTTTCTCTGATGCTCTCAAGTTCCGGTTGATAGGTGGCTGCCCAAAAGCGATCGCATTCTTGCTCTAACATTGGTTCACAACTACTGAATAAGGTGGATGTGGCAATAGCGATTAAACCTAAACGGGTGTTAAGCATATTTAAAATATTAACCACTCAATCAACCTGATTGATCGCCTCGATTAGCTCATGCAGACGACCATAGCTGTGGCGATCGAAGTAAAAAATCAAGCGCGGTAGGTTGGCGATTTCCGGTTCATCCTTTTCTGCCTTCAGCGCCCCGCAGCGGCTAATATCACCTTTGCGCACAATATCTTTAAACGATCGATTCAGGCTTGCTAGATGAGTATCGCTAATTTCCTGATTGAGCCGAATTACAAATAGATCGCCCACCCAACGGCTGGAATGATAGACCTGATAAAAATTGGTAATCAGCTCACAGGCGCGATCGATATTATCAGTAATTGTATATAAACTACGATCCTCCGGCGAGATTAATTGGCGATCGAGAATATGCTCACGCATATATTCATCCCATTCTTGCCAGTAGTTACCGCCAGGTTTGTCGATCAACACAATTTGTTTAGGGGTGGATTTGCCTGTTTGGGTTAGGGTTAAACATTCAAATAGCTCATCTTGAGTACCAAAACCGCCAGGGAATAGGGCGATCGCATCGGCTTCGCTCACAAAAAACAACTTGCGCGTAAAGAAATATTTAAACTCCACCAGCTTAGAACTTTCTTGGACATAGGGGTTAGAGTCCTGCTCAAAGGGTAAATCGATATTTAAGCCAAAGGAGCCTTGCTCACCTGCCCCTTCATTCCCCGCCGCCATAATCCCACCACCGGCACCAGTGATCACCTCAAAACCCAACTGGGTCATTTTTTTTGCAAATTTCAGGGCTTGTTGATATTCCAGTTGCCCTGGTTTGGTACGCGATGATCCAAACATACTTACCTTGCGGCGGTGGCGATGGGGATGGAAAACTGCGATCGCCCTTTGAATGTCAGTAAGCGAGCCCACAATTAGCTTCCAATCCAGTCGATCGGCATCGGTGCTGCTGATTTGCGCCAGGGTTGATAGGGCTTGGCGAATTAAACCGCCATTTTCTATCTCTGGTAGTTGATCGATGAGGTGATACAACTGCTGGCAAAGGGCAGCTTCTGACTCGGCGCAATTTATTTGTGAACTGGCGATCGACTGATCTATCGATTGGTCTAAAGAATCATTCAGCGGATTTGAGGCGGTCATGGTGTGAGTAATAAAAATATTAGTGAAGCTATTGGTTGTTTTACGGTAGCAGTTTTTAATTGGTGGTGAAGGTGTGCTAGTGCGTTTTTTTAGACTTCTTTGGCACACATAGCGATCGATTAGACGCAATTACTTAACAGTTGTATTGATTTTGCCGGTAGTACCTCACTAAAAAACTAGGGAGCAAGCCACAACCAGCATGTGTGAGATCGTGCCAACCGAATCCATAACGCCACTGATTTAGGCAAGAGATCATTTTTAGATAAGGAAGCATTCCCAAAATCTCTAAATCAAATAAAGTTAAGCCTTGTTTTAGAGGCAGGGCGATCGCCAACGGGCTAGAATATATTTAGTAACAAAGCTTAATATTTAAATACTCAATCATACTCAGTTCTGCTTAACTCCCTGTTTGCTTAAATACTCTATCGATATTTGGTTAAAACTAATTTATGTTTGATGTCTTGATTGTTGGCGGTGGCATGGTGGGAGCAAGCCTGGCCTGTGCTTTGGGGAATAAACACAATAAATTCAATCAAAACCTGAAAGTTGGCCTGGTTGAAGCACGTTCTGGCCTGAAAGCGGGGCAGTTTGGTGCAGATGGTCGCGCCAGTGCGATCGCTTTGGGGTCTAGTTTGATCTGGCAAAATATTGGTGTCTGGGATGGCATGGTCGATCGCGGCGTTACGGCGATGCAATGTATCCAGATTTCCGATGGCGATTATCCCCACAAAGTGAAGCTATGGCAGCGGGATGTGGAGCGTGATGCGCTGGGCTATGTGGTGGAAAACAAAGTTACGCTGGCCTCGCTGTGGCAGTTCATGGCCGATTGCGACAACATTGAATTAATTTGTCCGGCCAAAATTCTCGATCTCGACCAGCCGACTCCAGCCAAAGACAGCGATCGGATTCGGGTGAAGGTTTCCACTGATCAAGGTCAAGGTGAGCAACATCTCAGCGCTAAGTTGCTGGTGGCTGCCGATGGCGGGCGATCGCTAATTCGCAGCCTGGCGCAGATCGATACTAGCCAGAAAACCTACGATCAAACCTGCATTGTGGTTACGCTCAAGGCAGAACATTCCCATCAAAATATTGCCTATGAGCGGTTTCAGCACAGTGGCCCCTTTGCGATCTTGCCCCTGGAGGGCGATCGGCTCTGTATTGTCTGGACGGCGACGACGGCGGAAACGCCATATTTACTGAACCTGCCGGAGGCGGAGTTTATGGCGGAGCTAAAAAAAAGAATTGGCGATCGCTTAGTAAATCAATTAGGCGAATTGACCTTGGAATCCTGCGATCGGGCTGCCTATGTACCCCGTTGGATGCACGCTAAGACCTATATCCAACCGCGATTGGCGCTAGTTGGTGATGCAGCACATTCAACCCATCCGGTGGCGGGGCAGGGGATGAACCTGGGCATCCGCGATGTGGGCGCGTTGGCGGAAACCTTGATTAATGCCCAAAATCGAGGCGAAGACCTGGGTAGCATGACTGTTTTGAATCGCTATCAAAATCGCCGCCGTTGGGATAACCTGGGTGTAATTTTATTGACGGATATCACCAATCGCCTGTTTTCTAATCAGTTTGCGCCGTTGCAGTGGTTGCGGCGGTTGGGTTTACTGATTCTGGCTAGCTTGAAACCGTTGCGTCAATTGGTGATGCTGGTGATGATGGGCTTGATCGTAAGGCAACCTCGGCTGGGCGATCGGGAAAGCTAATCATCCCTCTGGGTAAATTTTTAGATGTGCTTTTGCTGGAAATAGCCTAATGGTTTAAAATTCTCCTATTATCCTGGAAATTATCAATCTGGTGGTTAAGCTCTGAGCTATGCCTGTAAACCCTAAAAAGTTGTTGACACGCCGGAATTTAATTTTGGGCTCGCTTGCTGGTGCTGGCCTAACCTCGGCCTTGGCGATCAAGCGAATTAAGTCATTATCAGGTGGAGCGATCGCTAGTGAATTAGACTTGCAGAGTTTTGATTTTGAGACTGTCAAAGTTAATGAATTTGGCAAAATTGTTGATCGCCAGACACTGCAAGGGCAGAAGTTTATGGAGGATTTAGGCTCTGGTGTCCAGCTAGAGATGGTTTCAATACCTGGTGGTAGCTTCCTAATGGGAACTTATCCCAACGAAGAAGGTATTTATGAAGGCGATAAATCGGAGCCACAGCATCAAGTTAAGATCAAGCCATTTTATCTGGGGATGTACCTCATCACCCAGGAACAATGGTTAGCAGTGATGGGGAAATTTTTGAGAGAGCCAAAATATCCAGGGGATAATAAACCGTTAGAGCGAGTTGACTGGATTGGAGCACAAGATTTTTGTAAAGCGTTGAGCGATAAGACAGGTAAGAAATATCGTCTACCTAGTGAAGCAGAATGGGAATATGCCTGTAGGGCAGGAACAACTACCCCTTTCCATTTTGGTGAAACCATCACTACAGATATCGCTAATTATTCAGGAAATGATAAACCATATGGAAAAGGCTCACAAGGCAACTATAGAGGTGAAACAACAGAGGTAGGAGAATTTCCTGCAAACCCCTGGGGTCTCTATGATATGCATGGTAATTTGTACGAATGGTGTGAGGATGCTTGGCATGAGAGTTATCATGGAGCGCCAAGGAATGGAAGTGCACGAAAAAGTGCTTTGCAACTGATAGGTTATCCCTATAGAGTTGTACGAGGTGGTTCATGGATATCGAGCCCACATAGCTGCCGCTCAGCTTATCGCACAGAATACAGTGCAACAGACACCCAAAGTCGGATTGGTTTTCGTGTTGTTTGCTCTGCCGCTTAAGCAATTTGTTGTTAAGCAACAATCTACTGTCCTCGCCTCAATTTAAACCTTTCCCAACCAAAAATCCCCACCCCTACAACCACCAATAAGGGCGTAAGCCAATCGCCCAACCTGGTATACAGCGTTTTGGTTTGCCGTAAATAAACCACATCAGCATGGGTTTCAAAGGTGTTGATCTGCGATCGCCAGATCGTGCGCCCATTTGGATCGACGATCCCTGAATAACCCGTATTCGTTGCCCGCACCGCCCAGCGATCGGTTTCAACTGCCCTGGCCACATCCTGGGCATGGTGTTGGGCTGGCATGGTTTCCGCATAGTGGGCATTATTAGACGCTGTAATAATCAACTCACCGCCAGCGGCAGCCTGGGCGCGGAAATGAGTTGGGAAGGCCGACTCATAGCAAATGCCGATGATAATTTTGCCCCAGGGGGATTCTACTATTTGGCTCGATTTTCCTGGCACAAACTCCCCTTCCAATGGCGAAAGGCGATTAATCAATCCCCCCAGAATGTTCTTGAATGGGATATATTCACCCACCGGCACTAGTTTTACCTTGTTGTAGCGGGACACTGCCGCCCCATTACGATCGATTAAAAACAAACTATTAGTGGCATCTAAGGGATGAGATCCAGGCTGATCAGCCCTGCCATAGGCTCCCAGCCAGATTGGTACTTTTTTGGTTAAAACTGCCCGATCGAGTTTATTTAGAGTTGCATTCCCAAGATTCCCATCAATGCCGCGATCGTATGAAAAAGGCAATGCCCCTTCTGGTGTAACCACCATCTCCACACCGGATCGAGCGAGCTGCGTGTAACCCTGGGCATAGCGATCGAGGCTGATCTGGGTTCCCTGGGGGCTAAATTTAACTGGATTAGAGATATTCCCCTGTACGATTCCTACTTGCAAAGCCTGCCCATTGGTGGCGGTCAAGTGTGGACTATGCATTACCTGAGCACCATACAATGCCATAAACAAAAACAAAAACAACGCCAATCGCAAATAGTGCCATTTCAGCGTCGGCCTAAGACCAGATTCAAGCGATCGCACTCTCAGTAATAATGTTGGCAGTTTTGATTTATATTTAAATCTAACTTTGATCCCAGTTTGAAAGATCGGCAGAATTGCTTCAGCCAGTAAGCCATTAATCACCACGATCGCTGCTGTTACCGCTTGTTGCCCCGACAGCCGCGACATTTGCAGAATCAATAGATTATGCGGACTCTGGGTATAGCCCAAGGCGCTCCAGAATAAAGGCCCCTGCCCCCAGAGCCATTCCAACGCACAGAGCGTAGCAGCAGCAATGATGATTCGGCGCAATGGTGATAACTTTTGGGTTGCTCCCGCCATTACGATCGCCCACAGGATCGGCATCGCCATGCCCCAAACCGTAATAAACAGCCATACCGCGATGGCGATCGCCAAGCTTGCCAGCCAGGTCACCCCCAACCAATCCATGGGATGCACGCCAGTAATCCAAAATAGCGCCATGCCATGATAGGCGAATCCCCAAATTGCGCCCAGGATTGCGGCTGATTTGATGCCCACCTGTTGAGTCAGCAACCACAGTGGTATTAATGCGATCCAGGCCAACCACCACCAGCCAAAGGGATCGGGCGTTAGACCGATCAGAATGCCACCAACCAGGGCGATCGCTAAATGTTGCCAGCTTAGTTTTTGTTGTTTGACTTGCTTAGTTTGACCTGGATATAGATCTGTTTTTTGCTTTGAATAAGACTTGGGTTCTGGCAATGAGTCGGACATCTTGAGCAGATTTTAGCGATTGTTGTAGCGAGGTTACCGCAAAATAGCGAAGCAATAGATTGAGCTAGTGGCACTATGCCTGGAAAAAATTAAGCCTTTAGATCATTTCTGTAACTGGCATGAGTATAACAAAGGAATCAAACTAAAGTAAGCTAGTGCAACCTTTAGAGACTCTTGATCTAAAAAATGTAAAAATAGCGATCGCTCTTACCCACATCTGCTCCAATTAAATTGGGGGATTTCAAGATTATGCATGGCCTCTTTGTTGGTTTGACCACGCTAGATCTAATTTATCTGGCTGCTGCCCCACCCGAACCAAATCAAAAAGTTGTTGCCCAGGATCACCTCATTTCTGGTGGTGGCCCTGCTACAAATGCCGCTGTAGCGTTTGCCCATTTGAGCAGCAAATCTAAAACATCAGAACAGGCCAGGGGAAATAGCAATTGCAAGCTAATTACGGCGCTGGGTAACCATGAGCTAGCTAGCCTGATTTCAGCAGACTTGGGAAAATATGGCGTAGAGATAATTGATCTAGCTGCCGATCGCCAAGACCCTCCACCCATGTCATCGATCGTGGTGAGCCAGGACACCGGAGAGCGATCGGTGATTTCAGTAAATGCGACTGGGCGGCAAATTCCGCTAACTCAATTAGCACGGTTAAATTTTGATCCGCTGGCGGGAGTTGAGGTGGTGTTGATCGATGGTCACCAGATGGATATCAGCGCCAAGATTGCGCAAATGGCAAAGACAAGGCAAATTCCGGTGGTGGTGGATGGGGGCAGTTGGAAGGAGGGCTTTGAGCAGGTTTTAAAGGATTGCGATTATGCAATTTGTTCTAGTAATTTTTTGCCGCCGGGATGTTTTAGTGAAGCGGATGTTTGTGAGTTTTTAAGTCAGCTAGGGGTAAGGAATATGGCGATCACTAAGGGCGCAGCACTGATTAATTATAAATCTGGCGATCGGCGTGGTGAAATTGCCGTGCCAACGGTTAAAGTGATTGACACTCTGGGTGCTGGTGATATTTTTCATGGTGCTTTTTGTTATTATCTTGCCCAGCAAAACTTGGCAGCACCGGAGCTTGACTTAGCAATAGACTCAGCCCAGAAGTTCACCATCGCATTGAAGCAGGCAAGTGCGATCGCGGCTAGGTCTTGTCAGTTTTTTGGTACTAGAAAATGGATGCAGGATGATTGATTTCAATTTGCTGGCGGAAATATTCCCAATTAAGTCTCAAAATCAGGCATCAAAGCTAGGTATCAAAGTTAAGCATCAAAGTTAAGCATCAAAGTTAAGCATTAAAACTCAACGCTTTACCCCGTACCTGAGCATTTACTTTGCCATCCGCAAACACCACTTCACCACCCACGATCGTCACCACTGGCCAACCAGTGAGCTGCCAGCCCTCAAATGGACTCCAGCCGCATTTTGTCAGTAATTCTTCGCGCCGGACAGGCTTGCGAGTCTGGCGATCGACCAGAACCAGATCCGCATCCCAACCAATTCTTAGCTCGCCCTTATTGGGGATTTTATAGGCTTTGGCCGCATTAATACTCATCCAACGACTAACCTGAGCCAGGGTACAGCGCCCATCGGCGGCGGCAGTTAGCATCAGCGGCAGCGAAGTTTCTACCCCCGGCATTCCCGATGGACAGCCAGGATAGGGGCGGGCTTTCTCTTCCAGGGTATGGGGGGCATGGTCGGTGGCAATGAAATCTAAGATGCCATCGTGCAAACCTTGCCACAGCATTTGATTATGCTCAGGCGATCGCAGGGGCGGATTCATTTGTGCCAGTGAACCAAGTTTTTCATAGGCTGTGGTGTTCAGCATTAGATGTTGAGGGGTAACTTCGGCAGTGATCCAGGGCGCTTTATGCTCGCGTAAATATTCCACTTCCTCGCCAGTGGACAGGTGCAAAATATGTAAGCGGCGCTGGTAACGCGTTGAGAGTTTTACCGCTAGCTTGGTGGCCAGCAAAGCTGCTTGATTGTCTTGAATCTCGGAATGAACTGCATTGGGCACATCGGTGGGGGGATCGCCATACTGGCTTAAAATCTCTTGCCGCCGTTGCTTAATTCGTTCCTGGTCTTCGGCATGAACCGCAATCAGCCGCGATCCGTGGCCAAAAATTTTGTCGAGCACTTCTTCTTCGCTGACCAGTAAGTCCCCCTTCATCGATCCCATGAAAATCTTGATTCCACAGGTGGGATTGACACTTAGCAACTCTTCGAGATTGTGGGAAGTTGCGCCAGTGAAAAAGCCATAATTAACTACGCATTTACTTGCCGCCAAGCCTAGCTTATGATCCATTGCCGCCTGGGTCACGGTCAGGGGCTTGGTATTGGGCATTTCTAAAAAGCTGGTCACGCCACCCTTGGCACAGGCATGACTGGCAGTTCGCAAATCTTCTTTATATTCCAAGCCTGGTTCGCGGAAATGCACCTGGGGATCGATGACACCCGGAAGTAGGGTTAACCCCTCCGCTTCAATTGTCTGGTCTGCGGTTTCATCAATATTCTCAGCGATCGCCGCGATCTTCCCCTGGCGCACTAAGAGATCGCCTGTCTGCAAGTTACCATCGGGCAACAGGATCTGAGCCTGCTTAATTAAGATACTCATGGCCAGATACTCCCTAAATCAATCTATTAGTAGCATTTTAATTATGTAACGCGATCGCCCTGCTCAGCTAATATTCTTAGCCTTACTTATTAACTACTTATTAACTCAACATAAGTTTGACGGATTTTTGCGATCCCTGATTTATTGTCACTAGCGATCGCCGGAGCACCCGATTGCTTTGTTAGCGATTGTTTCTGATCGAGCTGATGCTAATTTAGGCAATTCCGGGCTACTTGATCTGATTTACTAATTTATGCTTAAGCAGAAAACCTGGTAGCCAAGCCAGAACCAGGCATGACAAGATTTGGTGTTTATATTGATGAGTTGATAGATTGACCGGAAGTATAAGCTGGATTTGAGTAATCGATTTGCTCTGGATCATGCCGAGTCGGTTTGAATTAGACCACAAAAGGTTCTCAACCATAGCGCTGACTCCAAAATCAGCTTGAAAACTCAAGGTTGAAGTGGTTGAAAATTTATTAGCAAATATTGTCTAAATAAGCAGGAAATCGCTGGTAATCTGGGTCTATCTGGCTTAATCTATAACAGTATTGACATCATAAAAATTAACTTATATTCATTAGGCAGTAGGGTAAGTGAGCGTTCACAGACCAGTTCACGATGTATATGCAAGGGCAGCAGGGGCGATCGCGGTTTCACTCTGCCCAGAAGAAGCGCTTTCGTATTTGGCAAGGATTTATAATACGCTGGTGGTGTTTGAGCCGCCGGAAATTTTATTTGGCTATGCAGATCGACTAATTATTCATTCGCTTGGATTCCCTGATCAGGCTCCGGTTAGATTGCTATGCGATCAACTACTTCAGGAATTTGGCTTTTGTCCAGATACTTTTCCGGCTCTGGCGATTCAGGGATTAGCCACGATCGCCTCAATTTTTGAATATGATGCCGATCGGTTTGAGGATGATTGTGCTGCTCACGGCTATAAAGATCCGCTGCATGTTTGTCAACGGGAATGGGGCAGGGTAGGAATGCCAGCCTGGGGCATCAAACTGGCCGATACTTATTTTTTGAATACGCCCCTTTATGATATTCTGCCGCCGCCTAAGGTGGGTAATGGTGGCTTTTGGTTGCCTCAATCTCCGGCTCAATTGCGATCGTTTGATGTGGCGCTGAAGCGAGATATGGAAGAGGTGTTTTTGGGTGGTGAAATTGGCAGTGAGGATGCTTAATTTGGAGTAAAGGAAGCAGTTTCCAATGCGATCGCTGGGGTGGTTTTGATCTATACCAGGGCTTTTCAGGTAGGCGATCGGGTTGAAGTTAGTAATAAGATCCCTGAATCCTATTTACCTAAAAGTTACAATGCGCCAGGATTTAGACTGTATCCGCTGAATTATATGGCTAAATCCGCAAACGACTCATCCCCTGTAATATCCAAGGATTCAGAGGTTGCGCAAGAATACAAACATGAAATAGAGCCCCAATCCATAGAATCAGAAACATCAGAAAACTCAGAATAAAGCTTTCAAAATTGTGACTGGATTAAGCGGCGCAAATCGACTGACTGAACCGATCGGCACCGATCGCGCCAGGTTCACTTGCAACAGTTGCACCGAATATTTACGCTGCTTGAGCCAACTCATAGCTAGATGGAGATGCTCAGGGCTGGCAAAGTTGGCTACTAAGATTTTCTTTCGCTCAGATTGTGGATTCATGGCAAGGCGATCGCAACAAACCTGCAAAATAGCCGCCAACTCACCACTGCTGCCACCAATAAAGATACGATCGGGGTTGGGTAAATCTGCCAGTATTTTTGGGGCTTTGCCCTGGTGGATTTCAATATTATCAACCTGGAAGCGAGCCATGTTTTTAGCGATCAGAGTCGCTCCGGCAGCAGTTTTTTCGATCGCATAGATCCTGGCGGCAGGAACCAATCTGGCCATTTCGATCGAGAGTGATCCAGTTCCCGCGCCAATATCCCAGATCACTTGCCCTGGTTGCAGTTCCAGTTCACCAAGGGCTAACAAACGAATCTCGCGCTTGGTAATTAAGCCTGGTTGATCGCTAAATGAATGGAAATATTGATCGGCAATACCAACGATCGGCAATTGGGCATGATCGAGGCAGGGTGATTCTGCTTGCTTTGAAAGCACTACCACATTCAAGGGGGCAAATTCTAGGTCTGGTAATTGTTCTGGTAATTGACTGGGTCGATCGTCATTATTTTGAAAATTTACAATATCTGAAGCGGTTGACTCAGTTGGGTCAAGATGACCTGCCATATTGGCTGGAACCGAGCGATCGTTATGCGTATCTATTAGCTGCGATCGATGGAGTTTAATTAATTCTGAAAGATTAACTACTCGTTCATTTTTGTCGCCCAGATTCTCGCAAACCCAGATTTGATAACTAACAGGGAGCTGCAAGGCGGTGATGAAATTAGCGATCGCCAGGGGGTGGTTAATTGCATCGGTCAAGATGGCGATATGTGGCTTGCCTGGCCGCAATGCTTTTTCTAATTCGCGGAGCGATCGGCCATGACTACTAACCACGATCGCATCCTGCCAGGGAATTTTGAGGCGAGCAAAGGCCAATTGAATTGAACTGACACTGGGTGAGAATTGTAGATATGCGGGTGGGAAATGCTCCAATAGCAATCGGCCAATTCCAAACAAAAGTGGATCGCCGGAAGCCAGTACCACAATTTTTACTTTGGGGGTGGTGGCAATAATTTGCTTTATTTTGTCAATGGTTGCCAGTAGATTGCCCAGCTTGATCTTTTGGCCTAAATAATCGGGGAAACAACTAAGCAACCGATCGCCACCGATCAGGTAATCCGCAGCGACTACGCGATCGAGCTGCGATTGCAGTAATTCCTGCCCCAGGCTAATACCAATAACTTCTATCACCTAAACTTTATTCCCAAATCCTAAACCCAATCCCCTTGCTATAGATTTGCTAATAGCTGTTGATGAATCAAAGCCCGATCGCCCATCGATTGAATCTTTGCCGATGAGAGCGGATCGCCATTTGCATAATGCTCTAGCCATTTTTGACAGATCACATTAGGCTGATCGGGTAAATTGGCCAAGTCCCAGCCAGGGATTTCTAATTCCTGCATTAGGTTATTAACCTTGGGATCATAACTAATCCCCCAGCAACGCGATCCCTCTGCGGCGGCCATGATCAGGCCATGTAAGCGCATGGCGATCGTCATTTCCACCCCCTTAAATATGCCCTTGAGCGATCGTGGATCTTCTTGCACCATAATTGTGGCATTGGCTGGTGATAGATCGTAAATTTGTTGGGCGATCTGCATGTCTTGCGCTGGCTGAAACGGCAAGATCAGCAAGTGGGCACCGGTTGCTTTTTGGAGGTTACACAAGGCAATGCCCAGATTTTGTAATCGCTTGCTGGTTAACAGGGGATGATCGCGTAATACTACCGCTACACGCGGCGCAGGCAACGAGGATAGGTTGAGGACAAGTTGCGATCGCAAAGCCCAAACCGGATCGGGTGCTAATAAACAAGGGATTTGCCAATCGGCGAGGAGATGAGCGGAATTACTATCGCGCACACTCACCAAATCACAGGCTTGATAGGCTCGTTTGGCGATCTTCTGGCTGAATTTTTGGTGGAGCGGGCCAACCCCCTGAGCCCAGGCCACTGTAACCAGGTTCATTTGCTTGGCTAAACCCATCAAACCAGCATAATAGATGGGGTTCCGCCAACTAGTGGCATCCTGGATCAAGCTGCCGCCCCCCCAGATAAAAATATCTGCCTGTTTGATTACGTCGATCAAATTCCAAACATTTTTGCGATCGCAGGCTTGAACCTGGTGTAGTTCTTCGGTCATGGCAGGATCGCCAGAAAGCACGATCGGCACAATGTCCTTAGGTAAAAGCTGGAGCAAGGTTGCTAACAATGCCTCGTCGCCACCATTGCCCATGCCATAATAACCACACAAAATCGCTCGCCGCATTGATTTAGGTTCTTGGTTCCTCAGTTCCTATAATTTCTTGAATAATTCTTTAGTAATCATGTACAACCTAGCAATTAACAAACAACATTACGATCGGGTTGTAATCGGCATAAAACATCTGTAATTTTTCCTGTTGCATTGGCATAATCCATAGAACCCATATAATCCGTCAAAATCTGGTGGTGGATTAGTGGTGGATGATTAGACGCAGGAGCCATTTGCCGTGAATGTTTATTGTCGGTGTTTATAACTGGTTGAGCGCATTGCCATTATTCTCCTTGCAGTTAACTATCTCATAGTTAAAGCGATCGATTGCTTTAAACTGCTGTAATCTTGATTAACTGTTGCAATATCGAAAGTTTTAGTGATTGAAGAAACTATTCACTAGGTTGGAGACGCTAATCTAGTGGTTTGCTTTCCACAGTTCATATTGCCAACCTTTTGTTATCTTGGAATGACATTAAAGTTGTCTAAGAAATTAAGTTGATTGCTAAGTTTTTACCAGCCGAATTTTTGAGAGCGCAAGTTAGGATTACGGCGATTCAATATCTAGAACAATATCTAGATCAATATCTTGCCCAATATCCTGTTTCGCTTGGTTTCCAGCAACATGACCGGGCAAAAATTGTGACGCATTGGCAAACCCAAGAAATTCTGATCAAGCCCTGCTACCCCAACTACCAGGCTCATTACTCTTGCCCAGTGGCTTTTCAGCTTGCCCATGATCTAAATCAATATTTAAATCGCTTCAACTCGCCAGCCATTGATCAATTGCCCTCAACAAAAGAGCAAAGCTCAAATCAATCCCAGCCAAACCGATCGCCCCATCTTGAAATAGCGCCGCTGAACCCAGAGCAGATCGCCCAGGCTCTCAGCGATCGATTACAGCATTTAAATCATCGATTAACAATTTCAACAATTTCAGCCCCAGAAATTGAGTTACTCGCCACATCTTCACAGTTTTACGCAGTAGCAGCGATCGGTGGGCATTTAAACTTCAGGCTGAGCGATCGCTACCTGGCCGATTGTCTGAGTGCCTATTTAAGCTATTTCAAAAATTTAAATGTAAATTGCGATGATGCTCCTAGCGATCAGATCGATCAACGAAACAAGCAAAACGATCTAAATGCCCCAGTTAATCGCTCTATTCATTCAATCGATCGCGCCAGATCTCTGAATAAGCCAAACTCAGCTTATCCAAGCCAACAGAGCAAATTCCCTGGCTATACCTATGTGCAATATGCCTATGCTACATGTGAGGCCATGTTGCAGCTTGCCCAACAGGAGGGTTTAGCAAATGCCAGTGCGGCTGATTTTAATTGGTCATTCCTTTCACATCCTGAAAAATCCAATCAATTCAATCAATTCGATCGCGCCCTCCAATCCCCAGCCTCCCCTTCTAGATTGATATTCCAAACAGAGCCAGAATTGCAGTTGATCGTAGAAATTTTAAAAATTGGCGATTACTTTCTCTCCTCAAATATTCCTGATGGCCAACCCCCACCAAATGTCCGCCAATGGCAAAAAGCAGCTTATGGATTAGCTTTAAGTTGCCTGATTTTTTATGAGCATTGCCCTATGTTTGGGGTAAGCCCAGCGATCGCCATTGCCAGGGTGGGGCTATTTGCTCTAACCCAACAGCTAATTAAGCTTCTGGTGGGGAATTTGATTGATTTGCCAACCCAGCTATAAAGAAAAATAAAACAGTTATAAATCTTCACCATTGCCGCTCTTATTTCTGCAATTACCAATAGAGCGGTAGAAGCTATGCATAACAAGCCTTTCGATTAAGTCTAACTATGCCGATCGAACTATGCCAAACCAAAGAGCCCCGATCGCTCAGATCACCTCCAAAAGGGTGATTGATTATCTAGCCCGCAATCGCTATATTGGTTGCACTCCTCTATGGCGTACGTGACTACCAATAATGTTTGTTGATCGATAATTTTTTGATTAGGGAGCGTTCTCGTCTTAGCGACGGTATACCAGACCAGTATCTGGAAACCTCAATCGACTAAGTGTTCTGTTCCCACCTGGTTTCCAGGATCAAAAACTGCGGTGAGACGGCGTTGTGGAGGAGCCTTTAACTAAAGTTTTTTGCAGGACTAGGCTTTTTAAGACTAATTTTTGCCCCTTTCGCAATTAATCGCAATTAATGATTAGTTTCGCTGATCGAGAGACGATAATCAGTGGCAGAGCCATCGATCGAGGCGATCCAAATTTGATATTCGCCTAGCGCCCAGGCTCCAGAAATTTCCGGCGATCGACCGGTTTGGCAAAACACTCCATCTGGCCCTTTTACCAGCAACGAAATATTCTTAGATATCCCTTCCGCTTTGATACTAAGTTGCCCAAACGGATTTATCAATTGCAATACATGATTAGGCTTGGATTGAGTTAAGCCCTGGCAATCGCCCACAGCATTACTACCAGCGATCGCCTGCAATTGCATCGCTCCACTTGCCTTACCAGCATAGGTGATTGGATCAGGGCTGAACCGAGGCGCGATCGGGCTAAACATATTCTGGCTGGAGGCAATCCCTGGCCAACCAGAAAAGGCAGTTAAAACCGCTACCGCGATCGCTGCTTGAGTTATTTTTTTTAGCCCCAACTTAGCCCTCATCCCAATGCTGCGCTTAGCTTGGTTGGCAACGATCGGAGCTAGCGCGGTTTGGTTCATTGTTTGCAAAAATTTCTGGTCGATCATTTTTGAGCTATTTCACTAATCGAAAGCGTATAGTTGACCGATTGGTTAGCATTACCAGTGCCAACCCAGATTTGATAATTACCCTGGCTTAATCGCCTGGTGATCTGGGGATTGCGGCCACGATATTCATCATCGGCACAAATTACTAATCCATTATCGCCCTTCACCAGCAAAGTCAAATCCGCATTGATATTTGGGGTATGTACCAGCATATCAACCAGAGGGAAATCTTCGGTCAACTGGACTACGTGATTGGGGTTTTGATTACTAAAACCACGGCATCTGCCCTGCATCCCAGCCAGACTGGGAATACTCTTGCCCCCGCCAGCGCTGCCAGCCAGTTCGATCGGGTCGGGTCTAAAATTTCGCGCCAGAGATAATGATTTGGTTTGCGCCGTGACACTTCCTGCCAGAACCGCGATCGATCCGCTAGCCACAACCAAAGCACCAATCAAACTTAAGCCTTTGCGTAAAGTTTTATCCATTTTCTCAATCCTCCCCGCCATAGTTACGTTGCCCAACTAAACAATCTAAATCACATTTAAATATCGCATTAAATAACGATACATCTGGAACCAGAATCCCCTAGATTGCAATCCTAAACTCTTAGCCGCTGTGCTGGCTGGATTTGTAAGAATTGTCAACAATCAGGATTAAGCATTTATTTGTCCACAACTCAATGACGTAGCTCTTGGGATTAATGTTCCTTATAAGTATTAATTCTCATGGGGATTTAGCGATTGTAAAGCTATGTAAACATTTTAGCGTCATAACCGCACAACGTCTTGACAGGATTTTTGAATGACGGTTATATTATGCCCATACCCGGGTAAACCAAATTAGCAAAAAGTATATGCACGACAAGCAAAAGGTAACCCTTTACCTATCAGCGGACTTACACCGCCAACTAAAGATTCGCTCGGCGATCGATCAGGAATCTATGTCGGAGTTGGCAGCAAAGGCAATTTCTTTTTATCTCTCCCATGCTGAGGTGGTAGAAAGAGCCGGAGTCGGATATACGCACCAGGTTCATAACTGTCCTGCTTGCGAACAGACTCTTGTTATTAAAGAGGGTGAATTGTTGGCAGTCGGTGGCGATCGGAGCGATCGCAATGGCTCAGTCCAGACCCCTGCGCTGACCGGCCATGATGAAGAGTTAGTCACAGTTAGATAGATCGCCTAAGGGTATTGATCCAGGATACTGGCATCTAAATATCCAATATATCCAGATATGCCAGTAAGCTAGCCAAATTCTAATAGCATTGCCCCGGTCTGAAGTCATAGGTTAAGTAGTTACAAATCTAATAGATTATCAACTTTAATCTACTGCATCAGCAGATTTATCCAAGATTAATCAAGGATCAGCAGCTAATATTAAGAGCTCCAAGCCTAATTTTGATTTAGAACGATTTAGATCATTTTAGATCAGAACGATTAAGTGCTAGAGCAGGTTCTAAGCTCCTTGGTTTACGATTCGGTTTATCCCTCCTCACCACAAGCTTTGATTAAGCTTTAAGAAATTAAGCTAATAGGCCATGCGAGAAGAACTTAGTATCCTTATCCAAGCTCAGTATCCCTTGATCTATCTCAACACCTCGGAAGAGGAAAGAGCAGAACAAGCGATCGCTGCCATTGCCCAAATCAAGCCAGCTAGAGCATTATTCACCTGGACTGTAACCCGTGGCATGGTTGAGTATGGGCAGGTTAATGCTACTCAACACAACACAATCTCACCACAGGCCGCGATCGAATGGGCAATTCGCCACAAAGATCCAGCTATATTTGTATTCAAAGATATCCATCCCTTTGTAGAAAATCCTGAAGTTTGTCGTTGGCTCCGTGATGCTGTAGCCAGTTTTAAAGGCACGCTTAAAAGCATTATTATGATGTCATCGGTGCAATCGGTGCCGATCGAACTAGAAAAGGAAGTAGTAGTCCTCGACTTCCCCCTACCCGACATCCAGGAAATAGAAGCGGTGTTAGCGGAGCAACTAGGACAATCGCGCTATCACAAAATGCAGCCTGATACTAAGGAAAAATTGGTGAGGGCGGCTCAGGGATTAACCCGCGATGAAGCCGAGAAAGTCTACCGTAAAGCCCAGGTAACCACAGGCAAGCTCACTGAGAACGAAGTGCAGATTGTGCTGACCGAAAAGCAGCAACTGGTTAGACGCAATGGCATTCTTGAATATTTAGACTGCGAAGAGGGCATGGGTTCGGTTGGTGGCCTGGAAGAATTAAAACATTGGTTAACGGAGCGCACTACGGCGTTTAGTTCCAAGGCTAGGGAATATGGCCTTCCCCAACCAAAGGGGATGCTAATCATTGGTGTACCCGGCTGTGGTAAGTCGTTGATTGCCAAAACTACTTCTAAGCTCTGGTCTTTGCCCCTGGTACGATTGGATATGGGTCGGGTATATGACGGTAGCACCGTGGGCCGATCGGAAGCGAATCTCCGTAATGCTCTCAAGGTGGCCGAATCGATCGCCCCGGTCATTCTCTTCATTGATGAACTAGATAAAGCTTTTGCCGGTGGTGCTGGCTCTGCCGACTCTGATGGTGGTACTTCTTCACGGATTTTTGGTTCTTTCCTGACCTGGATGCAAGAAAAAACTTCACCAGTATTTGTAATGGCCACTGCCAATCGGGTCGATCGCCTACCCAGTGAATTCTTGCGCAAGGGTCGCTTTGATGAATTATTCTTTATTGATCTGCCGAACCAGGATGAGCGTCGCGCTATCTTCCAAATTCACCTCAACAAGCGCCGTTCTGACCTGAGCAGATTTGACATTGACCAACTGGCGAAGGAAATTACCGAAGGATTTTCTGGCGCTGAGATCGAGCAAGCCTTGATCGCCGCCATGTACACAGCTTTTTCGCAGGGCAGGGAATTTACCCAACTTGATATCATCTCAGCAATCAAGTCAACCACCCCACTATCGCGCACCATGACCGAACAGGTCGCTGCACTCCGCGATTGGGCCAGGTTGAGGGCTCGCCCTGCGGCAACTACAGACGCTGAATACCAGCGAATGGAGTTCTAAACAAGCTTTCCCGGTTGGCTGAGCCGGGTAAGGCTAGCACCACCAATGCTAGCAACTGATACAGCCACACCCACACAACTACTAACTTTGCTTAGTAATTAGCGGGTATCTCTCTCGGTTAACACTTTTTTCAGGAGTAGTATCATTATGTCTCACTTTAGCACCCTTCGCACCAAAATC